>NZ_JAFREP010000044.1 GCF_017377855.1 Acanthopleuribacter pedis
GGTTCCCATTCCGAACACCGTAGTTAAGTCCGATAGAGCCGATGATACTGGGGTTCGACCCTGGGAAAGTAGGTCACTGCCAGAGCCACACACTGAAGAGCCCGCGAAAGCGGGCTTTTCTTATTTCCGGCTGTTTGTTGGTTCCCAGCGGGCGGGCTCGTTGACGATCTGGGAACAGGTAATGCATGTTGGTCGATCCGGCGTGTACCGGCCGTGGTTTCCCAAAAAATGAAATGCATGGCGGGGTGGTTGATCGGGCGTATGGCGGCCATGGTTTTCCGATAAACGGAATGCCTGGCGGGGTGATTCATCCGGCGTGTGCTAAACGTACACGCACACCGCCATGCGGGGCCCATGGTTTATTTGAACGTGAGGCGGCGACGAACCTCTTCCCGCTGGTCGGGTAGAGAGCGTACCTTACGGCACGCTCCCCCTCTAAGAACCGTACGTGCGAGTTTCCCCACATACGGCTCAAGCAATGAAAAGGTCGCGTGTTAAAGCGACCCGGCAGTGTTTTTCGAACGGGTCCATTTGGTGAGCGTCCGCCCTTTCAAGTGGCTTTCCTTTAAGCGGTTCGCCATGTTCATGGCCTTCCGTTTACGGATGTACTTGTTGAACGTTGGGTCGAACGGGTGCGCCGCCATCAGGAATTTCACGTGACGTCGGATGGGGAGCCGGCCCAGTTGGAACAGATAGTGTGTTCTTTCCTGGTCCTCTCTTCTCTCTTTGCCTGCTAAAATCCAATGGTCGTTGCCAATGGTTTTGAAGTAGGTTCTCCTGATCCATTTGCCCGATTTTTTCGAATGCCTCCGTTTCAATTCCCGTTTCACCATTTGGAAAAGGTCATGATTGATCTGACTGAATACCTTTGAGGCGCAACAGTTACGGTAGAAGTTGCCCCAGCCACGCTGAACCCGGTTCAGCGCGGCGATTACTTGGAACGTCTTTCTGAATCGTAGCTGTCGACAGATGGTTTTCAGCTTGAGGCGGTGATGCTTGATCTTGCCCGTCGCGGGTTTGATTAACATCTTTTCCCCGAACTTTTTTAGGTTGTACCCTAAAAAGTCGAAACCCTCTTCGATGTGGGTGATCTTTGTTTTCTCTTGTGAGCGCATCAGACCCCGTTCTCGGAGGAAGGTTTCGATTGCCGGTTTTACCGTTCTCTGCAGAATCTCCTCGTTTATTCCGGTACAGATGAAGTCATCGGCGTACCGGACGAAGTTGACCTTGGAACCTTTCGGGACCGTGCTTGCCAGCATTTCCTGAATCTCGTCCAACGCCATGTTGGCGAGGATGGGCGAGATAATGCCGCCTTGCGGTGTCCCTGCTTCCGTCGGGAAGAGGGTTCCTTTCTCGAGGTATCCTGCTTTCAGCCATTGGCTCAAGACCTTATGATCCATGGGGATCTGATCCAGGAGCCATTGGTGATCGATCTTGTCAAAACACGCCTTAATGTCTCCTTCCAGGACCCATGTGGCACGATTTTTCTGTGACAGGTTGATATGACACTGCGCAATCGCGTCGGCGACCCCGCGCTTGGGTCGAAACCCATAGGAATGTGGGTCCGCCGTAGCCTCGGCGACCGGTAGTAACGCCATGGCGTACAGCGCTTGCGTCGCGCGGTCCTTCATGGTCGGAATCCCGAGTCGTCTGAGCTTCCCGTTAGATTTAGGAATGAAGACACTTCTCAAAGGGCCCGACCCTTCGCTGTCATAGTTAGTCCCTACAGGACAGCGGGTTGTGGTCCGCCTTCGGCGAACGTTTAAATCAATGGTGGGCCCGGCATGGCGGTGTGTTCGTCCCTTCAGGACGAACGGAAAGAACCGGATCGCGATGGTCGGGACTACATCGGTGGTTGCAACGACGCCCCCAGGGCCAATCGTGATGGGGGAAAGAACCGGGTCGCGATGGTCGGGACCACATCGGTGATGAAAACGACGCCCCTGGGCCAACCGCGATTTTGTGGACGAACCGAGCAGGCGTGATCGTGGGTCCGACACAAGGCTCGACGTCCTTTTTTTGAGTAGGCCGCATTGAGCGGGATTCCCCGCTTCTTTACGGCTCTCCTGTTTGCGACGTGCTAGGGTTGGTTGCTTAACAGGGAGGGGACGTGGCTGAAGAGCGACGGCTGTCGGCCGTGAATCAACAATTTCTCGATGAATTTGTCGGTTACTTGGTAGCAGAACGCAAAAATTCAGAGCATACCGTGCAGGGGTACGCCACCGATCTTGCTTTATTTCTCCAGTTCCTAGGGGAAACCGCGTTGATCCAGGCGAACCGGGAGCACATTCAACGGTTTCTAGCTGATGAAACCACCCGGGGTATTGGGGCACGAACGCGGGCGAGGCGGCTTTCCGCGCTACGGTCAGCTTTCCGCTATCTCCACCGTCGCGGGCGTATCAACGTCAACCCGACGGAGCATTTGGAAGCGCCTTTCGTTGGGAAACGCTTGCCCAAGGTTCTTAGTGAAGCCCACGTAACCGATTTTCTCAACGCGCCGGATGTGTCGAAACCCTTTGGTTTGAGAGATGCCGCCATGTTGGAGTTGCTGTATTCCTGTGGCTTGCGGGTGAGTGAATTGGTCTCACTCCGGTTTACAGAACTGCGATTAGACCGAGAGATTTTGCTGATTTTTGGAAAAGGCGGCAAACAACGGCTGATTCCTTTCGGCCGCTCGGCTCGTGAACGACTTACAACTTATCTGGTGGAAGGCCGGCCTGCTCTGGTCAAAGGATCCAGCGACGATGTCTTTTTAAACCGCTTCGGTCGGGCCATGACCCGACAGGCATTTTGGCAGATGGTGAAGAAATATGCACTTGTGGCGGGCATTGATGCCGACAAATTAACGCCGCATGTATTGCGCCATTGTTTTGCGACCCATCTGCTGAATCACGGAGCGGATTTACGCGCGGTCCAAGCGCTGTTGGGTCACCGTGATTTGAAGACCACCGAGATCTACACGGAAGTGGCGCGAGAGCGCCTGCGCGCGGTTCACGCCGACTGTCACCCCCTTGAGCAAGGCTGATTTTATGTGAGCTTTGTCACGTCTGTCGACCGAGGAAGGGGAAGCGAATAATATTTTAATTTTTTTTGAGAGCAATCCCGCGTCTTCCGGTCTTAGTGAAATGAGGCCCAAATATAAAGTTCAGGAGGACGCGGCGAAACATGACGAAAACCCTAATGACGACCCAACTGTTCGCCTTGACGCTCTTCTTTTTGTTGTTTCCCCTTTCCGCTCAAGATTCCGTTACCATCGGCAGCGCCGGTGGTGAAGTCGGCCAACCCGCCGACATGCCGGTTTACATCCGCGACATTCCAGGTACGCTGCTCGATGCCGACAATACGGTTGGCAATGTGATTCACCAAATGGCTGTCCGTCTTAGTTTTGACGCAAGCCTGGTTGACTCGATACAGTTTGTGAAAGCAGGCGTTACCAGTGTGAACAACCCTGACGTGTTTATCGCCATTCAGGGAGACGGGGTCGTTAATTTGGCCGCCGGTTACCTCAACGTTCCTTTTCCCGTTACCTTAGGTGCGGCCGCGCCAGGCGACCTGATTGGTCTTTTGCGGGTCGTTCCTTCGAGCGCCGCAGACGGACGGGTTATTGCTTTTTCGGTCGTGAATTCGCCCGGCGCCAATATATTGGGCGACGATACGGGCTTTTTGCAGGAACGAATTGAAGACGGGAACCTAACGGTTTCGGTGGGCGCCGTGAATGTCGGCGGCACCGGCGGCGGTTTGCCGTCCGTACAGAGTTTTACCGCCACCCCGCAAACAATTGATCAAGGCGATTCCAGTCGCTTGGCCTGGAGCGTGACGGATGCGGATTCGGTCTCGATTTCGCCCACGGTTGGAACGGTCGCGACCAGTGGTTCTTTCGACGTTTCGCCCTCGCAAAGCACGGTATACACGCTTACCGCTACCAACGACGCGGGCTCGATCCAACGCAGCGTTACCGTGAATGTTCAAACGAATACCCAGGACCCCCCGGTTATCGACTTCTTTAACGCGAACCCAACCACCGTTGTATCCGGGAATGAATCGACCCTTTCTTGGAGTGTGCGCAACGCCGCCACGGTGACCATTGATAACAACATCGGCACGGTGTCCTCGACGGGTTCCCGTGCCGTGGCGCCTTCCAATAACACGACTTATACCTTGATCGCATCGAATGGCGGCGGCAGTGTTTCCGCCACGGTCACCATCGCGGTAACGACCGCGCGCATCCCTGTTGTTTCTTCTTTTACCGTTTCACCTACCGAAATCGTCCAAGGTGATAATGCGACCTTGAGCTGGAATGTGGAAAGTGCCGAGACCATCGATATCGACCAGGGCATCGGTCGCGTTTCCGGGCAAGGCAGTGCCACCGTTTCTCCCGACGCGGACACGGTTTTTACCTTACTGGCCCAAAATGAGTTTGGCAGCGTCACCGCTACCGCCAGTCTCCGTGTGGTTACCGCACCGGTGATCAGCTCGTTTAGCGCGAGCCGCGATTCCATCAACGTGGGTGAATCGGTTCAGCTTACATGGGCGAGTGAGGGTGGCAACACCGCCGTAATTCAGCCAGGTAACTTGAACGTGAATACTTCCGGGAGCTTGACGCTGAGCCCGGGAGAAACCACAACCTACAGGCTTTCTGTGACCGGCGACGGTGGCACGACTTCCGCTGAAACCACCGTTAACGTTGAAGGCCCGGCATCGCTTCGGTTGAACACAGACGAGGTGCCTTTTGGTGATCAGACCTCGGCTTTGCAAGTTCGCCTTTCGGCCAGCAACGCGCAAGCCTTTTCCTGGCAGGTGGCGAGCAAGCCGGATTGGTTGCAAACCTTACCCGAGGAAGGCGAGGTTGCCGCCGGTGATTCCGATACGGTCCGATTGTTGGTTGATCGCGCCTACCTTTTCCCCGGCCAGGAAATGGCCGGAACCTTAACCCTCTCGGCCGCGGGTCTTGCGAATGTTTCTGTACCTATTACGCTGTCGCGGCCTGTTTCTAAATCAGGGGAGCACCATTTGTTCTTCCCGCTTTTAGAAGGTGGAAGCGACAAGATGACTCACTTGGGTTTTACCAACCTGAATAACGAAGCTGCCACTTTGGACGTCCTGATCTTTGATCAGCAAGGTGGGCTCCTCGAGGGCCCCAACCGCCAAACTCTGGCCGGTTTGGCCGGTGCGCAAATTCAATTTGACGCCGAGCCGGCAGCCTGGGCCGTGGCCACGTTAACCGTTGACGGGGTTGCGAGCCCGTTGTTCTCCGGGGTCGCCAATGTTCGATCCGTGGACGGAGAAGAACTTTACACCCTAAGCCCTGTATCTGATTCAGAACCCTTCGTTTACGTGCCGCACATCGCCCAAGACGTGAACCAGTTTTATACCTTGGGTGCCGCGGTGAATTTGTCTGATGCGAACCAAACCCTGCGGCTTGGTGCCGCGGAAACAAACGGTTTTACCTTGGGTGCGGTCGATCCCGGCGGTCAAGCATTTTTCAACTTTGCCGAGGTTATGGGTGGCACCATTCAAGGTCCGGGCTGGGGTGATATCACCCTGGACGGCTCCGGTACGGATCGCGTGATCGGTGCCGAGGTGTTCGGTTTGGTTCCCGATACCGGGGTTCGCCAATCGGTTGGTGTGGGACTCAATCAACAATCAGCCCAAGAATTGTATTTTGTTCACATCGCCGGTGATACAAGTCGCTTTTGGACCGGCATTGTTCTGATTAATATAGGGGACGTCGTTACCAACGTAACCGTGGAATCCTACAGTGCCGATGGTGATTTGGTAACCAGTCAAGCCCTCGAATTTAACGCCGGTGAGAAACGCACCTTTTTGGTGAGTGCCGGGCGTTTCGATTTCGGCGAAGGTGCCGCCTGGCTTCGGGTGGTTGCCGACCAGCCGATGACGGGTTACGAACTGTTTGGCACCCTGCCGCCCGGCGACCAATTTGCCGGTTTTGAGACGATTACCAACTTGTCCAACCGCTTGGCGATTCCCCACACTGAAAATGGTGTGTCCGCCGGTGGCTGGACCGGGGTTGCCCTGGTGAATCCCGCCGACCAGACCGCGAACATTCAACTGCGTTTGGTTGCGGCCGATGGTACGATTAAGGCAACCAAAACTGAAACCCTAAACCCAAAAGTTAAATTGGTTCAATTGGCTTCCAACCTCTTTGATAGTGACATTGCCGCGGGCGACGTCATCTTGATAGAATCCAGTGAAAACATTGCTGGATTTGTTCTTTACGGCAGCGGAAGCCAAACGATGGGCGCGCTTGTCGCCTGGCCGTACTAGTTAATTCACCATTGCAATAAGGTTTTCAAGGATAGGAGGAATTTCCATGAAACTGAAATCAATCTTGTGCTTACTCGCCGCCGCATTCAGCGTTTGCGCGTTTGCCCAACCTTCACTTCACTTCGTTGCCAACTCGGCTTCCCCGGGCTTTGTTAGCCCGACTGAAATCAACGTTGCCGGTTATACCGCTAATGACTACGCGATCTTCGACTTGGAGCTTCGCTTCAACGATGCCGGTACCTTCCGTTTGGCCGGCTGGGAAGGCAGCATCGTTTGGGGCTCGTTCATTTTCTACTCTCCGTTGGAAAATGTTGGCGCCGCCAACGCCCCGTTTGAACTGGTTACCGGTGTAGGCGGTCTGCCTACTTCTCAAATTCTGCCCGCCGATGAAGCCGGTCAACCCACGGTTACCACCGGCAACAACGGTCGCGGTACCTTCCGCGGCGGTGCGGTTATTTTGAACGCTGAACAACGTCCCGATACCGGCACCCTGATCCTGGGCCGCTGGCGCTTGTACCCCGCGCGTTTTCACGATGCCGTGGGTAATACCCGCGACGTCGGCACCTGTATCTCCAGCGAAGAGACCGTTCGTTTTGTAGCCAACAACGTTTCTACCGACCGTCACATCATCGCAAAAGAAGACGCCACCGCCGCTTCTTCTACCGAGGTCACCTTTGACGACGCGAACTTGACCGTTCGTTTGGTGAACGCCACCACCACCCGTAAGAAGTTGGACATGGACGGCGACGACCGCTTGACCAACGGTGACTTGCTGCCTTTCCTGCGCTGCTTGTTCAACGTGACTTGCGCTTTGACTGGTGATGACCAGATCCAGCAAATGGACGCCAACTGCGACGGTTCCAAAGACCCAGGCGACTTGTTGCCCGGCGTACGTCGCTTGACCAGCTCTCAAACTCGCGCAAACAAAAACACCGTTCACTACGACTTGGGTGCCGGCGCCGGTACTTTGGTTCTGCAGCCTGCTGAAGCCGTGGGTGCATTGTTCACCACCTCTTTGGTTCCTCGCAATGGTGCCTTCGGTGAAGTATCCATCTCCGAAGAAGCGACCAACAAAGGTTGGAACATCCTGGCTACCGAACAGGCGGGTTCCGACCAGTTGAACATCACCCTGTTTAACCTGAACGGTGAGCAAGCGCTTCCTGAAGTTCAAGTGAGCTACGAAGCCGGTGAAAACATGTCTTACTACATGGCAAACACCAAAACCTTCAGCGATGACAACAAGCCCGTGCGCTTCGACACTTCTGAAGTTTCTTTCCAAACCATCCAAAAGTAAGCTGAGCTTTGAGTCAGTAAAGAGCCAACCTTTGTCTTTTTTTGAGAGACAGAGGTTGGCTTGTTTTTTGCTTTTGTCTTTCCTGTTGACCTAGGCTGTTTCAATTCCACCGTTCGGATGGCGAGGGCGTTTGTTCCCTTGTAGAGACAGGTGGAAATCAAGGATGATGAATTGGTGTGTCATCACCTTCAATACCGATAATTTCAATTCAAGAGATGGTGGGTAAATCAATGAAAACAAAGATTATTTTGCCATTGTTTCTCGCGGTTATGGCGCTGGTAAGCACCCCTGCTTTCAGTCAGCCTGCCCTGAGAATCGGCCAAATTACCATTGCGCCCGGTGACATTACGGGTGGCGGTTGTGTTCAGGTACCGGTCTTTATGTCCGATACCATTGACAACCGTCAAATTTCCCAAGTTACAGTTACCTTTGATGTGGCGGATGCGGATGGCTTGATCGAAGGCGGCGTATCCGGTTCCTTCATGATCGCCAACGCGTTCCAGGCCACTGCACAAGCCGGTCTTACCAACCCCGGCACTGACCTCAATAACCTTGGTACCGGTTCCACCGGTGCCGTTACTTGCTCCGGCGGCATTTTCAACCAAGCGACCCAAGGCGGCGCCGCGGTTGATTTCGTTGGGGGCTCCGGCGGTCCTCAGGTTTTCACCTTCCCCGATGGTGGTAACCCTCAGCGCCACAGCGCGAGTTACGCTTCTTTGGTAGGTACCTTGATCGAACCTACCGCGGGCACCGAGTACCTGATTGCTGTTTTGGAGATTCCCATCTCCACGGGTACGGCTTCTCGCAACGGCCAAGTCACCATTACCCCGGTTCCTGAAGGCGGCGGTAACCCTACCAATAACTTCGTCACGCTTGACGACGGATTGACCCGTATTGGTTTCACCGTAGGTGACCCCGGTACCATCAGCATTTTCGAAGCGCCCACCTGTGTGGCCGGCAACGTAACCGTTGACGACCCCAACTCCGACGTAAACAACGGCGGTGTCGTGGGTGTTGACTGGCTTGACCCTCAAGTTGGCGGTACCGGTGGTGTTCTGGACTTCACGTTCGCCAACACCACGGACATTGACCGCATTGTGTTGAGTGGTGGTGGCTTGGCTACCGCGATCAACATCGACAACGGCGGCAACGCTGCTTCTTTGAACCAATCCATCAATACTGCTGGTAACGGTTCGCCTTCAGCGGCAAGCAACAACACCTACACGGTTACTTACCAGGTAGAATTCCCCCCGGGTTCCGGTACCTTTTTACCAGCGGCCGGTGGCTCTGATTGCACCATTGAAACTGCATGGAACCCTCCTACCGCAACCATTACGCCTAACCCAACGCCTATTTCCGGTGGTTCTACCGACTTCAGCGTTGTTCTGCGTAACGTTGTTTACGATTCGGGCAACTCTCGTTTCTCCGTATTCACTTCCAACGCAACCGGCTTCGGTGGTGACGAAACATTGAACGCGCCTACCTCTACTGCCGGCACTGAGTTGACCTACACCAATGTTTACAACATTGCCAGCGTTGACGCTGACGACATCGGTACCTACTCTGCAGCAGTTACCGGCCCCAACAGCCAAACCGCAACCGGTACCTACAGCTTGGCGCTTGAGCCGCCTCAGAACAACACCGATTGCGCCAACATCCCTCAAGCCACCATCGGCAGCAACCTGACGATTCCTGTTGCCGGTGCCAACGTGACTGAGTGGAGTGTGATCTACAACGGTACGACCGTAACCGCGCCTGGTTCTGCTACTGAAGTCACCATTGGTCCCATTGTCGGCACCGCGACTTCTGTAGAAATCCGCGCCAACGGTTTCACCAATGACGATCCGCCTGTTGCGACCTTCGTTGCTGAAACCTGTACCTTGGACTTCGTTGCACCTACTTGCGGCGCCCAAGCTCAGGATCCTGTAGCCGGTACCCAAGTTGATGTTGGTACGGTCTTCACCTTGACCCTGACCACCACCAACGCCGTGTCTGTTACCATCAATGGTGTTAACATGACTGAAGTTAGCACTGCCGGTGCTGACACCAACTGGACCGCTAGCTACACCGCTACCACCAACGAAATGGTTAATGCCGTTATCACCGGTGCTGACGGCGATGAAGTTACCTGTACTGCTGCATTTGACATCCAAGTTAACTGCATCAACCCCACCATCCTCGGTGTTACCGGCACCTTGGGCGGCACGGGTACGGTTTCCGTATCCGGTACCGGTGGTTGCTCCTACGACGTTACGGTTACCGCACCTGCCTTGGCTACGCCTCAGGTTGTTGCCGTTGCAATCCCCGATTGCGGCGATCCCGTATGTGTCGGCACCGCGACCATCCAGTACCCTCTGGATGCCACCATCTCTGTTGCAAACGGCAACACCATCTTCACCGTACCCACCTTGGGTGAATGGGGCCTGATCGCCTTCATCACCTTGCTGATGGGTTCTGCTGTTGTGATGATGCGTCGTCGTCGCGAAGTTTAATCACTGATTCTTTCAGTGGAAAAGGCTCCTCTCTGAGGAGCCTTTTTTAATTTCTGGCTTCCTGAAACATTCTCTTCGTGTCTGGAGTACACTAAGTTGGGAGGTGACATATGGAAGCACTACTTATCATTGACCCGCAAAACGATTTTTGTGATCCGGCCGGCAGCTTGTTCGTGCCAGGTGCGCAAGAGGACATGAACCGGCTTGCTGCTTGGGCAAGGGCCAAGGGCGCGGCGCTTCAGCGACTGGTCCTAACGCTCGACAGTCATCGTGCCTGGGATATCAGTCATCCCTTGTTTTGGCGGGACCGGCAAGGCGCCTTGCCTGCACCCTTTTCGCAAATCGTGCGTGATGATGTTTTAACGGGTCGCGTTCGTCCCGTTCACAAACACTTAATGGAACCCGTTCTTACCTACCTTGCCCAGTTAGAGGAAGGCGGCCGCTACCAGCACACCGTTTGGCCGGAACATTGCCTCATCGGTAGTTGGGGGCATAATGTAGCAGCCCCTATTTTTGAGTTGTGTCGCGACTTTGAGGAACGGCGCTTAAAACCGGTTCAATACCACCTCAAAGGGCTAAATCCCCTGACAGAACACTACAGTGCGGTTAGAGCCGAGGTACCGCAACGGGGGGACGACCATACCTCGGTGAACCAATCGCTTTTGGATTCTCTCCTCGATCCTGCATTTGAGACGGTTTATGTCGCAGGAGAAGCGCTTAGCCATTGCGTCGCCGCGACAGTCGAAGACTGTTTGGCCCATGCGCCTGGGTTGGCGAAAAAAATGGTTCTTATCCGCAATGCATCCAGCGCGGTACCCGGCTTTGAAGCCTTGGCTGAAAATCACTGCCGCTCCTTTGCGGAGAAGGGCATTCGGTTTCTCGAGATTTAGCCCGTGTTTTTCACAAGGAATTCTGCCGCGGAGTAACCCATGCGAATACGAGGGTTTGCCTTCCGCGGGGCGGCCTTCCGCGGGGTGGCATCTGCTTTACGCGCTCGAGCCGCCTTCGACTCAGTTGCTACGGTGAATGGCCCCGCGAATCGTCGGACCCGTCTCTCGGTCGTTATCTTCGTACGCATAAGGCTTTCAGCTTCTCGCGACGAATCCTCGTGAGAAATGTGCCTAACAGGCTGGGAATCACGCGCGTCCTAATTGAGGTGCAACCCCGTTAATGGCTAAAGCGGAACGGCGACAATGCGTTTAAGGTAATCGCCTGTTCGCCGCCGGTCTCTGCCGCCAAGTTGGCGATTAAACTGCCTGTAATCGGGGCCAGGGTGATGCCGAGCATCGCATGGCCCGTGGCAACCAATAGGTTGGGATGGCGTTTGCTGCGACCGATGATGGGGAGGCCGTCGGGTGT
This sequence comes from Acanthopleuribacter pedis, assembly GCF_017377855.1. Classification (GTDB taxonomy): domain Bacteria; phylum Acidobacteriota; class Holophagae; order Acanthopleuribacterales; family Acanthopleuribacteraceae; genus Acanthopleuribacter; species Acanthopleuribacter pedis. Next base: position 11,431 of record NZ_JAFREP010000044.1, read on the forward strand.
GCAGGGTCGGAACCCGTGCCATATCCGGCTTTCATCCAATCGGTCTACCTGAAAGTCCGGTTGGTATTGCGGGGCCACGGCCACCACTGACTCAAATCGAGCACGATTAACGCGATGATCGAGCCCTGATAATTCCAGGGTTCCGGCGAAACGAATGCGATCACCCAAGGGCGTAATCGTGGCTTTTTCTTCGCTGAGAATCATGGGAAAGGTCGGCGTAATTTTCGGTTGGTCAAGGGTGATGCTGTAACCTTTCCCGGCTTCTACCGGGAGTGGGAGTACTTTTGGCCCGGCCAGTAAGGGGGACCAAGAGCCGCTCGCGATGAGCACCATGTCTCCTTTTAACGGGCCGGATGCCGCCGCAATACCGGTGACCTGCCCGTTTTCTTGTTCAAGGCCGGTAACCTCGGTGTTTTCCAGAAAGGTGACCCCTTGATCGGACAAACGGTCCACAAGGGCTTGGATGAATTGGGTCGGGTCGAGATGCGCGTCGTTTGGATAGTAGAAGGCGCCGGCCGACCGGGCAGGCGCATGGGGTTCCAACTGAACCAGTTCTTGTTGGCTAAGGTGGCGAACCGCGATCCCCAGTGCCGCCGCCGTATCCGCGTCTTGTTGCAGGGCGCGTCGGTATTTATCCTGGCGGTAAACCATTAACAGGCCTTTTTTACGGTAATAAAAAGCTTGTTCATGGGCTTGAAACAACTCGTCGAAAAGGTGGGCAGAGCGTTGTAGGAGGTCGTGTAGGACCGGGGTACTTTTGGCAACAGCGCTGTTATTACAGTGGCGGGTGAAGCGCCATACCCACGACCACAGAGCGGGATCCAGCCGGGGGCGAATATAAAAGGGGCTGTCACGGCGAAAAAGCCATTTGAGGCCCTGGCTGACGACCCCGGGTGCGGCGAGGGGGATCACATGGCTTGGCACAATCAGCCCGGCATTTCCGGCCGAGCAAGCCGCGCCGATTCGGCCCCGGTCGACAACCGTCACGTGGAATCCTTTTTTTCGCAGGTAGTACGCACAGCAGACCCCGACGGCCCCGGCCCCGATGACAATGATATGTGGCATAACGTTCGACCCCATGAGATGAAATGGTACGGGTTATCCCCGGTGGAAGGTTGTTCCTCGTTTTAAAGAACTTGGAAGCCGTGGGCGAACGGATCCTCGTCATCGACGAAAATCGTGTTGATGCCGGTAACGCGGGCCCAACCCTCAATGCTGGGGATGATCGCCTCGTAATCACCAACACGGGTTACCCCCTCAACTTTTGCCCGAAACAAACTGCCGATAATGCTTTCGTGGACGAAGGTGTCGCCTTCGCTGTATACGCCTCGTGCCGCGAGTTGGGCCAAACGCGCCGATGTGCCGGTGCCGCAAGGGGAACGGTCGATGGCCTTTTCCCCGTAGAAAACCGCGTTGCGTGCGTCAGCCTCTTCGTGGTTCGCCGCGCCGGTCCACTGGATATGGCTTAAGCCGTGGATGCGTTCGTCGGTGGGATGCTGAAAAGTGTAGCGCTGGTTGAGTGCGGCCCGAAGCTTGGGGCTGATTCGGATCAAATCGCCCACCGGTGTTTTCGCCAGACCGGCATAAGCCGCTTGAGGTTCCACAATCGCATAAAAATTGCCGCCGTAGGCGACATCAACCCGAAGCTCGCCCAACTCGGGGCAGTCGACCGCCAGGTTCTTGGCAAAAAGAAACGAGGGCACGTTGGTGATGCGAACGGATTCAACGCGACCGTTGTGTTCCTGATAATGGGCAACCACCAAACCGGCGGGTGTTTCCAAGCGCAAGACGCCCGGCTTCTTCGGGCGAACCAGGTTGTGCTCGATGATGACCGTAACCGTGCCAATGGTGCCGTGACCGCACATGGGCAGGCAACCGCTGGTTTCGATGTATAAAATGCCCACGTCATTGGCGGGATCGCTGGGTGGATACAGCATGGAGCCGGACATCATGTCGTGGCCGCGGGGTTCGAACATTAGCGCCGTGCGCATCCAGTCATACCGTGCCATAAACTCTTGGCGTCGTTCGCTCATGGTGGATGCTTCAAGAAAGGGCGCGCCGCCGCTAACGACACGAACCGGGTTGCCGCAGGTATGGGCGTCGATACAGGAGAATGTTGTTCTTGCCATGACTTCACCTTCATTAGGGTTGAATGGGGTCTGATTGTGAGGGGCCTTATCGTATGGCGGCCTGAAAATGGGTACAGCAATGCCTTGGGCGCTTCAGCACCCCTGGTGCCTCTCACGGGAGGCCTAGACTTGAAGCACACGCCTCGCGGTTCCCGCGAGAAAAGAGCAAAACGCAAGCTGTGCCCGCGTTAGGCGGGGCACGGTGATGTCGGCGGGTTAGTAAAGATCAAGTGCCGAACGTGTGAATTCTTCCAAATAGTTCATGAGGGTATCGGAGGCCTTGCCCGCGCCTTCGGGGTCATCGTTGGCAACATGCGTCATCAGTGCGCTGTGCAGTGCCGCCGATTGGTTGAGGTCACCGTTGTTTTGGTAGGCATACCAAAAGCGGCGGCAATGGGCGTGCAAGGGTGCGCAAGCCTGGGCGGCAAATGAGTTGCGCGAGGCTTCTTCGAGAACCCGGTCACATTCGCGATCCAGGCGCATGAATTCGGCCGTGTTTTTATCCGCCGCGGCCGAGGTAAGCGCTTGGGCCAGGGTTTTCAGTTCGTCGCGGTGTTTGGCCGTCGCCCGTTTGGCCGCCCGCGTGGCAATCAAATGATCCAACACGCGCCTTGTTTCCAGGAGGGCCAATTGTTCCGTGATGTTCAGCTCGGTTACCATCATGCCGCGGCGGGGCATGGTCACCACCAAGCGCTCCGCCGTTAGGCGTTGAAGGGCTTCACGCAGGGGCGTGCGACCGATATCGATCTGCCGACTTAGTTCGGCCTCCGAAAACACCGTTCCCGGTGCAAGGTTTAAAGTAACGATCATTTCTTCAATGACGGTATAGGCTTTATCAGCCAGACTCAAAGGTGGTTTTTGCATGTCTAGAACCCGTTCGCTCTGATCCGCGGCTGGGAGGGTCATGAAGCGTGACATAGCGCTAACAACCCAAATAAGTCGTTTTCACGCTGGTATAAAAGCCGATTGCTTCCCGACCTTGTTCCCGGTGGCCGTAACTCGACTGTTTGGTACCGCCAAAGGGAACGTGGTAGTCGACGCCTGCCGTGGGTAAATTCACCATGATCATACCTGCTTGTGCGTGGCGTTTAAAGTGATTGGCGAATTTTAATGAATTTGTACAAATCCCGGCGGACAATCCGTATTCGCTGTCATTGGCGACGGCCAAGGCCTCTTCGTAGTTTTTAACGCATTGAACGGTCGCTACCGGACCAAAGATTTCCTCGCGGTTGATGACCATAGTGTTATGCGTATCGCAGAATAAGGTTGGCGAAAGATAGTGTCCTTCCTTCGCCGCTTTCACGCGGTCGCCGCCGAACACGAGGCGTGCCCCCTCGCGACGGCCTTCTTCGATGGTGGCCAGGATTTTTTCCAGTTGACGACCGTCGATAACCGGGCCGATGTGCGTGCTGGGATCCCGTGCGTCGCCGACGACCAAACCCGCCAGGGCTTCCTTCAGGTGGCTTACAAAACGGTCGTGGATACCCTCCGTGACGATTAACCGACTGGAGGCCGTGCAGCGCTGACCGCTGGAGAAAAAGGCGCCGTTGACCGCGACCTTAACCGCCTGGTCTAAATCGGCGTCATCCAACACGATAAGCGGGTTTTTGCCGCCCATTTCCAACTGGAACTTGGTGTTCTGTGCCAAGCAGGTCTTGGCGATATGGTTTCCGGTCGTGCGTGAGCCCGTAAAGCTCAGCGCGTTGAGATCGGGGTTGCCGACCAAAGCCGCGCCGGTATCGATCCCGCTACCCATGACCAGATTGACCGTGCCGGCAGGCATGTCGGTTCGCGAGCAAATGTCGATGAGTGCCCAGGCGCTGGCCGGTGCCCATTCGGCCGGTTTAAGGACCACCGTGTTCCCGAAAGCCAGGGCCGGTGCCATTTTCCACGCGGGGATGGCCGATGGGAAGTTCCAGGGCGTCACGGCGCCGACCACACCCAGGGGTTCGCGGGTTACTTCCACGGAAACGCCCGGACGAATTGAGTCGAGGATGGATCCTTCACAACGCAAGGCTTCGCCCGCGAAATATTTAAAGATTTGGCCGGCGCGATTGACCTCGCCGATACCCTCGGCAAGGGTTTTGCCTTCTTCACGGGCCAGTAGATCACCCAATTCTTGTTTGCGTTCCACGATTTCTCGGCCGATGGTTTCCAGGATATCTGCCCGAGCTTGAGGGGTGAGGCCGGCCCAGGCCGGTGCGGCTTCGCGGGCCGCCGCGACGGCTTCTGCCACATCGTCGCCCGTGGCAACGGCGAAATCGTCGACCTTATCGGCGAGGTCCGAAGGATTGATATTGGGCAGGCTTGCGTCGCTCTCGCGCCATTGCCCGTTAATGTAATTTGCCTTCATCAGGGTCTCCTAAAAACGAGGGTTCGCCGGGGTGAAGCCGGCCGTGGACGCGACACGTGGGGGGCGTTCGCGTGGGCTGCCCAACCGCGGTTACGGCCGTTTTGGCCGAGGGGATGCGTGGGCGAAGGGTGGGGAATCGCGATGGCGGTAAGCTGTTTTGGGGGAGAAACGAGTGATCGTCAAGCGTCTCGCCACCGCGATAAGCGGTTGAGGGAAGCGCGTGCTAGCCGACCGTTTCCGTGTCGGGCTTGGGGCGACAGGCCAAGCGTTCTTCGATGATCGCTGTTACCTGCTCGCGTTCTTGACCCGCCAGGGGCAAACGCGGCGCGCGCACGTGTTCGTTGCCGACGCCCACCATGGTTTCCGCCAATTTGATGTTCTGTACCAACTTGGTAGAAACGTCGAGATGAAGGAGCGGCATAAACCATTGGTACAAGGCGCGGGCTTTTTGCCAGTCACCTTGTTGGGCCGCGCGATAGATGGCCACCGTCTCTTGGGGGAAGGCCGTAACCAGACCCGCGACCCAACCGTCGGCACCGACCGCGAGGCTTTCCAGGGCGAGGTTGTCAACCCCGCAGAAAATTTGGTAGCGGGTACCGCAAGCATTGCGTAAATCGGTCACGCGACGGACGTTGTCGCTGGATTCTTTGATGGCGACAAACTGGGGAACATCGGCCAGCTCGGCAAACATGTCCGGGGTAATGTCGACGCCGTAAGCAATCGGGTTGTTGTAAAGCATGATGGGTAAATCGCAAGCTGCCGCAACGGTCCGCAGGTAGGTTTGCGTTTCGCGTGCGTCGCTGTGGTACAGCATGGGTGGCAGCAGCATGAGACCGTCGCCGCCTGCTTGTTGGACGCGGTGAACAAAGCGGCAGGCCGCCTGGGTGGTTGCCTCGGCGACACAAGCCAATACCGGAACCCGGCCCGCGCAAACGTCAACCGCTGTTTTGACGATTTCCAGCTTTTCATCTTGCTGCAACACGCTGTGTTCGCCGAGCGTCCCCAGCGTGATAATGCCGTCGACGCCATGATCGAGCAGGAACTGAAGATGGCTGGTAAACGCTTGAAGATCAAGCGCGCCGTCGGGCGAGAACTTGGTGGTGATTGCGGGAAAAACGCCTTGCCACTTGGGGAACATAGGAAACTCCTTAAGCGAGGGAATACTCATGTCGTTGAAATGTTGTACCACTGATATATCAATCGATGCAAGCACATTTTTAGGTGGTCTCCTCGACTGGATGGGGCCTGAGTTGATTAATTAGTTGAATGCACCAGACGAGCGATTCATGAGGGTTACCGTCGTTTCGGGCAAAAGGGCTTCGGGCCGGCCCGCGTATCTAAGTAGACTGCTTGAGGATGGGCTTGGCGGCTTCGTATAACAGACGCCTCAATGAAACGGCATTCAATGCTACAAACCGATCAGACCGAGCCCGCCAAGGGTTGCGTTGCTCATCCGCATCCTCGAACCAAACCTTTATTCCTTGGAAAAGGGAGACGCCCGGTGCTGCCTCGGGCCGCCGCCTAAACAAAGCCGCGTCCTGCTTTGGTAACTACTTCTTTTCCCCATTTCCTTGTGGTGTAATTGACCTTATCGGACGAACCTTATCTCGCGGCCGGCCCGCGCCCGCCGCATAACCACGAGGCTGAACATGGCTGTGAAATCGCTTGATCAGATTGACCTAAAAGGAAAACGCGTGCTGGTGCGCGTTGACTTCAATGTCCCAATGAATGATGCCGGTGAAATTACCGATGACTCGCGCATTCGCGCTGCATTGCCGACCATCCAAACGCTGTTGGAAAACCAATGCAAAATGACACTGATGAGCCACCTGGGTCGCCCCAAGGGGCAGGTTAACCCGAAATATTCCATGGCGCCGGTGGCGACCTACTTGGCCAAACTTTTAGAGCAACCGGTCCACCTGGTTACCGATTTTTCCGACGGTGGGCAGCATGCAACCGTTCAGTTGCTTGAGAACTTGCGCTTTTCACCCGGTGAAACCAAAAATGATGCAGCCTTTGCCAAGACCTTGGCCGCCTACGGCGAGGTATACATTAATGACGCTTTTGGTGCGGCTCACCGAGCCCACGCCTCGATTGCCGCCGTGGCAGAGCTGTTCTCCGTCAAAGCCGCGGGTCACCTGCTGACCAAAGAACTGCACTACCTCAAAGATGCACTCAAGGCGCCCGAGCGACCTTTTGTCGCCATTCTCGGGGGTAGCAAAATCTCCGACAAACTCAAGCTGATCGATAACCTCCTGGATAAAGTCGACCGTCTGATTATCGGTGGCGGCATGAGTTATACCTTCTTAAAGGCTCGGGGCTTGGAAGTTGGGACTTCCCTTGTGGAAAACGACTTTCTGGAGGAAGCCAAGGCGCTGGAAGCCAAGTGCGAAGCCAAAGGTGTCGCGCTTACCTTGCCGCTCGATCACCTGGTTGCGGCCGAGTTTAAAGCCGACGCCGCCGCCGAAATCACCCTGGACGCCGCCATTCCCGAGGGGTACATGGGGCTGGATATCGGACCGGAAACCATTAATTTGTACGCAACCCACGTTCGCGAGGCCAAAACCGCTGTATGGAATGGACCCATGGGCGTCTTTGAATGGGAGACGTTTGCGACCGGCACCATTTCGGTTGCCGAGGCAATGGCTGAAAACGGCGGTTTAACCGTGATTGGCGGCGGGGATTCTGTTGCCGCCGTCAACAAGGTCGGTTTGCAGGCCGCCATGACCCACATTTCCACCGGTGGCGGGGCTTCGCTCGAACTGTTGGGTGGTCACGATTTACCCGGTGTTGTTGCTTTGGAGGTTGGCGAATGAACTATCTTGTACTCGGAAACTGGAAATCCAATGGCGATCAAAAAGCGTTAACCGCGTTTTTGGCGGAATTTTCACCCGTCAATCGGGCGCTGATCGACGGCTACCGCACCGGGATCGCCGTTCCCTACCACCTCATTCAGGCCGGAGACTTTGGTTCGGCTTGGGTTGGTGCTCAAAATGTTTCCGCCTTTCCACCCGGGGCCTATACCGGCGAAATTACCGGTGGCATGTTAAGCGAGTTAGGGACCCAGTTTGGGCTGGTCGGCCACTCGGAGCGGCGTCATTTAATGGGCGAAACCGTTGAGCAGACACGGGCCAAACTCGAGAACCTCCAGCAAAGTGGGATTTATCCCATTTTGTGTGTGGGGGAAACGCTTGATGAGCGCAACCAGGGTCGCCTCCACGAGGTATTGTTGGCTCAGCTGGCCGCGCTGGACATTTTTACCAAAGACAGTTCCTTTGCCGTTGCCTACGAACCCGTTTGGGCGATTGGTACCGGGGTCGCCGCCACGCCTGCCGATGTTGCCGATGCGCACCGCTTTTTACGGGAAACACTCGCGGAACGCGGTTTCGGTCATGTTCCCCTGATGTATGGGGGCAGCGTGAAACCCGCGAATGCCGCTGAGTTGGCAGCGATTGACGATGTTCATGGCTTTTTGGTCGGTGGTGCGAGCTTGAAGGCCGGTTCTTTTGGCGAAATTGATCGTGCGTTCCTTGAGGCCAAGAACCTTTAATAAGGATTGATGAGAAGAAAGGCCCGTGAACTGAACTTGGGGTTCGGTTCACGGGCCTTTCTGTTTTTGGTGTTCCGTCCCTTCGGCTTAACGTTTGACGACTTCAATCGGGTAGAGTTCCGGTTTAGAAGAGGCCTTGTCCAAGTAGTAGCCCGTGGTGTTTAGGTTGGCCACCAGCCAGAAGGCCGTTTCGAAGGCTTGTCCCACCGGTTGGCCGGTGTTGGCGTCGTAACACTGGTAGGTGTACAAATTGGGTGCGCGAACATTGCGGTAGCCGACGAGAAATAAGGTGTCGTCTAGCCCGTAAATCGCAATCACTTCACTATAGGATGATTTGAGTTTTTCTAATTCACGAGGGTTTTTGGAGACCCGCTTAAGCTTGCGCATATTCGGGTCTTTCCAACCAGGCGGCTTAACGGAAATGGTCGTGAGCTGGGTGAGATTGGTGTCGAACACCTGAACCTCGGGGCTGAGGCTTTGGATCGCGAGTAAGCGCTCCCCGCCGTTGGGTTTGACCTTGGCCATAAACGATTGACGAAGCACCGGGGAGAGGGTCGTAAGCTGCCGGTTCATGATTTCGTAGCCGTAACGGATCGGGGTGAAGCCGGCGTCGAAGCGGCCGACGAGGTACTTTTCCTTGACCAGGGAAACCGGTGCGGCAAAACCTATATCGCTAATAGGGATGAGGTGGCCCACTTCGAAGAAAAGCCCAAACTCGGTGTCGTTTTGACGCGTAAAAGCAAAAGTGCCGTCCGCGTTCTGTTTCCAGATCAGGAAACCACGGGTGGCCGCATCGTAGACAAAAAGTTCCTTGCGTGCTTCCAGCCAGGAAACCTGATAGGGAAGTTGGAGATTGTTGGAGGTCTCCTCGCCGAGCGTGGAAGTAAGGCGACCCTTGTGGTCAAATACCAAAACACTGCTGTTTTCTTCGTCGCGGACGAAAATGTGGTCACTGGATACAGAGATACGCTCAAACTTGAGATCAGAGCGCTGCAGCAGAATACGGGGCCGCGCCTCAAAATCGATTTTCTGAGCGAGCAGAACCATCAGCAAAAGTGAAGTCACGGTATCTCCTCAGTATGGTTTCTTTTGAGACCCAAAGTTTAACACGATCCCCCTGGCTTTTGATAACTGCTTTAGGCACAGTAACCAGGTCAATTTGTAACGGTGCAGAAAAAGTTATCGTTGGGTTTTGTTTTTTTGCGACGCGTTAAACGGTTGGATGCTGTGAATTTGCCTTGCTTGTGTTTGGGCGGCGTCTTGCTTCAGAGACTTTTCCGTCCAGGGTTTTCTCATGCCTGAATCCTTGTTGTTTTGATTTGGCGCCGCCACCCGTGTTCTTACCTTGCTTGAACGATCAAGGCTTTTGCGGCTCCTCAAGGCCTTACGTTCTTGGCTTTTTACCAGGTGATTGGACCCTGTGTTCGAATTCTTCGAATCAGCAATAGGTCTTGGGGTACAATCGCAGCCACTGAACCTGCATGCTTCAATGACCGGCGCTCCTTGCCGGGACGCGCCTTGGACTTTCCCTAAAACGCAATGAGGCATGTGGCGAAACCCGTGTGTGTCAAATGTGTTCGGCAAATCCCGCGCCGGCGCCGGTTTCTCGGCGTGGTCTTGTTTTCTCTTGCCGGTGGCCGGCCTGTAAGCAGCCCACCTGCTCCGCGTTTCTCTATGCTCGCGACCGGGCCGTTGCGTATCTGACACGCACCTTCTCACCAATTAAGTGGAGACCTTCATGCTTATCATTGGATGTTTAACCATGTTTGCCTTTTCGTTTTCGGATGTTCACACCTTCGGTAATGTGGACCAAGTCCGTACCAGCCACCTGTCACTTGATCTGACCCTCGACTTCGAGCGCAAAATTATGAAAGGCAGTTGTGTCGTCAAGCTGGCTTATCAATCGAAACAAGGCGCGCCTCATGTCGACCTCGATACCCGCCTTTTAACCATCGAATCGGTCACCGATCCCGCCGACGGTTCGGCGCTCAAGTATGAATTACACAAGGATGCCCGTGATTACATGGGCGCGAAGTTGCGCATCTTCCTCAAAAATCCCAAAACGCCCGCCGTCAAAGTGACCTACGTGACCGATCCTTCCGCGGGTGCGCTGCAATGGCTCGACCCCGCTCAAACGACGTCCAAGAAAAAACCGTTTTTGTTGACGCAAAGTCAGGCGATTTTGGCGCGTACCTGGATCCCTTGCATGGACAGCCCCGGGATTCGGGTGACCTATGATGCGGTCGTTCGCGTTCCCAAAGGCATTACCGCCGTGATGAGTGCCGCTCACGGCAAACACGAACCGGAAAACGGGGTGTACCGTTTTGACATGAAACACCCTATTCCCCCTTATCTCATCGCCCTGGCCGCGGGTGAGATCGCCTTCAAGGCCATTTCCGACCGTTGTGGCGTTTATGCCGAACCGGCCGTGGTGGAAAAAGCCGCCTGGGAATTTGCCGACATGGAAAAAATGGTGGTCGCCGCCGAAAAGCTTTATGGCAAGTACCGTTGGGATCGTTGGGACGCCATTGTATTGCCACCTAGCTTTCCCTTTGGTGGCATGGAAAACCCCATGCTCACCTTTGCGACCCCGACCCTTTTGGCCGGTGATCGCAGTTTGGTGAACGTCATGGCTCACGAATTAGCGCACTCCTGGTCCGGGAACCTGGTCACCAACGCGACCTGGTCGGATTTTTGGCTGAATGAAGGGTTTACCACCTATTTTGAGCGTCGCATTGTCGAAGCCCTGTATGGGAAAGACACCGCCGAAATGCAGTGGCTGCTCGGCCAGCGCGACCTGCAACACGAAATTGTGGAAATGGCCGGGATCGATCAGGAATTTGCAAAGCTCTATCAAGACCTCAGCAAGCACGATCCCGACGCCGCTTTTTCCTCCGTACCTTACGACAAAGGTGCCAACTTCCTCTTGGTATTGGAGCAGCACTTTGGCCGCGCCAAGTTTGATACCTTCCTGAAAACCTACTTCGACCAACACGCCTTCCAAACCATGACCACCGATAAGTTTCTGGATTTCATGCGCAAGAACCTGTTCGGCGATGATCAGGCGGCTTGGGAGAAACTTCAAATCGATGCCTGGATCAACGATCCCGGGATTCCCAAAAATATCGTGATTCCCAAGTCCCAAAACTTTGAGAAAACCCGCGCCGCCGCCAAAGCATTTGCCGCCAAAGGCGATACCGGCGTGGTCAAAAAAGACAGTTGGAACACCGAGGAATGGCTGGACTTTCTCAACAGCCTCCCGGAAAAGGTCGATCATGACCGTTTAAAAACGCTCGATGCGTTCGCGGGGCTTACCAACGCGGGTAACGCGGAAATCCTCTTTGCATGGCAAATGGTTTGTATTCGCAATACGTACGAGCCGGCATTTGCCTCGTTGCAGGATTTCTTGTTGCGTCAGGGGCGGCGTAAGTTCTTGAAACCGCTTTACCAAGCCATGATGGCCAATCCCAAAACCGAGGCGATGGCCAAAGAGGTTTACAAAAAGGCGCGGGCCGGGTACCACCCGATTTCCACCGCGACCATTGACGCCATCGTTAAGTAGTTTCTCTTTTGAAGGGGCGCTAAATGCCGCCCCTTTTCGTTACTCCTCGGCAGCGGCCGCAACCTGTTTTTTGGTTGGGCCGGGTTCGGCAAGATGTTCTACCAAAATACGTTGGATCTCCGCGATGGCCAAAGGGTGTGTATGTGCATCATGTCCCGATGGGACCACCAATTCGCTGGCGACGCCGGCTAAGTGGCTGCTTTCATACTTCACAACACCGTCTGAACCGCCTTCCAATTGGTTCCGGCCCCGGTCACCCATAATCGAGTGAACCACCACTCCCGCGTTGATGGGCAAGTTCGCCATGGCCTGAATTAAAGGCTGGTCCGGTGACAACATTTTGATGCTCGTCGGGCCGCGTTTGGTTAACACCGCGGCCAAGCTGTCTTGGAATGCGTTCCGGTTTTTGGCATGAATACCGGAGAGCATCCCCAAGAAATCGCCGGGGAGTCGGACCAAGGATGAGCCGACGCGGCCGATAAAACTTTTTGCGATTCGGCTGCCCCGGTGCGGGACCGCTACAAAAATGACGCGGCTGATGAACGGCGCCGGAAAAAAGGTAAAGGTATTAGACAGGTATTCGTTTTCTTCCTGGCTTAACGTCAGTGCGTCAATGGGTTGGGTAAAGGCCGTTTTCCAAATTTTCTTGCCGCTATCACTGATCAGGCCTCGGGTAAGTAGGCCGCCCATGCTGTGGGCTACCACCACCCAGGAGGCCATCGCCGGATCGTCGCCCTCGGGATCGACGCCCTCGCGAAAGTCCTTGATGGTTTTTCTGAGAACCGCGCCGGAATAAAGGAAGGGATACCCGGTAGGGTAAATGTAATGCCACACCTGATAACGGTCGCGCAGGTCGGGACGGCCGTAGATGTCGTTGGTGAGTTCCATCCAGGTGGCCGGGGTTGCGCCCAACCCGTGGATCATGATCACCGGCGTTTTTTGGGGATCGTACGGCTCCAACATAAAAAGGCCTTGGCGTTTTTCCATGGCTTTGACATTGCGTAACTGACCGAGTGACATGCGTTTGAAATCGGCAAGGTCCAGCAAATAGGCAAAAGGGGCCGTGTGATCGGCGGCAAGGGGAATGGTGCCGCTGCCGGATTCTAGGCTGTTTTGTTCCCAGGGATTAAGGAAATGAACCATCGCGCGGCGCGGTACCCCGCTGCCGGTGACATGGCCGTGGTCGAAACGAATGACCGCGGTGATCGGATGAACGATGCCCTCGGGTGGGTAATAGGCTTCCAGCGGGTCGCTGTTTCTATTTGCGCGGAACGCGATGAGGGGGGCGCCTAAGCCGTGATGAATATAACGGTTGCGTAAGCCGCGGATATTCACTTCCGTGGCCGACATCAGCTGGTCGTAGTAATCGCGCGGGCGACTGCCGCAACGGTCTGAAATTTGGACGGCTACCTCCTCGAACAAATAACCGCTTTGGTGGTCGTCAAGTCGTCCGGTGGTTGCTTGATGGATCGACAGATAGCGACCGAGTGCGAAATTATAGATGCGTTGGATTTGGTAATAACGATTGTCGAACGCCAAGCGGATGCAGTGTTCGCTACGCTTGAAGAGGTAATCGTAGGCGTGCACACAGGCCATCATGTAAAAGATGGCCGCGTCTGAGCGATTGTCTTCACGGTCCGCGTTGCGGGCTTGCAGGTAGGCGATTTCCGTGATCGCCGCCAGCAACTGTTCGTTGCTGTTGGCCGCGTAATCGGCTTTTAAGGCGGCTAAGATGCCGACTGGATTCCGGTTCCAGTTTTTTGCAAGATTTTGTAACCGAAGGGTTTGAAGCGCGTCTTCGCTGATTTTTTCTGTGCCCAGCACATCGTGGGTCATGCGCGTCATGGTGGCAACCGGATCCGCCTTACTCAGCTTGATGGTGGCGCAATGCGTACTCAAGATCGCCGTCATCAGCAGAAGGACCAGGTGCAGATATCGAGCAGGACCGTGCGTTGGACAGGAAGGAAAGGTCATCGCGAAACTCCAAGGGCGGCTGAGCGCGTTTGGTTCAAAACCGCCTCGCGCCGGATCGAAAACATGCCATATTTTGGCTTTTGATCGAACCTCGGACCACGACATATGGGGCGGTCATGTGCAAAACGGGTGAAGAATGAAGGGGTTCCTCATTCTACACCGGCTGCGCCCGTGTGGTCTTTGGCCTGCTTCGATCCGTCTCTAATTTTTTGGTTTTGGTGACTGGTGAACCGGGTGCGTGCCGAGGAAATGGGTGGATCGAAATTCGGCTTTGGGGAACTAGCCCGCGGTTCTCACCAGAAACTCTGATCCTGGGTTGAAATAGCTGCGATTACTTAGGTTACTTGGTGTCACCGTTGCGAAGCAACGGTGGGACAGCCGCGACGTGGCGCTGCTACGCCGAATGGTCGGCCCCGCGAATGGTCGGCCCCGCGAATGGTCGGCCCCGCGAATGGTCGGCCCCGCGAATGGTCGGCCCCGCGAATGGTCGGACCCGCGAATGGTCGGCCCCGCGAATGGTCGGCCCCGCGAAGGGTCGGCCCCGCGAAGGGTCGGCCCCGCGAAGGGTCGGCCCCGCGAAGGGTCGGCCCCGCGAAGGGTCGGCCCCGCGAAGGGTCGGCCCCGCGAAGGGTCGGCCCCGCTACGTTCGGTCTTGGTTGTAACCTGTTTACTTGTAGTGATTTCAAAGTCTCGCAGCGAATTCTGATGAGGTGTGCGGACTAGCGTACTGCTTTTTTGGGTTCGCGTTGCATCATTTGGCAGAGCAGGTGATCAATAATCAGGTGTCGGTTGACCGCGGATGATTTGGCACGGTAATCGGCGTCGCGGATAAGCTGCAGGGCTTTTTTGAGATCGCTGATGCTGTAGTTACGCTGCTGGGCGAGCAGGTCTGCCGCAATTTTCGGGGGCACCCCCACCATTTTGGCGACCTTGTATTGATCGCGGATGCCGCGGTTGACACAGGTTTTAACGACGAACAACTGTTTGACGACCATGTTTACCGCGGAGAGCAAGCCGATGACGTCCTCACCGCTGGCCATAATATCGTGGGCCTTTACGAGGGCGGCGTGAAGGTTGCGCTTCCCAATTAAGCCGCCTAGCTCCCAGCGAGTGACCGGACGGGTACGGCCCATGAGCGCGGCCACATCGGCGGCTTCAATTTTGCCGGAATCCATTTTAAAAATAGAGAGTTTGTCTAATTCCCGGTGAACTTTGGGTAAGTCGTCGCCCGCCAATTCGGCGACCATGGCGAGGGCTTCGCGTGAGAGGTTGAGTTTCATTCCCGAGGCGACCTCGGCGATGAATTCGGGGAGCTCCCAGGGTTTGGGGCGGGGGAATTCGAGGGTGCGAATGAGCGGTGATTTCTTTGTGAACAGTTTGCGGCGTTTGTCGATTTTGGGAAACAACAGCACCAGGCAGGTGCTTTCGCAGATGGAATCAAGGTATTTGGCCATCGCATTAAAATCTTTGGCAAGCCAGCGTTCGCAGTCTTCAACCAAAATCAAGCGGCGGTCGGCCATCATCGGCAGCATACCGGCTTTATCCGCGACCGCGATCGCCGAGGTGGTGGTTGCGCTGACCTGTTCAAAATTGAATTCGTGCAGGGAGGGGTCGACGAGGTTTTTCTTGAGGAAATCAACAAAGCGGCCACGGCTCCACAACTCCTCGCCGGCCAGAATGTAAACGCCGGGAACCTTGCCGGAAAGAATGGTTTTGGCTTCTTCGCGCAATACCTGGTTACTCATTTGAGGCCTCTTCCGCCGGCGGTGTCGGCGCGGGTTGTTCGCTGACGGCCAGGGTGATGTTGGTGACCACCAAATCGGCGACGGCGCGCAGGGCTTCGTCTTGGAGGAACACCGACTCGTCGCGGAAGGCCGCTTGGCGGGTTGAAACATCAAATTGGTCTGAATAGCGGTACCCATTTAAGGACCACAACGTTTTCCCGTTCCGATCTTGGAGGTTAAAGGAAACCACAAAGTTGAATTGAATGGTTTTGGTTCGACCATCGGGGTCGGTCGCGATGACGTTTTCTTCATAATTCAACAGTTGGCCGGTTAAGCGTAGATCCGTCTCCGTATTATCGCTCGGCCTCAATCCAGAGCCGGCCAAACAACGGGTAATCAAGGCGTCTTGCATGCGGACGCGCAAGGTGTTGCGCTCCATGGGACCGGATACGGGGCGGATATCAATGGTTTGGAATTGATCCGGTGACCAATCCACCAAGCTGTAGCCGCAGTTGGCACAGAGGATCAGCAAGGTACCAATCCAAATCCTTTTCAAGAATGCTGTTTGGTTCAAAGGGGTGGTTTCCTTTTGCGATGGTCCTTGTTGACGGCGGTGCGCCTGGGTTGGGCTGTCCTCATGATAGGACAAAGAAGGCCGCGGACGGGCAGCGTCCGCCAGGGACAAGGCTGGTTAAAGGGAGACGCCGCGACGATCCCGCGGGGATTGAGCGGGTTTTGCTTTGGGGCCGCGGTGAAACCTATGTGGGTAAACCGAGGCAAAGCATCGCGCTTGCGATCATGCCGTGCAGAAAACAAAGGCATGCGGCAACCGTTTACTTTAACCTGAAAAAGGTAAATCTTCGTTGGTGTATTTTTTAAGTTGTCCCTTTTCAGTCGCTTGTGGGTTTTGGTCGGCGTCGGGGGCATGGGTTCGGTTCATGAGGTGTGTTTTAGCCCGCATGTCACACCAGGCTTTCAGCTTCTCGCGACGAATCCTGGTAAGAAATGCGGGCTGGGGCGTCGGCTTTGTGGTTACGCGAATAACAGTGCGTGATGAATAGAGGGTGTTTGTTTATTAAGGTGTTGGAAAAAGGAGGCTTAATTTGTTTCGTTCAATGTCCGGTGTTGGTTGCTGTTGCAGGCGGGGAAGGGATGGTCGGCAACCTTTGGACGGCTTACGGCGAGGCGTTCGCGGGGAGGAAGTGCCTCCTTCGGCGGGTTTCGGCACGGTTCCTGATTGAACAGGATGGGGTGAGTTGGTAATCTATAGCGCTCAAGCTTGGCCTGGGTTTGTTGCCGGCGCCCCGTGCTGTTGGTTGATGACGATTGAAACGGCTCGATTTTTGCCCCGCCCTACGCGGGTTTTCCGGCCTCGGGGTATCAACCCCGTTCGAAACAACCCACGCGGTTATCCTACCGTCCCCACTTTGGTGGGTCGGTGGTGGTTTTACGCCCATCGCACGACTGAAAAACTCGGACCAAGTACAAGTGAGGTAGTATGCGATCGTTCTTTTTAGTGTGCCTGTTGCTCGGGACGCTTCCCGCGGCAAGTGCCGGCAAGTCTTCCGAAATCGACCCACAACTTCAGGAGATCATCAATAAAATCGATGCACGGAACCAAGAAGTGCAGCGATTAAAGGCGAACTTTGTGGAACGCCGAGATATGAGTTTGTTGAAGGAGCCGATCATCAAAAAAGGTGTTTTTTACCTTGATCGCGAGTTGGGTGTGAAGTTTGAGTTTGAGCCCAAGGAAGATCTGATTTTGGTGGTCTCGGACCAGGAGATGGTGTCTTTGTCACCGGAAGCCGGCAAGGCGGCGCGGATCCCGTTGAAGAAGCGGCGGTCGTTTTTAGCCCATGACCTGCTTATCAAGAACCTGCGGGTGGTATTGGATTATTTCAAGGTCTCCTACACCCGAACGGCGGAGGGTGAGATTGGGCGCACTTTGACGCTCACGCCCACGAAGCGCAAGGCGAAAAAGAAGGTTCGCGAGTTAAAGCTTTGGTTTGACGAGACGTTTTTGATTAGCAAGGTGCAGTTAACCGCGCCGGACGGGGATGTGTTCTTGTTGGAGCTATCGGAAGCGACAATTAACCCTGAGCTGGACGCCGCCTTGTTTAGTACCGACATCCCAGAAGAATTTGAATTGAGTGACCGCATGGATTTTCTGTTCGGTCCCAACACCAGTTTGTAGCGCGATGGAGCGACTGATTGAGTGAGTTGTACGAGGCGCGTGGTTTGGCGTTCCGCTACCGACCGCGGCTGAAAATGACCGAAACCTTTTTTTCGTTGCAGGGCGAGGGGTTGCACAGTGGTTACCCCTGTACGTTTTTGCGGCTTACAGGTTGTGCGCTGCGTTGTACCTACTGTGATACGGAGTATGCGTTTTACGGAGGTCAGTGGCAATCCTTTGATGCGTTATCGGCGGTTGTGAAGCAACACGGTGCGCGTTACGTGCAGATCACCGGTGGTGAGCCGTTGCACCAAAAAGCGGTGTGGCCCTTTATTGATCGTCTGGTGGACGAGGGTTTTGTGCCGCTTATTGAAACCAGCGGGGCGGTGGACATTGCGGGGCTTCATCCCAAGGCGCATGTTGTGCTTGATCTGAAGACGCCGGAGAGTGGCGAGTTGGATCGCATGCGTTGGGAGAACTTGGCGCTTTTGAAGCCAAGCGACGAGGTTAAGTTTGTGTGTTGTTCTTTGGACGATTTGGCCTGGAGTTTTTCGGTGATTCGCGAGCACCGTTTAGATGAGCGTTTTCAGGTTCTGATTTCGCCGATCGCGGCGAGTGAAGAGAAAGCGTTATTTGCCGACAAGGTCATCGAAAGCGGGTTAAATGTTCGTTTCCAAGTTCAGTTGCATAAGGTTTTGTGGGGAGATTTGCCAGGAAAATGAAGAAAGCGGTTGTGTTAGCAAGTGGAGGGATGGATTCGTGTGTGACGACCGCGATTGCCGCCCAGGATTACGAGGTCGCCCTGTTACATGTTCAGTACGGTCAGAAAACGGCGGTCCGCGAGTTGCGCGCATTTCAAGCGATTGCGGATCATTATGGGGTTGGGGAACGGTTGGTGACCAACCTCAACCATCTGCGGCAAATCGGTGGTTCTTCGTTAACGGATGATCGGATTGCGGTCAGTGAAGTGGATTTGACGGCCGAGGGGATTCCCAGCAGTTACGTACCTTTTCGCAACGCGCATTTGTTGTCGATTGCTACGTCCTGGGCGGAAGTGATCGGCGCCTCACGGATTTTTTTGGGCGCGGTTGAGGAAGATTCCTCGGGGTACCCGGACTGCCGGATCTCCTTTATTGAGGCGTTTAACCGGGTGATTGAGCAAGGAACCAAACCAGAGACAGAGGTTCGTATTGAGACGCCGCTGATTTCCTTGAGCAAACAAGAGATTGTGATGCGAGGTAGCGCGTTAAAAGCCCCCTTGGCGTTGTCCTGGTCTTGTTACCAGAATGTAGATAAGGCATGTGGTGTGTGTGATTCCTGTGCTTTGCGTTTGCGGGGGTTCGCGCGGGCCGGACTTGCTGATCCGATTGCGTATGAAGACGATGCGTTCCGAAGGCGTTATACCTAGCCCGCATTGCGTACAAGGAATGCTGCTACGGGACTACCCAAGCGATGACGAGGGTTTGCCTTCCGCGGGGCGGCCATCCGCATTACTCGGTCGAGCCGCCTTCGCCTCAGCTGCTTCGCCGAAAGGTCGGTCCCGCGAAAGGTCGGCCCCGCGAAGGGTCGGCCCCCTGTGCCGTGGCTTGGTCGTCATCTTCGTACTCGCCAGGCTTTCAGCTTCTCGCGACGAATCCTTGTAAACAATGCGGGTTAAACCGCGCGGAGTAGGCCAAACCATGCAATGCGTTGAACGCCGGCTTGATGAAGTTGTTGCGAGCAGGCGGTTAGGGTCGCCCCGGTCGTGAGTACATCATCTACCAGGATCAAAGAACGCGGTAACTTGGCGCCGGTGACAACATGGAACCGGTTTTGGGCATTGCGTCGCCGTGCTTGATAGTCGAGGCCGATTTGGGTTTGCCGCGATAAGCGATGACTCAGCAAGTGGAAAAGCGGTATGCCGGTTTTGCGGTGTAGGAAATTGGCGACGGCATAAGCGGGATTGACCGGCCGATGGAGTCGCTTAAAGAAGCTGGAAGGAACATAGGCAAGGCCGTCATAGGTGGTGAAGGGTAGTTTCAAAAAGCGGTTGAGCCCACGTTGGCACAGGAAGTCAATGAGTGGCCAGTATCCCTGGAATTTTGCTAAGTGAAAGACCTTGCGGGTTTGGTTGCGGAGCAGAAGGCCTGCCTCGAGCGATTGGGGCTGGAATGCCAGACGCTCACACCAGGCGCATTGATGGGTGCTCGGTGAAACATGTGGATTGCAGCAGAAGCGGCATCCGCTCGAGAGACATTCAAGGGCTACCTGGCAACTGGAGCAAAGTGGTGCGCCTTGGGGGGTTTGGCAGAGCAGGCAATCGTTGGGGGCCAAAATTCCGGTTAGGTCAAAGTCGAGGAGGGTCACGGCAGGGCTCCTTGGGTTGGGCCATGTGGCATGAATACGCATGGGCTGTTTTTCCTGAGAAATGAGTTTGTCGCGGTCGGGCCTGGTAACGCTTGCCGAAAAGGGGTCCACCTTTAGGTCTATGACAACCGAAAAGGGGCCCCTGGCGATTTTCTTCCCAAATCCCTTACGCTTTTTTTGAAAGGGTTTTGGGAAGAAGAAATGCTGAGGGGGGATGGCGCCCAATTTGGTCGCCAAAGGGGTACCCTTTTTTGTTGTCAAAACCATGGGCCCCAGATTGGGTTGGCGGATGGCTCGCGGGTTTGTGGGTTGGGTCGGTGAGACGTTAAAGGATGGGTTGCCAGTCTTTGAATTTGGGAAACCAGAGATAAGCCCGCAGACGATTTGCATCACCGGCGAGGATGAAGCAGAGGGTACGACCGTCGCGGTCGCTGAATGCGACGGTCCCCGAACTGGAGCCGACCCGTCGGAAATAGAGGTAGGGGGCGTGATTGGAACGAAAAGCGTGGTCAAGGGTGCGACCGGAATCATGAGGGTGGGGGAGCGAGGCGGGAACGGATCGCGTGATGGAGCGCAGGTAACGGTTGTGTTTGAGGGGCGAAGAAAGGGTGAGCCACTGGTTCTCCACCCGCGTTTCAACGCGATAGAAAAACCCGGCCTCCCGGCTGAGGTTCATGCGCAAAGGTTGGTAAGTCATTTGTGCGTGGGTAAGGGTTTTCTGGAAGTCGGAGCACATCCAGGCGGCAAAGGTGCTGAATTGGTGGTCTCGCAGCGGGGTGATGAAGTAATGATGGGCGGATACGCTTAAAAGGGAGAGGATGAGGAGCGCGACCATTAGTTCCGCCATGCTGAAACCTCTGGCCGGCCGGCTGGGATGCCGGCTTGTGGTGTGAGATGCCATTTCGGGTCCTTTTGAGCAAGAGGTCCGGCAAGGGGGTTGCCCTCGCCGGTAGTGGGTTCGTCCTTTCGAAATGCAACAAAAATGATCGTTTCGAGGTGGTGAGATCCTGCGATCTCTTGGGTCGCAACGGAAGGCAGAAGTGTTGCGGCCAGGTTTTGCTTTCTGGGATGCGGCCGGCGCTAAGGATTGCGCTGCGTCCTCCACCTGAATCGAAAGCGTTGAGTAAAAACCCTTTCGCTTTCGGATTGGTTGAAGTGCAAGCGCTGTGCCGGAAAAGGACCGCGGCTGTTTAGTTAAATTGTTTTGATGCAGGTGTTTAGACTGTGTGGTTTGGGGTGGGTTTAGCAAGCGAAGAAATGTCTGACAGGTTTGGTCGTTTCATCCGTTCTTGTTTTGGATAGATAGCTGGAATAAAAGTGCTTGATGCGGGGTGCGGGCTCGACACCTTTACCAGGCTGATTGGAAGAATAATCTTCTAGCTGTTTGGTTGGATGAAGGCGGACGAGGGCGGGCGCTGGCAGACGTTCCTGCCCGATTCGGCAAGTGGTTGGCGGTATGAGGTTTGGTGCCGGCTCTTTTTTTGCTTAAGATTCTTTGTCTCACAATTAGACACGGTGCCGGGCGTTTTTGCCCGCTACCGGGAACCGCCGAACGGGAGGTGGCCATGCAGCGTCACGACGGGCGCACGGGTCGTGCGGCTCACGAGCCCCTGTATACCGCATATATCAGTGAACCGATTACGCGCTGTCCGCCTCGTGAGAAAGGACGTCTCAAGAATTTGGTGGCGAAAATCGCACAAGCCATTCTCGCCCCGCCCTATGCGACCCGGCTCTACATTCCCTCACAGGTTACGGCCCCGGAAGTTCGTGGTCAAATGCTGCCGGAGCACGTATATTTGCTGGACCGAATCCGGGTCGTGGAAGCGGATTACATGTTGGTGGCGGCGGATCACACCAGCTTTGGGATTGGTGGTGAAGTTGAGATGGCGACCTCTTTGGGGAAGCCGGTAATTATCTTTTCCCGAGACGACACGCTGTCGCGGTTCCTGATCGGCACGCCCGCCAATGCGGTGCATGGTCGCGACGGCCGGCAGTATTACCTTAAATACCGCGATTGGCGCGATCTGAAAGGGCCGTTGCTCGAGATGATCGAATCCTTGTTGCCGGACCTCCAGGCGCCACGCCCGCCCGGTCTCAGTTTTCAAGATATTGGTCGTCGGGTTAAAGAGTTGCGGACCAAACACAACATGACCCGTGAGGCCTTGGCCAATCGCGCGGGCTTGCGGCCGGCCCAGTTGTCTTTATTAGAACAGCCGTTTGATGTGATCCGCAAGGAACTCGAGGCCTACCACAATGAGGCGGATTTGGATCTGGGCTTGATTCAGCTAACCCCACACCAACTGGAGCAGCTAACCCACGTCTCTATCGCGGCGTTGAACCGCATCGCGGATGTGTTGGGTACCTCGCTGGTCGATCTCATTCGGGACAGCGGCTCGACACGCACGACCAAAGGACCTGGCAAACAAAGCGACCATCGTGTCAGTCATTTGCGCACCTTGCGTGAGGCCAGTTTAAAAGTTCGTGCGGCTCAGTTTGATATTACCTTCCGAGAATATGAGAAACTGTACCAGAGCTTGGTGGAAACCCACTTGGTAACGCCCGGCAAATACCAGCAGAAAACCACGAACCCTCGTGTTATTTCTGAAAAGGAATTCATGGATGCCTTGGTACAGGCGCGAAAAAATCGTTAACCTGCTGATGCGCACGGCCCTGTTGCTGGGGGTTTTTTTTCCGGGAACGCTGGTGGCTGACGAGCCGATTCGGATCGTGCTCACCAACGGTGCGACCTTGCCGATGTCGCGCGCTTTCCCGGTTCTGACGTGGATGGATCACAACGACCACAAATTGCTGAAAGGTTCCTCCGAACGGCACGCTGTTTTTTTTACAGTAACGGTTTTTGATGAAGGTGACGAGGATGCGGAACAATTGGCGGAAATGCTCAAGCGGGTACTGAAGGTCTCGGAAATGCAGCTCACACCGGTGGAGGAACCGGAGCAGGAACTCAGTCGTCGGACCCTCATTTTTCGCCTATCGGGTGACCCGGCCTATCAGGATTACTTGGTCGGCTTTGTGCGCAGCCGAACCCAGGAAGCCTCGGTCGTTTTTTGCATCGTGGGGCCGGAGGATGGGTTTTATCAGAAGTCTCAGGCCTTTTGGGACATGCTGACGGGTTACAAACCCGGGCCGGGAAGTGCGGCGGGCCGCATGATTGTCCAGCCCTGGATGGTGGTTACCGCGATTATTGTGTTTTTGCTCAATACGGTAACGCTGTGGTATGGGTTTCGGCAGATGGCGGTAGCCCGCTCGCTTGAATTGGAAGAAGGTCCCTAAAACCTAAGAAGCGCTGACGCGGGGATTTTGGCTAAGCCTCTGGGCTGCTACGGCCTGTAAAAATGATCAGGGCTAACGGGTGCGGTCGGGCGCGACCCCGGCTCGCTTTTTCCAAACCATTTCGCTCCGGATCTTTAGTCAAAATCCCGCACGCTTATCGCGCCCCTTAGGTAAAAACCGAAGCGAGGCCACAACGGTGTGGCGACAAAACCGAATGTCCAGCGCGGGCTCACGTGCTGCTGACCGGTGGAACGGCTCGATTATGGTATGATCCCTCCCTTGTGCATGCCGATGCACGACGCGGGCTCGCTCGCATTGGTCACAAGGTGTTCCGCCGTGGGGCTACCCATGCGATTACCATGGGGCGGCCTTCCGCTTTATTCGGCACCACCGCTGCACAGCAACGGTGGGCCGGCCCCAACCCAGCACTGCCGCGCCGAAAGGTCGGGTCGCTACCTTTGTTTTGCGGTCGTAACCGTCGTACGTCCTGGTGTAACGGTTTCTTGCGACGAGGCCTTGTGAGAAATGCGGGTTGGTACCCCTCGGTTCAGGCGACAACGTCGGGAGGGACCCATATGAATCGGTTCCAACGATGAGGATGTTTTTATGTCATTAACGGTTACGGATTTACAGAAAAGCTATAAAGAGGTCCAGGCCCTGGGCGGCTTGAGTTTCAAACTGGAACCCGGCTCGTCGATTGCGCTTTTGGGCCCCAACGGCGCCGGCAAAAGTACCGCTATCAAGATTTTGACCACCTTGGTTCGCCCCGATAGCGGGCGCATCGAATGGGGCGGCAAAGACCTGCTCAAGGATCCACCCGCGTTGCGTGATCTGGTCGGTTATGTCTCGCAAGAAATCGCCATGGATAAGGTGTTGACGGCGGTGGAGTTTATGCGTTTTACGGCGGGTCTGTTGCACCTAAAGTGGCGCGACCACCGCGAACGCGCGCTGGCGCTGATTGACCAACTCGGCCTACGCGAGGCCCAAGATCGTCGTGTCGGTGAATACTCCGGCGGCATGAAGCGCCGCCTGGACCTGGCCACGGCATTGCTCCATAACCCACGGGTGCTGATTCTCGACGAACCAACCACCGGGCTGGACATTGAAGCGCGCGAATTAATTTGGCGCTTAATTGAGCAATTTAAACGCGACGGTGGCGCGGTGATTCTCGCCAGCCACGATTTCCAAGAGGTGCAACATCTCGCCGATCACGTCTTGATCCTCGAGAAAGGGGTCGTCAAGCAGAGCGACGCCCCGGACCAACTCAAACAAGCGCTCGGCCGCTGGATCGTCCGCTTGAGCACCCACGAGTTCATGGACAAAGCGGCGGTTGACGCGGCTCGGGCGGTGTTTGCCGAGCAGCCGGGTTACCGTGTACTGGAACAGGAAACGGCCTGTCTGGCGCTGGCCTGTTCTAGTGAGGCCGATATGGGTGATATTCACCGACAGGTTTTCGCCGCGGCCACTGATGCGGGTTTGCCCGTCTTCTCACTAAACATCCAACACCCCAACCTTGAAGATGTCTATCGTTTCTCGCTGCGAGGTGACGCATGAACGCCATGATGATGGAAATTCAGGCTTTGGCCATGCGCTGGTTTATTCATTCCAAGCGCCGCCCGGTTGTGTTGATTGCCGGTTTGTTCCAGCCGTTTATTTGGCTCGTCCTGTTTTCGGCGGTTTTCAAAAACAGCCCGATGCAAGCGCTGGTAGGCGCCGACAGTTACATGGGGTTCATCACTCCCGGCGCGCTGGTGTTTACGGCGTTTACCGGGGCGCTGAACGGCGGCGTTCCCATCCTCTTCGACCGGGAATTGGGTTTTCTCGACCGTTTGCTGGCGGCGCCGCTGCGCTCGCGGTTCTCCATCATTTGGGCGACCGGGTTCCACATCTTCGTGATGACCCTGCTCCAGTGTTTGGTCATTGTGTTGGTTACCGGGGTGATGGGCGTCCGTTTTGCGGGCGGAATCGGCGGTGTCGGCGTTTTCCTGTTGGTGCTGGCACTGATTACGATGCTGTTTACCACCTTTAGCCTGATGTTGGCTTTTGTGCTGCGTTACCATTTCGAGTTGATCTCGATCATCATGATCATCTCGCTGCCGCTGATGTTTATGTCGACCGCTTTTGCACCCATTGATTACATGCCGAGCTGGCTGGTGTTTTTTGTGTCGGTCAATCCGATTACGCTGGCCGTCGAGCCCTTGCGGGCCGTCTTTTTTCAGCCGGAATGGCAAATGGGCGCGGTTCTCCTGGAAACACCGCTGTTTAACCTGTCGATGACGGGCGCGCTCGGCGTGCTGATTGGGTTAAACGTGGTCACAGCGCTGTTGGCCAAAGGGGTCATCCAAAAAAAGCTGGCCTAGCCCGCGGCTCTCGCAAGGAATTCTGCTGCGAAGCTGAAAGCCATGCGAGAACGAGGGGGCGGTCTTCCGCATTACTCGGTCGAGCCGCCTTCGTCTCAGCTGTTACGCCGAATGGTCGGCCCCGCGAAAGGTCGGCCCCGCGAAAGGTCGGCCCCGCGAAAGGTCGAACCCCTGTGTCGTCTCTCGGTCGTAATCTTCGTACCCACAAGGCGTTCAGCGTCTCGTGACGAATCCTCGTGAGAAATGCGGGTTCGTGGTCGGGACACAGCTCCGCCGGGGAGCGCGCATCGGCGTGCTCCCACGGCGTGGCGGATTACCACGTTTTTCCGGTTCCTAGGACTTCTTAGCGGTGGTTCGCGGATCCTTGAGGCTGATGAT
Source organism: Acanthopleuribacter pedis (assembly GCF_017377855.1). Taxonomy (GTDB): domain Bacteria; phylum Acidobacteriota; class Holophagae; order Acanthopleuribacterales; family Acanthopleuribacteraceae; genus Acanthopleuribacter; species Acanthopleuribacter pedis. Next base: position 37,271 of record NZ_JAFREP010000044.1, read on the forward strand.
CATATCGATGGCGGGGATTAAGACCTCAATTTCGCGAATGCGTTCACGCAGGCTTTTCCACTCTTTAAGGGTCAGTTTGCCGGAATCGAGAATGGCACCCTTGATCTCCTCCACCAGGGAGAGACTTTTTTCCGCGTCTTCCTGGTCGGCGATGAGTTCATGGATTTTGAAGAGCTCGTCGATTTCGTTTTGGGTAATGAGATTTTTGTCCTCGGACATGGGGGCTCCCTTCCTGATCGTGCAGTGATTTTTGGGTATGGTGCATCTATCGGTTGTCGCGCCGTCTTTCTTAAACCCGCGTCGCGTGTTGGGGTTTCGTTTACATGGGTGAACGCCTGCCCACGGTCCTCACCAGGATGACCGGTCGCCGAGGTGACCCGGTTGGTCGGGTCGTTTCGGGATCGGATACGCCGCGGGTGTGTGCGCAATTCGAATGCACTCGACGGCGTTGTCGCGGCCGCGGGCCGGTGCGAGGTTTTTAGGGCAAACGAAGCAATCACACGGATTTCAGACCGGGGTCTGAATTCAGGCAAGAACCGAACCTTCGGCAATGTCCCTGCACAGAAAACGGTGATTTTCGTTTTCAAATTGGTTGTCGGCAGATAGAATAGCCCATTGCTTCATCTACTATGACATTTACTTTGGAGTCAGGATGCGGAAAACACCCATTCAAATCCCCACGCTATCGTCCGAAGACTTTTCCAAGATCCTGCCTCCCAGCATGAATTACCCGAGTCTGAGCGAGTTGTTCGGTCACTATTCCCAGGTGTATCTCAAACATATCGCTTCTAAAATGAACAGTTACACTTGGTTTCGCTTTGTTGAAAGTGAATCGAAAAACCTGATTTTTAAGCGTATGGCCACGCGGATTTTGTACCGCATGATGGAGCGAGAGCCCGCGGACCGCTACTGCGCGGGTAATGAGAACGGCTATGTGATCGGTGAATTGGCCGAGGGCTTAACCTCTCGTGGTGTGAACTACAAGTCCGTCAACGAAGACGGCATCGGCATTTTCGAACGCGAGGACGAACTTTTGTTGGTCGGTTGCGACGGGGTCGGCGATTGCCTGGTCGGCGAGGTCGCCAGTTTTGTCATCCTCAGCCTGTTTGACCGTCACCCGGAGAAAACCATTCAAGAAGTGTTTAGCGAAAGTGTTGAGGTTCTCTTGGCTTTGGGTGAGAAACTCGAGGTCGAGGTACCCGAGTTTGCGACCTTCCCTAATGAGATCAGCCAAGCCGCCGTCACCGCGGTAAGCATCAAAAACAATCGCTGTGAAATTGGTCAGGTCGGCGACGTCTTGCTGTACCACCTGCGTGACGGTGAACTGCGTCTGCTGGATCAAAACCGTCAGTGGCTCGATTTGGAGAAACTGAAAAAATTATTTGCCGACGAGCAGTACCTGGCCCAACGGCACATCATCTCCAACGCCATCGGCCGCAACTACGATCCTTATTGGATGCCCGCCTTTCTAACGCTGAAGAAAGACGATGTATTGGTGCTGGCCTCCGACGGTTTGGAAACCCTTCACCCCAATGAAATTTTCGAGGTATTTGAAGAGTTCGATGACGACCGCGAGGTGCTCAACGCCTTGTACAACCGTTGCATCGAGGCGAATCTCAAGTGGAATACCTCGGGCTCACCGCTCTATACCAAACCCGACAATATCTCGATCATTCTTTACCGGCATAAGTAATCTTTATCGCGCTTTGTGAAAGGCGTGAAAAAAGGTCTCGAGCTGCTCGGCCAAGATCATCGGATCAAAGGGTTTGTGGATGAGGCCCGCGATCTCCTCGGAGAGACGGGAGGCACGGGCCGCCGTAATCACCACCACCGGGACCGGGTTGCTCTCGGTCATCGCCTGGATTTTGTGGAAAAGATCGTGGCCGTCGCTGTCCGGCAGACGCAAGTCCATCAAAATCAGGTCTGGATGCGTTTTAGCAAGGGTTTCGAGCGCTGCTTTTGCCGTATTGCAAAAGGCCACGGTTAAGTCGCCTAGCTCGGTTAAGGCCAAGTTAAGCACCATCTGAATGTCGGGATCGTCTTCTATACATAATATGTTTCGCAATGCTGACACGGGTAGTTCACCGTCCGTGAGGGGTTGCTTGATGGGTCGCAAGCTGCTTCACATTTCCGAGGAGCTGCTCCATATTAAGCGGTTTCTCCATAAAAATGTCCACGCCGGCTTCCTGTGCTTCCAATCGGTAGCGGTAGCTTTTATAGACGCCGGTCATGACCAAAATGCGTGTGTCCTTGAGTTCTGGTGACTGTCGGACGAGGCTGCAGAGTTCGAAACCATGGATGCCGGGAAACAAGAGTAAGTCGGTGATGAGCACGTGGGGTTTGTGCTCCATGCAGGCGTCGTAACCGGCGTCGCCGTCGGCGCAGGCCACCGCGTCGTAACCGAGTTCGCTCAAGGTTGTGGCGATCATTTCGCGAATTTCGCGTTCGTCGTCGACGACCACGACCCGAATGGGGTCGCCCTCGCCGTTGCGCATGGGTGGTGTCTTCGGGGTAGGTTGCTTGGGGTCCGGGTTCTCTACGATCTGGTGGTGTTCATCCAAGGGAACGGCCACGCTGTCGAAGGAGAAGGTATCGTCGTCGGCGCTCAAGGAGAAAGGGGTGAAATTGGCGCTGTCGTCGCTGGTTAAGGAGATCTCGCCGTGTTGGGACAGGAAGGAGGTTCCCGCCGCCTCTTCCTCCCGTGCGCTTTTCTCCGGCCATTGCTCTTTGAGTTCGTCCAGGTTGCGCGGGGCGATGAGGGTTTTGTTGCGGCCTGTTTTTTTGGCGGTAATCAGCGCAATCTCGGCGGCCTTGGAGATTTGACGGGCCGATTTGAAGCGGGGAAAGCTGGCGATGCCGGCGCTGAGGGTGGTGTGGAAGGCGTGCAGATCGAGGTCGTGGACAATTTCGCTAAAGTCTTCGCGAATTTGCTCAATGATCTCAAAAGTGGCGCGTTCGCTTTGGTTGGGAATGACAATGGCAAATTCTTCGCCGCCGTAGCGGCCGATACGACCGAAGGTGCGAATCCGGCGTTGCAGGAGCAGCGCCAAACTGCGTAAGACGCGATCACCCGCGGCGTGGCCGTGGTCCTCGTTGATATCGTGGAAATGGTCGATATTGAGAAGGGCGAAGGAGAGATTTTGTTCGTTGCCGGCGGCTTTGGCCAATGCCCGGCTCATTTGTTGCCACAAACTGGTGTGGTTGGCCAGGCCCGTTAAGGAATCGCATTCGATGTAGCGTCGCAAGGCGCGGGCGCGGCGCATCCGTGACGACAATGAAAAGTAAAGGTAACGGTAGGGGATGGGTTTGATGAGAAAGTCGTCGGCCCCCAAATCAAGCGCCTCAAGCCGTTTGTTGATTTGGGTGTCGCTGGAGAGGTACACGATGGGGGTGGACACGAATTCTTCGTGTTGCCGAATCACGCGCGCCAAATCCAGGCCCGAGCATTGCGGCATGTGCAGGTCCATCAGGATCAGATCCGGCCGGAAGCGGTAGAGGGGTTGCAGGGCCTTGTTCGGTTCGTTTTGGACTTGGACGACCATGCCCGCCTTCTCCATGATGGTAGCGATGTGGCTGGAAAGTACTTTGTCGTCATCCACGATAAACAAGCGGTAGGGTTCCTCTTGGCGTGGGCTGACCATTTCGTGGAGTTTTTCGATGAAACGTCCCATGTTGAGGGGTTTGGCGAAGCAGGCCGCGGCGCCTGCTTGGATCGCTTGCAGCCATTGGCCGGCGTCCGGGCCGCGAGGGATCAACACAATCGACGGGACGGTGCGGTTGCCGATTTTGACGGTGGGCGCGGGTGACTGACCGAGATCGCTGTTGCCGAGGTCCCAAATGACGGCCGCGGGACCATGTTCCTCGTTACAGGCCGCCAACAAGCTGTTGGTATCGGGGAAAAGCGAGATATCGAAGTCGAAATAATTGAGCTGGGCGCGCAGGCGCTGCGAGAAGATGGCGTCGTTGCTCATCAGGAACAAACGGGCGTGGCTGCCGATGGGGTCTTGTTGGAGCTGGAGCTTGGCGAGGTTGATCGGCTCGACATGAGGGTCCTTGTGCTGAACCGATTGGCCGAGGGCTTGGAGGCGGTTTTCGATACGGCGGCTGAGTTCCTCGGTAATCGGTAAGCCCTTTTCCTCGGCTTCAACTAACAGACCTTCCACCTCGCGGGCGACCTCGCTTAACAGAGAAAAGCCAAAGGTGCGACCTGAGCCGGCCAAGCTGTGGACCAGCCGGTAAAGCAGCTTGAGGTTGCTTTCCTCAAGGGGGATGGTCCTGAGGTCTTGCCATGCCTCTTTGATCTTCATGAGCTTCCGCGGCAACAAGCGTTCGTATTCATGGCGAAGCTGTTCCAGTTTCTCGTCCAGCGCTTTTTGTTCAACCAAGTGAGGACCCCTTCTTGTAACCCGTGCCGCGTTAAGGGCCGCCCGTCACCCTGAACCCATCCACACCGGCGCGGCATCGCGGCATAAGTCGGGAAAAGGGGTTCCCGGAAAAGGCTTTACGATGCGAGCAGTGTTTGCAGATGCGGTGTGAATTATGGTTGTTCGCGGGTCTGAGCGGTCCGAAAAGTTGTGGGCGATGGTTCGTCTTTTTTGGGAAAGCGTGATTTCAATCATATCATTGATTGTGGTGGAACCGCGTGTGCTTTGTGGCTTCCTTGGGAACAAATTAGGGGGCGGCCGCCTCAGTTGACATCGTCGAAACGAGACACGGGCTTGAAATCAAAACACTTCCCGGTGGGTTTCGGTGCGGTGATTACTGGGGAGGCGTTCGACGGACGCGCGCCGTTTGAAACGCCGTGTTTTACAAGGTCGGCGACACGCGCCGCCACGCAAGTAAACCCTTGGTGGGCGCGCTTTGGTGCTATACTGTGGCGACTTTCGCCGCCGAGGCATGTATCGATACCATCACCGGTTAGCCATCGTTCGTACCGGTTTGGTCCGCGCCGTGTGGTTCACACCGCCCGTTCCATTGTTCCGCGTTGTTCGGGGGTTCCCCTGGATGCGTCCGCGCTTTTTCAGCCGCGAAAAGAAGAAAAAAAGTCATTGCCGCATTTTGCCGGCTCTCCCCGCAATGAGGGGTTTACCAAGTCACTATGGGAGGCAGATTTTTCCATGCACCAGCCATCTATGTTGTCCCGCTTGCTTATCATGATGCTTTTTGCATTGAGCACGCTCAGTTCCGGTTTTGCCGCTGAGGCACAAGATGTGTCCAAGCAGGCACAAGCGTTTATCGATCAGTACACCAAAACCTATGTGGATATTTACCAGTTGAGCGCGGAGGCCCAGTGGGCGTCTAATACCGTGATCCTTGAAGGGGTTAAGGTCATCGACGATCTCAATCAGATCGCCGGCGAAGCTTTTGCCCGTCACACCGGGTCCGTTGAAGTGATCGAACGGACGCGCCACTTTTTGAAACACAAAGACAAACTTACCGATCTGCAGGTCACCCAGCTCGAGGCGATTCTCTACAACGCGGGCAACAACCCGCAGACCGTTCCCGATTTGGTCGCCAAACGCATCGCCGCCGAAACCGCGCAAAACAGCGCGTTGTTTGGTTTCAGCTTCACCATTGACGGCAAAGAAGTGTCGCCCAACGATATCGACCGCGTTTTGACCACCAGCGACGATTTGGCCGAACGCCTCAAGGCGTGGAACGCTTCAAAGGAAGTGGGCAAGACGCTGAAATCCGGTTTGGTGGACCTGGTTGAACTGCGCAACAAAACGGTCCAGGCGCTCGACTACGACAACTACTTTGATTACCAGGTCTCTGAATACGGCATGACCCGCGACGAAATGATGAAGATGAACGTCCAGTTCATGAAAGAACTGCGTCCCTTGTACCGCGAGTTACACACCTGGGCGCGTTACGAACTGGCCAAACAGTACGGCGCCAAGGAAGTACCCGATCAGTTGCCCGCCCACTGGTTGCCCAACCGTTGGGGTCAGGACTGGGCCAACATGGTCGAGGTGGAAGGCATTGATTTGGACGGTGTGCTGAAGGAAAAAGGTTCGGAATGGTTGATCAAACAGGCCGAGCGTTTTTACGTCAGTCTGGGCTTCGATCCGCTGCCCGAATCCTTCTACACCAAATCGTCGCTGTACCCGCTGCCCCTTGATGCGCCCTACAAGAAAAACACCCACGCCTCTGCTTGGCACATGAACCTCGACAACGACGTGCGCTGCTTGATGAGTGTGGAGCCCAACGCGCGCTGGTACGAAACGACCCACCACGAGTTGGGCCATATCTATTACTACATCGCCTATACCAACCCCGATGTACCGCCCCTGTTGCGCGGCGGTGCCAACCGCGGTTTCCACGAGGCGGTTGGCAGTCTGCTCGGTATGGCTTCCATGCAGAAGCCCTTCTTGGCCAACCTAAATTTGATTGACGGCAACGCCAAAACCGACGAGGTTAAGATCTTGCTCAAGGAAGCCTTGGGTATGGTGGTATTCATTCCCTTCTCGGCCGGTACCATGACCCACTTTGAGCATGACCTGTACGCGACCGATTTGTCGAAAGACGCATACAACAAACGGTGGTGGGACTACGTTAAAAAGTTCCAAGGTATTGTGCCGCCCGCGGAACGTGGCGAAATGTACTGTGACGCCGCGACCAAAACCCACATCAACAACGATGCCGCGCAGTATTATGACTACGCCATTTCCTACATCATCCTGCACCAGTTGCACGCCCACATCGCCAAAGAGATCCTGAAGCAGGATCCCCGCGCGACCAACTACTACGGCAGCAAAGAAGTGGGCGCCTTCATTAACAGCATTCTCAAAACGGGTGCGGTGGTGGATTGGCGCAAGGTCATGCGGGATCACCTGGGCGAGGAAATCAGTGCCAAACCCATGCTGGCCTACTTCGCGCCGCTGATGGACTACCTCAAAAAAGAGAACAAGGGCCGCAAGTACACTTTGGCCGAGCTGTAGTACCCGGCCTGATCGCTTTAACGTAACGCATGGGCGTGTACCTGGTTTTCCGGGTTACACGCCCTTTTTGCATCAAAAATGGGCCGCCGACCCCGCGCAGGGGAAGGCGGCCGAGGATGATTCAAGGAAGAAAAGGTGGGATGATTGGCCGGGGGCGGTGGTACCGCGCCGCCCGGTGGTTGGTTATTTGCGAATGGCTTCGCCGGAGAAGTACATTTCGACCTCGTTGCCGATGCCGTCGGCCATGAAGGTCATGCCGAAGTCGCCGCGCTTCACCGTGAAGGTTGATTCGAGACCGATGCGGTAACCGCCCCAGGGATCTTTGCCCTCGCCTGTTTTTTTCAGTTCCAGGGTGACCGGTTTGTTTTTGCCGAGCAGGGTAATGGTTGCTTCGACACGGTAACGGTCTTTGCCGGTTTTGGTGACCTTGTTGCTTTTGAAGGTAATTTTGGGGAACTGTTTGGCGTTAAAAAAGTCGGGGCTTTTCAAGTGTTGGTCGCGTTTGGGGTGCCCGGAATCGACCGTGTCGGCGTGCAGGGTGATGTCGATCTGTCCTTTGTCAAGATTGACGTTGCCGGTGATTTTGTTAAAGCGACCGACCACGTAACCGATGCCGAGGTGCTCTACTTTGAAGGTGGCGAACACATGGTGCTCGTCGATGGCGTAATCGGCGGCGAGGGTGGGTACGGTTACCAAAGAAAGGAAAGCGAGAAGGGAAAGGGTCCAGCGTTTCATGGGGAAAACCTCCGTGGTTTATGTCTCGAACGCTTTCCCTAATACCAAGACCTGTGCCAGGATTGGTTTTTTCGACTTAAGTTATTTGTTTTGAGTGGTCTGTCGACTGGGTGTGGGTTTGGTCGATGCCTGTTGAATAAATTAGTTTATCAAAATGATCGACGCGTCCTTCATTATGATCGAGTGTCTGTTCTTGTGGCCTTTAAACCGAGCGATTGCCAGGCCAGCCCATTTTTTTTAAGCGTGCTTGTAGGAGGCCGGGGAAGCGCCCGTACCAGGTGGCGTTCAGCGGTGAGGGATGGGGAAGGGGTTGTATTTCGAGCTTTTTGCGTTGCGCGCCCAAGACCAGTTCAAAGGGAAAGGCGCTTTCGAAGCGATCCTCGCGGGCCCAAAAGGCCTCGAGTGATTGACGGGTCGGTCGGTCGGACATCAGCCCAAACCAGAAAAAGGCCTCGCGGCCCAAGGTGATCACCTTATGTCCGTCCCAGTCCTCGAGCAGAACGGAAGCCATCAGCGGCCACATCGCTTTTTTGACCTTCACCGACCAGGCTTTGTTGCCCAGCGGTTTGTAGGGGCAGGTGTTGCCCCAAAATACTCTTTCCCCGACGACCCGTGAGGCTTCAAAATCGGGCAGGTCCTCGCCGGTACAGGCGCGGTACAACTCGGCGCGAACTTTCTGGCCGCCGGCCCCGATAAAAGGAACCCCGTGGCGCACCTCGTCGCGGCCGGGATCGCGACCGAACACGGCGAAGGGGGCGTCGCGCGGGCCGCCGCCGATGATTGGCTCGAGGGGATCTTTGCCGTATTCGGCATATACGGCGGTGTCGATGCGGTCCAGTTTGGCGGCCTCGGCGCGAAAGGCGGCGCGTCGGGCGGCATGGTGTTCGGTCGGGTTGGAAATGGGCGTCGACAAAAGTTCCTCCAATGGCAATTCGAGCATCCCCCGGTTTGGGTGGGGGGCGCCTGATTTTTGCACGGAATGCATGGTAAAATCTGCCGATTTTGCGCTGTTCCCCCGGACAAATCCACGGTAACCAAACCCGCCCGCGATGCGCGTGGCGGCAGTTGTTGAACCCGAGCAAAGAGGAGACATCATGTCAGAAGCAATCCACACCGATCAGGCGCCCGCCGCTATCGGCCCCTACGTACAAGCCCGTAAAGTCAACCTAACCGGCCAACTTTTGTTTACCAGCGGCCAGATCGCCCTTGATCCCGCGACCGGTCAACTGGTTGGCGAAGGCGACGTTGCGGCGCAAACGCGCCTGTGCCTCGCCAACCTGGGCGCGATCCTAAAAGAAGCCGGCGCCTCCCCCGCCCATGTGATTAAAACCACGGTGTTCATTAAAGACATGAACGATTTTGGTGCGATCAACGAGATTTACGCCGACTTTTTCGGTAACCACAAACCCGCGCGTTCCTGCGTTGAGGTGGCGCGTCTGCCCAAGGATGTACTGGTCGAAATCGAGGCGATTGCCCAAATCTAAGCGGCGTACCGCGAGATGACGGCGGCGCCTCGGCGGCTCCGTCATCTCAACTTGACAGCCCCCACGGTGCGCGCTATGGTTTTTCAACTTTAAAAACCGATATGCGCTCGTAGCTCAGCTGGATAGAGCAATCGCCTCCTAAGCGATAGGTCGGGGGTTCGAATCCCTCCGGGCGCACTTGTTTTTCGTTTTCGATGTGGCGAAGGTGTTTTTACTTTTCAAGTGAAGCAGCTGGGTTTGAGTGTGTCTTTTTAAACAGCTGTTTTTTAACAGAGACCTCGCCGATATCGTGTTTAACCGCTTTTGCCAATGAAGGAGCCCGGCATGGACCCGAAACCGATCCTCGACGATCTCGTGCGCCGGTTTTTTCTCGCGTTCTCTCGGAACGAACAGGGTGAACTCGACCTGGACGTCATCTACGACCTCTTTATTCCCCAAGGTTTGATCATTAAAAACGTTGGACCCAAACCGGAAATTATGAACGTACAGCAATTTGTCGAACCACGCAAAACCTTGCTGGGTGGCGGCGGTCTCGAGGCCTTTACCGAGGAGGAACTCTGGGAACGGACCGAGATCTTCGGCGGGATCGCCCAGCGCTTTTGCCGCTACCGCAAGGCCGGCCTGCTTAACGGCACCCCCTTCCAAGCCGAGGGCATGAAAACCATTCAGTTCGTTCGCGCCATCGACGGTTGGCGCATGAGCGCCTTATCCTGGGATGATGAACCGTCCTAATTATCTCAGGAGCCTCTTTAGTTGACACGTGCGTCAAATTTCAGTTGTGCCGTCCGCGGCCTCCCGCTTAAATAAACGTGCCCCGCGGAACCAACGCCTTCTGGAAGCTGTTCATGCGGTTGGTATGCGGGTTATTTTCGGGAGGTACACATGAACGGTCCCAGGTTCTCTTCCGTCCTTTTTGCCCTGTTTCTTGCCCCGGTTTTTTTGGTTTTTGGTGGTGAAACCGCGATCACGGTGGGGGTGGATCCACCCTGGATCTTGCGCGGTGACGGTTACCTCATCGTGACCAAATCAAGCACCGCAACGAACCTAGACGACGCCGCCATTCCGGCTGAGCTTTTGGATTCCTACGTCAACGACATCAACCTGATGTTGCTCGTCGACTACCGCGAATCACCGGTGGGACCCTATGGTGAGCTTCTCTATATGCCTGGCAATTTTCGTTTTATGGATGGGTGGCGGCATTTCAGCATCACCAAGATTTTCGTGGATTCTCAACAAAGTCTGGAAGACGGTCGTCGCAATTGGGGCATCCCCAAGGAATTGGCGCACTTTTCTTTTCAAGAAGACGGCTTGCATTCGGAAATCGTAACCGTGGGTTCCGCCGGCCAAACCTTTGCCCAAATGCGTTTCACCCCTTTTGGCCCACGATTTCCCGTGAACACCTTCTGGATTGCCCCGGTTTTCCGCACCTTGGGCCAAGTTCTCAACGACACCACCTTTGTGTTTTCTCTGTCGGGCGAAGGCCGCGCGCGGCTTGTCCATTTCGAACCGATCTTTTTTGATGGTGATCATTTTCCCGATATGCCGGCGCGCCAGGTGCTCGCCGCATTTCGCATTGAAGATTTCACCCTGGTGTTTCCCGAACCGCAAACCTTTGAAATGCCTTAGTTTGATTCGGGGCGGCGATCTTCAGGGTTGGTTTCCCCCTCCAGGAGCCAGCGCACCCGGTCCACTCCCGGCGGGTAGGGGCGATCAAGGTGTTCCCAGGAGGAGGGCTGCAAGGGACGTGCGACCCCTTGCAAACGCAATCGCGGTTGCGGAACCAGTTGAAATCCGTCCAGGCGCATGCCGGTTTGGTAAAGCGCGCGGCTTAAAAGGTCGCCGTACCATTGGTGCGGCGGCACATCCGGCGGCGGTAGGCGCAGGCGGTCCAGCCGCCATAAACGTACCGTTTGATCGTCCGACGGACTGGCGAGCAGGGTGCCGTCGGCGTTGAAAGAAGGATCCAGATTGACCTCGCCTTGGTGACCGGCCAGGACCGCCAGCAGGCGGCCGCTGTGCGCGTCCCACAGGCGCACGGTAAAGTCAGCCGAGGTCGAGGCCAACATGTGCCCGTTTGGCGAAAAGGCCACCCCGTAGGCGTTGGCCGTGTGTCCGCGCAGGACCGCGCGTTCCGCCCGGTCCGGGGTGGCGGTGGGATCCCAAAGGCGGATGGTTTGATCCGCGGAAGCCGAGGCCAGACGCGTGCCGTCTGGAGAAAAAGCCACCCCGTAAACACTGGCGCTGTGGCCGCGTAAGACGCTCGGTTCGTTGGTTCCGGCCAGTGCGGCGACGTCCCAAAGTTGGACCGTATGGTCACTGGAAGCCGTGGCAAGCAAACGACCGCTCGGCGAATAGGCGACACCCGCCACGGAATCGGAATGCCCGCGCAGGACCTTCGCGGCTGCTTCCGGTTCGGCCAAATTCCAAATGCGAACCGTGTGATCCTCTGAGGCGGAAGCGAGCTGGGTACCATCGGGTGAGAAGGCGACCGTGTAGACGCTGGATGTATGCCCACGCAGAACCTGGTGTTTCCCATGTTCCGGCGGCGTGGTGAGGTCCCACACGCGCACCGTGGTGTCGTCGGAGCCTGAGGCGAGCCGCGTGCCGTCGGGTGAAAATTCAAGGCCCCAAACCTCTGCTTTGTGGCCCCGCAGCAACCGCGGTCTGGTGTCAGCGGCCAGGTCGAGGTCCCAAATCCGAATTTTTTGGTCGGCTGAACCGGAGGCCAGTTGGTTGCCCCGGGGCGAGAACGCGGTTCCATAGACACTTGCCTCGTGTCCGCCTAGTACCGCCTGCTCGTTGCGAACCGCGGTGGGCGCCGTATCCCATAAGCGCAGCGTATGGTCGGCGGAGGCTGAGGCGAGGCGGGCGCCGTCCGGCGAGAAGGCAACCTCGTAAACGCTGCCGCCGTGCCCGTACAAAACCGCGACCGCCGCTTGGGCCGCGGGGGCGTCCGGGTCCCAAAGGCGAATGGTTTGATCGGCGGAAGCGGAGGCGAGCAGGCTGCCGTCGGGGGAAAAAGCGATCCCATATACACCGGCGTGATGGCCCTCGAACACCGCCTGTAGGGCGCGTTCCGCGCGGCGACGCGTGTCCCAGAGGCGAATGGTTTGATCGGCCGAAACCGAGGCCATCCGATGGCCGTCCGGGGCAAAGGCGACGTCGACCACGCTCGAGGTATGACCTTTAAACACCTGGCGTGCCGCGTGCTCGGCGGGCGCGGCGGCATCCCAAAGGCGGACGCTGTGATCGGCGGAGGCTGAAGCCAGCCGGGTACCGTCCACGGCGTAAGCGAGGCCGACCACCGGACCTTGGTGACCGCGCAAGACCCCGCGTGCGGCGCGTTCGGCGGGAACCCTTGGATCCCAGAGACGAATGGTGTGATCGCGTGATGCACTTGCGAGGCGGGTGCCGTCGGGTGAAAAAGCCACTTCGATCACCGCGCCCGTGTGGCCCTGAAGGACGACCGGCGCTGTTTGGCTTCCCGGTGTTGTGATATCCCACAGGCGCACCGTGTGATCGGCGGAGGCGGAGGCGAGGCGGGTACCGTCGGGGGAGAAGGCAACCCCAACCACGTGGGAGCTATGGCCGCGCAGGATCGCGCGTTGGCGGCCGCTTTTTAGGTCGAACAGGATCAGGGTTTTATCCCAAGATGCGCCGGCCAAGGTGGCGCCGTCCGGCGAAATGGCGACACCCCAAACCGTGTCGGTGAAGCCGATCAAGGTCGTGACCTCTTTTCCGTCGGCATCGATCTGGTGCAAGCGCCCGTCTTCGTCAAGCCCGATCAGGGTGTTGTCGCGCCACGCCGCCGGCTGTAGACCGTGGGGGACGGTCACGGGGCGTGTCTCACCCGTGCGACCGTCCCACAGCCAGGGGCCCGCCGGGCCGTCTCCCATAGCCATCAACCGGCCCGAGCCCGTGGTGACGGTGGATGTCACCGAGGAGTTGAGCTGTTGGGTTTTTTGCAGGGTTCCCGCGGCGCTGTAATGGGCGAGGCCTCCGTGTTTATCGACACTTAACACACCGCCGTGTTTGTTGCGGGCAAGGCCGACGACCGGCGCCGAACCCGGTCGTTTCAGGCCTTTCGGTTCTTGGGTTTCCGGCGCGTTTTGGTTGAGGTGAAGCAGTTCGCCGGCCTTGTTTGTGAAAAACAGGCTGCTTTTGGTGATCAAGAGCAGGTTGATGGGACCCTGGGCTTGATAGCGTCGTTGGAGGATGTTTTCACCCACGTTGTGGATCAAAATGGTGCCTAATTCATCGCCGGAGGCGAGCCGGCGCCCGTCCTCCGTGAAGGCCTGCGCGGTAACCCGGCCCTCGTGACGACCGGGAAAGAGGTGGATGCCGTTTTGGTCCGGGTGCCAGAAGTACAGCTCGCCATGGGGTGAACCCGCAACCAAGGTGGTGCCGCCGGGGCTAAAGGCTAACACCGAGATGCCGTGATGCGCTTGGTCAAGCAAGGCGCGTTGGCGACCCGTGCGGCGGTCCATCAAGCGAATAAAACCTTGTCGGTCGGCCAATGCCAAATCCCGTCCGGCCGAATCGGCCGCGACCTTGGCCAAAGGCGGTGCCGCCGGGGTGGTCCACAGCAGTGGATTGTTGGTTGCCAAACGCGGGTCGCCGAAGCGGCCGACCGGTTCGGGAAGGGTTTGGTGGCTCGGGATTTCTTGGCTGAGCGCGGCCAGTGTATACAGCCAAGCTTCCATCGTGTGCCCGTCTTCCAAGGCGATGCCCGCTTTTTCATTAAACGCCAGGGCCAGGTGGTAGTGACTCGTCAGCGTTTGCTCCTCCGCCCGCTGTTTCTCCATCAAGGCCTGGGTGTGTGCCCACTCCGCGCGTTCTTTGGCGGCTAAGGCGTCGCCTTCTGATCGCTGTGACTTGAAAAAAAGCCAAAATGCAAAAACGGCCAGGACCGTGCTCGCCAAACCCAAACCACTCATCATCATCCACCGCAGGCGTTTCCATTGGTTTTCTTGGGCTTCGGCTTGAATTGACCGCTTGACAAACGCCGTTTCGATCGGCCCGAACAGATCGCCGTGACTCGTGGCTAAGTCACGCATGGGGAGCAGCAGACCACCGCGCCAAAGGTGGTCGTCGTCGCGCCCGACCGCGTCCCATTCAGCAGCGGCGTGGCGCAATCGGTTGAACAGACGCGCCGTTTCGCGATCTTCCGTCATCCATTCGCCGATACGGCGCCAATTGCGGATGAGGGCCTCGTGGGCGACATCGACCAGTGTTATGTCACGGGTGGCGTCGTGGGTACCGGACAGCAGCCGGGCGGCCGTCCAGCGGTCGATCAGGGTTTCCGCGCCGGCGCCGCCGACCGCGATTAATTCGGCGCGGGTGGCGCGGCGACGGGTATCCTCGGCGCCTTCGCCGGGGTGGACCAAGCAGAGGGTGAACATTTTGCGCAGGCCCTGTTGTGCTTCGGGGGATAGGGCGGCGAAGGCCTGTTCCGCCCTGCGTGCCAGTGCGCCCGCGATCCCGCCGACGGCCTGATAGGCCGACCAGGTAAGTAAACCGTCCTCGTGTCGCTCAAACAGTTCCAACAATGCATGTTCCAGCAGTGGCAACTCTCCAGAGGCGCCGGTGAGGTCGTCGAGCATGTGGTCCAACAAACCGGTCTCCAATTGCAAGCCGCCCAGGCGGGCGGGTTCCTCAATCGCACGGATGAGGTCGTTCCGATGCATGGTTTCGACTTGGATCAGGTGCTCGACAACGTATTTGTTGAGGTCCGGGTAGGCGGCGCATTTGCCCAAAAAATCGGCGCGCATGGTGAGCAAGACCTGAAAGCCGCCCTCGGGTTTGGCGACGGCTTGGCAAAGGGCCTCGCAAAATGCACCTGTCTCTTCTGGTGCCGCCAGCGTGAACAATTCTTCGAATTGGTCGATGACCAGGCAGAATCGGGAATTGCCGCTCGCGGTAAGTATTTCGCGGGTGATGGAAAACAAGGCTTCCGGGGAGGCGCAAAGGCGTTGGTGCAGCGGTTCAACTGGGGCGGATTTGCCCAAGTCACGGAGGTGCGCACTAAAACCAAAAGCGATTTCAGCAAGGGGCGATGCGCCGGGTGCGGTCATCATAATTGTGGTGTCGGTTTCGCGCAGCAAGGGGACCACCCCGGCTTGGATAATCGAGGACTTGCCGCTCCCAGATGGACCGATCACGGCCGAAAAACCTTGTGCGACGAGGTGCTCGAAGACTTGTTGGCTGACGGCCTCGCGGCCAAAGAAGAGATGCTGATCTTCCTCGCGAAAGACCTCCAAGCCGCGAAAAGGGCAAATCCCGGTTGGTTGTCGCGCCGCCGTCGGGGCCGGTTTTCCGCCGCGTACGGCGGCGACCAACGCGTCCAAGTTTCTTTCACCGGCATCGCCGGCACGCAACCATTGCCTGTCCCGCAAAAATCCAGGCAACGCACTCTGCTTCCTTGGAAATGCGGCTCCCGGCAGGAGCAGGGGGACAAGGAACAGTTCGTGGGCGTAAAACGCGAGGGCGTCGCGTAAAGCGGGCTGGGCTTGCCACGGTGTGTGCGATCCCGGCCCCAGGCAAATCACACAGGCCTGACTTTTGGCCATCGCGTTTTCCCAAGCACGGTTGCTGGGCGTGCCGCCCGCCGATTCTTTGGGTGAGGGCCAAATCCGCGCTACCCCCCGTGTTCTGAGCTGTTCGGCGATGCGTGCCACCGATTGAGCATCTCGTTCGTGGAACCAAAAGACCGCGTCCAAGGTTTTTCCCGGTGTTGTTGCCAGACCACCTTTTTGCAGTAACTGGGTTTGTAATTGCTTCAGCGCGGTGGCCAAATTGTTGCCGTCCACAAACCGGGCGTGGCCCCATTCGGCGAGACAGCGACGCAGGACGTAAGCGAGCGCCGCGGGGAAGGCGTGATCCGACGAATCGGTTTTTTCGGCCTTGGTTTCGGTTTCGGAGGTGCCGGCGGTGTGGGTTTGCGATGGGCCGGCCGCGCCTGAATCCACGGTTGGGAATAAGGCCTGGGCAATCATGTCCAAGGCGTCTTTTCCATTGGGGGGCATGGCTTGCCGCCAACGGCCCTGCGCGAGGTGGTCGACGGCTTCGCGCGGGCTGCACCCTAGTTCGTACGGTGTTTTTCCGCTGAGCAGTTGCAAGAGGACCAGACCGAGCGCGTAAATGTCGGTGGTGGGGTAGACGGCAAGACCCTGAAGCTGTTCCGGTGCCGCATAAGCCGGGGTCATGGGTCCGAAACAATGGGTTTGAAGCGTTGCCGCGGCGGGGGTGTCGGCGAGTTGGGCGATACCAAAGTCAAGCAACTTGGGAATGTTTTGGCGGGTCACCAGAATGTTTTGAGGTTTGATGTCACGGTGAATCACGCCTTGAGCGTGGGCGGCGCCGACGGCCTCGGCAACCTTATGGAAGGTTTCAAGTAGGACGGGGGGTTCGGGGCGGGTTTCCCGGTACCAGGTGTCGATGTGTTGTCCCTCAATGTACTCCATGATGATGTAAGGGCGGCCGTCCTCGGTTTGGCCCGCGTCGTAGAGCGTGGCGATGTGGGGATGGTTGAGGTTGGCCATGAGTTGGCGTTCCTGCTGGAAACGGTTGAGCAGGTCGGGGGTGGTGCGATGGGCGTGAAGGAGCTTGACGCAGACCTGCATGTGCACGACGGCGTCCTCGCGTTCGGCCAAATAAACAGCACCCATGCCGCCCGAGCCCAATTCGCGCACAATGCGATAGGGGCCGACGCGCGAGCCGATGACGGGCGGTTTGTCCGCGTCTGCTCCGCTCATGCTTCTTCCTTAGAGGGTTATCCGTGGGAAACATCATTGTAGCATTTGGAAACCCAAGTTTCGAGCTACTCAAGGTTTGCACTGCTTTGGACAAAGGTTTTCGCGCCCAAGGAAGACCGGCTTATCGGGGTGAATCGATAACCGGGGTTATTCCCAGCCGGACAGTTCCAGGCGCAGGGCTTGGTAGCGGCGCAGGAGTTCGCGGCGTTTCATTTGGAATAGCAGGAAACTGCCGGTGAACAGGCAACCCAAGCCCAGGAACACCATGCCGACCGCCAACTTGACGGCATCGGGTGGTTGCAGCATCACCATATGGACCAGGGTGGTGACGATGTTGAGCATGAAAAAGCCCACCCCTAGGTAGAGGTAGATGCGGATGCGCAGGCTAATGCCGGCAACCACACCCAGCGCGGCGATGATTGCGGCGCTGACGGGGAACCACGGCGAATCGCGGAAGTCGATTAGGTTGAAAAAGGCCGAGGTGCACAACAACACCAAGCAGGTGATCAGGCGAATCAGTTTGACCTGGTTTTCGTCGAGTTCGTCGCGCAGCACTTGGGTGAGCGCGAGGACCGTGACGGCCGCGGGAACCACAAAAAATAGTGCGTGATGCATGCCTTGATTGGAGAGGAAGATACCCAGGCCGAGGTTGGCGAAACCCGCCGCCGCCAGGATCAAACGACGGTGTTGGGTGCGTGCGTAGGCGAAGTACATGCCCGCGAGCAGGAGGGAAACCATGGCGCCGTGGTGCCACGCGTCCTGGGTGAAACCCATCCACATCACCACCACCCAGCCGAGCAAGGCATAGAGGTGGGCGGCCCGTTGCAGGGTGCCGCGCAAGGCGTGTTTTTGGCGCTGCAACACCTCGCGAATGCCCGCCGCAACCGCGCCGATCCCGAGTAACAGGTAGGCGTCGAGCGGGGTGCCGAGCGCGAGAAGCTGCTGCACATCCAGGTAGCGGCGAACGGCGCCGAACAGCAGCCACAAACTGATCTCCGTCGCCCAGGCGGCGGCTCGCTGCCAACGACCCTGTTCTTCCATCGCGCGGCCTAGGAAAAAGGCGACGGCGATGGCAGGCACCGTTAACAGCAGCAGCAAGGGGAGGAGGCGGGCTTCAAACCGATGGGGTTGCAGCACGAAAGCTGCCGCGGCAATGAGGAGCGCGGTTGCCGCGAGGCCGAAGCCGGCGCGACCGGCCTCGGCGCCTAAGGCCGCGAAACGCGGGGGCGCGGGGACCAACAACAGCAACAGTGGCAACGCGAGTGCCATGGACCAAGGCATAAGCTGGTCCGCGTTAAAGCCGCGGAACAGACAGCTAACCGCGAACCAGGTGATCAAAGTCCAGCTCTGGAGACTGAATCGCAAGGGGATTGTGGCGAAGGGGCGTTCGGGTAACGCCAACCACATCATCCCGAAAACCGCGCCAATCCACAGCGCCGTCGGCGATGGGAACGACGTTACCGTCAAATGGATGAAGGCCGTGGTGAAGACCAAACTGATCACCGGGTTGACCAGACGTCGTCGGATCTCCGGGCGGGGGTGGCGGCGTACCGCGAGGCAGGTGCCCAGCAGGACGCACCAAGCGAGGAAAAGCAGCGTGATGGGGATTGTGGGAAAAAGCCAGAGACCCGCGGGGAACAAAAAGAGCGCCGTTTGGGATACGGCCGCGGCCAGGGAAAGGTGGCGGTAGGCGTGTAGCCAACCCACCGCGATCAGAACCAAGATTGGGGCGTTAAGCGGATCGGGGGCGCCCTTGACCAAAATCAAAACCGCGGCGCTTTGGAGAACCGTATTGAGCAGGCCGTAGAGCAGGCCTCGGAAACGAATCGCTTCGTTATGGTTGAGATGGGTGAACCTGGTGAACCAGGACGGCGGTGTTTCGGGCCACAATAGCGGCGCCGTCAGGGCGTGTAAGATCACCACCACCAGGAGTGTGGTGATGGGCGCGGAGAGCACACCGCCGGACAGCGAAACCGCGGTGAGCAGTGCGGCCAAACCCACCAGCGCGCTACCCAGCAGGGCTAGCCCGCATTTCTCACAAGGAATTCTGCTGCGAAGCATGAAACCCATGCGATTACGAGGGGGGCGGCCATCCGCTTTACTCTGTCGAGCAATACTCGACGTAGCGCTGCTACGCCGAAGGTCGGCCCCGCTCCGTTTGCGCTTGGTCGTAATCTTCGTACTCACAAGGCTTTCAGCTTCTCGCGACGAATCCTCGTGAGAAATGCGGGCGACGCCGACGCGACCCAGGCGACCCGCGAGGCGGAGCAGGCCCAAGCCACACAACAGAACCACGGGTGTGTCGTGGGCAAAGGGGCTTGCTTTGATGAAACGTGCGCCGAGCCATAGGCGGCAAACGGCGTCCGCGGCGAACACGGCCAAAACCCAAGCGAATACGGCGACCGCGGCAAACCGGTCACCTTGGCTTGCCGCGACCTTGGAGTGACGTTCGCTCAGCAACAAAAACACACAAGCCGGGGTGACCAACACATAAAACCAGGTGGATTCCCCGGGCAGCAAGAACAGGCCGAGGTTCCAAAGACAAAGGGTGGCGACCGCGTGTCGGAGGAAGCCGGCCGTTTTCGATGTGCGCGGGAGGCTCAGCCGCAACACAACCCACGTTGTCAAGGTCGAGCCCAGGCCGAGGAGCCGGTCGCCGCGAAGGATTTGGTTCGGGGTTCCGTTGAGGAGCAGGTCGGCGAAGCACAATGGCAAAATCAGCAAGCCGCAAAGGGTGAGGGCACGCTGCAAGAGGTTGTGCAGATCGGGGGATCCCGGAACGGTGGGCGCTTGGTTCATGAACGGGCCTCCTTGTGCAGCAGTCGGGCGGCCAGGCCCAAAGCCGTTAGGGTCATAACCAGGGCGACTGTCAAAAGGTGCCCGCTTGACAAATTCGGAAAGTGGATGGGTTGGAGTTGAACCGCCGCCGCGATGTTGGCGTAGGCGAAACCCAGCAGACCCAGGGTGAAAAGTGCCCGGCTCGCCAGCCGATCGGCGGTAAGGAATACCAGGGGGAGCAAGCCGTAGAGTGGGAGTAAGGCAAGCGGCTGAGCCCGCGAGGTTTGTAGGGCAACGATCCAAAACCACAAATGGCAGCCGAGCATGATGGGAAAAAGGTTCCGTAAAACACGGTCCTGCAGGAGGGGATCGGGCGCCGGGGTTTGGTTGGCTTGTTTTTGCAAGACCCGGTGTCGCATCCATTCGCTCGCGGCAAAAAGCCAGGGACCGAGGGTGAAGCCGATGAAGGGATCGTTGCTGATGCGGTAGCCCAGGAAACAAAGAACCAAAACGCGGGTAAACCCGAAGAATTCGCGAAATATCCGGCGTTCCGGCAGTTGGGGAGTGCCTGACGGCGTGCGGAAGTCGTCCCACAGAAGGACCCAGAGCCAGAGCGCGGACCAGAGGGGGAGGGGTGTATCAACCATGACAAAAGGTTGGCTCAGGAGCAGGGCGGCGGCGATGAGGGGCGCCGCGGGTCGCCACAGGTTAAGCGCGGCGCGGTAATTCGCGGGACAAAGCGCCGGGTGGCGCATGCTGATTGGGCGGAGGAAATGGAGCACCGCGATAAAGCTGATCAGTGTGAAGAGGGGAAGCAGCAGGGGGCCGGCCGTCCAGGGGAAAAACGCGAGCCACGCATCGCTGGTCGTCAGGCGAACCCAAAAAAGGAAAGCCAAGCCAAGGACGGTGTGATCGTAAAGGTGATGCAATCGGTTGTCGCGGAACGCGTGCGTGAAAAAGAAGAGGGCCGCGATAAGCAGCAGCACCGCTGGAAGATCACCGTGCCAGGCATGGGCCACCGATCCCGCGATTAACGGAATCGTCAGGGTTGCAAGCGTCGGGGCCAGGGGGAAAAGGAGCGGGATTAAGGTGGTTTTGAAGCGGTCGCGGCGGCGCGCGACCCAGCCGGCGCCGACTTGGAATAGCGCCGAACAGGCGAGGATGACGAAGCCGCGGTATTCCGGCAGGTACACCAAAAGAATGAGGGTCAGGGCGAGGGTGTAGGCGTGGGCCGCGTAACCGAGCTTGGGTTTGCGTTCGGTGTGGGCCGCGGCGTAAAGCACCCCACAGACCAGGGACAACGCGAGCAGATTGGGCAGCGTCTCCGCGAGGTTCCCCAGATAAAAAAAGGCGCGGCCGGTTGCGGGTAGGAGTAAAACCCCGGCCGCGCCAAGGAGGGTGTGTGGCAGCCACGATGTGGCTTGCCACGGGAGCGAAAACGAAAAGGTTTCGGTCGGCGCTGTTTTGCCGAAAGTGGTGGTTCGAACCGCTTGTGCGAGTCCATACAGGCCGGCCGCGGCAAGGGCCGGGGGTAAGCCGCCCATGGGGCCCAAGCCCAAGCCTCGGCGCAACCATTCGGCGACCAGGGCGCAGCCGGCAAAGGCCGCCCAGGCGGGGAGTGGCGATTGACTTTGGCGGGCGGCGCTGAAGCCCGTTACCGCGCCGGTTGCCGCCGCGGTAACGAGGCAAATCAAACCGAACAGGTTGAATGAAGGTGCCTGGAAAAGGCCCCAAACGAGCGCGGTTGTCAGGGGGATCAACCACAGCAACCGCAGCAGCGCGCGTTGACGTGGGAGCCAGACCGCGCGCTCCCAACGGGACCAGAGCGGCCATAGCAGCGCCGGCAGTGCTGCCGCGGCAGGCCACAGGAGCGGATGGTATGCCGCCTCCAGGGGGGTTATCAGCAGGGCCGCCAGGCTAATGGGCACCATGATTTGTTGGCAAAGCCACGGCCCTTTTTCATCGGTGTTCTGGAAGCGGCTATGGCCCCAAAACCAAGTAAAGAGCAGGCTGATCGGCGTAGCGTAAAGGAAAAGGGCGGTGTTCTGATGGAGCGAGAGCAGGGTAAGCGGGATGGGGACACCGACCAGGCCGAGCGAAATCAAGCGTAGCGGGCCTTGTTGGAGGCGGCGCTCCAGGGCAAGCCCCGCAAAAAAACCAGGGATGATCAGCAGTGCTGCTTGCGGCCAGGTGAGGCCGAGTGCATTGCCCAGGGCGGGAATCCACAAGCAGAGGTGCAGCGCCGCGATTTCTCGGGCGATGGGGCGGGCGGCGTGACGCGCCTCGCGGAACCAAGCCAAGCCACCCAGTGTCAGACTCAGGCACAGCCATTCCGGCTGCAGGCTGAGCGCGATGAGGTTGCCGAGTAGGCCGAGGGTGGCGCCCGCGATCAAGCGGGTGGGGGCCTGCTCGCGGAAGGTTGTTAGTGCGAGGGCGATGAAGGGCAACAGCAACGCGAGCATTTCAAGTTGCGGGGGGACGCGGAAGAAGATCATGGCCAAGGCCGTGGAAAGCAGCGCGTGGCCGACGTGCATCATCCAGTTATAGCCGAAGTCTTCGGGCGCCGCCCGCGCACTTTTCTTCGCCGCGGCAGTCACCAGGCCGGTTAGCGCAATCGGCAAAACCTGCAAGACAAACTCCAGAAACGTCGGCGCCCAGCGCGCGCACGGTCCGGGAACCAAGGCGATGGCGGAGGCGGCGAGCAGGTAAGCGACCGGTGCTGTGCCGAAGGGTTTGGCGATGCGTTTCCCAATGAACGGAAGGGTGGCGAGGAAACCCAGGCCGAGACCGAAACCCAGGATGTTACCGGCTTCGCTTGAGGCGGTGAGCCCGGCACTGAGGAGTGGGTAAAAGGGCGCCATCAAAAAGGTGATGGCGGCCAAGAGCGCGGTAGCGCGCGGCGAGGTTCCGTGGACCTCGCGTTTGGCGAGAAAACCCGTGATCCAGGCACTGCTCAGCGTGGCGATCGCGATGGGAACCGTGCCCGCGAGGACGCGGAACGCCACCGCTTTTTCCCACAGCCACATGGAGAGGAAGATCCAGGCGGCCGTGAGCGAGACTGCCCCGACCAAACCGAGCCAGTTTTCAGAGAGAAAAGGGCGCAGGTAAAGGTTCCAGGTACTTGTGGTTTCCACAACCGTGTCTTCGATGTCCCGTTGACGAACCGGCGCGCGCAAGGCTTCAAGATCCTCGAGTTCGTCTTTGTCTTGGTCGAAAAAAGGGTCAATGATCTCGGTTTCGCCCGAACCCCCGATTGCCGATTGAGCCGCAAGCGGTAGGGGATCGGATGCGATGGGTTTGGGGCCGGCAAGTGACCGCCATGCTGCCAGGGCATGCTGCAGCCGTTCACGGCGGGTCGGGTCCGATTCTTCGACATACACCTGTAACAACCGCAGCGGTAAGGATGCTGCAGCCCAGGTCGCGATGAATGCGCTACGGCCCTCTTCGTCACCCTTCATGGCCTCGATGAGGGCGTGGTTGATTTCATCGGCTTGCGCAACTGGATCCATACCCAGGCGTGCCGCGAGTTGGGCGCGTTCCGGTCCGTCCCAGGTTTGTGCCTGCATCCATTGGCGAAGCAGCGATGCCTGGCCGGGCAGGCGTCGGCTCAATATAGCGAGGGTGGTTTGTGGCGGTGGCGCTTCGAACGCGGGGCCGCCGGCGTCTCGAACGATGAGCGCCTCACGAAGGTCGGCTTGGGTTTCTTGAGGCAGGGAGGTCGCGGCCAGAAAGGCCTCAATCATGGATTGTTTGACGAGGGGCGCGGGAGTGCATGCACGCCATGGTGCAACGTCCTCAAAAAAAGCGCGGGCCTCGGTGTCGATGCGGTCAACGTCCGGCCCATTTTTTAGCGCATCGCACAACTGTTTAAGCCGGCTTTGCGCCGCACGCCAATCAAAGAAGGTGATCGGCAAAAGGGCGTTGGGCTGTTCGGGAAAAAGGTCGCCTGCCGCCATGGTGGTTTCGCCTGCCCGGCGGGTTTGATGGTGACGTTGGATCCAGGTTGTGACGCGCGCCTTTTTTTGAATCGCAACCAGGGGCATGAGGTCAAGCGAAAGGGGCGGTATTACCGGCGAAGCAAGCAGTTGCTCGAGTTCCAGCGGCGCGAGTTGGCTTAGCGATGCGTCGTCGGCCTGATCGAGTTGCGCGACCCAGCGTTGATAATCCTCGGTTTTGAGCTGTTGATCACGGTGGAGGTGCCGGATTGCGCCGCGAAGGCGGGCGAGATAGATCAGTGCTTGTTCGGGGTTCGCGTTGTTCGGCACCTTGGACCTCCCTTGGTTCGGTGATCGCCATCAGATCATGCGTAAAAGGGAGGTTTTCGGTTTACGCCCGCCTGAGAAGTATCGGTGGATGGTACCCAAGGGTGTGCGAGATGGATCTCCATCTGCGCCGGGAATCGTCGGCATGGCTCCCGGGTGTTTTTTTGGAAAAGTGACTTTGCTTCGACCGGCGTGTCGGTGTGTTCCTTGACCCGAAGAAACGTTAAGGTGTGATTTGCCGATAGTTATCCGTGGATTCATAAAGATTCGGACATCCACGTGAAAAACCAATAAACACTTTTTTCCGAAAGAACCAGCTGTTAGAAAAATCGTGCGTGGTATAATTGCCGTGTTTTCTAACAATACTCCCCCACCAACACAACCCATCACCCGGCATCCCTCTGCGATCCATCGCGATCCCTGTGGGTTCCGTGGTGATCCTGCGTTTTCAACGACGCCGTGCGCGTTTGAACAGACATGGCCGCCGCACCACATGCCCGCCGCGACCGGGTTTTTTGTTTTGCCGTGGCCGGCGCATGGATGGTTCGCTGTCGGCGTAACTTTTCTTCGCCCCTATTCAACGTTTGATCGAATGGCTCACGCGAACTGATGAATCACCGTTGCGCGGTTTCTAGATCGCAAACACCAAAGCCGAATCGATCATCTACCCCTTTGTCTAACCGAGGAATGAAGAAACCTTTTAAGGAGTAGACCCAATATGTCAGAACGATTCATGGGAGAGATACGGATTTTTGGGGGCAACTATGCGCCCGTGGGTTGGGCCCTTTGCGACGGCCAACTTCTCACCATATCAAACTACGATGCCCTTTTCTCGCTTTTGGGCACCCAGTACGGCGGCGACGGTCGCGTGACTTTTGCGCTTCCTGACTTGCGCGGGCGCATCGCCGCGGGTCGAGGCACAGGCCCCGGATTGACCCCGCGTTCGGTTGGCCAAGCCTTCGGCTACGAACGTATTTCGTTGAAGCTTGACCAAATTCCAAGCCACAGTCACCCCCTTCAGGGTTCCAACAACCTAGCGAACAGTCAGGACCCGAAAAGCAATGTGATGGCCAAAGTTGGGGCGGGCAGCGTGTTTTACGAAGCGGCCGCCACCGCCAGTGCGCTCAAGCCTTTGGCTCAAGACGCCGTCGAAGTGACCGGTGACGATGCCGGTCACTACAACATGATGCCCTACACCGTTATTAACTACATCATTGCCCTGACGGGTACGTATCCCAGCCGTTCTTAGGAGGTCATCATGTCTGAGCCTTATGTTGGTGAGATTCGTTGTTTTCCCTACACCTATGCCCCGCGGGATTGGGCTTATTGCGATGGACAACTTTTGCCGATTAACCAAAACTCCATCTTGTTTGCCGTGATTAGCACGATCTACGGCGGCAACGGTTTTAGCAATTTTGCGGTGCCGAACTTGATGGGGCGCACCGCGATGCATTCAGGTACCGGCCCCGGTCTCTCTCCGGCGGTGATCGGTGTCTCTTTTGGTCAAAATGACGTCCAGCTTTATGCCAACGAGCTTCCCAGCCACCAACACACGATTTCCACCGAGCTGGAGCTTTCGGAAGTCGACACCCCGGCCGGAAATGTGCCAGGCCTCGCCCAAGACGAAAATAAGACGGGTTCGTTCACCTATATCCCCGGAAATGTAGGGGCTTCCCTGACGCACGGGGCTGCGGCCTATATGCGTACCGCGGGTCAGTCGTTGGGTCACGAGAACCGTCAGCCGTTTAACACCTTGACCTACTGTATTGCACTCGACGGTATTTTTCCTTCTCGCAGTTAGTCATTCAGAAACACGCGGATCATGGACAAAAACCGCGTTCCCAGAAGGAGTTACTCATGGGAGAACCATTTATTGGCGAAATCAGAACGTTCGGCTTTAACTTTCCCCCGGCAAAATGGGCTTTTTGCGACGGGCAAACCATCCCCATTACCCAAAATCCAACCCTCTATTCCCTGCTTGGCACGAACTATGGTGGCAACGGGACTACCGATTTTGGGGTTCCCGACCTAAGAGGACGTACGCCGGTTCACCGGGGGAGTGGTTACGGTCTCGGTTATAAAGCCGGGGTAGAGACGGTAACCATCACGCTGCCGGAATTAGCGGCCCACACCCATATGGTGAAGGTTTCGCAAGATCCCGCGACGGGACTTGTCAACATCGGCGGGAGTTTCCAGGCTCATTCAGAGCCGATCTCGGGATCGGGCCGAACTCTTGGTATGGATGTTTACGGGCCGGCCGATAATTTAGTGACCATGGCTGACGCGACTTGTGATAGCAAAGGCGGTAACCAATCGCACAACAACCTACAACCTACCCTGATCCTCAATTACTGCATTGCGCTTGAAGGCACCTACCCGCCGCGAAACTAAACTCAGGTATCCGACTGACCGAGTGCTCAAGGTTGCTCGAGCCCCGGTCTCAGGCCAACCAAAAAAGGGTCGCACCGGTGTGGTGCGACCCTTCTTTACTTCGGCGCCGTCCTTCGAGGCACGGTTTATGGGCTAGCGGAATTGGCCCTTGGCGTGGCCGAGGCCAATGATGGGGTAACCGGTACTGTTTTTGGACACCTCCAGGGAGACCAAGTGCGACATGCGGCCGTTGTTCCACGCGCCAAAGTGGATGAGCAGGTGACCCTGGGTATAAATGGAGTCGGACTCGGTGAAGCAGCGGCGCGAATCAAACGCCGTCTGACTTTCGCCGGCATAGGGGTTTTTGGGTGCGTAGTGTTTGATGTTGGCAACGGTTTGGAAGAACATCGTCGGGAAGGCGACGTAGCGGTTAAACAGCAAGGTATGTTGGATCATGGCGCCTTGATTGGGTTTTAAGTAGGAAACGCCGTTGATGCTATGCTGCGCGACCGCGCGCTGGTAATCGACGGGATTGTTCAGGTTGTAGTAGTAGATGAAGCCGTAAATGCTAGGGTTGATGATCGAACCGTCGTAACTTTCGTTGGTGAACTGGATACCGCGTAATTTATGGTAACCCGCGTCGCCGAGCCATTGACCGGCGTGGGTCGCGGGCGCGGGAACATCGTTGCTGTACTTGCGCCCTACATATGCCGAAGCGCTATTGTTCCACGAACCTTGGTCGAAAGCGGTGTCAAAATCGAATGGATAAGAACCCAGACCGTCGGTGAAGTAGGCATAACCTTGGGCGCGGTTGATGCGTTTCGCCAGGGTTTGACTCGCTGCCGACACCTGGTTCCAGCGTTCGCCGTCGCTTGCGTCGCCGGCAAGCTGCCAGACGGTGGTGGCGCCGTCGAGCGTGATGTGGATCGCGCCCCATTTATACTGGTAGGTACCGGTTTGGTTGACGTAATTCAGCGTGGGAATCCAAATTTTACCGAGATCGCTTTCCTCGCAGAGTTGGGTGAGTGGGTGCGCCTCAACATCGCTGTATAAATCTTGGATGGCCACGTTGGGATGGAGGCCGCCTGTACGGGTGTTGGTATAGGACGAAGAAGGGTAGATTTCAAAACCAATAAAAGAAACATTGCCGGCGCCGTCAAAGGCGTAGGTTCCCATTTTGGCGTCGTTGCGAACCACGCCGTTTTCGGTAATTTGGTGAACGTGGGCACTTACCAAACGGTTGCCATAGGTCGCTGTCAAATCGTCGGCAAAGAGCGGGGTGAAACAAAGGGACATAAAGCTGATCACGGCGGTGAACAAAAATGATTTCAAGTTGTGTTGCTCCAGACTTTTCGTTGAGGCAGTGTGCCGGTTGGCGGCACGCGTCTTGGTTTTCCACCAAGCGGCTGCCGCTTACGTAAATCCTCTTCGCCGGCGTCGTCCGCCAAAAAGCCGAAAAATAATTCCTTGCCTCTTGGTGCGAAAAAGCGAGTGAGCGCCAAGGATTTGCTGGGGTTTCGGCTGTGACGGTGCGGTTTAACTTTTTTAAGCCAGGCGCTTGTCGGGTTGCACTCTTGTGATTATCGCCGCTGTTCGATTGTTGGCGGTTCGCGGATATTGCCCATAAAAAAAGCCCCTCATGGCGAGGGGCTTTTTGGTAATAGGTTGGGCTTGATTTAGGCGGGTGCCGCCGAGCCCTCGGCCATGACCGCTGTTTCATAGCTTGAGCCGCGTGGTTTCAACGTGGCCAGCTCGGGTTCAAAGAAAAATTCCTGTTCGCCGAAGGCCGGCTTCAGGTCGTTCAGCCAGGTGGCTTTGGGATCGTATTCCGCCAAAAAGGGTTTGTTGACCCAATCGGAACTCCGACCTTGGATGAACTTCAACACGAAGTAACGACCTTGCGGCAGGTCAATGACGCCGTCGACCAGCACTTTTCCAGGCAGCGCCGACATGGACGGACCGCGCACGGTCCGGGCCAAGCCGGAGACGCTGTTGTAGGCTTCGGTGAAGATCTGGAAGGCGCGTGCGAGCGGCACTTCAAAGTATTTTTTGGGGCCGGTATCGCGTTCCACAAACATGTAATAAGGTATACAGCCCTGGCTGACCTGGGTTCGCCACATGGTGGACCATACATGGGGATCGTCGTTCACGTGGCGAATGAGCGGTGCCTGGCAGCGAATGACCGCACCGGTGGAACGAATACGGCGCAACGCGTCCTGAGCGGCCGGGGTTTCCAACTCGCGTGGATGTGAGAAGTGCGCCATGATCGCCAGGTGTTTGCCCGCGGCGACGATTTCTTCGAACAGGCGCATGAGGTCGTCCGCGTCGCGGTCCAGGGTGAAACGGAACGGCCAGTAGGCCGGCGCCTTGGTCCCGATACGAATCGATTGTACCGAGTCCATTTCGGGTTGGAGCAGTGGCTCCAAGTAGCGGCGCAGGACCTTGGTTTTCATGATCATGGGGTCACCGCCGGTGACCAATACGTCGCTGACTTCCCGGTTTTTCCTAAGGTAGTTGGCGAGTTTTAGTGCTTCAGTGGTGGCAAACTTCAAATCGTCGATGCCGACAAACTGCGCCCAGCGGAAACAATAGGTGCAGTACGCGTGGCAGGTTTGGCCTTGGGCCGGGAAGAACAGGACCGTTTCACGGTATTTGTGCTGCAGGCCTTGCATGCTGTTGCCCGCATCTTTGGGGACGTTCCATTGCTTTTGGCCCGCGGGGTGGGGGTTCAATTCCATCTGAATCGGGCGAACCACTTCCATGATGGTTCGGTCGTCGGCGCCGTTTTGGACCAGGGGCAGCACGCGGTTCAGGTGCTCCTCGGAGAGCATGCCGGGCTGGGGAAAGGTGAGTTGGTACATGGGGTCGTCGGGTAGGCGCGACCAATCAATGAGTTCATCAATGACATAGTTATTCACCCGAAAAGGTAAAACGTAAGAAACAGCTTTCAGAATGTCGCGCTGTTCTTGGGGTAATCGCTGCAAGCCGGCGATTTGATCGATGTCCTTGCGGCCGTACGCACGGTATTTTTTCGTGGCTGGGGCCTGAAGGGTCCAATCCATAAACAACCTCTCAAAAACCCGCAACGCGATGAAAGTCCCAAGGCCCGGCGGACAGATGTCTGATGGCGCCGCGACGGAACGGCTTCGGCCGTTTTGGACTTTCTGGACGGCATGCGTAACCGATCCAGTTGCGGGGTATCCATTTCCGTTCAGGAGCGAACAGAACGCATGGGACGGACAAAATACGCTAAATACCATCCTAGCCTAACGCATCACCACGAAATCGTGCAACGAAACTTAGGGCTCGAAGTAAAAAAGTCGGCAAATTTGTCGCGCTTCGTTTGATAAGCGCGAAGTTTTGGTCGGTTTTCGCGCGCTGGTCCGCCGTGTTTGTAAGGGGATCTCACCTCGGTCGCGATCAGGACGGCCCATCGGATACGAGGCAATATGGCCGCGCCCGATACCGGCGATTTGTGCTTGGCCGCGCCCGGTGACCACCAGGAACGGGTAGTGGTCGAAATTTAAAAAAGACGGGCGAACCACGCCATCATGGACAAGCGTATTAAAAACAGCTGGTTGGTCGCGGTGTTCGAGGCGTGAAAAGCAACTTTCCCGCCGCCGGTTCTTTTTTTTGGGAATCATTTTTGATTTGTGGTGGTTTGCATGGGTGAGGCGCGCGGTTTAGGCTGAAGATCGGCATTTCGTGCCGCGACGCAAACGGTGGGGGCGCGTCAGGCGCCCAAGGTGTCTCAATGATGGGGGACCGTCGCGCCGTTTCTTGTCTCGTGATGCACCGCGGGACCACCATGAAGTTCAGGGAGGTGGGTGATGCGCCCTTTTTCAGCAAAACGAACGGCCTTTTTTGGGTTAGTCTTAGGCGTCTTCGGGAGCCTCTTGTTCGCGGCGGAGCCCGTTAATCAGAGTTCGAAGGGGAGTAAGATGGAACAAGCAACCTTTGGTGCCGGCTGTTTTTGGTGTGTCGAGGCTGTTTTTGAAGAATTAAAAGGTGTTTCGACCGTGGTCAGCGGGTACGCCGGCGGCGAAAAACCGAACCCCACCTACAAAGAAATTTGTACCGGCAAAACCGGCCATGCTGAAGTCGTCCAAATCACCTATGACCCCGCGGTCATCAGCTTTGAAAAATTGTTGGAAGTGTTCTTTAAAACCCATGATCCCACCACTCTAAATCGTCAAGGTAACGATGTGGGGACCCAGTACCGCAGCGTGGTTTTCTATCACAACGACGACCAGAAAGCGGCCGTGACCCGCATTAAAAAAGAGCTTAACGAGGCGGGTGCCTTCAAGGATCCCATCGTGACCGAAATCAGCGCCTACACCAAAATGTACGAGGCCGAGGATTACCACCAGGAATATTACGCCAACAACGGCAACCAGCCCTACTGCCGGTTGGTGATTGCCCCCAAGATGGAAAAATTCAGAAAGGTCTTTGCCTCCGATCTAAAGTAAGGAAGCCGATACCCTGAAATAAAAAAAGCCGCGGTGATGTGCCGCGGCTTTTTTTGTGAAGATGGTTCGGGTATTCCTCTAATCTTAGACTCTAGAGCTTTGCCGAGAGGCGACTCCCTTCGTCAATCGCGCGTTTGGCGTCCAGTTCCGCCGCCAGCTTGGCGCCGCCGATGATGTGAACCGACACGCCCGCTTGTTCGAGGGGTTCTACCAATTCAGTCTTCGAGGTTTGCCCCGCGCAGATGATCACGTGGTCGACCTCGAGGCATTGGCTGTGGTCGTCGACCGTGATATGCAGGCCTTGGTCGTCGATGCGGTCGTAGCTCGCACCTGCAATCATCTGTACCTGGCGTTTCTTTAGGGAGCGGCGGTGGATCCAGCCGGTGGTTTTTCCCAAACCCTTGCCCGGCGTGGTTTTCTTCCGCTGCAGCAGGTAGAGCTTGCGCGGCGAGACCGGGTTTACCGGTTGGACGTTTTCAATTCCGCCGCGGGCTTCCGTATTGGGATCAATACCCCATTCCTTCATAAAAACCGCCGGGTCGGGATCTTGGTGTTCGCCTTCGTGGGCTAGGAATTCCGCCACGTCGAAGCCGATACCGCCCGCGCCGATGATCGCGACCCGTTGGCCGACCTCGGTCTTGTGCCGCAAAACATCGATGTAGGACAGCGACTTGGCGTGGTCGATGCCGGGGATGCCGGGCGTGCGTGGATTGACCCCGGTCGCGAGAATCACCTCGTCGTATTTTTTGTCGATCAAGTCTTGCGCCGAGACCTTGGTGTTGAGGTGCAGGTTGACCTTGGTCAGCTCGATTTGGCGTTTAAAGTAACGAATCGTTTCATGGAACTCTTCTTTGCCGGGGACCTGTTTGGCCATGTTGAACTGACCGCCGATTTCGCCGTCTGCCTCGTACAGGTCGACCTGGTGCCCACGCAGGGCGGCCACCGTTGACGCGGCCAAACCGGCCGGGCCGGCGCCGACGACCGCAACTTTTTTGGCCGTGCTCGCCGGCGTGTAATTGAGATCTTCCTCGTTACAGGCGCGGGGGTTGACCAGGCAACTGGCGAACTTAGCTTGGAACACGTGGTCAAGACAGGCCTGGTTACAGGCGATGCAGGTGTTGATTTCGTCCACGCGGTTTTCCGCGGCTTTTTTGACGAACTCTGGATCCGCGAGCAGGGGGCGCGCCATGGAAACCATATCCGCTTGGCCCGCCGCCAAAATGTCCTCGGCGACTTGCGGCATGTTGATGCGGTTGGTGGTGACCAGCGGCAGCGATACCTCTTTTTTCATTTTTTGGGTAACGTGCGCGAACATGGCGCGGGGGACCATGGTGGCGATGGTGGGGATCCGTGCCTCGTGCCAACCGATACCGGTGTTGATGATCGTGGCGCCGGCGCCTTCAATGGCCTTGGCCAAGGTCACAATTTCGTCCCAGGTACTGCCTTCCTCGACCAGGTCCAACATCGAGAGGCGGAAAATAATGATGAAATCTTTGCCGACCGCCGCGCGCATGCGACGCACGATTTCCACCGGGAACCGCATGCGGTTTTCGTAGCTACCGCCCCATTCGTCCGTGCGGTGGTTGGTGCGTTTGACCAAAAATTGGTTGATTAAGTAACCCTCGGAACCCATGACCTCGACGCCGTCGTAACCCGCCTCGCGGGCATAGGTCGCGCAACGCACGAAATCCTTAATTTGGCCCTCGACGCCGCGGCTGCTGAGGCCGCGTGGTTTGAACGGGCTGATCGGCGACTTGATCGCCGAGGGGGCGACGGCGAGGGGGTGGTATCCGTAGCGACCCGCGTGCAGAATTTGCATCGCGATTTTGCCGCCCTCCTTGTGAACCGCGTCTGTTACCAACTTGTGACGGTCGATTTCACCGCGTCGGGTCATTTTGCTGGAAAACGGCGCCAGCCAACCCACGCGGTTGGGGGCGATCCCGCCGGTCACGATCAAACCAACCCCGCCCGCGGCGCGTTCCGCAAAATAGCGAGCCAGTTTGGGATAGTGTTTGGCGCGATCCTCTAGACCGGTGTGCATGGAACCCATGAGGACGCGGTTACGCAGGGTGGTGAAGCCGAGATCGAGTGGCGCGAGCAGGTGGGGGTATTTGGAACTCATGTGGGGGGACTCCCTGGAAAGCGATGATGGGCGCGGAAAAGGCGCTGCAAGAAACGCCTTGCGGCGGTGTGACGGTTGCAAAAGGGTGCAGCAACCGGAAATTGGGGCGGGGTGCTCGTGGTTCGGGTCTGTTTCGCCGTGGGTGCCCGCCGCGAATGAATAAATGAATGGTAAATCATTTTTTTACATCAGTCATCGGCTTTCTTTTGACGCGGTTGTTCAGCTTTCCCCTTCGCCGCGGGACCAGGCGTCGGTCTGTTGCCAACTTCCCAGGAACTCGAGGAAACGGTCCCCGTCCGCGG
This sequence comes from Acanthopleuribacter pedis, assembly GCF_017377855.1. Classification (GTDB taxonomy): domain Bacteria; phylum Acidobacteriota; class Holophagae; order Acanthopleuribacterales; family Acanthopleuribacteraceae; genus Acanthopleuribacter; species Acanthopleuribacter pedis. The sequence goes on from NZ_JAFREP010000044.1 coordinate 70,488, forward strand.
TGAAGTCAAGGGCTTCCTTTTCGTAGAACACGTGGAACAGGTGTAATCCCCGTGCCGGCGCGGTATCGCCCATCAAGCGTCGGTCCCCGTTGTTGAGGTAATCAACGAATTGGTCGACGCGCCATTCGCCGGTGCCCACCTGGATCAGGCTGCCGATCATGTTGCGGACCATTAAATAAAGAAAGTGTTTGCCGACAACTTCAAAAAAGACCAGCGCACCTTTGCGGCGCACGCGGGTTTTGTAGATGGTGGTGTCGCTATGGGGGCGTTGGTCCTTGGCCGATTGCATGGCTTTGAAACAGCGCGTGCCCACCAGCGCTTGGGCCGCCTCGTGCATTGTGTCGGTATCCAGGGGTTGCGCCCAGGCGCTCACCAAATCGGCGACAAAGGGCGAGGCCAGGTTTTGAAAGGCGCGTAAACGGCCGATTCCCAGCGGGTTGAGAATGCAATAACCGTAGTGTTTGCCTTGCGCGTGAAAACGCGCCTGGAAACCGGGCGGCCGTTCCACCAGCCCGAGCACCTGAATGTCGGATGGGAGTAAGCGTTCGAGCGCGTGGCGCAGGCCGCTGAGCGGAATGGGGATGTCGACTTCAAAGCCGACGCGTTGATCGTGCGCGTGGACGCCCGTGTCGGTGCGGCTACTGCCAACGGTTTTCACCGTTTCGCGTTTGAGAATGCGCGCCAGTACCGCCGCGACCTCGCCCTGCACCGTGCGCACGTCCGGTTGGATTTGCCATCCGTGGAAGCGAGCGCCGTTGTAAGCGATCCGCATTTCAAGGTTTCGAATTGTGTTTTTTTGCTTTACCATTAAAGGGCTCAATTGGATAACGTATGGGTCGTGGTGACCGTGAACTTTTTGTAGGTGGTGTGGGCGCTTATGATTACCGGCTTCAATACCGACGTCAGGCACAAAGCCAAAGTCTATCATGTTCAGACTGAGGATAAAGGACGCAGCAACCCCAAGATCGAATCGCTGGTTTATGTCGGCGGCGAGATTTTGGACAGCTACCAGACATCCTACGAAAAGAAGAAGGCCGATCTCAGTGAAGACGAGATCATGGAGTTGCTGGAAAACCAGCACAAGCGGGTGATTCGCACCATTAAAACCGGCCACTACGACGGCCCCGACGCCTTCCCCGAGGACGTTTTGACCAACCGTGATTTGGATGAGTTGGTCGTGGATTACCTCAATTCCGAGCCCCCGCCCGACCAGTTGAAGCTGATCATCAACGGTTTGTCGACCGTGCGTGCCATGGCTGAGTCGACCCTTAAAATCGAAGCCAAGATGGTGACCGCGGGCGATCCCGTCGCCGATGTCCATGTGCGCGCCAAACTCGTGCGCCGCGGTATGGTGAACGAGGAGTTGGGCGAATCCCACACCGACCAAACCGGCCACGCCAACCTGGTGATTGCCGTGCCGGAATACACCAGCGGCGAGTCGAAGATTGTGGTGCAGGGCATATCCGACCTGGGTTTCGCCGAACAGGCTTATTTGTTGAAGCACTAACTCATTCGCGGACGCCTCAAAAACGTTAGGCGGGCGAACCATCGAAACCGCGGGGGTTCGCGTCGCGGCAGTTGATGTGCATCGGGTTACCCGCAATGGCGTCATTGCTTTATCGGCTGAAACCCGTCTGCGCCGTGGTGGCTGGTGGTTCGATGCGCGGGTGGATGCCGCGTTCGGAATGGACCTTTTCGTCGCCTTCGATCTCGCCTCGCACCGATTGGTATTAAGTTGCGGCCCAACCTTTGTCATTGTCGCCTAGATGAATGCCGATTTACTGCTCGTGACCCAGCCAATTGCCCAACGTGCCGTTCAGCAAACCGCTGTCGCCTTCTCCTCGCGCAAACAGCACCCATGCGCCATCGGTCCGATTTGATTCTTCGGTGCTGACGCGGTAGAAGATGCCCGGCTCGGGATGGTACCTAAGAAGCGCTGAAGCGAGGCGTTTTGGCTAAAGATCAGGAGCGAAACGGTTTGGAAAAAGCGAGTAGCGGGCGCGCACGACCGCACCCCGTGGGTGTGCTGAGCATTTTTACAGGCTGTTGTAGCCCAGCGATTTAGCTAAAATCATCGCGAGTTATCGCGCTTCTTAGGTGGTACCCGTAATCGTACACCATCCCCCGTGGATTGGTATAAGTCGCCACCTGGCCGTTGTCATTGTAGGTAACGGACCAAGCGTGGCCGTGGGGATCAATGCCGGAAATCGGCCGGCCGCGTTCATCGTATCGGGTTGTCGCGCTCGTGGTTCCGGGCGCGTGGTAATTCGCCAAGGTGACCACCCGGTCGGCGACCCGGATCTCCTCGATCTCGCCCTCACCGTTTACACGGACACTTCCTTCCTGGCTTGGGTGGTCTTGGCGATCATGCCGGTGCTGTCAAAGGTGACCTCCGAGCTGGCCGCGCGGGTGTCGCCGGTTTTTTGATCTTTGACGCTGATGCTTTGTTTGATGCCGTAGGGATCTTCGACCTTTAGCGTGGCGGTGCGCCCGTTAAAGCCGTCGGTCGTGGTGGTTTCGCCCTCGGCATAGGTCGTGGTTTGTTTGGTTTCGCCGGCCCCGGTTTCGGTCGGCCGCCCGAAGCCGTCCAATTGGGTGACGGCGGTGCCCACCCCGCCCAGCTCGTGCTGCACGGTCAAGCCGTCGGCGCTGATGGTGATCGGAACGGTGTCGGTTTGGCCCGCGATGGTGGCATCCGCGCGGGTGATCTCGATGCCGGCGTCGCCGATCACCACATTTTGGCTGTGGCTGATGCCGGCGGGACCGGTTACCCGCGTCACGATGTCGGTATCCTCGAAGTAGCTGTAACGGGTGGTGCCCACGGCCGGCCCCTCGCCGCGAACCACGCTCACCAAACGATCCAAGGGGTCGTAGGTAAACCGGGTGGTCGCCGCGATGGGTTTGGCGACGGTGACCTCGCGGAGCAAACCGCGTTCGTCGTAGGACTCGCGCCAGGCGGTATCGCTTGCCTTATCCTCGCTCGCGACCACCACGCGGTTACTGACGATGAGGTGCTGGAAGGTGGCCGATTGGTTGCCCAGCGTGGTTGCGGTGACCCGGCCCAAACCGTCGCGTTCCACCGTTTGTTTGGTGCCCAAACGGGTGCCGCCGACGACCTCGCCGAAACGGTTGAAGTGGGCGGTGCCCAGCGTATCCTTGCCGTTGGGCTTGAAGGCCGCCCCGCCTCGCTCATCGGCGGGATACTGCCATGGTGCAACACCTCGCTTGGGTTTCAGGAGATCGCCTGTTTCTGTTTTTGGTTGTCAATCACCAGACGTTCATACAGCCTGCTTGGTTATGGAGGAGAAACGATGTCGTGGCTGAACGTTTTGTGGTTGGTTTTGTTTTTGGGGAAGGTGGAAACGCGTCAGCAGGCCGTGCTCGATTTTCTTCTGGGTCTGATTCGGGTTCAGCGTGAAACGATTCGTTCATTAAATAATGG
>NZ_JAFREP010000045.1 GCF_017377855.1 Acanthopleuribacter pedis
ACACGCATAATAAAACCAACGGCTTACGGGTGTCTGTCCCCGCGGCTGTTGGCAAGGTGAAGCCTTGCCGGATTTCAGCCCATGGTTGGGCAGCGGGGCGAAGCATCCGGTGGCCAACCATGGGTTAAGGGTTATTTCGAACCACGTGCGCAGAATGCGCACCGGAGCAAGGCCCAGCAATGGCGGTGAGTGATGGACCGGTGCGCCTTCAGCGCACGTGGGTATGTCGGCGGTGGACCCTGGGTTGGTCGGTGGCAGCTTCGCGCCCCCGTCCAACCCAGGGCTGAAATCCGGCACGGCGTTGCCGTGCCACCGGTAGGCACGCCGGCGTCCCACGGTAGCCGCCGGGTATCGGGCCAGGGGGTGGCGGGCCAAGTCGATGGGTTCCAAACACGCATAATAAAACCAACGGCTTACGGGTGTCTATCCCCGCGGCTTACGGGTGTCTGTCCCCGCAATTTGTCGGGCCAGGGGGTGGCGGGCCAAGCCGATGGGTTCCAAACACGCATAATAAAACCAACGGCTTACGGGTGTCTGTCCCCGAAATTTGTAAATAAGCACGAAGAGCGTCCGCAAAAGCAGCTTACGGGTGTCTGTCCCCGAAATCCCCCATAGGTTCATGGGAAAATCGGATTTCTGTCTCCGCAATCCGTTGATTCATTCACAGCCCTATCTCGGCAAGACACGAAAAAGGACACCGCGTCGGCGGTGCCCCTTCCTCATGTTTGCCCAGCGTAGCGGGCAAACCCGGCCGACCGAAAGAAGTCGGCGTCGCCCCGATCAGGGGGAAGACAATCCGAATCGCAAGGGCGTCGCCGGTAACAGCGGGGTCTGAAGGAAGCGATAGGAAGTGAACAGCACATAACGCAAGTGAACCTGATTCGGCCCGGTGGGTGGGTAAGCGTGCATGAGAACGTAAAGCCCAATGCCTGATCAAACCCACTGAGGTGACTGAGGATGGCGTTGTTCACAGGGAGCCTGAGGTAACTGGGGAAGCCTTGCACCGTCCCCAACGGGTAGGTGACATCAAGAGGAAACTCAAGACGATCTGATGCGGTGTGAGGTGGCAGATGAACCCGTAGTAGTGATGAAGTCTCGGCCGACGAAAGCCGGTAACGGTCTGGAGGGTAAAACCGAGACGAGTCCTGATCTGATTCAGGGCGACCGCTGTCAGCCAAAAGCTACGGCGGGATGCGAAGGGGGGAAGCGAGTTAGAAGTTCTTTGGAACGAAGCCGAAGCGAACGTCGAGCACGAACGATCCGGTGGGATCGTGTCCTCTCGAACCGGTGACCGGTGAAACGGAAGCTGGACGTGTAGACAGCTCAAGGGAGTACTCATTGGCAAGCCGGGTAGATTGCCCATAGGGATAGAAGGCCGGGCGGCGGTGAGGAAGAACCCGAGGCGGAACGACCAGGCAAAGGAAAGAAGATGCGAGGAAAGCGCGGCTTTGAACCGGCATCCTTGTGCCCGTCTAGGGCGGATTACTTGCAGGAGCCGTATACGAGGTCCGTACGTACGGTTCTGTGAGAGGGATGAGACAGGATTAACTACCCCGTCTCACCCTACTCGATTAATTAATGATTCGCGGCGGTTTCGAAGTGATCGCCGTAGGGATTGTCGACCACCATGTACCAGCGGCCGTCGTCACCGCGTTTCAACACGGCGACGGACAGCCCGCGCATGGTGATCGGCGCACCGTCGGGCCCGGTGCCGGTCATGGTCCAGGGGGCGATGTGGACCGCTGCATCACCGGATACCACGACCTGATGGCCGGCGTAGGTGAAGCTGGGTTTCATTTTGAAAAAACCCAAAAAGGCTTGTTCGATTTGGGCGCGGTCGCTCACCGGTTGGTTGGGTTCGAAACATACCACCGCACCTTCGGCGTAAGCCGCCATCACACCCTTGATATCGCGTTGGTGGAAGGCCTGGGTCATGCTAAGTACCGCGTTTAAAACGTTTTGTTGTTCGTTCATCGTGTTCTCTCCGTTAGGCGTACCTATGCCGAGGCACAGGTAAATCAGTGCAAGTGTCATCATTTCCTCGTTGTGTAGTCTTGGGTTGGGCCGGTCTTCACAAGCTCCGCGCAATGGGGTTAAACCCGTGCGCGAAAACCCCGGTTGCCCCGGCGGATTAAGGCGTGTCGACCAGTTCCCCGATCACCGCCGCGAAATCGCGGGGGCTGGCAAAACGACGGGTTGCCTGTTGCAAGGTCAAGGTGCGTAGCCCCGATTCCAGACGTTTGGTTCGGCGCAATACGGCCGCGTAGGCCGCCGCGTCGCCGCCGCCGAAGAAGGTTTGGCCCTCCTGGATCCGGCCGACCGCCATCGCCGCGGGCAGGCGGCGGGGACAGCTACAGGCCGCCCCCGAGTTGACCAGCCCACAGGCACGCTGGGTGAAGGCGTTGACCTTTTGGCGGGCGCGCGACAGGCGTTGGCGGTAGTTGGTTTTGCTGATCGCGAGGATCTCGGCGGCCTCGTCGTGGGCGATTTCGAGGATGAACCCTACGATGTAGGCCGCGCGATGGGCGCGATCCAGGCACAGGAGCATGGCCATGGTGCAGGAAACCCGCAGCTCGTTAAGCAGGACTGGATCTTCGATCCGTTTCTCGCCGAGGCCGTCGGCCAGGTCCTGTTCGAAGCCGTCGAAGCTGAGGCCGGGATCTCGGGCCAGGCTTTTTTTGGCGTTGAGCAGGTAGTTAAAGGACACGCGGTAAACCCAGGTTTTGAAGGCGCTGCGACCCGAGAAGGTCGACAGCTTGGTGATCACCAGGATCAGGATGTCCTGCACCGCATCCAGCGCATCGTCGGGGTTGACCAACATGCGCATGGCGAGGTGATGGACGTCGTCCTGAATCGCTTGAACCACGCCTTCCAGTGCGTCCTTGTCACCGTTTTGCGCCTTGCTCACCAATGTTTCCAGTTCCATGGATGCCTCCTGTTCGTCGTTCAGAAAGGTTAGACAACACCGGACCGCGCGGTGTGACGAAAAAAATGAATTTTCCTCAGTCTCTTAGCTAATTTGTTGGAATGGAGAAGGTTATGGGCGGAAGTCTAAAGTTTTGTTGGCAAGCTTCCATTTACCGGTGCTCGGTTTTGAGGAAGTCTGCCGGGGGCGGGTCAAGCTTGAATGTTCGGCTGGTGCGAAAAAAAGAGTTTTCGGAAAAAAGTGTGGACCTTTTTACCTCGCGTTTACGCATTGCATGGTGAGTTTCCAAATCATTTTATGCTAAACCCTGCAACCGCGTCCTCTCTTGGGCGACTCGGGTGGATTCCCACTTGGATTCCGTTCTGAGAATGGATCGTGCGAAATGCGACCCCGTTTCGGGTCTTTTGGGTTTGGTTCAGCGTCGCTTGGTTCCGGTTCGGCTGGGGGTGCCATGAAAAAGATTCTCGGATTTTTGCGCGATGAACGCTGGAAGGGTTTTTTGGCGGGGGCCGGCACCGTTTCTGACGCCGCGACCAAAGGCGCCGCGGTAGTCGCCGTGTTCGAACCCTTCGTGGGTATTCCCTTGACCATTGCCACCCATGTGGTGAGCTGTTCCGCCAAGGGTTTAAAAGTGGGCTGTGACAGCCTCAAAGATGATGCGTTGCTCGAAGAACGCTTTGCCGCCGCCTATTCGCTGATTTTGCTCAAGGCCTTCTGGGGCGCCGTCGCCGAGGTTATCGACAAAAACCAATTCCCCAGCTCGGACGAGGCGAAGCACCGAGACCATGTACTCGATGCGATGGAACTCAAAGCGGAAGCCGCTTACTTATTAAACTATGGTGAATTCAGCCAAGCGCCGGTTTACAAACTGTTGGAGAAACAGTTGGCGGTGCTGTTGGTTGGTTCGGATTTGAGTGACGATCCGGTGGCACTTGGCGAAGCACTGGCGCTGATTCGCAAAAAAACCGCAACCACCTTCAACCTGTTGGCGGCGGAGCAATCCGAATGGGTACATCGCTTTTTGACGACCTGCTCGGTGCATCGCATCGAGGGAAAAACGGACGCGGTTTTAGAAGGCGTCACCGTTGTAAGACGAAGCGTTACGGATGTGAAACACCACCTCGCGACGCTTACGAGGGAAGTGCGTGATGGGTTCGCGGGCAGGCGCGGTGCAACCGCGACCGCCGCCGCGACCGACGGTGTGGCCGGGCCCCTGGATGAACGATTGGCGCAGCTTTTTCGCACGGATGCGGGTCGGCCCGGTGGTGACGCGCTTGCCATCGCCTACGCCGTAACCCATGAATTATTGCTCACCGTCGCCGCGCCGGTGCTTGGCGAAGACGGTGGCGCACTACCCGATTTGGTCGCGCAATTTGAGCGCGCGGACGGCCGCGAACCGCGGCGGGTCGGCCTGAGCTTGGCTTGGTCCGGCGGCGGCATCGTTTTGTTGCGGCTTGCCGAACCGGTGACCTTCGCACGGGAGGATCATACACACTGGTTACTGCCGGGAGAGAACGCCGTGGCGGAACGACTTGATGTTGCTGCTTTCACGCCGGGTGATGCCGGCGCGCGCGTGCTGCTCAAATCGCAACTAAGCAAGGGTGCGGGAGCGGTCGCGGGTCACTTAGTTTTGCCTAAGTCCGCCCCTTTCACAGCGGCGGATTGGGCCCGATTCTCCGGGGCGCCTTGTTTCGCGGGAAATCGGTTGCTTGGGCTGTTGCGCGCCGGCGCCGATTTTGACGGCAAGCTTGCAACGGACGCGGCGCAGGATATCACCGACTTGATCCAGCAAGGGATTTACAGCGAGGAAAACCTGATGATTCCGCTCGACCCCTTGCTGATGGATACAGACTTCTGCCACAAGGTCAGCTTGGAACCCGGCAACCGGATGGGTCCGCATCACCAGGTTTTAACAAGCCCTTTTTCTCAGGATTCGCCGCGAAGGCGTGCCAACCGGGAACACCTCCACGAGCAACTTTCCAGCCTTAACGAGGCGACCCGGCAACACCTGGTTGCGACCATACAGGGTCTCTTTGCCGCGGAAGACGCGCCGGCCCGCCCCGGTGGGCAACCGCTTAGCGCCGACCCGGACGTGCTCGGCGACGGGTTGCTGGCGATGTTCCCGCCGGATGCGTTGGCTGCCTGTAAGCGGACGATTGTGTGGCAGGATAGCAGCGAAACGTCATTATCCCGCCAAAAAGCTCCCTGGCAAGGGGTCTTGCAGTGCCTCCTGCTCCACGATCTCAGCGATGATTGGGCGCGGCTCCTCGATCATTTGTTGACCCACGATCCTGCCAAAGCCGTTCCGAGGGCCGCGAGAGCGCAAAGTGAACCGCGGCGCCAGATTTACCTGCTCAAGGCCGCGCTGCTCCATGCCGCCAAAAACAACATCGACCTGAAATTGATGCTCACCCAAACCAAGGACAAAGGGGTTGTGGCCAAGGTGGTCAACGGCATTACCTTGTCCCATGTCACCTCGGAAGCGGTGGGCATCGTCGACAAGAACCTACCCCAACACAAGGCCTTGGATCAGTTGCTGTTCCAGCTTCGTTCCATGGTCAAGCCCGAGGACAGTTACGAGGATCGCGCGTTTTGGTATGTAAAAGAAGAAATGGAAGCCGAAGATTACACCATCGCGGCCGGTGCCTTTGCCGAAATCGCCAAGGACCTCAAACGCGACCAGCGCTTGGTTCCGTTTATTTTGTTTGATCTCGCCACCGAGGTTTTTGACTTTAACGGGCTGTGTATGCTCAAAAAAATGTTGCCGATGGTGCCGATTTACCAGGACGACGGCTTACTGCACCGCAACCCTGTCCTGAAAACCAATCCCGGCTCAATGGCCGATCGCATTGTCGAATTTCTGGCCGCGTTAAAACCCAAGGAGCAACGCCGTGAATCAGCCCATTCTTAAAACCATCCTTAACAATAGGAAGCCCGGCGACCGCCTGACACTCAAGCAAATGGGTACCTGGCCGGCCAACCAACACCTGTTCGACGAGGACTCACTTTGGGCGATTCAGGCGGCTTGGGCGGCGCGGCGCCCGCTGCTGATCCAGGGCGAACCGGGTTGCGGCAAAAGCCAATTGGCGCGCGCGGTGGCTCAGGCCGAGCAATGGGCCTTTATCCCCACAGTGATTCACCACCGCAGCGAATGCACCGATTTGCAATGGCACTTCGACGCGGTGGCCCGCCTCGGCAGTGCCCAGTTGTTGGGCTTTCAAGCGGCGACGGCGGGCCGCCCGCCCGCGCCGGATGAAGCGCGGCTCGCGCCGGATGAAGCGCGGCTCGCGCCGCATGAAGCGCGGCTCGCGCCGCATGAAGCGTCGCCCAGCTCGCAAGGCGGGTCGCCCGCGCCGGCGGGAACAAGCGCCGTGGATGCGGCCGGCGCGGCCGCGGGAGCGTCGCCGGTGCCGACGGGGGCGCTGGAACAACAACTCAACCCGATGCGCTTCCTGGCCCCCGGCCCGCTGTGGTGGACGGTGAACTGGCAATCAGCCGCCGCGCAAATCGCGCGTTGTGAGGCCGGTTTGCAATGCGTGCAGCCGATCACCAGCCATTTGAACCAACCCAAGGCCACCCCCGCCGGACGTGTCCTGTTGATCGACGAAATCGACAAGGCCCATGTCGACCTGCCCAACGGTTTGTTGGAAGTGCTCGACAACGGCGGATTCTCCGTGCCCTACCGCCGCGCCGGTTACGTGGGGGCCGATGATGTGCAACCGCTGGTGATCATCACCTCCAACGGCGAACGCGTCTTGCCGCAAGCGTTTTTGCGGCGCTGTTGCGTGTACACCATCCAGGTGCCGGAGGATGAGGGCGCCTTCAAAGCCTGGTTGGTGACCCGCGCCGCCGCCCATTTCGCGGTGGACCCGCGCTTTTTCCCCGATGTTGCCGCCGAGGCCGCCGACTTCCTGTGGATCGTGCGTGAGGCGGCCCGCAGGGATCAGCATCCCAAACCGGGCCAGGGTGAGTTTTTGGACCTGATGCGGGCCTTGCTGGGTTTGGCCGCGACCGAGGCGGAACAACGGGAGAAATTGGAAAAAATCGCACCCTACGTGGTCGACAAAACCCAACAGGTGTCGGGGTGAACGGGCCGCGCCTCGGGCGTTACGCCGGTCTCGCCGAATTGTTGCTGCTGGCCGAAACCTTCGACGAAACCACGGCCGCGCGAATGGCCGGAACCTTGGGTTTTGCGCGTCGCAAAGGAACCGCCGCGCCGGCCTCGGAACCCGAACAGACCTTTGTGATCAACCTGGCCACGGATGGGTTGCAAAGCGAAGTAACAGCGGACGAAGGCGAAGCGCCTGAAGAAGACGAACCACAAGACGTGATCGATCTGGCTTTTTGGGTGGTGCAAAAGCGCATGCCTCTGGAAGTGTCCGCGAACCAAACCCTGTCTCAACCAAGCGATCCCGCCGTGGACGAAGCTGGGGAGCCCACGCGGGTGGCGGTGTCCGGTCTGCCGCCCTTCCCGGCGCGCGATCAACCTTTGGTGGCACCGCCGCGTTTGGACAGCGACCTGCTTTTGCCCTTGGGCGGGGTTGCAGCGGGCCGGATCTTGGACATCCCCGCCGCCGTAACCCGTATCGCGCGGGGGGAACTGTTGCACGAGGTACCGCGCCGTCGCGAGTTCTGCCGTCCCCACGAACTGGTGGTGGTCATCGACGGCAGCGCGCACTTACAACCCTATAAAAAAGCAGTGTGGGCCTGTGCGAAGGCGCTTTGTGCGGTTTTGGGGGCATCGCGGTCGCGCATTTGGTGGGTCGAATTCAACGGCGAGGATCGCTGGTGTGTGTGGCGGGGGGACAAGGTTCGCGCCTTGCCGAACCGTGCGCTGCATCCCGATACCACGCTGCTGGTCCTGGGTGATTTGGGGACTTTGGCCCCAGATTCCGGTGCCGTCGCGCGCTGGTGTGCGGTGGGTCGCGAATTTGCCGCAATGGGGGTTGCCACCGCGGCGCTGCTGCCGCACCGACCGCTGCGCACGCGGGCACTCACGCCTTGGTTTTGCCTGGTGCCGACGCCGGAAGCCGGCTGTGAACCCTGGTCACCGCTCGGCCGGGAGCAAGCCGAGGCGTTGCGGGTTTTGCGCGACAATGCCTTAACCCGATTGGTGGCTTTGGCTTCCCTGACGATTCAATTCAATGTGGCTTTGCTGTGGCGGCTGGCCGATCTGTTGCCGGAGGAAACACGCGGATTCGGCCTGCCCGCCTTGGTCTGGCACCACGAAGACGTGGAAGACAGTGGTTACGCAAAACGGGTCAAAGGGAGTGCCCGTGATGTGTACCGACATTACTGGCGCGCGGGTCGCACCGCCGCGGCCGAGGAGCACTTTTTGCGCCGGGCCGAGGCCCTTATCCAGGCCGCCCATCAGCACCTTAATTGGGCGCTCCGCGCTGAGGAAGCAACCTTCTTTCCGTTTGCCAGTGGTGCCACCGGCACCCTCGCGCCGGAATTTTTGGAAATGCTTGTGCGGCGTATGGCCGTCGCGGGCGATCAAGATACCGCCTATTATGTGCGCCGCTTGGTTGCCCGCCTGATCGATGATGTCGGCGTTTGGACCGCCTCCGAGGTGTGGCCGCGGCTGGTTGCCCACCAGCGCGCCTTGATGCCGGCGCATCGCCACGAGGCGATCCCACCGGGTTGTGAAGCCGAGGTGGCCGCGATGGAAGGCGGCTTGTCCGGACCCTTCAAGGGTTACGCGGTGATGTACCGTGCCGGGCGGCTTTGGCTCGAACCCGAGTCGGAGGACCCAACCGAGACGGCTTACCAACCACGGCGCCCGATAACGCGTTTCGAAACGGCGTTGGCTTATACGCTGCATGGCCCGGAACCAGTCGGGTTGAAGCGGACGGTGTTGGAAGAAAACCAAAGGGTTGCCCTGTGCGATACGGGCGCGGGTTCTTGTATCGTTCGCACCGAGCGCGAAGTGATCACCTTGGCCAAAATCCCGCTGCCGGAACCCGCGGCGACCATGGGCGAGGATCGGCTCGGGGTTTATTTGGATTTGAAACCCGAACACGGGGAACGGCGGCTGCGCTGGTTGCCGCCGGGCGCCCAGACGCTTCCCACGGGGGAAACCTGGCGGGTCCCCGAGGGGGCTTGGGTTGATGCGCGGGTGTATGCCGCGCTGACCCAACCTGATTTCCCCGTGCCGCCCTGGGCGCATCAGGTCGGGCGTGATGTCTACGGTGTGTTTGCCGATTTCGAAATCGGCGCGGTGACCCAACGCATGCGTTGGATCCTACCCGGCACTTTTTGGATGGGTGAATCGGAAGAGACGGCAGAATATGACGACGAAAAGCCGCGCCACCAAGTATGGATCACGCGGCCCTTTTGGCTGGCGGAAACAGCTTGTTCCCAAGCTCTTTGGCAGGCGGTGATGGGGGATAACCCCAGTTCCAATCAACAGCCGGACCATCCTGTCGAACGGGTAAGCCATGTGGATGTGGGTAAATTCCACGCGCGGTTATCGGGTCTGTGGTCAGGGGCCGACTTCGGGTTACCGAGCGAGGTCCAGTGGGAATATGCCTGTCGCGCGGGGACAACCACCGCGTTTTCCTTTGGCAATACCGCATCCTCCGAACAGGCCAATTTCAATGGCAACTATCCCTATGGCGGCACACCCAAAGGCGTTTATCGAAAACAAACCGTGCCCGTTCAGGGCTTTGACGCCAATGATTGGGGCCTTTTTCAAATGCATGGTAATGTCTGGGAATGGTGTCGAGACGGCCAACGGACCTACCATGGCCATGGGGTGGTGGATCCGCTGGGTCCTCTCCGCGAGGGCGTCAGACGCGTGGTGCGCGGTGGCAGCTTCGACGACAATGCGAGGTCCTGCCGTTCCGCCTACCGGAACGCGCTCGCGCCGGGTCTCACCTGGCTTCTTCAGGGCTTTCGGCTTGCCGGAAGTTCTTGGTATTTAGAAGAAGCCACGGAGCGACCCCAACAAGCCTCAAGGAGCGCTGGCGAACGGATTTCGGGGACCGACATCCATCCGTCAGCGCGGCACCACAAGGAATCCCGATGAACATCACCTTCTTTCGCATCCCCACCCAGGACGACGGCCGCGAAAGCGAAGCGCTTAACACCTTTCTCGCGGCTAGGTGGATTGTCTCGATTTCGGATTTGCCTCGCCAAAAGCGCGAAATGGTTGCAAAAGGGTGGGGGATGTCGTGGTGATGCGAATCAGGCACATCGCGCCGCCCGCCGCTTTTCCCTATGCCTGCACCACGGCCTATGGTTGCGATGCCTACGGAATTTGGCAAACGGTTGTGGTCCATGGCGAGGCACAGACTTTTCGCTGGTGTCCGCCCGGTAGCTTCACCATGGGTTCCCCTGTAACAGAGCATGATCACCATGAAGATGAAATCCAACGAGAGATAGTGCTTACAAAGGGGTTTTGGTTGGCCGACACTGCCTGTAACCAAGCGTTGTGGACGGCGGTGATGGGTGAAAATCCGAGTCAGTTCAAAGGCGAAACCCTCCCGGTTGAACGGGTTTCTTTTGGTCAATGTGAAGCATTTTTAGAACGGTGGCGTCGTTTATGCCCCGACTTTCCCTTGCGTTTTCCGTCCGAGGCCGAGTGGGAATACGCCTGTCGCGCCGGCATGCCGACGCCATTCTCATTCGGGGAAACCATTTCCTCCAACCAGGTTAATTTTGATGGTGATTTCCCCTACCTTTCCCGTGACCCGAAGGGAGAAGACCGGGGGAGTACGGTTGCGGTAAAAGCATTACCCTGCAATGCATGGGGTCTGTACCAAATGCACGGCAATGTTTGGGAATGGTGTGGCGATTGGTATGACGCCTACGATCCTAGTGACTTGGTCGACCCTGGCGGGCCTTTGCAGGGCAGCATGCACGTGGTGCGCGGCGGCAGCTTCAACGACTACGCAAGGAACTGTCGTTCCGCCTACCGGTACGCGTTCGGGCCGGGCTTCTCCTGGCAGCGCCGGGGCTTCCGGGCCGCCGGAGGTTCCTAACCAGAAAAAAAGTAAAGGAGCGATGGGGCGGGTGGCACGGACAGGCGCCGCGGGCGGCGACGGTCAGGGCCACCTACCCCATCGCGGCCGGGACCGAACCGCTTCGCGGTAGAACCGCGGTTCGCCCCACCCACCGCGCGCGGTCCCACCATCGAACTGCTTCCACGCGTGACGCCCCGCGAAAAGCCTCACAAAAAACGCTTGCGTGGGCGCCGCGCCGGCGCGATACTGGCCACGTTCTCGCCAACCCGTATTGCGCACAAGGATTTCAGCACCAAAGCAGAAACCCTTGTGCGCAATGCGGGGGAGACCCGTCCGCTCATCGTGCCAACCCACACCCGCCCGCGCGTGGTTGCCTTTTGCGCCGGGTTGCTCTATGCTGCGACTGAGTCTCAATGTGAGGCGGGGTGTCTTGCCGGCTGCCTGCACCGCCGGTCGCCCACTTTTATAATGAACAGGGGATTGTTTGTGAATCAGTTTTTCCCACGTCGCTCCCGCGCCTTCCTGCTCGCCGGCCTGCTGTGCCTGGCCCCCTTTTTTGCCGTCCTCCAGGCCGGTGAACAGGTCGTTGTTTACTCTTCCCGCAACGAACACCTGATTAAACCCATCTTCGAGGCTTTCCAACAAGAGACCGGCGTCGAAGTCGTGACCCACACCGACAAAGCCGGCCCGCTCCTGCAACGCCTCAAGGCCGAGGGCCGCCGCGGCCAGGCCGATATTTTTATGACCGTCGATGCCGGCAACCTGTGGCAAGCCAAAAACATGAAGGTCATCAAACCCATTCAGTCCGAACTGCTCGACGCCAAAATCCCCGCCCACCTGCGCGATCCCGACCACACCTGGTTCGGCTTCTCCATCCGCGCCCGCACCATCGTCTACAACACGAACAAAATCAAGCCCGAACAACTCGCCGGTTACGCGGACCTGGCCGATCCCAAATGGAAGAACCAACTCCTGCTGCGTACCTCCAAAAAAGTGTACAACCAGTCGTTGGTCGCCATGCTGATCGCCGAACACGGCGCGGAGAAAGCCCAGCAAATCGTTGAGGGCTGGGTTGCCAACCTCGCCCAACCCGTTTATTCCTCCGACACCAAACTCCTCGAAGCGCTCGCCGAGGGCGCCGGCAGCGTCGGCATCGTCAACACCTATTACCTGGGGCGCCTGCTCAAAAAGAACCCCGACCTGCCCCTCGCCGTGTTCTGGCCTGACCAAAAGGGCAGCGGCGTGCACATCAACATCTCGGGCGCGGCCCTCACCGCCCATCCCAAAAACGAAGCCAACGCGCTGCGCCTGATGGAATGGATGGCCGGTCCCAAGGCCCAAGCGATGCTCGCCCAAGGCAACATGGAGTACCCGGTCACGGATGAAGCCAAACCCGCGCCCGAGGTCATCGCCTGGGGCACCTTCAAACAAAACGAACTGAACCTGACCAAAGCCGGCGAACTCCAAGCCGATGCGATTCGTTTGATGGATCGGGCCGGCTACCGCTAAACGCCGAACCCGATTAGAGAACAACAACACCCGGTTTGGAACCATGTTCCAGCCGGGTGTTTTGTGTTTTGTGGGGGTCCGTAATTATGCGCGGGATGGTTGGTCGTGCCTATTTACGGACCCCGGCGGTGGTGGAAAACGGGTGGGATGGTTGGACTTGCCTTGACCCGGCGAACCCCGACGGGGTTCGCACACCGAAATTCGTGGACCCCAAAAAATTTGAACCGCGAGCCGGCGGCGAGCGTCCACCGGTCGCGGGGGGGGGGGGCAGGCGGCCCACGCGCCCCGGGTTTAGGACCTGACCAAATGGTTGTGGAACAACCGTTTGTTCTGGGTCCTCGGGGGTTCCCGTCGTGCAGACGCTGGAGGCGTCGGCCTCCCAACAATCAACCGCCACACCCGGTTCATCATTCCGATGTCAACCGATCGGGTCCCGGTGAACCCCGCGGGGTGATTATTCCGTAACCTATGTGATGTCAACGCCTTCAGCTCTTTTCTCGCGGGCATCCGCGAGAAAAGAGCTAAACGCAACCGTTGGTTGCGTTCGAAGCGTTTTCCCGTCCGTGAACCCCCAGCACCCAGGGTGCGACCATTTTCAATGGTCGTACCCGGGGCTAATATATGGAATCCCTTTAGGATTCGTCCAGGGAAGCCGGGTTTCACCCGGCGTTTAATCAAATTATGGTCCAAAGATGGTGTTGTGCGGCCCCAGTTGGTACCCGCACACGCGAATGCGTGTGCTCAAGTGGCGCGCCGGAACAAATCATGGTCCCGAGGTGGCGTTATGCGGGATTGGGCGCGCGGGGACAACCATGGTCCCGTGACGATGTTGTGCGGCCCGTTTCCAGGCACGCGGGGACAATGGGTTGTTTCATTTTTACATCCTTCTCCCCGAGCCAAAAAAATTCGGAAAAACTACGATTTTCCAAACAGCATGAATTCGCGATTGACAGGGTACCGCCCGCTATTTAATCTGGAAGCCTACCCAGCCCCCAAATTATCGAGAACCTTTGCTGCGCGGATCCCCACGGCCCCAGCCACGCCTCGCGACCCACACGCGTCGCCCGCGGCCTCGTCCGCTCTCGCGAAGGTTCCGGCGAGGAGCCCCCATTGCGTTTTCATGCTTTTGACAAAAGTCGCGTCACTAATCGCGACCCCAAGTACCAGCAAGCCGATATCGCCGCCGTCCGGGCCATGGTCCAGGCCGCCATTAACGTCGAACTCTTCACCATCCCCCTCTACATGACCTCGATGTACTCCATCCAAGGCCTTCACCAAATCAACGCCTCCGGGACCGACTTCTACCAAGGCCGCTGGTGGCCCGGCGCCGCCGCCCAGGTCGAACCCCAGGACGCCAACGGCCAAGTCTTTAACCTCATCTTCCGCGTCTTTATCGAAGAAATGCTGCACCTGCAGTTGGCCGCCAACGCCGCCTCCATCCTCGGCTTCAAACCCGTCTTTACCAGTCCCGCCTTGCAGAGCGAACGCGGCGCCTGGACCTGCTACCAAGGCACGGTCATCCCCCACGTCCTCGATTTCAAAGACGTCAAAGAAGACTCAGTCTTCAAAGGCGTGCAGGTCCAACTGCAAGCCATGAACGCCGAACAGGCCAAACTCTTCCTCGCCATCGAAGAAACCGCCGAGGCCGGTGAAAAAAACCTCAACAACCCCACCATCACCTACCCCGACGGCACCACCGGCCCCAAATACTTCGAAGAAGCACCCTTCAACTGGTTCACCGCCGACATGGGCGAAAACGACCTGCCGCTGTTCGGCTCCATCGGCCACATGTACAAATCGCTGTGGAGCTACCTGGAAATTACCTACGACGATGCCGACCAAACCAGCCTGCTCGACCTGCTGCTGCAACAACCGGAGGTCGGCGAACAACGCGACCAATTCAACCAAAACGCGGGCTACCGCGAATATCCCGGCGTCAACGCGACCCTGGCCCGCAAAGATACCCTGATGGAACAATTGATCAACATCATCGACGCCATCACCGATCAAGGTGAAGGGCGCGGCGTGGTGCCCCAAATTCGCCAACGCTGGAACCGGCCCGTGCTGATGCGCGCCGTCTCCGGTCAGTTCCAGGTCAATGCCGCCGCGCTCGAACACCTCTATCCCGGTTACGACGACCAGGGCAACCGCCTGCCCATCTCCGGCCCGGCCTTCGCGCGCATTCATTACAAAGACCTGGACCACTACGAATGCTTCGAGAAGGTGCAAAGCCTGATCCAAGACCCGGCCTTCCAAACCTGGGACCAATGGCACGCCAACCCCGAAAACCGCTGGACCGCCGCCATGCTCAACCCGGAAAACACGCCGTCCAAGTACAACATCCCCTCGGCCCAAGCCGTGGCCGATGCGCTCAACAACCTCAAAACCACGGACCCGGAAGAAAACTTCAAGAGCTTGAGCCTCGCCGCCGTCGGCACCATCCGCGGCATCACCTCGCAACTCGACCAGTTCTGGCTGACCGACGGCAAGGTCACCCAGTTCCCCAGCCCGGCGATGTACGGTTCTGGTGATCGCCTTTCGATCTGCTGGGCCATCATCGGGAAAACGCCGGACCTGGCCTTGCCCCTGGAATCGCTGGAAAAAGGCGTGATGTTCCATGCTTGCCAGGGGATGAGTTTGATGGGATCCACCTTTGATCCTGATGCGCAACCCGATGTGCGGATTTTCCATAGCTGTAAAGGCTCCAACGCGTGCCGTACCCAAGGCGGTTGTGGGTTTGTGCAGAATTCGCAAGGCGGCGGTAATTGCAGTCAGTCCGTCGCCAAACCCGAGGCCGGCTGCGGCCTGCAAACCATGAGCGCGCCCGCCAACAACAAGTGCAGCACCTTCGGCGGTTGTGCGGTACCGATTTCGGCGTCGCAACTGTTCCCGGCCGCGAAGGAGGGCGACAGTTATGTGATGCAACTGTTTAACTTCGGGCCGGCCCCCAATTTCCCCTCCGAACCCTTGGAGACCATGGCTTATGCCGAGGGCGATGCGGTCTACGACGTCGCTTGGCGGGCCTACCGCGAGGTTCAAGCAGCGCGCGGCGTGACCGTGCCGGAAGACCCGCCGCCGGCCTCCGACATGCGCTTGGCTTTTCCGCCGTCCACCTAAATCGGATCGATCCGCGCGGCCTTGATCCGCCGCACCGCACAGACCGCCGCCGCCGTTGTTGATGGCGGCGGGATCAGCCCGTGCCGCGCGGAGTTTACTAAACGCCTCTTCTCCGTTTGGGGAAGGGGCTTTTTCCAAGGCTGGTTATGAATTCACTGGGTTTACCGAACTTGGGTTTTGGGGTCGGCCTGCGCGCCACCCATTTTCCTTATTTAATGAGCCACGACGATCCGCTTGTCGATTGGTTCGAAATCATCAGCGAAAACTTTTTGCACAACCACGGCTACGCGCGCCACGTGCTGGCGACTTTGGCGGAAAAGCGCCCGGTCGTGATGCACGGCGTTTCCCTCAACCTCGGTTCCTATGATCCGCTCAACCGCGATTACTTGGCGGCGCTCAAGGATTTGGCGAACTGGTTACAGCCGGCCTGGATTTCCGATCATCTGTGCTGGACCGGCATCCACGGCGTCAACAGCCACGACTTGTTGCCGTTACCGCTCAACGAGGAAACGCTCCAGCATGTCAGCAACCGAATCGATCAGGTGCAGGAAGCGCTGGGGCGACCCTTGATTTTGGAGAACCCGTCCTCGTACCTGACCTTTTCCAGCTCGACCATCCCGGAAGCCGAATTCTTGGCGGCCTTGGCGGGGCGGACCGGCTGTGGTTTGTTGTTGGATGTGAACAATGTCTATGTGTCGGCGACCAATCACGGTTTCGATGCGCAAGCCTACATCCAACAATTACCCGCGGATCGCATCGTGCAAGTCCACCTGGCCGGTCACACCGATTGCGGTGATTGCCTGGTGGATACCCACGACCAGCCGGTGCCGACCCCGGTTTGGGAACTCTACCTTTTGGCGCAACGCCGCTGTGGCGGCGCGGCGACCCTGTTGGAATGGGACGCGGCGATTCCAGCTTATGAGGAACTGGTGGCCGAGCTGAACAAAGCGCGCGGGGTTTTGGCGGGTGCGATGCCGACCGCCGCCGTTCGCCAGGCCGAGGATGCGCTTTCGACGCCGATTGCGTTCCAGGTGGCGGTGGGTCGATGAAGCGCGACGATCCGGCGCGGATTCAGGCCTGGCTGAAAACGGTGTTGGTCTCGCGGGGTGATTTGGCCGGTAAGTTGACCACGGCCGCCTCGGCCCACGGCCTGGCTTTGGCGGAGGTGGTCGCCGGCGGGTACGGCGCATCCGCGGAGCGGCGTTTGGATGTGTACGCCGCCGGTTATGTGTTGCGCTTGGTGGCCTGTTTACAAGAACAGTACCCCGCCTTAACCGCGTTCATGGGTGAGGCGATGTTTGCCGTTTTTGCCAAGGCCTATGTGGTGACCCATCCACCCGATTCGTGGCGCCTGGAGCACCTGGGGCGGCGCTTCCCGGAATTTTTGCGCGAAACACGGCCGCGTCAGGCGGATGCCGCGGGGGAGACCTTCTACGCCTTGCCCGCGGAAATCGCCCGCTTCGAATGGGCCAAGAGCCAGGCCTTGACCGCGCCGGGCTTTGAGGGGGCGGCGGTTGGGGTAGTGCCGGGTTTGGGGCCGCTGGGTTATTTGGGCGAGGCCTGCTCGGTTGAGCTACCGGATTGCCTGCGGCTGGAAACCTTGCGCTACGATGTGCCGACCTTTTTGGCGGCTTTTGGGGCGGATCCGAAAACGCCGCTGCCGGCGGCGCGGCAAACCCATCTCGCCGTTTCGCGGGTGGATTACCGCCTGACCGTTTTGGAAGTGGCGGATTGGGCGCATGCCTTTCTGGTCGCGTGTCGCGGCGGCGGGTCGGTGCAAGAAGCCGTTGCGGCGAGTTCGCAAGCGACGGGTCAAAAAGCGAGCGCGATTCAGGCGTATTTGATGCTGTGGTTGCCGACCGCCATCCAGTTTGGGCTCCTCCGGTTGCGATGAGGGATGGGATGGTGGCGTGCCGGAACGCAGCATAGCCCGTTCCTTCTGGTGCGTCTCCAATTCTATTTTGGTCGTGATGCGTTGGGCTGATTCTGCTAGGCTTGGGTGTCCGCTGTACCTGGACGCGCAACCAACCCACACCAAGCCATACTAAATACCTAAATGCACATCAACCGTATCCTCGACCGCTGGAGTTTCGGCCTCATCCTGCTCGGCATTGCCGTGGTAACGCCCATTGCCGTGGTGCTCAGCGCCCTTCTTTTCCCCCCCGACGAACACTGGTCCCACATGCTCGGCCACGACATGGGCCGCCTGCTCGCCAACACCTTCGGCATCCTTGCCGGCGTGCTTTTTTTTACCACGGTGCTGGGGGTCGGCCTGGCTTGGTTGGTGGCGGCCTGTGACTTTCCCGGCCGCCGTTTCTTCCGCTGGGCCATGATCCTACCTTTCGCCTTTCCCACCTATGTGCTCGGCTACGTCTGGATCGATATCCTCGACCTCGCCGGCCCGGTCCAACAAAGCTACCTCCGCCTCTTCGGCGAACGCCCGACGTGGCTGCCCAACCCGCAATCGGTCTGGGGCCTGGTGTTCGTTATGAGCCTGGCCTTTTATCCCTACGTCTTTATGCTCGCCCGCGGCGCCTTCGAACAGCAGGGCCAACGCGCCATGGAGGTGGCCCGCATCCTCGGCCGCACCCCGCGCCAAGCCTTTTTCAGCGTCCTGCTGCCCATGGCGCGGCCTTGGATCACCGCCGGCCTGCTGCTCGTCGCCATGGAAACCCTCGCCGATTTCGGGACCGTCGCCACCTTTAACGTCGATACCTTCACCACCGCGATCTACAAAGCCTGGTTCGGTTTTTTCTCGCTAAACACCGCCGCCCGGCTGGCCGCAATGCTGGTGTTCTTTACCCTGATCCTGCTGTTCATCGAAAAATGGACCCAGCGCCGCAAACGCTTTTACCAGGTGGCCGTTTCCGACCAAGCGATGCGCCGTTTTGTGCTGCCCACCGCCACCGGCTGGGCGGTTTTCGCGTTGTTCGCGGCGGTGCTCGCCCTCGGTTTTGTGATCCCAATGATCCACCTGGCCTACTGGGTGTTTGAAACCTTTGGCGAGGAATTCGACGGCCGTTATTGGGTCTGGCTGCGCAACACCATGGGGCTCGGTATCTCCGCCGCCGCCTTGCTCGGCCTGCTCGCCTGTTTCGCCGCCTACGCCCAACGCCTCAACCCGCGCCCCTGGGTGCGGTTCCTGGTAGCGCTCTGCACCATGGGTTACGCGCTGCCGGGCACCGTTTTGGCCGTTGGGGTTTACATTCCCTTGGTGTGGCTGGACGATCAACTCTACGAAGTCATCACCGCTTGGACTTCATGGGAACCCAGGGTGCTGATCAACGGCACCGTCGCCATCATTCTCTACGGCTACGCGGTGCGCTTTATGGCCGTGTCCTTCCAGCCCGTCGAGGCGGCGATGCAACGCATCCGCCCCGCCATGGACGAGGCCGCGCGCGGGTTGGGCGCCTCGCGCCTGCGTATCCTGCACCGCATCCACCTGCCGCTTCTGCGTGGTGGGGTGTTGTCCGGGTGCCTGATCGTGCTGGTCGATGTCATGAAGGAAATGCCGATTACGCTGATGACGCGCCCGCTGGGTTGGGACACGCTGGCCGTGCGCATTTTTGAACTGACCTCCGAGGGTCACTACGAGCGGGCCGCCTTGCCCTCGATGATGCTGGTCTTGGCCGGTCTGCTCCCGGTCCTGTTCCTGATGTTTGTTGCGCCCAAAAACGCGGCGGAGGAGTAACAGCCATGGCTTCTGAAACCACCGAGGCGCCGATGCTGGTTTGGCGCGGCGTCTGCCATCACTACACCCCCGGCAAACCGATCTTGCGCGAGCTGGACCTGAGCGTCGCGGCGGGCGAGATTTTGTGCCTGCTGGGTCCCAGCGGGTGCGGCAAAACCACCGCCTTGCGCACCGTCGCGGGTTTCGAGCCGATCACGGCCGGTGAAATCACGCTGGACGGCACCGTGGTGAGCCGCCCGGGGATGGTGACGCCGCCGGAACAACGGGACGTGGGCTTGGTGTTCCAGGAAGCCGCGTTGTTTCCGCACCTAAGCATCGCGGAGAACATCGCCTTCGGCATCTGGCGCCGACCCAAGGCGGAACAGGCGCAACGGGTGGGCGCGTTGCTGGCGATGGTGGCGCTGGAAGGTCACGGTTCGAAACTGCCGCACCAACTGTCGGGCGGGCAGCGGCAACGGGCGGCGTTGGCGCGGGCGATGGCGCCCAGCCCGCGTGTGATCCTGCTGGACGAGCCTTTTTCCGCGTTGGACGCTGATTTGCGTCGGAGCCTGAGCCGCGAGGTGCGGCGCATCCTCAAGGACGGCGGGGTGACGGCCGTCTTGGTAACCCACGATCAGCAAGAGGCTTTTGCGATGGCCGACCGCACCGCATTGCTCCACAACGGGCGGCTGGAGCAGGTGGCGGGTGCGCGCGAGCTGTACCAACAACCGGCGACACCCTTCGTGGCGGGTTTTATTGGGGAGGGCGCCTTTTACCCGGCGACGGTTCGCAAGGGAAACTGCGACACGGGTTTCCACCAATGGCCCGCGCGGGACGATTGGGCGGAGGGCGACGCGGTGCAGGTCTTTCTGCGGCCGGAGGCGGTGCGGATTGCCCGCGAGGGTTCGCTCGAAGCGGAGGTGGTCGAGCTGGATTACCGCGGCGGGGTCAGCTTCTTGCGGGCGCGTTTGAGGGAGTGGCCCGAGGTGGTTTTGGACGTGCGCGATACGGGTCGAGGCCATCGCGAATTGGGCGAAAAAATCCACCTACACATGCCGGAGGAAACGCCCCCTGTTTTCAAACACAGAGGCGAGGTCGAAACGAAGCCATAAAACCAAAGGGCGCACCAGGGAAACGGACCAAAAAAACGAAGGGCGCGCCAGGGAATGGGCCGCAAATACCGAATGGCGCGCCAGGGAACGGGTCAAAAAAACCGAACGGCGCGCCAGGGAACGGGCCGCAAATACCGAATGGCGCGCCAGGGAACGGGCCGCAAATACCGAAGGGCGCGCCAGGGAACGGGTCAAAAAAACCGAACGGCCCGCAAGAGACCGGACCCGGCGCACCCCGAAGGGGTTCGCACACCGCGATTTGGGGACCACAACACATTAAAAAACATGAGCCGAAGGCGAATTTCATTTGGTTTCGCTGAAGGCGATACGGATTTCAGCCCAGATCAAAGGGTTGTGGAACAACCCTTTGCTCTGGGTCCAATGGGGTTCCCGCACCGTAAACCCCGCGGGGGTTGGCCTCCGAACAAAAACCCAAAACGCTCCAACGGGTTGGCCTCCGAATGGGGTTCCCGCACCGTAAACCCCGCAGGGGCGGGCCTCCGAACAAAAACCCAAAACGCTCCAACGGGCGGGCCTCCGAACAAAAACCCAAACCGCTTCAACGGGTTGGCCCCCGAATGGGGTTCCCGCACCGTAAACCCCGCAGGGGTTGGCCTCCGAACAAAAACCCAAAACGCCCCAACGGGTTGGCCTCCGAACAAAAACCCAAAACGCCCCAACGGGCGGGCCTCCGAACAAAAACCCAAACCACACCAAGGGTCCGGTCCCCCAACGGCATGCCGCGCGCCCACATCCGCAAGGTCAAACAGGCGATGCCGGCAAATGGTTTTTATCAGATCCTTTCGCGGCTGGGCCCCGAGTTAGCCAACGGGCATGTATGCACCATGTTCGGCAAGTTTGCTAAGGTCTATCGATGGTGAAGTGGGTTTTTCGGATACCGGCACGGTGATTTTTTCCCAAAGTTGGATTTTGCCACCGTCACCGAAAATGTTTTGGGATTCGCCCTTCTGCACACCAATGCGACGCACGCCGAAGGTGGAACCCTCGGTGACGAGCAGCGTGATGATGTCGCGGTGGACCTGTTGGAAAATGCCCTCGGTATTGCGTTGGCGGCGTTCGAAAAGGGCGTCGACGTAATCGGCTTGGAACAGTTGCGTGTAGCGCTGGATGAACTGGTGTGATGTGAACTGGTTTTGAAGTTTGGGAAGGACCTGGCTGCGAATCGCATCGGCGGATTCGCGCATCCGTTCTTTTATGAGCATGGTTCCTACCTTGTGTGTGAAATCGGATTTACGGACCCGATAGGTTCCTACGTATTTATCGGAGTATGAGCACAACAACAATATAGGGTCGTCACAGATTTTTCATAAGGAAGATGGTTTGACCCATTGGGTGACGGCTCGCACAATCGCATCCCGGTCGCAATGGTAGAGATCCGCGCCGCTGAAGGGATTGAGCTCGACCAGGCGGTAACCCTGTTCGGAACGGCCGATATCGACCACAAAAAGCGCGTCCTGCCATTCGGGGTGGGCGGCAACGGCTTGGGCGGCGGCCGCGGCTTCCCCGGGGACGGCGTCGCCGAGGGCTTGGCGGCCTTCTGCTTGGTAGGCGGATGCGGCGACGATGGTTCCGGCGCATGCCACAAAACGCCACTCGGCCGAGATGGTGATCGGGGCGCACACGACCACGGGCAGGTCGAGGTCGTCGTAATAGAAGCCGTGGTCGAGGCCGCGCGGCGTGAGTTGTTCAGGGGTCAGCACGCGACCGGAGAAGGGTTTCAGCGGGCTGTCGGGCCGGACGAATACCTTGGACGGGTTGCCGAGTTCGGCGAGGACGGCCGCGGGATGTTCGCAAAGCCTGCGCACCGTGGAGAAGGTAACCTGTTCTTGGATCAGCAAGGCTGGGAAGCGCGGAAACCAGTGGCTGCAGTGGAAGCGGGCCGTGTCGCAGAAGGCGCCAGGCTGCCAAGTACCCTCGCGGTGGAGTTGATCGGCGACGGCGAGTGAGCCGTGGAACAGGACGGTTTGGCCGTCAAAGCGGGGGCGTTCGGCGGGATCGGTCCACGATTCCCGCCAGGAGATGACCTGTTGATTGGCGGTTTGTACTGATTGAATGAGGGTTTGGTGTTGGTCGGGATAGACCTCGGTTTCCAAAACCCAGGTGATCGACATTTGGCCTCCGTCACGGGAATGTGGCGATCCCGGCGGGAAAATTGTCTTTAGGGACAGCACTAAAAAAAGGCCGAGGGAGATCGGCCTATGATGGAGAAAAGCGTTGTGTAGGGAAAAATACACGCTGCTTGATATGAATAAAAAATCTTTGAGAGATTACCGACGTCATGGTGTGACGCCAATAAGCTTGAGCTCCGGCAGGATTGGAGAATGGAAGACAGGTCCCGGTCTCAAAGCAACACGTATTGAAGCAGGAATCGAAAAAGTCTGCAAGGTGCGAAAATTAGGTTTTGTGATCGTCGTCAAAAAAGCGGCCGCTTATGAGGGTTTATTCTGGTGCGTTTATAAACATATTGTAAGTGAAAGGTTAGGTTAATGTAAGCAAGAGTTGTGTTGGGGATAGTTTTCCGGTTCAGGATTTTATGGATGGGGTGGAAAGGGTTTGGCTGGGTGTCTGGTGATTTGCTTGGGTGGTTTTTATTGGGCTTGGCTTGGTATTCGTTTTATTTCTGAGGATATTAGGATGGTTAGGATGGGCGATTGAGGGGTGCCTGCTTGGTTTGGCCGCTTCCGCCTTGGACGGATGGGTCCACCTGGATGGTGATGCTTTGTTCGCGGCTTGGCTTGGTTTTCGATGGTTTGTTGGTGATCCGGTCGAAAAGGGTGGTGCTTGGTTGCCGGCTTATACAGGTGACCACTTACAGGTGACAGGCATCATAATGTAGCTCCCTTTAGATCACTTACGGGTGACAGGCAGCAGGAATAGACTGTGTTTAATAGGGTTATAAGGATGGGGTGGCTGTAACCTAGATCATGTGGCGATTTCTCTCCGGAGTTGTGACGTTCCGGTGCTGGCGGGTAACAGGCCCAAGAAACGATTACCGGGAGGCTGGTCCCAGCGGATGAACCGCATCCTTGACCAATCGGCTTATGGCGCTGGGTAGGGCTGACGCCGACGAGGAATTACTGGAACCGCGAAACAGGACGTTCGTCGGCCACCTTGATGATAGCGCCAACGCCGATTCCTCAAGGACCACTCCAGGAAAAATAGGCCCCACCCGCCACCGCTTCACGGCGACGGGGCCCGCCCATTTTTCCTTCCGTTTGCTTCGTCCCCATGCGGGCGGTTTTCCGCCTCTGCTGGAACCCTGGATAAGGACAACCCGTGACCTGGCTTGTGTAAAACCACCACTTACGGGTGACAGGCAGCAGAAAGTACTTCTTACGGGTGACAGGCAGCAGAAAGTAGCTGTATTTAATTGATTTATAAACCTGAGGAGGCTGTAACTTATATCGTGCGGTGATAGCTCGATCTTATTGGGTAAGGAAAAAGCATGAGTGTGGCTTGTGAAAAATCACGGGGATGACCGGACCCCTAAGCGAACCGCCCGAAGCAATGACTCATCCAGAACGGGAATCAGTAACCAAGGGGTCGGCCGCCGATCCGCATCCAAAGAAAAACGAAGCAACGGCTCCATCCGCGTCGGGAACAAGAAACCAAGGGAATTCCCGCGGATCCGCATCCAAAGGACCCAACAAAACAGGGGAATTAAAGCGGCAAGGAATCACCCATCAAAGAAGGCGAACATTCGAGGCAACGGCTCCATCCACGTCGGGAAGCGGAAACCAAGGGCATCCCCGTGAATCCACATCCTGCGAAAAAAGTCGGAGCAACGGCACCATGGCGACGGGAAGCGGAAACCGAGGGTGACCCCGCCGATCCGCCTACCAAAAAAGCCCGCGGGGCGGGGTCCCGCGGGTCATTTGATGGATCGTGGGTGTCAAGCGGCCGCCTCGGCTGACGACCGCTTGCCACCCTCTAGCGGTTCACACCCGAACTAACGAATGGGTCAAGCAGGTTGAAGCCGTTGTGGTCGTACCAAACCAAGTCGGAACGACCGTCGCCGTTGAGATCGCCCGCCATCACCCCTGGGAAGCCGGCGACGCCGGCGGTATAGGTCCCGACGGCGGGTTGGCCTAATCCGTTCATGTGCCAAATGATCGGGAAACTTTCGTCGTCCCCACGCAGCAGCAGATCCTCGCGACCGTCGCCGTCAAAGTCGCCGACCGTGCGCAAGGTTTGATCGTTCGGTGCTTGATAGGTACGCGCCGCGGTGACGACCCCGCCGTTCATCAGCCAAACCGTGAGCTCACCCGGCTGTTCCCACGCCAAATCGTCCCAGCCGTTGCCGTCGAAATCACCTGCAAACACGGTATCCGTGGGTGCGTGGCTGGTTAGCGATTGGATCGACAGCCCGTGTTGGGTATCGAATCGCCACAGGGCAAGTGCGCGGGTGTCCTCGTGGACCACGAGAAGTTCGTCACCGGCCCTGCCGTCAAAATTACCCACGGTTAGGGGAGACCAGCCGTTGCTGCTTGCGACCAAGTTTCGCACCGGATCGGTGACACCCCCGCGTACCAAGGCCAGCGTGCCCACGCGGTCTCGGGTCAGCCAATCCGGCTGTCCGTCGCCGTCGAAATCACCGGCGGCCAGGACCTGGCTGTCGGCGGCGAGGCGGACGGTGCTCGCTTGAGTTGGCGTTTCGCTTAAGTAAACGCCCGTTTCAGCCTGGAAGGTCGCCAAGGTGCGGGTGTGGCGGTTGTAGGCGAGCAGGTCGTTGCGATTGGTGCCGGCAACCGGAAACAGGGCGACCGGACGGTAGCCCTTGCGGTTGTGGTCGGGGTTAAACGCGGATAAGGGTTCCCATTGGCCGTCGAATCCACGACGGCGCCAAAGGATGTCGTCGAAGCCGTGCGCGTGAAGGATGTCGCCGTCAACCACCTGCAATTCGCGCATGCGGGTGGGCGTGGCCACTTCCCGCCAGCGGTCAAACAACCAACAGTAGACGCGGTGTTCGTGGGTCAGGACCCAGGGTTCGCCCGCGTCGGTGAGCCATAACTGGGCGATGTTATCGAGCTGACCGAGCGCCTTGAAGGCGCCGGCATGACCGGCGAACACCCGGCCGTTTAAAGGCACATAAGCGAGCTTGCCGTCGCCGAGAATCGGCGAGAAACCGTCGTCGGTCCAGAGATCCAGGTGACGGTGTAGGGCCGAGCGCTGGAAATCCTGAACTACAATGCGCAAGGATGGGTTCTGGGTCGTGGTGATCACCAGGTCCCCGTGTTCACCCTCGAATGCGAAACGCATGTTGTCGGCGTGGGCACCAATCAGCGTCAAGGTGTCGCTACGGCCGTCCTCGGCAAGGTTGATCAAGCGTTTGGTTCCCTTTGCCTGGGCGATATTGACGGTGATGCGGTCGTGGCCGTTGCCGCCGCGGAAAACATCGTTGCCGTACGTGAGGATGAGGGTGTCGTTGCCGTCGTCGCCGTGGAACCAATCGTCGCCGTGGCTGTCCCAAAATTGATCGGCAAAGGGGCTGCCGTAAACGGCTTCGATACTGACCAGGTGGTCGCCGTGACCGTCGCCGCCGGAGACCCGGCCACTGCCTAAGAAGACCGAGACGCCTTGGGAATGGATGGGATCGCCGGCAAACAGGGCCGTATCAAAGCCGGGCCCGCCGTCCAGGTAATCACCGTTGTGGTTTTCGTTGCGATGGACGAAACCGCCGTAAAGGACATCATCGCCGGGACCCCCAAAAAGGTAGTCCGTGCCCCCGCCGCCGTGGA
Source organism: Acanthopleuribacter pedis (assembly GCF_017377855.1). GTDB lineage: Bacteria > Acidobacteriota > Holophagae > Acanthopleuribacterales > Acanthopleuribacteraceae > Acanthopleuribacter > Acanthopleuribacter pedis. Next base: position 26,061 of record NZ_JAFREP010000045.1, read on the forward strand.
GTTCATCATCGCCACCGTCGCCGTAGAGGCGGTCGGAACCGCGACCCCCGGTAAGCAGGTCTCTGCCGTCGCCGCCGCGCAACAGATTGCCCTGGTTCCCGCCGGTGATTTGGTTGTTGCGCGCGTTGCCGATAATGGTGTTGGGAAAGGCGCGCGCGCCTTGCACCGCATCAACCTCGGGCATGAGGGTTAAATCCAGTGTTTCCGGTGCCTGGACGAGGCCCTCTTGATTGATTGACAAGACCGTGGTTTGAAATTGCTTGTTTTCATCGGTTTCCAACATGAAGTGGTACCCGTCACGGGATACCAAAACCGCATGATCCCAGCCGTCGAGGATTTGGACCGCAAAGTTGGGCATGTCCGCAAAGGTGAGGATCGCGCCGCGGAAGGGGTTGCCCCAGTCAGGAACATTGAGCCTGGGTAGGTGATCGTTGCCCGATACCTGAATGTCGGCGAAGTCGCGAGGAATCAGGATTTGGTCCACGGCCGTGTCCTGAGCGGCGTTGTAAATACCGATGATGGTCGGTGTGTTGGTCGGCAGCGTGGCGGTAGGGAACTGTAACAAGTAGGTGTCGGCGCCCTCATAGCCGGCCATCAATTCATGGGTGGGCTCATGGTTGTTCGTGCGCTGCATGTTGACGCCGCCACCGTGCAAAAAGTTGTCCTGGCCGTTGCCAAACAACCAATCGTTGTTGGCACCGGCCTGGATCCATACGATGTCGTGCCACCAGGCGCCTTGGTGGCCTCCCTCATGGAGCATGAAAGCCAGCGGCGTCACGGATGAATTGAGATCCCACGCGGTGACCTTGAAATCGACCTGCTCGTCGCCGAGAAAGACGGGTTCAATCAGAAAACCGTCCTCCGTATAAATGCCGATATGTTGGTGGGCGGGTCCGGCAAAGTAATCCTGCAGGGTGATGATGGTCGCCCCCTGGCGGAACGAGACGAGTTGATGGTGCAGTTGTTGGGTGTGTTTCAATTTACCAATCAAGGGGTTGCTAGGGAGCGGATCAATCGCTGCCTGGGTCGATAAACCGGCGGCGTTGAGCACTTGCAAATCATCCCCGTCCCGCAACATGCCGACTTGGCGCAGCGTCAGGGGCAATTGCAAGCGGTCTCTGCCGGGGTTCGCGGTTTCGTCTTCATTGACGATCGTGGTTCTGGCCAAAGCGTGGCGTACTTCGTAGTAGTCGTTGCCTTCACCGCCGACGACAAAGGTTTCCTGCGGCCCAATGATAAAGCGGTCATTACCTTGGCGACCGCCGATGACATAATGATATTGGGCCAGGTCGTAGCGGGGTTTATCACCTGGAAAGGGATTCTCTTGCAACATATAAAACGTATTGTCTTGACTGTTGCCGACATACACACCATGGCGCGTAGCGGCATTGTATTCGAGGTGGTCAATCATGGTGTAGGTATTAACCGTGATCAGGTTCATGAATTTGCTGGATACTTCTCTCATTTCAATTTTGTTAACTGCCTCGCCGAAACCCAGCACGATATCGTGACTGACATTGATATGGGCAAGTTTTTGGTAGTATTCATGCATCTGGCCGGTTGCTTTGTCGAACGCGAAAAAGCTCATTTGGGAAGCTTCCCCCGGTTCACCCAGTTGAAAGTGTACTTCACCGATATCATAGGCGTGTTCCCCGGCGGTGAAGTCGATGATGCCCTCCGGCCTTACCCTGAAGAAGGTATGGTAGTCGGCCATGCTGTCGATGTACGCGGCTTGACGGTCGGCGGTTGATTTGAGGATGGTGTCTTGGACGAGCATGTCACCGACTGCCATAAGGGGGTTGGTGGTGTTCTCAAAGTCATTGACGGCGTGGCCAAGTCCTTTCAAGACGGCCAAGGTTTTGTCGCCGAAGTCGGCGTCTGGGCCGAGCTTGTGGAGTTCGGCAGCCACATCGTTATAAACGATATCGTCGACGATTCGGACGGCAACCAGGGCCAGGACGACCACTTCGAGGCCCGGGTTGGCAAGGGCCGCCAACTGGAGTGTCACAATGGCGCTATCCAGTACGGCATTGACATCGCCGATGGTGCTGTTGCGCTCTAGATCTTGAATGACGTTGTAGACCCCAAAAGCGGTGCCCACAATGGGTAGGCGGCTCATGGCTTCGCCGGCGCCCACCAAGGTCGTGCCGAGGCGTGTGGCGGCGCGAACCAGCATGATGTCACCGTGTGCGCCGGCAAAGGCGGCCAAGCGCTGGGCGGCGGGACGAATGGCGGCACCCACGGCCCGCGCCGCGGCTGCTTCGGCTTTGGCGTTCAAACCGCTGAGCGAACCGGCACCATGCAGCGCCTGGCTTAGGTCGATGATGGCGCGGTGCCATTCGCCCTTTTGAAGATCCTGTATTCCGGCGGAAAAACCCATCATGACCCCGTAAACGCCCATGCCGCGCCCTATCATTTCCCGGGTTGAGTTGGTGGTGCCATGTTCCCGGACCTCGTGGATGAATTTGAGGGATTGGAGCTGTTCTTCGGGTACGGTGATTTCGTGCGCTCGGCTGATCGTTGCTTCCTGATCGGTGGAACGGAAGCGGATGGTGAGGTCGCCGTTTTCGGCGCGGGTGGTGACGGTCGATGTTTCATCAATGTAGAAGCCGGGTTCCACGACGGCTTTCATCGTTTCCGCAACCAGGTTGAGATCATGCTGAAGTGTCAGCGTTGCGCGAAGCCGCTGGGTATTCTCGGACAGTCGCCCGTTGCGGACAATGTCCGCGCTGAAGTCCGGTTGTATATCGAGTAAGGGTTGGTGTTTTTGCTGAAAGTGCTGAAATTGGCCCGCGACTTCATTACCGACGGCCGCTTCAAGGGACAAGCGTTCTTCGGGTGACACCTCAGTGTACCAAGGTTCTTGGTGGCGACCTGTTTGGAAATCCTCCTCGGGGCCAAGCCCCAGCGCATCCCGTTCAGGTTCAGATGGATCGTCTTCATCCGGTCTCGGATTGGATCGGGATTGATTGTCATAAACAACCCCCTCGTCAATGAGGTCTTGGGCAAGAGTTCCGACCAGGTTCTCCGGTAGGTTTTCTTTTAAACGCGTGACCATTTCCTCGTATTCATCTGTATCGCCGAATTCATGGTCTGCCGGAAAGAAGTATTCTTTGGTGTAATCCTCTGAACCGAGGTTTTGGACATGTTCATGCACGACCTGTTCAAGTCTTGCCAGGTATGTGAGCTTGTTGGGGATGTACTGCTTTAGGCGTAACCCGGAAAGATAGAGCTGATAACCCAGGGTGTTCAGTGTGATGTTTTTAAGCGGCGAGTTGGTTAATGCCTGGCCGAGTGACCTTGCGTCGGCAGGGGTGAGCCTGTCAAAGCGGTACCTAGATTTGCCAACCTGGTCAACGGGGTTATCATCACCGCGGATGAAATCAGGGTTGCGGAAGTCATGAACTCTTATAAAGTCATCGAGAATTTTGAAGCTACCAAGTCTCAGTTCTACAGTGGTTCCGTCCTGCGTATAAGGCTCAGGGAGAAGGCTGATCGGGTTTTTGAAGAAATACACATCCAGATCGTGGTTGGAACCGGGTGGTAGGTGGTCATTCATTTTAAGGTGAAGGTTTCTCAAAAAGTCTGAAACGTATTGCTCCGATAACTCACAAGAGAGAAAAGCCAACTCATGGGTGTTTTCAAAGAGGCCGGGGTTTGTGGTAAAGCGTTCCGCGAAGAGTTCGGCTAATTCCTCGGGGGTTCTTTTGGCAACATGGGTCAGGTGACCGTGCGCCTCATAATGCATGGTGCCACTGTATTCGTCGAGCGGTAGATTTGCAGCAACAGCATCGTGTTCCCAGTAGACCTGTGCCGTCTTGTGTTGGTCCCATCGAGCCGACTCAATGAGGCGTTGATGAACTTCGATTTGCTGTAGTTTGCGTAATTGGATGTTTTGGCTATCGGTAAAATGACGTTGTCTCACTTGCAAAACTTCTAGTTTTTTAATGGCTTTGTTTAACTGGTCTCCTGTTGTTCGGAGTCTTTCGAGGGCGCTTTTGATTTCTGATTCTGTAACTTGATCTCGATTCATCATCTCCCGATAGTCTTCCTGAGCATCGCTATATAGTTCCCCGTACTGCCTAACCAGACCTTTGAGCCGGGCGATTCTTTGTTCGAGTTTTAATGGTTTTCGGAAGGTTTCTTGATCTTCAGGCTCATGGTCTGGATTATAAAATTCACGTTCCAGAATGCCTTTGGCATCGATGAAGTGGAAAATTTTATCTTGTTGGGCAAAAAGGAACAGGGGGGACCAGCATAGGAGCATCGGCAAGAGCCATCGGCAGGCGCGGTGCGCATGGGAAGGTTTGCCGTCTCGGTGAGACGGGGAGGTAGGGAACATCATAGGTTTTCCTTGTTTGTTAGGTGTGACAACGCTGCAAGGGATTCTACTTGGCGCGTTCCAGCCAATCGCAAGCGGACGATGCCGTTTCGGTATCGAGGCCGGTAAGGCTGAATCCACCGGGATCCACGTTTTGCGTAAAAGTGTCAAATGCGGGAATTTCCGGGAAGGGCATTGGGTAACCAATGGATGCGCTTCGAGAAAAGTCGCTGAAAGATCTAAATTGCAATCCGTGTGCCCAAAGTGGCCCGAGCTTACGGTTCTCTTTTTCGTGTTTTATAGCTGGATATTCATAAGTGAAACTTAAATAAGTGGCTGGAATATATATGTTTATATTGGACGGGTGGTTTTCGAGCGCCGCGGCGAGGTCGGCCAGGAGCGCGGGTGGTCGCCGCGCGCCTGCATGAGTGGCACCTGCCTGGATACACCCTGAATCTCGGTGAGATGCACCTAAACTTCCCCGGTTTCCTTCTGGACCTTGGCCTGGATCAAAATATCGTCCTGGAGTTTTTGCGTGCTGAACACATCCAACCGCGGTGCATTTTCCAATTTGGCCACACCACGCGCGCCAATCGGGCCGGGTGCCTGATTGCCGCCGATCAGCCGCGCACCGACAAAGGCCCACACCTCGTTAATCAAATCCTCGGCAAAAAAGGAACCCAGCGTGATCGCGCCGCCCTCCACCATCAAACTCAGGACGTCGTGGTTCATCAACTTTTCCAGCAGGGGTTTTAGGCTGATTTCGCCTTCCGCGGTGGGTGGAACGGTCCACACCTCCACGCCGTTGCTCACCAGCTCGGAGCGGTGAAACGGGTCCATCGCGTTGGTCGTCGCCACCACGGTTTTGCCGGGAATCTCTTGGCGAAACAAACGCGCTTTGAGGGGCACACGGCCGCGGCTGTCCAGTACGACCCGCAACGGCTGCACCTTGCGGTAATCGGGAAAACGCACGGTGAGCTCGGGATCGTCGGCGATGGCCGTGCCCGCGCCGATCAACAAGGCATCGCATTGGGCACGTAGGTAATGGGTTTCCAGGCGGGCCGCGTCGCCGGTGATCCAACGACTGGCACCGGTATAGGTGGCGATGCGCCCGTCTAGGCTCATGCAGTATTTGGCAATGACGTAGGGCCGGTTTTCGGCCAAAACGTGGAAAAAGGCGCGGTTCAGATGGCGCGCCTCTTCTTCCATCGGCCCGCGACGTACTTCGATTCCGGCCGCTTCCAGCTCCAAATGACCCTCACCTTTGGTGCCCCGTGGACGCTCGGAACTGGCGTAAAACACGTGTTTGATGCCCGCCTCGATGAGTGCCTTGGTGCAGGGTGGGGTGCGCCCGAAATGGCAACAGGGTTCGAGTGTCACGTATATCGCCGCACCCTCGACGTCTTCCGTGGCACCGCGGATCGCCTCGATTTCGGCGTGCATGTCGCCCGCGCGACGGTGCCAGCCCTCGCCGATCACGCGCCCGTTTTTGACAATTACGGCGCCGACCATGGGATTGGGCGAGGTATATCCCGAACCCTTGCGCGCCAAATCCAAGGCGCGTTTCATGACACGAAGATCACCCGGCCGCCACTGATACGCCGCTGTGTCTGCCCCATCTACCATGCTTTAGGCCCCCGTGTTCGCTTGGTGCTACATTGTCCTTCGGCGGAATTTCCGTTTCCTAAAGAACAACGGTTACTAAACTTAGTCTCGTTACCCGCGTTTGGGAAGGGCGCGCGGGCCGCTGAACGAACGCTTACCCTAGCAGGGAAAACGCGCCGGGCAAAGTCCTACTGCGGCAAGAAGCTGACTCAGGTTCCCGGGTCGCGTCCTCGGCCCGGCGCCGCATCGCGTTCGCGCAGGTACACGGCCAAATCAGCGGCCAACTGATCCACGCTGAACAAGGGGCGACGCCACTGGCGGTAGAACTCGACCGCCGGGGTTAACCCGTTTAAACGCAGGCTTTTTTTGTAGCGTTCCAGCGCGTGTGCCCTGTTGTCCTGTTCGCTGATACGCCACAGCGAAAGCGCGGCAAGGTTGGCGCGCAGCCGGGCGCCGCTGCTATAGGGTGCCAAAAAGAGATGGCTGAAATTGTGCCATTCGACGCCGTGCAGGTGTTCGACACTGCGCCAGTCCAGGGCGCGCCCGAACTCGTTGTCCAGGCTTACCCATATATCGCAGCGGTCGTGAGCGTCCAGGTCGCGGTGGGTCAGCACCTCGTGTTCGAATTGGTCGACCGCGGCCAAGTGGTTGATGCGGTAAATGATTTGTTCAAGGTAGGCGCGCTGCGCTTCCTTCACGTGGTCGGGGTCGTTAAAGAGGTGGTTCCAGTAGGGGAGTGTCAAGAGTTCGAAGGCCGTTGCCGACGCTTCCAGGATCTCCAAGCCGGGGGCGCGGTTTGCCGCGTAGGGTTGTTGGCTGCCGATGCTGAGGTGGAAGGCGCGGCCGAGGTAGTGGAGCAGGCGGTGTAGGTCCTCGCGACTTGCGGTGAGGTTGAGCGAAAGGAAGGGCGGTTGGTCGGGGGAGCGCACCAGCAAATGGCAGCCGGGCAGTTTGTCGGCACGTGCTTCCAGATCGAGGCAATTCTGGTCGACCAAGTGGCGGAACCAATCGTGGAGTTCGCCGTCCATGGCGGCCAACAAGCGATCGACGATGGGGATCATGTCGCGCGGTCGGTCCGCGAGAAACGGCGGCCCTTTCAGCGAGGGCGCCTGGCTGTCCCAGGGGTGCAGCTTCTCGATGGATAACGCGTTGCATAGCAGGTGGTCGCGTTCGCGAGCCAGGGGGACCATCCAGGTTTTGAGGGCGTCGGCGGTGCGGTTCATCTCGCGACGACTGGGGAGGCGCTGGTGGGTTTTGGCCTGGAGGTAGCTGTAATAGGTATCGTGGTTGACCGATTCGGCGATGTCGCGTCGGTAGCCACACAGGTCGTCGAACAAATCTTCGCTGCGCGGGGCTTGGCGGAAAAAAGCCAGCGCTGCTTCTTGCCAAGCGTCCTTGCGGATTTTTCGCTGGCGCGCGTTGAGGGCGTCGCTCAGGGCGCTGGGGTGGCGCAGTTCTTTTTGCCAATCGACGCGGACCTGTTCGCGGGAGAGAGCGTAATCTTCTTTCAGTTCTTCCAGCTCGTGTTCAAGCCGTAAATTTTCGCGGCGATGCACGTTGTGGCGGGCTAGGACCTGGGCTTGCCAAAGGACCGCGCGGGTCGGCGCGTGTTCGGCGACGGGCCATAATGCGGCTTGGCAGGCGTCGAGCTGGTGCATGGCGTCGCGCCAGCGGCCCTCGAACTCGCTGCTAAAAACGCGGTGGTCGAACAGCATGCCGTGGAGCGAGGCCGAGTGGGGGATGAGGTGGTCGGCGACTTCTTGTTGGAACGCGGTTTCCAGTTCGGACCTTTTGGTGAGCCACGCGGCCTTTTCACTTTCGCGTTCGACGCGGCTACAGATCAACTCATTGACCCGTTTCAGCATGGCCTCGGCCTGTTTGGGCGATGTGATCGAAGGCTTTTTGGGAAGCTGTTCCATAGCGTGGGTGTTCCTTCCGCCGGCGAAAAACAAAAGAGCCCGGAAAATCAAGAGACCGGACTTGCTGGATCAATCGGTCATTTTAGCACTAAGTTGGGTTGAGGCGAGGGGCGGATCTTTAAGATTTACCAGATGCTTGCGAATTTGGGCCGCGACCTGGCCGAAAGCTTGCGCGAGTGCGCGATTCATGGGCGTTTCGCGGTGTTGCGTGCTGGATGAAAAAGCGTCGCGCGCCGGGGCGTCCTTTTTTTGGCCGCCTGGGTCGCGCACTTCCTGCGCGCCCGAGTCGCGCACTTCCTGCGCGCCTGGGTCGCGCACTTCCTGCGCGCCCGAGTCGCGCACTTCCTGCGCGCCTGGGTCGCGCACTTCCTGCGCGCCCGAGTCGCGCACTTCCTGCGCGCCTGGGTCGCGCACTTTTTAGGTAGCGCGGGCTTTTCCCAAGGGCTGGATAGTGATAGGTTTGCAAGAGCGACCCGCCGGTCATTTTTTTTGGTGGGTTAGCTTTGCGTTGGGGGGCGATTGACTTTGATCGAGGCGCAGTTAGATTCCATTCCGGGCATTTGTACCGTGACCCGCTACGGTTTTGATGAGACAACGAATGAGGACGATGTTCTTCCCATTTTTATTGAATTACCCCACGGGGCGACCGAGGCCGAGCACCTCTACGCGTTGAAACAGCGTATCGGCGACTACAAAAATGACCGCTACGACCGGTTCTTTTTCGTCAATACGGACCAGGGCTCGCCGGAATATGCGGCTTGGTTGGCGGAACACCTCATTGATTTGGGTTTTTTGGACGCCCATCTGGGTGGGGAAACCGATCCCATGACCCTGCGTACCCTGGTTGGGCGCATTCGGGTGGTCGTGTTGCGCAGTTTGTTGCCGCGAACCATCGTGGATGTGAACCGCAATTGGGCGATTGACGAGGCCGTGCGCAAGGCCGCCAATTTGACCGGAACCTGCGGGGCCTTCATCAAGTCTGAAGCCGATCTGACGTTGCTGCGCGATCTGTACGAGCAATACCAGGCCATGGCGCGAGCGGGCTACGCATGGGCTTGTGGCAACGAGGGTTACGCGTTTAACCTGCACACCTACGCACCCATCACCGTGTCCCTCATCGAGGGCGAGTTTATCGTCGATACCTTAGAACGGGCGTACCTGGAGAACTATGCCGATTACCCGTTGCGGCCCGGCATTCAGACCATCACCACGCCACCCGGCGAAGAGGCAATGTTGGCGCCGCGGCCCATGGTGGAAGCCGTGGAGCATGCCTACCACATGGCCGGTTTTTCGGTGAAACGCGACGAACCTTATCCCTTGCACCCGGCCGCCACCGGGTACGGGCACTGCGCGCGTTATCCGGGTCGCGTGTTCTCCATGGAAGTGCGCCGCGATTTGTTGGTGGACCACTTCGAACCTTTTGAAATTATGGCGATTAGCCCGGCCAAGGTCGCCCAGGTAACCCTGCCGTTTTTGCTGGGGGTTGTGCGGGCCTTGCTGCCGGCGGAATAACACGCGGGCAGGACGGTTTTTGGGGCCGGTGCAGGTTTTTTAGAGATTGTAAGTTGAATTTTTCTAGTGAGTTGGGTCTTTTTTTTGAAAAAGTTAAAAAAAAGGTTTGCACCTCGGGAAAATTCGATTACATTTCAGCCAGTTTCAACGCCGACCTCCGACCCTTTTTTCCGTCGGACAGCGTTTGGGACCCTTTTGCGTATTGGCTCAACCTGCACACCGCCCGTTGCGTTTTTCACCGTTTCTTCTTCCGTTAGGGACTTAAAGCCCACCTGACGGCTTCAAATAACGGCTTGTGTTTCTTATCGGTTACCCGCTGCAACCGCGGGGCCGCAAAACTTGTATAAGGTAGCGAGGTTCTACCGTGAGCGTGATGTTGATCAGCGATCAGGCTGCCCTGTTGGCGCCTTTGCTGAACGATGATGCCGGGGTGGTGGTGATGGATCCCTATCAGTACATCACCCAACCGCCGGATCTGAATGGACGCCGTCCGCGCTTTTTTAACCTGTGCGGCGATCTGAAGTACCAAAGCATGGGGTACTACGTCTCCCTGCTTGGTGAAGCACGCGGGCACCGCATGGTTCCCAGCGTGGCGACCCTGCGCGATGTCCACCAAACGCCGGTTCCCCATGTCCTGGGTGATGAACTTGTGCAACTGATCCAATCCTCGTTGGCCCCGCTGCGCGGTGAGACCTTCGAACTGAGTGTTTACTTTGGCCGCAACCCGGCCAAACGGTATGACCGGCTCAGTGCGCACCTTTACGCGTGTTTCCCAATGCCCTTGCTCCGTTTCTACTTTCGTCGCAAGCAGGACCAATGGCAACTCAACGCCGTTTCACCGCTTCAGCTTGACGCCTTAAACGAAGACCACCTCGGTTTTTTAGCCGATGCATTCCGAAAATTTATCGTTCGCAAACAAGTCAGCGCGCCACCGGTTCAATGGCGTTACGACCTTGCCATTCTGGTCGACCCCAAGGAAGATCAGCCGCCCTCCGACCGCGCGGCCTTGGCGGCTTTTGCCGAGGCGGCCCGCCGTCTCGCGATCCGGCCCGAGTTTATCGAAAAGAAGGACTACTCGCGCTTGAACGAGTTCGACGGTTTGTTCATTCGCACCACCACCTACGTGAACCACTACACCTATCGCTTTGCCCGTCGGGCCGCGCTTGAGGGTTTGGTGACCATTGACGATCCCGATTCCATCCTGCGTTGTACCAACAAAGTGTTTTTGGCGGAACTGATGCACCGGCATGCCGTCCCCACCCCGAAAACATGGATTGTGCACCGCGACAACGCCAAACAGCTTTTGGCGAAAACGGCCTATCCCTTGATTCTCAAAAAACCGGACAGCGCTTTTTCGCAGGGGGTGTACCGCGTCGACAATGAAAAACAACGCAACCAGTGTTTAACCAAGCTTTTTAAAACAAGTCCCTTGATTATTGCGCAGGCGTACATGCCGACCGAGTTTGACTGGCGTATCGGGGTGCTGGATCGCCGCCCCCTCTATGCCAACAAGTACTACATGGTGGACGCGCACTGGCAAATTCGGCAAGAAGATGAAGCGGGCCGTGTCTTTCACGGGCGCGACGAAGCGGTGCCCATCAATTGGGTACCCGAGGCGGTGTTAAAAACCGCGCTCAAGGCAGCCAACCTGATTGGGGACGGCTTCTACGGCGTCGATCTCAAGGTCGTCGACGGCCGTGTCGTTCTCATCGAAATCAATGACAATCCCAGCATCGACCTCGGTGTAGAGGACGGCGTGCTGGGGGAAGACCTTTACCGTCAGTTTATGGCAACCATGCTCCATCGCATTGAAGAGAGGAAAAAAGCATCATGATGCGCAAAAATCCCATTGGCCTGTTTGAAGCAACCGGCATCGAGCTGGAATACATGATTGTGGACCGCTTTACCCTGAACATTCGACCGATTTGCGACCAACTCCTCAAAGACCCCTCGGGTTTAACCGTTTCCGAATTGGCGCGGGGCGCCACGCGCTGGTCCAATGAATTGGCGATGCACCTGGTTGAAACCAAAACCAACGGCCCGACCGCCTCACTTGAATCCTACCGCCGACATTTCGGCAACGATGTCACGGCCTTGAACCAACTGCTTGCCGAATACCACGCCATGTTGCTGCCCACGGGCATGCATCCCTGGATGAACCCACGGGAAGAGAGTGTGCTCTGGCCCCATGAGCAAGGCGAGATTTACCAGCGTTTTGACAAAATCTTTAGTTGCAACGGCCACGGCTGGACCAACCTGCAAAGCATGCACATCAACCTGCCCTTCGCCGACGCACGGGAATTTGAACAGTTGCATCGTGCCATTCGCTTTCTGTTGCCGCTGATGCCTGCCTTGAGCGCATCCTCGCCTTTTGTGGAAGGGGAACAAAACGGCATTGCCTGCAACCGTTTGCGTTTCTACGAAAGCAATTGTCGCCGGGTGCCCTTGATCACGGCTCGGGTGGTGCCCGAGGATGTGGCCACCCCCGAGGATTACCGCGAAGACGTGTTGCTGCCCATGTACCGGCAGTTAGGCAAGCTGGATCCCGAGGGCATCCTCAAACACGAATGGCTCAATGCGCGCGGTGCCATCGCACGTTTTGACCGCGGCGCCATTGAGATTCGGGTACTCGACACCCAGGAATGTCCGGCGGCTGATCTCTTGATCGCCGGCCTGATCCGCGAAACCTTAATTAACTTGGTCAACGGGGTTTGGAGCGATTTGGACCGCACCGCGACCTGGCCGACGGAGGAACTTGCCGACCTTTACGACGCCGTGGTCGTCAAAGCGGAACACGCGGTGATTCGCAACCAGAACTTTCTGGATTTCTTCCACTATCCCGACAGCCGTGCCACGGTGACCGAGTTGTGGTTGCACCTCCTGGAAACCGGAACCTATTCCGAACCCAAGGCTTACGAACAACTCGTGACACGGGGGAGCTTGTCCTCGCGCATTCGTAGCCGCTACAAGGTGCGCAAGCCCGCGCGGGAAGCGCTGGCCGAAACCTACCGGGAACTCGCGGATTGCCTCGCGGAAAACCGTTTTTTTGTAGGGGCGCCGGTTCGTGAATCCTTGCTTGTCGGAGCGGGGGGTTAAGCAGGCGGGAGGCGCTTCGGCGCCTCTCTTTCGTTTGCTAACAAACCGGTGCGTTTTTCAGAAAAGGCTCACGCTTCGTTCTCACATTTGTTAGATTAGGATCAAACCTGAGAACAAAAGACCGTCCATAATTGCTGGAAGTAAAGCATTTATTCAACAGTTTCGACTGCTTGTTACCGGGCGAGGTTTCCCATGGATCAGGGGGTAGGCTGTTTGCACTGAATGGTTTACCCCATGTTGCCGAGGCGATTCGGTTCCCAGAAGCGATCCCAAATGCAGTGAGAGGTACGCATGAAAGTTGCGGTTATTTACAACAAAAGCACCCCTGATCCTTCCGATGTCGTTGATTTTTTTGGCCCTATTTCCCAAGAGCATTATGCCTATCACAATGTTGAGCGGGTCGCGCGCGCGCTTGAGTCCGGTGGTCACAATGTTCGCATTATTGAGGGCAACATCAGCTTGGCCGACAACCTGCGCGATTTCATGCCGAAGGTGATGAGCGGCGAACGGCCGGGCCTGGCGTTTAACATGGCCTACGGCATTCAGGGCCGCAGCCGCTACACCCATGTGCCCGCCATGTTGGAAATGTTGGGCGTGCCTTATGTGGGTTCCGGGCCCCAGGCACACGCCGTCGCCCTGGACAAAATCACCACCAAAATTATCCTGCAGGCCAACAACCTGCCGACCCCCGCCTTTTATGTGTTTGGCAGCGCCGACGTGCCCATGGACCACGTTGTTTTTCCCGTCATCATCAAACCCCGCATGGAGGCGGTTTCCATGGGGCTCAAGGTCGTTTACGACGTGGACGCGCTGCGGCTTGCCGTTCAAGAAGTCATCGATACCTACCGCCAGGATGCCTTGGTGGAGGCCTTCATTCCCGGCCGTGAATTTGCCGTGGGTTTGCTTGGCAACGGTCCCGATCTTGAGGTACTGCCCATTGTGGAATTTGACCTGCACGGCGATCCCAACGCCATTCAGACCGTGGACAACAAAAAGAAGCAACCGGTTCGCAAAGTGTGCCCCGCGCAAATCCCCGACGACTTAGCCGCGGAGTTGCGCCGTTTGGCACGTGAATCCTTCCACGCCTTGGGGGTTCATGATTTCTCGCGCATCGATTTACGCATGGATGCCGACGGGCATTTGCACATTTTGGAACTTAACTCCATGGCCAGCCTGGGCCGCACCGGTTCCTACCTCGAATCCGCCAAGGCCGCCGGCTATTCGGATCAAGCCATGATCAACCGCATGCTGGACGTTGCCGCCGTTCGCTATTTCGGGCGCGAATACCTGGATGTTCCCAAGGAGGCTGCCGACACCAAACAATCGCTGCGGTTTCGCGTGAGAACCTACTTGCGCACCCAAATCGGCACCATGTGTGATCGATTGAAACAACTCGCGGAAATACCCACCCATACCCACAACCTGGAAGAAGTCAACCAGGCCGGTAACTGGTTGGCGGGCCGACTGGTGCAAATGGGGTTCTCCAAAACCGTGATTTCCCAATCGGAGGTCGGCAACCTGTACCTGTTGCGCAACCACGATGAAGACCGCGACGATGTCCTGCTGCTCGGTTATTTGGATTCGGATCAAACCGCGGTGGATGTGGGTTACCGCGAGGAGCGCGGCCGCATTTACGGAACCGGGCTCGCGAGTGGCAAGGGTGGTCTGGTGGTGTTGCTCGGTGCGCTGGCCGCCTTGCGTTACACGCGACGTCTCAAAAAATGCAAGATCACCGTGATGTTGGTCAGCGACGAATACCTTGAGAACCGCTTTAGCCGCAACCACATCGCCGAGCAAGCCGGGCGTGCCGCTACCGTGATCGGTCTTTCGGGCGCGCCGCTCAGCGGGGCCGTTTTCTCTTCGCTTCCCGGCCAAATGCGCCTGGCGCTCGACCTTAAAAACCAGGTTGGCAAAGATCACGGCGGAGAATTGGCCGCGGCTTTGTGTCGTCGGGTCGGCACCCTGTGCAAACTCGATCTTGGTGCCGAATCGACGCTCACCCCACTGAGCATTGACGCCGTTGCCTCCGGCAGGGGACCGGCACAAAGCGGAAAAGCCACCTTCATGTTGGGTTACGACGACGGGGATCGCCGCAACAGCTTGCTCAAAACCATCGAAACCGCCGCCAAAAAGGGTTTGGACGCCAAGTACCGCGTCCAATTTCGCAAAGGGGTGGATCGGCCGCCGTGCGCGGCCGGCAAACGCAATCAGGAACTGGAAGCCTTGGTCTCGGACAAAGCCAAGGACCTTGAAGTGAAAGTGTTGTTTGAGGCCGCGCAACAGGGTCACGGCACCTGTTTCGCCAAATCCGCCCACGCTTTGTTAGAAGGGTTTGGCCCGTTAGGTGGTGACGCGGGCGGCACCAGTGAATTTATTTTACGCGACAGCTTGATTGACCGTGCCGCCTTACTGGCGTTGGTGCTGAACAGCGCCCCGGAGATGAGTTCGTGAAACTTGAGGCGGTCGAAGCCGCTTTTCAGCCGGACCAACAGGGGAAATGCAGTATTGCCGCGGGGGGAATGGTTGCATCCGCCCATCCCGCCGCGACCAACGCCGGCGTGGCCGTGCTCGCCAAGGGCGGCAACGCGGTGGACGCCGCGGTGGCGACCGCCTTTGCCCTTTCGGTTTGCGAACCCCAAGCCAGTGGCTTGGGCGGACAAAGCATTGGCATGGTTCACATCAACGGCGAGACCTACGGGCTTGACGGTTCGAGCCGGGTCCCCGAGGGCGCCACGCTCGCCGCGATGGCCCAAGGTGATCGCAAGCACGGGTATCGCGCGACGACCGTTCCCAGCACGCCCGCGTTTTTGGGTTACCTCCACTTTCGCGAAGGGCGGCTTTCCTGGCGGGATGTGCTCGAACCGGCGATCCAACTCGCTCGGGACGGTTACGCGATAACCGCGCTTCAGCATCGCCTGCAACATCGCGAACTGAAAACCATGTTGGCCCAACCCGGTCGGCGCGGCGCCCATTACTTTCTCCACAACGATCTGCCCATTCCCGAGGGACAGATGTTTTGCCAACCGGACTTGGCAGGTTTGTTGGAATCCCTCGCGGATCACGGGGTCAAATCCTTCTACCGCGGTGCCGTGGCCGCGCGCATCGACGCGGACATGCGCGCCAACGGCGGTTTCCTGACCGCCGCCGACCTGGCCCGTATCCCTTGGCCGGTGATTCGCAAACCGATTCACCGCAATTACCGCGGGTTACAGGTGGTGACCATGCCCCCGCCCGCCGCGGGTCGCGTGCTCCTGCTGGTGTTGATGATGCTCAACCACTTTCCCTCGCGCATGTTTCGCAAGATGGACGCCCACACCTTCCATTTGCTCGCCGAGCTGTTTCGCAAGGCCATGATTCAGCGGCGCGAGCGACCCTACGATCCCGATACCTATCCCTTGATTCAAAACAAGCTCAGCCGCAAAGCGGCCCGCGCCATGGCCCAATCCATTCGGGAAGACATCGATCCCAGCCTGCCCATGGTCGATCCACCCAATGAGTCGGGTGATACCACCCATCTGTCGGTGATGGACGCCGAAGGCGGTGCCGTTGGCATCACCCAGTCCATCGAGCGAGTTTACGGCGCCCAAGTCGCCTGTGAGGGCCTTGGTTTTCTCTACAACAACTACCTCATGGCCTTGGAAACCCAAGACCCCAAACATCCCTACTTCCTCAAACCGGGCGCCGTTCCCTGGTCCACCGTCGCCCCCACGCTTCTGTTCCACAAAGAACGGCCCTGGATGGTTGTCGGCAGTCCCGGCAGTGAACGAATTTTCTCCGCCATCAGCCAATTCCTGTTGCGAACTTTGGACGGCAAACAGGGCATGGGGGCCGCGCTCGCGGCGCCGCGTCTGCATTGTTCCGTTGGTGGAAAAGTGAGCCTTGAAGCGGATCGTTTCGATCCCGATGTCATCAGCTACCTTGAGAAAAAAGGTTACAAGATTGATCGGCGCGAGCCTTATGCCTTTTACCTGGGAGCCGTCCACGCCACCGTGCGATGCGTGTCTGGGAAAGGGTTCCAGGGCGTTGCCGAGGTTCGACGCGACGGCACCGCCGCCGGTCCCGATTGAGAGGTCGACCATGGGTTTACCTGTTTTGTTGTCCATTCCCCACGGGGGCACCCGGGTCCCGGATTGGCTTCGTCCCAAGTTGTGCTTGAGCGAGGCCGCGATGTTTTCCGACGGCGATCCGTTCACCCGCGAAATTTATGACCTCGGCGATGCGGTTGAGGCCGTGGTCGCGGCAGATGTGGTTCGCTCGGTGCTTGATCTGAATCGTGCCGCCGACGACCTGCCGCCGCAAAACCCGGACGGCGTGGTTAAATCCCACACCTGCCAGGGCATTCAAGTCTATCGTGAGCCCCTCGATGAACAACAGATAAGCGATTTGATCCATTCGGTTTATCGTCCTTACCACGACCGTATTGCGCGGTTGCTGCAAACGCCCGGTCTGCAACTCGGTTTAGACTGCCACAGCATGCTTCCCGAGGGGCCGCCCATCGGGCCCGACTTGGGGAAGGCCAGACCCGATATCTGTCTTAGTGATGGGCGTGGTTTGGCGTGTGCGCCCGAGATGACCGAGCGTTTCGCCCGTTGTTTGCGCCAGGCCTTCCAACTGCCCGATACGGCCGTGACGGTCAACCAACCCTTTTCCGGGGGCACCATCACGCGCACCTACGGTGGCAAACCCATCCCCTGGCTGCAGGTTGAATTGAACCGGCGCCTTTATCTGGAGGAACCGCCTTTTGGTGACGACGGTCCCCGCGTGCGACCCGGCGCCATCGCAAAACTGAACCGCTGTTTTCATCAAGCCCTGTTGCTTATGTTTGGGAATTAGGGCCTGGCCGGCAATTCTCGGCCTGTCGTGAATTGACGAACCCGTCCCACATGCGCGCGAGTCCTTCGTGGTCGCGTCCCTATTCTTCCCCGGCAACGGGCAACCTTGCCCGGTTTGGTACGGGTTTCGCCGCCCTCGGGCATTGGGCGGGAAGGGATCGGTTAGTTTTCGGGCTGGGGCGGCAACATCTGCTGTACCCTGGTGGTGATCTCGTGGTGTTGTCCCAGCTTGGTTTTGAGTTGTCGGTAGCCGGCTTCTAGAATTTTCGTCCCTTGTTCCCTTTGCCCGCGTTCCATCAAAATGCGCCCTTTGAGCGATGCCGTCACTTGGTGGAATTCATGGTTTTCGGCCAGGTGACGCTGGAAAATGGCGGCCGCCGCGTCGACGAGGGTTTCCGCCTCGCTGTAGTCGCCCGCGGCGACAGCTTGAAATGCGAGCAGGCACTGAGCCTCGGCCACGCGGGGGTGGGTGTCGCCGAGCAGGGCGCGTTTTTGGGCGAGGACGTCGCGCAGCAGGGTTTCCCCGGCCGCCGTTTTCCCCTGAAGCAAGTTGAGTCGCGCTTGTTGGAACGCCAGATCCACAAACACCATCGGGTTTTGGGTATCTTTTAAGGCTTGCGCCGCGTCGTCCAGCAAGGTTTGCGCGGACTCGGTCTGCTTTTGGTCGAGGTGCAGTCGTGCCCAGCGAATGCGCACATTGGCAATGCGGTAGTGATCGGCGGGGAGGCCGTCCTCTGCCGAATCCAAGGCTTTTTTGTAATAGGCATGGGCCCGTTCCTGCTGTCCCATGCCCTTGAAGAGATCGGCCAGCAGCAAATAACCCCGGTGGGTCCAGTCATGGGCGGTGCCTAAGTCCTGCTCCAAGGTGGCCACGCAGGGCCGGCAGGTTTCCTGGGCTTGGTCGTAATCGCCGCGCGCACCGAGGACCGCGGCGAGGGTGAGGCATGCCAGTGCGGCGCGGCTATTGGGCGCCGTGTCGACCTCGGCAAAAACAGCCTTGGCGCGGCGCGCCTCCGCCAAGGCTTCGCCGTAGTCGCCTTGCTGCAAGAGCAGGTAGGCAACCATGTCGCGCGCCTCGGCGGTCTGGCGGTGTTGTTCCCCAAAAAGTTTGATGCGTGAATCAAGGCTCTTGCGATAGCGTTCCGCGGCAAGTGCGAAATCAGCGCGTTCCAAGGCGACCGATCCCAAACTTCCATGAGTTCGCGCGGGGTAGATGTGGGGTTCACCGAAGGTTTCGATGACCTTGGTTAGCGCGGTCTGTAGGTAGCGTTCTGCGCTGTCCAACGCGCCCAAATCCAGATGGAGCAGACCCAAATTGTTGCTGATCACCGCGACATTCAGGTGTTTCTCACCGAAGCGCAAGATGTTGATGTCCAAACATTTTTGGAAATGAAACGCGGCCTGGTGAAGTTCGCCCTTGGCACGGAGCACCAGGGCTAAGTTGTTATGGGCAAAAGACGTTAAGGGATGGGTTTCCCCCAACAGGTCGGGGGCAAGGGCCAGGTTTTGGCGGTGCTCGCGTTCGGCCGCATCGTAATCGCCGCGTTGATAGGCGGACAAACCGAGGTAGTTGCGCACTTCCATGACGCCCTGGTGCGCCTCCCCAAATAACCCGATCCGAATGGCCAAGCCGCGGCGGAGTAGTGCCTCGGCTGCTTTGAAATCACCTTGGAAGCGGTATTGATTGCCCAGGGTGACATAACCCAAGGCCATTTGCGGATGGTCGGCGCCCAAATGTTTTTCGTGAATGGCGAGGGCTTGGCGATACAGGGTTTCGGCTTCTTCATAATCACCCATGAGGGTTAGAACCATGCCCAGCTCGCGGCTAATTTGCGCGACCATGAGCTGCTCTTCGCCCAGCCGTTCACGGGCCATGGTCAGGGCGCGGCGCAGGATGGTTTCCGCTTGTTCCGGGTCCCCCTTCTCGCGAACCAGTTCCGCGCGGCGTGAGAGGTGGCGGATCAAGATGGGATGGTCGTCGCCGTAAACCTGCAGGTCAATGGCCTCGGCCTGGGAAAACAGTTGGTCTGCTTTCCCATAATCGCCGGTGAACATGTATTGTTCAGCCAAGGTTTTCATGGTTTCCGCGAGTTGGGGATGGCTTTTGCCCAACAGCTTTTGTTGTTCTTCCAGCAGGTTTTCACATTCGGCGATGGCTTGATGGTGGAGACCCATCACACCTTGGAGTTCGGCCCAATCGCGGCGGAAGCGGTGCTGCTCCGCGATGGGCAAGGCCCCAAGTTGACCGACCATGTCTTGGAAGATGTCTTTGGCGCGAACATAGTTGCCCCGCTGGTACCAGGTCCAGCCGCGTAGATGGTTGAGACGCAGGTGTTCGCGGAGATCCGTGCTTTTGGACAAGCGTGCCTCGGCCGCGTTCAGTTGCCGATCGGCGGCATCGTAGCGACCATGGGCCAGCAGCGAGCGCACCAACTCCAGTTCGAGCTGGAACTGATCCGCCGGGGTTCCTACCCCGGCGGCCACCGCTTTTTCCAGGGAATCGACCGATTGATCATTGTGTCCCAATACCCGGTAGACCCGACCCATGGTGGCAAGAAGGCGGGCGCGCACCTCGGGTTCCTCGGCCAAGCGTTGTTCAATTTGGCGACTACCGCGTTCCATTACCTGGAGCGCGGTTACCTCGCCGCCCTCGGCCAGTTCGGGATCCACCTGTTCAAACATGGAAACCAGAAAATCAGTGACATGTTCCGCCGTCTGTTTCTCGCGTTTGGCCAGATCGCGTTCCCGCGCAATGTTGACGCGCTGAACCTGGGCATAGATCGAAAACATCAGCAGGAGCAAGGCCAAACCCGTTCCAATCGCAATCGGTTGTGGATTGCGCTGAACCATTTTGCGGAAGCGGACCTGGCGGGTCGCCGCCCGTGCTTCGATCGGCCTGCCGTTCAGGTAGTGGCGAATGTCCGCGGCCAAAGCTTCCACGCTGATGTAGCGCCCGTCCAAGTCGCGCGCCAGGGCTTTCATGACAATACTGTCGAGGTCCCCGCGCAAACGTCGCGGGTTGATCCCCGCCTTGTTGCGGGTACCCGCGCCCACCGTGCTGGGGTAGGGGATCTCAAGCTGTTCCATCGCCTGGATCAGGGCCGGCTGGGTGAGCATCGGGAAGGTGTAGGGGCGTTCGCCGGTCAGTATTTCGTAGAGCAACACGCCCAGGCTGTAGACATCGGAAGCGGCATTTAACGACATGCCGCGGATTTGTTCGGGCGAGGCGTATTGCGGGGACATGACGGCGGTGGCGCTCAGGGGGATGGTGAGCTGCTCGCCCGTATCCGGGTTCAGGGTGGCGGCAATGCCGAAATCCAGCAACTTGGGTTCGCCGTTCTCCATGACCATGATGTTGGCGGGTTTTAAATCGCGGTGAATGACCATCTGGCGGTGCGCGTGGCTGATGGTATCGCAAATTTTCAGAAATAGATCGATGCGTTTGCCCAGGCTTAACGGGTGGTCGCGGAGATAGGCGTTCAGGGTTTGGCCCTGCACGTATTCCATCGCCAGCCAGGGTTGCCCACCCGGCAGGGTGCCCGCGTCAATGAGATGGGCAATGTTGGGGTGGTGGAGCTGCGACAGTATATTGCTTTCCCGGTGGAACAGGTGTTTTAGCTGGGGCGCGTAACCCGACAGAATTTTCAGCGCAACCTTCATCTTGACGTCGGTGTCGCGTTCGGCAAGGTACACCGTTCCGCCACCGCCTTCGCCCAATTTGCCGATAATGCGAAAGGGACCGGGCCGGCTGCCGGGTGGCAGCGCGCTTGGATCGATCATCGCGTCGGGTGCTTCGTCTTGTTCCGTTTCGGGCGCTTCTGAGGCGGTCGGCGCGCCCTCGGCTAAGTCCGTCATGAAACGGAGCACGGCTTCGGGATCTTTGGCATAGGCACGATCCACGAGATCGGAAAGGTCGCTTGGTTTTTTTGGGTTCGTCATGAGAAGGACCAGAAAAGAGGGGGTGTGTGCGCTCAAGGGACGGCCTTTTTAACCGCGGTGTTGCGGCCCGGCCATACGTGGAGCTATACCCGGTCTATCGGTTTTTGTCGGGTCGTTACTAAATTTTATGCGGCGCGTTATGAGCAACCACAGGCTGGACCCGCTTCCTAAACGAGGCCTAGCTCGGCCGGCCGTGGGGATGCGCGACTCTCTGGTTTAATTGGGTTTCTCGATGCCTAGCGTTTGCGTTTTTTGGTACAAGTAGGTGCGTTGGATCGCCAACTTTTTGGCCGCTTGGCTGAAATTCCATGCGCAGGCCTTGAGCACCGCCGTGATGTAGTGTTTTTCGCTGTCGTTGCGGAAGGCGCGCAGCGGGATAATCTCAAAGGTTTCGCCCTCGGCCGGCAGCGTCGCCGCGCTGGGTTTTGGTTGTTGATGGAACGCCCCCGGCAAGTCGTCCGGTGTGATCGGATCGCAACCCAAAATCACCAGCCGTTCTGCTAAGTTTCTTAATTCCCTCACGTTACCTGGCCATGCGTAGTGGTCGAGTTTGTGGAGGAGGGATGCGTCGACCTGTTTTACCGCCAGTTTGTGGCGACGGCTGTAATGGTTCAAAAACCAGAAAAACAGCAGACGGATGTCGTCGCCCCGTTTCCGCAACGCCGGAATCTCCAACGGCACCGTGTTCAAGCGAAAGTACAAATCCTGGCGAAACGTTTTTTGGGCCACGGCCGCTTCCAAGTCGTGGTGGGTTGCGCAGACCACGCGCACATCGACCCGCCGTTCGCGCGTGTCGCCCAGGCGCCGCACCGTGCCGTCTTCCAAGACCCGCAGCAGCCGCGCTTGCAGGCTCAAATCCATGTCGCCGATTTCGTCCAAAAACAAGGTGCCGTTGTGGGCCGTTTCGAACAAACCCGCCTTGTCGGTGCGCGCGTCGGTGAAGGCGCCGCGCACGTGGCCAAACAATTCATCCTCGATCAGGTTGGCCGGGATCGCCGCGCAGTTGATTTTCACAAAAGGTCCGCCGGCGCGTTTGCTGTGTTGGTGCAGGTAACTCGCCACCAGTTCCTTGCCCGTGCCCGATTCGCCGCGGATCATCACGCGCCCGTCCGTCGGCGCCACCTTGGCGCATTGCTGCACCAAAAAGGTCATGGCTTTTGAATCGCCGATGATCGTCGGCGCCGCCGCCAAATCCGCTTCCAGTGCCGCCAGTTTGGTTTTGAGCTGCTGGTGTTCCAGGCAGTTGCGTACCGAACGGAGCAGGCGCTCGCGGCTAATCGGTTTCTCGATGAAGTCGTACACGCCCAGGCGCAAGGCCTCCACCGTTTCGCTGATCGTCGCCTCGCCCGAAATGACGATCGTGGGCGGTAAGGCGTCGCCCAATTCTTGGATCAGGTCCAAGCCGCTTTTGCCGGGGAGGCGGATGTCGAGCAGCATCAGGTCCGGTTCGTGGTGGGCCAGGTGGTCACCTGCTTCCTCCGCGCTTGCACAACCGACCATCGTTAGATCCGTCTGTTTTTTGAGCATCATCATCAGGTTGGCGCGAATTTTTTGGTGGTCTTCAACAATCAGGACGTGTTTCATAGGGGCTCCGTGGTGTCGCTGGGCGTTGGGAAAACGGGTTTTTCAATGGGGAACATCAGGGTAAATTCGGCGCCGTGTGTGTTGCGGCTGAGGCTGAGGTCGCCGCCGTGGTCCAGCATGATCTTGCGGGCGATGGCCAAACCCAGGCCCATGCCCTCGCCGAAGGCGCGGCTGCTGCGGTAGGGTTCGAACAGGTGGTCGACCATGTCGGGCGCGACGCCCGGCCCGTTATCCGCCACGCGCAGGAAGCATTCGTGCTCGCCGCGCTCCAGTTGGAAGCGGATATCGCCGGTACCGTCCTTGAGCGCCAGGGCGCTGTTGTTGCAAAGGTTGACCACCACTTGACGAACCATTTCGGGATCGGCGTGGACCTTTGCCGCCGGGGGAGGGGTGGCGAGGGCAAGGCTGAGGTTGGGCCAGGCCTCCGCAAAGAGCGTGCAAAAATCGGCTAGGTATTCGGCCAGATCGAGGGGTTCCAGGTGGGGGCGGCGCAATTTGCCGAAAGAAGTGAATCCCTGGGTGAAGCGTTTGAGGCGGTCGAGTTCTTCGAGGATCGAGGCCGTCGTGTGGCTGAGCTCATCCGGCCAGGTTTCTACCGGTTCTTCCCCGAGATGGCGCAACCGTTCCACTTCCATCACCGCCGCCGTCAGCGGGGTGCGGATTTCGTGGGCGTGGCGGCGCGACGCCTCTTGCCAGGATTGCAGGTGCTGCAGGCTGCGCAGTTGGTTTTGTTGTTTGGCCAAAACACGGCCCGTCGCTTCGATTTTATCCGCGACTGCCCGCAAGAGGCCCGTGGTTTTGATCGGCACCGTCACCGCGCTGTGACCCCGCGCCAGTTGTGCCAGCGGTTCGTCCAAGGCTTGCAGGCGGCGTTGGGCGCGCTGGTGCTGGAGCCATTGCCAGGCCAAACTGGTGGTGATGATCAGACCCAGCAAACCCGCCAGGATTCGTTCGTAACTTTTGGCCAAATCCTCGCGGGTATGCTGCAGGACCAGCAGGTTTTGGCGGACCTGTTGGATTTGGTCGAAGCGCTCGCGGTAAAGGCCCTGTTGGTCGGGGTGCCGCTTGGCGAGCATGCGCTGGTCCTCGGCAGCTTGTTCCAAAATCAACCGCACTTCCGGGTGCGTGGCCAGGTTGACCCAAAAACGACTGACCTGGCGTTGAAAGATCGCGAACAGCAGCAGGGCGACACCGATCATCAGGATGCTCGATAGAAACAGGGTACGAAGGTTCACAACGCGCTCCAGAGGGCGTCTTTGCGCGGCGCCCGTGTCCTCTTAGCAAATCCGACACCAACCTCGGCCGGCTGCTTCCCTGCATAGATAGCCTGGTCAATCGGGAAACAGGACCCGTGCCGGTTCGGGTTGGCGTTGTGTTGTCTGTTAAATCATACAACACCTGAACGGCTGTTAGAAAAAATCAGACAATTTGGGTGAGCAGGGTGGCGGGACGAACTTAATTCCCCATGGTTTGGGTTGTAAATTGTTAGTATTAATGTGTTTATCTGAAGATGGCTGGGGTGGCATTCCCCTTGCCTAAAGAGCGATGTCGGGTAAGTGGATCCTTTGAATGGTTGGTCGAATCTCAGGCAAAGGTACCAACCGGACCTTACTCAAATTTTATCCACCAATGATGACCATGCATCAGGAGTTGTTTATGCCGTCAACCAAACCGGTCACTGTTTTATGTTTATGTTTTCTGTCTGCTTTCTGCTTGCTTTTCGCCAACAACCGCCACCGCGAGGTCGTCCTGCAAGAAATCACGATCAACACCGAACGCGGCGTGAACCGCGGCGTGGTGCTCGGTGCCGCCCGCCTCGAGGAAGGGGCGCCCGTAACCGAGGCCGAACTGGCCGCCGCCGTCGCGCGTGTCAACCGCCTGGACTTTGTGCTGGCGGTTGATTACCGCATCGTTCCCCTCGAACAGGACCGCGTGCGCCTCGAAATGGACGTGGTCGCCAAGCGACCCTACGACTTGGAACTCACTAGTAATTGGTTCCGCTCCGACGAATTTTCGGGCAGCCGGCAACAAGATGCGATCAACCTCAACGGGCGTTACTTCGTCGCGCCCGCGCAAATGCTGTCGCTGTCGGTTTCACCGCAATGGCGTTGGGGTGGCGACAATGTCAACGATGGTTCGCTGACCTTGGCCTACGACCACTTTAACCTGTTCCAGCAGGGTGTTCGCCTTCATGTTGCGCTTACCCAGCAAGAATCACAAAACTATGGTTTTCCAGGGGTTAGTCAGGGAGAGCGGGATTATGACCCGACCTATGTGCTTGGGGTTAGCGTGCCCGTGTTTGGTGATCACAGCATTTGGGTGCGTGGCGAGAAAAGCAGCAGCCGCCAGAGCGAACAGATCCGTTACACCGATTACCCGCTGCCCGGCGAAGTTTTCGAACGAAACTTTCGCGGTAACCAAGATTCCGACCGTTTGGAATGGCAGCTCGCCTGGCGGTTCAATGCCTTGGACAGCGACTTCGCCCCACGGCGTGGTTTGTTTTTCGAAGCCGCTTACACCCGCGCGGATCAAGACACCGATTATGAGGAAGAAGAAGTCGGTGCCGGACGATTTTTCCTGTCCCGTAACGAATCGTCGAGCAATGTGTTGCGCATTGAGGCGCGCCGCCACCACGAACTCTCGCGCACCCGTTCCTGGTTTTACGGTGGTTCTTTCGAAAAAAGCGATACCGACACCTTTTTACGGTCCGGTTTGTTGTTGGGCGATCCCAATCGCACCAGCGTGCAACCTTTCGAATACGAGCAGGAACGCTACCGCGTGTTCGCGGGCCACGGCTGGGATTTGTTCAAACGCGGCGATCTAGCCCGATTCGGTAACTTGCGTTTGGATCTGTTGGGTTCGGTGGTTCACGACAATTTCGACCGAGTCGTCCTGCCCGGCGGCATGGTGTCAGATCGGTTCCGCGACAACTACACCGTTTACGAAGTTGAGGCGAACCTGGGTTACCGTATGTCCTGGGGTACTTTTGGGTTGTCCTTGTCCTACGCCGTGGATGAATAAGGGTTCGGAAACCGTCGGACCGATTTCGGTTCGGCGGTTTCTAACCCGTTGGGTCGTCTCGCCGGCCCGTGGTTTGCTTCCGTTCGGTGTGCGTTTCTCCTAAAATACCAGATGGTTTTCGCCCGACTCGGGGGCTTCTGAAAAGGGGCGTTTTTTGCTCGTCTGCTTGATACTTTTGATGTGGTCCGGTATGTCCGTGCCGGAATCCATGGGTCCGAAAGGGCCTTTTGCTGTTTCCCAGGTGGCGACGGCCGATCCCACTTTTGCCATTGAAACCATTGTGATTGAAGGGGAGAAGCAGGTACCCGAGGTCGTGATCCTCACTGAATCGCGCCTGATCGCCGGCCAAACCTACAGCGAGCAGCAATTGCGTCACGCCATCCAGCGCATCAACCGCTTGGCCTACGTGATGGAGTGCCGGTTCCGGCTGAAACGCGGCAGCAAACGCGGTATCTACCAATTGGTGATCACCGTGGAGGAGACCCGCTTCTGGTTTGTCGAAACCACCAGCACCTGGTCGCGGAGCAGTGAGGGTGGCCGGACCGGAAATTTCGACACCGGCGTCGTCGGTGCGCGCTGGTTCGTGGGTCCGGCCGATTTGTTGTATGTGAGCAGCGAATCCTTCGCCAATTGGCGCGCCGGTGAATTTGATCTGGGCGACCAACTGACCTTGGGTTATTCCCATTTCAACCTGCTGGACCAAAACATCTTTTTTGATGTGCAACTGGGTTGGCAAGATGGGGACCGCTCCATGGTGGTTACCCAATTCGGACCGGCCGCATCGGAAAACCGCGATTCTTGGCGGCTGAACCTGGTGGCCGGGGTACCCGTCGGCGAGAACCATTGGTTTAAGTTGGTGGGCCGTTACGCGTTGCGAAGTAACCGGCTGTGGGAGCGCGACCCATTGGGCGAGGAACGATTGAGCGCCGAAACCGATGTGCGTTCGGGAAACCTGACCTTCACCTGGGAATACAACACGACCGACGACAGTTTCGTACCGCGTCAGGGTCGGCTGTGGCGGGTTGGCTTGTTGATGGGCGGCTCGGAATCGAACTTGGAATCGGTGGCACCGGGTCGGGAAATCGGCTTGACCGATCAAGACTTTTACACCGCCGATGTTCGCTATGAACAGCATCACCCGTTTTGGAACCGCCACAACCTGAGTTACCAATTTACGGGTGAGGCGCGCCGCCAGGATTTGCGGGCCACCACCGCCGCGGGGGATCAGCCGGGGCCGGACACCGCGTTCGGTCGCCAACGCGAACTGCAAATGAATGTGTTTGGCGACATCGTTTACGCCGTCGACCTGTGGGGCAACCGCAAAACGCGGCGTTACGGTGATTTTCGATTGGAGTTGCGGCAACGACTGGGTTACCAACACGAAAACAACCTGTTCTCGAGCGAGTCGGGTGGGGTCCGCCTACGCGAAAGCGACCATGTCTCCCTAACCGTGATCGAGTTGAAATACCGCAACGCCTGGGCCGTGGCGCGCCTGCGTTTCGAATACGTGTGGCGGCCCTAATGTGGCTGTTGGTGTGGTTCGCCCTAACCTGGGCGCAAAACCCGGCCGCGGATGCGCAACCGCGTTTGGATCCGAGCCGCAACGAATTGCGGCTGTCCCTCAGCGGCGCCTTTTTGGATGAGGAAGAGGTGCGCGGTTACCTGGAGTCGGGGTTAACCACCAGCCTGCTGGTGCGCATCCAATTCCGCGACAAGGAGGGGCGGCTCAAAAAAGGCGCGGCGCGGGTTGACCTGCGTTACGAGCCGTGGGACGCGGTTTATTTCGCCGACGTCTGGGACCTCAACGGTAAGCGCACCCAAGAGAAGCTCACCGACCGCGACGCGCTGCACCTGTGGTGGCGTTCGCTGCAACTCGCCGTTTTCCGCGACCCCGCGGGCGTGGCCTGCCGCCAGACGCGGGTTTCCCTGGAAGTGCTGCCGTTTTCGGCCAAGGAACAAAATCACGCGCGCCAATGGATCAGCGAGGTCGGCTCGGGTAAGATCGCGGAGCGCGCGGGCGGCAGCGGCGACATCGAGCTGGTCAACGTCCTCGTCGCCACCTCCATGAAACGCAAACCCCTCATGCGCTTCGCGTGGCGAATCCCTTGTGAGGATGGTTTGTAAAAAGCTTGGAATATTTAAGTTACTTCAATTTTTGGTGCCGGGTCCGGCGAGGGTTTTCCGAAAAGAAAACCCTGCAAGAGCGGAATGCCCTGCGCTTCCAAATACTGCTGTTCCGCTCGTGTTTCGACCCCTTCCGCCAGCACCGTGATGCCGTTATCCCCCGCAATTTGGTGCAGGGCACCCATCACCGACTGCTTCGCCGGGGTGTGGTCGATGCCCGCGATGATTTCCCGATCAATTTTCATGAAGTCCGGTCGCAGCGCGAGCAATTGAAGGAGAGACGAGTAGCCGGAACCCACATCATCAAGGGCGATTTTGAAGCCCTGTTCGCGATAGTGGTTCAACACGCGGCACAAATGGCCCACATTTTTGACCTGTTCGGTTTCCACGACCTCAAAGACAATTTTTTGTGGGTCCAGACCCAGCTCTTCGACCCAGCGCACCGTGGAACGCAAACAATGGTTCGGGTTGTAAATGGCCGTGGGCAGGAAATTGATAAAAATGTGTTTGCCGGCGATTTTCTCCTTGGCCGTGCGAAGCGCGGCCTCGCGGGCGCTTCGATCCAACTCAAATAACAAACCGGAGGTGCGCGCTTGTTCAAACAAACGGGCGGGGGGGATTAGGGCGCCGTCTTCCAACAAACCCCGGCACAGGCATTCATAGCCAAAAATCTGATGGGTTTTTGCTTCAATGATCGGATGGAAATGGATGCACAGCCTTTTCTGTTGCAACACCTCGAGCAGTTCCCGGCTGCTCAAGACCCGCTTCCACCACAAGAGGGAACGTGCTTTTTTGAGGGCACGCGGTGAGAAGGGCGCATCCTGTTCGAGATGAACCAGCAACACCTCTTCCAAGGCATGGTCCGCGATGGCGGTTGGGCTGTCCGCAACCAAAAAATCGAGCACACTGAGAAAGGTTTGGGACTGAATTTCCAAATAGTCCTGCTCGAATTGCCAAGGCTCCTTCCAGTCGCGAAAGCGGTCGCACAATTCGCCGACCAGAACCTCATTGTCACTGGAAAGAAACACTTTACTCGGTTGGTTCAATGAATCGCTAAACCGGCACTGATCACAAAACATAAAACCTCTTTGGCGTCAAAATCCCGACCACGGCGTGTTCGAGGGCGCGCCGGCTCAGGTAGCCGTGGAACACCCTTCCCTGAGTCGGAAGCGCCCGCCTGATTTACCGGTGCGCCTCAACCTGATGAACACGCCTTCGGGGAAACGGACCAGGGTGTGAAACCTCAGTAGTGGGTTTCTCTTCGCTGCCGAAAAATCGCAAGAATTTGGAAGGAATAACTCATTATGCTTATCGGAAGGTTTTTTCGCAAATAAAGTTTTCCAATCGATGCCGGTAGAAATGCCGCACAAGAACCACACGGATCATCCGCGCGACGGGGTTAATGGGGCATAAGGATGTATTGGGCCTTCTGTTCCGCGAGCGCCCGCAACGTATGGGTATCCTCGGGGAAGTGTTTTTGGAGGGATACAACAACCGCTTGAAAAGCCGCTGATTGGAGCCACAACCCGGCAAGTGTTGCGGTTAGGGGCTCATGGGGTTCGATGCTGCGAAGATGGCCGCGAAGCTTGCGCAAGACGTAGCTCAAATCGGTGCAGGTTTTTAATTCGGCATATTCCTTATCAATCAAACGTTTGAGGTTGAGCCGGTGCGGCAACGCGCCTTTTATTTCTCGCGAAATGATCTTGCCGTCTTCATTCTCAAACCGCAGGATGGCTTTGTTGCAGTTGAGGGCGCGTTGTAGTTTGGCAATGGTTGCTGTACCCAGCTCGCTGAGGCCTTCCAACATCATGGTTTGGGGATTCATGCGCAAATGTTGTTGGATGGGATGGTCTTCATAAGGGTTGAGGATTTCTTTGCCTTCTTTATTAACATGGGAACCTTTGGCTGTGTTGCAAGCGCGGCAACAGAGCAGCATGTTGGTGAGTTCCAGGGCCAACGCGGGGTGTTTCCATTTTGGGAGGAAATGTTCGATTTCCTCGGGGCCGCCGCCCAAGTCCATGTAGCGTTCGCAGTATGCACATTTGCCGTGGCACGAGGCGATCAAGACCTTCATGAGTTCTTCGCGATGCCCGGCACGAACCCATTTAGCGCTGCTGTTTTTGTTCTTTTCTTTTTTCTCTAAGTACTGGGTAAAGGCGGCTTCTTCCGCTTCCCGGTGTTCCGTCCACCAGGTTTGGTAGTGTTGCAAGGCCTCCGGTGTGTGCCGCAGGTTGATCATGCGTCGTCCTCGCGGAACTCGGTACTCATGATATCGAGGTACTGTCGGTAGCCACTATCCGAGGGGATAACCTCGTGAATTTCGCGGTACCAATGTTGTACCTGTTCTTTGTTTTTTTGTTCCACGGCTTGATCAAAGTTGATGAGCATGTTGAAGAGTCGGTGTGAAACCGAAGGGATGTGACTTTCCAAGGCCAAGGCATGGTTAATAATGGCCTCGATTTCGTGGCCGAAGGGACGACCCTCGCCTTCCATTCGGCTGACGGTGACCTGGGAACCATCGGCTTTCAGAAGGAACACATTTTCGTTTTGCCAAGATTGCACGACAAAAGGACTGTGGGTCGTGACCAGAAATTGAACGTTTTTAAATTCTTGTTCAAGCACGGGCAGCAAGGTTCGTTGCCACGTAGGGTGGAGGTGCAGGTCAATTTCGTCGATGAAAACGACGGCGTGAATGTCGTGCAGATGGGCGATGCCTTTTTGGGCGGCGCGAACCAGCAAATCAAACAACCACACAAAGGTGCCGCGAAAGCCGTCCGACATGCCCTCTAAAGGTGTGATGCCTTCTAAATCGGTCGCTGTCTGAAAGTAAAAGCCGCGTGCATCGTATGATTTGATTCGGATACTAAATCGGTAGAGACGGGGATCGGTAAATAGTTTTTGAAGTGGGAGACAAACTCTTCTTCTTGTAAGAAGTCGAGGTGGACGATATAAAAAAGCCGATCAGATGCTTTGTTGTTTTTTACGAGATATTCGTGGTAACGGTCTTCCATGGTTAAAACAAACTGGCACGTGTTTGTTGTTCTGATAAGCGTATTGAGGTAGGCAAAAAAGTCGCCGGACTCTATTTGATCCGAAAAAATGTAAACTTTATCGTGGTGTTCATAGAGCCATGCAAGATATTCGTCCAAAGTGAGAAGGAGGTCATCGAGTATTTTCCCGAAATTTCTTGTTATGGCTTTTGATTTTTCACCAAAATTGCCAGGCTGTGCCGGCTTACCCATTAATGAGGAGAAGCAAGGGCTGTTAATTATGGTGGCAATGAGGTCTTCCAGCCTTTCTGTTCTTGCCTCACATTCGTGCCAGATACATGCAACACGCTCTTGAGAACTGCCTTTCTCATGGGTTCTAATGGTTTGGAAATTTTCATCCCCTGAAAGCGTTTTCATCAGATGCCAGGCGAAGGAGGTTTTGCCAATACCCACTTCACCAGTAATGATCATATGGCCCTGACCATAGCGAAGGGTGTCTAAAGCATCATTTAATGTTTCTCGTCGGCCAATAAATGGGTCTGGGTTTTCTCCCTTTAACGCACGATAGGGGGTAAAGAGTGAAGGAAGATCAACCGGCATGGTGGCTCCTGGAAAAAATTTCAAATCCGCCAGGCAGAAGAATGAAAAGCCGCGCTACGCGTAATGTCGGGCGTTGGGTTGGGTGCTTTGGATTGACTGGGGCCAAGGGCTTAACCAATTTATTTCTTGGAACATCATGCTATCGGCAGGGCGACAGCGCCGTCAAGGACTTAATGACTTCCACCGGGTCGGCGGCTGAACCATGCGTCTCTTGCCCCTGGACCAACCCAAAACCCGGTTCGAGAGATCCTCCAGCTTGGATTTCCTTCAGGGTAAAAAATATAATGTTTGAATTTGAGTCAAAAAGACGTTAAATTGACCTGGTTTCCGTCTGCCGCTTTTCTTTCGTCGGCTTCGTCGATCTCGCAAACGGCTGATCGCTCATCGAAACACGAGCCCGCATTTCGGCTTTGCTGCAGGATTCCTTGTGCGACATGCGGGCGAGTGAACCATATATTTAAGGTAACCATGATGGAATTCAAAGGATTTAGCTCAATTGAAAATTCTTACCGCGCCGCCTACCTCGAAACGCTGCGCAATCAATCTTTGACCGACGGCCTCTTTGTTGTGCAGGAAAAGGTTCACGGCGCCAATTTCTCGTTCCACCTGAGCGAAGGGGTGATGCGCACCGCCAAACGTACCAGCTTTATCGACGACCCCAAGGACTTTTACCCGTGTGACGCCCTGGTCGAGGCCCTCGCGCCCAGGATCCGCGACCTGGCCGGCCAGGTTCAGGGAAAGGAAGTGGCCGTCTTCGGTGAACTCTGTGGCGGCTTTTACAACCACGCCGACGTGACCCCCGTTAAAAATTTGTCGCCCGTCCAGCGTGGCGTTTGCTACGCCCCGGACCTCCAGTTTTATGCTTTTGATGTTCGTGTCGACGGTGCCTACCTCCCCGTTTCCGAGGCGAATCGCCTGTTCGAGGCGGTGGGTTTGTTCTACGCGCGCACCTTGTTTTCCGGCAGCTTGGAAGCATGCCTGGCTTACCCCAACGACTTCCAAAGCCTTGTGCCGCAATGGCTCGGGTTACCGCCGATTGAAACCAACATGTGCGAGGGCACCATCATTCGGCCGGAAGAACCGCGCCACCAACCCAGCGGCTCGCGGGTCATCCTCAAAAACAAAAACGACTGCTGGAAGGAGCGCAACAAGAAAACGCCGGTCGTAGAAAGCCTGGTCGCGATTTCGCCGCAAGCCGAACACCTCATCGGCGAATTGCAAGCCTTGGTCAACGAAAACCGATTGGCCAATGTTTTGTCAAAGATGGGTCCGGTCACGGCCAAGGATTTTGGTCGCATCATCGGCGCCCTGAGCCGTGATGTGATGGAGGAATTCAACAAAGACCATGAACAGGCGTTTGCCGACTTGGTCAAACACGAGCAAAAGCAGGCCAAAAAACGGCTCAGCACCGCCCTGACATCCCTGGTCAAAAGCCGGATTGAGGACGCCGCCGCGGGTTTGTGGCCCTAACCACGCTGCTGAACCAAAGCGGTACCTGAAACACTGAAAAGCGAGGGCCTGTCCCTCGCTTTTTATGCGCCCTTATCGGATCGGCGCCTGACCTCGGTAAACCGGGTGCCCATGCTTGGGCACCAGATGGTCAACAGGTTCGGAATCTTTGCCGAGCGCCCCGTCGATAGGAAAGGCAACGGGAAAAACGTAATGCGTTGGGCCACGCCGTTCACGATTGGTGAAGGAAGATTAGGGTTCACCTCGGCGTCGAAATGAATGCTTTGTGGCAGAAGTGTGATTGGGTGAACGCCGACCGATTGTGTGAATCGGCGCCTTGCCAGGTTGGTTCCTACCCCTTGTTGGCGCGCCTTGGTCACGGCGGTATGAGTTTGGTTTATCGCGCCAAGCATCGCGACACCTACCTGCTTTTTAGGAAAACCAAGGCTGGAACCAAAGAGTCGCGCGGACAAAAGCGTCGCAGGAGGCGCTGTTGGCGGAACATCCCCAACCTCGGCCTCAAGCCATGTCGCCCCCGAAAAAGTAAGCACGGCGAAGGGCCTGGGTCAGCCAACCCTGCGCCGGGTTTTGGGCATGTAGAACGGGGGCTAGGCTGTTTTGTGCCAACGCCTGGCTGAGATCGCTTCCCGACACGAGTGCCTCCAAGAAGCCGTGTTCCCATGGGTGATGCTCGAAAAAGCGTACCTGGAACGCGCACCGCGTGACCGCGATGTGGGTGCTCTCGGGTTGGGGGGCGGCTGGGTGTTTGCCCCGTTTGACCGCTTTGAGGTAGACGTGGACCGGGTAGCGGAAGCGCATCAAGCGTAGGCACGGCGCGGGTTTGAATGGCAGGGCGCCCTGCAGCATCGCGACCTGTTGCGCTTCCGTCGGCGGCGGTTGGTCTTCGATGCCGGGTCCGTCGTAGATTTGCGAAACCGCCAGTTCCAGCGCGGCCAAGTCTTCAAGAAAGTCCGGCCAGCCCTCGCGTTGGTCCGGGGGCAGCTGGGCGTCGGGTCGAAAGTGTTGGAGGTAGGTGACGAAACGGGTGCCCAGGTGATCCAGCGAATAGGAATGGGAGGGGAAGTGGGTTAGGTACTCGGTGGCAAACCCTTCGAAAACGGCGGCGCCGAGGGCGTGACACACGCCGGGAAAGAGTTCGCCCATGCACGCGAGCAGGCGACCCCAATAGGAATGTTGGTATACGGCCAAGCGTTGCCGCGCGCTCAGGGTTGCCGAGGGGGTGACCTTTTCTTCGGCGTCTTGACGGAGGGCGTTTTCGTCGCCCGCGGGGTTGAACAAAGCTTGTTGTAGCCAGGATTGTGTTTGGGCAAGTGATGTGGGTTCAGTGGCTTGTCTCATGGAAGGCGAACTCCGGTTGGGTGGTGAGCGGGCCGAAGGTTGCCACGTCGGCCGTCGCCTTTTTCGCCGCGGCGCGCGGCATGGTGAAGGGTTTGAGCGGGGCATTTTCCAGGGTTTGGGCGTATTGCACCTCGGCGTGTACCACCGACAGGTGCGGAATATCGGCGTCCCATTCCAGCAGCGTGGCCACGCCCCCCGTGCGGGCGCGAATGCGCTGGTACAGCGCCCAGACTTCGTCGATGACGGGTCCGTTGTGGGTATCGATTATGTGGGTGCCCATGTTGCTGTGGCCTGCCAGATGGAATTGGACGATGCGTTCGGTCGGGAGGCGCGCCAAATAGGTGCAGGGATCGAAGCCGTGGTTGTAGGCCGAGACGAAGACGTTGTTCACGTCGAGCAGCAGGCCGCAATCGGCTTCTTCCGCGAGGATCGATAGGAAATCCCACTCGGTGAAGCTGTCCTCGGCGAAACCCATGTAGCTGCTGGGGTTTTCCAAAACCAGGGGCCGTTCCAGTTCGTCCTGAACCTGACCTATTCGCGCGATGACGTGGCGGAGGGATTCCTCGGTTAAGGGTAAAGGCAGCAAATCGTGGCTGTTGTGCCCGGCGACCCCGGTCCAACAGAGATGATCGGAGATCCAAACCGCGTCGATCTCGCGGGCCAGCGTTTTGAGGCGGCGAAGGTAGTCCCGGTTAAGTGGATCGGTGCTGCCGATGGAAAGCGAGACGCCGTGCATGACGATGGGGTACCGTTCGGCAACCGCGTTGAGGACATGGCGCGGACGGCCGCGTGAGTCCATGTAATTTTCAGAGATGATTTCGAAGAAGTCGATGGGCGGGGTGTCGCGCAGCAGGGTGTCGTAAAAACGGCCGCGCAAGCCGACACCGAAACCCAGATTCGGCAGACCCAGCCGGGGTTGAGGAGGCATCAAGGGTTCCTTTGCGGGGATGGGCCCGGTGCATGCTGCACCGAACCCCTTCGGTTGGTTAGCTTTTCGAGGTTGGATCGACTGCAGTCCGGCGATCATTGCCGTTGTAGCGGTCGGTGCTGAGCGGGGGGACGCTTGAGGTCCCAAAGATCGACCGTGCCTGATCCCACACCGAGGTTCCCTTGAGTCCGGTCAGCCGCGCTTGCGACGTCACCGGCTGAATGGCGCTTACGTCGGACGCGCTATTGAACTTCTGTCGCGTGGAAATTGGTGTTTGGCAACCGCCTTGGTTGCTGCATCCGTTTAAGCCGGGAATCCATTGCTCCGAGCCGGGGAGGTTGGCACCGTTAACGGCAGAGAGGAAGCCACAGCCGCCTTGGTGTTTGCAGGCGTTGGTGCCCTGACAGGTGTGGAAATCCGCGGTGGCACAAGCGCCGTTGCCTTTTTCCGTGGCGATCCCGCCCCAGCCGAGCCCGGTACATTGATTGAGCCCTTGGCAGGCATTTTTTTTGTCGGGATGGTTGGCGCGTACCTGTTGGGTGGCCGCGTCCCAGTGGTACAAACTCAGCGGATCGGCGGCGTCCAGCGCTGTCTGCAGGGTGCCCGCGTTCTGCCCGGGTAAGTAGGCGAAAGACGGCATGGTGTTTTGCTGCCAAATTTGCGGTAACAGGTACTTAAACGAGACCATCGCATCGCCGAATCCGGCCGACAGCGCGCCTTGGCTAAATCCGACTTGCATCTGATCAATGACATAAGACCAAGCCACGTTCACCGCGTGCTGCAGTGTCGCCACGCTTGGCGTGCTGTCAGATTGGCATGGCGGATTGCCACCACCTTGGCTGTAGAAAACAGGCCCGCCGACGACCCCCTGCCAGTTTTGACTGTCCAAGGTTTGCTTGATTTCGGTAAACCGCCAGTAGTGGGTGGTGTCGCCATAGGCTTGGAAACGTCCGTTTTGGGGACGGTACTCTTGGGGCACGTATTCGTGGGCGGTGGGGTTAAACCTAAGAGGCGCGATAAGAGCTAGAGATTTTGGCTAAAGATCTGGAGCGAAATGGTTTGGAAAAAGCGGAGCCGCACCCGTTGGTCCTGAGCATTTTTACAGGCCGTTGCAGCCCAGAGGTTTAGCCAAAATCACCGCGAGTTATCGCGCTTCTTAGGTTAAAGGGTCCCAAGTTGGTGTCGCCCAAATTGGTCCCTTCACCTTGCTCGGCGATGGCGTTGGCGACGTGGAACAAGTCCAGCCGCGTGCTGATGGTGTTGTACCGGTAGCGTGATGGGAAGCCACCGTAAGCGACCTGGTTGTTGTTGGGAATGAAGTGGGGGTCTTGGGTGGTAGGCTGATCCTGGTAGGCCCGCGCGTACTGGTGTAACAGGTGAAGGGTCGCGTGGTAGAGGTCGGAAATGGCGGGGTAGGAAACTTGCGCGTTGGGTGGGGGAAAGGTGGTTGCCTCGGCGTCGGGTTTCTCCACCGCAATCAACACGCCAATCACCGCCGGCAGGTTGCCCAAGCGACCAACCAGTGGGTGCTCACCCGGGTCCAAGTGGGGTACCCTGATCGGGGTTTCGGCCGGCATGTTGAGCACCGCTTGTTGGAAATTCGGGGTGACCCCGAAAGCGTTGGCCATGTTGCAGGCGCCTTGCAGGTGGTACATCTCCTGAACCGCGACGGAAAGCGCTTTTTGTTGCAAATCGTACAGGGGATATTGGTTCGCGTGTTGGTAGCCAAGCGCTTGCTCGGTGAACGAGTAAACAGCGGTGAGGTACAGCGGAATGGTGAACAATTCCACCTCGACCAAGGCTTGCAGGTGCTTGCGCAATAAATCGGCGTCTTGTTGGGTAAAACTCTGAGACATAAATCGCTCCCTTCAGAAAATGGTAAAACCTGTGACTCAAACGAAATACAGACAGCCTCGGTCGCAAAGCCAACCGCAATCCGACCACCCAACCCAAATGAATGCATGGAGATTTCCCGGTTAGGGCGTTTAACGTGGGTAGATGTGCAGCTTTGTTTTCGCGACGAAGTGTGTTTTGTGAATTTTTGAAGGGGTAGTTTTTATAATCTGTTCGGTATTTTCGTAGGTGTCAAGTTCTGTGTTTGCCGTTACGGCTGTTTCCGAAAATTCACGATCCACGAGGAGCCGTGTCGTATCTCCAAGCGTGGTTGATGCTTCCGAGCCGATAGGATGGTTTAGGAAAAGCAAGCCTTGTGGTAAAAATGGGCACCCCGCGCAGGTGTTATTTCCATCTGCCAAGAAGAAACAAACTTTCCAGGAACATCGAGGTGCCTTTGTCCGGCAACGCGCTACCACCCAACCCAAGCTTTCTTCCTGAAGTCGACGCGTCCGCCCTGTTTGCCGACGCGGTGTTGGAAGC
The DNA here is from genome assembly GCF_017377855.1 of Acanthopleuribacter pedis. Taxonomy (GTDB): domain Bacteria; phylum Acidobacteriota; class Holophagae; order Acanthopleuribacterales; family Acanthopleuribacteraceae; genus Acanthopleuribacter; species Acanthopleuribacter pedis. The sequence continues at coordinate 63,716 of NZ_JAFREP010000045.1, forward strand.
CTTTGACCGCGGTGTCGCCGCCCACCTCACCCACAACCGCCGCGCGAGTTTGGCCAATCTGCTTGCGGCACCGCGTGCGCTTTATTACCTCAACATCCTGTATCGCTTGCGTTTGTTTCGCAACGATCACGAGTTGGAACCGCTGTACGAGGATCTTTTTGAGGCCGTGGAAGTCGCCCAAACCCATTGCGGCGGGGCGGCCTACAGCCGCGATCAATTTCGCGAGGACATGACCGCCTTGCGCGATTGGACGCTGGTTGACGAACGCATTGAGAAGCAGCGCATTCGCGGCTATCGCGACAATCGCAAAACCAAGTACCGCTATTCTCTCGACGACGAAACGCTCCAGTTCCTCGTGTGGCTGGAAGATCGCCTGCAGGACGATTTGGAAGGACGCGGCGCCGATACCCGCAATCAATTGGAAGACGCCGGCGGCGCGTTGCGCGAGTTGTTGCGGCTGCTGCGCAAGTTCCAAGGTGCCGCGGCCGACGAGGAAAACGCGCGCCGCATTTTGTACCAGCTCTCGCGCCTCGATGCGATCTGCACCGACATCAACAGCGGCTTGGCCGAACTCAACGCGCGATTGATCGCATTTGCCACGCTCAGCTACAACCTTGAAGAGGTCAAAGGGATTCTTTCCGAGTTGGAAACCTACGTGGATCGCTTCCTCCAACAGGTTCGTCGTCTGCGCCACGACATTTTGACCCAACTCGAACAGCTTGAACCCCTCGACAAACGCCTCGCGCGCGCCTACGACCTCATGGAAAGCCAACGTCGCAAAACACCCCACCTCATGCGTCACCACAACCTGCACCCGGACCAGGCCCGCAAGCGGCTGACGCGCTTTTTCCGCGAGGGTGGTTCGCTTGATCAAAGTTGTGTTCGCCTGGGTCAGTCCTCCCTGGCCGCGTTGCGCAAAATGTACACCCACCTGCGCGAAATGGAGCGCAAAAGCCATCGCCTGGAAGACCTGGCCGACCGCTTGACCGAACTCAGCCGGTTTGACCCCGATCAGGTACCCACCGAATTTTTTGTGGCTTTGATTTCTTCCGCCCACGGCCGTTTCAACATGAGCCCTTACGAGGGCGGCGAGAAAATGAACCCGCCCGCGGTACCCGTGCTGCAAAAAGTGCGCAAGCAGCCTCCCAAACGCTACATGCGCGCCGCCAAAACCAATGACGAGCCCGTGGTGACCATGGAGGAAGCGCGCTTACAGGCGCTGCGTGTTTGGCTGGAAGCCAAGGTACTCGCGGCAAACGGCAGCGGCCGGGTTGGCTCCGGGTCCTTCGATGAATTCGATGATTTTCCGCGTATCGTCGCCCTCGCCAAGGCCGGTTTTTTGGGGAACGGTCGCAAGTTGGCAAGCCTTGATCTGACGGCAACCGCCTTGCCCGAGGAAACGCGCGTTGCGATTGCGGCGCAATCGCTGGTTTTTAACGATATGGAGATCAAACCCACATGACCGAATCCCTGGACCACCTGATGCAGCGTCACCGAGACAAGGTGCAGCAGGCCTTGAACCTATTGGTCGAGTCGCCTTACTTTTACAAAAGCGACAACGAATTGCTTTTTTATTTCGTCAACCGCCACAAACGCGCTTTTGAAAAATTTTTTGCGGATTACTACGATTGGAAATTTTTTATGGACGGCAAGTGTGCCCGCGTCTATAAAGCGCGTTGGTACAACCGCGAGATCACCCCGAAGAACCGCGACATTTTTAACTTCACCAAGCGTGACGAGGCCATGGCCTTTATGATGTTGCTTGAGTTTTTTGAGAAACAAATCGACGAACAGGCCGTGTCGGTAGAAGAAAACGAAAACCTGATGTTCCGCTACGGCGACTTGTTCGAATACGTTCACCGCCGTTTTGCAAGTCTGTTCGACAACGACGAACGCTACAGCGGCGAGTACCTGCGCGCCAAGGCCTTGGGGCCGATTATGCCCAAGCTGGAACGCTACCGCTTCATCAAAAAAGTACCGGTTCCACCCGAGGACGTCATGGGTGAGGACGAATACCTTTACGAGGCCCTGCCCGCTTTGTACCACTTTAATACCGAAACCCTGAGCCGAAGCCTGAGCGCCGCCAAACCCAACCCAAACCGAGAGACCGATGAACACGAATGATGCCTTGTTTTTCCACATTCACCGCATTCGCCTGATCCAGTTTCACAATATTGAAAACGCAACCATCAGCTTGCAACGCCACCTGTTCCTGCTCGGTGACAACGGCTCGGGTAAAACCACCATTCTCGACGCCGTTCACTATGTGCTCAGCGGCGGTTTGATGGAATACAACAGCGCGGCCCACGTCGCCGGCGCCAAACGTTCCGGCCGCACCACCCAAGGTATTGTCATGCGTTACAACGCCGAAACCGGACCGCTGGAAAAAAGCGGGCGCGTGACCTACGCCGCCCTGGAGATGCGCAATCCGCGCGGCCAGGTGATGACCGTTGCCATTGGCATGACCACTTCTTCGATGGAGGAACGCATCACCCAGTGGGGTTTGGTGGAGAGCAAACCCCTGGAAGAAGTGCCGCTTATTCTGGAAGAGGCAGGCGGGCGACGGCCCGCCACCCAGATGGAACTCAAAAAGCTGCTCGGTCCCAAAAAAGTCATGCAAATCGGCGCCTTCCGCAAGGAACTGGCCAATCGCTTGTTCGGGGGTGAGGACACCTATCGCGATGTGGTTCACCTGCTGCGCATGGGCAAGTCCTATCGCGAAATGGTCTCTCGTTCGGCCGATTACCACGAGCTGTTCGTCAAGCTGTTGCCCGAACCGCGCTCCCATATTTTCGAGGCCTTGATTACCGGCTTACGCGATCTAGAAGGGGCCCACGCCCTGCTGGACGATTTGAAACGCAAGACCTTGTATTTGGAAGAATTAAAAGGGTTGCGGGACGAGATCGGCACCCGTCGCGAGGAAATCAAACGCTACGCCTGGCTGGCCTGCCATTACCATCTCAACCGTTTGGCGGAAGGGTTGGCCGCGGCCGCGCGCGACCTGGAACACAACGCGGCGATTCGCCTGCAACTGGAAACCGAATTGCGCGAGCACAGCCGCGAGCGGGGGCGGCTCGAAACCCGGCTGGACGACCTCAAGGCCAAGGACAAAAGCGGGTTGGTCGCCAAAGAAAAAGAACTGGCCCGGCGTGTGGCCGCGCTGTCCGACAAAACCCATGACAAGCAACACGCCCTTGCCGTCTTTGAAAAGGAACACCAGGTTCAGCTTGAAGCTTTGGCCAAGCTGCATGCCGGTCTGGTGAAAACCGCCGTCCAGGCACGCCGCGATTTGGCTGCCGGCGATTTACCGCTTCAATTGGCCGAGGCCCTGGGGGTTTTGGACCAACTCGCCCGTTGTTCACCCGATGACGACTTGGCGACCCCGAGTTTTGCGGCGCTGATTCGAGAATCGGCCGATTTGCGCGATCAAACCCGCGCGCAACAGGTGCTTCAAGCCGAGCGGATTGCGCGGTTGAAACAAGAGATCGCCGCGGCGCGGGACCATCTGGCACATCTGGAAGCCCTGGTTGAATTTGACCTGCCCGCGGTGGCCGAGGCCAAGAAGTGTTTGGCCGATCACATGATTACCGCGCGACCGCTTTATGAATTGCTCAACTGGAAAGCCATGGTGCGCAAAAAAGCCGCCGGTGAAATTGAAGCCTTCATCGGCCCCGCCGTCTTGGGGACGCTGGTGGTTGATGACACGGACTTTGACAGCGCGCGTAAGGTGCTGGTTGCCTCGGGTTTGTCCGTCGCCCTCAGCAGTGCCGCCTTGGGTGAGGAACCCGTGCCCCGTTGGATTTTGGATTATTTTGATCCTGCCGACCCCGTTCCGCTCACCATCTTAGCCGGCGAAATGACCGCCGCGCGCGAACCCATCATTGAGCGCATCGGCGAGCGCGCCGTTGTCGCCTTCCGCGCCCACCAACGTCCGCTCGACGCCCCGCACCAACCGCTGATCGGGCTTGAGGCGCGCCGTGCCGCACATCTCGCCAAAATTCGCACATGCAAGCAACAGATCCGCGAACGAGAAGCCGAACGCAAATCCCTCGAAAAGGTGCTCGCGCGGGACAGCGCGCTTTTGTCCCGGCTTGAACGGTTTCGTGCGTTGTTGTTGGATGCGCGCGACCGTTTGCGCGAACAAACCGCTTCACGCGACCTGAGCCGTCTGCAGGTAAACCACCAGCACCGGTTGGTCGACCAAGCGCGGCGCGATCTGCGCGAACTGACAACGGAATTGAACGGCGAACAAACGCGCCTTGAGGAGATGCGCCGCCATATTCAGGACGCCGGGTTGGCCGATCTCGAGACCAAGATCAACAACCTCAACAAAAAGATCCAACGCCTTGAAAAGACCGTTGAAGCGCACCAAAAACAGATCGGCGCCGCCGAGGGCCGTACTCAAGGACTTGAGGGCCGCGTCCAAACCCTGAAGCAACAGGAACGGGAACAGCAGGAACGTTTGGCGATCCACGCCGCTGAAATCCAAGCCCTTCATCCCGACTTGGACGACATTGCCTATTACGTGTTGCGCACCTGGCGGGGCAACCAGTTTTCCAAATTGGAAAACATCGAATCGGCCTCGCGCAAGTCGGCCGAGGAGGCCTCGGTCGCCAAGGGCCGCTTGGCGGAACGCTTGAAGGACCCGACCATGGCCTCGTTTTTCGCGTTTTACTACAACGAAAACGACAACAAGCTCAGCGACCGCCGCGGCCGAAGTTTAAAAGAAACCCTTGTTGCGCAACAGCAAACCATCGTCAACCAAGAACAGGTGATCAACGAAAAAACCAACACCTTGTTTAAGGAAATCATCCACAACGAATTGGTGCGCGTGCTGCGTGAGCAGGTATACCAACTGGACGACATGATGCGCCACATCAACCGGCTGTTGGGGCAACGTGTGTTTGGCCGCAACCGTTATCGCTTCAAAAACAAGATCGTTGATCGCTGTCGTGAGTTGGTGGAAACCCTCCACGAATTGGCCGTTTTTGAAGAGGATGCCCAGAAACGCTTGCAGGACTTTCTCGAGGACCACCAGCAGGAAATCGTGAACACCGAACCCGGTGAGATTCCCGATCTTTTGGATTACCGCAACTGGTATCGCTTTGAAATGACCGTCACCAACGTGCAGAACGAGAATGGGGAGGGCGTAACCATGGATCGCGCCGTCAAGGCCGTGGGTTCCGGCGGCGAACAAGCCGTACCCAACTACCTGCTGGTGCTGACCATCGCCTATTTTCTTTACCGGAGCGGTCAGGGCAAGCGGGTGCGTTTGACCCCACTCATTTTCGACGAAGCCTTTTACGGTATTGACGCCGGTCGGCGCGATCAGCTTTTGGCGTTTGCCGACGATTTGGGGCTCCAGTTGATGGTGGCCTCACCGGATCAGGACGGCGTCAAAAAAGAGATCGCGTTTTCCAAAACCTTGCTGGTGATGAAGGACCGGGACCACGACGTCCACCTGATGGAATTTGCTTGGGAAAACCCCCTCGCCAATCCCCAGATGAGCCTGCTGGACGACAACGAACCCGACCCGATTGTGTTCCGTTCCAGTCAATCGCCTGATTGAGCTTAACCTGAAGTAGAGGAGATGGTTGTGGTCACACCCAACCCAAACCAAGACGCAGCCGCGCGATTGCAACGGTTGCTGGAACGCCACCCGTGCCTGCGCCTATATTTTGAAAAAATGCTGACCCGATACCATCAAAAAGGCGAATGGCGCGGCACACAGAAGTTGGCCGATCATGACCAGGATGTGTTCGCGCTGATGGACGTGTTCGGTTCAAAAGCACTGCGCCGCAACGGAAAAGGGCAACTCATCCTGAGCTATACCAAGTTGTTTGAGGGCCAACCCGCCGATTTTTGGGTGCCGCTCATCCACCAGTTACTCAAACGGCCCGTCACCACCGCTTCAGGCGCGGCGGTTGCCCGCCGCGACGCGATGCAGCAATGCCTGGGGTCCTTCCGCATTCAATACCCCAAGTCGGCGCCCATCCACGCTTGGCTGGCGGCGAACCGCGGCCTGTATGCAAAACGACTCGCGACGGAGGGCCAAGCCGCGCTGATCGATGAATGGCAAACGGCGCTGGCGATTCACGACTTCCTGCTGGAGGCTGATGAACCCATCGCCCTGGCCGATCTCTCGACGCGGTTTACCGGACATAGCAAAAGGTTGCGCGAGGGCGCGATCCTGGAAACCGTCGCGATTTGGCTGGCGCTGAGCTTGGGTGAGCCGCCGCCGCAAACGGCTGACGCGCGCCGGCGGCTCCTTGAGGAACAGGGCCTGCTGTTTCACCTCACCTCGATTCGCGTTACCTTGGCCGGCCCACTGGTTTATCAGCTTGATGGGTTTCGCCACGATTGGATCGCCAGGCATGCCGCTTCAGGCCTTTCCGCGACCTTGCCCTTGGATGTGGTGGAAGCCGTCGCGCGTTTTGAAATCGTCGAACCCGGTGTTCGCGTCATCACTTGCGAAAACGAAACCCCTTTTTACCAGCTGACCCAAACCCATCGCGATCTGTGTATCTATACCGAGGGTTTCCCCAACCGGGCCGTCAAGCTGCTGCTCGAAAAACTCAGCCCGAGGCCGGAGCGGGTTCATCACTGGGGCGACAGTGATTTAGCGGGTCTGCGCATCGCCGCCCAACTCGCGCGAACCACGCCCGTGGCGCTGTGGCGCTGCGACCTTGCCACGCTAAAACGGTTGACAAACCACGCCAGACCGATGACCGATCAAGAGAAAAAACGGGCGCTTCGATTTTTGGAACGTACCCCGGATTTTGAATTTCCAGAAGAGTTGCGATTTTCACTTGATCATGGGTGGCTGGAACAAGAGGCCTGGCTTTTTAACGGTTAAACCTAAGAAGCGGGATAACTCGCGGTGGTTTTGGCTAAACGTCTGGGCTCCAACAGCTAGTAAAAATGCTCACTGCACCCAGTGGGTGCACGTCGTGCGCGACCCCGGCCCGCTTTTCCCAAGCCGTTTCGCTCCAGATCTTTAGCCAAACCCCCTCGCTCTTATCGCGCCGCTTAGGTTAAAACCTGCTTTATTAAGCGTTCTTAGGGATACGGTTAGGCGCGCGGATGGACGCAAGGGGTGCGATAGGTCGGCGTTTTTTCTTGGGCTTAGGTTTCTTTACGTGGTAATCTGCGTTTTCATATTTTTATGCTGCCGGCCCTTTTTTTGCTTAATCACGCCGGAGTTGGTTAATTGCTAAGGGACATACCTAAAAGGTGCGATACAAGTGGAATGGTTTTTTGCAAAAACTTTGAAAAAAATAGTTTGTAGGGACCGGGGGCATGTACGATCGTCCGCTTTGGGTGTGTTGAGCATTTTTACAGGCCGATGCAGCCCAGAGGTTTCGCTAAAATCACCGCGCGTTATCGCGTTGCTTCGGACAAAGGGTTGCCCTTGAACAAGTTCAATTCTCGAACTGAAACGCTTTTAAAAATACACAGATTGTTTGTCTATCAAAGCGTTTCTTTTGCATAAGGAGGTGTTATGGAAATGGTTATGGTTCTTATTGTATTAATTCTTCTTATTGCGGTTTTTGTCTATTGGGTTCAGTTTATGTTTCATGTTTGGGAGAATGATGGTCTCATTCCCACTTTGCTTGTTCTCTTCTTTCCCGTTGTGGGACTGTACTTCTTTTACCGCGACTGGGATGAGCTTAAAGTGAACTTTGTTTTTGTGTGGGTGGTTCCCTTCTGCCTTTTTTTTGGCATGAGCGACGGTACCACGGCCTTCCACAAGTTGATTTAGGCTGTTTCCCACAAAATAAAGGGGGAGAAGGGTCACTCAATTTAGAACAGATGCGTCGGTTGAACCTAAACGGCGTGGTAGCCACTTGAACCTAAGCAACGCGATAACTCGCGGTGATTTTCGCTAAACCTCTGGACTACAACGTCCTGTGAGAATGCTCACCGCACCCATTGGGTGCGGTCGTGCGCGACCCCGGCCCGCCTTTTCCAAGCCATTTCGCTCCAGATTATTGGCCAAAACCCCTCATGCTTATCGCGACACTTTGGTTAAAGGGTGTCGTTTCCTGTCAACGTCATTGTCGCAAGAAGTTGACGTTTTAAAGCTTGAAAAAGCCTTGTGACCATGGTGTTCTACCTAAGAAGCGCGATAACTCGCGGTGATTTTAGCGAAACCTCTGGGCTGCTTCGGCCTGTAAAAATGCGCAGGGCCGGCGGGTGCGGTCGTGCGCGACCCCGGTCTGCTTTTTGCAAGCCACTTCGCTTCAGATTGTTACCAAAAATCCCACGCTCTTATCGCGCCTCTTCGGTTTTATGTCGCCTCTTTCTCTGGCGCATGGGCTGGATTTAGGGTTGCCTCTTGTCTGACCTGCCAGAGATACGGAACGTTGGTTGCGCTTTTCTTCCCAAAAGGCCGAGTTGTTTATCCTTGGCCTGGGCACAGGTTTAACGCCAAAACCCGAGGGAGGAGCCCAGTGCGCCGGCTGCGAACGCTGAGATCTGCGCCGGGAGTACCCTGAAGTGGGCATTCCTACCGTGACCAGGAAAACAGCTGAGTTTTTCGAGAGGCGGAACATTTTTTAATGAAATTTAAAAGTTTGATTATATCTAGGGTAGAAAAGAGGATGTAAGTGTTCTTTACGAAAAATAAACCTCGGTCAATTTCATTGCTTCAGTTGTTTTTTGCTCTCCTTCTTTCGGTTTGCTTTCCAGGATTCGGTCATTTGTATCTTGGTAGATCGCGTGTCGGCGGAGCCTTGCTTGCGGTGCCCATTTTCTTTTTAGGATCGAAGTGGTTGGGAAACGTTCCTATTTTTGTGATTTTGTTCATACTCACAGCTGGAGCATGGTTGTTGAGTATAGTTACTATTATTCCCTATTCAAGAAAAGGCTGGAAAACGAATGGAGGAGGATTGAAATGGTGGTGTTTTCCGCCCCTTCTTTTGATTCTATACTCAGCTTACTTTTTTTCGTTGCCTTTTGGAAATGTTCGAGCTTTTGAAGTAGCTGACCAAAATATGGAACCTTCTATATTGTTGGGTGATAGAATTCTGGTAGATACGACGGCCTACCAGGATGCGCCAATTAAGCGCGGCGATATTGTGGCATTTCGTTTTCCCCTTCAACCAAACCAAATCTGGCTAAAGCGGGTAATTGGCCTTCCTGGAGAAGAAGTACGTTCAGACGGATCCCTCATGCAAATTAATGGTGAGCCTGTCACGAACGAACCCATAATCGGTCTCCAACCGCTTATGTCTATATATGGTGGCATAAAGGGGGATGAGTTGCTGTACCGACGGCTTTTAAAATGCCATTGGGAAGAGGTAGATTCCAGAAAATACGCGATAGTTTATGATGGAAATCCGGTACGAAAAAAGGCCTTTTTTTACAAAAGTAAAGAGAATGAATTTTTTCTATTAGGCGACCGTCGTGACAAGTCAATTGATAGCCGCGACTTTGGGCCTGTAACAAAAGAATCCATCATAGGTAAGGTCCACTCAATTTGGCGATCAGAAAACACCCATCGAATTGGCGTATATAAAGAAATTGGGTCCAAAGAATAACCCAACCCTTCATCATGAACCTCACTTAGGTACGATGACAGCCAAAGGAGATTTACAATGCGTCTAATACCTAAGAAGCGCGATAACTCGCGGTGGTTTTGACTAAACCTCTTATGTGTAGCGGGGCACCTCGCATCTCGGAAACCAAAAATAGCGTGATGTGATGTCCCAGCCGCTCGATTTTGAAGCTAATGTGTTTAATGCTCAGAAGCTTAGCGGAAACCCCCGG
>NZ_JAFREP010000046.1 GCF_017377855.1 Acanthopleuribacter pedis
GCCTTGTGAGTACGAAGATTACGACCGAGAGACGGCACAGGGGTCCGACCATTCGGCGTAGCAATGCTACGGCGAAGGCGGCTCGACCGAGTAAGGCGGAAGGCCGCCCCCTTGTAATCGCATGGGTTGCCCCGTAGCAGAATTCCTTTTGAGAGATGCGGGCTAGTTCGCTGTAATGGATGCGGATCGGGGTTGCAACCCACTTTTTCCCCTTCCCGCCTTGGATGCGGATCAACGTTGCCGCCCATGTAGCATGGTTTCCGCCAGGGATATTGCGGATCGGCGTTGCGACCCTCTTCTTCCCTTTTCCAGCCGCGGATGAAGCCGTCGCTTCGATTGCACCGCACCCATCCCCTGTCCGCCATGGCCTTGGCAAAGCCGGAGGGCAACCGCGCTTCACCCGAGGCGCACCCAAGCGGGACAAACACCCCACACCAATCGCCCATCCTGCTCTTATCCTGAGAAATAACAGGTTCGGCGCAATGTTGCACGCAAAGGCCTTCGAAGCGACGGCTTCATCCGCGACGGGACACGGCGTCATCAACCTATCCCAGGCTGCGGATCCGCGCCTGGGGCGAAACGATCTCGGTAATCCTGAACGCGAAGTTACCGTCAACCACGACCACCTCACCCCGCGCGACCAACTTGTTGTTCACCAACATGTCGATGGGGTCGTCCATCGCTTTGTTCAATTCAATAATGGAGCCAGGGGTGAGCTTGAGAATATCCTGGAGCAGCAGCTCCGTGCGCCCGATGCGAATGATGACCGGCAACTCGATGTCCATCAACAAATCGATGTTGCCGCCCAGGTCGGGTATCGCCGGCCCCGGCGGCGGCTGGTATTGGTACGCCGCATGCGGCGGTGGGGCGGCGGCCGGTGCGGCACCCGGCGGCGGGGGCGCGGCTGCCGCCGGTGGCGGCGCGGCGGCACCCGGGGGTGGGGCGGCGGCCCCGGCGGGGGGTGGGGCGGCGGCGGGCGGCGGCGGCGCGGGCGGCTCTTCCGGCTTCTTGTGCAGGCCGGCGTCAATCGAATCCAGCAAGGTCTTGTTCAGACCAACGTACATTTTGGAGTTAATCAAACCCTCGAGCTCAATGTCGAACTCAATACCGGGAAACTCATCGGCCTCAACCTGCTCGCTGACTATACCGGAATCGCTCCCGGTCACGATCTCAACTTGGCCGATGGAAATACTGTCGCCGGTTTTTTCCGTCAAGGTCTGGCAACTGGCGCCCATAATCTGGTTAATGGTTTCACTTAAAGCGTCGGAACTGTCTTCGTCCAACTCGGCGGCGTTTTCACCCTCGCCACCCAACATCAAATCGATAATGCGCGTCGCATCTTCAATGTTGACGATAAAGTAAATGGTGCCTTCCAAGCCCTTGGTAAAACTGGCCTTGGCGACAATAATCGTATCCCAATTGTGATCCTGAATTTCACCCATGCCGACAAAAGCAGAGCGCAACGGGATCAGGTCAATCTCGCGACCCAACAACATGCTCAGGACGGTAAACGCGGCGTCGGCAATGACTTCACTGACAATGCCTAGGGTTTCCACCTGATTGGTATTCAAATCGGTCATGCAACGCTTCCCAACAAAGAGGCCCGCGCACCCATGCACGGCGCTAACACACTTATCGGCACAATCCGCCTTCCATTTAATCCGCCGCGGCAGGAAGTGTCGGGAAAACATTAACCTGCAAGACGTTAAGCGAAAAACGGGAATCCTTCCGCCAGCTTAGGCCAAAGACCGCCGAAAAACAACCATTTGGTTCCCACGGTCTGCACGCAAAAACCCAATCAAAGCGGTTCAATTTTTTCGTGAACCTGAAAGGCGCGCACCTCGTTGTTGATCAAAACCTGACCCTGGTACTTGGGCACATGGTTGACACTCAACATCAGGGGGTCCTCGGGGCGGCTGGTCAACTCGATAATATCGCCCCGCTCCAAACTGAGAAAATCCTGCACGGTAATGGTCGAACCGCGAATCTCGGCGCCGACGTCGAAGTACACCCGCTTCATTAACTCCGACAACATCTTGGCTTCTTCAAAGGTCTCACTTTTCTTATAACCCGTGTACCACTCTTGGTCGAACTCTTTGGCAATCGGCTCCAAAATGATCGAGGGAATACAGAAGTTCATCATGCCGACCACTTCCTGGAACTTCACCTCAAAGACAATCAACACAACAACTTCGTTGGGCGCAACGACCTGGACCAACTGGGGCGAGGTTTCTTGGGCGTGAATGCGCATGTCTAAGTTGACAATCTGTTTCCAAACTTCTTTGAGGTCTTCCAAAATCAGGCGGAGAATCGCCTCGAAAATGTTCTGCTCAATCGCGGTCATGGCGCGAATTTCCGTCAACGGCTCGCCCGGACCCCCCAACATTTTGTCGATAATCGGGAAAACCAACGAGGGGTTGATCTCCAGCGCGGCGTTCCCCTCCAAAGGTTTCATGGCAATCGAGGAGAAACAGGTGGGATCCGGCAAGGACAACAGAAATTCCGAATAGGTCAACTGTTCAACACTCACCAGGTTGATTTCGGAAATGGTCCGCAGGTAGGCGCTTAAGGAGGAGGAAAAGTTACGCGCAAAGCGGTCGTGTAAAAAGTGCAGGGATCGCATCTGCTCTTTTGACACGCGGTCCGGCCTCTTGAAGTTGTAGACCATGACCTTTTTGTACTGTTTCTGCTTGGGTTTCTCACGCTCAATGATGCCCGTCGCCATCCCGGCACTGGGCGCATCCCCGGGATCGTCGTCCATGGCCGCATCGCCGCCGGACTGCACCGAGTTCAACAGCGCATCAACTTCTTCTTGGGTTAAAATTTTGGCCATAAGGCGGACTCCGAAAACAGGTTAGGCGGCTTAACGTCCCTTGTTTTCGACGTAACTCTTGAGGGCGTCGCGCAAACGAATCATCGACTTGGTGTGCAACTGCGACACCCGCGATTCGGTAATGTTCAGAACGGTACCGATCTCCTTCATGGTCAGTTCGTCGAAATAGTACAACGACACCACGTAACGCTCTTTGTCCGGCAACTTGCGAATCGCTTCCGAAAGGATTTCGGTCAATTCGTGTTTCTGGAACTTGTGGTACGGATCATCGGTGGAACGGTCGGGAATAAACGCAATAACCGAGTCACCCTCACCATTAGCCTGGCTATCGTTGTTGTTTAATTCTACGAACTTACCTAAAGAGACGCCTTTGAGATTGTCGAGAATTTTGTAGAACTCGTCGAGCCCGACACCCAGCTCCTTGGACAACTCCTCGTCGGTGGCGTGGCGCCCCAACTGCTGCTCCAACTGCGCATAGGATTGCTCGACCATTTTCTTTTGCTTGCGCACGGATCGAGGCACCCAATCCAAACTACGCAAACCGTCGAAAATCGCGCCGCGAATACGGAACTCAGCATAGGTCTTGAACTTGATCCCGCGACTCGGGTCAAATTTCTCAATCGCATCAATCAAGCCGATAATGCCCGAGTTCACCAAGTCGTCAATCTCGACATGGTTGGGCAGCTTCATGGAAATGCGATGGGCCAAGTACTTCACTAGAGGAATATAATCTTCAATCTGACCTTGTCGTGCTTCGTGATCCATGGTTTTTACTTCCATCCCCGCCTGTGGCATATTCATCCCCTCCTATGGCTGAATCAGCCGCTGAAACAGTTGCAACAAGCCTTTGCCGCCTCTGTCCGCCAACGTCGATTCGAGTTTCTCGGCCAGTGCCTCCACATGGCCGCGTGCCGGCGATTCTGCCGCTGTGAACATAAAAGGTTTCTGGAGAATCACGCCGCGCGCAATCACGTCGTCATGCGCAATGTGATTCAGGTAATCCAGGTCTCGTTTTAAGAAATGTTGGATAGCTGCTCTAAGCTTACCATAAACATCCTCAGCTTCCTCCTCTCCGGCGACGTCATTCACAACGAGCTGAATAAAAGCCTCGGGATCTTGCTTATAAAGGACTTTGACAAGGGCGTATGCGTCGACGATGGACGTCGGCTCGTCATTGCAAATCAGCAGCACCCGGTCGGAACCCTTGAGCGCTTGGATCACCATTTGGTTAACACCGGCGGCGGTGTCGATAAACACATATTGGAACATCGATTCCAACTGCCCAATGTCCTTGCGCAGTTGCTCGAGGTTTTGGATACCCAGGTAACCGGGATCCATGATGCCGGACGCACCGGGCAGAAGATACAGATTGTCGGAGATTTTAACCAGGATTTCAAAAAGCGAGGCCTTGCCTTCGATGACATGGCCCAAATTCAAGCGGGGATCCATCCCCAGCAAAATATCAATGTTGGCGGTGCCCATATCGGCATCGAGAATCAAGGTAGCATGCCCCCGCTTGGCCAAGGCGATGGCCGTGTTGAGGGTCACGTTGCTTTTACCCACGCCGCCCTTACCGCTGGTCACCGCGATAATGCGAATATCCTGGTCGGCCTTGGGCTCGGCGACTTTGGGTTTCTGGGCGGCGAGGCGCCGTAAGGTTTCTGCTTGATCCATCAGTTCTGGCTCCCTTTGGCTTGGGCGAGGGTGTAACCGGAAAACAAGGAGGCCAGCAGATCTTTGCCGGCAAATTCGAAATCTTCGGGGACATTTTGGCCGGTAGTCACAAAACTGACCGGCCTTGAAGCTTTGATCATTTGGGTGAACAAGCTGCCGTATTGCGAGGTTTCGTCCAATTTGGTGAACAGCAAATAATCGGGCTGGAGCGGGGCGAAGCGGGTCACGATGTCGTTGAGATCGGCGCTTTTGGTGGTGGCGCTCAGCACCAGATGCACCTCGATGTCCTCCTGATTGCCGAAGAACTGCATCAGGTTGTCCATCCCGATTTCGTCGCGCTGCGAATGGCCCGCGGTGTCGATCAGAATCAACGCCTTGTCCTGGTGGAACTGAATCGCATGCCGCAGCTCACTGCTGTTCAGGGCGACCTGCACCGGGATCTCCATTATTTTAGCGTAGGTCTTAAGCTGCTCAACGGCGGCGATCCGGTAGGTGTCCAGCGTAATCAACACCACCTCGGAACCGGCTTGCAGGTGGGCGTAGGCCGCCAACTTGGCAAGGGTGGTGGTTTTGCCGACGCCGGTAGGTCCCACCAGTGCCATCACGCGCGGGCGGGCGGGATCGACCAGCTTGGGATCGGCCACATCGATGAGTCCCGCGAATAAGCTGCGCAAAAAGGCTTGAATGCGTTTGCTGTTGTCGCGATGATCCGGTTTCATTTTGTCATGGGCCATTTTGATTAACTTGGCCGCGATGTTGTCCTCGACACCGCTGTCCTTCATCCGCTGATACTGGGTAATCATCGCGGGCGACAGTTTGAGGCCGGCAATCGGCGATTGGTTGCGGATGACCGAATAAAGCAAACCTTTGAGGTCCTGCATCTCGCGGTGTAGCGGTGTCAGGTCGGTTTCTTTTTCGCTTAAGCCGGCCAACATCTCGCGCACCTCGGCCACTTCCTCACGCAACGAACGGCCGTCCTTGCCCTCGCGGGACTTCTGCCCGGATTCAGATGCTTTCGCCTTGCGCAAGGCGTCGCCGTAAATGGCTTCAAAACCCTGGCTAAAAGGCGAGGCGGGCGGCGAATCGGCGCCGAGGGAAAGGTCGTCGGGCAAGACGGTGGTACCGCCGGCGGTGTAGGTGGGAATTTTGGGAAAAGCCGCGTCTGCGAGACCTTCCGAGAGCGGGCTGTTCTCCGAGGCGGGACTTTTGTCTTTGCCAAACGCCGATTCGGAACCTTGGCGGATGTCAATCCTGCCGCCCCCCGGCGCGTTCCCACCGGGCGCGGGCGCCGCGGCATTCGCCGCCGCCGCGGCCGAGGCCAGGCTGTTGGGGTCCGACACGTCCACCGCGGCCGTAACTTGTAAAAAATTGCGGTCGCCAAACCCCAGCGGGCCTTTTTTCTTAATACTTTTGGTGCCCAAAATAAAAGCGTCGGGACCCATCTCTTCTTTAATCTTTTCGAGCGCCTCTTTCATACTGGGCGCTTCGAATTTCTTTATTTTCATATGTCACCCACCACACCAATCGTAATGATATTGACATGCGCGGGGACCTCACTTTGACTGAAGATCAACAGGTTCGGTAACACGCGTTCAAGCAAGCGTCGCAAAGGCATGCGCAGCCCCGGATTCACCAACACAATCGGCTGAATGGCAAAGGCCGAATTCTGGATGGATTGCTGTAAATTATCGACAAATTGCTGCGCTTTTTCGGGCGCGATCACCACGAAGTTGCCCGATTCGGTTTGCTGAATCGCCTCGGTTAACTTGCGCTCCAGCTCGGGGTTGAGCGCAATCACGGCGATCTCACCGCGATCATTGAGGTACGGCGCCACAATACCGCGACTGATCGCTTGCCGCACCAACTCGGTTAACGCGTAAGGATCCTTGGTGACCATGCCGCCGTCGGCCAAAGCCTCCAACACGCTGAGCAGGTCGCGAACCGAAACCCGCTCGGCCAAAAGGTTTTGCAGCACGCGCTGCACGGTGCCCAACGGCAGAATCGTCGGTACCAAATCCTCGACGATTTTGGGATAGGTATCGGCCAAATTGTCCAACAGCGCCTGGGTCTCCTGGCGACCCAGCAGTTCGGGCGCGTGCCGTTTGATAATTTCACTCAAGTGGGTGGTGACCACGGTTTGCAAATCCACCACGGTGTACCCCACGTTTTGCGCTTCTTCCTTCAGTTCCTCGCGGATCCAATAAGCATCCAAACCAAAAGCCGGCTCGCGTGTTAACACGCCGTCGATCTCCGCGGTGGCCGTCCCCGGATTCATGGCCAGCAAATGGTTCAACATGAGTTCTCCTGTGGCAACGGAAACGCCTTTCACCAGCACCGAGTACTGGTTGGGACGCAGTTGCAGGTTGTCACGAATACGAATAGGAGGCACAACAACGCCCAATTCAAGGGCTAACTGACGACGAATCGACTTGATTCGCTCCAGAATATTACCGCCCCTTTTCGTATCTACCAAGGAAATAAGTCCATAGCCAACTTCTAAACCCATCATATCGACTTTTAACAGTTTTTCAACAGGTTCAGGTTGCGGCGTCGCCGGCGGGCCGCCTTTGCCGCCGGGAATCGCCTCCGGTTTTTTGTCGCCGCCGGGCGCCCCGCCGGGCCCCAAGGCGGCCGGAACCACGACACCCTCGGGACTGGTGTGTTTGTAGTAGGCAAAACCGAGCAAGGCCGCACTCAGCGACCAAAACGCCAGCGTCGGCAGGCCCGGCACCATGCCGAACAGAAACAGCGAACCGCCGACGAACGCCAGCGGTTTTTTGTCGTAAAAGACTTGATCCAAAACATCTTCGCCCAAAGTTTTCTTGGCGGTGGCACGCGTGGTCAACAGACCGGCCGCGATGGAAATAAACAGCGACGGCAAGGCACTGACCAAACCGTCGCCAATGGTGAGGATGGTAAAGGTGGTCGCCGCCTCAGCGAGGTCCATCTCGTGGCGAACCACACCGAAGGTCAAGCCGCCGACAATATTAATGGCGGTGATGATCAAACCGGCCATGGCGTCCTTGGCAACGAACTTAATCGCACCGTCCATGGAACCGTAGAAGTCGGCTTCTTCCTGTAAATCTTTGCGTTTTTGCCGCGCCTCTTCCTCGGTGATAATGCCCGAGTTAAGGTCGGCGTCAATCGACATTTGCTTGCCCGGCATGGCGTCCAAGGTGAAACGCGCGGTAACCTCGGCGATCCGCGAGGAACCGGTGTTAATGACCATCATCTGGATGGTAATTAAGACGGCAAAAATCAGAATCCCGATCAAGTACTCACCGCCGACCACAAACTGGCCAAAAGCCCGAATCACGGTACCGGCGGCGGCTTCGCCCTCATGGCCGCGCAACAGAATCACCCGCGTGGAGGCAACGTTCAAACTGAGCCGGAACAAGGTGGTAATCAAAAGAATGGAGGGGAACACCGAAAACGAGGTGGGTTTCGGCATGTACATCACGGTAATGAGAATGGTAAGGCCGATGGTGAAGTTGGCGGCGATCATGATGTCGAGCACAATGGTCGGCACCGGGATCATGAACATCACCAGCATGATCATGATCAGCGACGGCGTGATTAAATGCTGGTGCGGGCTTATGCGTTGCGCAAACGCGAGTAGTTGTTCCTTCATGCGTGCGCTCGCTTCTTATTCAATTTGTAAACGAAGGCCAAAATTTCGGCGACGGGGCGGAAAAAAATCTCGGGAATGTCTTGGCCGATCTCGGCCGCGTAATACAAACCACGGGCCAGGGCGCGGTTCTCGACAATGGGAATGTTCTTGGAACGGGCCCGCTTGCGAATGCGCAGGGCCACATGGTCGACACCCTTGGCGACCACCTTGGGCGCCACCATGTTGCCTTGATCGTAAACCAGCGCCACCGCGAAGTGGGTCGGGTTGGTAATCACCACGTCGGCGTTGGCGGCGTTCTCGGCCATGATGTTCATCAACCGCTGCACCCCGAGTTGGCGCATTTTGGCCTTGGCTTGCATATCGCCAAGCGCCTGCTTTTGCTCGTCTTTCACATCAGACTTCGACATCTTCAGTTGATCTTCGTGTTTGTACCACTGGTAGGCATAATCGGCCACCGCGATCACCACCATAAAAATGATGATCATGATCCAAATCGCGTAGGCAACCTCCCACACCCGCATCACCACCAACATCGGCGTCAACTGCAGCATGCCGAGGTAGTCGGCGAGGTGGGGCATGGCCGCGATGGTGATGAGGTAGCTGAGCACCCCGATTTTGGCAATCGACTTCACCAATTCCATCACACTGTTGGAACTGAACATAATGCGTTTAAAGTTGGCAAACACATTGAGTTTGGTCAGCTTGGGTTTCAGCGGGGTCCACGAAATCATAAAGCCAACCTGGCTTATGTTGCTGGCGAGGGCGGCGATCATCAGCACCGAAAAAAACGGGGTGAGCATGGCAACGAATTCGAAGGAATAGAACCAACTAATGCTGTTGATTTCACCCTGAAGGTTCCCGTAAGGCGCCACGGTCAACACGTACGCCATCACATCGCTCATGGCCACACCGAGCCCGCCCCCAAAAAACGACAAGGCGACCAAGCCGGCCAAATACTGCATCGCGGTATTAACCTCTTGCGACTTAAGGACATTGCCTTCCTCGCGTTGCTTCTCCCGTTTCTTCGCCGAGCCTTTCTCGGTTCTTCCCTCGTCCGCCGCTGACACGATCCCCTCCTAACCCGCACCGAAGTACTTAATCAGCCAGAAAAGGTTCTCGCGATAAGTGGTTAACAAACCCATAAAAAACTCAAAGGTCGGCCGCAAAACCAGGGCCACGGAAAGCAACCCCACCGAAATCTTAAACGGGAAACCCACCACCAAAACTTGGAGCTGGGGCACGGTTTTACTGATCATCCCCAGCGAGAAATCAATGGTGAACATAATCAAAAACATGGGTGCCGCGATTTGGAAGCCAATATAAAAAATGCCGGCGGTGAAATCCAAAATCCGGTTCAAACCCTCGGCATGCAGCTCGGTCCCAAACACGGGGATCAAGTCATAACTGCGCATCATCACCTCGAGAATGATGTGATGGGCGTCGGTTACCAGAAACACAATCAGCGCCAAATAACTGTAGAAAAAGGCAAAAATCGAAATACTGCTGCCGGATTGGGGATCGACAATGTTGATAAAACCAAAACCAATGAAGTAATCGATGAGGTAACCGCCGAAAATGACGATTTCAAAAATGATGGCGGCGGTAAAACCGATGGCGGCGCCGACGGTGATTTCGGCGGCGAGCTGTATGATCAGGCCGGCGCTGGTGGGGGCGGCCTCGTAGCTGAGCGGATGCAGGAAGCCGGTGAACACCCAGCTCAAAGCCGCGGCCAGCAAAACTTTGAGGCGAACGGGGATATTCGCGGCCCCGAAAACGGGCGCGAATGCCATGATGCCGCCGACGCGGGCGGAAACCACCACAAAATCACTGAGCCAAGCCGTTGGCACTTCGAGCAAAGGGTTCATAAGGACTTTGACTAACCGCCTTCATCGCACGTAGTAGTTGAGATTGGTAAAGAGTTCGAGGGTGAAATCGCGCATTACGGAAATCATCCAGGGAAAAGCCACCAGGATGACCAGCATCACGGCGAGAATTTTGGGAATAAAACTCAGGGTGGGATCCTGAATCGAGGTCACGGCCTGAAACAACGAGATGGCAACCCCGACAATCAGGCCCAGCAGAAGCGCCGGCGCGGCCACCAAAAAGGCGGTGCGAATGGCGGCGGCTGCCAGTTCGAGGATAATGGTTTCTTCCAAAACAGACCTCCGGCGGCTAGACGTTAAAACTTTGCACGAGTGAACCGACGAGCAAGTGCCAGCCGTCCACCATGACAAAAAGCAGGATCTTAAAGGGCATGGAAATCATGACGGGCGGCAGCATCATCATGCCCATCGCCAGCAGGATCGAGGCGACGACCAAATCGACAATGAGGAAGGGAATAAAGATGAGGAAGCCAATTTCAAAGGCGGTTTTCAGTTCGCTGATCATAAAAGCCGGGGTCAGAATTTCCATGGGGACTTCCAGCCGGGTGGCCGGCTTGGGCTGACCGCTAAGGCGAATAAACAGCGCCAAATCCTTCTCGCGCGTGTGTTTGAGCATAAACAGCCGCAGCGGTTCGGCGCCGCGATCCCAGGCTTGTTCCAGGGAAATCTCGCCGCGTTTCATGGGATCGTAGGCGTCGGTTTTAATGGCGCGAAAGGTGGGCGCCATGATGTAGAAGGTCATGATCATGGCAAGTCCCGCCAGGACTTGGTTGGAAGGAACGTTTTGGGTCCCAAGCGCTTGGCGCAGGAAGCTGAGCACGATGGTCAGGCGCGCGAAGCTGGTGAACATCATAAAAATGGCGGGCACCAGCGACAGAATGGTGAGCAGCACAAAGATTTGAATGCTGTTGGATGCGGCTTCACCGGCGCTGTTGCCGAGATTGATGCTAATCGTCGGCGTATTGGTCGGGGCCTGAATTTGCGCGGTCAGCAGGCCGGTCGCGAGGAACACAACCAAGCCGGAGAGCGTTTTCACGACTCTTCCTCCATCAGTTCTCTGACCGTACGCGGTTCGCGAACAGCCTGGGAATCACTCGCCTCAGCCATTTCCTGGGAGAACGGGTATTCATCCAATGCATTGAGCAGGTTGATTTGGGTTTCGGTAACGCCCAACAAAAAACGGCGGCCGTCGACTTCCACCAAGGAAATAAAGCGGTTCGGCCCCAGCGCCAGATTTTGCACGAGGCGCATGTTGCCCGCGCCGCCGGCAATCCCGAACTGTTTGGGCAGCACCCGTTTGGCGAAATAGGAGAAGGCGAAAATGGCGCCGATCACAATGCCGAGCGCCAACAACATCTTGAGAAAGGCGCCGCCCAGGTGTTCGTTGCCGGGAATCGGGGGTTTGACGTCGGGCCGTTCGCCGCTGATCAAAAAACCCTGATCGGGGTCGCGGTCGGCGACGGGTGGGTCGTTTTCGGCGGGTTGGGTTTCGGCGCTTTGGGTGGTTTCGTCCGGGGTGGCGGCGTCGGTGGATTCCTGTTGCGCGGCAAAGAGCAAGCCGCCCGAGAGCAGCAGGCACAGCAGGAGACGGCCCAAAAGGGCGCCGACGGAATGGGATGGGGTTGGTTGCAGGGTCATGAGGGTTGGTTCCTTTACAGCGAGGGTCGGCCAAAGGGCCGCGAACCGCGTATTATATGCGCTTCCAGGGGTTGGTGATTTCGGTAACGCGCAAACCGAAGCTGTCTTCGATGACGGTCACCTCGGCTTTCATAATCAGGTAGTTATGCGCGTAAACATCCAGCGTTTCACCGGCCGATTTTTTGAGTTCCACAATTGAGCCGGCCTCAAAGTCCAGCAAATCGCGAATGGTAACCGTGGCACGTCCCAACTCAATGCTAAGCGGGACCACCAACTCTTTGAAAAAAATCAAATCGCCGATAACGTCTTCGAATTTGGTCTGGGCAACGGAGGTTTTTCTGGCCATGGACAATCCTTTCCTTGGGGGTGGCGGGTTGCGGGTTGGTTACTGGACCATGAATTCCGTGAAATAAACGTTCATGACCTTGCCGTCTTCACCATAGATGCGGTTGAGTTTGTGCTGAATCTCCTTGGACACTTCCTTCATGGTTGCCTGATCGCTGACTTCCTTAAAGGTTTTGGTGCGGAGAATGCGCAAAATCGTATCGCGGGTTTTGGTGTTGTAGAGTTTGTCGTCGGCTTCCACCGCGGTTTTGAGCTCGACTTTGGTGACCTCCAAGGCAATGGTGGTTACCAAGAAGTGGGGTTTCCCTTTATCGGCGAGGTTGAGGGTAAATTTCTCAAGCGCGATCTTGTGGCCGGCCTCGGGGACGACTTCCTCAACCACTTCTTCCACTTGCTCACCGGTGCCTTCAGCGTTTTCACCCTCGGCGGGCGCATCTTCTTTATTCATCACCGCGTTGTAGGCAAAGTAGGCACCGACCAAAACGCCGATCACCACCAGCGCGATCACGATCAACTTGATCGGGTTGCGTTTGCCGCCGACTTCTTCAAAGTCCGCGCCGGTGTCGATACTTTCTTCTTCCCAGGCCATGGCTCCTCCCGGATAAGCGATAAGATGTGGGGTTCACATAGTATTTTATCGCTTGAAAATGCAAAAATCGAGCCACCGGACCTATTTTCTAAAACTTTTACATTCAATGAATTACATGCCAAACACAGTTTTCTACAATTGTTTTCCGGTAGGAGACCCGCGCCCGGTTATGCGCCTGACGACAAACAGGTTCGCAGCCATCAACCGGGCGGGTTGATGTTTTAACGTTTGAGGTTGAGTGCTTCCTGGAGGAGCTGGTCGGTGGTGGTGATCGTCCTGGAATTGGATTGATAACCCCGCTGATGCACGATCAGCGAGGTAAATTCCTCGGCGATATCCACGTTGGAGCTCTCCAAGCTGCTGGCGATCACGGTACCGCGACCACCGGTCCCTTCCCCGTCCACGGAGGCCGGGCCTGAAGCGGCGGTGGGGAAATAGAAACCGCCGTCGATCTGCTTTAAACCCAGCTTGTTATTAAAAGTGGCTAGGGCGACGCGACCGAGTTCGAGGGTGAGCCCGTTGTTGTAGAAACCGATCATGGTCCCGTCTTGGGCAAAATCAACGTCCTGCAAAACCCCGGAACCAAAACCGTTTTGCGCGATGGTGCCGGTATTAAAGGTGCTGCCGAAGCTGGTGGTGAAGCTGGTGTTCTGGGTGAGATCGGTGGGATCGGGTATGTCGAGCAAGTCGAAGCTGAACAAGATATCCTCGGCCCCGCTGTCGAGATCGGTGATCAAGATTTGGCGGTTGGCGGCGATGGTGTTCACCGGCGCCCCGTCCACTTCTTGCAAAATGCCGTCAGGCCCAAAAAGGACCACCCCGGTGCCTTGGTTGGGCGCGGCCGGACTCACGGTCCCGCTCGGCATCTCAAAGGCGTAGGTCCATTCCCCGGTGTTGGGTGTTTTGGTCCAGGTGATCGAGAGTTGGTGGGGTACCCCTTTGGAGTCAAATACCTCGATGGAAGAGGTGTAGGTATCCCCGTTGACGGCCTCGGCGCTGAGGTTGGACACAAAACGCACTTGCGAGGTGGCCAGCGGTGGCGACGCCTCACCCAAATCGATGCGCATGTCGGTGTTGCCGCCGCTGGTATCCACGGTCCCGTCGGGATTGGTGCCCATAAAACCCTGGACGCGGCCGCCGCTGGCGGCGACGAGGAACCCTTGGTTGTTAAAACCAAAGTTACCGGAACGCGTGTAGGCGGTTTGGCTGCCCGTACTTACCGCAAAAAAACCCTCACCCTGAATCGCCAGGTTGGTTTTGATGCCCGTGGTTTGGATGGAACCCTGTTCGAACTTGGCCACGATCTCGGAGGTACGAACCCCCAAACCGACCTGGATTGGGTTCCCGCCGCCGTTGACGCCGCGGATGGTGTCGGACATGATTTGCGAAAAGTTGGTTTGGCTGCGCTTGTAGCCGGACGTGTTGATGTTGGCGAGGTTGTTGCCGATCACGTTTAGCGCGGTGGCATTGGCATTCAGACCGGACAAACCGGTGTAAAACGAACCCAAAAGCATAAAAGCCCCTTGCATCGCGGCACCCCGTGCACGGGCAAAAACCCGCCGGAGCAACCGCGATGGCGACCTGAGTTGAGACCCGACGCGGCGCACGCATCCGAATCATGCTGCTTTGGCGGCATGAACGAACACGCCCAGCTTGAAATTTGGCGCCGTAAAGAGGTCCAAAGACGCCGGATCGTTGCAAAGACGAGAACGACAGGTCGGCCGCCCCCGTCCAACGATACCGGCGTTTCACATGTTTACCGTTTCAGGTTCAGGGCTTCCTGGAGAAGCTGGTCGGTGGTGGTGATGGTTCGCGAGTTGGACTGGTACCCCCGTTGGTGGACAATCAGCGAGGTGAATTCCTCGGCGATGTCCACGTTGGAACTTTCCAAACTACTGGCGATGATCGAACCCCGACCACCAGTGCCTTCACCATCAATCGAGGCCGGCCCCGAGGCGGCGGTGGGTAAGTAGAACCCCCCGTCAACCTGCTTCAAGCCGAGCCTGTTGTTAAAGGTCGCGATGGCGATTTTGGCCAGTTCCAGGGTCAAACCGTTGTCGTAAAACCCAATCATGACCCCGTCTTGACTAAAATCGATGTCTTGCAAAATACCCGAACCAAAACCGTCTTGGAACAAGGTGCCGGTGTTAAAGGTACTGCCGAAACTGGTGATAAAGGAATCGTTGGGGCCGGAAGTGGGATCGGCCGGGGTATCGATGGCGTCCCAGGTGATCGACAAACTCTCGGCGCCGGTGCCCGGATCGGGAACCTGCAGAATGGGATCGCTGGTGGTACTCAGGGCAAGACCGGTGACCGGATCGTTAAGCAGCCCGGTATCAATGGAGTACAGCTTGCCGTCCTCACCAAAGCGAATCACGCCGGTACCGTCCCCGTTACCGCCGCCGTCAACCAGGGTGGCGTCCCCATTCCAAGAAAAGTCGTAGGTCCAACCCACTTGGTCAATGGTACTGGCGGCACCGCCGTTGGCGGGATCGGCGTCGCCGACCGCGAGGTCCAGGGTGGTATCGCGGGTAAAGGTAATCGTCATTTGGTGCGGAACACCCTTGGAGTCAAAAACTTCGACCGAGGTTGAATAGGTTTCGCCGTTGAGCGCCTCGGCGCTGAGGTTCGAGATGAACCGCACCACGCCGGTTTCACGGGGCGGCGAAGCTTCACCCAAATCGAGGCGGATGTCGGTCAGGTCACCACTGGTGTCAACCGTGCCGTCGGATCGGGTGCCGAGGAAACCCTGGACGCGGGAGCCGTTGGCGGCGACCATGAAGCCCTCGTCGTCAAAACCGAAGTTACCGGATCGGGTGTAGGAGGCGATGCCGTTGGTGGCGGTGGTAAAGAAACCCTCACCCTGAATCGCCAGGTGGGTTTTAATGCCCGTCGTTTGAATTGAACCCTGTTCGAACTTCGCGACGACCTCACTGGTGCGCACACCCAAACCAACTTGAATCGGATTGCCGACGCCGTTGATGCCGGAAACGGTGTCCGACATAATTTGCGCAAAGTTGGTTTGGCTGCGTTTAAAACCCGAGGTATTGATGTTGGCCAAGTTGTTGCCGATCACGTTCAGCGCAACCGCATTGGACTGCAGGCCCGAGAGGCCGGTGTAGAAGGAACCGAGTAGCATTATTTACCTCCTGGAATGACCTGAAAGGGCCATCTCGTCTTGAAGTTCCCGTTTGGATCGTTGTTTTGCGAGGTGTCTTCTTCCTCCTCGCTGCTGTTGTCGGTTCCGCCGTAGCCGGGTTCGTAGACTTCCACGACCGACTCAATCGGAATGCGGTTGCCGTCGACCATGACGTTGACCGATCCGCCTTCCCAAGAGATGCCGTCAATGCGTTTGGTTTGGAAAACCGGAGAATTGAAATAAGAGCCCTCGGCGTTTTCGAGCCGGATCGATGCGGTGTAATCACCTGGCGGCATGCGGTTGCCCTCATCGTCGAAGCCATTCCACTGGAAGCGTTGTTCGCCTTCAAAGCCGGCGGGTAATTGCGAGGTGTAAATCACACGGCCGATTTCGTTGCGCACCTCAAAGTGGGCGCGCACGGCCTCGGGATCGTCCTGGAAGATGAAGGTATGGGTGTCGCCTTCTTGGTGGGTCACGGTGGGATCGGCAATTTTGACATCTTTGCCGACGACGCCCAAGGCATTGCTGTTGTTAATCGAAGATTGGTAAATCTGCAGCACTTCTAAATTATCGTTGGTGATTCGCTGCTGTTCGAGTGATGCAAAGGTGGCCATTTGCTGAATGAATTCCAGATCGCTGGCCGGCTGCAACGGGTCTTGGTGCTGTAATTGAACGGTTAACAACTGCAAAAAGGTTTCCTCGGTAATCTCGTCATTTTCAACGGGATTCCCGGTAATACCGTAGGAACTGCTAATACTTGAAACTTCCATGCTCCACCCTCCGCCTCGCAAAGTCGGGCTGATCTCAAGCGTCTCTAAAGCAAGGCTGAAGCCAAAAAAGCAACGCCGTTAAACCCTTGTTAATTCTGCACTTCCCAAACAGCGCCTTTTTTGCGCGCGCCGAGGCGGAAAAATCTGCCGCCCCGCTTCGCCGCACCGGAAAGATTTACCCAGCCCATCTCGAACCTTGCCGGCCGTGGTCGGAACCCGTGAAGAGCAATCCAACAACCCAACCGTCACCCACCTTTTTATGAGGAACCGCCGATGCGCCGAGATGCGGTTGCGAGGGAAGCAAGCGCGACAGGTTAGAATAAGGTCGTCCGATTCCCGCGAAAAGGTTTATGAGCGCCGCGCTTCTGCCGAAACAACGAGTAGACTTCTCTGATTGAACGGCTGCCGACGCGCGGCCGGGCCCAGCGGCCTTCAGGGAACCCGGCGCGATTCACGCTTGAGCCGGCGAGGAAGCATTCGCGGCGGATTTGGCGGAAGGGAGAAAGAAGCATTCATGCCATGGCGAGAAATGGACGGTGTGCGCCCCAAAGCGTTTAATGCCCAACGCATCAACGAAACCACCGCCGATTTACAGAGTTCGTACAGCCGCCATTCCACCCCGTACCGACAGATCGTGGGCGGCATCGTCGACGACATCAACCAACGCAACCGCGGCGTGTTGACCAAAATCGACATCGCCGAGTTGCGCGATCAAATGGGTCACCTGCTGTATTTCTCCATCAAACATCTGCCCTTACCGGTCCCCTACGACGTCGAGTACCTGCCGCTCCTAAAAAGTCACTTCCGCAATCCCACCGTGATTGTGATGCGCCGCATCCGTCGTCTTTTGATGGCGCCGCACCGACGCATTTTGACCAAGCTGGAGGAAGAACAGGCTCGCGAGCGTCACCTCAGCTTCCACAACCTCGACGTCAGCCGCCGCATGCGCAGCGGGATAGAGGAAATGCAGCGATACCAATCGATGTCGAAACTGACCAAATCGGTCTCGCGCAAGTTGGACATTCTCACCAAGGCGTTGCATGTGCCCGCCCAGTTCCACGCCGAGTTTAAGGTGTTCTTGCAGATGATCGACGACCCTCACCACCTGCGCCACCAGGAAGCGGTGAAGTGGGTGGCCGGTTCACCGTTTCAGGGCAACCTCAAGGTTTTGCGCAAGGTGATCGAAGACGGTTTGCACCTGCTGGACGGCAAAAGTAACGAAATTTTTGATGAAATGGAACGCTTGAGCGGCATGTCGCTGAACCGCAACATGGACGCGCTTGAGGTACATGCCAACTGGTTCGCCCTGGGCGCGAGCCAGAAACGCGGCGAAGATTTTGTTACCCTGTTCAGCAACGAGGAGCAGGTGGAGCGCAAGTTGAAGCGAACCACTTGGTTCATGGTGCGGGCCGTCTGGGACGCCGACGCCTTCCGTGGCTTGATCGACAGCCTGTTCCCTTCCCAACGGGAGCTACAGGAGAATTTGGGCAAGCTGGCCGCGATCTATTTTGATATTGAGGAAAAGATCCGCACCATTACCCGGCCCGACGGTGAACCCAACCAAGCCATCGACAACGACGCGACGCTGGGCACCTTGAGCGAAAAAGAAGCGGCTGAAGCACGGGCGTGGTTGCAAACGAACAAGACGCAACTCCAGCGGCTCAAGCTGGAACTGTTCCAAATCCTGATTGATCTCAAGAAAAAATACCCCGACTTGGCCCTGCCCGACGCGATCAGCGCGATGGTGGAATCGGAAATCGGCGACCAAGGCGACAAACCCAAGGACACAACCCAACCACGCTTGTCGATTCTGGACCTGCACCAAAACTTCGAGCAATTGCAGGACCGCGCCCAAGTCAGCGACGGCGCACTTTTAGCCGATTGGCTGGCCTTGCGCAAAAAGATCCTGCAGCGGTTGGCGATGTTCGGCGACACCTTAATGCACCGACAGTTACGCGCGGATTGCAGCGATTTCGGGGAATACGAACGCAAGCTGCTGGATTTCGCCGCGGCCGAATCGCGGTTGGAAGAATTGCGCATGAACTGCGAGGAGCAGCTGATTACCTGCTACCGCGACATGTCCTACCAAGGCGTTGAAGAAACGGTGTTGCAGGAGGCCTTGGATCTGATCATGGACCGCAACCTCATGCAACTTAAGAAGTTGGATTACAGCGTATTGGACGCTGATCACTACGCCGACATGGTGGACCGAGCGCTGCAGTTTGCGCCGGAAGAATGCATGTACCAGTTGGATCAACTGCTGCACGAGATGCATTCCCTGCCGCGCCAGGAGCAATTGATCCACGCGCTGAGTGATTGGGAATCGCAACTGAAGAAAAAGGAATACGAAGCCAAGCAAGCCTTCATTTTCGAGAACGAACAGCGCCTGCAAAAAATCGTCGACGACCTGCGCGCGGAGTTACGCGAGCGCATCGAGGACGTGCCGGTGCGGCCGGCGCGTTTGCGATTCGAGATTTTTTCGCTGTCGGACTGCTTCGCGGGCAACCTGCGCACCTTGCTGCGGGCGCTGTTGCGTTCAGCGCCTTTGGTCACCAGCCAACAGGAAGGCGAACGCCTGATCGACAACATCCAATCAATTGAGAGTCAGGTCATTGAAGCGCAACGACTTACCCGCAAGGGCGGCGAATCGCAGGATCGCTTGCGGGAGTTGTCGCGGGCCGGTTTGTTGCCCAAGGTGATTATTGAAGAGCTGAAAAAAGACATGGTCGGCAATTTCGACGATCTCAATACGCTGCTAGGCGAGGTCAATGAAGGTTTGAAGGAAGTGCGCCAATTGCAAAACCGGTTCGGCGGCCACTTCGAAACCTCGCAGTTTAAGGTGACGATCAACATCGACGACTTGGAGCGCTTGAAGGGCATTTACAGCTTCGTGGAGAACATCACTTTGATGGATGTGAAACGGTTCGGGGTGGTGTACCAGCACAAGAACCAGTTGATGGATGATTTATACGAGCGGGCCTACAACAAGGCGCCGGAGGTTCCGCCGAACATTGTCAAACAGATCAACCGCCGCGCTTATAAAAAGTACAAGGACGACAAACGGGTCCCGATGGACCTCAAGATCGACATGTTGCGCGATGTACCGGAGATTTTGGAATCGGAAACCGAGCTGTTGGTACGCACCTTAAATTTTGTGAGCATGCAGCAGATCCGCGAAAAGGCGCTGTACAAAGGCATTTTGCACATGATGAGCGCGGTCAAAAAAGCGGACCGCGAGCGCTTACGGGTGTTGCGGCGCATTTGGATGTACTACCGCAAGCGCTTGCAGCAATTTAAACCTCGCAACTTCATCAAAAACTACGACACAAACGTGCGCTGTTTGATCACGGACGTGCAGGAATTGGTCGGCGACCGCCTGGAGGATTTGCGCTAGCGGAAAAACACCCCGCGGCGCCAACCCATCCAGCACACGCGGGATCGGCCCCCGGTAGGCATTCCGCCAAGGGATCGCACCCAAGGGTAGAGAACACACGGAAAAACACGGCGCGGGACTTTCCCAAACACTTGACGCCATTGGGGGAACCTCTGCTGGAGGGTGATCAGGCCGCCCCGAGGTCGCCGCCCTTCCCCGAATAAGTAAGCCGTCTCAGCTTTATAGAAAGATGGGTCGCCCGGTGGAAGCCGTGTATGATGCAAACAACGACCGTCGGGTTAGACCCTGTTCGCATGTCGCACGCATTGCCGCGGGGAGCGTCACCATGGAAAAGGCCAAAGCGACCGATCACCATCAACCTGCCCATGCCTTGCAAGGCGTCGGGCGGCTGACCGTGGATGCGGTTCACGGGATAACCGACTTAGTCGAAGCCCTGCACCTCGCCATCAACCACCTTGCGGCGGTTCGCGGGGCACCGGATCGCACCCACACCCGGGGCATCACCGGATTGGTCTACCGCCAAATCCGCGCGGTAACCTCGTTGGTCGGCTGGGGCGTCGATCCCTTGTTGGCCCAACTAGCCCGAGCGCTCGACCAACAAGCACCCTATGCATCACAGCGTGATACCCTCACGGCGGTGCTGAACGGCGTCATCGGCGACCACCTCGCGGCACAAAATAACCCCTTGGCCATTCCCATGCAATTACGCCGAGACGGGCAGGCCGTCTCCGGCGAAAGCCTGGCCCAAGCCCTCTCAAACGAACAGCCCCGTCTTTTAATCCTGATTCACGGCTTGTGCATGAACGATCTCAAATGGCGACGGGGGGACCACGATCACGGTGCCGCGCTTGCCCGTGATTTGGGATTCACCCCGGTCTATCTGCGCTACAACACCGGGCGTCATGTTTCCGAAAACGGCCGCGCGCTGGCGACGCTTTTGGACGCCACCGTCACCGAGCTAGAGGCCCGCCTGAAAAAGCCGGTCCCCTGCTACGTGCTGGCCCACAGCATGGGCGGCTTGGTCAGTCGAAGTGCCTGCTTTTACGGCGCGGCGACGGGTCATGCCTGGCCGCACCGGTTACGCGCGCTGGTCTGCCTGGGCACGCCCCATCAAGGATCGATGTGGGAAAAAACCGGCAATCTGGTCGACACGCTCTTGGACGGCCATCCCTACAGCGCCCCCTTTTCACGCTTGGGCAAGATACGCAGTTGCGGTATCACCGATCTGCGGTTCGGCAATGTGGTTGACGCGGATTGGCAAAATAGGGACCGATTCGCCATGGCCGCCAACCCACGTACCCCAACCCCCTTACCCGAGGGCACTGCCTGTTTTGCACTCGCGGGTAGTCAAACGACCACCCAAGAGGGCCCGGTCACCGATTGGCTCGGCGACGGTTTGGTAAGCGTGGACAGCGCCCTCGGTCGCCACAACAACCCAGCCCTGGCCCTCGCTTTTCCTGAAGACCGGCAATGGGTGGCACGCGGCGTCAACCACTTAGCCCTGCACGATAAGCCGGGTGTGTACGACGTGATTCACGGGTGGCTGCGCAGCGTGGGGTGAGCCGGCGTGAAGACCGAATGCTACAGGAACACGTGCCCCACCAAACCTCTCCAAGCGGCTCAATCTGCGCCACTTATCGACCAGCGTCCGTCCAAGTTTTGGCGAACGTCCCGTTTTCCTCTACAATGCCTATGTCCTGCACCCTTGCCATTTGTTTCCCTTTTGGACCTAGCCCCCCCGCCCTATTCGCAGCCAGGGTCGGTGGGCGCGCGGTTGTCAATCGCCCCCGCGGCGTTATAGACTACAACTGACATATCACAAATATCCCAACAAGGCTCTTTTATGACGCATCCATCTTCTTCCGCCCCCCGTTTCTCCTCCAAACTCGCCATGATCCTTACCTGCATGGGCATGGCCGTCGGTACCGGCAACATTTGGCGTTTTCCCCGTCAGGTCGCCCAATACGACGGCGGCACCTTCCTCATCCCCTGGATCCTTTTCCTTTTCCTGTGGTCCGTGCCCCTGCTGATGGTGGAACTCGGCGCGGGCCAACACGCCCGCCGCGGGCCCTTCGGCGCCTTCGCCAAACTCGCCGGCCCCAAATTCGCATGGATGGGCGGTTTCGTGACCATCTGTACCATGCTGATTATGTGCTACTACGCGGTGGTCACCGGCTGGACCCTCAAATACGCCTTACTCGCCGTGAGCGGCGCGCTCAACGATGTCACCGCCGAATCCTCGATCAAAATTTTCGACGATTTTCGCAGCACGCCCCAAGCCTTGTTATTCCACGCAATTGCGCTCGCGCTCGCCGGCTTTTTTGTTTATCGCGGTACCAAAGGCATCGAATGGCTCAACAAAATACTGATCCCCGCGCTGATCGCCATCCTGCTTTTTGGCGCGGTGAACGCGCTGATGCTGCCCAACGCAAGCGACGGCCTCGCCTACCTGACCGACATCAAATGGGACAAACTCGCCGAACCCGGCCACTGGATCGCGGGCCTGACCCAATCGGCCTGGTCCACCGGCGCGGGCTGGGGCCTGATGCTGACCTACGCGGTTTACGCCCGCGACAATGAAGATCCGGTCACCACCCCGATGGCCACCGGCAGCGGCAACAACGGCATTGAACTCATTGTGGCGCTGCTGATCTTCCCTGCGGTTTTTTCGCTGATGGCCGGCGCCGGCACCGATCTCGTCGGCGGCACCTCCAGCAAAGGCGGCATCGCCTTCCAAGTCATTCCCATGCTGTTTGGCCAAATGAGCGGCGGCTACCTGCTCAACGTGCTGTTTTTCTCCGGGCTCGCTTTTGCCGCGCTCACCTCGTTGGTTGCCATGGTTGAGTTGAGCACGCGCTTTTTTATGGACTTCAAAATCAGCCGCCCTAAAGCCCTGGTCATCGCCCTGGTTTTGGGTTTGGTACTCGGCGCCCCCAGCGCGCTCAGCGACACCATCTTCGACGACCAAGACTTCATCTGGGCGATCGGCCTGATCGTTTCCGGCCTGTTTATGTGTTTTATGGTGCTTCGCTTCGGCGCTGAACGTTTTGCCGAGGAAATCCTCAACAAAAACGCCACCGTCCTCAAAATCGGCCCCTGGTTCAAAGGATTGATGATCCTGGTCCTCCTCGAAGGCCTGGTCCTGCTGGCTTGGTGGATGACGGCCCTGGTCCAATTCGGAACCAACTGGCTGATCAGTTGCCTGGTCCAATTCGGCCTGGTGATCGGTGTTCTGATCGCCGCCAACAGCTACCTGGTCAAACACCTCAAGGACTGACGCCTCGCCCGCATAACCCAGGTGGGTTTCGCTTCGCGGCGAAAACCTGGGAAATGCGGGCTCGCGGGAGCCGTTACCCGCGCCGGCGCGTTTCTTCTGTTTTATGTTCGGCCCCGATTTGGTTATGATCGGGGCAACAGACGAACAATCGGCACCAAGGGAGATAACATGGCGGTAAACGGTTTATTGATGATGCATGTGATCAGCAAGGACCTCGAGGCAACCCGTAATTTTTACGGCGAGGTCCTGGGCTTGGCCGAGCAAGCACCGATGGAAGGTGAAAAAGCCTTCGGCGAAGCGGGCAACACGCAAATTTGGCCAATGGCGGCGATGGACCCGGCCCAGGAAGGCGCCCCCAAACCCGGCGACATTATTATGGTAATGAGCTGCGACGACGTGCGCGCCGAATACCAGCGCATGCAAGAAGACGGCGTCCAGTTTATGATCGAACCGAGCAATCCCTACGGCCCTTGGGAAGCCCACCTGCGCGATCCCAACGGGCTCTGGATTACCCTGATGGAAATCCCACTCAAAAAATAATCGGTGCCCCGCTTTCCCCCGCGACGGTTCGGCGCTAAAGCCCGGCCGTCACGATGGGCACCAACACATAAACAAAAAAGCCGCGGGTGACGCCCGAGCCCCAAAAAAGCGACAGTTTGAATTCAGCCCACACATCGGCGCGCCATTCACCTCGCAACAACGAAATCTAGTTGGGGGTAATCGAATATTCCAGCGCCTCGTTAAGTGCCTCCCAGGTGCCGAACAGCAGCTTAAACATGACGGCGTACACAACCGCCGCGGTGGTAAGTCCCATTATTTCAGCCAAAACGCCCTCCGCTTCAATGATTCGCAACAAGCCTTGTGAGGGGATTAGGCAAAACGCGCACACAAACGGCCGGCCCGCTGCTTAGGTTAAAGGCTCATCCACTGGGAAACCATCACGTACACACCGAACCCGGCGGCGGGACCCGACAGCAGCCAGAGCGTTAGACGAAACTCGGCCCACAGATCCTCGCCAAAATCACCGCGAAACATCGAAATGATGTCGGGCGTGATGCCGTAACGCAGCGCTTCCTTAAAATCGGTCCAGCTGCCAAACAAAATTTGAAACATAAACAACCAAATGATCACCGCCGATGCGGCGCCCATGCCCATCCCACGCTCCTTTCTTACCTAAGAAGCGCGATAAGAGCGTGAGATTTTCGCTAAAGATCTGGAGCGAAATGGCTTGAAAAAAGCGGGCCGGGGTCGCGCACGACGCGCACCCACTGGGTGCGGTGAGCATTTTTACAGGCCGTTGCAGCCCAGAGGTTTAGCGAAAATCTCCGCGAGTTATCGCGTTTCTTAGGTCTTAATGCCAATGCGGCCGAACCCTTGTTCTCATCAGGGTGCAACCGTTTATTCGTGCGTGAGCCGGCATCGGAAAGGGACAGAGCACGGGAAAAAAGTCACATCTCGGCCGGTGGTCCCTCATAGCCGTTCATCTCACGGTCACACAAATCGTCCCAGCCAAATCGGGAAAACAAGGCCTGGAAATCACGGCCCACGGGGGCTTTCAACACCAGCGCCTCCCCGGTAACGGGATGGGTAAATGACAACAGGCGCGATTCCAACAGCAACCGCTGACTCTCGCAATGTTCGCGGAACACGCGGTTGTTACGCCCATCCCCGTGCATGGTATCGCCAATCAGCGGATGGCCCGCCCTGGCCAAATGGCGGCGGATTTGATGGCGCCGCCCCGTTTTCGGCCAAATTTCGAGCAGGGTGTAACGGGCCTCGGGAAAGTTGTGGACGGGCACGGGTAAGGTGAGGTGACGCAGCGGCGCATAGCGGGTTTCGGCCTCCTGCATCTGGTCCAACTCTTCGTTTTTCAGCGGCCGGTCGATCAATCCCGGCTCGCGCACGAACCCACGCACAAACGCCCAATACCCTTTTTCCACCTGATGCTCGCGGATCTGTTCCGAGATCAGCCCGGCGATTTCCGACGACAGCGCAAAAATCAGCAGGCCGGAGGTGGCCCGGTCCAAACGATGAACGGGATACACGTGACACCCCAACTGGTTGCGCACCAGTTGCAAAGCAAAACGTCGGTCACGGGACATGGCGGTGCGGTGCACCAACAGGGCGCTCGGTTTAAAAACTGCTACCAAATGGTCGTCGCGATAAAGTACATCGAGTTTCAAAAGAACCCCCCGCTCAAGTTGAAGGCCTATTAAACACGATTCGCCGCCAAAAAGCCGGCGGCCAAACGCAAAAACGGCCGACCCCGTGGGAACGGGATCGGCCGTTGCGAAGCGTGGTGCGCTTATTTTTTGAAGATCGAACGACCGGCGTACACGGCACTGGCGCCGAGGGTTTCCTCGATGCGCAGCAACTGGTTGTACTTGGCAATGCGATCGGTGCGGCAGGCGGAACCGGTTTTGATTTGACCGGCGTTAACCGCCACGGCCAAGTCGGCGATGGTCACGTCTTCAGTCTCACCGGAACGGTGCGAGATGACCGTGTTAAAGCCGGCGGTTTGCGCCATTTTGATGGCCTGCATGGTTTCGCTGAGCGTGCCGATCTGATTGAGTTTGATGAGGATGGCGTTGCCGATGCCCTCGTCGATACCGCGCTTGAGGATTTTGGGGTTGGTGACGAACAAGTCGTCGCCGACCAACTGCACGCGGTCACCGATGGTTTGCGTGAGCTTGGCCCAGCCTTCCCAATCGTTTTCGTCCATGCCGTCCTCGATGGAGCGGATGGGGTACTTGTCGCACAAGTCCTTGTAGAAGGCCACCAATTCATCGGAGGTCAGGCTGCGGCCTTCGCCTTCCAGGTGGTACTTGCCGTCCTTGTAAAACTCGGAGGAAGCCACATCCAGGGCCAAAACGAAATCCTCGCCGGCTTTGTAACCGGCTTTTTCGATGGCCTCGAGAATGAAATCCAGCGCCTGGGCGTTGGAGCTCAGGTTCGGCGCGAAACCGCCCTCGTCGCCCACCGCGGTGTTGAGGTTGTTGGCTTTGAGTACCGCTTTCAGGTGATGGAATACCTCGGTGCCGGCCCGCAAACCCTCGGAGAAGCTGGAGGCGCCCACGGGCATCACCATGAACTCTTGGATATCCACGTTGTTGTCGGCGTGGGCACCGCCATTGAGGATGTTCATCATGGGCACGGGCAACACACAGGCGTCGATCCCACCGATGTAACGGAACAAAGGCAGGTCCAGGTCGTCGGCGGCGGCTTTGGCGGCGGCCAAGGAAACACCCAACATGGCATTGGCACCAAGGCTGCTTTTGTTGTCGGTCCCGTCCAGCAACAGCATGGCCCGGTCCACGGCGATTTGATCGCGGGCGTCGATGCCCTCTACCGCGCGGGCGATCTTTTCGCGGATATTTTCAACCGCTTGCTCCACCGATTTGCCCATGTACTTGGCTTTATCGCCGTCACGCAACTCAAGCGCTTCATGTTCCCCGGTCGAGGCACCGGAAGGAACGGCGGCACGGCCCATGGCCCCATTCTCCAAATATACATCCACTTCAATGGTGGGATTACCGCGAGAATCAAGAATCTGTCTTCCTACCACTTCTTCAATGAAGCTCATGTGCGACCTCGTTTTTCTATTTTTCTACAGGCAGGACCCTGGCTACGGCCCATCCCAGCCATACACGCCTCGAATTAATCATGTTCGGCAGCATCCCCACGGGTGTGGCGGACGGAAACCGCGCGCCAAAGGCGCGATGTTCCCCCTGGCGGCATGGCAAAGAATCAGGTAAGGGTCATCTTACCTAAAAAGCCAGGCCGGTGTGGACCCGTTTTCTTGTCAGGATGCGGGTGGATGGGGCCGCGGGTTCCGTCGGGGCATGGCTTGGTTCTTTTTATTTCTCAGGATGCCATGATTTTTTGAGGATGCGGCCGAGCATCCACGCCCTGTGCCAAGTCTTCCCGACGCGGATGAAGCCGTCACTTCGAAGGCCTTACCCTGGGTTTGGCTTGGTTCTTTTTATTTCTCAGGATGCCATGATTTTTTGAGGATGCGGCCCCACGCTTTTTATCCTTTTCCGCCCAACCTCCGGTTGGTCTCGCCTTTTCCCGACGCGGATGAAGCCGTCACTTGGAGAGGCCCTCTCCAAAGGCCCTTTCCAGGGACTGAATTGGCTTCGATTCTGTTTTTGGCTTCAGTTTAGAAAAAATCCCATGATGCGGGTAAACCTCAGAGCCACCGGGCATCAATGTAACCAAGCCCATCGAAGCGACGGCACCATCCACGTCGGGAACCGGTTCAAAGGGCGCGGACGCCGGACCGCATCATCAAACCATCCTACGATCCTGCTAAAAAACGAAGTCCAACCCACGCCCCACGTGAGCGCTTTCGAAGCGACGGCACCATCCACGCCGGGAACCGGTTCAAAGGGCGCGGACGCCCATCCGCATCATCAAACCATCCAACGATCCTAAGAAATAACAAAGGCCAACCCACGCCCCACAAAAAAAACCGCACCACCCAATCAAAAAAACTCATCCACCCCGATCCTCGCCAAAAATGCTAACATAAATCTCACAATTAACCGCGATGCGGCAGCTTCCGCGCGACCCACAATCCGTTGCCTTTGTTTTTCGCGCCGCTTCTTTTCCGCCGGCGAACCGTCCCGAGCCGCATCGCCTCCGATCATCCGCTACCCAACGGCCGCGTCCTTTTCCGCGCGGCCCGCCCCGCCGCCCCATTGCATCAAGGAGCATGAATGGCCAAAGAAATAGAGATTAAGTTTGTGATCGACCCCGACCAGGTCGACCGCATTATCGAACACCCCATGGTTAACCGCCTCGCCCTGGGACCCCCCAAGAAAAAACACGTGGTCAGCACCTATCTTGACAGCCCCGATCTGAGCTTGCGCAACAAGGGCATCGGCTTCCGCGTCCGCAAAACCCCGGACGGCTGGGTCCAAACGGTTAAAGCCAAAGGCAGCGGCGCGGGCAGCCTGCACCAACGCGAAGAGTTCGAATGCCCCATCGCCGACGACCAACCCGATTACGAAAAGTTGGCCGAAAGTCAATTCGCCGAGATTTTTGCCGACGCCGCCCTGCGCGACCAACTGGCACCGCTCTTTGTCACGGACTTCGAACGCACGGCCTGGTACCTGGAACTCGAGGATTTCACCACCATTGAAATGGTCCTCGACCTCGGCGAAATCCGCGCGGGCGATCAAACCGAGGCCATCCACGAGGTGGAACTCGAACTCAAAGGCGGCAATCCGGTTTCCCTGATGAAAGTCGCCATCGCCCTCGCCGAAAGTTTCCCCTGCATGGCCGAAAGCCGCAGCAAAGCCCAGCGC
The DNA here is from genome assembly GCF_017377855.1 of Acanthopleuribacter pedis. Classification (GTDB taxonomy): domain Bacteria; phylum Acidobacteriota; class Holophagae; order Acanthopleuribacterales; family Acanthopleuribacteraceae; genus Acanthopleuribacter; species Acanthopleuribacter pedis. Next base: position 28,486 of record NZ_JAFREP010000046.1, read on the forward strand.
GCCTACAATTTATTAAAGGAACCCACCTGGAAACCGCAACGCGCCCGACCGCTGCAACTCAACGAAAAAGAAAGCTGTAGCCAAGGGTTCGCGGCCATGATCGAAAACTGCCTGGCCCAAGTACTCGCCAACGAATGCCCCGTCCTCTACGGCACCGACACCGAAGGCGTCCACCAACTCCGGGTCGGCCTGCGCCGCATGCGCTCCTGCCTCTCCCTGTTCCGCGGCTTGCTGCCGCAACGTCAGTTCCAATTCTGGCGCGACGAATTCAAATGGTTGGCCGATGAAATGGGGCCTGCCCGCGATTGGGACGTCTTTTGCGACGAATCCCTGGCGGTGATCCGTTCCTACTTCCCCGAAATGCCGCAACTCCAAGTGATTAACGAAGGCGCCGAACAACAACGCGCCGCCGGTTACGTCAAAGCCCGCGGCGCCCTGCGCTCGCAACGCTACCTGTTACTGGTGCTGCGGCTGCGCCACTGGCTCGACCAAAGGCTGTGGCTCAACGGCTGCGACGCGGAACAGGTCGCCGCTTGGGAACGCCCGCTGATGGACCTGGGCATCGGCATGATGAACGACGCCCACGACCGTTTCTTCAAACGCGGTAAAAAATTCGACGACCTCAGCCTGGAGCAACGCCACCGACTACGCATTCTCGGCAAACGCGCCCGCTACACCACCGAATTTTTCATGGGCCTTTACCCCAACAGCAAAACGGTGCCCTACCGCAAGGCGCAAAAAGGGTTGCAGGACCAGTTGGGCTACCTCAACGACGCGGTGGTGGCCGACACCCTGCTGGACCAGTTGGGTCTGTCCCCACAAGACGCGGGCGCGGGTCTGATCCGCGGCTGGTTCGCCTGTAACATCGAACATCTGGTCAACGATTTCGACGACCACTGGTCGCGATTCAAAAAAACCAAACCCTTCTGGCGCTAAGACCGATACCTCCCAGGCATTAAAAAACCCACGTGCGAAACGTGGGTTTTTCTTTTTTGCGGAAGGATTGGGTGCTATTTCTTGATCAGCCCGATTTCTTCCAAGCGTTGCTGTAAGAACCGGCCGGCGGTGATCGGCGGCCACTTGGCGGGGCGTTCCTCCGTGACGAAATGATCCATCACGGTCAGATCGCAGGCCGAGAAGGGGTGCACGAAAAACGGCATGGAGTAACGCGAGCGGTTTTCGCCCTCAACCGGGTTCACCACGCGGTGGGTGGTGGCGGGAATCACGCCGTTGGTCAGGCGGTGCAGCATGTCGCCGGAATCCACGATGATGTCGCCCTCAAGCGCGTGAACGGCTTCCCATTCGTTTTCCTGGGTGAGAATTTCCAAACCGGCACCTTGGCTTTCGATCAGCAAGGTGATCAGGTTGATGTCCTCGTGGGCGGCGGCACGAACGGCACCGGCGGGCATGCCGCCGTCAATGGGTGGGTAATGAATGGTACGCAAGATCGAATTACCGTCGGTGATCATGTCGGAAAAGATCGACTTGGGCAAACCGTAGTAATCGGCCAAGGCCTCGAGCAAGGTGGCGGCACAGTTTTCAAACTGGCGGTACAGACCGGTCACGGCCGCTTCCATGCCTTCAATTTCCACGGGCCACACGTTGTCGGGGTATTCCGCGCGCAAGGGGTGGCCCGCGGGCAATTCTTGACCGGTGTGCCAGAACTCTTTCAAATCGGGTAACTTCTGGTCTTTGGCGTGCTCACGGCCAAAGGGCGTGTAACCCCGGGCGCCGCCGGCGACTTTGTCGTACTGACACTTGACCGCCTCGGGCAGCGCAAAAAATTCACGAAACATGGCGTAGGTCTTGGCAATGACCTCTTTATCAAGCCCATGGCCGCCGACGGTCAGAAAACCGACCTCTTCGAGCCCTTTGCCGAGGGTTTGCACAAATGCCTGCTTGGTTTGGGCGTCGCCCTCACGGTAATCGCTAAGGTTGATATGGGGAATGCTCATGCGCTACTTGCCTCCTGACTTTCGAATCGTGTTTCGAAAGCAACTGAATTTCATCCTCTGGGTTGCTGTAAAAAAAACCGAAATAAGGCGTGCCCCAAACGCGGCCGAAACACGGAAAACCGATGGGTCGCAAGACGGACGATGGGTCCGCCACAACCGGAACCGTGCTACGTGGGCAGGCTTCGTCCCGATGGGAACGCATGCCGCGAGGGTGCCCAAGGCGGCCGGCCCGCATTTCCTACAAGGCTTTCCGCTTCTCGCGACGAATCCTTGTGAGCAATGCGGGCTTGGCGGGATCACGCAAGGTTGCGTTAAACGCCGACACGGCGCAAATGAATGTGGCATGGAATTCGGTCCAACCCAAACGTTGTATTATACACAGGCTAACGGTGAAAACCCACGCCGAGATCCAGGACAAGCAACAGCTTTTCACCGGCACCTACACCGCCCGACAAAAAATCGTCACCCAGACACAAAAAACGGCGTTAAAATAGCCTTGCGGCCCGATTTCTCCGCCAGACTTCCTCGGGGACCGCCCAACAAAAAGTCATTGAACCCTTGACGCCGAGCCCATCGCGCCGCGAATGGTTGCTAAATACCGGGCCTGGTCACAAAAGTTCAGATGCTTACAGTTTCAGATATTTAGGTGATGCAACTCACGGCTGTTTGACCCTCCCTTCTTTTAGATTAAGGGGCAGCGCACACGAGTGACGGACAACGAGAACCCGAATTTTATTCGGCTATCCGTTCTCACTTTTTCGATTTTTTTATACAAAGTTCCGTCATAAAGCCGCTTTTTTCATTTAAACCTAAACCGTTTTCCCCTAACCAGGCTTTGCCTCATTCGCCAAGGAATCCCGTTTCCATGATCGCCTTATTCACGTTGGTGTTTTTCCAGGCCGGTATCGACGCCGGTCCCGCCGGCTTTTCCTGTGGTCAATCGATCACCACTCTGTCGGCAGCACCCATCGATCCGCCCGCCAACCACCGCGTCCAGTGGGTCGGCGCCCCCGAACCCGGCATCTTCTATACGGTGAACCCAACCGAAAGCACCGAGTACCGCGTCCAACTGATCGACCTGGATTCAGACGCGGTTTACGAGGACACCACCTGGGTATTGGTCCACCCGGGCAACCCGGACATCAGCAGCGACGGCGACCTCAACGGCGACGACTGGGCCGTGTTCTACGCCAACTGGCAAAACGAAACGGCGGCGGCCGATCTGGACCCCAACAACGACGGCCGCGTCGACATTCTCGACTGGTTTTACTTTTGCAACTTCGACGCCCGCCCCGAAAATACGCCACCCAACCTGAGCATCGGCCAAACCTCGGCGGAAACCATTCGCAACGTCAGCGCATCGATTTCTTTTCAGATGACCGACGCGGAACAAATCCCCACCCTTACCACGGTTGACCCGCCTGCCAACGGTTCAATCATTCCCATCAACAACCAAATTCGTTATTTCCCCAACCAAGATTTTGTCGGCATTGATCGCTTTGCGGTTGCCGCCGACGACGGGTACCTCACCACGGAACCCATTAGCGTCGAGGTATCGGTGATCATTCCCGAAACCTGGGCCGACCTCAAGGCAGACATTTTCGATGTTCACTGCGAAAGCTGCCACATGGCCGCCACCGAAGGCGGCTTTTCATTAAATACCTATGAACTGGCACAGGCGGGCGGCAACAGCGGCCGTCCCGGATTTGTGTCAGGTGAGCCGGAACAAAGCTCGATCTACACGCGCGTCGCCGCCGACCAGATGCCGCCCCCCGACGCGGCAGCCCCGTTGAGCGAGGCGCAGAAAGAGCGCATTCGACTGTGGATTATCCGAGGCGTCTTGGAATAAACCGCGGTCGCCGTGTGTCGTCCCGATCCCGATTACGATGGAACCCAAGCGGGCACACACCTTTGACCCACTATTTTTGAGTTGGAAAAGGACTGGAGCATAAGCATGAATTTAAAACCCTGGCTCACGACCTTGTGCGTGGCGTTCGCGGCCCTTCCCATCCTGGCGCAGCCTCTACCCTGCGACCAGTTTGGCGACGGCGCTTATTGCAGCGACACACTCGCCGTATCATTTCCCATGTGGCAACAAACCGGTGCCACACCCGACGTACCCGACCTCGACGGCAACGGCACGGTGAACATCCTCGATTTCATCAACCAGATGCGCCGCGACGGCTCACTCAAGCACGGCCTGCTCGGCCAGTACTGGGGTCTTGCCGACGGCTCCGAGGACCAAAGCATCAACTGGCCCAACTTCGCCAACCCGCCCCACGATCCGGTCCTCATCCAACCCGTCCCCCAATTCGACGACACCGTGGCCTGGGACAACGTGTTCCTCAACACCACCATGCGCCGCAACTACGGCGCCCTCTACACGGGCTGGCTGTGGGTTCCCGAAACCGCGGATTATTCCATGGTCATCGAAGGCAGCCGCGGCGTTCGCCTCTACATCAACGACATCAACGTGGCGGAAATCGATTCCTGGCCCTACCTGACCACCTACAACGCGAATTTACAGCGCGGCATGGTTGAGATCCGCATTGAGCAGTATGCAAACGACGACCCCGGCCACCTGGCGATTTCCTGGGAGAGCACCGGCAGTGTGATCGGCGCCGGTCAAAAAACCATTACCGCCGATTACTTCTACCATCCCACGGTGCAACTGACCGAAGGCCAGCTCACCACGCCCTCGCTCCAGTTCTACCCACCCAGCGGTCAACGCGTTTCGGGTAACACCGCGCAACTGGACCTCAACGCCTTTATCGTCAGCCCCCACATCGGCGCCACCCTGTCCCTCAACGGCCAAGAAGTCCCCGTCGCAAACGGTGGTTACTACCCGCGCTTTGATCTGGCGCCCGGCCTCAACCGCTTCAGCTTCACCGTGGACGACGGCAACGGCGGCACCTACGAAACCGATTACACGGTCTACCGCGATAATGAGGTCATCACCGGCCCCGGACTTTGGGTCCACGCCTTCTCCCACGAACGCGAGCGCAGTGCCATCCCCATTCCCGAGGAACTCGGCTTGCGTCCTTGGAGCGTCACGGCCTACAACTCGACCCAAATTTCGCGCGGCAGCGGCAACCGCACCATGATCAACGATGTGTATTTCGCCGACGACACCATTCTCGAATTGGAAGGCGTCATCGAAATCACCAACACCGGTTATTACCGCTTCCGCATTCACAACGACGGCGCGCTTGAAATTAACGGCAAACGGGTCGCCAACATTTGGCACGATTACCCGGACCAGTGGCAAAACACCGGCATCGTTTATCTGGAAGCCGGCAACCACCACTACTTCCTGCGCACCTCCGATTCCGGTGGTTCACCGCAGATGCGCGTTTCTTGGCAGTTCGGCACCGACCCCGATTCGTTCGGCGGTTCGAGCGACGTCCCCGCCAACATTTTTGCCCACAGCCTCGCACAGTACCGCCGTCCCCCCCAACCCACCGCCTCCTGGGGCGGTCGCTTTAACCGCTGGCCCGACGGCTTGCAGGTTGAGTTCCTGTTCCAACCCGGCTCCGTATACCAAGAGACCTCCGGGCTGGATCACCACCTCTCACCCGATCCGCGCATTTTTGAGATCCCTACCGGCGGCATTCAGCTCCAAACCGGGACCTCTCTGTTCTCGGCTAAGGCGGGCCCCCACGTGGTAGAAGCCCTGGCACAGAGCAACCAGTTCAGTATCGAAGTTGACTTCCTGATGGACGAAACCCCGACCAACGACGGCGTCTCCTACGATTTGATGTCGATCACCCGGGCCTCGGGCAGCAACTTGGCCAGGCTTTATTTACAAAACCGCCAAATTCGCTTCTACATGCACAACGGCATCAACACCGGACGCACCATCTCAACCGGCAACATCATTACCGAGCCAGGCCGCTACTTCGTGACCGTTACCTACGACGGCATCAACGTGCGCCTCTACATGCGCCGCAGCTTGCAGGGCGACCGCGAGAATTTCAACTACGACCTGAGCAACTGGAGCCGCACGGCCCACATCAATGTCGGCCCGCGCTTTAGCCGCAATTCGAGCGTCAACGCGTCCGACAACGTGGAAAACCACGCGTTACCGGGCCGCATTATGTCGGCCGCGATTTACGATCTGCAAATGAGCGTGTCGCGCCAGGAACACAACATGTTCCGCAACTTGGAAATGAACCCGACCGGTGGGGTTGCACCGCCACCCGCGGTCGTTGCCTTCCCACCGCCCGGCACCACCCCCGAGCAGTTGGACCAGGCTTACCACGTGGCCAACCGCTTGACCTTCGGTCCCAACCCCGAGACCGTCAACGAAATCCTCACCATGGGTGTCCAGAACTGGATTGCGCGTCAGATGAACCCCGATTCCATCGACGACAGCGCCTTGGATACCTTGTTGGCAAGTGACTTCGTCATGCCCCACCACGATTCGGACGACCTGCGCGCCTACCTGTTCCTGCGCATGGCCCACACCAAGCGTCAGTTGTTGGAAGTAATGACCCAATTCTGGGAAAACCACTTCAACACCCAGCTTGAGAAAACCGAAAACCAAACGGAGGAGCTCAAGGAAAACTACCGTTTCCGCGAGCACGCGCTGGGTAACTTTGCGGACCTGCTGCTGGCCTCGGCCTCGCACTACCCCATGACCCGCTACCTGGATAACGACACCAACATCGTCGGTGCGCCCAACGAAAACTACGCCCGCGAGATCATGGAACTCCATACCGTCGGCGTCAACAACGGCTACACCCACGACGACATCATCCAGGCCTCCCGCGTGTTCACCGGTTGGTCCCTGCGCTACGGCGATTTCTACTTCGACGCCGGCCTGCACGACTACGGCGCCAAAACCCTGTTCGGCGGCGACATCCCGGCCCTGAACATTTCAGCGGGCGGCGGCATGTCCGACGGTGTCGCGCTGATTCGCCACCTGACCAACCAGCGCCAAACCGCCGACTTCATCTCCTGGAAGTTGTGTCAGTTGTTCATCGCCGACGATCCGCCCCAGGATGTCGTGACCGCCGCCGCGGACGCTTTTGAGGCATCCCAGGGCGACATCCCGTCCACCCTGAACGCCATTTTCAGCCATCCCCGTTTCCTCACCGACACGGCATACCGTCTGAACAAAACCAAAACCCCGCTGGAGTTCGTGATCGGCCTGACCCGCGCGACCGAGTCCTTCCCCGTTCCCAACATCATGCCGCGCGTGATGGAAGGCATGGGCATGCACATGCTGGAATTCGCCGATCCCACCGGTTTCCCCGAGGAAGGGGTTAACTGGATCGACACCAACGCCATGTTGGGCCGCTTTAACTACGCCAACAGCATGGCGATCAACCGGGGCAGTGGCTACTTCCCCGAAATCGACCTCAAGAAACTGCTGCAGAAATACGATGCAGAAACGGCCGATGAAATCCTCGACCTGTTCTCGGCAATCACCACCCACGGCCGCGAGAGCCCGGAAATGCGCCAGCTGGCCATGTCTTGGCTCACCCGCGACAACCCGAACTTCGAGTTAACCGACGAATTGCTCGATACCCGGGTTCGCCAAGTGCTCAGTCTCTACCTGAGATTGCCGGAACTCAACAAACAGTAAGCGACACCCTAACGCTGAAGTAAAAAGAGGAGTATTTCATCATGGTTCAACGCAGAACATTTCTCAAAGCACTCGCGGGCGGTGTCGCCGGTCTGAGCGCCGTCCCGGCCCTCGCCGGTCTGAAACACAAACCCCTCCGCCTCGGCAAAGGCGGCGGCCTCAAAAAGCTGGTGGTGCTGTTTCAACGCGGCGGCAACGACGGGCTCAACACGCTGATCCCCGTTTCCTCCGCCGAGTACAACCACTACCGCAGCTTGCGACCCACGCTGGGTTTCACCTCCGCGCAGCTTTCCAACGTTCCGGGCAGTAGCTTCTTCCGCATGCACCCCGCCCTGGACCCGCTGCTCCCGGCGATGAACGCGGGCCATTTTTCCTTCATCCACGCGGTCGCCTACCCCGGTTCCGACCGTTCCCACTTTGAATCCCAGAGTTATTACGAAACGGCGATTCCGGGGAACGGGATCTCCGCGGGCTGGCTCAACCGCTTCCTGGCCAACACGACGGGCCCCGGCTCGATCCGCGGCCTGCATATCGGCAACAACATTCCGCAAATGGCTTCCGGCCAGGTTCCCGTTCCCGTCAGTACCAACTTCGGGCGCCTGACCATGGCCGTCGACAATGAATTGGAAGGGGTCGAGGATGAAGCCATGCGCCAGAACATCCGCGCCATGTACAACTTCACCCCCACCGCCGGCAACGAAGCCGTGTACAACACGGGCCAACGCATTTTCGACATGCTCGACAGCTTCTCGACCCGAGATCGGGAAGACTACCAACCCGAAAACGGCGCCCAATACCCCGACACGGGTTTGGGTGATCGCGTCATGCACGCGGCCCAAATGCTGAAGGACGACGATTTCCTCGGGGTCGAGGTGGTCACCATCGACCAAGGCGGTTACGACACCCACGCCGCCCAGATCAACCCCGCCAACCTGACTGACGGCGAAACCCGTCACCAGGAATTGCTCTCCGAGCTGGCGCAGTCCATGGCCGCCTTCTACGCGGACATGGGTCCGGTGCGCATGCAGGACGTGATGTTCCTGGTTGTCACCGAGTTCGGGCGCCGCGCCTACCAAAACGACTCCAACGGCACGGACCACGGCACCGGCAGCTTGGCCATGGTCATGGGCGGCGGTTTGAACGGCACCCACATCGGTGGCGATGACATGTGGCCGACCCTGGGTGAGTTGCACCGCAACCACGATCTGGGTTGGACAACCGATTTCCGTGACATCTACTGGGAAATCATGCGCAACCACATGGGCGTCAACGACACCACGTTGGACACCATCATTCCCGGTCATACCTTCAACTCGGTGGGTATCATTACCTAATCCCCATCGAAGAAAATCCAGTTCATCCAATGAAAGGCGCCTCTCGCGCCTTTTTTTCTTGCGGGAGGGCACATGGACCCATTGACCCACATCATCGCGGTGATCCAGGCGCGGTTGGCGGCACAAGCGCACCCCTTGCTGTTCCGTATCGCGGGTGCCCAAGGAAGTGGAAAAAGCACCCTTGCCGCGAAGCTCACCGCGGTGTTTGCGGCTCAGGGCGTCCGAACCGCCGCCTTCTCCATCGACGACCTGTATCACACACGCGCCCAACGAAAAGTACTGGCCGCCCAAATCCACCCGTTGCTGGCCACCCGCGGCGTGCCGGGCACCCACGACCTCATGCTTGGCAACCAACTCCTGGACGCGTTAACCGCTGCCGGCCCCAAAACAGAAACCAAGCTGCCGGTCTTTGACAAAAGTCGCGATGACCGCGTGCCGTGCCAACAGCAAAAGGTATTTCAGGGCCGACCCCAACTGATTATTTGCGAAGGCTGGTGCATGGGCGCACGGCCCCAAAGCAAGGATGCCTTGGCGGCACCCATCAACGAATTGGAAAGGGACAGCGACCCGGACGGGATTTGGCGCACCTGGGTAAACCGGCAACTCAAAGACCCGTACCGCGCCTTTTTCGACCGCTTCACCCTTTCCCTGTTTTTAGCGGCACCGGGTTTTGAAGTGGTGTTGGATTGGCGCGCGCAACAAGAACGCGATTCGGCGCAAAGTAACCCGGGAGGAACCGGGGTCATGGATCGCGCGGGTCTATCGCGCTTCATTCAGTATTTCGAACGTTTAACGCGCCACATGTTGGCGGACCAGCCGCGCCACGCAAACCTGACCCTGGCCCTGAAAAAAGACCGAACCCCGGATCGTTTGACGATTCGCGGATTCGGCCTGTAGGAATTGGGACGCTTTAGGATAGCAATGAATGGAACCAGTTATTATTTGCGAGAGTTGTACTCGGCACGCAGAACGGGCAACAGTTGGCCCACGGAAATCACAAAGGGTTCCTCGGACAGGGTTTGCTTCATCGGCAAACGGGCCGCGTATTGGATCAAGTAGAGCAGATTACGTTTGTTTAAGTTGTTGAGGCGATCATTCATTTCGAGGCTGGCATCATTCATTCGAAGTGCGACACCAACCAGATCGTCTTGCTTGGAATCATTGTAGGCTTTGAGTTCTTCCAGGTTTGAGAGCAACCAAGAACGGTATTTCGCATCCGCGTCAAAGTCTCGCTGGAAGCGTTTGTCCCGGGTTTTGCGCAGCATTTTGGCCAAACCGTCGAGACTTTTGTTGTCAAAAAAAAGATCGCGATGGGAAGACGAGAACAGCATTTCGACAAACATGATCTCGCGGTTAGCCGGTTGGCGTTTGACAAGGTGGGCAACCAAAGCGGTGCCTTCCTCACGATCAAATGCAGAAACGGGCGTGAAGAAACCGGGAAGGAACAAAAGAAACAAAGCAAGCAGAGGGGATTTCATGCTGCAACGCTCCATGGACGGCAACGGGCACAAAAGCGACATCGCCGTCGGATTCGCGAGCCGGACGGCGCCGGATCACGTTTGGCGCCATGCTGCCCGAAATCGATGGATTATCGGTGAGAAAACTCCGATAAACCGATGAGAAAAACAAGAAGATCCGATGAGAATATTTTATCCCGGGCGAATATTTACTAGAATCAATTTGTTACGAAAATTTGCACAACCATGCCATTCATCACGCTCATAAATTTCTGCACCAGTACAGCGGAGAAAACCGCAAGTCCCTCATTTTCAAAAATGAGCCGTGGTCAAATCATGGCAGGCATGTCTTTTATTGGGTAATTACGATGAAGCCGTCTCAAAAATCGAAATAGTCAGACAGACGCGTCACTTTGGGTTTACAATAAAAGTCCCTCATCCCGAAAAACACCATCATTTCGATTATGCCCCTCGCGTGTGGCGGCCGAACTTGCTGTCGCGTCCGTGCGGCGGCGAAAAAGGAGCACTCATGAGCAAAATCGTCAGCAAAAGTGGTACCTGGTCCATCGATGTAAGTTCGCCGAGTCGCGCGGACACGCCGGTTCTCAAAATCCCCAACCTCACCCGTGGCAACTTGATTCGGGTGACGGCCAATTTCTTTGCTTCCCCGGACAAGGGGTTTTATTTCGACGTCAAAGCCACCAACGACGATGTGGTCGCCATGTCCCCCAGCGGCGGCCTGGCCCAAGGTTCCGGCGGATGGCAATCCTGTACACGGGTTGCCTACTTCCGGGTTGTCAAAGTTTCATCACCCTCGGGTGTCGAAGACGCGGATTTCGAGGTCCTGTTCTCGGCCGGTGATCTCGACGGTAAAGGCCGCCTCAACAACTTCTTATTGGAAGGCACGGTGGTCGCAACAACGGACGGCGACTAAACAACAGCGCCGCACGCATGACCCGGCGACAGACTTGCCCACACAAAAAAGGCGTGATACCGAGGTATCACGCCTTTTTTGTATAGCGATATCGTCTGTTACGGGAGCCGGGCGGGCGGCCCGACTTCATACTTAATAAGAAAAACTCTTGGCGGCGCCTTTACGAGAGCGCACTTCAATGTTGACGATGGAAATAAAATCGCCGCTTTGTTGGATGGAGCTGTGAACGTTGCCGAGCACCTCGCGATGGGCGGCGGGTTGTCGTTGCTGGGCACGCGCGTCTTCAATGGCGTGGCGCAGAAGATGGGCGTCGGCGGGGCAGGTTTCGCGAACCAAGCACATTTCATCCAAATTGTAGAACTTAAGCTGTGACATACGTACCTCGGGGAGTGGAGACCTATTGAACCGGGAGAAGGTTCAGATGTTGGTGATGAGGGCAAGTCTTGCGTGAAGCGGAGCAAGACACCGGAACCAAGAAGTGCCGGGCGAACAACATCCATGCATGAAGCGATGATCAATAAACCTAAATTGAGCGATTCTTGGCGGCGCCCTCGCACAACCTGTTGGGCTGCAACATGTCGTGAAAATGCGCGACGTACTTTACAAGTACGCCTGTGCTTTTCCCAAACCGTTTCGCTCCAACATTTTGTGCGATCGCATCCACCCGAATCGCACACTTTAGGTATAAATAAGCGGGGAGGGAACCCACCCGTGGGAGGTGGGGGTTGTGGTCGGCTGGACCATACCGCCGAACCGCATACTATTAATATAAGCATTCTCGGACGTAACGCAATAAAAAAAGGGCACAAAGTTTAATTTTTCGATAGTCAATTTTGTACAAAGAATAATATCAAGGAAAGCGTGACAATTCTGAACGTTTGTCAGGATTTGGCCGTTTTTTGATAAACCAATTCATTTTCACGCGAGCGGCGGATTTCCATCCACAAAGCATTCTTTGACATTTTCAGACAGCTACAACCAAAAACCAAAACCCTAACACAAACAAAACATAGCACTTACAAAACAAGCACAAGGATAACCAAAAACTACCAATCGATCACCTCGAAGATTTCCCGAGCCAACCACCGCGAAAATCTTGGAACGCCCCGACAAAAAGCCGACCCCGGCCTCACCGAGAGAATGAACAGCAAGGTTGATCTTTGGATAATTATTTGGGGTTATCCTTAAATCGATACGAACCCTTTTGAATAAATTTATAGTATTTAAATTCCTCATCAAAGTACACCCTAAAAAACGCCCTTAACCCACTAATTGCCGCGTCAAAAATGTCAAAAAAATTGCTTCAAGTGTCAAAAGGGCACCCATTTCTTACAACTAACACCCACAAACCCAGCCCGTTTGGTCAGATACAAAAAAATGCGGGCACCCCCAAAAAAAGGAGGGTCCACGACCTCAAACAACGGTTGTATTTTCGGGAGGCGCCCCGGGCGAACCCATGCCCCTACCCTTCGTGCTCCGGTTCGTTTTCGTCGGCTTGTGGGTCCACTTGGAACAGCACCAGCAAGGCGGGCAGCAGGGTGATCGACACCACCGCGGTGCAGAGCGCCCCGATAATGGCGACGGCACCCATCGAGCGCAGGCCCTGGTAATGGGACAGAATCAGCGAACCAAAACCGCTGACCGTGGTAAGCGCGGCGATCACAATCGCTTTGGCGGTACCGTCCAGCGCTTCAACGTCGCCGTTGGACTCGTGCCACCGGTGGATTAAATGAACCCCGTAATCCACACCGATCCCAATGACCATGGTGAATACAAAGATGTTCATGACGTTGACGGGAAGGTCGAACGCGGCCATCAAGCCGACCATCCACACCATACCGACCCCGAGGGGAACCAGCGAGAATACAGCCCGCAGAAACCCGCCCAAATCAACCGCAAGGAAGATAAAAACCAGCACCATGCCGAGCAATGCCGCCAGCCAGGCGTCTTCCCAGACCACTTGTTTTAGTTCACGGGAGATCACCACGGGTCCCGTCAGGATCACGGACGGGTGGCGATCCGCCAGCGCCTGTAGGCCGGGCGGCGTTTGGCGGCGCCAGCGATCCGGCGGCGGGTAGGCGTAAATCAACACCGAGGTCACACCCTCTTCCGTTTGAATGTAGCGTTCCAAGATGCGGCCCACCTTGGTATCGGCCAAGGTCGTAAAGGAGAGCGGTTCGGTCACCTTCAGCGATGCCAGCAAGGGCGTAAGTGCCTCGTGAAAAGGCGCGGCATTGAGGCCCTGACGATCCAAGGCGGCGTCAAAACGCTGCAAAAAAGCGGTTTCATCGATGTTGACGGTTTTGAGCGCGGCAAGGGTTTCCATTTGCTGGGAACGGCTGGGCAGGAAGGCGACCGGCGAATCAATTTTGGCCAAATCACCCTCGGCCACCAGCCTGTTGAGTTCGCTCATGAGCCCGCGTGCCCGCGTCAGCGCCTCTTCCTCGGTTGCCCCGTCTACCCGCAACATCAGGGGCACAAAACGGGTGCCGAAGGCGTTCATGAGCGTGCGCATGTTGGCGGCGCTGCGGCTGTCGGTGGCGCGCATGTTCATCAAGTCGTCGTCGTAACGCAGGTTGACGGTAAAGGCACCCAGCACCAGGGTTACCAGCGCGCTCACCCACAAAACGGGCCGCGCGTAACGGTGACTCCATACACACAACTGCTCGGCGCCAAAGGCGTGGAGGCGAAACCGGCTTTCGTCGCGGTTGCGTTCAAGCAAGGTCAACAAGGCGGGTAAAATTAAAAATACGGTCACAACCACAATCAAAATCCCGGTCCCCGTCAGCAGACCCAACTCGGCGAGGCCTTTAAAACCCGAAATCAGGAAGGCGTAAAAGGTCGCGGCGGTGGTGACGGCGCCGAGCAGGACACCCACGGCGGTGTGGCGACCCATGGCGGTAATCGCCTGGTCGTGATCGCCGCCGGCGCGGCGCTCCTCGAGATAGCGGCTGTAGAGCACAATAATGAAGTCGATCCCCAAACCGATCAACAGCGCGGCAAAGGCCGAGGTCGCGGCATTCAGGCGACCCAGGAACAGTGCTACAAAGGCAAAGGTCAGCACCAAGCCGGTGACCAGCGGTGCCAAACTGATGAGGATCGCGTTCAAGCGGGCAAAAGCCAGCGTAAACAAGGTAACCACCAAGGCCAGTGCAACCAAGGCACCAATCCCCATGTCGCGGGTAATGAGTTGGCTGTCTTCCAGCGCGGCGGGGTAACCGCCGGCGTAAATGACCTCGGGCGGCGCGCCTTCCCATTCGTCCTCGGCCCAGGTCTCGTTGACGCGTTGTTCGATTTCAGCGAGATCGGCCATCAAGCGGCGGTCAAAGGGCAAATTGGCGGCGACACCGTTGGGTTTGACGAACATCATTAAATAGCGACCCTCGCGGTCGATGATGTACCCGGAATCGGTGTCAAACCGTGACCCCAAATCGCCCTGAACGAAATCGCCGATCAGCAGCGGCAAAATCCCGAGCGGATCCTTGCGGATCAATTCTTTGACGCCGAGGCTAAAGGGTGAACGAACCCGCTCAGCAAGCTGGGCGGCGGCCTGATCGACACCTTCCTCACCGAACTTGGCGGCAAAGGCAGGCACCTGTTCGGGCGGCAGGAACAAGGTCACCCGGTCGAGCAGTTCGTCGGCGGCCTCGGTGAAGTCTTGCAGGCGGTATTCAACCCAGTTGATGTTCTCGGAGGCACGCATTTCCTCGGCGAGGATGTCGGCATAGGTGGTATCGGCCTCGAGGTCGCGGTCGGGGTTGAGCTTCAAACCGACCAACAAAATATCAATCGACCCGAAGCGTTCCATGGTGGTGCGAAATTCATCCACGCTGGGATTGTCCTCGGGGATCAAGGCGAGAATATCGGCGGCGATGCGCACGCGGGTGGCCAAAAAGGCGGCCCCAATTAAGAGGAGGGCGGCGCTGACCAGCACCCCGACGGGGTGAGACGCGGCAAAACGCACCAACTTAAGGGGTAATTGGCGGGGCAAGAAACCATTTTTCATAAAGTTCTCAGTTCGCGCGACGAGGATACGGAACGGAGCGGCGACGGATTCGTCCAAAGGGTGAACCCGCACCTTGGGGGACCGCATCGAAGCGGGTAAATCATACGGACTTAGCCGTCGGAGCGAACCCGCCTTTGTTCAGCAGTTCCGATGGGAAACGCGGGGAAGGGTCGCACCCTGTAGCAAATAAAACCGTGCGGCCCAGCAGGTGGGCCGCGTAAAACGCGTTAGGCGCTTAGCTGGGCGATGAGCTTGTCACTCCAACCTTCGGTAATGAAACGGAAAACCCAGGAGTTGCGGCGTTTCATGCAATTGAACGCTTCTTTGAAGTCCAACAACATGGTGATTCGCCGGCTGTCGGTCAGCATTTCACCGACATCGTGGGTGGCAACCACTTTGAAACCGAGTACGCGTTTGTGAAAGCCGTAAGGCGTGTTGGGATCGGACTCAAAAACATCGGTGATGTAGTGGGTAAATCCTTTTTCCACGGTTTCGGTGGAGGCGGCACGCATCAACATGGCGGCAATGTGAATTTTGCGGCGGAACTCGGGCAATACGGCGAAGCGACCCACCTCGGCGATGCGGTTGTTGCGAATAAACGCCTCCACATCCAGGCTGGGATCAACGGGTTTAAAACCGTACTCTTCGTAAAGGTCGACCGGAAGGGCGTACAAAACGCGGGTCACACCCAGGGCTTGGCCCTCGCGGCTGACCATAAACCAGGACACGTCGTCCCGCTCCAAATCGCTGGTCGGTAATAGGATTTCATGAGAAGGAACCCAACCTTTTTCTTCCAAAAAAACGGCCTGAATCACTTGCAGCGCGGCATCCCGCTGTTCGGATGTTTTGATTTTGGAGACCGACAATTCGTCTTTAAAGGACATACTTCCTCCTCTTGTTTGCTTGGAGATCCCAGGATTTACCGGAAACCTTCGCTAATTCGGTCATGACATGGCAGTGTAGTTCGTGAACGTGACGCCGTTTCGGCGCATCCTCCGGGGGATGCGACGGCGTGATCGGCTTACCGACGACCAGCTTCATCTTGGCGAAGTCGGAGATCGGCTTGTCGACGGGGTGGTAGGGGAAGCGGATCCCAATCGGTAAAATCGGTACACCGGTTTGCAGCGCCATTTTAGCAGCACCGGGCGATCCACGCATGAGGCGTTGCGGATCGCGATTAATCGTCGCCTCGGGAAAGACACCGATGGAAGACCCGTTGCGCAACAGGTTCAAAGCCTGTTCCTGCGCGGGAACCCCGGTGTCAAAGCGCGATTTAAAGCGGTTGAAAAACCGGAATTTAGCATTTTTGTGTGTCAGCAGAATGACATCGTTGCGGCGGTAGAGCACGCCGACACCGGGAATGAGCATCATCGGCCAATCGGCGAGGAAATGAATGGTTTTACCATCACGCAAGTAGGTTAACAACGCGGGAACCAGCACAGCTTCCAAGCGCTGGTTGTGGTTGAGCACCACGATCATGGGGTCGTTTTCGGTACCGACCACGCCCAGGTCGTTTTCAATTTCCACGACAAAACGTTGCGCCAACCAGACCATGGAGCGCAAAACGCGAGACGGGTACCGAGGATTGTGATGGGGCAACGGATGGCGCATAATCTGGCGCAATTTGAGCCCGAGGGGAGGGACCAATAACTTTTCCGTCATAAAGGACCTCCGGGAGAAAAAACCATCCATCGATTTTGCAAAACGACATCCACCCAAGATTTTTCTGCTGAAAGCACCTTCAGCCTTTTCTCGCGGCAACCGTGAGAAAAAGCGCGACGCAACCCAAAGTTGCGTTTGGCGCACGTTCGCATCCTAACCGATGCAGCGACCCGATGGTACAAAAACCGGGGTTGACGCAACGGCGCGTGATGATCGGGGGACGACCGCGAAGTTCGTCACACAAATCACACAAAAACCAACGAACCCTATACCAAAACAAACTTAAGCAAAGGTTGTCAAGCGGGGCCGCCGGTACAAGGCGTCTTTTTCCACCCAACGCGCCTCGGTTGGGAGCGCCGCCTTGTAACAAGTCGACTATTCTAGCCTAAATCGGGGTCAGTTTTGTTTAGCTTCGATGATTTCCTTAATGATTTTTTGTAGCGTGGCGTCCGCCAATTCATTGGCCACCTGACAGGTCCCCGCGGCATGGTGCCCGCCGCCGCCGTAAGTGAGCATTAACTCACCGATGTTGACGGGATGGTTGCGATTAAAAATCGATTTACCCACGGCAAACACGGTGTTTTGGCGGCGCAAACCCCACATCACGTGAATCGACACCTCGCTCTCCGGGAACAGCGCATAAATCTTAAAACGGTTGCCGGTGTAAATGACTTCCTCGTCGCGCAGGTCCAGGACCACCACGCTGTCGTGCATGGTGGCACAGCGTTTGATCTGTTCGTCAAACTTGCGTTCATGTGAGAAAAACATGTCCATGCGTTCCTTGACGTCGGGCAACGCCAAGATATCGTCAATGGTGTGGTCTTTGCAGTAATCGATCAGGTCCATCATCAATTGGTAGTTGGAAATACGGAACTTACGGAAGCGACCGAGCCCGGTCCGGGCGTCCATCAAAAAGCTGAGCAGCACCCAACCCCGTGGATTGAGAATGTCTTCGCGTTCGAAATCCGCGGAGTCGGCCTTGTCCACCGCCTCCATCAAATCTTCGCCAATGCGCGGAAAGGTATCCAAACCCCCGTAGTAGTTGTAAACGACGCGGGCGGCCGAGGGCGCGTTGGGATCAATCACGTGGTTCTTACGTTCAGCCAGCGGGGTGCGTAAGGTTTCACTGTAGTGGTGGTCAAACGCCAAATAACAGCCCGGCACATAAGGCAGGTTGGTGGTGATATCGCCGGCGTTGACGTCGATTTTCCCATCCTGCATGTCCTTCGGGTGGACAAACATAATTTCGTTAATCATGTCCAATTCTTTAAAGAGGACGGCACACACCAATCCGTCGAAATCACTGCGGGTCACCAAACGATATTTTTTCTTTTCCGCTTGAGCGTCCGTATTCATGGACTTTACCTCCAACTATTGCAATCCCATGTGGCTTCCCTTCTCCCCGGCCTCTCACTTTCACCGCCGTCTTGGGCGCTAAACCGGCAACCGACCCACCGCGGTACCTGCTCGGTACGGGGTATTGTTCGGGACAATCAGCGGAAACTCCGCCTGCTACGGACAGAGGAACCAACCAACCGCGAGTGTTTCAATCAAGGAATTCAATGTTTAGCCTACCCCATTCGGTATTCAGGATGAAAGAGCAAAGGGCCGGGGTTGGTTCAATTTCCGGCTAGGAGGTTGGGATGTTTGGCTTGGCGCTTTGATCGGGCTTGGCTTGGTATTCGTTTTTTTTTCAGGATGGGCGGTTGGCCGGGGTGTTTTGCCACGCGGGGATCGCGCCGCGGCTTTTTTGCGAGGGGCGGTTGGCCACATGTTTTGCCACGCGGGGATCGCGCCGCGGCTTTTTGGGATGGGTGGTGGGTTGGGGGTTTTGCCACCCGGGCGGTGTGCCGCGATCAACCGCTCGGCGACGCCGCAACCCACCCCCTTCGTGCCTTCCTCTTGTCGGGCGGCCTTCGATTTCGTTATACTGGGCGAGTTTTTCCAACGATTCATCATTGTTGCGGCCGCCCGTGCCCTTCCGGCACACGGTTTTGTTGCGCCGCCACGGTTTCAAACGCTCGGTGCTCTCAACGAATAACATTCCGAAACTCTGATCCAGGTTCGAACATTATTTAAAGAAGGTACGACAATGACGACCAATGATCACCAACGCGTTCGTCGCGGTATGGACACCGATTCGATCCACAAGGATTTACAAGACCATCTGAATTTTACCTTGGCCAAAGACCAGGAAGGCGCGAGCCAGCTCGATTTCTACCAGGCCCTGGCCTATACGATTCGTGATCGGTTGATTGACCGTTGGTTACAGACCCGGAAGACCCACAAAAAGAACAAGGTCAAACGCGTTTATTACCTGTCCCTCGAATTTCTCATGGGTCGCGTACTTCACAGCAACGTGCAAAACCTAAACATTGAGAAAGAGGTTCGCAGCGCGGTCGAGGAACACGGCCTCGATTACGAGACGTTGCGCAACGAAGAAGTCGACATGGGCCTGGGCAACGGCGGCCTCGGCCGACTGGCCGCCTGTTTCATCGACTCCATGGCCACCCTTAACATTCCCGCTTACGGCTACGGCATTCGCTACAACTACGGCATCTTCCGCCAGGAAATTGAAAAAGGCCGCCAGGTCGAACAGCCGGATGATTGGCTGAAATGGGGCAACATTTGGGAAGTGCCGCGCAACAACCTTCAGTTTCAAGTGAATTTCGGCGGGCGCGTCGAAATGGGCAAGGACGACAAGGGCAACCTGTGCCCGCGCTGGGTCGACGCCCACCCCGTCATCGGCATTCCCTACGATGTGCCCATTGTCGGTTACGGCGGAAAAACGGTGAACACCTTGCGCCTGTGGACGGCCCACGCCCACGAGGATTTTGACTTCGAGGACTTCAACAAGGGTGATTACATCAACGCGGTTGAACACAAGGTGACCGCCGAGAACCTGACCAAGGTTCTGTACCCCAATGATTTACACTACCTAGGTAAAGAACTGCGCCTGCGCCAACAATACCTGTTTGTCTCTTGTTCGTTGCAGGACATTATCGCGCGGTTCAAGGACGAGTGCGACGATTGGAACGAGTTCCCGGACCGCGTCGCCATCCAGCTCAACGACACCCACCCCAGCTTGGCGGTACCCGAGTTGATGCGCATCCTGGTGGACGAGGAAGGTTTGGGCTGGGATCACGCTTGGAGCCTGTCGCTGCGCACCTTGGCCTACACCAACCACACCTTGATGCCTGAGGCGCTGGAAAAATGGTCGGTTGAGTTGATCGAAAAACTGTTGCCGCGCCACCTGCAGATCATCTACGAGATCAACCAACGCTTTATCAAGGACATCGCGGCCAAGTTTCCCGGCGACATGCACCGCATCGGCCGCATGAGCATCATCGAGGAAGGCGAGCACCGTCAGGTTCGCATGGCGCACCTTGCCATCGTCGGCTCCCACAGCACCAACGGGGTGGCCGAGATCCACACCGAACTGCTGAAGGAGCGGGTTGTTCCCGATTTCGCCGCCATGTATCCCGAACGTTTTAACGCCAAAACCAACGGCATCACGCAACGGCGCTGGTTGCTGGATTGCAACCCCGACCTCGCCGAGTTGATTACCGAAACCATCGGCGACGGCTGGATCACCGATCTGAAACAGGTCGCCAAGCTCAAACCGCTGGCAGACGACCGCGCCTTCTGTGACCGCTTCGCCCAGGTGAAGTTCGCGGCGAAGAAACGGCTGTCTGATTTCATGAACGCGGAATGGGATTGGGAAACCGACCCAACCTGGATCTTCGACGTTCAGATCAAACGCCTCCACGAGTACAAGCGTCAGTTGATGAACGCGATTCACATCGTCATTCTCTACAACCGCTTGCGCAAGAACCCCGACATGGATTTCCATCCGCAGTTGTTCCTGTTCGGCGCCAAGGCCGCGCCGGGTTACTTTATGGCCAAGCTGATCATTAAGTTGATTAACAACATCGGTGACATGATCAACCGCGACGAATCGGTTCGCCACAAACTGCGCGTTCACTTCCTGCCCAACTACCGGGTAACCCTTGCCGAGAAGCTGATTCCGGCCACGGAAGTATCGGAGCAAATTTCGACCGCGGGCACGGAAGCCTCGGGTACGGGCAACATGAAGTTCATGTTAAACGGTGCCTTGACCATCGGGACCATGGACGGCGCCAACGTGGAAATGGCCCAAGAAGTCGGCCGCGAGAACATGTTCATCTTCGGTTTGGACGCGGCCGAGGCCAAAGCCCTCTCCGAAAACTACGATCCTTACGCCTACTACCAGCAGGACGAAGAAGTGCGCGAGGCGCTGGACCTGATCTTCTCGGATCATTTCAGCATTTTGGAGCGCGGCATTTTCGAACCGATCCGCCACGCACTCTTGGAAGGCGGTGACCGTTACCTGTTGCTGGCCGACCTACCCGCCTACCGCGCGGCCCAGGAAGAGGTTCAGCGCATCTACAAGGACCGCGAGGAGTGGACACGTCGCGCCGTCTTGAACACGGCCTGTTCCGGTAAGTTCAGCTCGGATCGCACCATCAGTGAATACGCTGAAAAGATCTGGGGCACCAAACCGCCCCGGAAGTAGCAACCAATCGCCATCCCGTCAACGGCAACACAGGGGGCCCCGTCGCGCAAATGCACGGCGGGGCCCCTTCCTCTTTTAAATTTCTCGGTGTCATCCCCTTCAGGGATTTCCCGTCCGTGAACCCCCGCCACCTTGGGTGGGGCCGCACACACGAATGCGTGTGCTCAAATCGCGCGCCGGGACAAGCTGGGGGCTGATCCGGCGTACCCCGGAGGGGTTCGCACACCCCAACGCGTGGTCCACAACTGATTTAAACGGTGAGCCGGAGGCGAACGACCTTTGGTTACGCCGAGGGCGTTACGGATTTCAGCCCTGGGTAATGGGTTGTGGAACAACCCATTACCCAGGGTCCCCGGGCGTTCCCGTCGTGTAGGCGCTGAAGGCGCCGGCACCACAACCCTTCACAACGTTCTTGGTGTCATCCCCTTCAGGGATTTCCCGTCCGTGAACCCCCGCCACCCACCACGCCGCCCATCCGCCACCCATCACCACATCCTAAGAAATGTCGCTTCCCAAGCCAGGCCCCACCGGGACACCCATTTCCCCCATCCATCACATCCTCTCTCGTGTTTGCCAAAAGACCTTGCTATGATCGTGACGTTTTGAAGAACCGTCGTCGCAGTATTTCGTGCCGGCAAGCCCCGGCCCATCCGGCACGAAGTTTCGGTGACCTGAACAAAACATTCGTGCCGGCAAACGCCTTCCCCACCCGCATGCTTTCCCACCCCGCCACGGGGCCGGCCGCGGTCAAGGACGTCCACCGCCACGACTGTTTGGCGCGTCCGTTTCAGGTGACACTGCGACCTTGGGAACCTCACGGCACCTCGCCGCGCCGTTCCGTCGCTCTTCACACAACCCGAGCACGCTGCACCAGCTTAAGGTTCCAGCAAGAGAAACACGCCGTTTCCCCTCTCCTACCGTGCGTTCTCACCATGCCCGGTGTATGTTGAAATTTAAGCGCCAAAGGGTCACAGAAGCTTCATGGTCAATCAGGCTCATTCGATTTTGAACGTCCCCCGCGATTGTTTCGCTTCCGGCACGCTTCGTGAAAGCAGCGAAACGCCGCAAGGCAACGAACGGCAACACGATCAAGGGGTCACGATGAAGGTAACGTCCTCACTCATTGAACTCATCGGCAACACACCACTCGTCGATATCAGCAGCATCGTCCCCGCGGGCGGCGCCAAACTTTTCGCCAAGCTGGAGTACCTCAACCCCGGCGGCAGCATCAAGGACCGTCCCGCGCTGGCCATGATCGAAGCGGCCGAACGCGACGGACGCCTCGAACCGGGCATGACCATCGTCGAACCCACCGCCGGCAATACCGGCATCGGTTTGGCCCTCGCCGGCAACCTCAAAGGTTACCGCACGGTCTTTTTCGTGCCGGACCGCATGAGCCACGAGAAAATCGTGTTGATGCAACTCTACGGCGCGGAAGTCTTTCTCGTAGACAAATGCCACGGCATGACGGGCTGCATCGAACGCGCCCACGCCTACGCCGCCCAACACGGGCGCTGCTTCGTGCCACTCCAGTTCGAGAACCCGGCCAACCCGGAACAAGCGGAAACACGCTTAGGGGCTGAAATCGAACAGCAGTTGGGTTATGTTCCCGACGGGATGGCCATCGGCGCGGGTACCGGCGGCACCTTTACAGGCTTGGCCCGCTGGCTCAGCAACGCCAATCCCGATTCGGTACGCTGGTTGGTTCAACCGGAAGGTTCCGTCTTCCGCGGCGATGAGAAACGGCCTTACCTCGTTGAGGGCATCGGCAATTCGTTTGTTCCAAAAAACCTGGATCTTCATTTAGCCCATCGGATTCTCGATATCCCCTGCACCGTCGCCTTCGCGCGTTGTCGCGATTTGGCCAGGCGCTTGGGCATCTTGACCGGCGGGTCCGGCGGCGCCAACGCGGAAGCCGCGATTCAATTGTGTACCCAACTGGGCGAAGGGAAATCGGTGATCACCGTTTTCCCGGACAACCTCGAGCGTTATGCGAGCAAAGAATGGGTTCGGAATTTAGTACAAGGGGAAAACTAACCATGGGATTTTCGACAGATTGCGTTCACGCCGGCCAGTGGATTGATCCACATTCCGGCGCGGTCATGGTACCGATTTATCAAACTTCGACTTACCAACAACAAGGCATCGGCAAACACAAGGGCTACGAGTATGCGCGCACCCAAAACCCGACCCGCCAAGCCCTGGAAGACAATGTGGCCGCCCTGGAAAAAGGCGCCTGCGGTTTTGCCTTTGCCTCGGGCATGGCGGCCATCAACGCCCTGATGTCCCTGTTTGAAGCGGGCGACCATTTTATTGTCACGGGCAACACCTACGGCGGGACCTTCCGCCTGTTCGACCGTATTTTGCGGAAATTCGGCCTGACCTTTACCTTTGTCGACACCTCCAATTTGGACGCGGTCAAAGCGGCGATTAAACCCGAAACCAAAATGATGTTCGTGGAAACGCCGACCAACCCCATGCTCACCCTGACCGACATCAAAGCGGTGGCGGCGGTCGCCAAGGAAAACAACATCCTGTTGTGCGTCGACAACACCTTCGCCACCCCGTACCGGCAACGCCCCATCGAATTGGGCGCGGACTTCGTCAACCACAGCACGACCAAATACCTCAACGGCCACAGCGATTGTGTCGGTGGGGTGTTGGTCGCCAAGGACGAATCCTGGCGCGAGAAAATCCACTTCGTACAGAACTCGGCGGGCGCGATCCTCGGCCCGATGGATTCCTGGCTGACCCTGCGCGGCATCAAAACACTGGCGGTGCGCATGGACCGTCACGAAAGCAACGGTCGCGCGGTGGCCAAAGCCTTGACGGAAATGAAAGGCGTCGGCAAAGTCATCTACCCCGGCCTGGACAATTACCCCCAGCGCGAACTGGCCCTCTCGCAAATGGGCTCCTTCGGCGCCATGGTTTCCTTTACGGTGGAAAACCAGGAACGCGCGGAGGAAGTGCTGACCCGCTTCAAACTCTTCAGCCTCGCCGAATCACTGGGCGGCGTCGAATCCTTGGTCTGCCACCCGGCCACCATGACCCACGCGGCGGTACCCGCCGAGGCCCGTGCCGAGCTGGGCATTAGCGACGGCCTGATCCGCCTCTCGGTCGGTATTGAAGACGAGGCCGATTTGATCGCTGACTTGGTCCAAGCCGTCAACGGCTAAACCGTCACCCACATAAATCACCGGACGCATGCCCTTCGCGGCATGCGTTTTTCTTTTTTGGTTGGAGGATTTGATGACCGGATACCGTTTAACTTGGCTTGCGATGGGGATCTTGCTGACGGCTTTTTGCCTGACCGGCTGCTCGGAATCGCCCCCTAAATCGGAACCGGCACCCTCACCCCAACCAACCCCTTCAGCCCAGTCAACACCCGCCGCCGACAAACAACCGGAACCCGCGGGTCAACCGCAAGCAACCATCACCGCCGTCCCCACGGCAACCATCACCGCACCGGCCCAACCGACCCCAATCCCCCTCGAACAGGGGGGTTTGCGCTTCCAGATGGGCAATGTCGCCGCGGGCCACAGCATGTTCCGACCCCTGGGCGACGTGGCCTGGCTCAACGACGGCTCGCTGCTGATGTCGTTCCCGCAAGACCATGCTTTTATTAAGTTTGCGGCAGGCGACTTCGCGCTAACCATGTTTGGTTCGGAAGCGGTCGGCGGCAAAAAAGAAACGGTGGTCTCGCCCAACCTGCTGTGGGTTCACCAAGGCCTGATCCACGCGGTCAGCACGCAAAAACACCAATCGCTGACCTACACACCCGATATCCAAGTGGTCAACGCCTACAACGCGGCGGGTGTGTCCCCGGTCCCCGGTCCCGAAAACCAATACCTGCTGCGCGCCGACGACCGGCCCGACATCTTTTTCCGCGTGGACCAAAACAACAAGCCGCAACAGACCTATTCGGTGCCGGCCATGCCCGATGAGGACATGATGGGCCGCAAGCTGGTTTTTTTCCCGATGGACGACTGGCGACTCTACGCGGCCAAACAAAATGCAACGGCTGTTTTTCTCTTCAATAAAAACAGCACCATTGCTCAGATTTACACCATCGACCTCTCGGCATTTTTCGGAGCGCCCAACTACGCATTTACCGGCGGCGCGCAACTCTTTGATTTGCACGTGGAAGCCACGACCCTGTGGCTGCTGCTCGACCACGGCGGCAAACGCAACGACGACCGGGGTTATGTATTGGCATTACACACACTTACCTTTGAAACCCTCGGCTTTTGGGAAATCCCACTCGACGCGGACCGCATGGATGCAAGCCCCGAGTTCTTTGTTTTCGCGCAGCAAGACAGAGCACGGGCCGTCACCTATCGCCGTTAACCGGCGCCCCTACGAAAAGTCACGACACCATTACGCGCGCAAATAACGAACCCTGGCAAGACACAGGCGTACCACAAAAACATAAAAATCAAATAAACAGCTTCGTGTTATAATCGCCGCAAACCAAGAAAACGCCTCACGTACGCACGAAACCAAGACCTCGGTCTGTTTCGTCGCGCCCACCGCTTTGCCCCATCCACTGAAGATGATCGGTGTTCCCATCCCGCGCCTTCGGAACGCGGCAGCATGGTCCCACCGCGCCCATCGTTCCACCAAGAAACGACGGCTTCTTGGTGGGCAATCCGGGTGAGGGCGGTGTCGTTTTTTTTGGCGGATGCAGCGCTGACCCACGACTTGGCGAAAGACACTGCACCCTCCTTCGCCAAGACAACCATTCCCCACGCGTTTGCCCCAAACGCCCCGGTCACCAACCAAACCGGTGTGGTTCCATACCACCGGCCAACCCAGGCACCGATTGAAACGGAGGTTTTCATGGTTGATCCTTTCCTTGGCGAAATACGGATTTTCGCAGGCAACTTTGCACCCAACCGGTGGGCTTACTGTGACGGTCAGCTTCTCACGATTAGTCAAAATGATGCGCTTTTTTCGCTGGTTGGAACCACCTACGGCGGAGACGGTCGCTCCACGTTCGCCCTACCGGATTTTCGCGGACGCTTGGTGGCGTGCCAAGGCACGGGGCCCGGTCTCACACCCCGCGCGTGGGGACAAAAAATCGGTGTGGAAAGCGTCACCCTTACCCCGGAGCAACTCCCCTCACACAACCATCCCTTCCAGGGAACCACCGCAACCGGGAACCATCACTCGCCGGCAGGTAAAGTCCCAGCGGTGCCCAGTGCCGGCGGCGTGTTTTACGAAGCCCATGCAACAGCGGACCAACTTCGGGCGTTGCCACCCGGAAGTGTCGGCCAAACGGGCGGCAACGCGCCACACACCAACATGATGCCGGCGTTGGCACTCCACTACATCATTGCTCTCACGGGCACGTACCCCTCACGCACCTAGGAGGAAACCCATGGCTGAACCTTTTATTGCGGAAGTCCGTGCATTCGCCTTTAATTTCGCCCCCCGCGGCTGGGCCTTTTGCGAGGGACAATTGCTCCCCATCGCCCAGAACACGGCGCTGTTTTCACTTATTGGCACCACTTACGGCGGCGATGGTCGCACGACCACCGCACTTCCCAATCTCGAAGACCGCGCGGTGATGCACGCGGGTTCCGGTCCCGGATTGACCCCCCGTCGGCTCGGCGAGAAGACGGGGTCCTACACGGTCTCCCTCTCGGAACAACAAATCCCAAGTCATTACCACGCAGCTTTTACCGAGGCCGAACAAAGTGAGAACAGTACCCCCGCCGGCAACATCATCGGCGTTTTGCAGGATGCACAGAAGATCGGCGCCCGTACCTTTAAAAAGGACCCACCCGACCTGAAAAACACCACCAGCTCGTCGTGGCTTCAGGTCACAGGCGGCGGGCAAACCCATACCAATCTACAACCACTCATCGGCGTGATCTATTGCATTGCGCTCGTCGGAACCTATCCGTCACGAAGTTAAAGCCACCACCGCGCGAAATGCGCGGTCCCGTCACACATGGTCGCGGAAACGGATTGGGAGGTACCCAAAATGACTGAACCTTATCTTGGTGAAATCAGAATTTTTAGCTTTAACTTTGTCCCGCGTGGCTGGGCGGCCTGTAACGGCGCGATCCTACCCATCAGCCAAAATCAATCGCTTTACTCCCTGATCGGCACATTCTACGGCGGCGACGGTCGCACCAGCTTTGCCTTGCCCGATTTACGCGGACGTGTTCCGGTCCACCGCGGCGTCATGTTCTCACTAGGAACCAGAACCGGCGGGGAAACCGCCTCCCTCACTGTCGCGGAAATGGCCGCCCACACCCATGCGTTCAACACCTTTAAAGGGGATGCGGATGTGGTCGCAAATCTCGGCGGCTACGCGCTCGCTGACGTGGTTCCTTTGGTTGGCGAGGCCCCCAAACCCTATGGCGACGCGATAGACGCGGTCATCATGTCTACCGCGACCTGCGCGAACGCGGGTGGCGGCGCACCCCATGAGAACATGCAGCCCACCACGTTCACCAACTACTGCATCGCCACCAGCGGTTTATTCCCTAGCCGTAACTGAAATTTCGACAACGCCAACAGGCGGGCGCACCGCGCCATGCAACCCACCGCTTTCAGCAGTGGCTGCATGGCTGGGCCCAAGCGCCGGCGACCCCAAAGCGAAGCGGCTGATGCGAGGTCACCTGTCGGTCGCACCCTTGCAAGCCTTAAGCGGCCAAGGTTTTGCGGAGCATGCGGTCGAGCTGACTTAAGGATCGCTCGATGAGGGGTAGGTTGAACTCGCGGAAGCTGACGTGGGTCAAATACACCAGCGTATCGCCCTTGCGCATGGCGGGGTAAAAGGTTTGCGGCCCCTGGCTACGGTAATGACACTGGGTCAGGGCCCGCAGTGCCACGTCCCGTTGGTAGGCCGGAAAGGGACGGGCCAGGTAAAGCAAAACCCCGTCCTCGGTGAGCTCCAAAAAGAACTGCCCCTTTTTTTCAAAATCCAGGCTGACTTGCCCGGCGGCCGTCAACGACGGCAACTGTAATCCCATGGTTTGGCCGAATTTGCGCACGACCTCATCAATCCATTGCATGCTTCTCTCCCCGGCGCGGCGGCGCCGTTTTTTCCTCGAACCGGCGACGGGTTAACCCGCCTCTTCCATCTTCTCTTCTTCTTCCACGGCCGCATCGCGCACCTCGACGATCACCTCCAGCATGCGTTCACGCATCTCCAAATCGTCAAAGGCTTTGAGCGGAATCTTTTTGATCATTTTTTGGAATTCCTGCACAAAAAAGATGCGGGCCTTGAGCGCGGTGAACCCAAGATCTTCCACGAGTTCGTTAAGTTGGCCGCTCTGTAGCCACACTTCTTTTTTCAGGGCCATGAATTGCTGCATAAAGGCACGCGGCGATTTTTTGCTGCGTGTTTTGAAAAGTTTGAACACGCGGTCCAGCAAACTCTCGGCGTCGCGGTAGATGTGGCCCATCATTTCCAAGCGGAACAGATCGTCCAAAATTTTCTTGAGCGCGTTGGGCTGAAGCGACGGCCCACGCGCGTGTAAATCGCGCCCGACGGCGGCGATCATAAACGAAATCGCTTCCAGGAAATTGCGGTCCGGGTAATGGTTGATCACCGACTCAAAGGCATCGACGAAGGTTTCCGGCGCCAACACGGTATGCCGGTAAAAGTCGCGTAGGTCCTGGGTTTTCTTGCCGTCGCCGGCGGCGAATTGCGCGGCGGTTTCACTGACGTTAAGCCCGGCGCGCACGGCCGGGCCGTGTTCGGCCTCCAGATCCGCCAGCGCCTGGGCCAGCGACTGGCGCAGTTCCATGGCCGCGCCGTCGCCTTCCAAGGATTCGTAGGCGAAGGCCAAGGCGGCGTAACGATGGGAGACGTCTTTGAACTGCTGTTTGCCCTGTTGCAGCAGTTCGCGCGGATGCTGCCGACCCCCTTTTTTGAGGTGGTCGAGGTACTGCATCAACTTGTCGGCGCCGCCCAAATCGGGGATGCGGCGCATGTAGGCCTCGGCTTTTTGCTTGAGGCGGTTGCGCAAATCGTTGGATTGGCGCGTCTTGCGTTGCGACAGCTTCTTGCTCGCCTTAGAGCCGAAAACGAAACTCATTTCCTCCGCCGCGTCGGCGACCATCGACTGGATGTTGGTGGGTTTGACGGCCTCGCCCTGGTGCTTGCCGATCAACCCGGCCGCGGTTTGGCCGAGGCGCGCGGCGCCGATGCCGATTGCCGCTTGTTGGATGCCTTGGATTTGGCTCATAACGAAAGATCCTCCTCTTCCTCACCCAAGTTTTGGGCCCACACCAACACCTCGGCGACGGCTTCAATGAAATCGGCGGGGATGAAATCGCCGACGGTGGCTTGGGCGTAAAGGCCACGCGCCAGCGGCACATTTTCGATGGTGGGCACCTCGGCTTTTTTGGCGACTTTTTTCAAACGTTGCGCCAAGGCGCCTTCGCCCTTGGCCACAACCCGCGGCAGTTGGCCTTTGAGCTCGCGGTTAAAGGAAATGGCGACGGCAAAGTGGGTTGGGTTGGTAACCAGCACGTCGGCTTGTTGGGTGGCGGCCTCGGCGTCGCCCTCGGCCATTTCGCGGTGCAACTCGCGGCGTTTGCTTTTAATCAGCGGTTCGCCCTCGGATTCTTTGTACTCGCGTTTGACCTCGTCCTTGCTCATTTTGAGTTGTTTGGTGTGCTGCCGTTGCTGGAACCAGAAATCGAACGCGGCCACGGCGAAATAGGCGATCAGGGTCACGATCAACACCCGTTGCAACAAGATGCTGAGCACCTCGCTAATCCCCTCGCGGCCGAGGTTGGGAATGTGGACCAGGGATTCGAAGTTCTCAAGCAAAACCAGGTAAATGACAAAACCGAGCAACATCACCTTGGCAATGGATTTAATCAGTTCCACGAAATTCTTCATGGCGAACATGTTTTTCAAACCCTTGGCCGGGTTAAGTTTGTCCAGCTTGGGCATCACGGGATCCATCGTGAACATAAAACCGACCTGGGCCACGTTGGCGACGACGGCGGCAAACATCACCACGCCGACGGGCAGCAGCGAGAGCACCATCATTTCTTTGATCACGCGAATGCCCAGTTCCTCATAAGCACCTTCAAAGGGACGGTTCATGTAGGCAAAAGGCATGGACACCAAATTGCGGAAGCGGCTCCCAAAAAAGTCGCGCATGATCCACAGCACGGCGAAGGCCGCCAACAAGGTAACGGCCGAGTTGACCTCTTTGCTTTTGGCGACCTGTCCCTTCTTGCGCGCGTCGCGCAGCTTTTTGGGTGTCGGTTGTTCGGTCTTTTCGCCGCTCACCGCCACGCCTCCCTAAATAAAATTACGGTACCTTGAGCACATGGTCCAAGTTCATCAGGTGTTGCCAAAGGTTGCGTTGCTCGCCGTCGAACATCGTCAACAGCGTCACCATGTACGCTATTAAGAACACGATGGCCAACACACTTTTGATCGACATCGACAGGAAAAAAATGTTGAGCTGCGGACTGAAGCGGTTGATCAAACCCAAACCGAACTCGGCCACAAACACGGCGATCACGATGGGCGCCGCAAACAACACGATCATTTCAATGATGCGCGCCGAGTGTTGGATCATGACCTCGGCGAAATGCGCGTCCAACGCCGGGGCGGCGGAAAAGACGGGCCACACCTGGTAGCTTTCGTAAATACCGCCCAAAAACACCAAAAAGCCGCCGGTGGTGAAAAACAAGACGGTGAGCACCTGCATCAAAAGGCTGCCCAGCGGCGAGGATTCCACCCCGGACATGGGGTCCATCATTTGCGCCATCGAAGCACCGCGTTGGTTGTCGATAAACAAACCAACGCCCTCGGCGACCCAAAACAAGGACGCGCCCAGGTAACCGAGCACCACGCCGAGCATGGCCTCTTTGGCGATCACCATCATCCAGGGCAAAAGGCGAATCTCGTCGGGCAACTGGGTGAACACCAGTGGGTAAACGCCGAGCCCGAGGCAGACAACCAGGGTGTTGCGCACCATGACCTGCATCATGCCGCTTCCGAAAAACGGCATCACGCCGAACATCACCAGCATGCGCGGCAGGCTGACACTGAGCACCAGGATCGATTTTTTTAAAAATTCGGCGTCGAGTTCCATGTCTCCTAACCTTAGGTTCCGATTTGCGGCAAGAGTTCGAGCAACCGTTCCATGAACAGGAACAGCTCCATGCCGGTCCAGCGCGCGGTGAGCGCCAAAGTGACCACCACGGCGATCAACTTGACCCCGAAGGAAAGCGTCTGTTCCTGAACTTGGGTGACGGCCTGTAACAGGCTGACGAGCACCCCGAAACCAGATGCCACGATGACCGCGGGCAAGGACAACAACAGCACCAGGGTCAACGCGTGAATGGTGAGTTCGACGAGGGTTGCTTGGTCCATGTCAATCTCCTATGCGTACGAGAGGACAAGGCCGTGAATGACCCGCGCCCAACCTTCGACCAACACGAATAACAAAAGCTTGAAGGGCAGGGAGATGGTCATGGGGGAAACCATCATCATGCCGAGCGCCAACAAGATGTTGGAAACAATCAGGTCGATGGCGACAAACGGCAGGTAAAGCAGGAAGCCGACCTGAAACGCGGTGGTTAATTCGGTGACGGTAAAGGCGGGCACCAAAAGCACGAAGTCGTTTTCGCCGAGTTTGCCGAGCTGTTCGGCGGGCCACACCGACTGAGCGGCGTTAAAGAAAAAGGCGCGTTCTCGCGGAGCCGAGTGTTTGAGCAAAAAGTCGCGCAGCGGTTCACGCGCCTGTTCCAGCGCCTCGACCAAGGCACGGAAGTCCTTGATGTCGGGGTTGACGGCGTGAACGATGTCGATCATTTCGTAGGCGACGGGCGCCATCACGTAGAAGGAGAGCACAATCGCCAAACCGTTGATGACCATGTTGGGCGGGATGTTTTGGACACCCATGGCGTTGCGCACCAGTTGCAGCACCACGGTGAGTTTGATGAACGAGGTCACCATCATGGCGGCGAAGGGTGCGAGGGAAAGAAAAATCAGACCGCCGATGAGCAGTAACGGATCACTTAGGTTCAGCGTTTCCATCTGGGAAAACCTCCTCAACGCGCAACCCGACCTGGCCGAATACGGCAACGGGCACGGCGCGTCCGATCAAAACCCCGTCGCGCCGCAGTTGCAGGGCACGCGAGGCCGCGGGTCGCGATAGGGTATCGCCGACCTGCATTTCGGTTAATGCTTGTAAAGTAACGGCGACTTCACCGGCTTCCACATCTATAGCGATACCGTCTTCCGACGGGACGGGTTGGGGATGGAAACAGGGGGGCTCGGCAACGGTCCAGACGTCGTCTTGTTGGTTCAGCGCCAAATGAATCTGGTCGCCGCGACGCCAGCTCGGCCGATCAAGTCGCTCAGGAAACAACACGTCGCCGCGGGCGAGGTTGGGTGATTGATCCGCACGCCATGTGATGCGCGTCACATGAATTGACCCCATAAAGGGAATATCGGCCGCGCGGCGACGGGGTTGTTGCGGCATGGCCTCCAGTAATTCGGCGAACCATACGGGTTCACTTTCATTGAAGCCAACCACGCCGCGCAGCAGCGGGTGCTGTTGTCCGGGCACGCGCAGTTCGAAACACTGCTGAAACGCGAGGAAGGGCGCCAAACCGGAGGGTTCCATGGCTACGCGCAGGCAACGCACGGGTAAACCGGTGATTTGCTCGAATTGGAAAAACAGGTGTTCGAACCAAGTTTCCACCAACATCGCGCGAATGTCGTTGCCCGCGATGTCCCATTCGGCCGATTGCATCTCCGCCGTCAGCCTGGCCAGAGCGGGGCCGTTTTCCAGTAACAGGGTGACACGGTGTTCGGCCAAGGCGATGTCCAGCTCCAGGGTACAGGTCGGCGTTTTGCCGACGGGGAAGGTTACCTCGGCGGCGTCGTCCCCGATGGGGACCACCAGACTACCGCTGAGCGCGTAGAGCCGGTTTTGCAGGGACACGGTGGGGCGATTTAAGCGGGAAGGAATAAAACGTGAAAAACTCATCGGGAACCTCGTTTACCGTAAAGCATGTGGAGCGGTTTGTTGAAGCGGGCGCCGTCGTCGTTCAGCTCCTCGAAGATGTCCCGTTGTTGGCGTGATCGCCCGTCGTGGGAATCGCCGGAGAACGTTTGCCCACCAATGCGGACCTCGACGTTGAGGCCGCCGCGTTGTTGTAAGCGCTGCTGCAACGCACCGCCGTTGTCCTGCAGCCAGGCGCGCAGTTGTTCATTGGGGGCGGCCAAGTTCACACGCAGTTGATCACCGTCGTGAACCACCTGAATTTGGGCGGTTTGCCCCTGACCAAGGTTTATTTCAAAGCGGGCTTGGCGCGGGCCGAGTTCTTCACCGCGCGGGCGCGCCAACCACATTTCAATGCTGCCGGCGAGGCGATTGACCGGTGAATTCTCGCTCACTTGCGCTTCCGCACCCGCCGCCGCCCGCTGTAAACCTTGCAGGACGGCGTCACCCGGCGCGTGGGCGGGGGTGGTGCCGGCCTCGCCGCGACGCACAACCACCCGTTTGGCCACTTGGGCCAAGATCGGATCGGCGATCATTTTGAGGTCGCCGCCGAATGGGGTCTCCGTGCGCCCCGTGGTAACGGTCGCGGGTTTGCTTGCTTCAGCAGTTGGTCCGGCCGAGGCGTCACCCGCGTTGGTAGCCGCCGGGTTGGCGGCAAGGGCTGGGTTGCGCAACCCGTCGCGGCGAATCACCTTGGGTTGGGCGAGCTTGGGCTGATCGGTGGTTCGGGCGGCAACGCCGTCAACCAACGCGGTCGCGTCGCCGGTCGGGGTCGCTGCCGCGGCCGGAACAAACGCCTTCTCACCTTCCAGAACCGGCGCGCCCACAAGGGGCTTGCTCACCACTGCCTCTTCCCCACCCTGCTCGTCTTCCTCAGGGTTGTCCTTGCGATCCACCTCGCGCGGGTTGTTTTCCCGGCGTTCGGCACGGGTTGACCCTGAGCGCGAATCGCTAGACGGGGTTCGGTCCGAGCGCCAACCATCGAAACGGTCTTGGTAGGGTGCGGCCTCGCCGCCGCGACCACGGCGCGCGGGTGCGCGATTCATGCGAACCGGACCAGGATCCGTCGGCGCGGCATCCTCGCGAGGGGAGCCGGCATGGGGATCCTCGGGCGAATCGGCGGGGTTGCCTTCAGGCCGGGTTGTGTTTTCTTCCAAAGGGATTGCCGTCTC
The DNA here is from genome assembly GCF_017377855.1 of Acanthopleuribacter pedis. Taxonomy (GTDB): domain Bacteria; phylum Acidobacteriota; class Holophagae; order Acanthopleuribacterales; family Acanthopleuribacteraceae; genus Acanthopleuribacter; species Acanthopleuribacter pedis. The sequence goes on from NZ_JAFREP010000046.1 coordinate 63,153, forward strand.
AGCCGCGAGCCCGACCGCCTGCTCCCGGGTGGTCCTGCTGGGGCCGGCGTTGGTCCGCGCCGCCGCGGCACGAAGTGGGCCGGTACCGCGGTCGGCGGCCTTACGGCTCTGGCGCAACATGGCTTCTTCAAAGCGCCGTGCTTGTTCCGGTGCCGCTGAGGCGCGCACGGCCTCACTCGGCAGCCCTGTTCCTGAATCAATCGGTAGGTCAGGTTTCACGTTCATGGTTTCCCTCCACCGGGTACCCGCATCGAGGTGGTTTCGTCCGCCTCGTGTTCTTCGCGGCGCGTGCGCGCCAAACGTTCCTCTTCCGTCCACAAACCCATGTGGCCTTCCAACTTGCGGCGATTATGCTGCGCCTCACGCATGGCTTTGATCCGCTGCGCCAAGGCTTCACGCGCGGCTTGAAGTTCGCGTTCAGCGTCTTCAACATCTTGCTTTTTATGGGCTTGTTGTTGCCGTAAGGAAGCAATTTCGTGTTTGAGCACGTCTAGGTCCGCGCTGTTCAAAGCTTGGTCGCGGACCTCGGCGAACAAACGCCGCTCCTCCGCCACCCGCCAACCAGTGAAATCGGCCAAGGTGCGCTCGGCCGCCGCCACCGCCTGTTCCTGCTCGGTTACCGCGCGGCGCTGCTGCACCACCTCGCGGCGCGCCCGCTCCTCGCGGTCATGCCTCAGATTTAATAATTTGTTTAAGGGATACGCCGCCATGATGGACTCCGATCAACGGCGCGCCGGGATATACCTCGCCCGTCGGAGCTTGTCCCCTCACCGTTGGTTATAAAAATAAACGCTTAAAAATAAGCTGGTTAACAATTAGACGAACCCGCGCATCGCCTTATACACCGGCGAGCTGTCGCAACGCGGCCAAGGTCTGGTGATAGTCACCCACCTCGTGTTGGCCTTGCTGCAAGAACTGGTTGAGTTGGCTGATTTTGTCGAGCGCCTCGTCGCCGAGCGAATCGGCACCGCGCTGATACTCACCAACCTGCACCAACATTTCCAGCTCGCTGTACTTCGCCAGCAAACGCCGGAACCGTTGGGCCGCCTCGCGGTGGACCGGGTCCACCACCGCGTTCATCACGCGGCTAACGCTGGCGAGGATGTCGATGGCCGGATAATGACCCGCCTCCGCCAGTTTGCGCGAAAGGATGATGTGCCCGTCGAGGATGGATCGGGTCTCATCGGCGATGGGTTCGGTCATGTCGTCGCCCTCCACCAACACGGTGTAGAGCGCGGTAATCGAACCCTTGTCGCTGTTACCCGCGCGTTCCATCAGCTTGGGCAAAGACGTGAACACGGAGGGCGGGAAACCGCGACGGGTCGGCGGCTCGCCTGCCGCCAAGCCGATTTCCCGTTGGGCGCGGGCGAAGCGGGTCACCGAATCCATCAGCAACAACACCCGTTTGCCTTGGTCGCGGAAGTACTCGGCAACGGCCGTGGCGACGTGGGCCGCCTTGAGGCGTTCCATCGAGGGCCGGTCAGATGTGGAAACCACCACCACCGACTTGGCCAAGCCTTCCTCACCCAGGTCACGGGTCAAAAATTCGCGCACCTCACGACCCCGTTCACCGATCAAAGCCAAGACGGTGACGTCCACATCGGCTTGGCGAACCAGCATCGACAGCAAGGTTGATTTACCACCGCCGGCGGCGGCGAAAATGCCCATGCGCTGACCTTCGCCGCAGGTCAACAAACCGTCCAAAGAACGCAGGCCCAGGGACAGTGGTTTGTCGATGATGCGCCGTTGCATCGGGTCGGGCGGCGGTGAAGAAACGGGATAAGTGGTATCGGTTTCCAGCGGGCGACCGTCGAGGGGACGACCCAAACCGTCGAGCACGCGGCCCAAAAGCTGGGGGCCGACGGCGACGCGGTGGCTCTCACCGGTGGGATTGACCTCGGCCTCGGAGGAGATGCCCTCAAGATCGCCGAGCGGGGTCAGCAGCGCCTGACCCTCGCTGAACCCGACAACCTCGGCATGGACGGCGTTGTCCTGACCGGGATTGCCGAGGGTCACCAGCTCGCCGATGTGAACCTCGGGTAAGGTGGCTTTGATCATGGTGCCGATGATTTGGTTGACCTTGCCTTTGACCCGCACCGACTGGGTGTCGCGCAGGGTCTCTTCCATCAAACTCGTTATATAGCTATAGCTGGACATGCTTCCTCCTCAGGGGAGCGCACCAAACTGGGGCGGGCGGGTCGGGCCGCGAAACTTTTTTTTAAGGCTTCTTCCAAAGCGGCAATTTGTTGTTCGACCCCGGCTTCAATCACGCCGATTTCGGTTTCCATCACGCAGTCGGTCGGGCCGAGGTGCGCGTCGGCGCGTACATCCACCATCGCGGTCGCGTTGTGCTGCTGGGCCAAGGTGAGGATGTCCTCGCGCAGGCGTTCGAATTGCTCGCGGCTAACGCGGAAAATAATGCGGCGGCGGTCACGGGCTGAACGCAGCAGGTGGCGCACCACGCGCAGCACCAACTCGCGTTCGTCGAAGCTGCCGAGCACCTGCTTCATCGCCAAGGTCACCGTCTGCACCATCTCGCGCTCGACCGATTCGAAGTACTGGGCCGCTTCCAACATGGTTGTGGCCATTTCGGTTGCCACCTCTTGTTTTCCTTGGGCCAAACCCTCGGCGAAACCGGCCGCTTCTTGTTTCTGAACGCGGGCTTGCGCCGCCGCAAGGGTGGCTTGGGCCGACTGTTCGGCGCGCTCCAGGAGTTCGGCCGCGCTGAGGAAGTCGAGGTAATCACGCGCTTTTAAGTGCTTGACGCCGGGCGCGAGTTGAAAGGGCTCTTTTACTTGAACAAACGGCTCCATTGGTCATTTACCTCGCGAATAAGAATAGATGTAAGCAGGTCGGCGGCAACCGGGCGCAAGCTGCGGATCCGGCTTTTGCGGAAGTCGAAACCACCCTCGCGCGGGAAAATCAGGCGCAGGCGGCGGCGCAGACTGTCGGGTCGCTCGCTGAAGCAGGCGGTCAGACAGGCGACACCGATGGTCCAGGCGCGGGCGGCAACGTCGCCTTCCCCCGACCAGCGCGCAAACAGGGTGGCCGTGCCGTAGCGGCGGGCGTTGGTAAGCGCGAAACGGTGGGTGTCCACACCGAGATCTTCGACCAAGTCCATCACGCGACGGCGATCCACCATTTTGGCGATTTCATCGTGCAAGGCGGCAATGCCACACCAGAGGACGGCGCGCCGCAGATCGGCCGCGTCAACCAGGGCCAGGCGGTGGAAGGTCTCGGCAAAGTCCCCGTAGCTCGTAGCCGTCAACTGGTAACGTTTCAGGATCAGGGCCGCCAGTTTGCGTTCACCGCGCGGGGAGGCGCACAAGGTTTCGTAGGTTGCCGGACTGCAAAAGCAGGGAATCCAACTGGGGTGTAAGTAACGCGTCGGCAAATGGTTAAAATCCAAGAGCCGCTGATAAAGCCAAGGATCCTCGGCTTTGGCCGTTTTGAGGAAACCGGTACTCATGACGCCGACCCACCGGCTGTCGCGGGCCGATTGCGCAGGAAGAAGTAACCCGCGATGACCGTAAGGCAGACCGCCGTAAAGAACACCAGCACCATGGCCAACCACACTTTTTTGGCGGGTAAACCCGCGGCGGGCGAACCGCCGGAAGCCGGCGTGGCCGGTTCAACCGGGACCACCGGGAACAACGCCACCGATACCTTGTCGTAGGCCAAACCTTCGATGCTGTTGACCACCAACTCTTTGATTTCAGGGATTTTGTTCTCAAGCGGGGTGCTGGGACGGTGTTTGATGAAGACCGAGGCCGAGGCCGGGCGTGGGTTTGGATTGAGCGGATCTTGCTTGGGGAGTGCGACGTGGACGCGGGCCGAGAGCACACCTTGAATTTGTGACAAGGTTTGGGAAATCTCTTGGCTCAGGCCGTAAACGAAGCGGGCCCGTTCTTCCATCGGCGAGGAAACCAGGCCGTCTTTTTCAAAGATGTTGCCGAGGTTGGCGAATTGATCGCGGGGGTAACCTTCGTTGTTGAGTAATTTAACCGCCGCCGCCAGTTGGTTTTCTTCGATGACGAGGTTCCATCGGTTCTCATCGGCGGGCTGCTTTTCGCTGTCGAAGCCGTGGTCCAACAGCAGCGCCAACATTTCGTTGGCTTCTTTTTCACTGAGGTCCGAGTATAACTCGGTTTGACATGCCGTCGCCGCCAGGATCAAGGCGAAACAGCAGGTGAGACGAACGAAACGATGATAGGCATTCATGGGTTTTCCTCTACATCAAAGTACTTGGGGGGAGCGGGATGAACCGGTACCCGTCCTCGGCGAATGGACGGTGGTGTACCGGTCGTCCGATTCGCGGTTTACTGATTGCGGAACAGGGTTTGAACGCCCTGGCTTCCTTTGTCGGCGGTTTTGGTGGTGACGTCCTGAACCAGGTTCATTTGCATCACTTCCATCTGCAGGTCCATCGCCCGCGAAAAGTTGAAATCGGCGTTTTGGGTGGCGGACACCATCTCTTGGACCCGTTCGCGGCGGGCCGCGTGGTCCTCGTGGATGCGTTCCACCCCGTTGAGGATGCGGTCACCGAGGTTAACCGGGCCGTCGACGCTTTGGACCGATTCGGTCGGCGCGATCACCCAATCGCCGGGACCGGCTTCGGTGCCGGCAGGGACTTTGCCCGCGGCCATCGCTTCCTCGAAGCGCATGAGTTGACCGGTGGGTGCGGTTTCCGCCGCGCCGGGTGTGGCGCCGGGCGTGTTGGCCGGGAACATCACGGTACTGGGATCGATCATGAGATTCTCCTTGAAACCGGGTTGGTGATTTCGGTGCGGATCGCGCGCGCCATGTCGGCCGCGGGTCCGGTGGTTTCGATGCGCAGCACGCGGTCACAGGTGACGCGGGCGCGACCGGGATCACCGGCCAATTTCAGCGCGAGGGCCAGGAAAGCTTGGGTTAAGGGATGGTCGGGGTTGCGGGGTAAGGCGTACTTTTCCAGAACCTTAACCGCCTGCCGATGTTTCCCCACGCTCATTTGCGCGTAGGCCAAGGCAATCCAGGGAATCTCGCTATCGGGCCGGATCTCGCTGAGTTTGGCGCAGATCGTTTTGGCCTCCTCGCGAAACCCGAAGGTCGCGCCGAGGACCGCCGCCTGTAACAGGAGCGGCAGGACCTCGGCCTCGCGGCCTTGGCTGACCGGTTCCGCGTCGCCGCGTTTTTTGAAGGCGTTGGGCCCCATTAAAAACGGATGCACGGGTCACCTACCGAATGTTACCGACGGCCGTTTTCAGACCTTCGCTAACCGTTTTGATGGTGTTGGATTGCAACTGGGTGGCCAGCGACCATTTGGACATGGCCAACTGGAGTGAGATCAGATCGGCAGAGTCGGCGTTGGCCGCGTCGAAGCCGTCGATTTGTTGCTGAAGGTCGTTTTCAACCGTGGTTACTGCTTCGCCTAAGGCGCTGTTTACATTTCCTAACGTTAATCCTGACATGGACTTACCTCCGTCTTGTTGTTGGTGTGCATAAATTGCCAGACTTGATTCAAAATCGATTCGCCGGCCGTCAGTGCTTCGAGATAAGCCTGTGCGTGGCGGTACTCCGAGGGTGCCGCGCCGCCGTCAAGCCGGTTGCGCATGCTTGCTTGTTCGTCGCGCAGCAGCGCGCCGAGTTCGCCGAGCACCGAACCGTCGCTGTCGTTTTGCAAGCGACGCGTCAGGTCCAAGCCGGCAATGGGTGATGCATTCATGAGTTTTCTCCTGGTTTGAGGACCCAGCGGTGGCCGTTGCGGGTCAAGATGAGGCGGTCGACTTTGATCGCACTCAGGATGTAGCCGTTCTCCAACACCGCGCCTTCAAATAACTTGCGGTTGTTGGCGAGGGTGACGTAGCGGCGGCGGCCAACGCTGATGGAGACCACATCGAGTTGGGGCGGGCCGTAGCCGCCGCGGCCGTGCATCGGCACCGCAATATCGGTGCGTGGGGCCAGCTTTTCAACAATGGGTAGCGGCGTGCCGTAGCGTTCTTGAAAGGCGGTGCGTACCTGCTGCCAGTGGTTCATTTCGTGTTCGCTGAGCCGGCCTTCAACCACCATACGGCCGTCGCCGTAACCGACCCGAACCAAATGGCCAAGCCCCAGTTCGGAAACTTTCTCACCGAGGAACCGGGTGAGTTCGGTCGCGGTGAGCACCTTGTTTTCGATCAGGCCGAGGCCGGGAACGTCTTTGCGCAGGGCGTGCAAGGTGGCGCTGAGTTTGGCCGGATCGGCGCAAAAACCTTTGAGCACGATGCCCTGTTCTTCAGTCGCCGTAATTTCTAGGTCGAGGCCTTGCATGCGCAGCACTTGGCGGCAGGCCTCCAGAATACGGTCACTGGTGGCAACCGTAAGGTGGACTTGGGCGGTGAAGGGCGCCAAGGCGCCGCTGAGTTCGGCAAGGATGGCGGCGTCGGCGACCGCGCCTTTAATAATGAGTGCGCCGTCGGCGGTGCGATCCAGTTGCAGGGATTCAAAAGCGTAGTGGCCGAGAATTTGGTCGAGGCTCGCGTTGGGGCCGAGGCCGTTGGATTGTTGGCTGACCGCCGCTTGGCTGGGGTTGCCGTAACCGACGAACAGCAGGCCGGCGAGGCAGAAGGCAATGCCGGCAAAGGCGGCGGCGGCCAAGCGCAGCCGATAGCGACCGGGCGCACCCGTCGGGGTCGGGGTCGTCGCGGCGGGTTCGGGCGTTTTATCAGCTTGGGTTTCCAGCTCGGGCTCACCTTCTTCAGAAGTGGCAACGGCTTGTTGGGATTGAATGGATTCCAGCGTGGGCAACACGATTTGGGGCCAGGTTTCGTCGATCATGCCGAGCGCGAGGTGGGTCGTGCCCAGGCTGATGACTTGGTAGAACTGATAAGGCATGGCGGGTTCCTGCAACCACTTCCCTTCCAGGAAGGCGCCGCCGTCCAGCAGGACCAGCGTCATACCGTCCTGGCTGATGTCGAGGCGTACATGGTGGTCGAGAATGGCGCTGTCGTGGAGGACCACATCGCAGTTCAGGTTGCGGCCAATCACCACCTCACCGGGGTTGAGCTGTAATTCGGCACCCATGTGGGGGCCTGACAAAATTTTGAGCAGGTACTTTTGCGCGTCGGACATGGCAGACTCACTTTATAGGGGGTTCCGCGACACCGGACGCAACAGGGGCGGGCAACGAGGGGGCGTCGTCGGAGCTGTGATCACACGATCAAACTGTCATAGCAATAAAAGGAACGGAGTAGGTCGTTGGTAGGGCGACCACGGCAAGGGATAGGGATGCCGGGTCGGGATCCTTAACGCGACGGAAACATAGGTCCCCGCCGCGGGGGGGGTTAGAAGCCGGCGGTTAAGAGACTGGGACCGGTTGCAGCTTTGTTTAAGCCGCGGAAGAGTTCCATATCGTCGATGAAGTCGGCGAGGGCCGTTTCGAACTTTTCGAGGCTGACCGCCTGACTGTCGAAGCGACGGAACAAGATGAGCTGGTTGGTGTGTTCGTCGACCGCAATGGCTTGACGTCGGCGACGCATGCCCGCCAGGTTCATTTGCAGAACTTTGGCGGCGAGGGCCTCGGCCTGTGATCGCTCCTCGGGCAGTGCGAAGAGGAATCCTTCGGCCAAGAGACGATGTCGGTTTTCGGGGTAGAGGGCGACGTGCAGATCGCCGTCAAACGACAAAATCGAACGACCCTGTTCGTCTTGGGGCGGGGTTTCCCAGCCAAGGCGTTGGATCAATTGGGTGATTAAGTCGACGGCGTTCACGGCATCCTCCGGGATTGAAACGGCGCGGGAGTGGGAGGAATCGGACGGGCGGTCGCCGGTGACGCCCGCCCGAGTTCCCCACGGCCCATGTTGCCGTTTTGCATCGTTCTATTTAGCTACACGGGGCGGGTCAGGCGGATGATCGAAAAAAAAATTATTTTTTTTCAGGCGGCCCAATTTCCCGCGGCCCGCACGGGTACGCAGGCCCACCGACGTCCGGCCAGGCCGAATCCGTGCCCCAGCTTCCCGCGCGGTGCAGGCTTACGCGCGCCCTCCCGCGCGGTGCCGGACTTACGCGAGCCGCTCCAAGCGACCAACCCAAAAACGAAGACAACCCTGTCCAAAAAGGCCGAGCGAAACCAAGGTGACAGGGAACCCAATCCAATCTAGAATCAAGAAAAAACCACAAAACACCAAGGCAAAAAGACGACAGAACAACGACCAACCAGAGTCACCCAACCCAATCAAAATGATCGACCTAAAAAACCGCCACCATCCAGAACACCTCACAAACCCATACAATTCCAAATGCTTGCAAAGAAGCTCTGGTAAAACGGCATTTTGCCTAAAACCACCGTTTTCGTCTCCACATCAAGCGACAGAAAAATCCACCTAAAAACCTTTTGATTAAAAGACTTAACCAAAACCCGCCAACACCAAAGAAAAAACATGAAAAACCTAAGCAAAATCGGTACACTTTTCCAACTCTTCCAAATCCCGAAACTATCGTGTAAATTTACTTAGTCTGTTCCCCGGACGCCCGGGGATGAACCGGGCGTCGGCGGCCTGTTTGGTAATGGTGGAATCTGTTCCCCGGACGCCCGGGGATGAACCCCACACCCATGCGGCCTTCACCGTTCCAAGCCCCTGTTCCCCGGACGCCCGGGGATGAACCGTTTATTCCCTTCTTCCTGTCCATTATTTTTCTCTGTTCCCCGGACGCCCGGGGATGAACCGGCCTATTTCAGGGCCCTCTAGGCGAAATGCTTCTGTTCCCCGGACGCCCGGGGATGAACCGCTCTACGTCTCTCACGAGACCGGCGCCAACCTCTGTTCCCCGGACGCCCGGGGATGAACCGGCGACAACGCATGAACGAAGCATTCACCATCACTGTTCCCCGGACGCCCGGGGATGAACCGTTCAAGCGGGCGAGATCTTTACGCATTTTGACCTGTTCCCCGCACGCCCGGGGATGAACCGATTGTTCCGGGGTTTTGCTTTCCGTTTCTCGGCTGTTCCCCGGACGCCCGGGGATGAACCGATACCTGAATCGGTAACCCAAAATCCGTTATGCTGTTCCCCGGACGCCCGGGGATGAACCGATGACATTGGCCATGTCCAGCAGGGGCGGGCGCTGTGCCCCGGACGCCCGGGGATGAACCGACGAGGTGAAGCAGCTTAACCGGGAACTCAAGCTGTTCCCCGGACGCCCGGGGATGAACCGGGTATGTTAGCCGTCATTGCACCACGCAACGACTGTTCCCCGGACGCCCGGGGATGAACCGCCTTGAAGAACAGTTCGGAACCACGATTCCAACTGTTCCCCGGACGCCTGTATTTGGCAAGCAAAAAGGGACCCACCTCGATCACCGAAAAGGGACCCACCGTTTTTGTGGGTACACGGATTCCCGGCTCTCTCAGCTTGAGGTGAAGAGCCTTTGGTTGATGGTGGTGTTTCG
>NZ_JAFREP010000047.1 GCF_017377855.1 Acanthopleuribacter pedis
CCGGGGGTTTCCGCTAAGCTTCTGAGCATTAAACACATTAGCTTCAAAATCGAGCGGCTGGGACATCACATCACGCTATTTTTGGTTTCCGAGATGCGAGGTGCCCCGCTACACATAAGAGGTTTAGTCAAAACTGCCGCGAGTTATCGCGCTTCTTAGGTTAAAGTTTGCAGGCTGATGCGTTTGAGGAGGATGTTATGTCGGATCGTTTTTTTGTGGCCCTGGGTACCTCCAGTCAGGTGCCGACGCGACGACGCAACCACAACGGTTATTTGGTGCGCTGGAACGCCCACGGCTTCCTCTTCGACCCCGGCGAAGGCACCCAACGTCAGATGACGACCTTCGGTTTGGCCGCCTCGGAAGTGACCCATATCTTTATTACCCACTTCCACGGGGACCATTGTTTGGGGTTGCCCGGCATCATCCAGCGGTTGTCGCTCGACGGCGCCCGCCACGAGGTCAAGGTGTATTTTCCGGCGAGCGGCCAAAAGTACTTCGATAACCTGCTCAACGCCTCGATCTTCCATAATCGCGCCCATATCAAACCGGTCCCGATCACGGAGGGCGGCGTCATCGAACGGGGTGAAGGACTGGTGATTGAGGCCTATCCTTTGGAACACGGCGTCGACACCTACGGCTTCCGTTTCGTGGAGCCGGATAAAGTCACCATGGTGCCGGAGCGGTTAAAGGCCCATGGTTTGCGCGGTCCGCAAATCGGGGAGCTCAAACGCAACGGCTTTTTGGAAACGGAGCAAGGCCGCATCAACCTGGCGGATGTGAGCGTGGGTGGCTCGGGACAAAGTTTCGCCTTTGTGATGGATACCCGTGTGTGCGATAACGCGGTGCGTTTGGCCCAAGGCGTGGACGTGCTGATCTGCGAATCAACCTACCAGGACAGCGAAACCGAAGACGCCTACCAAAATTACCACCTAACCGCGCGACAGGCGGCGGGGATCGCGGCCAAAGCCGGCGCCGCCCAACTGGTGCTCACCCACTTCTCCCAGCGCTACCACGACCTCACCCCGTTCGAAACCCAGGCCCGCGAGGTCCATCCCGAGGTGGTCGCGGTACAGGACGGCCAACGGGTGGCTTTCCCAAAAATGAAACGGGCGATTGAGGGGTAAATGCGCCGGCGTTCGTCGGCCGGCTTTAGCCCGTATTTCTCACAAGGATTCGTCGCGAGAAGCAGAAAGCCTTGTGAGTACGAAGATTACGACGGAGAGACGGCACAGGGGTCCGACCTTTTGCGGGTCCGACCATTCGGGGTCCGACCTTTCGCGGGTCCGACCATTCGGGGTCCGACCATTCGGGGTCCGACCTTTCGCGGGTCCGACCATTCGGGGTCCGACCATTCGGGGTCCGACCTTTCGGGGTCCGACCATTCGGCGTAGCAGCTGAGGCGAAGGCGGCTCGACCGAGTAATGCGGAAGGCCGCCCCCTCGCAATCGCATGGGTTGCCCCGTAGCAGAATTCCTTGTGAGAAATGCGTGCTAGCCCAGCGAAACGGCGATGCCGGAATGGTGGTAGCGTTCCTCGAGCATGCGGCGATGTTCCGTCGACAACAGCTCGCGTTCGATTAATTGGTGCCAGGCTTGATGAATGCGGGCCGCATCAAACGAAAAGAGATGCCACAAATCGTTTTCGGGGATGTTGGCCAGGTAATCGATCACGATGATCGTTAACGCGCGCGGCCCCACTTCCAAGCGCCACACCCCTGGCAAAAGCGCCTGAAACGAGCCCTCGGGGAGCAGGGCCTGGTCGGCCTTGGCGGCGACCGCAAACAGCCCCATCGACACCGAACGCGCGGGCTGTTCCCATAAATCGCGGCCCTTCAGGTAGTCGTTGCCGTTGGCGGTGAGCTCGTGGAGTAAATCGCCCTTCAGTTCCGGCTCAAACATAAACAGGTTGTGGCGGCCGAGATGTTCGAAGCCGTCGGGGCGTCGGTCCCAGCGTTGCGGCGTTTGGCAAACGCTGAAGACCGCGCGGAGCGAACGCGGTTTCATTAAGAATGAAGTCAGGGATTGAGCAGCTGGGTTGCCGTCGAGCAGGGGGAGGCCGAGCGCCAGGTCGTCGGCCGCTTGGTCGTCCTCGGGTTCCGCTGCATCCAAGGGGCGCAAGGATTGGGCGCGCGGTGAATACAGGTAATCAATTTGGGTAAGGAAGCCGTGGACGGCCAAATAATCGGCGAGGATGCTGCCGAATACGTATTGCCAGGTGAGGTGAGGAGGAAGGGAATGGTTGTGTCCTGCCATGGTGTGACTCGCCGCGGTAAGGTTCTCGGTGACCACACTTTAGCCGATTCCCCAGGGTGATACTAGATCGAGATCATGGGGTTGGTGCGCCCCGTCACCCCGGGGCGTCGGCAAGGTGGTTTTGCGCACCCCGATGTTTGCTGTTGCGTGCCTTCATCATTTCGCCGAGAATAAGCCGTCTGCTGTTGTGTGTGTTTTTACGGGTGCAAGAGGTTCTCGACAAACGATCATTGTTTCCATCATTTGGGACAAAGGGAATTCTTGAGGCGCTCGCTTTTTTTCGCGTTCTGAAAAACCATGGTTCTTCTAAAAATGCAATTCTTATGCCTAAGAGGCGCGATGAGAGCGAGTGATTTTGGCTAAAGATCTGGAGCGAAATGACTTGGAAAAAGCGGACCGAGGTCGCGCACGACGCGCACCTATCGGGTGCGATGAGCATTTTTACATGTCGTTGCAGCCCAGAGGTTTAGCCAAAATCACCGCGAATCAGCGCTTCTTAGGTTATAACCGGCTAGGGGAAATCCCGGCGGCCCAACCGCTTGCTTTGATAATCTCCGGCGGTGGCTGATTCGGGGCTACCGTTTTGCGCCGGCTCGTGTAACATATCAACTTGAAACGCGCCGGATACGGCTTTCGGGTGAGGTAACAGGGAACAATGACAAAACTGGTTCAGGTGGTTTCCGGCCCACTCGAGGGCATTTCAAGTGTGATCGGGGAGGGGGAACCACTCTCGTTGGGCCGCAGTAGCCACAACCACATGGTTTTGGCGTACGATCCCTGGATTTCAAGCTCCCACGGCGTGCTGAAGCTGATCGGCGACAACGCCCATTACATGGACATGAACTCCTCCAACGGCTCCTTCGTCGCCGGCAAAAAAATCGCCGCCAACAAATACGTGGCCGTGAAGGATTTTCTCGTACTTGGTTCCACCGTGCTGCGTATCTCAAACGGGTCCAAGTGGCTCCAGGGAAGACCCCATCGCCTTGAGAGTACCGACCTGCGCGGCCTGGCCCAGCATCCGTTGATTAAATTGGCGGCCGAACAGGCCTTGTTCCGGCAATCACCCATCATCGGCACCATTCATCTTTTTTTGGCCTTGTTGGACAGTGATCGACCCGAGATTGTGCGTTTCTTAAAGTCGTTAAATTTTGACGTCGCGAAGCTGCGCCATCGCATTGAGAAACTCCTCATTTTCGAAGGGAAAAACCGTTGGATTAACGATTTCCTGGTTTACCAATACAAAATAAATAAGAACAGCGACACCCTGGTGACGCCGATGGTGCAGGACCTGATGGAACGCATCATGCGCATGGGTGAATCCGAATGGTTGCCGCATCTGAAGGTGATCCTCAGCGAAAACTTTAATCTGTTGTTCCCATTGATGGGCATCGACGACGAGGACGATCAGGAAGACGATCCCCTCGAGCTAACCGACAAAGTCACGCTCAATCCCTTTGATTCGGAACACAAAGAAATCATTTTGCCCGCGCGGTTTTGGCGCCATTTTGATGTGGCCTTGCACAAGTCGCGGGTGGTCATGATCACCGGCCGCCGCGGTTCCGGGAAAACCACCATTCTCAAACAGTGTTTCCACGCCTTGCCCAAGGTCGATATTGCGCTGTTTAAAAGTGGCGAGAAACGCATCTACGACCCCCGTTTATTTTCCTTGTTCAACAGCATGGAGGCCTTCGAGGGTTACTATCAGCAAATTGAGGCCGACCTCCACGGCGAAAAAACCATCGGCATCGATCACTTCGACCAGCTTTTAAAATTGATGGAAAGCGTCGGCATGGAAGTCGATCCCTTGATGACCTTAATCAAGCAACGGCCGGCGCCGACCATTTTGGCCTTGCACAGTAAGTTGCTTCCACCGCTCCAACATCTTTTCCAAAACATCACCTTAATTCATTTGGACGACTATCTGGGCAAGGTCAAACGCGACATCCTCTACAACCTCATCGAAATTTTTGAACGCGACACCAAGTATCGTCTTGACGATGAGGCGCGCAAGTTTTTACGCAACCAGCTCCTGCGGCGCAGTAACTTCATGGCCGTGGAGTCCTTTTTCGATTTCTGCCGCATTCGCCTCGAAAATCTCAGTTTCCTTTATTCAGAACTGAACTTAGCCGCGCAGCGGGGACGACGGACGATTTCGGTGCTGTTTTTCCAAGAGATGTTGGACGAATGGGAAAACGCCCGCTTTGGCGCGGAGCTGAATGTCACCCAAAGCGTCGATGTCAACGCCACCGGCAAACACCGTGCCGTGACCGAACGTTTCCCGTCCTACCGCAATGGGGAAGGTGGCCTGGTGCTGCGACTGGAGCGCGCGATGCGCAAGTTCCTCGAAAAACATTTCACCAAGGTGATGGTGACCACGACCTTTGACAGCATGAAAGAGTTGGAAGGCAGTGACCGTGAGTACGCGGTCAAGGAACGCATCCGCCTGCTGCTGGAGTGCATTGACGAGGCATTCGTGCATTGGCACCGCGGCTACAGCAAAGACATGAGCCCGGACAGCATCGCCAACTCGGTGGCGATTGAAGACGACGCCGAGGTGCTTTGGTCCGAGTACAGTTACCGTTTCCAGATGATGGACGAGGCGTTCCTCTCCGAGAAATTTTTCGACGAATTCGGCCGCGTCTTCCTGCACCGCCTCCAGGAGATCAATTAAAGAACCGCGCCAGTGCCGCGCTTGCCGCGCGGACCCGCGCCGGGTGCGAACCTTTTATTTCCACGAAAGGCAAACCTTGGCGGATGAGGAGGTCGCGGCAGCTTTGGTGGAACTGCTGCCGTTGCTCCGGCAGATAGCGCACGGGGTCGGCTTCGTAGGGAATGTCGGGGTCGGTGAGGAAGTAAAGGTCGGCCCGGTTCTCTTCGGCCCAGTCTGATATGTCGGGATCACAGCGCTGAAACAAGGCCTGGCTCCAAAGGGTGGTGGCCCAGAGGTCGGTATCGCTGAAGAGGTAGCGGCGCGCCGCGGCGGCCCGTGTTTCCGTTAACGCAAGATGGCCGGCGGCGATGGTGCGCATATCCGCGTAGCGGCAGGTGCCGCCCCGGGGTTCGAGGTACAGCCGCGCGTATTCCGGGACCCAGGCCGTGTTGAAGTGTTCGGCCAAGGCGCGGCACAGCGTGGTTTTACCGGTGGATTCCGCGCCGAAGATGCATATGCGTTTGAGGTAATGGGGTTTGCAGACATCGGCGAGGTTGTCCCAGTGTTGCGCCGGATCGGCACGGATTTGGGTGGCGCTGATGGGCGTGATGCCACGCGCGAGATCGTAGGGAATAAAGGCCGCGCCCAGTTCTTGCGCCAATCGGAAGCCGTAGGGCTCTGAGGCGAAGACCCAATCGATGTCGGTTTGGAGGACGTCGCACAAGGCCTCGCGCCATAGTCGCCAAAATTCGGGGTGCTCCTCCGGTTGTTGCGGCATGGCGCGGTGCAAGTGGCGCACCTCGGCGAAGGGGGCCAAGTCCTGCATCCATTTGAAGCGGAGAAAACCGTCGATGGGCTCATCCGGCATGGTGCCGACCACCACGAAAAGTTGTTCACAAAAGTTGCCGGCGAATTGGATGAGGTTTTGGTGGCCCCGGTGCGGTGGCATGAACTTGCCGAGCACCAGGCCTTTGCCCGAGCGTGGTGTCATTTTGAGGCCTCCTTGATATGAGGCACGATGCGTTGGTAAAGCGGTAGTAGCAAGCTTTCGGCGTCCCAGCGGATGCTGCCCGGCAGCCGGCTAAGCGTGGATTCAACCGCGTAATCCAGGCCGGTGCTGCAGAACAAGTGGTTTTCATGGTTGGGCCGTGCCTCGGCTAATTCGCGCAGAAGCGCGTCCGCGACAAGATGTTTTGGGTCGGCCGGGCTTTGGTTATCGCAACCACGCGGAAGGCTCCTATCCCGTTTTGCACGGTTCCCGTCGATCCCCTCAGAAATCCTGGCCAAGTATTCGCGTTTGGTGACGGCTTCGAATCGGTGGCCCCGTACTTTGAGAAACCGCACGAGTTGGGCCGCGGTGAGGGGTGTGTGGTTGGCAAGGTGGAGGATTTTTTCAAAACCTTCTGGTTGGGTTAAGCATGATCGGATAAGAAAGGTGGCCGCCGCGGTTGGCGTGAGGTCGAAGGCGAGATCGGGTAGGGGATCGGGGATCACGCCGAAGCGGATTAAGCCGGCCATGAGGCGACAGACCAAGTGGCTTGCATCGCCGGCGTCGAGCATGCCGAGGCGAAGATTGTGCACCGACGCGCCGGCGGCTAGGGCAACTGCTTCGCTCGCCCACTTGGTGGCCGCGTAGGCATTGGCAAATCTTGTTTCGTTGGCAAAAGCGTGATCCCGCGAGACACGGCCCTGTAACCCAGGTGTTGCGGTGAACAGGGCCAGCGTGCTTGCGTGAACGAGGCGCGCACCCGCGACAGCGCAGAACGCGGTGATCTGTTTGGTGCCTTCCACATGGTTTCGCCAAAGGGTTTCGTCGTCGAGGCTTTGGTGGGGTAGCGCGCCCAGGTGCACGACGGCCGTAACCCGTTCGGTCAGATCTTGATAGCTCACCTGGTCAAGGCCGAGGTAGGCTTGGGTGTAGTCGCCCTGAACCCGGGTGACCCGTTGGTCTGTCGGTCCGGCCGGGCGGCGGTGCTGGAGCAGCAGCAAATCGGCTTGGGTATGACGCAGCAGATCGGGAACCAGATGGGTGCCGAGTCGCCCGCTCGCGCCCGTGATCAGCCAGGCCGGTGCGCGATGGGTGCGGGGGGCGGCGTGATGAGGAACTGCTTGTCGGGGCAGTCTAGTGCGAAGCTGAGCCACGCTTAAACCGCCTGTCCGACGCGTGGGCTGGGTCAAGGCCGCCGCCAAACGTCGCGGGGTTGGATGTTCGTAAAGGGTTCGCAGCGGGAGGTGGGTTCCGCTCCTCGCCGCCTCGGCCTGAAGCCGCAAGGCGAGTAGGCTGCTACCACCTGTATTAAAGAAATGGGTGTCCGGTCCGATATCCTTCCGGTCCAAGACCAGACCCCACCAAGTGATCCACCGGTCGGTCGCGGTCATTGCATCTTTTGTGGGCGTTGATTCGGCCTTGGGTTCCCGGCAACGCCGGCGAAGTTTGTTGAAATCGGGTTTGCCGGTGGTGGTTCGGGGCAGATCGGCATGTTGAACGTACTTGATCGGCACCATCCATTCCGGCAAGTGATCGCGTAGCAGGCGTCGCAGGTTTTCACCGTCCAGGCGCTGCTCGGCCACAAACACCGCGCTTAAATGATCCCATTCATCCGCAAAAACCACGGCTTCGCGAACCTCGGCGAGATTCATTAAGGCTCGTTCGATCTCTTCCGGGGCGATCAGGCGCCCGCCCAATTTAAACTGGCGATCCAGGCGCCCAAGGAACACAAAACGCCCGTCTTTCTCGCGGCGAACGCGGTCCCCGGTGCGGTACCAGCGGGTTTGGTCTATGCAACGAAAACGTTGCGTCGTTTGGGTTTCATCACCTAAGTAACCAAGGGAAAGTTGATTTCCGCTAATCCATAGCTCGCCGGGTGTGCCCGCGGCGACCGGTGCCGCGTTTTCGTTGCAAACGCGGTAGCGAAGGTGTTGCAAGGGGCGACCGATGGATCCGGGCAGGACCTGATCCGGCTTAATATGCTCAAGGCTGGTGCAAATGGTGGCTTCGGTGGGGCCGTAAACCACCACCAAACGACACAGCGAAGCCCAGCGCCGCACCACGGATTCGCTGCAGGTCGCGCCGCCGTAAATGACCGTTTCCAGACATGCCGGTGCCGCCGCGGGATCCAGGTAAGGCAGGATGGCGGGTGGCAGATCGGCATGGGTTACAGCGCGTTTGTCGATCAGGGTCAGCAGTTCCCCATCGCGGGGTAGGGCGTCGGCGGGTTCCATCACCAGGGCCGCGCCCGCCAGCAGGGTGGCGCCGAGATCGGAAAGGGCGGCATCGAAACAAAGCGGCAGGTAGGCGAGCGCGCGAGAATCGGGTTTCAGGCGAAAGGCGTCGATTTGGGCACGTAGCATGGGAACCAAACCGTCGTGGGGCACAAGCACGCCCTTGGGCCGGCCGGTGCTGCCCGAGGTGAATACGGTGTAGGCAAGGCGCGTGTGACGCGCGGGCGCGGTGGTGACCGCTTGGGACAACGCGTTAAGGTCAAGCGGGGTTTCGGTTTGGTTGTCCACGGTGATGCAAAGGTAGGGCGGCGTGTCGCGACAGCTGAGCACGATTTTGGGTGAGGTTGGCTGTTCCTTCTGCAGGGTTTCCAACATGGCGGCGCGGCGCGTTTCCGGTTGAGCGCGGTCAATTGGGGAAAAGGCGGTGTCGGCCAGCCAAGCGCCCAGCACCGCAACCGGCCAAGCCGGACTATGGGTGACCAACAGAGGAAGGGTTTGGCCGGGGACCGCGCCGTGATCCTGGAGCACCTTGCTCAGGCCGGCCGCCGCGCGCCACAAACCGGCGTGGTTGAGCAGGGTTTGCCCACGCCATAGAAGCGCGGGTCGGCGGCCGTTTTGCTTTACCACCGCCGCGTAGGCGTCACAAAAATGGGGTTCGCTCATGGCCTCGGCACCTCGGTTAGGTCTTGGAACGCAAGGTGGTCGACAAAGGTGGAACCACGCGAACGGTCGTCCACATTGGGCGCGCCGATGCCGGCCGCGTGATCGCCGCCGTGGACGGTGCGAAAGTCGATGCTGAACCGGGTTCGCCCCTGATCGTGACCGAGGGTGCGGTGTAGGTGGGCACCCGCGAACACAATCACATCGCCGGGTTGGGCCACCACCGGGACCACCACCCCCGGGTTAATTTCTTGCTGGAGCCTGGGATAGGCCTTGGGTTGATCGGCCTTTTGATTTTGCCAGCCGATTTTTTTGTCCCAGTTCTCGGCGACCCAGGATCCGTACGTGAAAATTTCCGAGTTGTTGGCGACCGGGGTGCGGAAGTATTCGGGGTAAAACGCAAAGGATTCCGCCGCGACCGTTGGATGCAGCGCCAGCCACCACGTGAGTTGGCCGTGGGGGTTGGCGTACCAGGTATCGCGGTGGGGGTAATAAACGGGCGCCGCCTTGGGGAGGCGGTAACCGCCGTCGGTGACCACGCGCAGGCGCATCGGGTCGAAATGGTGTTCGGTTGGATCGAAGCCCTGCTCGCGCATCAGGGCCGCCGCCATCTGGTGGAAGCGGGTTTCGCTGTAGAACCGACGGCGCAACACACCGATTTCTTGGTAAAAGCGGTCGTTGTCCATGGTGAATTGGGCGTGTCGGGGATCCGTCCCGGCGAAATGTTCCTCAATTTCCCCAAAAATCTGTTTCGCGACAGCGCGTGTCGCCGGCGTCGCATCGAAGTGGAATATGGCGCCCTCATACAGGGCGCGCCGCGCTTGCGTCTGATCCTCGGGGAATTGTTTCAAATAGGCCGTGCTCATGACGCCCTCCCCACCGCGAGGCAGCGCGCGTGGTGCCCTTCTAGCGGGGTGCCGTCCGGCGCACCGAAGAGCTGGACCTCGCAAAAACCCGCCGCCTCCATGTGTTCCCGCAACTCGTGGGGCAGGTACAGCCGCACGCTGGTGTCAACGCTTCGGCGGCGGCCGTCCGGCGCCAGGATCGTCCAGGTCTGACGCAAGGCGCCGTGGTGATGGTCGATGGTGCATTCGCGCACCACCAGCCATTCGCCGTCTTCTAACTGTTTGCGCCGGGTGAGTACCGCTTGGAATCGGCCCAGCAAATGAATCATGTTGGGGAATTCCACCGCGAAACGGGCGCCGGGGAGCAGGGCGTCACGCGCCGCCTCAAGCATGGCGAGATGATCGGCGGCGTCCAGGCCGTTGCCGAAACTGGTGCCCCAATTGTAGCCGGCCGCGTGGCGTTGGGGCGGCCGGTAGGAACGCGCGTCAGCCGCGACAAAAGTCGCCTTCAGATCATCGGTTTTGGCCTTGGCGTTGGCGCTTGCCGCGTATTCGGCCGCCTGATCAACCCCGTGAACGGTAAAACCGCGACGGGCCAGGGCTAAGGCCTGGGTGCCCGTGCCGCAACACTGGTCAAACAGCGAAGCACCGGGTTGGACCGCCAGCAAACGCGCCAAACAATCCGTTTCCCGTTGTAATTGCTCGGGTTCGCGTTCGAGGAACAGCGCCGCGACGGTGCCGTCGTAAAGGGTTTGCCACCAGGCCTCGCTGTTGGTTGGGTTGGCTGTATTCGTCATCAGGGCGCCTCCGGTCGGTGGTGTTTCTGCAGCGCGTGGAGCGACAGCATGGTGAGCAACAGGGGATCGTAACTTTTGCGGGTGCGCGGGTCCCAGGTGGGCGCCGCGTCGAGCAAGGCCCGCACCGCCTTGGGTTCGAAACAGGGAATTTGGGCAAAGGTCGCGTCGCGCAGGCGGTCCTGCCACGGTTCCCGGCTTCCGTTCAGGAGCGGCGGCGCCACAAAAGGGTGCTTGCGGCGCGCCGTAATTGCGGTGGGTAAGATGGGGTGCATCAGTGCACGAAGGATGTGT
The DNA here is from genome assembly GCF_017377855.1 of Acanthopleuribacter pedis. Taxonomy (GTDB): domain Bacteria; phylum Acidobacteriota; class Holophagae; order Acanthopleuribacterales; family Acanthopleuribacteraceae; genus Acanthopleuribacter; species Acanthopleuribacter pedis. The sequence continues at coordinate 10,718 of NZ_JAFREP010000047.1, forward strand.
TTCTCTTCCAGCGCCGGGTTCCGTTTGGGATCGTGGTGAATTTTGAGATCCAGTGGGAGATCGCGGGCGACGCGCCACAGGTGGGTATCCAGGAACGGGGGACGCCCTTCGATGCCGAAGGCGGCCTCGCAGCCGTCGCCCAAGGTTTTGAGGATGTACTGGGGCAGGGCGCTTTGGGTCCATAGGCGCGCCGCCCGTTCAACCGGATCCCGTCCCTCGCCGCCTCGTGGATCCGGCAGCTTGGTGAGAAAGCGAGCCAGGGAGCCGTCTTCCGCGCCGTAGGGAGGACGGAGCAAAGGTTGGACGCGTTTGCCCATGCCCGCCTTCGCCTCCAACCAGGCCGGTACGAAACCAAGACGCTGTTGCGCCGCGTCCGTGTTGAGCCGTGCGCCGTGGGGCATCATCAGCCCGCGTGAGGCCTCGTTGCCGCCGAGCAGGGCCGGATCTAAGCCGCGCCGGCGGCAGTAATCCAGGCGCAGGTGTGGGTAGCCGAGCAGCACCTCGTCCGCGCCTTCGCCGCTGAGGGCGACTTTGAAGCCGGCCGCGCGAATGCGTTGGTTGAGCAGGTATTTGGCGGGAAGATGCCCGTTGACCGCCACGCCTTCGGTGGCGATCACCGCCGCTTCCAAATGGTCGAGCAGGTCCGCGTTGGAGAGATGGATGCGGTGCAAGGGGGCGCCAAAATGGTTGGCGCTGCGGTCGGCAAGCTGTTCTTCGTCGTAGTCCTGCTCCTCGAAGGAAACCGTAAAGCAAGCAGGCGCTTCGCCCGCTTCCGCCGCCAGGGCCAGGATCGTGCTGGAATCGAGACCGCCGCTGAGATGGCAACAGACCGGGACCTCGCCGCGCAGGCGCAGGCTGACGCTTTCGCGCAGGCTTGCCGCAAAGCGTTCGACCTGCTCGCGACGGTCACGGGGGGCCGGTTCCGGCGCGGGCGCCTCCGGGTCCCACCAAGCGCGCACCTCGGTTTTACCGCGCTCGTGAACCAGCAGGTGCCCGGGCGGGACTTGGCGCACGCCTTCAAACAAGGTTTCCGCCGCGGCGGGGTACTGCCATAGCAGGGTTTGTTTCAAGCCTTCCGCGTCCCAGCGGATCGGTACGCCCATGGCGAACAAGGCTTTGGCATTGGATGCCAACGTCAGTGTGCCACCGGCTTCATGGACCAGCAGCGGTTTCACGCCGAAGGCGTCGCGGCCCGCGATAAGCCGTTGTTCCCGGTCGTCCCAAAGCACAAAGGCGAACTCGCCGCGCAGATGGTGGACCGCGTCGAGGCCGTGGCGGGCGTAACGGTGCAGCAACAGTTCGCTGTCGCTGTTGGTGCGAAAACGGGTGCCTTCGCGGATGAGCGCGCGCCGTTGCGCCGCGTGATCGTAAAACTCGCCGTTGACTACCGCCCAGAGCCCGCGTTCCGGCAGATGCAGCGGTTGCCGACCGTCCGCGATGCCGACAATGGCCAGGCGGGTGTGGCCCAGGGCGACACGGCCGTCGGCCAGAATGCGTTCGCCGCGTTCGTCAGGGCCCCGTGCGGCCAGAATATTTAGGGCCGAGGCGAGGTCGCCGGGTCGGAAGCCGCCCTTTGCTCGAAAACCTGCAATGAGTCCACACATGCTGCCGCCTGTTCATTCGGGTAGGGTGGGGTCGATGAATACCTTGCGTTTCTCGCCACCTGAGGCGGCTGCAAAAGCGGATTCAAAACGTTGCAGCGAAAAGGCCGGCCCGAGTAGGGGTTCCAGCGGGAAGCTGAGATCGGCGGTGAGTTCCGCGGCGCGTGCAAACGAGCCGTAACGGCAGGCTTTCAGCGTCAATGATTTGGCAACCACCGCGGCGACATCCACGGCCACGGGCGCATTGTGCCGCGTCTTCAACACCAAACAGCCGCCTGGCCGCAACACGCGCACCAGTTGCGCCGCCAAATCAGCGTCGAGCCCGCTCTCCACCGCGATATCGAATCGGTTGGTGGGGAGCCCGGCCAGATCGGGGGCGGCGCGGCATTCGAGGTTGCGGTAACCCGCGCGCTGCAACAGGGTGTTGGTGAGGCCGATGATGCGGTTGCGGCCGACCAACAAAATGCGGCTGTCGCGCTGGAGTGGTGCATCAAACACACCCAAGGCCGCCGCGAGCGGTTCAAAATACGCGCGCCGCAGGGGATCACCCGCGCCGGGGCAAGCCACCAGTTGGGCCGCCGGCAAGACCACGTAATCGGCGAAACACCCGTCGCGGTCCAAACCCAAAAACCTGGGGCGTAAGCAGTTTTGCGCTTCGCCGGCGCGGCAGGCACGACAGGTTGCGCAGGTGGTCAGGGGATTAATCGCCACCCGGGTGTTTACCGCAATCGGTTTGTCCGGGCCGGTCGCAAGCACCACCCCGGCCGCTTCATGGCCCAACACGCGCCCCGCGTCCACGTGGATCGCGCCCTCGGCCGCGGCCAAGTCGGTGCGACACAGGGCGGCGGCCTCGATTTTCACCAGCGCTTCGCCCGCTCCGGGTGGGGCCAGTTTACGGGTTTCCAGGTGGAGGCCGTCGGCGCGGCGTACAATCACCCGTTGTTGATCGATGGGCGTGGGTAAGCTGGGGATCAGGCGCTCAAGCGAAACCGTCATAAAGACCTCCTCGGCGTTGCTGTTAAACATTGTGTTATTTTGACACTAAGTTGTCAAGCCGGAATTCGCAGCTTAACCCTAAGACCTTTGATGTCTTGGGTTAGGTCGAAAAAGAGGTGGGTTGGGTCGCAGAAAAACTTCGGCGCTAGCGGCGTGCTTTGTCGAACAAAAAAAGCATTTCGCGGGCGATTTGGTCGGCGCGTTCCCGATAGATTTCAGGTTCCCGACCGCTTCCATCCGAGACCTTGGGATCCTGATAGGGGAGCGAAAAGCGGTGTTCCGCGCCGGAAACAATCGGACAACCCGCGTCCGCCTCGGTGCAGGTCATCACCGCGGTAAAACCCGCGCGCGGGTTGGGTTCGTCCTGATAGCGCTTGGAAAAGGCCGCGGCGGCCGGTTCGGCCGGGTCAAAAACCACGCGGTAGCGGGGGTTGGCGCCGTCGCTTTCGCGGGTGACCACAAAACCCTGATCGGTTAAGGCTTGCACCGCGTTGGGGTTAAACGCGGTGGCCTCGGTGCCCCCGGAAAAGGTCCACACACCGGGAACCCCATGGTAATGGGCGGCGGCATGAGCCCAAACCTGGCTTAAATGGCTGCGGCGCGAGTTGTGGGTACAGATGAAAATCATGCGAACGGGGTCGCCCGCGGCCTGTTTGGCGCCAACCATCTCGGCGATGGGCGTTAACAAAGCAACGCGGTCCTCGGGGAGCGGCGTGGCAACATTTTGGGCGATCAGCGCTTGGATTGTGGCTTGAAGTGACGGAAACACGAGGCCTACCTCCGGGTGGGGGTGATGGGGTTGTTTGAACCCAGGCAGCATAACCCAAGCCCGTCAGGGAAAACAGGTTAAAACCGAAGGTCCTCGCAAATGAACGCCGTCCGATGTGGCTTAGACGCGTCGTAGATTACTTTTTGGATGATCGCAGGCTTTCCCATAGAACAATCCCAAAAATGATCAAGCCGAGCACGAAAAGGATCGGTGCGACAATCATCCTAACCGTTTCGGGTATCTTTTCAAGACTGCTGGTGTCTGCTTGGCCGTGTTGTATATATACACGGAGTGGGAGCAACAAAAGCCCGACAAGCAGGGTGCCGCCAAAATAAACCCAACAGCCGGCGCAACCACCGTCGAGCAGGGCGCGCATACGCGGCCATTCTTTTTTTACCGGCGGCGACGCCTTGCCGGGGCCACGTGAAGGTGTGTTGTTTTCAAGCGAAGGATCGGCCTCGGGAGGCGCAAAAGGGGAGGGGTTTTCGGGCTCAGGATCATGGATTGTCATAGGATGTGTATACCTTTGGATGTGAAAATAAAGAAGCGAAACAAAGGGGAGCCAAAATAAAAAGAAATACAGGTCAATATGACCCAGCCTGTTTTATCACTATAATCGACCAAAGAGAAGGCCCCATCCCACTTTGACCGCATGCGAGTTACACCCGTGACCGACCACCCCTTGCTCCAAGAAATCAAAAACTGCCGTCTGTGCGCCGCGCACCTGCCGATGGGACCGCGACCCGTGTTGCAGGTGGACCCGGCCGCGCGCATCCTCATCGCGGGCCAGGCACCGGGCCGCCGCGTCCACGAAAGCGGCGTCCCCTTCGACGATCCCAGCGGCGACCGCTTACGCGCCTGGCTGGGCGTCGACCGCAACACCTTTTACGATCCACGCTGTTTCGCCATTGTCCCGATGGGATTCTGTTACCCCGGCACCGGCAAAAGCGGCGACCTGCCACCGCGCCCCGAATGCGCCGAGGCCTGGCGCGCACCCGTCCTGGCCTTACTCGCCAACGTACAACTCACCCTCATCCTTGGTACCTACGCCCTCAAATACCACACCGGCCAAACCGGCCCCCTCACGGCCCAAGTCAAGAACTGGCGCCAATCCTGGCCGCACCGCCTGGTGCTGCCCCACCCCAGCCCCCGCAACAACCGCTGGCTCAAACAAAACCCCTGGTTCGAAGCCGAGGTCGTTCCCCATTTGCAATCCGCCGTGTCTGAATTACGCATCAACCAAGCGAAATTGAATTAAGTTGGTCAATCTGAGTTAATCGTGATCGTTACCGTGCGGCCCGCGGCAATAGCGCCTGTGAAAAGATGCCCCCGAACCGCATCGTTCAGTGATCGGGGTTGTGTTTGGTTGAGGCAGTGGACCGTCTTCTGAAAAAGAACAAAAAAGCGACAACGGGCAAGACGAACAACATGGGGAAGCCGAATGTATCCAAGCCAACCGCGAACTGGTAAACAAAGCCGCTTGTTTCCTTCGTTTGATCAAGGTGGGTCATTACCAAAATAGAGAGGCTAAGGAAAATGAGGTTTCCGATAAAAAAAACCAGACCCCCGGCGAGGCAACCTTTGCCTAGGTTGCGTGCCGTCTCCGAGTCGCTCGTGGGTTTGGATGATTCCCCTGACGACACCAGGTCAGGCGGTGTGTTTTCCGAAGCGGTGCCACGGTTGGCCCGCGGTTCGTTACTCTGTGGTTTTTCGGGCAGATAATCTTGGTCTTTCATAAAGGGTCACGGGCCTTTTCGATTCATGTTCCTCTCGCTAGGGCGCGCCGGCCGCCGCATCAGGGCCACCGGAAATCGCACTTTTGTTCCGGGCTGATCCGCTGCTTCATCCGCTTACGGGCATGGGCAGGTGGCGTTGAGCAGGCTGACCAGTTCGAGTACCGTGCGCAGGCCGGTCTCGCCGCAGAGCGTGGTGCCGAATTCGCGCCAGGCCGTGCAGGTGGGGTAGAAGCAGCCGGGCAGGCTTTCGAATTCGTCCGCGCCGATGTCGATGCTTTGTTCCGCGATGCGGGCCTCACCGTCGATGTCCGTTTCGCCGAGCAATTCACCGTAAACCGTGTCGCCCGCGTCAATCGCCGCCGAGCCGAAATCCAAGTGGAAATTGAAGTTGGCCGGGTCAACCAAACCCGCCGGGCGTGACAACCCATTGGTTCCTTGGCCCGTACCCTGTTGGAAGCCGGACAGACCCTCAAAAACCTGGCCGACCCAGGTGAAGGTCGCCGCCGAACGTGCCGGCGCGTCCCACAGGTTGTTAGTGACCGCGTTGCCTTGGTTGCCACCTTCCGAGTACAACCACACGCCTTGGGTTCCCGCCGCCACCAGGTTGTTGGCAATCACGTTGGCCGAGGCCCATTGAATCCAAAACTCGCCGGTTCCTTCGCCGAGGGTGTCGTTTTCGAACAGCGTGTTGTTGAGGAAGTAACAGTTCTGCACGCGGCCCACGCTCTGATCGTAGCCGCCAAACACGATGCCGACCTTCTGGTTGCGGTACACCCAGTTGTTGCGCACCACGATGCCACTCGCCACCAAACCCGCGTTCTCCGCGCCGATCTCAATGCCCAAATCACAGTCGGTGACGCGGTTGTGTTCGATGATGATGTCGCGACCGCCGTCGACGTAAATCCCCGCCGCGTAACCGCCGCCGTAGTTCGAATTGGCGCGCGCGACCGTGTTGCGCGCGCACAAGCCGTTGCGCGCCACCAAGTCCTGGTTTGGGTTGATGCTCGTTTCGCCGCCGATAAAATCAATGCCGATGTTGTTCACGTCGCGCACGATGTTGTCGACCACCTGAAATCCGTCGACGTTGCCGTTCAGGACCAAGGCCTCGCTGCGCGCCGGGTCGCAGTCGTAAATGTGGTTGCCGCTGATGACAATGTCGCGGATCGCCTCGGCCTCGGTACCGTACACGGTGATACCCATCGCGTCGTTGCCACGCAAGTTGTGAATGCGGTTGTTGCGGATTTGGACCCCTTGCCCGGAACCCAAGACGCGCACCCCGGAGCCGTCGTTAATGTTGCTTAAATTACGGATTTCAAAACCATCAATGCTCACGAAGGAACGGTTTTCCATCAGCACCATGGTGCCGCCGTTAAAATCTGAACCGTCGAGGATCGGCGCTTGACCGTCGCCCGGGATCAGTTCGATGCGCGCCTGGGCTGTGCCGCTACGCGGAAATACCAGTTGCTCACGGTATTCGCCACTTGCTACCACGACCCGGTCCCCGGGCTGTGCGTCGTTTAAGGCGCTCTGAATCGTGGCGTAAGCTGCGCCGGCTGGGGCCACCAGTAAATCGGCGGCGTGGCACCAGGCACCGAGCATCAGGCAGATTGCAAGCATACGAACGGTCATGGTTTCACCTTTCTATAAAAATACGTCTCAATTTTTATACGCGGACAATCCGCATTCGCCTCATGGGAAAAGGCCGGCCCAACCAAGCCTCGGGTTAGAGGTCCACCTTGAGCATGGCGCTGCCGACCCGTTTGTGAATGAAATTCAAGAATGCGCGCACCACGGGGCGAATCAGCCGCCGGGTCGGCAACACAATGGAAACCGACTCGCGGGCAACATACCAATCGGGGAGGACCCGTTTCAATTCGCCGGTATAAACACCGGGGTGGCCGGCAAAGGTCGGCAATACCGCCAAACCCAGCTCGTTATGAACCGCGCTGATCAGGGTCTGGGTGTCGGTGGAAACAATCAATTCGCGCACGCCCACTTCCATGGCGACCTCGCGTGGGCCGTTGAGCCGCAATATGTCGGCGTGGTGGTCGTCGTTGGAGAACTGCATCACCGGCAGCCCTACCAGTTCGCTGGGATGGCGGAAATCGGCGCAGTAACTCCAGGTCCCCCGCGCGGCCGTGTAAATGCCTGTTTCCAGCGTGCCCAAGTATTCGCTGGTTAAGGATTCCCGGTGGGTGGCGCCGATTTGCAAGGCGATGTCGTAACCCTCTTCCTCCAAATCGATGGCGCGGTTGGTGAGGTTGGTAAACAGGATACATTCCGGGTTGTCGGCCATAAATTCCGGCACCAATTTGCTGAACACAGCTTGGCCAAGCAACACCGGCGCGGTGATGCGCAAATGACCGGAAGAAGGGCCCGCCAAGTGTTTGAGTTGGGCCTCCGCGCCTTCCAACTCCTCGGCGATGCGGCGCGCGAATTCGAAAATCAGCTCGCCCTCGCGGGTCGGTAGCAAGCGACGTCCTTTGCGGGTAAATAATTGAGCGCCCGCCTTTTTCTCAATCGCGCGGATACGACGGCCGACAGAAGCCGCGGTGCGATCCAATTTCTCGGCCGCGGCGGCCAAGGTCCCGCCCCGCATAACCTCGATATAAACATGAATATCGGCAAAGTCTTCGAACATCCCGGCCCCCGACATAAATCCAAACAGGTTTTGGCAAGACAACATGTTCCAATCTAGCAGAATCCGACCCTTCCCGCGGCGGTGATTGTGAATTCACGACAACCGCCGCGCGACAAATCGGGCTAGGCCGGCCGCTAACGCGATGCTCGTCGAACGGGTGGCTCACCTTCGCGATGCATGCCGTCGGCTTCTTGCAGCAATTTGAGCAAGTACATCCCGGCCAAGCCGTTCTCGTTGTCGGCGTCGTAGGCGGTGATCAGTTCCTCTTTGGTCTCGTGCATGACCACGGTTTGATCGCCGTCCGGGCCGTAACGCACCTTGTGCAACGGAATCTTGAAACCGTTTTTACCGGAAACGGTGACGCCCTCGCGGTTGATGGAAATTTTTCCACTCCACGTCCAATCACCGCCTTCAGCGATTTGGTTGAAGGCATTGCGGGCCACGGCCCTGGCCCCGCCGTGCACGATGTGGTTGATAAATTGATCCTCCACGGCGTTGTATTTGAACTTCAAGCGTTTGTGCCTATCTCGCAGCCATACGGTCGTGAATTGCGGGTCGCTGTCGCTGTAGGTGTATCTTAGCCCGATCAATTCGTCAAAATTGACGGTTTTGGTTCCCCATAAACCGCTGATCCGAACCCCATTTTCATGGGCGTGCACCTTGGAACGGAACCGGAGCCGGAAGGTCGCAAAGCTCAGCGCGGCATATGCCGCCGCACATGCCGCGAAGGCGGGTAGGCTTACCGCGAGGTTGTCGCCCTTGGCAACACTCGAGAGGAAGGCCATGGTCGCGAAGAAGGCGGTGGCACTGCCGATCATACTGAAAATGAAGCCGTAGCCGGTGCGACGTCGCTCGCTGTGCAGGTAATCGCCGAGCGCGGAGGTTTGTCCCTCAAAGGTTGCCTTGTCGATCCCGATCCACCACAGGGTCATCGCCTCGGGAGCATGGTGCGGCAGGGTGAGGGCGGGGGCGATGCGGCCGCTTTGATGGAACACGATGGAATCGCCGTTCCAGCTTGGTTTGGCCAAGGTATCCCAGGGGAGAGGTTCACTTTGCCTCGGCAGTTGCAAACCGTATTGGTCCGCTTTCCAGCCTTGGCCGGCCGCGGTTCCCCCGTTGTCGATCTGTTTGACCCAGGTATCCGCGCGCCAAATGCCCAAGCGTTGGATCATTTCTTCGGCGAGCACCCCGCTTTGGCCGGCCTCGCGAAAATGGCTGATATGAATGGTTTCGTTTGCCGACCGGATGTCCATGGTCCACCAGATACCGAACTCTTCTTCGTCGTTGGCCACGACCTCCTTGCGCATTTTGAGTTCTTGCACGTCTTGGAAGCGAATGGCGGTACTTTGCTCGCCCACGGTGAATTGCACCGTTTCCTCGTCCATCACCCAGTGACCCAGGCCGCGGCGAGCGATGCGGTATTGCAGGATGGGCAGGGTCACGGCCGTGATAAAAGGCATGGCCAAGACAAGGAGGGCGAGCCAATTAACCAGGCCCAGATCAAGGATGAGCAGTCCGAAAGCAAGGGGGAACCCAAGCACCGCCGTCCAGGTCATGATGATGCGGTCCCGTGTGGGGAACAGCGCGCGCAACGGCGGCTTTTTGGTTTGAAGCTGCATGCGTTTGCGGTGGTTTTTCAGTTGCTCGGGCGCGCCCAAGTCCGTCAGTTTCACCGTGGCCAAGTCTGTTTCGGCGACCAGTTCGGTCCACAGTGGATCCACTTCCTGCTCGCGGGCACCGGTGACCAGATCATTTAATATGATGGTCCTGCCGTCCTTGGTCGCGGTAAAGGGGTCCCCTGGTTTGGTTTGAAGGGTCCAGCCTCGTTCCGTCAAAGCAACCGCCAAGCCGGCACGGAAGGGGGTGAAAAAGAGGTCGCCCATTTCCTGTTGGGTGTAATCGCTCAGGTCGATGCCCCAATCTGAGACATGGGGTTCCGGGTCGCGGAAGAGTTTGGGCAGATCGCCCAGGCACAAACCTTCCAAACGCGCCTGATGGTGGTGCAGTAAATCCTTCCAATAAGGCAGGTAAAAGCGGTCGATCACCTCGTTCCATTCGAAGCGCGGGAAATCGGCAAAACCGACTTCCGGGTTAAAGGAGGCGTAGGTCGCTTCTTCCAGTGCTTCAAGATCGCCGAGCAGGGTCACGGCACGTTCTGTTTCCGGCGGGATGGCCGGATCCTCGAAACGGGCCACGTTTTTGATGCGGTAGCCGGTGGGGGGGTGGCTGTCGAAGGGATGGGCGTCGGTATGAAATTGAGAGAAGTCGGTGGTGGTCTCAAGCAGCTTTTGGGTGGCCTCGCTTTCAAGGAACCCTTGGAACCCTTGCGCGAGGGGGACCCGCATGCCCTCGTCCAAAATCGGGTCGACCTCGGTTTTGAAATATTGGTTGAACGCGATTGAGACCCCCATGATTTTGTGGAAGCCGTTCATAACGGCGGTCGGCCCCATCACTTTTGCGGCCAGGGCGTCCGCATTGTATTCCTGGCGACGCGACACGATTTTACTTTGCGCAATAAAGTGATTGGCAAACCAAATGAAGAGTTTGTTGCCCGTTTGTTCTTCATCTTCCTCGATGCGGTTGAGCATGCGACCAATCGCCTCACGGATGCGGTAAATGAGGGGACCGCGTTGGGTGTCGCCCCCGTGGAAGTGGCCGAATTCATGGGCCAAGACGGCCTTGAACTCGGAGATGGTAAAGGCCTGCATCAGGGGCCAGCCGATGCCCATGATGCGTTTGCCGCCGAACCCCAACAACCCACCGCGTTGGGCGACAAAGGCATTCACATCGGGGACGGCATAAACATGATCGGGTTCTTTTTGGCCGGTTTTGGTGGCAATTTCGCGAATGACGGCAAACAAGCGGGGATATTCTTCCTCGGTGAGTTCCGGCCAGGGAGGGTCGAATCGGTCGAAGCGTGGCGCGATGGCCCAAAGTAGGCCGGCCCCGACGCCCATGGGGACAATGGCGAATTTGAGCAGGGCAATACTGCCCCAGACAACCATGCCGATGCCGAACGCGATTAAGGCGACACCGATGGTGGCCGAGGCGGCGTAAAAAAGCGCCCCGAGCGCGAGGAGATAAAAGACACGGCCCTTAAGGGATGCGTGAAAGGCTTCTTCTTGCCAGGAATCGTCGGCGTCGTAATCGTCGGCCCGTTCCTGGGCCAACACCTTCTTGGCGGCCTCGGAGCGGGGTGGGGGTTCCATGTACTGCATGCGTTCGGCCAGTTCTACCGAGGCACCCATGTCGCGGGCGGCGCGCGGATGCATGCGCAACAGACGAATCAGCGCTTCTTCCTCGTCGATGTCGAGCTCGCCCAAGGCTTGGTAGGCCTTGATCACGCTGGGATCGGGATCGACGTCCAGATCCATCATCCATTGTTTGACATTGACCGTGGCCACTTGGTTGAGGTCGCACAGGCAGCGACCGCAGGCGTACTCATTCTTCTTGCAGGTCTTGCCGCAATAGCCACATGCCCGTTTGGGAAGGCGTGCCGGCGCGACCCGTTCATTGTAAAAACGTTCGCCCATATCGATGGACCAATCCGGTTTGGGGAGTCGGCCCAAACTTTTAAAGGATTTTTCGCAATGGGGGCAATCGAGTGTGGCGGGATTGGTTTCCGCGTAGGTTGCCGGTTTTTTGCAGTGGGGGCAATTGAGCACAATCATGGGGATTTCCTCGTAGGCCTGAAAAAATGACTTTATCAACCATGGTTTGGCTTTGGTTCCGAGCGGGATTGTTTGTTGCTAGATCAATCGGAATGAGAGCCTTACCACTTAACGTGTTTTTCAGAGGGAAATCCGGTAAACCTTTTTTGGAAAAAGATAGCGTGAGGATGGGCGATTGCGGGTTGGGTGGATGGTGGTGACCGGGTGTGTTTGCCTAGGTGGCTTGGGTTGGTGTTCGGAATTTCTTAGGATGCTGGGATGAAATGAGGATAGGCGGGGGTGAGCGTTTCCCTTGTGTGATGGATCGCGCATGCGGATGGTGCCGTAGTTCCGGCGATCCTGATTCAAATTAATTTTGGACCCAGCCCAACGAAGCGACGGCATCATCCGCGGCGGCACCCAGCCAAAGAGGGGAACAACCAAAATCGCCGGCAGATTGAACGAGCCACGCAAAGGCCCGTTCAACCCGATCCTCGTTAGTTGTTGATGTACTTTTCGAAGACGTCGCCGAAATCTTTGCGTTTGTATTCGGTGTAGGCTTTTTTCTTCCACGCGAACGCGTACTCGTTGAGCGCGGAAACCGTTTCAATTTTAAGGCTGTCGCCAAACCCGCTTTTGACCGTGCCCAGGGTGGTGTTCAGTGATTCTTCCGCGAAGGCATGCATGTCGCGGTTGGTTTCCTGAATAGAGGCAATGCGGTACAGCGCTTTGTAGAGGTCTTTTACTTGGTCGATTTGCGATTTGATGATGTCGATGGAAAAATGCTCGCCGCCGATGCTGAATTTGAGTTCCACATCTAAGTCAACGGTGCCGGCGGTTTCGAGCCAAACCTTGGCGATGGTGTAATCGTGAAAACTGTAGCGTTTCAGCGCGCGTTTTTTGCTCAGCGCGGAGTCGCCGTCCAAGTGCAGCAGGGACAGGTTGGTAAAGCAATATTCGTCCGCCTTGGACTTGATCAGGAAGTAGATCTTTTCACCGTCTTCCTTGAGGATGAAATCGTCGGATTCGACCTTGTCGTAATCCGAGGGGGGGACGACCTTGCCGATATCGCTTAAACCTAACGCTTCAGATGCCAACTTCTTAAACATGTCATGTCCTCCAATGGTGTTAACCCAAAACGCGCGCCGACTCGGCGGGTCCGCGACCTGGCGTTCCATCTTTTTGTGGCTCGGGTGACTCGCGGGTTGCGGATTTTGTTCCCGGCGGGAACCATTCGCGCTTAACCAGAAGATAACCCTGGCCATAGGGCGTGCCGGCGAAAAAAAGGTGCAACGCTTTGGGGTGATGTTCGCACAATTGTAGCGCGAAATGGGCGGTCCTTTGGTTGGCGGGGCGTGAGGAACGGGGCGCGTCGCAGCCGACGCGCCCCTCGTGAGCCAACGCGGCCTAGGCCTCGGTTTGGCGTTCGGGTTTGGCGGTGGCCAAACTCACGCCGACCAAACACAGCATCGAGGTGAAAATGGCGGGTAATACCGCGTCGCAGTTTTGGTAAATCGCGGCCGGTACCAAGTCCTGAACAAATCCCGCTTCTTTCCACAGCAGGGTGACCACGGTGCCCGCGGTAATCGAAGCAACCGCACCCGCGCCGGTCGCGCGTTTCCAGAAAAAGGCCGCCACCAACGACGGCGTGATCGCCGCGCCGTAAATGGTATAAGCGTAGAGCGCCTTGTCAAAGAAGGTCGCGCTTTGGGCGAAACCCAGCGAAACCACGTAGGCCACAATCCCCAATGCCAGAACGAGCAAGCGGCTCAGCAAGACGATTTTGCGGTCGTCCGCGTCCGGGTTGATGTACTGCAGGTAGACGTCGCGCATCAGCGTGGTGGAGGGGACCAGCAGGAAGGAGTCCGCCGTACTGATGATGATGCCGACCATGGTGGTGAGCATGATCGCGCCCAGGAAAGTCGGCAAGTAGCGGTGCGAGGCGTAAATCAAGACGTGGCGTCCGTTTTCCGCGTTTTCGATCATGGAGGAACTGATCCAAGCGGAACTGATGATCGCCCCTTCAATAAAGATCACGGCCACCACCAAAAACATGGTGGCGGTTTTGGCGCCTTTGCTGCTTGTCGCGGCTGAAAAGCGTTGGTACATGTTGGCGTCACCCATGGCCAGCAGGAACGGGGGCAACATGAAATTAATGAAATCAAAGGTAGAGTAAACACCCCAAATCTGCATGTGGCTTTCGCGACCGGTGGCGGCAAAGGCTTCTTCCATCCCGCTCCAACCGCCCGCGGTATGCCACAGAATCGGCAGGGCGATCATAAAAGAAAGCGTCATGATGACACCGTTGGCCACGTCGGTGTAGGCGACACTGACCAGGCCGGCCAACATGGTGTAGAGGATGATCACGGTTACCGCGATCAGGGTGCAGACTTCCAGCGAGAGCATGCTTTGGCCCGCGTCGTCGGTGAGTACCGTGTGGAGCACCGCGCCGCCGGCGTTGTACTGGTAGGACACGATCACCATGTAGGCGGCAACCAGGGCGATCACGCTCAACACGCGTGCGGTTTGCCCATAACGGTCGCCGATGATTTCGGGAACGGTGAATTTCTCAATGCCGCGTACCTTATCGGCGATTTGGGTGAGCACGGCGACGCCGCACACCCCGCCCAAGGGCAGCAGCAGGCCGGCCAGGCCGATTTCGTAGGCTTTGCCCGCGTTGCCGAGAATGGAACCGGTGCCGACCCAGGTGGCCAACATGGTGCCGACCAATACCCAGGGTGAAAGGCTGCGTCCGGCCACGGCGAAATCACTTTGGGTCTTGATTTTTCGGGACTTAACCACGCCCATGGCAATCAAGATGCCGAGATACAACATGATCGTAACGAGATAAACCATAGAGAACCCTTCTTAAGATAAAAAAATGCTGGGACGAGACCTTAAACCTAAGAAGCGCGATAACGCGCGGTGATTTTAGCGAAACCTCTGGGCTGCAACGGCCTGTGAAAATGCTCAGGGCCAACGGATGCGGTCGGGCGCGACCCCGGCTCGTTTTTCCCAAGCCATTTCGCTTCAGATCTTTAGCCAAAATCAATCGCTTTAGCGCCACTTCGGTTAAAACCCAGGGGGCGGTGTCGCCCGGTAAAGCGGGAAACCATTCAATTGATCCGCAAATCATAACACCAGGAAAAAACGACGGCATAGAAACTTGCTCTTGATATATTACAAAAATATCAAAAGGAGCGCCACATAATGAACAACCGTTTCACGGTGCCAAAAAGGTGGAATTTTGGGGAAGGGGTTCTGTTCCCCGCCGCGGCGACGATGGTTAAGAAAAAGCGCTGTTGCAACATTTGATTGGAGGCATTCCCATGCTCAAAAAACTGCATTATGTTCTTAGTCATCCCTACACCCAGTTGGTGGTGGGGGTGGTTTTGTTGATTTCCGGGGTGGCCGAGACCTTTGAAACGGTGGAAGAAGATTTGGATCGCCTCAGACTGCGCGATCACCACGGCATCCTGCTCTACAGCCTGATTCACACCCTGCGTGCCTTTACCGAAATCGTCGAAGGGGCGACGCTGATCAAGGACAACACCGAGGGATAGGCCGTCGCCACCAAAGCCGTATGCTAGGGGACGGCCCGCCGGATCAAGCTGTCCGGCCCGGTAAATGGTTTGTCCCACGAAAACGCAAGAGTGTTGCCAAAGCGTAACATTGAAATGGCGTCGCCATGACGTAGAATGCCGTTCCACTCGTGGCGCTTGTGGGTGGTTTTCCCGCTGCGCTCGCGGATGTTTTTTCCCGCGCCACGTGCGGGTGTTTTTCCCGCGAATCACACGGCGATGCGGGTGAGGAGCTTTTTACCATGCGTTTTTCGTTTGTTCTTTTGGTCTTATCTTTGATCGGGTCGGCCGCAACCGCCGCGGTACCGCCTATGATTCAATCCCAATGGGGTCAAGGCGCCCCCTACAATCGCGCCACGCCCACGCTCAACGGTGAACCCACCTATCCCGGCTGCACCACCCTGGCCCTGGCCCAATTGCTCAATTACTACCGCTATCGCGATCATGGCGTCAAAGAAGTGGTTTACGCGCAGGACAATGACAGCCTGCAACCCAATCAAACCGAGGTGGACCTGACCGCGGTGCGTTTCGACTGGGCCAACATGCCCAACAGCCTCGACGGCGCGAGCAATCGCGAAAAAGACACGGTGGCGACCTTTTTGTACTGGGTCGGCGTCGCACTAAACGTTCAGTTCGATTTGGGTGACGGCAGCCCCGCCAGTGGCAAACAGCTCGAAAACGCGGTTCGTTACGCTTTTGGTTACAACAACATTTCCCGCCGCAAAATGTACGTCGCCCTGCGTGCCACCGGCGACGGCTTTAAACTGTATTCCGATGCGGAATGGTACCAAATGGTGATTGATGAACTGGACCAGGGCCGCCCCGTTCTGCACATGGCACGCAACCAAAACGGCGACGGCCACGCCTTCCTGATCGACGGCTACAACGCCGGTGGATTGGTCCACGTGAACTGGGGTTGGGCCGGCCACGCCAACGGGTACTACGATTTGTTTCATCTGCAACCACGCGGTTCCGAGAGTGTTTGGAACGAGGAAGCAATGATTTACATCGGCCTCGAACCGGAAGCCGGTTTTGCGGCGGCCATGGCGCCCCCGGTTGAACCCGGCGACAGCACCGCGATCACCGAACGCGGCACGGTTGCCGCGGGTGAATGGCTTTACTACGGCCCGTTTACGACCGCGGCGGGCTTGGAGGTGACCATGGCGGGTGACGGCGACGCCGATCTCTACGTACGCCGCGAGACGCGTCCCACGTCCGAAGATTTCGATTGCCGGCCCTATGAAGAAACCAGCAACGAACACTGTGGCATGGACGCGGCCGGCACCTATTACATCGGTGTCAACGGTTATGAAACGTCCTCGAATTTCACGCTTCAGATCGTGATCCGTTAGACGCGCTACGAAGGGACACTGAAAAACGCTCGGCATGCCGCATCGGCACACCGGGCGTTTTTTGTTGGTCACCCATTAGGGCTTATTAATCGCGTGGCACCATGCCGGTTAATTTTTCCAAATCGACGGCCCCGTTTTTCTCCCGTGGGAATTGCGGTACCAGATGGTATTCGCGCGGCACCATAAACGGCGGTAGCTCCGCGCTCAGCAAGGCTTTTACTTCCGGCAACAAACGGCGGCTGTATTTGTTGTGCAGCGGATCGTTGCTGAACTGCTTGACCTCCGCGACCGCCGCCGGACGCGGTGCATCCCAGGCAATGGGGCGTGCCACGGCATGGGCACGGCGAAACAGCACGCTGAACAAACCGGCCTCGCGGCTTTCCGCGATGCTCAACTTGGCACCGTGCTCGTTGCTGGCCTGGCGAACCACCTCGGGATCCAGGCCGACCACCTCGCGACGCGCCAAATCGCGCTGCAATTTTTCCACGGTCATATACGGTCGCGCTTTTTCAATCAGCCGCAAACGCTCCCGCGCCTCGTGAATGCCGGCGTGGCGCAAACCGCGAATCATCACCAAATCCCCCTGACGCATGGTCAACGCGCGGGTCAACATGGCCGTGTCGCTGTAGGGCGGCAAATGCTCGAAATGCAGGTTCTCCTGCGATTCCGGGTGCATGCCGAAATGCAGGATCACGTCGTAGCTAAACACGTTGATCTGGTTGGCCATCCCACCGCGTTTCAGCAAGATTTGAACGTGCTCCAGCGGTTGCAGCTTCTCCTGCAAATCGAAGAAGTAGTAGGGGTGAAGCAACAGGTTCTCTTCACGCGCGGTTTGGTCCTTAATGCGCGCGCGCAACTCCTCGACGGTGGTGTCGGGATCAGCCAAACGCATTTGCTGCATGGCGTGGTATGCCTCCAACAAGCGCAAATCGCGAATGCCGTCGAAGAAAATAAAACCACCCGGCCGCAGCACGCGACCCGCGTGTTCAATTACGTTGGCCAGAAATTCCAGGCTGGGGTAGAAGTGCACCTGGGACGGAAAAATCACCGCGTCATAGTAACCCGCGTCCAAGCCGTCCCACTGATTAACCGCGCGTGCCTCAAGCTGCACATGGGCCAGCTCAGGTTGGGTGTTCTGCACCGCGCGCGCCTGTTTTAGGGAATCAGGGCTGTCCTCGCAGGCATGGTAGACCTCGCAATGGGGTGCCACCCGCGCCATCAAAGAACCCATGCCGCAACCCATTTCCAAGACGCGTTTGGGCTTTAAGGCGCGGATTCGGTGGGCCGCCTGCTCCAGCGATTCGCGCCATTCCGGCACCGTGATCGCACCTTTGCCGACGTAGCGCGACCATTCGCGCAAGCTGCCCAGGGTCGCCTGCTTACGGGCCTCTCCCGGCTGCGCTTCCCAATGGGCCAAGGCCTCTTGTTCCATCGCGGGCCGATCCGGCTCAACAAACGCGGTTAATACGGCGCCGCCGTGACGGTCGTACTGCGGCAGCACCGCCGCGTCTTTAATGCCTTGGTGGTACCGCAGATGGGCCTCGATTTGACTGAGATCCACGCGGCGGTTGTCCACCTTAATTTGTCGTTTGGTGGAGCCCAGCAGCGCAATCACATTAGATTGACCCGCCGGGCCGGGTACGAAACGGGCGCGTTCATAGGTACGGAACAAACGTTGCCCCGCCTGCTTAGAGAACGGGTGGGGCACAAAGCGTTCGGCGGTGCGTTCGGCGTCGTCCCAGTAGCCCAAGGCCAAACCGACGCCGCCCAGGTACAACTCACCGGGTACCCCCGCGGGAACGGGTCGGAAATGGGCGTCGAGGATGTAGGCTTCCATGCGGTCGATGGGTTCGCCGACCAGGGGAACCCGTCGCGGACGACAGGTCCAGGCCAAGGTTTCGATGCCGCACTCGGCCGGGCCGTATAGGTTGAGCAGCGTGGTTTTTCCCGCCGAGAAGCGGTGGAAGAAGCGGTCCTGCAGCGGCATCGACAGCGATTGACCGCTGGTCATCACGCAACGCAACGAATCGAGGCGCGCGTCTTGTACCTCGTCCAGCAAATGGCTCAACAGGGAAGGGTAGACGTGTAAGTGGGTAACCTGGTGTTGGTGAATCGTGCGCGCCAGGTTTTTGCTGCGCCCCTGTACCGCCTCTTCCGGGATGACCAGAATCGCGCCGCTGTTGAGCGGGGCCAGAATCTCCCAAAAACAACTGTCGTGGGCGAGGCTCGAACGCCACAGGCTGATGTTGGTGCTGTCCATGGGAACAAAGCGGTGGAACCATTCCAGGTAATTCATTAAGCCGCGCCGGCTCACAACCGTCACGCGCGGTTTCTCCGGTTCGCCGGGATGAAACACCGCATAGGCGGGAAAATCGATGTCCACCTCGGGTACCGTCCACGCCTCGCCCTTGAATTCGGACTGGCTCCACTTGGTATCCAGCTCAACCGCCATGCAAAAACGGGCACAAGATGCCAGCGGCAACGCGGTTTGGGCCAACGAGGCCTGGGTCAACAGCACCTTGGGTTTGACCGCTTGCATGTAGCGGGTCAGGTGTTTGATGGGTAACTCGGCGTCGAGCGGCGCCACGGACGCCCCCATTTTCAAGGTTGCCAGCACCGCGATTACGGCCTCGGGCGAAGGTTCAAAGAAACAGGCCACCCAATCACCGGGCATCACACCTTGTTGGGTCAGCCATTGGGCCAACTGGTCGGCGCGGCGGTGCAGCAGCCGGTAACTCATATTAAAAGTGCCGCGAATCATCGCGGTCTGGTGTTCGACCCAGTGTTCATTGGCGAACCAACGCGAGGTTTGGTCGTTGTTACCCGCGTCCAGCGCCTGTTCGCGCCGGGTTTGGCGCAAGACGTCGGCCCATTCGCGTCGGCCCAGCAGGGGTAGGGTTGAAATCGGTCGTTGCGGTGTGCGCGCGGCGGCACGCAGCAGGGTCGTCCAGTGACGGCTCATGCGGGCCAGCGTCGTTTCTTTGAACAGTTCGCGTGCAAAAATGAAATCGCACACCAGGTGGTCTTCTTTGAGTTCGAATTCCAGACCGATTTCGCAACACACCCGTTCGGGAATCAAGTCCAACCATTCCTGGGTCAGGTGGCGGTTCACCGGGTTGGGTAACTCGCGGGTGAAGATTTGCTGGATGGTGACGCGCGGAACCACGGTTGAGCCCCGGGGTTCGATGTTCTGCAGGGCCTCGGGATCGTCGCGGTGCGTGTAGGCTTGCAGCACCGCTTCTTGGAGCCGCTGCACCAAGTCCACAAACGACGGATCGCCGGCCAAATCACAGGCGACCCACAGGTAACGCGCGAAGGGGCCGACCGTTTGTTCGCAGGTGGCTTGGTCGCGGTTTTCGTGGGGAATGGCGATTTGGAACACGCTTTGGCCGCTGTAGCGACCCAGCAAGGTGGCGAAGCCGCTGAACAGCACGCTGTACAGGTCGGTTTTTTGGTGGTTGACCAGGGTTAACAGCGAGCTGGTGGTTTCCTGGTCCAAATGGAAGCGCCAGCGACCACCGCGGTAGTTGGGGTTGGCCGGGCGCGAACCGTCAATGGGCAGGCGCGGATGGGTGCAGGTCACCTCTTGATCGTGATGGGGGCTGGGGTCGAGGCTCTGGTGGGCGCGTCGGATTTTGGGTTTGTTGGTCTGCTGCCAATAGGCGAAATCGGTGTATTGGCAGGTGAGCGGCGTGAGCGGTGCCGGCAGTTCCTCGTCGAAGCAACGGTAGAGCTGCATGGTTTCTTGGAAGATGAGTTCCAGCGAGGAGCGGTCGCCCGCCAGCGGGTGCAGGCTCAGGTAAAACACCCAATCGTCGGTGCGCAGGCGAATCAGGCCGGCGCGCATCAGCGGGTCGTGCTCCAAATCGATCGGCAGCGCGAACAGGTTGCGGAAGTGGGCGCGGGTCGCCTCGCCGCGCAAGGTGACCGAATGGTGGGAAAAGTCGATCAGTTCCATGTTCGCATTGCGGGGATCGGCGATGGTTTGGTAGGCGTCGGGGCCGACCTCGCTCACGCGGATACGCAAGGCATGGTGGCGTTGCCAAATGTCGTCGACCGCCTGGGCCAAGGCCTGTTGGTTGAGGGTGCCGCGCAGGCGAACCGCCGCAAACAGCGGATAACGCGCGAAGGCCAAGCCGTGGCGATAGGCGCGCCACAGGTAACGCTGCTGGTAGGAGAGTGGCGCGGGTTGGTTGTGTTGGATGATATCAATCGGCGGCAGGCGCAGGTGGCCTTTGCTGCGCAGCATGCTGATGTGGCCCGCCAAATCGCGCAGGCGCGGTAGTTCGAACAGCCGCGGCAGGGGCACCTCGACGCGGAAGCAGTGTTGGATGCGCGCCAAAACCTTGGCCGCCAGCAGCGAATGGCCGCCCATCTCAAAGAAATGATCGCCGCGGCCGATGTGGGAGAGGCCCAGCAGCGAACCCCAAATCGCCGCCAGCAGCGATTCCACCGGCGTGTTGGGCGGTTGGTAACTGCTGAGGTGCGGGTCCAGCAAACGCTGGGTGCGGGTTGCATCCCGTTCCAGCGCGACGCGGTCGATTTTGCCCGTGGCCAGCAGGGGCAGCGCCGTGCGGTATTCGTAGCGGGTGGGCAGGTGGTAGGCCGGTAACTGAGCGGCCAGAAAGGCGCGGATTTCGCTGGGGCCTGCTTCGCCCACGATGAAGGCGATGAGTTCGGTTTGTGAACCTTTGCCGCGGATCGCGACCACCGCCGCCACCTGGATCTGGGGGTGTTCGATCAGCAGCGTTTCAATCGTTCCGGTTTCGATGCGGTAGCCGCGTACCCAAATTTGGTTGGAGGCGCGACCCAGGTATTCGAGGTTGCCGGGTGAGCCGTCGGGACGCGGTTTAAAGCGGGCTAAATCGCCCGTGCGGAACAAACGCCCGCCGCGCGTGCCGCCGAAGGGATCGGGTTGCATCAGTTCGGCGGTTTTCATCGGTTGGTTGGTGAAAAATTCGGCCGTCATGCGGCCCCCGACGCACAATTCGCCGGGCACGCCTGTCGGCACCGGTTGTCCCTGTTGGTCGAGTACCGCCACCCAGCAGGAACCGCGCGGATGACCGATGGGGATGCGCGTGGGCGCCGCGGATTCAAACCAGGTCGAGGGTACTTCAAAGGCCGTGGTGCAAATGCCCAACTCACTGGGCCCGTAACTGTTAATCAAGCGGGCGCGGTGTTTGAGCGGCGTTTCCGCCCACAGTTCGAGAATTTCGGGGGCCAGGGTTTCGCTGCCGCTGAGCACCACGCGCAGGTGTTGTAGGCGGGCGTGACCTTGGTCGCGTACCAGGCTGTCGAGCCAGTTTTGCAGCAGGTTCGGCGGTGCGATCAAGTGGGTGACCGCGTGGACCCCGATCAAGTGGGTCAACCAATCGCCGTCCTGGTGGATTTCGGCGGCAACCACCACCGCGACGCCCGCCGCCAGCGGGGCCAAAATCTGTTCAATGCCCATGTCTTGGGCCAGCGGGCTGAGCAGCAGCATGCGGTCGCCGGGTTGGAAGCGGAACAAGCCGAGTACGCCTTTAAGGTGATTGTGAATCAATTGATGGCTGAGCAGCAAGCCGCGCGGGTTGCCCTCGTTGTCGGTGGTGTAGGCCAGCAGGGCGCCTTGATCGGGACGCGGCAGCGGCAGGTCGACCACGTCACCGTCGTCTTCCGCCAGCACCTCGTCCAGTTGATCGTAAAAAATTTGCAGCACGCGATGGCGCGGCAGGCGGGTTTCCAGGCGGCGTTCCACCAGAATGACGCGAATTTGGGCGTCGTGAATCTGCCAGCTCAGGCGGGTAGGTGAGTGGTTGGGGTTGAGCGGGACCAAAACCCCGCCGGCACGCATCACCGCCAGCCAAGTGACCGGCACGTAATCGTGGTCCTCCAGGAAGAAGGAGACCCGGTCGCCGGGTTGCAATCCTTGGGCGCGTAGGTAGAGTGCGAGGCGGTTGGCCGTGGCCAGCAGTTTGCCGCGCGTCATGTTGCCGCGGTCACTGAGGATCGCCGGCACCTCGGGGCGTTGTCGGGCCTGTTGTTCAAATTGGGTCCAGAACAGACCCGCCTCGTGTTCCATTTCGGGGCGAGGACGGCCCGCCGAGAGCAGTGCGTGGTGCTCGCGTGCGTTGAGCCAACCCAGGTCGCACAGAGCCTTTTTGTTGTCGGCCGTGATCGCCGCCACCAGGGTAATGAAATGGTTGATCCAGCGCTGGATCGTGGTGGCGTCGAACAGTTCTGTATTGTAGTGGAACGAGCCGTGCAAGCTGCCGTCCACCAAACTCTCCCACATCACCAGCGAGAGATCGAGTTTGTTGGCCTGGAGCTCGTATTCGTTGAGGGTGCCGTTGATGTTGGCGAAGGACAGCTCCTCGCTGGGCATGTTGCGCAGCGAAAACATGACCTGAATCAGCGGATGGTGGCTGAGATCGCGCTCCGGCTGAACTACTTCGACAATTTTCTCGAAGGGAATTTCGCCGTGTTCGAAGGCCTGCATTGAGGTTTCGCGTACCTTTTGAAGAAAAGCCAAAAAGGTAAAATGCTGATGGGGATGCAGGCGCAGGGGTAAGGTGTTGACGAAGGGTCCGATCAGGCCTTGCCATTCCTCCGTGCCGCGGTTGACCACCGGCAGACCGATCACCAAGTCGTCGGTTCGACACAGGCGCGACAGCAAGGTTGCCCAGGCCGCCAGCAGGACCGTGAACACGCTGGTCCCGGTCCGCTTGGCCAAGCCTTCCAGGTTGCTGCTTTGGAGCATGTCCAACGCGAAGGAGACTTGGCTGCCGTGGTACTGCAGGCGCGGGGTGCGGGCACGGTCGAAGGGCAGGTCGAGAATCGGCGGGGCGCCCGCGAGGTGGCGTTCCCAAAAAGCCAGGCTCATGGCCGCCTCGTCTTCCAGTTGGTAGGCCCGTTGGCGGCTGCTGAAATCAGAGTACTGGCTGCCGAAGAGGGGCGGGCGCTCCGGTTGGCTGTCATGGAAAGCCGCGTAGCGTTCACCCAGCTCGCGACAGAACAGGTGCAGCGATTCTTGATCGCCGACCAGTTGGTGCATCGTCATGAGTAAGGTGTAGTGATCTTCCGAGTTTCTGATCAAAAACAGGCGTAGCAGCGGCAAACGCGTTAAATCAAAGGGGACATGGGCCTGGGTGGCCGCCAGGTCGCTAAGCTGCGCTTTTTGCACCTCGCGTTCGAAATTACGCCAGTCCAGCCGGTCGAGGGTCAGCGAGGCATGGGCATGAATTTGTTGATGGGGAACGCCGTGACGGACCGGAAAGGTCGTCCGCAAAATTTCGTGGCGGTCGACAATGCCCGCAACCGCGCGCTCAAGCGTCGCCACCGACAGCGGTCCCCACAGGTCAACCGTGGCCTGAAGTCGGTTGGCCTGGTTGTCCGGTTGGAGCTGTTCAAGGAACCAAACGCGTTGTTGCGCAAAAGATAGCGAAGGCGCGTAATCCTCCAGTACCTTTTCTTTTTTGGTGAGAAAGGTTTTCAATTCTTCGGCGACCGCCTCGATCTTCGTTTGCAGGGAGGAATTGAGCGACCCGTTCGGTGCGTGGGTTTGCAACCTTCCTTCCTCTAACCAGATTTTCACGCCTCGGGCGTTGAGTTCAAGTAGAAGATTGCGAATTTCGCGAGTTTCGGTTCCCGACCATGAGCCGAACGGTTCTTGTGGGGTCATGAAGAACACCTTTATCTTGAATCATGATGTGTACCGACGTTTGATCGAAGCGCGGGGAAACACGGTACAGGGCGCCGGTTGGTTCGGCTGGACGCAATCAGAAGCGGGTGGAAACAGACAGCGCTATCACGTGCCGTTCCGGGAGAACCGGAACCAGGGTGATTCGGTGGGTGAAAGGTGTCGTGGCAGGGCAAAGAAGCCATAAATCTAAAAACGTCATTGAAGCAGAACCACGGGGCGCGGTGCTGCTCGTGGTTCTTTCGCCCAGAGCGGGAACATGGGCGAAATCCCAAGCACCGTTGATCGGAAAAGCAATCCTTCACACGGCAACTGGGCTAAACCCTCGATCTAAGCGGGAAAAAGAACCAGACATTATTCCAGAAGGTAAAGAGAACCCTTCAGGAGAAAAGGATGAGGTGTGGTATCCATCACGGAAAAGTACGGATGGCAAAACTTTCTCACAGTTGGCAAAAGGTGTCAAGAATCCGACTTTGACTGGTTTGGCGTAAAAATGTGGCCCAGATTATGGTGAAAAAATTAAAAGGTCCGTAATTAGTGGCGGATAAGTATGGCATGTTTTGTGACAGGAGTACTTCTTAACAGCATCCTTTTTTTTGGGCCGTCGCTCTGTGAGCCGGCCCACCTTTTGGGGGTTTTGCCGGCCGGCGGCATGAGTACCCCCCCCGGCAATGCCCTTCGTCGCGGACTTTTCCCACCCTTTTTCGTTCATTCCTTCTTTGTGAACCGGGTTTTGGGGTAAAATCCGGTGCTTTGCCATTTGTCCTTGAGGAGCGTCCATGTTCGGCCCAGTTGGTTTACAAGAAATTATCGTCATTCTGTTGGTTGCCTTTCTCGTTTTCGGCCCCAAGCGGTTGCCTGAAATCGGCCGTTCCCTCGGGCGCGGCTTGCGCGAATTCAAGAAGAACACCACCGGTTTGGTTGATTCCATTAGCGACGAACTGGATAAACCCGTTCCGCGCGCCAACCAGGCCAACCCGGTCCCGCCTCAAGCACCGCCCACCCCGGCACCGACCCCGCAAAAGCTGGTCAACAACCCGGTCACCCCGCAACCCAGCGACCAGGTAGAAGAAGTCGTCATCAATCTCGACGAGGAACAAAAGAAATAACATGACCGATCCCAATGAAATGGGGTTCTTCGACCACCTGGAAGAGCTTCGCAACCGCCTCATCAAAAGTGTCGGCCTCTGGTTGATCGTTTTCGTCATTTGTTTCATCTACGCCAAGCCGATCTTCGCCTGGCTGGCCGAACCCTTGGTGGAAATCTCCAAGTCCGAGCACCTGTTCGCCGCGACCCGCTTCGAGGAACCCTTCCTCGCCAACATGCGCGCCGCCTTCTGGACCAGCTTGATCCTCTCCAGCCTGATTTTTTTCTACCACTTCTGGGGCTTTGTGGCGCCCGCGCTCACCAAAGAAGAAAAGTGGTTCGCCATTCCCTTCATCATCTTTATGGCGCTGTTTTTTATCGCCGGCTGCTGGTTCAGCTTCGAATACGTGTTTCCCTACGCGCTCAGTTATTTAATGGAGTGGAACGCGGGCGAACTCAACGCCTTCACCCGCTCCAGTTACCTCCACATGCTGTTCCTCTTCGTGATGGGCATGGGTGTTTCCTTCGAACTGCCCCTGGTCCTGCTGTTCCTGGCCAAGGTCGGTCTTGTCACCAGCGGCTTTTTGCTGGACAAGTTTCGCTACGCGGTGGTGATCATCTTCATCGCCGCCGCGATTATCACCCCGACACCCGACCCCTTCATGCAAACCTTCCTCGCCGCGCCGATCCTGCTGCTGTACCTGCTGGGTACGGGCCTGGCCTGGCTGGTCCAAAAGAAGGACGAGGAAGAATTTGAGGCGATGGTGCAGGGCGCCGACGGCGATTCAGCCGAGGATCAGGACGGGACGCCGATCTCCGAAGATTGGCAAAAATAACCCCACGAGGCCTTTTTGATGGACGTCAACGAATTGGTGCCGCTCCTGCGCGCACCCGGCTGCGGCGAGAAGCTGCGCCTCCAAGAACAACGGTTGGTTTGCGAAACCTGCGGGTTCGCCTTCGAAACCGACCCCCACGGCATCCACGTTTTGTTGCCGGGGCAAGCGGCCGAATGCACGGCCGCTGAACAAAGCCGTAAAACCAACCGCGAAGGATAAGGAAATGGAAGATTTAACCGCGCTCAACAAAACCATCGACCGCTTTGGCCAGGCCCGCATTGTGGTCGTCGGCGACATGATGCTGGACCGCTTCATTTGGGGCAAGGTCTCGCGAATTTCACCCGAGGCGCCCGTGCCGGTGGTACAGGTCACCGAGGAGTCGGCCCACCTGGGCGGCGCGGCCAACGTTGTGTGTAACCTGGAGGAATTGGGTTGCAGCAGCGTGCCCGTGGGTTTGGTGGGCACCGACGCCACCGCCGCTACTTTCCGCGGCTTGTTGGGCCAACGCGGCGTGGATCTGTCCGGCATTGTGGCAGACGATGCCTTTACCTCAATTCAAAAAACGCGCATCATCGCCCAGCGCCAGCAGGTGTGCCGGGTCGACCGTGAGGGCGAAAACGTCTTTACCGAGGCCCAACACGAGAAAGTGCGCGCCAGCTTGTTTGCGCAATTGGCTGCCGCCGACGCGGTGATTGTCAGCGATTACGGCAAAGGCTCAATTACGCGCCCGTTGTTGGAAGAACTGACCGCCAAAGCCGGCACCAAAATCATCAGCGTGGATCCCAAGGAAAACAACTACGACCATTACCACGATGTGACCATTTTGACGCCCAACCGCAACGAGGCCGAGGGCATGGCCGGCGTGCGTATCAAAGATGCGGAGAGCTTGCGGCAGGCGGCGGCATCGATTTTCGGCAAGCTGTCGTGCCGGTTGTTGCTGATCACCTTGGGCGAGCACGGCATGGCCTTGTTCCACGCGCCGGACGACATGGTGCACATCCCAACGCAGGCGCGCGAGGTTTTTGACGTGAGCGGGGCGGGGGACACCGTCATCGCAACCTGGACCTTGGCGCGCGCGGTCGGCGCCACGCCGCGCCAGGCCGCCGTGTTGGCCAATGCCGCCGCCGGCGTGGTGGTGGAAAAGCTGGGCACGGCCACGCTGAACCGCGACGAGTTACGCGGCGCCCTGAAGCGCTGGAACCAAAGCGACAACCGCAAACCTTTTGTGTAGGGACCGCGCGTTCCTCTGCCAAAGCCCAAGAAAATCCCATCCACCAGCTGGATGATTTTGCCCCACTTGCTACCGAGCCAGGAAAAACCACCTGAGGGCGCGGGTGTCTGGAGCGGACTAGCGCTTGGGGCCGATGCGCCAGGTGGCTTTGGCCTTGGAGACCACGTCGCCCGCTTCGTCGGTGAGGATCGATTCGATGATCATTTCACGGTCGGCCGTGATGCGCGTAATTTTTTCGCATTCGCAGGTGGCCGTGAGCGTGCCGCGCGCTTTTTTGGTGTATTCGATGGAGAGGCCGGTGATGATGGCGCGGGCGTCGGGTGGGAGTTGGGCCGTCATGGCCAGGCCGGTGACAAATTCGGCCAGGTTCATTTGGGCCAAGGCGTGGATTGAGCGCAGGTGGTTGCGCACCGCGCGGCGGTCACGGATTTGGGCGCGCGCGTAACCGGGGCGAATCTCTTGGACGCGGGGTTTCACCGAGCCGGTGTAGGGCACCTTGATGCCAATCATTTTGCTGAACAGCCACTTGCCCGCGGGTACCTTTTGCATTTTTGTCCACAGGTCCAAAATTTGATTGGCCATCCCGCGCCTCCCTTACTAGAATTCAATTCTACGGCATTATGCCGTATGCCGGGCCGCGGCGGCAAGGGGAGATTTGAGTTGGAATCCAGGGGTCTTGTGATGCCTGTCACGGAAAAATCCAGGTTTGGGGCCCGCGCTTAGGTCCGCAATCAAAGACGAAAAACGGTTATATGCACTTAATTTGAGAGATTCTTGTGAAAAAAAGCGGTGCAACCTTTGAGAAATCGCCTATATTAAGGAGCATCTCCCTTTTGAGTCAATTTGCCCGTGGTTTATGCGTTGTCCGAGTTTTGCGGGCGCGCCAACATCAACCATTACCCGTCGTTTTCCAGTGGTGCGACCGCTGGGCGACCGCGTGCGAGGTGTAGCATGAGTGAAGTTTCCGACGTCACATTCAGTTTAAGGGACCAAGCATTTCTTAAAGAACTGGGCATCAGTTGCATGGCGCCCGGCCTTGAATTTATGTTGCGAGAACACGAAGCAGTTAAAAACGCCGAACCCGAACTCAACAAACGCGCCGAGGGTTACCAAAGCCTCGATCTGGACCAAGCCACCCTGCAGGCCCTTAGCGAGGAAACGGGTGAAACAGTTGAAGAAATCCGCAATCGTCTGTCTTTAATCCGCGATTTGAAAGACCCGCGGCGAGGCTAGTTTGAATGGGGCCGGTTTTCCATTCTTTGGAAGGCTGGTTCCGGTTTTGCCGCGTTGTTCTCGCTTTTTTTACAGGATAGGGAGATCGGAGGATGCGACCGGGCATGGTTGCCCTTGGTCGCCGCGCCTTCGGCCGGACGGCCGGTTCCCGACCCGGATAAAGCCGCCGCTTCGTTGGATGTTTGTTGCGGATGGGTTGATTCAGTTTGTTTCAGGTTAAACCCTTTTCGTCAGGTGTTTCACTGATTCTGTTTTTGTGCTGGGAACCTTAACTTTATGTAATGCCGCGCTCTTTTTTTTTCGGGAGCCGCGGCTTATTTTGTTTTTGTGGATGTGTCTTTGGTGACCGCCATTTTGCAGATCAACCATGTGGGCACCTTGACGGCGTGCAGCCGCTGCCTGGGCGGAAGCCCGCTTTTGAAGGTTCAAGGTCGGGGTAAGGGATGGGTTGGATCATCCCGCGATGGGTTGAATGTGACCAATGTAACGTCCGTGTAAAGTAATTTAGCGATCTTTGTTTACAAAAGAAACACTTGTGATATATCATTTCCATGCTAGCAACCCCCCGTGCCTGGTATCCGGCATTCTGCTGCCTGTTTCCCCAACCGGCTCGCCCATCTGAGCCGCTTATTCGCTGACCTTTCGATTCATCAGCTTTCTATCAAATCGGCGTGCTCTCGGCCGTTGCGGTACCCATCTTGCCGTTTCGGTCTCGGTCTGCCCGCGTTAGGCGGGGTGCGCCTTCTTGTTTTCTTAGAGGAGAGAACATGTTTTCCTTTTGTTTTAAACGGCTTATCTTTGCCGTCCTGCTTGCTTCCAGCTTGGTTTTGTTCGCACAAAGCCCTGTTTTGCTCAACAACGATCAACCCATTACCGGGCTTTCCGCCGCCCAAAACCAAACCCTGCGTTATGCGATTGATGTGCCTGCCGGGGCACAAAATCTGGAAGTCGCCATCAGCGGTGGCTCAGGCGATGCCGATCTTTACCTGCGCTTTGGTCAAGCACCCACCACCGAGGTTTATGACTGTCGGCCCTGGGCCAACGGCAACACCGAAAGCTGCACCGAGGCGGCACCCCAAACCGGTCGCTATTACATTAATATTGTTGGCTACAATAGCTTTAACGGCCTTTCCTTGGTAGCCCGCTACGAGGGCGCCGTCTCATCCGGTTTGCAAAACGGCGTGCCGGTTACCGGTCTGGCCGCGGCGCAGGGTGAAGAACAGGTTTTTTACCTGGATGTACCCGCCAACGCCGCAAACCTCAAGGTCGCCTTAAGTGGCGGCAGCGGTGACGCGGACCTTTACCTGCGCTACAACGAGGCGCCCACCACCACCACCTACGATTGCCGCCCCTGGCGAACAGGTAACACTGAATCATGTGAAGAGGCTTCGCCCAATCAGGGTCGCTATTACGTGATGGTACGGGCGTACAACAGCTACCAAGGCGTTCAGTTGTTGGCGAGCTTCGAAGCCGACGGCGGCCCCGGCGGCTGTGAACCCACCAGCGACAACGCGATTAGTCTGACCATGCTCGGCAACGGCCAAGTCAACGAGTTGACCTACAGTTCGTGGATCCGGTCCGGCGGTGATGTGGCCGTCGATTACGTGATGGAAATCTGCCAACAACCCCAGTACGGCGTGGTCAGCGTCCGCGGCGAACCCATCGTGCTCAGCAACGGTTTCGACCAGGCCTTTGATTTCTCCTACACCCATCTGGGTCCCCGCGCGAGCAACGACGATCAATTCGCGGTGCGCATCAGTTCCAACGGCAACACCACCGTCGCCGTGTTTGACCTGCGTCTCAACAACCCCACCGTGGAACACCCCGTACAGCCGAGTTGTGCCGACATCGACGTCGACAACGACGGTGACGGCATCCCCGATTGCGCCGAACAGCCGGGCCGTACTTTTTATGGGATGCCCCTTTATGATTGGGGTGCGCGCCAAAACCAAACCGACATCTTTATTGAAGTGGATTACATGGCCGTTCACACCTTGCGCGATTACGACGGCAACGTGATGACCGACAGCGACGGCAATCCATTGCAGGACCACGGCACCCAACCCTTGCGCGAAAGTCTGGATCGTGTCGTTGAACTCTTTGCGGCGCGCGGTTACGCGGTTCATTTCGATATCGGTGACTTGTACGACCAAGCACCGGGCTTGGATCCCGCCGATTACGATTTGGGTGGCGGTCAAGCGGTGCCGTTCCAAGAGTACGTCCACCTCAACCGCTGGACCGACACCTACAACGGCCGCGAAATCAATGTTCCCGGCATGACCGAAGACTTTATGCCGCAATACTTTGAGAACAATCCCGAACGTTTGCGTGCCTTTTATTACCTACTGGTCGCCAATTCCCAGGGGGGTTCCAACCGGGGTTCTTCCGGCCAGGCGCCCGATTTGATGGATTACTGGTTTTACTTGTCCATGGGTGGTTCCCGCTGGCGGATGGACGATGACACGCCCGAAAATCGCAACATGTTGATCAACGCCCATGCCTCGACCATCGTTCACGAGTTGGGCCACGTGATTGGCTTTGCCCACGGCGGTGACCCTGAAATCCCTTACGATCAAAGCCAGAACCTGAACTTCAAACCGAACTACATCAGCAGCATGAACTACCTGTTCCAATTGCAGGGTGTGCCGCGTGATTACAGCAACTACACGTTGTTGGACAACATTCTCGACCGTTACCAGTTCGAGCGTGGCCGTCAAGGCGTTGAGCTTTGTACGGATTTGCTGCGGGAGCGCCGTCCCGATAACAACAGCTGGGGTCGTTTGGTGAATGGGATTTTTAGTGATCCATCGCAATTTCACATCGACTACTCGGATGGTGACAAGGCGCCCATCGATGAAAACGCCGTTTCCGAGAGCGGCACCTTGGGTGGTCTGGATTACGACTGTGACGGTTCGGTTAGCGGCGCTAACGGTCGTTTTGATGTCAACTTCAGCAACACCTACGATGTACTGCACGATTACGACGATTGGGGCAACCTAACCCTTTACTACCGATACCTGAACTACCGCAACGGCAAGTACTTGATCTCCCCGAACCGCGATGCGGAGCGCGCGCGTTCGCCGGGTGAAGTAATCAACCAATTGGACTTGTCGGCCCGCAAAGACGACAAGCCGGTAGGTGTTCAGGAGTGGGTACCGCCGATGTCGTTCTTTGAGGCGATCCACGCCCAGCAAAAACGTTAATTCTCCAGGACCGTGCTTTTGGCCGGGCTCCCTATTCTCCGGGGGGCTCGGTCATTTTTTATTTAGGATGGTTAGGGGATGTTTCGGATCGCGGATTGGCTGCTCGGCTCTTTTGCGACCAACCTTCAGTTGGTCGGGCGTGTTCCCGCCGCGGATGAAGCCGTAACTTCGGTTGTTTGAAGATGACCTCTGCACTTCGTTGCTTTTTGATCTCACGACGTGCCATGAAGAGGCGCTAGAACCTATGCCCAGACCCGTGCAGCGCAAGTGGCGCTAAAAAATGGGTGGGGCCCGACCGAGCTTGCTCGGTTGGGCGGGCCCGATTTTTTAGCGGAGCGGTCCTTGACTCGGGTGGTGACGCGCTAAGCTCAATGCAGGCCGGCGGGGCGAACGCTTCACTCACATCAGTTTTTCCGTCGGCCGTGGCAATTGCCGGCGCGTCGGCCCCACCCGTGTCAAGGATGCGCGGTGGCGTTCCTAAACAGCCGCGTCGTCATCGCCAAGCGCTTCTACCCAGCCCGTGGTGGTGGGGTTCCCAAACAGCCGCGTCATCATCGCCTTTCTTATCCGGTGCTGACTACGTCGGTCCCGTGTCTCGAGCCTTCATCAAATTACCGCTGCCGGTAAAACCCAAACGTGGATCCAAAAAAAACGGCACCATCCGCAAACAATAGCCGTGGATGATGCCGTTTCAAGTTCAAGTTTCAGGTTTTAGTGGCAGGAGGCCTCCGCGGGGAGCGGTTCCGCCGCGGCTGCGCTGGGTTGTTCCTTGCCGTTCCAGTGTTTGGCTAGGTAGACGGCGGCAACCCAAATGATCACACCTACCAAGCCGACACCGATCCAAAACGCAACCGGGGTAACCCGTTTCTGGATCCACAGCCCAATAGGGGGACCGAGCAGGAGGCCTACCGAGGCCGAGGCCGCGTACACGCCCATGTACTCACCAGTTCGGTTACCCGCCCGCGCCGCCGCGATGGTGTTGGAAAAGGGCAGCGAAAGCATTTCACCGGAAGTGAACACGATGGTGCACACGCTTATCCACAGGAAGGAACCATCGATCACCATCATGGCCAGACCCAGGCTGAACAGGAAGGCGCCGACCCCGAACAAACGGATGTGGTTAAAGCGTTCGATGGTGTGGACCAACGGCATTTCAAACAGCAGGATGACCAGGGAGCTGATGGAAAAGATGTACCCGATGTCGCGTTCGGAAAACATCAGGTCGGTTTTGAGGTACAGCGGCAACGTGCTGAAGAATTGGAAGATGATCACGAAAAACAGCGTGACCAAAACCATAAACGCCATGAAGGGGCCGTCGCGGAAAGGGGCGCGGCCGAGTTCCGCGGCGCTTGCAGCAGCGTCTTTTGCCGATTTGGATGTGGGTGCGTGGTCGAAGAAGAAGTGGACCATCACCATAAAGGCCAAGGCGGCAAAGATACAGGTCAAACCGTCGACCAAAAAGATCAGGTTGTAATCGGCCTCGGCGAGATGGCCGCCGACCGCGGGGCCGATGCCCATGCCGAGTGTGCCCGCCAATCGCAGCATGGTGAAGGAGCGGGTGCGGTTCTCGTCCGTGGTGCTTTCGGCAACGGCCGTCATGATCGCGGGTCGGAAGGCGTCGGCCAAGAGGCTGATCACAAAACAACCCGCGGCAAGCACGGCAAAACCTTCGAGGAAAAGGAAGCCGATAAAGCCGAGGCCCGCGCCCAGCAGGGTAAGCGTAATGACGCGGATGGCGCCGAAGCGGGCCGTCAGTTGGCCGCCCAGGTAGGAGCCGGAGACCGAGCCGAACCCGAAGGCGAGGAGCATCAAGGCCGCCTGGTCCTCATTGAGACCGCGGCTTTGGGTGAGAAATAAGGTCAGGAAGGGGAGCACCATGGTGCCGGCGCGGTTAACGAGAAGAACAAGCGCCAGAATCCAAACGGCTCGTGAAACGCCGCGATAGGTATCGCGGTACCATATTAAAAGTGCTTTCAATTCTCACCCCCAATCGCGAACAAAGGGTTCGCGGGAGAACAAATGCTGTGGTTGTGGTTGGTTCAAGAAGGTGAGTCGGCAAACCATCGTGAAACCGTATTTTAAACGACAAGATGACGCCTATCTACCCTCAAAAATTTGTAAAAAAGATCCGAAGAAACCCAGTTTCTTGGATGGTCGGGCTAGAGCAAGGTGCGCGCCGGCTCGCGGGAACCGGCTCAGGACATTGGGGCGCAAAGGCTCAGCGAAAGGGCGTGTGGCGAGGGTGGAAAATATTTCCAGTTAGGCTATCTAGAATTATCTCGATATATCGTATCTAATACCACAGGGTCCCCTCTGACAATGGCTGTCGGCATGCCGACATTTTTGTCTGGTATGTTTTTGTTGTATTTGAACTTTTTAGGACACGGCTAATAGCTTGAAAAAGGAGGGTTAACCCTATCTTCTCTACGTGGCTTAGGTTAAAACCCGCAACATGGCAAAGTTGGCACCGCCTATGCAAAAGCCTCTAGCGCCGGATGTGGGACTTCCACCGCGACTTCCGAACTTAGGCTTGTTACCCTTCCGTGGCGCGTCGCGGCCTTTCGCCCCATCCGGTTTTCAACGTTTTGCGGGGGTTGCCATGAACCATTCAGACCAAACAGCACGTGAAGACGTCGCCCTGTTTTTGAATGCCTGTATGGCCGCTACCCACGTCGCCGACGCCCTTGTGTTTTTGCACCGTTACGTTTGCACCCATTACCGTGCCCTCTACGCCCGCGTTTTGGCTTTGCCTATCAACGATACCAACCGCTTGTTGATTGTCGCTCAATTGTTGCGCCATGGTCGCGGGATCAACGCACGCCAACGCGCTCTGGAGCATACCCTGATCACCCGCACCCTCCAAGAAGTCCAGGTCAACCGTGTTTACCGTTGCTTTTATGATCTGTGCCGTGCCGGCGTGAACAACCGCCGTACCCGCGCGGTCATGCGTGCCTTTCTTTTGGCGCGGCCGGATTTGGCGTTTCACGCGGTGAAATACCGTTCCAAATTGAAGCGCATCATCACCCACAACCACATCAAGGTCAGCGCGGAAATTTACGATTACCTGTGTCGCGGCGCCCAGGGCCGTCCCCGTTGGGAAACGCCGCTGTTCGAACGGGTTCGTTTGGTTCATTTCGAACGCGCCGCCATCTATGATTTACCGCTGGCTATTGCCGAAACCCTTGCCGCACAATACGGCATCCCGCGCCGTCGTTTTTTGGAACACATGAAGGACCGTTTGACCGCCAAGGAAAAAATCCGCCTCAACAACAGCATGACCCGCGAGAAGGTGCGTCACCAGGACCATCTCCTCAAGGCGCCGTTGATGCAAGCCGCCAACGCCGCGCTGGCGATCCCCGCCGCCGAACGCTTGGCCGACCGCGACCGTTGGGAGTCGATCCTGAGCCATGCCGCCAAACGCTTGGCCGCGAGGCTACAACGTCGCTTCGGTAAGGTGGCCCTGGTCATCGACAACAGCGATTCCAGTTTCCGCCTTCGCGACGCCGCCAACCGTTCCCTTGCGGTGGGTTTATCCCTGGCTTACGTGTTGCCCCATGTCGCCGAGCAGGTTCGCTTGTTCTGGACCCGTCCCGTCAGCGAACCCATGGCCGCCGAACCGCTCGGTTTAACCAATCTCGCGATTCCCGTGATTGACGCCCTTCAGAGCGATGCCGATACGGTACTTATCGTTTCCGACGGGGACGAAAACGTGCATCGCGGTGGCGCGGACCTGGCCGTTCGGGTTGCCCGTTGCGCGGCCGCACCGGGTCGTTCCATCCAGGTTTTCCACCTTAACCCGACTTATGACGATGCCGCGCTGCAACCCAAAGCCCTGGGGCCGCACATCACCACCTTGGGTTTGCGCGATCCGCGTTACTTTGATTTTGGCCTGGAATGTGCCTTTTTCCAAAAGGGGCGTCGTTCGATCCAGGACCTCATTCGTTACCTCGATCAGGTCGCGGCCCGTTGGTCCGATTTTGAGCAAAGCGCTTAACCCCCATGCGGGTTAAGCCATCGCCGCCACCCAACCCATCCCACGCGAGAAGGAACAGTCAATGAAAGCCAAAAAAGCATGGTTCGATTACCACCAACCCACCTTGCAAGGCGTCCACGTGGCCGGTAGCCAGGATTGGGGTTTGTTTCGGGTGGCCGCGTTGGTACGTGATCAAGCGCTGGGCGCGGGCGCCATGGTGCGTACCGGCAAAAAAATGACCGGCCCCTTCATCCGTCCCCACGGCATGATCTTCAACAACGACGAAGGTTGGTGGCAACGGCTGACCACCGAACTGTATGCCGATCCCTGCCGGGTGCCGGATCAATTGGTCGGCATCGTGCGTTTTGACGACGCCGCCCGCCACGCCCTGTTCCACAGCTACCGTCGTTACAACGAGGAACCGTTGCTCGGCAAGTCCCAGCGTCTGCAAAAAGAAGTGACCCCGCCCAACCCATACCATCGCGGTGAAAAAGCGATGATCCAGTTGGTGGAACACTTCGAATTGGTGGAAAACCAAATCGGGGCGATGTTGTTCATGAACGACCGCCTTTACGCCACGCTGATTCTGCCGGACCCCGTGTCCTAT
The DNA here is from genome assembly GCF_017377855.1 of Acanthopleuribacter pedis. Classification (GTDB taxonomy): domain Bacteria; phylum Acidobacteriota; class Holophagae; order Acanthopleuribacterales; family Acanthopleuribacteraceae; genus Acanthopleuribacter; species Acanthopleuribacter pedis. Next base: position 46,892 of record NZ_JAFREP010000047.1, read on the forward strand.
CGCCAAATCCACCCCATGTTGGTGATCCATGTGTTTGGTGAAAGTTATCGGTGGCAGGGGATTGGCGATGAAATCCCGGAAGAGCGGCTCGCGATCAAGGCCGAGGATGTCGCCGATTTGGCCCAACTCAAAAGCATGTTGCAGGCTGAGGAACGGGAAAACAACGCCTTGCTGGATTTGTACCGCCAAATGGATACTGCTGATTGGCACTTCCGTCCCGCGCAAGCTGTCAAGAAACCGGAAGGCTTGCGTCTGGAGGCCGCGTTGTTTATCACCCAACCCGCGCCGACCGAGGATGCGTTTGTCGGTGAGTGGATCGTGGACGGCGAGGGCAACACCTGCTACTTCAAAAGCACCTTGATGGACAAATTCTGCCGCCGCCAAGTCCCGCTACTGACCAAGATTGAAAAGGCCGGTTGGCGGCGCAAGACCCTGCTCCAGATGGAGGCGTGGACCGAGGCCGACCTGGCCAAGCAATGCAAACTGGCCGGATGCTGCCACCTACTAAGGGACGGCTACCTCTAAAATAAGCCGGCCGGGGGAGCCAGGTGCCTTATTGGCCGCGGTTGGTAATTGTTATTTCTCAGGTACCATGAACGGGCCGGGGGCAAACCCAAAATCGTTTCCCGGCATGTTGTCCCCTGGGGATCAACAGCATCCTTGACCAATCGGCTTATGGCGCTGATTGGGGCTTACGCCGACGAGGAATTACTGGAATTGCGAAACAGGAGCCTCGTCGGCCAACTTGATGATAGCGCCAACGCCGATTCCTCAAGGACCACTCCAGGAAAAATAGGTCCCTCCCACCGCTGCTTCGCCGCGGCGGGCCCCTCCCATTTTTCCTTCCGTTTGCTTCGGTAGCATGCGGGCGGTTTTCCGCCTCTGCTGGAACCCTGGATAAGGACACTCGGCGAGAGAGGCCTGCTTCTTCCCGAAGCGAATGGCTTAAAACGCCAAAATCGGCCCCCCAGCCAATCCAGTCAAAAACCAGACCAATGAAGCAACGGCATCATCCGCGGCGTTACCCTTCAAAAAGGGGAGGCACGCAAAACCGCCATCCTCAACATCGCAATATCCTGCTAAAAAAGACGAAGCAACCCCATCACCCAAGGCACATCCCCGCAAAAAAGGGCCCCACCTCCAATTGCCCACCTAGCCAATCGCCCACCCAAATCCACGACACGAAAACAAGCGTGCCACCCAACCATCCTCGCCCGGAATTACCCTTTTGTGAACCGGTTCGCGCCCAACCCGCTTGTGTCCCCATCCACAACCGCATCCCGCGACATGGAGATACCCGTTATCCGCAAATCCTCGTCCACGGGAAGGTGATCCAAGCCGTTTATCCACAACCTTTTGCGGCGAGAAAACAGGATGCGGGTGAAGAATGTCGCCGAGCGGTTTATAATCGGGGCATGCTTAACACATTCAGGAAGGAGCCATTATGGTTGAGAGTTTTGTGAATGAATTGTCCGGGCGCCAAAAGCGTTGGTTCGCCCACGCGATCGGCGGCATGATTTCCGCCGACGGCAAGGTTGCCGAGGGCGAGAAAGAATACCTGCGCGAGGCGATTTCGTTTTTAGACGACACCAAAGACGTCACCGACATCCTGCACGAGGTAGACAAGGGCGATTTGCCCGAGCTCAAACCTTTGGCCGTCGGTCGTGAGCTGGGTTTCCACATGTTGTCGACCTTGGTGGTGATCGCCAACGCCGACCGTGAGTTGAGCCAGTCGGAACAAGACTACCTGCGCAAAATCGGGACCTTGCTGGAGTTTCCCGCCGACTTTGTCGAAGACGTGGTTAAGTGGGCGCAAACCTTGGTAAAGGCCGCCGCGGAAGAACACCGTTTGGCGCAACGTGCGATGTCCCTTTCCATGAACAGCTAACCCTTTTTTGGATCGGTGGTGGGAGGCGGCGTCGGCTTCCTCCCATAATCGGTGCAGGTAACCTTGTAAAGCGCTCAAAAGTAAAGGTATAAAAACTTATCCCGTATTGATAAAAAATTAATTCTGGTGCTTCTGGTGCAACGCGACGCACGGGTAAAAAGTGAGTATGCGTTAATTTTGGCAACTTTGACACCCATTTTTACGTTTTTCAGCTAAAATGGCCGCCACTACCCACACAGCCACTGGAGCATCATATGGTTAGAACCAAGGTCTTATGGGCCTTTTTGCTTGTATTTCTACCGGCGACCGCGTTCGCACAACGCATCCAGCCGATTCTAGAACCCACCATTCGCGTCAATGCCGATGTTTCTCCGGTTGACGTAAAGAAGGTGCTGGAACTGACTTTAATGGCCCGGGGTTGGCGTATTGTTTCGCTTAAAGATGACAAGATAACCGCCCGGTATCAGGTCCGTTCGGCTACTTCCGACATTGAAATTAGCTACGATGCGGAACAAATCAGCATCAAATACCTGCGCAGCAATAACCTTAAGTTCAAACGCAAGCGCGACGGCGCTAAAATGATTCATCGCGATTACAACGACTGGATCAACGCCATCCATAGCGATGTCGAACACGCACTCAGTCAGTGGCGCTGATGACGGCGCCGTGGCTGTCGCGTACGAACCCTTTTGATGTGAGGTGAATCCCATGCGAGTCCTAATCTGTTTGCTGCTGAGCACACCCTTTTTCTGTCTTCCGTCCCAGGCCGGCGATGTCGATACCATCGTGGTCCCGGAGAAGGCGCCTTTTGCCAAAGGCCTGATTGTTCGCGGCAAAACCAAAACTGAATGTCGCTTGGAAGAGCGTGTCGCCGACGACATCATGCGCCGGGTTGGTAATGTCTACGCCAATGTGGTCACCGAGAAGCCCAAAAAAGGCGCCTACCACGTGTTAACCGTGGAGATTTCCGACGTGTTCGGCGCGGGCGGCGGCGGTTGGAGCGGCCCCAAACATTTGGAACTCAAGGGCAAGCTGGTCGACCACAAGGGCAAGATGATTGGTTCGTTTCGTGGACGGCGCACCTCGGCCGCCGGCTTCACCGCGCTCAAGGGTACCTGTTCCATGTTGCAAAAATGTTCCAAGGCCTTGGGTAAAGACGTCACCCTTTGGTTGGGCGATCCCAAACCCAACTCCTTCCTCGGCGCCGAATAACGCGGCTTGTCCTCTTTATTAAACGCATCCTGGGCGGCCTGGCCGGTTAAAATCGCCGCCGTCCTGGTTTCCTTGGCTTATCCTTTCGCGGTTTATTGGGGCCTACAACACTGGGGTGCACGAGGTTTGGTGCTGGTGCTCTGTGTCCCACTGCTTCTGCGCCTATTGTGGCGGCGCAAGGGCGACGGCGCCTTATTGCCCGCGCTGTCCATGGCCGTGATCGTGGCCGTCGTTTGGTTGACCGGCTGGAGCGGCGCCGTCCTGTACCAACCGGTGGCCGTCAACGCCGTGTTGTTTTCGACGTTTTGGGTGAGCTTGCGACGACCGCCCAGCATGATCGAACGTTTTGCCAGGCTACAGGAGCCGGATTTACCACCGGAAGCTGTGGTTTATTGCGCCAAGGTGACCCGCGTCTGGTGCGGCTTTTTTGTGCTCAACGGCGTGCTTTCTCTTTTTACCGCACTTTACGGCGACCTTGCCCTGTGGACCCTCTATAATGGCCTGATTAGTTACGGTCTTATCGGGTTGTTGTTTGGGGTGGAATGGTTGGTGCGTTTGCGTTTTAAACGCCGCCTGAAGCAAGAACCAAATTCCTAATACGGTGCCGGCACGAAATCGGCTTTAACCATTGCCCGCGCGAAAGGCGTCACATCGATAAGACAGGTTCCGAGGGAACCGGAAAGAAGGTTGCGACTTGAAAACATTTCGTTTTGCGATGGTTTGGGTCGGGCTCATGTCCGCCCTGACCGGGGTGCCCTTGGCCGCCCAAGCACCCGCCGATCTACTGCAGCACCCGGTTGCCGTCGAACACCCCGGCTTAACCAAGATTTCCCAACAGCTCCAAGAGACGCCGGTGGTACGGGCCCGTTTTGAGCAAGAGAAAAAAATCAAAGCCCTGCGTCGGCCACTGCGTTCTTCCGGTCGTTTTTTGTTTGCGCGCGACCACGGTCTTTATTGGCACACCCTGCAACCCTTCGACACCCAACTCGTCATCAACGAGGCGGGCATGGTTCAAAAGGAAAACGGCGCGGTGACGCTGGACATCAGCGTGGAGGACCGGCCCATTATCCACAGCTTCACCAAAGTCTTTATGGCGCTGTTCGCCGGCGACAAAGAGCAGCTCGCCAAAACCTTCGATCTTTTCCTGGTGGAAGAGGAGGGCGAATGGTGGCTCGGCTTGAAACCCAAGCGGCGCATCCTCAAAAAGGTCATGGACCACATCCGCCTTAAAGGCGACCTCCATTTAGAAGAGATTCATTTCATAGAAAAAAGTGGCGATCAAACCATCATGAAACTCACCGGTGTTTCGGTGGACCCACCACAATTAAGCGATGATGAGCGCGATTTATTGCATGTGTCCGGTGGTGAATGAGGCAGCTATTCCTTTTTCGGGTTTGGTTGGGTTCCTGCCTGCTGGTCGCGGTTACGGCGGCGTGGCTGGTGCTGCGCGCGCCCTGGCTGGAAACCGATCTGCTGGCGCTGTTGCCGCCCACCGAACAAGACCCGGTGGTCGAGGAAGCGTTGCGAGGCTACGCCGACCATCTCAGTCGCAAATGGGTGGTGGTGGTTGTCCATGAGGACCAGGCCCAGGCCGCGGCCGCGGGCCGTTTGGCGTTTGAACGCTTAAGCGCTTCGCCGCTGTTTACCCATATCGACGGGCGCATCGATGAATCGCGTGAACGCGCCTTTTACGATCTTTATTTCCCGTTCCGTTACGGCTTGCTCGATCCTCAGGCGCGCCATTGGCTGGCCTATGACCACCAAGGTCCCGAGCGCTTGCTCAGGCGCTCCGAGCGTGCTTTGTACAGCCCCGTCGCATCCGGCTGGAGCGCGCTTCTACCGCGCGATCCACTGCTGCTCATGCCGCAATTTTGGCAAAGCTTACCGCGTCCCACCGGCCGCTTTAGCCCCCATCAAGGCTTTCTTACCGCGCAATACGAGGGCCGTTGGCACATCCTCCTCAGCGCCACCCTGCGCGACGCCCCTTTTTCACCGCGGGTCCAGCGCGCCGTCGCCGAGCTCCGCGGGGATTTGCTGGAAGAGTTGGAAGCCGCTCATGCCGGGGTGACCCTGATCGAAACCGGTTTGGTACGTTACGCCGACGCCGGAACCCGTTCCGCCCAAGGCGAAATCTCCACCATCGGCCTGGGTTCGCTGATCGGGGTGATCCTGCTGGTTTTAGCCGTCTTCAAATCGGTTCGCCCGCTATTTTTGAGCCTGCTGCCCATTGGCATCGGCTTGCTGTTTGCCCTCACCGCCTGTTTGCTTGTCTTCGGCAAGGTTCATTTGCTAACCCTCGGGGTCGGCGCCGGGCTGATTGGCATTTGCATCGATTATTCCTTCCATTTCTTTACCGAGCAGGCCACCGCCGAGGCGCCCTGGACCCCCGCCGACGGCTTGGCTCACATCTTTCCCGGCATTACCCTGGGCATGATCACCAGCGTTTTGGGGTACACCGGTTTGTTGATGACCCCTTTTCCCGGCCTGCAACAAATGGCGGTATTTTCCGGGGCCGGCCTGGCCGCGGCCTACGCGACCGTGGTGTGTTGGTTCCCGATTCTGGCCGCCCCCGAGCCCCAAGCCCGCAATCCGCTGCTGCTGCAACTTTGTGGTGCCTACCTTTCTGTCTGGCCCTGGCTGCGTCGCCACCCGGTGGGGATTTTGGTTCTGTTGATTTGGGCCGCGACCGCGCTGTTGTTCTTGCGCCGCATTCCCGTCGACGACGACATTCGCAGCCTGCAACACCCCGCGCCCGAACTCAAACAACAGGAAGACCAGTTGCGCGCCTTAACCGGCGGCTTCGACGGCAACCGCTTTTTCATCGTAGAAGGGGAGAACGTCGCCGACACCCTCCACAACGAGGAACAACTGCTGATTCGCCTGCGCAATGCCTTTGCCGATACCCCCGATGTCTTCGTACAAGGGGTCAGCGACTTCGTGCCGTCCCCCTGGCTGCAACGCCGCAACCGCATGTTGCTGCGCGACAGCCTGTTGGGCGAGGACCACGCGCTTGAGGTCTATCTCAACCGCTTGGAATTCGAGCCCGAGGTGGCCCAAACCGCCAAAACCGAGCTCGCCGACGACCGCGTCTTAACCCTCGACGCCTGGTTGGCGAGCCCCGCCTCGGAAGCGCTGCGTCACCTCTGGCTCGGCCAAACCGAACGCGGTCAGGCCTCGGTGGTGTTCCTCAGCGGCGTTTCCGATATCGCGCTGTTGGAACACATCGAACGGGAATTTGCGGCCGTTTCGTTCGTCGACAAAGTCCGGGATACCAATAACTTATTCACCCGCTACCGCGTGCTGGCCGGCCAGTGGGTCATCGCCGGTTACCTGCTCATTTACCTGTTGCTGTGGTTCCGCTACGGCTTACACCGCGCCACGCTGATTCTGACGCCGCCGGTCCTTGCCGCGCTGTCGGTACTTCTCTTCTTTGCGCTGAGCGGGAAACCCTTAAACCTATTCGGCCTGCTTGCATTGCTTTTGGTGTTGGGGATCGGCGTGGATTACGCGTTATTTTTTGCAGAGACCGGCCGGGACCGCCGCGGCGAAGCCACCTTCATGGCGATTTGCCTGTCGGCTTGCACCACCATCCTGAGTTTCGGCCTGTTGGCGCTCAGTCAAACGCCCGTGCTCCACCTGTTCGGGCTCACCGTGTGGTTGGGGATCACCGTGGCCTTGGTGTTGTCCCCGGTCGCCGGCCGGAAAAACGCGGCCGCGGCGGCCGAGCCTGAACCATCCACTGAACCCGAGGAGAACCTTTAATGCGCAACATGCTCGCCTCACTCCTGTTGTTGTCGGCCCTCAACGCCTGTGTCTCCGCGCGTATCAAGTGGCCGCCGGTCCAACTGGAAGCGGGCGAAGAATTGCTGTGGTTCTCGGCCGTGGAGGGATTGCCGCGCGGTTCCGTGGTGCTCTCGACCGAAATTCAAAAGGGGCATCGCGATCCCTTCCGTTTCCAGGGCGTGTTTGAAAACAACGGCGATGCGGTTTCCCTGGTGGGTATGACCCCGCTGGGCACCCGCGCCTTCTCCCAAGAGTTCGACGAATACGGTAATCATTACGATGCGTTGCCGTTTTACCGCATGCCGATCAAAGCCGAGAAGCTGCTGTTTTATTGGCTGGTCGCCTCGATGCCGTTGGAAAACGTGCAGGCCAATCTCCAGGGCCTCAGGGTCAGCGAAACGCCCGACGGGGTCAGACAGGTGAAACGCGGACAACACCTGGTTGCAAGCATCCAGCGGCAGGGGAGCATCGCCAAGCCGCGCTTCGAAATCACCATCCCCCACCGGAAGGCCGCCAAAACCCGCCGCGTCCTGTTCCAAGTCCACCAACAAGACTTCGACAAGCAACCCTAACCACCCACGGCGCGCTTATGGGATAAATTTGCGGCCTATCCTGAAAATCACAAGGCTTCTAGAAGCCGCTTTTTCACCACGGCCCAGTCTTGACCTGAATCGGGCGCCTCAGACCCTTCTTTTTGCCGCCGTTCAAGCACTGTTTTGTGCCATTTTGGGATTGGGATGTATTTGGGAGATTCGGCAATGTGGTCCCAAAACGCTTGAACCACGCGGATCTGCTCCTCGATGGGTAACTTTTCGAATTCCGCAAGCAGCGACATGGCTCACCTCCTCTTCGCCCGCAATTCTCACAAGGATTTGTCGCGAGAAGTAGAAAGGAAACCGAATTCAAATCGTCAACCTGAAAATGAAAAATTGATAAATTTTAGCGATTGTTCTAAATGTTTCCCGCCGGGTTGACGTCTTTTTAAACCCTACCTGAAGGTCTGCTTTACGGGGTATGGATTTCGTGAATTACGGATGGCTGTGATCCCGGTGTGGGTCCGACGGCGCATGGATCAGGCGTAGGCTCTCATGCGGCGGGATTCATTGACCCGCCGCCGCCGATTTTGCGTTACAATCCTTTTGCGCGTTCGCGGAATGCGTTTTTTTCTCTTTTTGTTGACTTTATGCTTTTTTGTGACGATTTGGATCTTTGCGGCCGTTCCCGTGCCGTTCCGGCACCCGCGAATGGCGACCCGCTTTCGTTTTGGGAGTTATGTTGATGCGTGTTTCTCTGTTACGGCGTGCGTTCACGCTGACCGAACTTTTGGTGGTCATTATCCTGGTCGGCATTCTGGCCGCGCTCGCCATTCCCCGTTTTGGCAAAACCACCGACCAAGCCATGGAACTCGAGGCTACCCTCGCGCTTGAGAAAGTCTACCAACTCCAAAACATCTATTACCTTAAAAACAAACGTTATACCGTTGATCTCGACGCGCTTGGTTTTGAGCAAGAAGCGCTGATGGACGACCAGGGCAACGGCCGCGCGCGCTACCTAATTAAAGTAGAACGCGCCGATGATAACGGTTACCTCGCGAGCGCCATGCCCCAGCTTAAGGACCTCTCCGCCTTTGAGATGAACCAAACCGGTCAGGTCACCAAACGCACCCGATGAACGTTCGCCAACCCCACGAGGCCTTTTCGCCCGCATTTCTTCAGGACCAACGCCTGTTGCTTGAAGCCGACGAGGACGGCTGGCTGTGCCGTGCCGACCAAAAACTTTCCGCCGAGGTGGAGAGCCTGCTGCGCGTCGCCTGCCCCGGTCGCCTCACCGTGCACTACCTCGACAGCGCATCGTGGCACCGTTTTGCCGATACACCGCGCGAACGGGAGGCCGCCGATGATGACCAGGCCGAAATCGTCGCATGGGTCGGTGATTTGCTGCGCGAGGCGGTTCACCAAGGCGCCAGCGATATCCACCTGGAACCGCGCTTGGACTGTCTGCAGGTCCGTTTTCGCCTCGACGGCCGTTTGCAGGTGAAACGCACCTTTGGCTTGGAGTACCGCGACGCACTCAATTCGCGCATCAAAGTTTTGGCCGATTTGGATATTGCCGAAAAACGTCGCCCCCAGGACGGCAAGATCCAGATGAACGTGGCGGGGCGCGCCGTCGATTTTCGCGTCAGCACCATTCCCACCGGGAAAGGGGAGAAGGTCGTCATTCGCGTGCTGGATCAATCCCAGAGCCGCCCGTCCATCGCCGGCTTGGGCATGCCCGCCGCGGTGGAAACCGCCTTTGCCCAAAGCGTGCGTCGCCCACACGGGCTCGTGCTGGTGACCGGGCCGACCGGGTCCGGTAAAACCACCACGCTCTACGCCGCGCTTCAGGAAATCCGCGGCGACCACCTCAACATCACCACCATTGAGGATCCAATTGAATACCAAATCGACGGCATCAACCAAAGCCAGGTGCGGCCAGGGATTGGTTTTGGATTCAGTGAAGCGCTGCGGAGTTTTTTGCGTCAGGATCCCAATGTGATCATGGTCGGTGAAATTCGCGACGGCGAAACCGCCGACATGTCGATTCGCGCCTCCTTGACCGGCCACCTCGTTTTCTCCACGCTGCACACCAATTCCGCGCCCGGCGCGGTTCCGCGTTTGATCGATATCGGCGCCGAGGCCTATTTGGTCGCCTCCTCCTTGCAGTTGGTAATCGCCCAGCGGTTGGTGCGGCGCTTGTGCCCGCGCTGCTTGGCCGAGGATGATGCGGTAGCGAGCAAAAACGCGCGTTTTCCGGCCGAAGAAAAAGTAACCGGAACCTATTGGATTCCCCGTGGATGCCGAGAATGTAAGGAAACGGGATATCGCGGCCGCTTGGGCGTGTTCGAGGCCCTCACGGTTGATCGCCGCGTTCGCGAGGTGATTCACGACGGCAGCGGCGAACCCGCGTTGCAGGCGGCCGACGCCGCCTACCGGCCTATGTTGCACCATGGGCTGGCGCTGGCCGGCGCCCGAGAAACCAGCTTGGACGAGTTATTGCGCGAAGTTGTGATGCACTAGAAGGACCCCTCAATGACCTGCCTCCTGCTCCTTTGCTGCCTGTTCCAGGCACCCGAAACCGAAACGGTGTTTGCCTTCCTGCCGGAAGACCAGGACGAAACCTTCACCCTGGAAATCCGCAGCACCGGCAACGAACGCCGCTTCTCCGTGGTGGCCGAATCGCTGCGCAAAAATTTCGGGCTCAACCTGGTGGTGGAACGCGAGGCCGACGTGGTGATTAACGGCAACTTTACCGATGTCACCGTCAACGAATTTTTAACCTACGTGTGCCGCACTTACGATTTGAAATGGCGCCAAACCGGCGGCATCTTCCAGTTCTATAAAGAAAAGGTGCCGGCCTTTCAGCTCAGCGTTGAATACGCCTCGGCCGACGATACGCTCAGCATCGACGCCCGCGATGTGCCGCTCGAAACCTTGTTCCGGCGCATTGGCGAGGAAAGCGCGCAAAACTTCGTCTTCGACCGCAACAACGGCGCGCGTGTGACCGGCCTGATCCGCGCGCTCCCGCTGGAAACCGCGCTCAAAGCCTTGCTCAAACCCTACCAACTCAGCCTAAAGCAGGGCGACGGCTTCTTCGAAGTGGTCGCCGCCAACGCCGTGCCCGAGCCGACCCGCCCCGATCCGGCCCTCGCCAACCCGAACCAACCACCCAAACCCGCCGGGATGACTTTTGAAAACGACGTTTTTAACGGGCGCTTGGAAGCCGGTGGTTTGGGCGATGCGGTGCGCACCGTTTCCCGGCTGGCCCGCGCCTCGGTGAAGTATTTGGACACGCTGGAAGGTGGCGCGATTGCCATCAATTTTGACAACGATCCCTTCGAACGGGCCCTCGACAAATTGTTCCTCGGCACCGCCTACAGCTACAAAAAACGCGACGACATCTTCCTGTTCGGCAGCAAAACCCGGCCCGAACTGACCTCGTCCGAAATGATTGTGCTCAACCACATGAACGCGCAAAACGTGTTGGCGTATCTGTCCGGTGAATCCAACCTGTTCCAAACCTATGCCTTACCGGCCCGGCCGTCGCAGTTCGGTTCCAACACCGATGCGGACCGCCGCGATTTAGGCGAATTCTCGCGAAACGGCAACCGTGCGAACAACCGCACCGACAGCCGTCGCGCGGGTGTCTCGAACGCCGGACCCACGGCGGGCACGAGCAGCGCGCCACTGGGCGGCAAACAGCCGGAGCGACCGATTCGCCGCGAGGTAACCCTTGCCGAATCAGAGCAGGCGGCGATCACCCTGGTCCGCGAGCACAACGCCCTGTTGGTAACGGCCACCCAAGACGTGATTTCGGAAATTAAATCACGCTTGTCCTGGCTGGACCGGCCGGTCCCGCAGGTGTTGATTCAAGCCCTGGTGGTGGATTTCCGCACCGACAACGTCACCGACCTCGGCCTCACCGTCAGCAACGGTGCCAACAGTTTTTTTCCCAGCCTGGACCTCTCGCTGGAAGGGAACCGCGAGGCCGACGGCAACTTCCGCATCACGCGGTTGCCCTCCAACTTCATGGTGCGCATCCAGGCGCTGGCAACCGAGGGCAAAGCACGGATTATTTCCAAACCGCACATCGCCACGCTCAGCGGCCACGAGGCCTACATTGAGGTTGGTGAAACCCAATCGATCCTGCTCAACAGCGAAACCCTCGTCGGCGACGAAACGCCCGTCAGTCAGGTGACCCAACGCATCGAAACCATAGAGGCCAACATCTCGTTGCGGGTGATCCCCTGGGTGACCGCAAGCGGGGAAATCACCACCTACATCGAACCCGTGTTCAATACCTTTCTGGGTCAGGTCAACAACAACGTGCCGCCACCGATCTCCACCCGCCGCTTGCAATCCACCGTGCGCCTCAAACACGGCGAAACCATTATTTTGGGTGGCTTAATCGAGGAAGCGCTGCGCAACAACCGCCAGGGCGTGCCAGGGCTGAGCCGCATTCCGTGGGTGGGGCACTTGTTCAAAAACATCAACAACAACTTCACCCAATCCGAACTGGTGATTTACCTAACACCTTATGTTTATTACGGAAACGAAGGCTCGGTGACCATTATCCGCGACCGCGAGGGCTTGGATTATCCGCTCGACGTACGCGAGCAGCAGGAACTGATTAAAACCAAAAAGAAACCCTGGTGGAAACGTTCCAAAAACCGCAAGCAACCGAAAGCCACCGAGCCGGCCGCGAGCGCCGCCGAACCCCAAACCCAAGTTGTCGACGAGGATGAATGACGGTGCAGGAAACCTCATGGCTTTGGATCGACCGCGATGGATGGCGGATGTTGGGGCGTGTTGAGGCCGGGTCCTTCGTCGGGTTACCCGAGCAGGCAACCCTAACCGCCTTGCTCGACGGCGTGGTGGAAGGACCCACCACCGTGGTTTTGTCGCCGCGCTGGGTGTTCACCTTCTCATTGGATGCTGACAGCGAGGTGACCGCCCTTGAAGCGGCGAGCAGCCGATTCGGCCTTGCCCCGGGCGCTTGGCGCTTTTGCGAAACAGCGACGCCCACGAGCCGCCGTGTTGCCGCCTTGCATCCCGACTGGACGGCGGTTTTCGAGCACTGGCAGCGGCGGTTTCCCGGCCTGCTTACCCTCAATTTGGCGCCGCTCCGCGTGCCGCCCGCGGCCTTGTCCACCCACCGTTACCAACTGGATCAAACCCTTTACACCCTTGAATGCGACGCGGAAGGGTACGTTTCGGCCGCGACCCTGACCGGCGAAGCGGGGGAGGGGCAGGCGCGCTTCCCCGACTACCGCGACCCGGCGCTTTGGGCCGAATGGACCTGGCAAAGGGTTGAAAGTCCGGCGGAACGGACCTGGCAACGCTTAACCACGGCGCTGGTGCGCCTGCGTCGCGGCTTGTTGGTCGCGGCCTTGGTGTCGCTCGCCGCATGGGGCGTCGCCGCCTTTGCCCTGCGTCAGTTGGACCGGCACATCGCCGCCGATCAACGTTTTCTCGCCGATCACCAGCGCGAGGCCGACACCATCCGCCGCATCCAAGAAGTGGGCACCAACCACTGGCACACCCTGCGCGCCAAGCGCGATTTCTCCCGCCAAACCGCGCCTATCGCCAACGACCTCGCCGTCATGGCCAACCTTGCCGAGGGTCGCCCCCTGCGCTGGTCGCGCTTGAGCCGCCGCGACAAAACCTTTTCGCTGGTTGTCACCGGCCAATCCATGGCCGAACTCCTGGATTACGCCGACGCCCTGCGCGCCTTGCCACGCCTGGAACAGGTGGTTGTTGAAGAATTACAAAGCCAAACCCGCCTCGGCCGCGGCGACGGCGAGCTGCAAATTCGGCTCGAGGGACGGGTGCGATGAACACCGCTTTTGACCCTGTTAAGCGCCGCGCCCTTTGGACCGGGTTGGCCGCGCTCGCGCTGATCACCACGCTCGTTTTGGGTCTGTTCCTGCCGATCAAAATGGTTCGCGAGCGGTCTCGCGTCGCGGACATGCTCGCGGCTGAGAAAGCGGCGCTGGTCAAACAAATGGAGGAACAAGCGCTGTGGGAAACGCTGGAACAAACCCTGGCGGCGGAACTGGCGCGGGGCGCGGCGGAACGGGAAAGCTTCCATCGCGATCAAGCCTACATCCGCGAACTGCAGCAGTTTAGCGCGCGAACCCGACTCGAACTGGACGACATCAAGGTCCGCGAAACACCGGGCCGTATCGCCGTTTCCTGCCGGGTCTCCGGCAAGGTTGCCGACCTCAACGCCCTGTTTTTTTTCATCGAAACCCACGCCCAACCGATTCGCATTCAACAACTCGAACTGCAGGCCGAGCGGGAAACCCTGATCGCCCGGCTCCAACTCGAATTTTGGCGCGGGGTGCCCGGTGATTGAAACCCGTGACGAGCATTGGGGCCGCGTCGCCCTGCTGTTGGCCCTGGCCGCGCTGGTGTGGTGGTTTAACGCGCGCCAACTGATGGACGATTCCGATGAAACAGCAAGCGCCGGTGCCGAGGTCGCCGCGCAAAGCGACATCGACATTCACGAACGCACCCAAATTCTGAGACCGCGGCTTCCTGCCGAGGTCGTCCCACTCGTCTGGGACCCGTTCGCCCGTCAACCCCTCGGCAACGATCCCGAACCCGAACCCGCGCCCACCCCGGTGGCGCAAGCACCCGTCCCGCGTCCCCCACCACCACTCGGCCTGGAGTACATCGGCTTGGTGGAAGGGGAGGCGCGCCAGGTATTTATCCTGCGCTCCCGTGCCGGGCTCGAGTTTTTGGCGCTCAACGATCAAATCGGCCCGTGGCGCCTCACCGAACATCGCGAGGAAGCGCTGGTGTTCGAGGATGAACAAGGGCGTGTGCAAGAGTTGGCCACCAAAATGCCCTGACGGTTCTTTCCCCGTTCCGCGCGTAAGGATACGGAAATTGTTTTGACCCTTGGAGGATTGTTTTATGAAGTTATTGTCTGGAATAAGTATGGTGCTGGCTGTCGCGGCCCTGGCCTTGGTGCTGTTGGACCGCGCCACGCCGGCCGCGGCGCCCGCGGTGAAAATCGGTTTTGTCCGCACCGGCTACGCGATGGACCATTTGAACCTCACCAAAGAAGCCCGCGAAACCTTTCAAAAAGAACAGGCGATGGTGAATGAAAATCTCAAGCAAATGGAAGCTGATTTAGCCGCCAAACACGAGACCTTCCTCAAAGAACAGGAGGCTTTGCAACGGGACGCCCGGCTCAACCGCATCAAGGAACTCTCCAAACTCGAAGAGGAACTGAACCAATACCGCGCCAATGCTTCCGTTGAACTGGGCAAAAAAGAACGCGCCATTATGGGCCCGGTTTTTGAAGTGGTCAATTCACGCATCGCGGCTTTTGCGCGGCAGGAGGGCTACACCATGATTTGGGGCACGCTTTCCGAGGGCAACATCCTGTACGGCGATCCCGGCCACGACATCACCGAGGCCGTGGTCACCGCCTTAAACGAGCAACCCTAATGCAGGCGCCTTTTTTCCGGTTGGTAACGGCGCCGTTGATTGCCTTGCTCGCCGCCGGCTGTGGTGCGCCGCCGGTACCCTTTCACACCATGCTCGCGCAATTGGGGCAAGCACCTTTGCGCCACGAGCATGTCGAGAAACAGTACCTTTTCACCCTGGATTACCGACCCAGTTGGTCTTTTGTGATCGACGACCTCAAAGCACTGCAGCAGGATCCCCCGATTCAAACCGCCGCCGTTGCCGATTTGGTGCGCAACCATCGTGATTCGGTGCAGTTTGTGCTCAGTGTCGGCCCCCGTCCCGACCTTCCCGAGGCCGAACGCAAAAGCGCCGACATCGTTCACTTCCATCCGGACCAACCCAGCTACAGCGCCCATCTCAACAAACTGATGTACGGCATGAACCACAACATCTACCTGGTCACCGCCGACAAACGCAGGGTCCCGGTGGCCCTGTACCATCTGGAACGCAACTGGGGGATGGGCGAAACCAACCGCTTCCTGCTCCAGTTCCCGCGCGGCCGGGACGACGACGATTTAGCCAAGCAAGAGCATTTGGAATTGGTGCTGCAACACCTGCATCCGAGTTTGGTCGAGGTGCGTTTACAGCTCAACCCGAACCCGGTCGCCGCTTCAGAACCCAGCCCGCAACGGCTGGCGGAAAGCCTGGCCCTCGAGCCCGAAAAAAAACAAAAACCCTGAGCCAACAAGGAGCACCCGCGTGAAACGAGCCAATCCCATCCACCTGATCGGCCTGTTGTTGATTCCCTCGATTCTGATGCTACCCCGCTGCAGCAAAGGCGAGCCCGTGCTGGAAGAGGACGGCGTCGTGCTTTCGATGACCGCCTCACCCAGCAGCATCCTCAACTTCGGGGACACCGCGCTGGTCACCGTGCGCGCGGTGCGCAACGACGGCCGTCCCGTGCTCGACGGCGTGCGCATTCAATTCAGCGCCACCGCCGGTTCGATTACCTCCGAGGCGACCACCGTCGACGGCGTCGCCCAAGCCGTGTTCACCAGTGACGCGGCGGTGGGGACCGTCGCCGTCAACGCCGCCTCGGGTGCCATTGGCGCGGACGGTTCGGTGACCACCAACATCGAGGTCATCGACCGCGTGGTGGAAATCAGTTCGGCCACCTTGGCCCTCAGCCCCTCGAACATCGGCAGCAACGGCGGTTTGGTGGAAACCTCGCTGGTGGTGTTGGGACCCGCGGGTGAACCGCTGGCCGGCAAAGCCGCCGTGTTTTCCACCACCTTCGGCTCGCTTAACAGCAATGGGGCCACCTTGTTTACCGACGCCTCGGGTCGCGTGCGCGACGTGCTGGCCGTCGGCGTGGTTCCGGCCGCCGTCGAAACCATCGAAATCAGCGCCGTGGTCGGCCAACTCAACGAAACTGCGACGCTCACCGTGACCCAGAACCAAACCCCGACACCTGAATTCTTGGTCAGTCCCGAGTCGGTAAACGTGGGTCAAACCGTCTTTTTTAATGCATCACCCTCAACCGATGCCGACGGAATCATCCGCGATTACTGCTGGTCCTTCGGCGACGGCAACACCGGCGTCGGCCGCGAGGTCTCCCACGTTTACAACCGTGACGGCGCCTTCATCGTCAGCTTAACCGTCGTCGACGACCGCGGCGCCGCGGCCACCACCTCGCAAACCGTGACCGTCGGTGCCAATCAGCCACCCAGCGCCGATTTCACCTTTTCCCCCACCGATCCCCGTGTCGGCGATGCGATTTTCTTTGACGCCTCCACCAGCAGCGATCCCGACGGAACCATCGAAGAATACCGCTGGTCACTGGGCAACGGCATCGTGCGCGGCGGCCAAACCCTGGCCTACGCTTATCCGGGCGCGGGGGCCTACAACGTGGTGCTGACCGTCACCGACAACAACGGCGTCTCCGCCTCGAGCGCGCAAACCGTCACCGTGCTCGGCAACCAACTGCCGACCGCCGCCTTTTCCGTGTCGCCCACCAGCCCGCGCATCAACGACCGCGTGGTCTTTGACGGCGCGGGCAGCAGCGATCCCGACGGCGAAATCGTTTCCTGGCGCTGGCAGTTCGGTGATCGCGCGACGGCCACGGCGAGCGGGCGCTCGGTGGAACACCGCTACTTGGCGGCGGGCACCTACCAGGTGGTCTTGGAAGTGACCGACAACGACGGCGGCGTCGCCTTCGAAACCCAACTGGTGACCGTGAGCGACCTCAACCCGCCCACCGCCGCCTTTACCTTTAATCCCACCTCGCCGCGCATCGCCGAGGCGGTGGTTTTCGACGGGTCCGGCTCAAGCAACGGTGACGCGGCCATCGAAACCTATCGCTGGACCTTCGGCAACGGCGAAACCGGTACCGGCACCTCGATCCAGCACCGTTATTTCGCCGCGGGCACCTACCTCGTCACCTTAACCGTCACCGACACCAACGGGTTATCCGCCTCGACCAGCCGGAGCTTGACCGTTGGCACCGGCGGCGTGCCCAACCCCGTATTAAACGTCTCGCCGGAGAGCCTAACCCCGCCGGGCGGTTTCGTCCTGGTGGACGGCACCAGTTCTACCGATGCGGAAGACCGCCTCGACGATCTGCGTTTCTCCTTCCGCGCCTTTCCACCGGAAGGGGTGACCGTGAACATTCCGGGCGGCGACCTGCCCATCCGCCAAATCGAAATCACCGGGCTTAGCCAGGGCGATCAAGTGCCCATTACCATGACCGTGCTGGACAGCGAGGCCAACCAGGCGAGTGCCACGCGCATCATCAGCGCGGCTGGAGTGGCCGACAACGCCACCCCGGTCGCGCGCTTCACCACCTCGCCCGCCACCATCCAAGCGCCGGGCGGGACCGTGGTTTTGGACGGCAGCACCTCGACCGACGCCGACCACGCCTTGGACCAGTTGGGTTTCTTTTTCACCGCCCAGGTCGTCGGCACGACCGAGATTCAGGTTCAGGGTTCCGGCCCGTTGCAAACCGCGTTGATCCAAAACGCCGTGCCGGGCGATACCATCACCATCCGCCTCACCGTGGAGGATCCCTTGGGCGCGCAAAACGCGGCCTTCCGGCTGCTGCAGGTCGATCAAAACGGCAGCAACACCGCGCCCGTCGCCCGTTTAACCAGCGCGCCCGCGGGCACCGTCACCGCGCCCGCCAATCCCAGCACCCCGATGTTGATCACCTTGGATGCGAGCGACACCACCGACGCCGACGAGGGGAGGGGCTCGTTGAACTTCGCGTTTAACGCAGCCTCCAGCGACCCCAACGACATCCAGTTCACCATCGACAACACCAACACCAGCAGCCCGTTCATCGCGGAAGTCCGCGTGGTCGGCTTGGAGGCGGGCGATCAGCTCAACTTCTCGGTAACCGTCACCGACAGCGGCGGCCTCAGCGACCAGGACGCGCTGCTGATTTTGGTAACCAACTAGGTCCCGAAAACGCCTGCAAGGCAAGAATGCTTGATCAAAAGCAAGCATCGGCCGGCGTGACCATGCCGACGCCCCAAGGTGTATACTTCACGGACACAGGCGACTTTTTTGGAGGAACCCTCGACCATGATTCAAATTACCGAGCGCATTGCCATCCACCCCAACGAAATCCAAGAAGAGTTCATGCAGGCCTCGGGTCCGGGCGGCCAGCACGTGAACAAGGTGGCCAGTTCGGTGCGGCTGCGTTTCAATGTCGGTGAATCCTCGTTGCCGCCCTTCCTCAAGCAGCGCCTGTTAGCGAGCTCGGATCAGCGCTTAACCGCCGAAGGCGTGTTGGTGATTACCTCGCAGCGTTTTCGCAGCCAGTTCCAAAACCGCGAGGACGCGTTGTCAAAACTGGTATCGATCATCCGATCAGCCGCCAAACCGCCGCGCCGACGGGTAAAAACCAAACCCTCGCGCGGGGCCAAGGAGCGCCGCCTCAACGAAAAAAAGAAACGTTCCGCCATAAAAAAAGGCAGAAGCGGCCGCTTCTCCTCCGACGATTAATGCCCGCGCGGCGACCTTACATAGGCGTGAAGCTTGACTCAGACCTTCATGTGCAAAAGGTCGTCTTCCAGTTCGGCCAAGAAAACCGCGCCAAGCCCACCTGCCCCCAGTTCCCGCAAGATACGGTGAGGGCCGATGCGGGAACCAATGATGCGCGGTTCGTCCACGTCCGCGTGTCTCATACCTCGTCCAAAAAAACAAATTTAGATGCAGCTACCGAAAAAAATTGGCATCTAATTTAATTTCCACAAGACGAGTCCTTATAACCCTCTTAGCAGGTCAAAATTTTTAATTTTCGGTAGGGGATAGGAAGAGAAACTTGGGTAAGCCTACCAACGAGGGTTCAGACGCAAAGCGTCGAGACGGCTACACTTCCTGGAAAAGGTTCAGGAGGTTGCTTTGGGAAAGCTAAGAATCGAGCCAAAACAGAAATCGCCGGGTTTCATTCGT
>NZ_JAFREP010000048.1 GCF_017377855.1 Acanthopleuribacter pedis
GGTTCCCATTCCGAACACCGTAGTTAAGTCCGATAGAGCCGATGATACTGGGGTTCGACCCTGGGAAAGTAGGTCACTGCCAGAGCCACACACTGAAGAGCCCGCGAAAGCGGGCTTTTCTTATTTCTGGATGTTTGTTGGTTCCCAGCGGGCGGGCTCGTTGACGATCTGGGAACAGGTAATGCATGTTGGTCGATCCGGCGTGTACCGGCCGTGGTTTTCCAAGAAATGAAATGCATGGCGGGGTGGTTGATCGGGCGTGTACCGGCCGTGGTTTTCCGATAAACGGAATGCCTGGCGGGGTGGTTGATCGGGCGTATACCGGCCGTGGTTTTCCGATAAACGGAATGCCTGGTGGGGTGAATCATCCGGCGTGTGCTAAACGTACACGCACACCGCCATGCGGGGCCCATGCTTTATTTGAACGTGAGGCGGCGCCGAACCTCTTCTCGCTGCCCTGGAGGGGCTAACTATGGCAGCCCGGGGTCAAGGAACGAAGTGACTGCAACCCTGGGTCGCTTCGATTAACCGGAAACCCAGTCCTGTAGGGACTGGCGGCGGAACCCTTTCCACCATCGGAACGCCCGTGGGGAAGCCCACGGAAAACCGTAACATTTGTTGGGTTCCTGATCGGAAAACCGAAACGCTCGCGTGCCAAGCCACGGAAAACCGAAACGCCCGCGTGGCAAGCCACGGAACACCGAAACGCCTGCACGGCAATCCACGGAAAACCGAAACGCTCGTTTGTTTTCTCGATGACATCGGCGTATCCCGAAAGGGCTTCGGGGCCGGCACTTTCAGCGCCTGCGTTTCGGGAACCGCGGAGACCCAGGGTCGGTCCCTTTTTCAAAGGGCCCGACCCTTCGCTGCCATAGTTAGTCCTTACAGGACAGCGGGTTGTGGTCCGCCTTCGGCGAACGTTTAAATCAACGGTGGGCCCGGCATGGCGGTGTGTTCGTCCCTTCAGGACGAACGGAACGAACGGGATCGCATTGGTCGGGATTCCATCGGTGGTTGCAACGACGCCCCCGGGGCCAACCGTGATGGGAGAACGAACAGGATCGCGATGGTCGGGACCACATCGGTGGTTGTAACGGCGACAAGGGTGCGAACCGCGATGCGGAAAACGAACCGGATCGCGTTTGTCGGGCATCCATCGGTGGTTGCAACGACGCCCCCGGGGCCAACCGTGATGCGAGGGATGAGCCGGTTCGCGATGGGCCGGCACCACAACCGAAATAGAAAAGCCCGCCTGACGCTTTGCGTCGGCGGGCTTTTCTATTCGTTGCGGAGCGATTGTGCTAAACCTTTGTGCCTCGTAGCTAGCGGGGGAGACGGTTCACCAAATCTTTTACCGTCGTATCCTTGCCCCAATCCGCAACATCCTGTTGGTAATTGATCTGGGCGACGCGGTCTAATAGCGCCGGCGTGGCTTGGGTGGTGGTCTCGAGCTGGGCCAGGACCGGTGCGGTTGGGGCTGCCTCTTCCGCGACGGGCTTGCTGTCGCGAATGTACGGGGTGATCGCCATGATCATGACCGCCGCGACACCGAGCACGTATTTCAGAGGGATCGGCTTGCGTTGCGGTTTTTCTTTGACCAGTTTGGTTTGGCCGATCTGCATCTCTTTTAATTTTTGGTCTAACTCGTTCAGCGCGCGAAAGTCCTGACTGCACTGCCGACAGGACAAAATATGTTCCCGCCAGTCTTTTAAATCGTTCTCTGCGCCCTGGTTTTTAAGCAGTTGGTTGAACTGGTCCAGATTTAAGTGCATTTAACGACCTCCTAAAACGGCAAGCTTCTTTTTGGTTCGCGATATCAAATTGCGAACTCTTCCTTCGCTGGTTCCCATCAGGACGCTAATCTCCTGATTGGAGAAACCTTTGAGGTAGGCCTGAATCATTTGGCGCTCTTCCGTTTTGAGTTGCGCCAGCAGGTTGTCCAACTGCATGCGTTTAAACGCATCCTGGTCGGCGCGCTCCTGCGCGTGATCGGCCAGTTCTTCTAGCTCCTCTTGATCCGCTTCCTGATCCAAGCTGCGAACGGCGTCCCACAAGGTGGTCTGAACCGTCCTGTATAGATAAGACTTGAAATTGACCACATTGTTCTCATTTTTTTTGAAATGAACCCAAAGTTTGGCCCAGATCTCTTGGGAGAGGTCCTCGGCATGGTCGCGGAGTCTGCCGCTGTAGTAGCGGTTGATCAAGGAAAAAACCAATTTGTGGTATTGCGCGACCTGTTGGGCAAACGCGGCCTGTTGGTCGTTGGTCGGATCGTCTGGTTGGTTCATGGTGGTACTTTTGAAACTAACGTTGCCGGGTCTGCCGGGCTGGAAACAGCCCACATTGTAGCGTCTTTAGCCGCTCGGGGGATGAAAAGGCGTGTACGGTCACCAACCAGACGGCACACGCCGAGACGCTAATAAACCTTGCGAATTGCCTCAATCGGTTTACGAGTTAGATCGGGAACCTGGGTTCCTTCTTTGGCGTAACCAACCGGCATCAACAGCACGGGAACCTCGTTTTTTGGGCGTTCCAAGATTTCGTTGAGGAAGGCCATGGGGTTCGGCGTATGGGTTAAGGTCTGTAAACCGGCATGATGCAGGGCGGCAATCAACATACCCGCGGCGATACCGACCGATTCGTTGACGTAGTAGTTCTTTTCGCGGCGGCCGTCGACAAAGCGGTAATTCTCCTTGAACACCACGATGATCGCGGGTGCGATATCGATGTACTCTTTGACCTCGTCTGTTCCGAAAATCGCCAAATCGTCTTTCCAGTCCTGGGGGAAACGCTGCTGGTAGTTGAGGGTTTCCTCGTGTTCGGCGGCCAGGCGAATTTTGTGTTTGATGTCGGGATCACGGACGACGGCGAAGAACCAAGGTTGTTTATGGGCGCCGGAGGGGGCGGTACTCGCGGTTTGAATGGCGAGGTCCAGTAAATCGTCGGAAACCTCGCGATCACTGAACTCGCGCACGCTACGCCGTTTGTCGGCATAGGCAAAATACTCGGTGGCACGCCGAAGCATTTCCTCCGGGGGAAAAGTCGGTGGCACATAGGTGATGGGGTTGTCTAAAGTTTTCATGGTGTGTCTCCTTTAAGTCGCCGCGAGGCTTGGGATGGGGGACCACCAGAATGACGAAGAAAGAAGGGGGCAAACAGAAGGTGCCCAAGAAAAAAGACGCAGAAAGCGCCAAATAATAAACGCTAGGTTATCACAGATGCCACGGCCTGTGGCCTCAAAGACGGTCTACCCGTTGGGGCGCTCCGGTCTGAGGACCTTTTTCTGTGATGCCTGGTACCTCGCCGCACGAAAAACCGTTTGAGTCACGTGCGCTCTTCCGGTTAGGCTTGCAAGCGTAAAGCGAAACCCGATCCCCTCTCTTGGCGTAATAATAGAGTCGGAATCCCTTTTAGGTCCTCTTCGTTTAAATCCCGCTGACCCATCTCGGGACGCGCGCCCTAAAAGTGCCGTTTTTCGGCAATCCGTACCATAACCTCGGGAGACCGATCTCCCACGGCGCCGCGGCCACTTTTGTTCCGGTGCCCCGTGCGGGAAAACCCGCGCCCCTTGTCGGAGGTAGACCCGTGCAGCTTTCTCAGCAACCCGCGAATCCCCTTGCCCGATTTTTGACCACATGCACGTATGCCGGCAGGTCTGTTTTGGTGTGGTCGCTCCTTGTCCTCGCTTGTGCGCCGCTCTTGGCGGGGCGTGAGGTACTGGTTGATAAAGTCTGGATCGCCGAGGAAGAGGGAGAGCCTTTTTCCGTAAAGCAGGTGGTGCAAGGGCCGCGTGGTTTCCTCTGGATCCTTACCGATGTGGGGCTTTTCCGCTATGACGGCTACGATTACTTGAAGATCAAAGCACGGCGGGGCGGGGGCGGACACCTCTTAAGCAACGATATTTCGGTCCTGTTCCGCGATTCACGGAAACGCATTTGGGTCGGCACCTCCGAAGGATTAAGCATTATTTCTGATCCGTTTGAACCCTTCCGCAACTTCGAATTCCAAGAAGGGCTCGATGAAGGCCTGCTCGACAACAATGTCAGCGCGATTAGCGAAGACAGCGAGGGTAATGTTTGGGTGGCGACCCGCGACGGTTTCAACCGTTACGACGAAGAAACCTTTTCTTTTGAACGTTTTGCGGTCCCCAATCTCGGCGAGAAAAAAGATACTTTAACCGAATCATTTGTCGTCGATGACGAAAACCAAATTTGGTTTGGTAATAAAATCGGGCTCTCCCGCTTCAATCCCCGCAGCCAAACCATCGCGACCCTCACGCCCGGGGCGCTGTTCGGCGTGGACGTTGCCGAGATTTCGGTTAAAAACCTCTTCCTCGACCAAAACCGACTTTGGGTTCTCTTCGAACGCGAGGTTGGCAGCGGCGCCGACATCGCGGGCCAAGTCGTTTACGACTTGGAAAAAGAAGCATTTATGTACCCCGAATGGGGTGGCGAGAATCCGCCGGACTTTGACCGTATCGCGGTGACCCGAATGATGCGAGACGCCGACGGCCGTTTGTGGTTAGGTACCCGCAAAAACGGGGCCTACCTCTACGATGGGAAACGCCGCCAATGGGAACATTTTGGCAACGTCGGCGGTAAATCGAACCAACTCTTCATGGGCTCGGTTCTGTGCCTGTATCAAGACTTAGGTGGGATCGTCTGGGTCGGTACCCAAACCGGCCTCAATAAGATCCTCGAAACGCAAAACAACTTCTTTCAGATTTTTGTCGGAAACTCAGAGGCATCCGAGGCGCCGCGCGATGTGCAGCGATTAACCGTTGATGCAAAGGGTGATCTGTGGGCCGCGGTGGATGATGTTTTGTACCGCCGTAAGGCGGGAAGCCGGGAATTTGAACGTTATACCGCGGATGATGACGACCCCACCGCCTTGCGTGAGGGGACCATTCTCAAAATCGTCTCCGATTCGCAAGGGGTGGTGTATGTTCTGAACAAATACGAGCTGCATCGTTTTGAGCGCGAGAAAAACCAGTTCGAACGGATGTTGGAAGGCGTGGGTGATCCCGATATAAAATCCTTCCTTGTGCAAAGCATCTTTGTCGACAAGAAAAACCGTTTATGGATGCCCGGCGGCGGCACAGATACGGATATCCGCATTGTGCGATTTGATCCCAAGTACGAAAAATTTAAGATCTTTTCTACCCAGAACCCCGACATCAATCTCCATCCGCAAAACCACTACACGGGGTATTGTGATCGCGAGGGAAGGGTTTGGCTGGGCGGTGATAAAGGTGTCCTAACCCGTTACATCGAGCGTAAGAACAAGTTCGTTCACTTCGAGCTGACCAAAGAGAAGGTTCGCGAGCGCAAGGAATTGCACGTTTACTCAATTACCAGTGACCCGTCCGGTAACTTATGGCTCTCCACCGGCTACTCCCTGTTTCGTTTTAATCCCGATAAGGAAAAATTTCGTCTTTTCGATTCTACGGACAGCATCCCCGACCGGGAAATCTATGCCGTGGTTGCCGACAAAACCGGTTACCTGTGGTTAACCCATGGGAAAGGCCTGACCCGGTACCTTCCCGAAACCCGCGAAGCGGTGAACTACAACATGCGGGACGGCGTTAACAACCGCTTCCACTGGGCTTCCTACGCCCATGACGCCAGAGGCATGATTTACTTCGGCGGCACCAACGGCATTACCATGTTTCATCCCAAAGAAATTCAGGCAAGTGATTACATTCCGCCGATCACCTTAACCTACGTCGATTCCTCTGAAGGCAAAATGTCGGTTCGTGCGCTGCAAGACGGCGGTACCCTCCGCCTTGCCTACGGCGAACTGTTTTTTAAGGTTGGGGTGGCCGCGATGGATTTTTCCCAGCCGCGCCGTAATTTGTACCGTTTCAAATTGGAGCCGCGCGACGAGGAATGGAGCTTACCCCAGACGAACAACGCGATTTCTGTGAAACACCTTTCGCCCGGTTTCTACAAGCTCCACATTGAGGGCTCTAACAGCAACGGTAGTTGGCGCCGCTTGGAACCGCCGATTCATGTGGAAATTGTTCCGCCCTTCTGGCGTTCGACCCCGGCCTTAATTTTCTACGCCGTCATGATTCCTTGTTTGTGGTACGGCAGCAACCGTTGGCGCTACCGTCACATGGCGCGTCGCTCCGCGGAACTGGAAAGCATGGTGGAAGAACGCACCGAAAGCCTGCGCCGCGAAAAACGCAAAACCGAGGAGCAGGCGCGTCAGTTAATGGAAATGGACAAACTGAAGACGCAGTTCTTTTCCAACATTTCTCACGAGTTTCGTACCCCACTGACCCTCATCCTTGGACCCCTGGAAAGCTTGCTCAACGCGGCGGGCGTACCCAGCCGAGAGCGTTTGAACCAACAGCACGAGATTATGTTGCGCAACGGCCGTCGTTTGCTTCGGTTGATTAACCAATTGCTGGATATCTCGCGGCTGGAAGCCGGCCGCATGAAAATGGCGGCCCGCAAGCTCAACATCACGGCCTTTGCCAAACCGATTTTGGCGGCTTTTGACAGCCTGGCGCGTACCCGCGAGATTAAGCTCAGTATCGAATCAACCGATCCCGATCTCGAGGTTTGGTTTGACGCGGAAAAAGTAGAAAAAATTCTGTTTAACCTTTTGGCCAACGCCTTTCAATTCACCGATAACGGCGGTTCGATCAGCCTGTCGCTTTCCGTTACCCGCGACAACCTGAACCGCGATGCGGTGCAGTTGTGTGTCACCGACACCGGTTGCGGCATTGACGAAAAACAGCGTGTCCACATTTTTGATCGTTTTCGCCAAGTCGACGGATCCCATACCCGCGAACGCGAGGGGACCGGTATTGGGCTCTCGCTGGTTAAAGAGCTGGTCGGCTTGCATCACGGCCAGGTATGGGTCGAATCGGAAATCGGCAAGGGCAGTTCCTTTTTTGTGGTGTTGCCGCTGGGGAAAAAACACTTTAAAGCGAAGGAACTGTGTCAAGAACACAGCGATCCCGATCAATTCGCCGCACCAGGCCAAGCCCAAATTGAAATCGCCCACTTGCGCGATGAGCAGGAAAAGGCGGGCGCCTTGCGTGACCGCGGCCTGGGCGAAACGGTGCTGGTCGTCGACGATCACCCCGACATTCGCGATTACATTCGCAACACCATGGAAACCGATTACCGTGTGATTGAGGCGGTCGACGGCCGTCACGGGCTGGAAATGGCGCGGCAGCACAAACCGGACCTCATTATTAGCGATGTCATGATGCCCGTGATGGACGGTTACGAGATGTGCCGCCAAATCAGACGGGACCGCGACCTCAACCACACCCCGATCATTATGCTGACCGCCAAGGCCAGCGACGAAATGAAGGTCGAGGGTTTGGAAATCGGCGCCAACGATTACATTTCAAAACCCTTTAACGCCCGTGAGTTGTGTGCCCGTGTTCGCAACCTGCTCAACATCCGCGAGCAGGAACGCAACATGAAACGTTCGTTGGAAATGGCGCACAAGGCGCAGGTGTGCATGTTGCCCGCCAAGGTGCCCAGCTTCGAGGGGCTCGAAATCGCGTCCTTCTCCCAGCCGGCCCGTGAGGTAGGCGGTGACTACTTTGATTTTGTGATGCGCGACGGCGGGCGTTTGGGTGTGGTGATTGGTGATGTATCCGGTAAGGGCATGCCCGCGGCGCTGTACATGACCATGACCAAAGGGTTGGTGCAAGCTTATTCCGCCGATACCGACTCGCCGAAGGAAGCGCTGAGCCACATTAACCGGCAGTTCCACCGCGCCTCGGCCGCCAACATCTTCCTCAGCCTGCAATACGCCATTTTTGACCCTGAGAAGGGTTCGATGTTGATGGCCAACGGCGGGCACAACCCGCCCATCCTTTACCGTCGCGAGCAGCAAACCACCGAGTTTGTCAAAAGTCGCGGCATGGCCATCGGCTTGGAGTCGGGCAATGTGTTTGACCGCGTGGTTGAAGAGAATACGATCACCGTGGCGCCCGGTGACATCCTGGTCTTTTACACCGACGGTATTGTCGAGGCCATGAACGAACAACACGAGGTTTTTGGTGAAAGCCGTTTGGCCGACTTAGTGCGGGCCAACCACGAGATGACGCCCAACGAGTTACTCGAGGTCGTCCGACGTGAATACGGTGGGTTCGTTGGGCACATGGACCAGTTTGACGATATGACCTTGGTGATTGTGCGCATCCCGCCGGCGCAGGCCGGCAGGACCGCGGCCTGAAGATTACCCAAGCGATCCCTGATCCCGCAGTTTACAGAACAGCGCAAAATCGATGCTTACCTGTTTGGCGTAACTTTCGGCAAATAAGCGCACTTCCTCCTGGAATGCCGCGCGGTTCTTGTGGGTCAGGTCGGTGACAGCCTCCTCAAAGATGTGGCTGATGCGTTGGCTGTCGTAATCGCCGTCGCCGCGCGCGTGGCCGCCCGCGAGAATCGTGCCCCAGTGGTGGGCCATGTCGTGAAAGTCTTTGCGTTTGTTGAGTTTTTCCAGCTTAAAACTCTTTTTGAACGGTGAGCGCTCGCGCACGGAAAAACTCCGTCCCAGAATCGTGATCGAACCCAGATGTTTGCCGGCGTCCATCAACATGGCTTTTTGGGCCTCGGCCACCCGTTGGCCCGACTTACTTTCGTCGTGAATCTCAAGCAAGCGGTCCCGTTCGGCCTGTTCCAAAAAGGGGAAAAAGGAGGGCAGTCCCTGCTGTTTGACGTCGAGAATCCGACAGGTATGAGGGTCGTTGTCCTCACCGCGAATGAGCACGTAATAGCGCGGCGTCCCGAGCGAGCCGACGCCGGCATGAATACGGAGCGCCGCGTCCTGAACCTTGAAATAGTCTTTATTCCCGCGTAGATCGGAGTCGAGATGATCCTTGTAGACCTTAATGGCCGTGCGCAGCAAGCGCAGGTCGTCGTTGGTGATGGGTTCCAGCAGTGGGTCGTCCAAATTAAAGCGCCGCTCGGTTCCTTCAACCAGGGTCCAATCTTCCAACATGGCTTGGCGCGAGTTGCGCGTGATGGCTTTGGTAAGGAATTTTTTGAGGGGGCCGCGGGCTTGGTCGATGGTGACCTTGTCCAGGTTTCGCCCTTCCTTGCCGCGGGCGATCTCGAGTTCGTTGAGGTATTCGTGGGTGAACTCGTCGATAAACGCCATGCGGTGTTTGCGTTTAAACGTATTGGCCTCGCTTTGTAAATACAGCGAACAAGCGCCGCGCCATACATCAAAGAGGTAGTGGGTGATCCACGATTCGTCGAAATCGTTGAGATCAAAAACCACATCGCCCTCGGCGTCGGCAAATGCACCAAAGTTGTTAATATGCAGATCGCCTTGGATCCAGGTGTTGGTGTTTTCACTGAGGAAGCGGCTGTTTGCGAGCAGGTCGGCCGCGGCCAAATCACGGTAAAAAAGATGGGCGGTGCCCCGATAAAAAGCGAACGGCGATAGGGACATACGGCGGTATTTTTCGCGACGGTCTTCCTCGCGCAGGCCGCCGTTGACACGGGCCAGCTCGACTTCGAGGATGTGCTTGCGCGCGCGACCGCGCTGTTTCCGCCATTGGGTATCGCCCGCGGAGCTGCTGTTCTTCAATTTCGGCCTCCTGGTTGGGATGAATGAGATGTGAGAATTCTGTGAGCATAACCCAAAGGGCGCCAACCGCGAAAGAGGGGGCCGCCCCCTCCTGGTAAAGCCGCGATTCAATTCAAGCGTTAAAAGCAGTGGGAAGAACCCCGGGTTCATCCATGCAAGCCTCTTTCGGTAGCTTCGTTTTAGTGCTAAGCTGTTTCCCGTTCATCCCGGATAATTTTTTTATACTGTATTGCACCGGTCTCGAGCGCCGGCTGCTGTGGAGTCGTGTTTATGGACGTAGGGAGTTTTACTAAATTGAACATCAACCCCGTACTCATGAACTGTGTTGTCGACGGAACCATCGCCGGTTTGGCGATGACCGGTATTAAACCGGAGGGGGTCGGTGTGTCTCGTTTCACCACCGCCGCCAAAGCGTTGTCCGTCATCGTGGGTTTACACGGAACCCGTAACGGCAACATGACCCTTAACCTCAGTGAGCGGACCGCCATGTTCCTGGCGGGCGAGTTGCTCGGCACCAAATTCGATGAAATGAACGAGGAAACCATCGACGCCATTTGCGAAATCGGCAACATGGTGGCAGGTAAGTTCCACACTCTGCTGCACAGCACACCCTGGCGGTTCGACGGCATTTCGCTGCCCGCTTTTATCTTCGGTGCGAACTACAACATGTACCACCTGAAAAACATTGTGACCGTGTCGGTGACCTTTGAGATTAAAGAAGTATCCGTGGTTCATATGGCCGACAAGTTTTTTACCTCGAGTATTTCTTTGCTGGGATCGGCACCTTCCGCGCGTCGTCGTTAAGGTGCCTAAGTCTATGGTTTTAAAGCGAGAACGGGCGCTAGTGCCAGGGTTCGTCTCAAAGAAAAAACAAAGAAATGACTGGTTGATGGAATGGTTTTTGGTCCTCGACTGTACCTCTATCTGACAAAAACAAACCTTTTGGAGGGTGTTTCCATGAACCTACTGTCATCAAAAAATGCGGCCGCTAAAACCTTTTTTTCCACTTTGGCCGTCTTGTTTTTTTCCGGTGCTTTGTTGGCTGTCGAACCGGTTAATCAGACCTTTTTCGGGGTCGCCATCAAAGGTTACGATCCCGTGGCGTACTTCACCGAATCCAAACCCGTCAAAGGCAGCAAAGAACACAAGCTTGAATGGAACGGTGCCACTTGGTATTTCGCCGGCGCGGAAAACAAAAGTGCCTTTGAGAAGGAGCCCGAAAAGTACGCGCCTCAATACGGTGGTTACTGCGCTTATGCGGTCAGCCAAAATGCCACCGCCGGCATTGACCCCGACGCTTGGAAGATTCTCGACGGCAAGCTCTATCTGAACTACAACGCCAAAATTCAGAAGAAATGGGAAAAAGACATTCCCGGTTACATCAAGCTGGCCGATGAACACTGGCCCGGTCTGTTGAAGAAATAAACCGCCACATAACCCATGAACACAAAGGGGATGTTACCTTCGGGTGATGTCCCCTTTCTCCTTTTGCGAGAAATTCTGCCTCGGCGCAGACAAGCCCGCGAAGCCGGCGTATAACTAACTTGGTATCTGGTGTGTTGGTGAATCCGTTTGATGGCCGACCTTATGCATGTCCGGTCCCGGTTTCCCAACAGAGGTGACCTAAAACGAGTGAGGATTCCGTGTACCAGCTTTACGATTACCCTACCTCCGGGAACGGCTACAAAGTCGCCCTGCTTCTGCACCAACTCGATTTGTCCTTTCGTTATCTTGAAACCGATATTTTGGCCGGGGAAGCGCAATCCCCCGCCTTTTTAGCCCGCAACCCCAACGGCAAGATCCCCGTGCTGATAACGCCGGAGGAGCGGGTACTGAGCGAATCCAACGCCATTCTGTTGTACTTGGCGGAGGGGACGCCGTTCCTACCCACGAGCCGGGAAGCGCGCTTCGAGGTGAACCAATGGTTGTTTTGGGAGCAATACAGCCACGAGCCCTACATCGCCACCTCGCGGTTTTGGTTGCATCACCCGCAAAGTGGATCCTTTCAAGACAAAATTGCCGAGCGCCGGCCAGGCGGATTAAAGGCCCTGGCGATGATGGAAAACCATTTGGCGAAAAACGATTTTATGGTCGGTGACGGTTACAGCGTGGCCGATATCGCCCTATACGCCTACACCCACAAGGCGGATGAAGGTGGGTTTGCCTTGGCGGATTATCCCGCCGTTTCCGCGTGGGTCGCCAGGGTCGCGGCCCAACCGCGCCATATCACCATCGAGGAAAAAACCAACTTTACCGGGACCTGATTCAACCGCCGCGGCCAGATCGACAGGTGTCGGCCCGGCCGCGGCATGTACTAGCCCGCATTTCTCACAAGGGTTCGTTGCGAGAAGCTGAAAGCCTTGTAAATACAAAGGTTATGGGCGAGCCGCGGCGCAGGGGGCCGACCATTCGCGGGGCCGACCATTCGCGGGGCCGACCATTCGCGGGGCCGACCATTCGCGGGGCCGACCATTCGGCGTAGCAGCTGAGGCGAAGCCGGCTCGACCGAGTAATGCGGCCGGCCACCCCGCGGAAGGCCGCCCCCTCGTAATCGCATGGGTTGCCCCGTAGCAGAATTCCTTGTGAGAAATGCGGGCTAGGATTGCGTCAAAAGCAGGGGGTTGTGAGCAACCTCCTGTTCTTTTTCAGCACTTACCTATATATTGCATGTCGGATCAACGCAAACTCTATCTTGTCAAAATTAAAAAGGCGGCGTTTTTATGACCAAGTTGTTGCAAGGTGCCCTTTTCACGTTGTTCGTATCCACGGTCTGGCTTTCCGGGCAAGAAGCGGTGGATCGTCAGACGGGCGACGTTCAAGCCGCCGACCCGATGCAAGCCGTGGTGCACCGGCCTAGCTACTTCGAATCTTTTTCACGAGAAAAAGGGACCGGTCCCACCTTTGAAGAGCAAGTGGTTGCTCTGGTGAATATCGAGCGGCTGAACAACGGTGGTTTGCCGCCGTTAAAACAAAACAGCCTGCTGGATCAAAGCAGCGAAACCCATAGTGAGAACATGGCCGTGCGTGACTTTTTCGCCCACTGTGACTTGGATACCCGTTCTTCAATGGGTGACCGGATGACCGCCGCCGGCTACGCGTGGAATTCGGCCGGGGAAAATATCGCGGCAGGCCAAACGACACCGGAAGCGGTGATGACGGCCTGGATGAACAGCTCGGGACACCGCGCCAATATTTTGCGAACGAGCTTCCAAGAAATCGGGGTGGGTTACTTTTTCCAGAGCGCCGACCAGAACAATGTGCGCTTTGACGATACCGGTGATTGTAACGCCAACCGCACCGGGGGCCCTTTTCGTCATTATTGGACGCAAAACTTTGGCCGAAGCGGCGCCATTTTTCCGCTGGTGATCAATCGCGAGGCTTATGTCACGGAAGTCCAAACCGTCGACCTTTACATCTACGGGCAGGGGACTTTTTCCGAAATGCGTTTCCGAAACAACAGCGGCGCCTTCTCCGAATGGGAACCCTTTGCAACCGAAAAAACCTGGAACCTCGATTTCGGGAACGGCATGCACAGGGTCACGGTCGAACTGCGCCGGCCAGGTGGCGCCACGCAGCAGGCTTCCGACACCATCGTTTTGGAACTGCCCTGCGTGACCGAGGCCTTTTGGTACCAGCAGGTAGAAGATTGGCAAATTTCCAACAACCTAACCGTGCTTGATTTTATTGCCATGAGGGATAATTTCTGTAGCCCTTGATATGACCCCTTGGGCCGTTGATCGGCGCTGTACATCGTTTTAACGAGGACTTTCATTCTCTTTGACGCGGTTGGCAAGCTGATCGTAAAATCCTCGCGCCCGCCGGTTGCCTGCCTGGGTCTTTCGCGCTAACTTTAGAGAGACAGGTGTAACACGTGGCGCAGAGAGGACGAGTGTTGGATAACCAACCCCCCGACGACGGCTTGGCGCGTCCGCCCAAGAAAAGTCGTGAAGAAGCTTTGAAAGAATTGTCGCGGTTGGTTCGAGCCGCCGGCGCTGATCACCTAGAGCCGTTTTTGGATTCACTCAGTGTCCCTACCGGTGAACCGGATCCCAGTTTGGGCGGGGCCTTTGTCGAGGTGAAAATCGGCGCGCAAGTCGGTAACTACCGCATTGAGTCCTCCATCGGCCAAGGTGGCATGGGCGTGGTGTATCTCGGCGCCAAAATTGGCAGCGAGAACCTCAAAGTGGCGCTCAAGGTGTTGACCTACACCCAGCCCGGCTACAAAGATCTCTTTCTCAAAGAATGCGCGATCCTGGCGACACTGAAACACCCCAACATCGCGCAGCTCATCGACACCGGTTTTCTGCCCGACGGCCGGCCTTGGCTGGCCATGGAATACGTCGACGGTTTGCGTCTGGACGACTATCTCGCCCAACAAGACCACCCCATTGATGATCGTTTGGAACTTTTTATCAAGATCTGCGACGGCCTCAGCCACGCCCACCAACGCATGGTGATTCACCGCGACATCAAACCCAAAAATATTTTGGTAACCGAGGACGGTTTTCCCAAAATCCTCGATTTCGGCATTGCCGTGATTCTCAAACCCGACGCGGAACAAGCGAGCACCGTCACCCAACTCGCCGAACAAATGATGACCCCGGAATACGCTTCACCCGAGCAGGTCAACGGGCTTCGGCTCGGGGCCGCCTCCGACGTCTACAGCATGGGCATCATGCTTTACGAAATGCTGACCGGTGTAAAGCCTTATCAGTTCGGCAGCTCGGGCATCAGTGAAATCCTGCGCGTTGTCAACCACACCACCATCACCAAACCCAGTTCCGTGCGCATCGAGGGCCATTCGCTGTCGGTTGCAAGCACGCTACGGGGCGACCTCGATACCATCGTGCTCAAAGCGCTCGAACGCGATCCCGAACGGCGTTATCCCAGTATGGAATCCTTTGCTGCCGATATTCGCTTTTACATGGAAGGTTTGCCGGTTCAGGCGCGACCCGCGACCGCCATGTACCGCTTGCAAAAGCTGGTGCAACGCCATCCTTGGCCGATTGCCATGGGCGTCGGCACCCTGGTCTTTTTGTTACTTTTCGCGGTTTTTGCCCAGTACCAGGCCGCGTTGGTTGCCGCCGAGCGGGATGTCGCCAAACGCGAGCAGCGTACCGCCGAGCAGGTGACCCAGTTTTTGGTGGGCATGTTTGAGCAGGTCGACCCGGACCTCGCCCAAACGCAAGAAGTCACCGCTTATCAAATCATGGAGCAAGGACGGGGCATGGTTGATCAATCGCTGAACGATCAGCCCGAGGTTCAGATTCAGTTACAGGCTTCCATGGGCCAGGTTTACCGCGCCTTGGGTGATTACCAAGTGTCGCGCGCTTTGCTGGAAGAGGCGCTGCGCAAGATTGAAGATCCAAGCGCCGCCGTGGTGCAAAAGTTGGAACTGGTCGATACCATCATGCTTGCCGGCGATTATGAGGACGCGCAACGTCTTTTGGCCGCGCTGATTCACGAGCCCATCGAACACAAGAACAGCGTGGCACGGGCGCGAATTGACCATCTTAACGGCAAGCTTTTGTTTCTGACGGGCCGCTTCAAAGAAGCTTCCGAGGCTTTTCAGCGTGCCCAAATTCAGCGCGGTGTTTTGCCTGTTTCCGATCAAATCGGGCTCGACGAGGACCAAATCGCTTTGTATGCCGCTTGGGGATTTCCCGAGCGCGCCGTCGCCTTGCAAAATACCTTGTTGGAAAACCTGCATGGGCTCTATGGCGAAACCCATTCCGCCATCGCCCGCGGCTTGGCGCGTTTGGGTGAATTGTACTTTGAAAAAGGTGACTTCGACGAGGCCGGCAACTATTACGACCGCGCCGAGGCCGTTTACGGCAAGTTGTATAGCGACGAACACCCCGCCTGGGTTGACTGCCGTTTGCGGCGCGCGCGGTTGCTGGAAAAACGAGCGCGCTTCGATGCTGCCGAGGCCCAGCTCACCTCGGCTCTGGCGCTCGCAGAGAAACACCTGGGCCCGAACCACCCCAAGGTGGTTTCCGTCAATCTAGAACTCAGCCGATTTTATTTGCATCAGGGTTTGTTTGAGGCTTCGGAGAAACATTGGCAGGCGGCGCGAGACGTCGCGGAGAAGGAACTTGTCGAAACCCATCCCGAACGGTCGGCGGTGGTTTTGCAACGCGCGCGGTTCCTGCGGCGCCTGGGCCGTCTGGACGAGGCCCTGGCCATGAACCAAGAGGTGGTCAAACAGCGGTTTGCGCAGTACGGCGAAGCCCACCCCAAGTCCATTAGCGCCCTGCGAAACTTGGCCGCATCCTATCTGGACATGAACGACAACCAAGCCGCCCATCGCCATGCTTCAAAGGCGCTTTCTTTGGCTGAAGAAGTTTTGGGCCACGAACACCCCGATACCGTGAGCTTGATGAGCAGTGTCGCCACGACCTTGTTCCAGTTGAACCGCATTGATGAGGCCCGCATTCTCCAGGAAGACCAGTTGGCCTTAAACGAGAAAATTTATGGGCCCAACCACCCCAAAATGGCGATGGCGCTACGGGGTTGGGCGCGATTTTTGGAAATGACCGTTTCGCCCAAGGCAGCCGTTGCCCCCCTGGAACGGGCCGTGGCGATTGAAGACAAGGCGTATCACAAACCCCACCCGCAAGCGGCCATTACCCTGGAAGCGCTGGCAAAGGCCTATGCCGCCGTGGATGAAGACGAAAAAGCGATGGCCGCGATGGAGCGGTCGGTTGCCATTGGTTCCGGTTTTTACGGCGCGGATCATCCCCAAACGGCGATGATGTTTGAATCACTCGCAACCCTTTACTTCTCCAAGGATGACTTTGAAAACGCGCTCAAGAGCCATAAGAAATCGCTGGCGATCAATTTAAAAGTGTACGGCGAAGAACACGGCAGCGTTGCTCGCAATTACCATAACATTGCGACCAATACGAGTGGGGCCGGCGACAGGCCGAGCGGCTTAAAGTACATGAAAAAGGCATTGGAAATTCGCCGCAAAGTGTTTGGCGAAGATCATTTCGAGGTTGCGATTAGCCTCGAAGGGGTCGGCCAAATCCTAAGCCAAATGGGGCGTCTTCAGGAAGCGCTGCCCTACCTGGAAGAGGCCTACCGCAAGGAGCGCAAAGGTTTGGGTGACGACCACCCGGAGCTGGCCTACAGCATGACCTCCTTGGGTTCCTTGTACCGCAAGATGAACCAGTACGAGAAAGCGCGCCCCTTGTTGGTTCGCGCCGCCAAGCTGCGTGAGGAAAAGCTGGGCGAGGGCCACCGCTTGACCATGAGCAGCCTGGTGCGCATGGGTCAATTCCACTTTGAGGCCGGCGAACTAGAAGTGGCGATTCCCTTTTTGGATCGTGTGATTGATCTATACGCCAAATACCAGCGTCCTTCGCATGATCGCGCGATTGAGGCACGTCGCCATTTGGCAGGTGTGCATTTCGCGCTCCGTGATTACGATGCTGCCGAACGGGTCATTGAAGAAGCGCTCCAATTGACGGAGGAACGCGATGACGATATCGCCAAAATTCTGGTGTTGCGCGGCAAGATCGCGGAGATCCGGGGTTTCCCCCGCAAAGCGATTGCGGACTGGCAAGAGGCGCTGACCGTTTACGAGGGCCGGCGCGGTTCACCGGGCGCCGATCTTCCCGACGTGTTGGACCTGATCGGCAACCTCTTGCAACGCCTGGGTGACACCGAAGAAAGCCGCGCTTACCTTCAGCGTTCCGCGGAAATCCGCGCCCAAAACTAACGGGAAGACACCCGCGAGGTGGATCACGAATGGACCGAAAAAACGCTTGAATGTGTGTTTGCGAATTCCACCGGAAGCCGGGTTCGGTACAAGGCTGAGATGACGGGCACGACTTTGGTGGTGCCACGGATTCATAGTTTGGGGAGAACCTTGAGTTAGGAGGCCGGCGAGCCGAGGAGGAGTCCAAGGCTCGCCTAGTCCTAAGACTAGGTTACTAGGATTTGGAGAATGGTTTGGTCAGCGAAGGTAGCGACCTTGTTGTTCCGGTTCAAAGGTCTGCTTAGCTGGACCTTCGCCGAAAAGGGTTTAGGAGACCAAAAGCAAATGTAATATCACTCATATATTAAATTTCAGGCTATTTCTTCTCATTCTTTTGCCTATAATGTGGGCATTATGGAACGGCAAGACTATCACATCCCGCCAGCCGAATATTTGTGTGTTGTTGCGCCACGAACGCCGCTTGCTCTTTATCTTGAAGAAGCAAGGAAGCTTCTTTTGCACTACCCTGGCATTCTTGAGCTTATCCGTGCTGACCTTGACGCGCAGCTGAAGTTGATCCTTAAAGAAGATAAAGATGATTTTCGGCAACAAGTCGTTGAATCGACGGCGGTTAACGCTCATGCTGCATGGTCCAAGGATTCAGCCCTCATCTCCGGCTTCATCGAGCGAATCTGGCGACCTGGTCAAAAACTAAACCAGGTCGGCGTTGGAAACATGGCTGTTTCTGGTATTGAGGAAAGGCTTAGTGACCTGAAAAAACTGGATTTCGAGATCTCAAACGCCCGGGGCCGGAACGGCGCAAAAGAACACCGTAGAGCGCTTTACCAGGAAGTCATTGACCTTGCCGAGTATACCAGCCAAGACATGAGCGAAGAGTTAAAACGCATAAAGAAAGAAGCTGGCAGGAAGTCGATAAAATCAAGCCTCTTAGCGAAACTAGAGCGGTTAATTCAGTGGCTGAAAAAATTGGTAAACCTGGGACAGATGGTTCGCTGTGGTTTGGACAGGGTAAGGGCTGAAATCACGGAGAAGATTCTCGCGTTTAACTTTTTAAGGGCTTGCCGCCTCTAGGAAAACTGAGCAGATACCTTTTCGGCTAAGGTCTCGCTGGAGATATTTGGAGAACTCATGTTTGACCACGTCGTATTCGGAGTCAGCGATTATGCTGCGAGCAAAGAATTCTTCCTTAAGGCACTTGAGCCAATCGGAATCGCCATAATCTCGGAAGGGCCGCTCGGAGTCGAACTCAGCGCGGACGGCAAGTCTTCACTATGTCTCAGAAGAGCCGGGGAAAAACCAGGACATCTCCATCTAGCGTTCACAGCCGAGAATCGGGAACAAGTCCAAGCCTTTTATCGCGCGGCGTTGGAGGCAGGCGGCAAAGACAATGGAGCGCCCGGACTGCGTCCGAACTACACTGGACAATATTATGCGGCCTTCGTCCTTGGCCCGGACGGGCACAATATCGAGGTCGTTTGCCACGAATCTGAGGTCTAACAGTTCGCCGCGGTTGACCGTCGTCCCGCCACGCGGGCCTACCCGAGCCAGCCTGTCCGGGGTTCACTGGTTTCGAAGACCGACGCTGACCGTGCCTCCGTCACTGGTTCGCTTACCTCCAAGGCAACTGGTCAAAATGATTTGACCATGTCGATCTGATCTTGTTGTCTGTCGGCGCCATTCCTCAAGAAATCTAAACTGGCCGGCCGGCGGCCATATAGGAATCCACTTCCCCAATTTCTATGTAATAGTTGGAGGACTCCAGGAAGGTCGATGCCGACAATCAGGTAGCCCCAAAGAAAGAGTTGGGAACGTTTCCCAGTTGGTGCTCTGGTAAGTCCCAAATCTAAATTCGGCAGCCTCGTTTCCACTGCAAGAATTGCTTTTGAAAAGGCTATGTAAGGAATAAGAGCGGAAGAGGGACCATGCAAGAAAAAAGAACACATTACCCCCTCCCCCTCTATAAATCAGTTAAACTTCTGTGAGAGCTGAAAAAAAAGGAATAATTTAGTGTATTTAAAAGTTGATAAATTAAAAATTAGCCTCTTACAATTTGGACAGCTTTTTTTGGCTGACGCCTCAGAGGAATCACTTGATTATGGTTATGAAAACGTTTACGAATGGATGTATGTAGATATCCCTGGATATGATTTTAGCTTGAATATCTCGCGAGAACATGGAGTGGCTGACCTTGATGATGCGGTGCTTGATGAATACGAAGGTAACGAGGCAGCGTTAAATGAAATTCTTGATCCTGGACCCATTTACATAATTGGATGGGACCGTGTTAATGATTGCTTAATAGATGACCTTTCTAATCTTTTGATATTTAAAATTCATGAAATTTCAAACTCAAATATGACGGTTTATCCGGGACGAATCAATATAGACCAACCTGGCCCTGAACCACTGTTTCATATTAAGAAAAAAGAAATTTAACAATGAAGCATTGTGGATATCTGCCCATTCCCAACTTTTTTCCAAAGCTTGGTTTAATTGAATAGTTCTTAAAGAAGAGATAAGGTCTTTGCAGTTATCAACTTGCAAAGTCATGATGGAATTCGATATTTCTTTTGACGGAGGTCGTCATCAATTCTCGATGCGAAAATCGAAAAAATGGTCTTCAATAATCAAGAAGCTTATCGCTCTTTCGAGTAAAGATTGCCCCTATAATTGATCGGAAGACAGCAGCAAAAACCCACAAAGAGTTTTTGAATACAACACACCCATGCTGACTTCGAGCTGGACCTTCGCCGAAAAGGGCTTAGGAGACCAAAAGCAAAAGCCATATCACTCATGATACCGTTCGAATGATCCTGTGTTCTGCTCAAAGGTGGCCAGGTAGGTGTCGGTGGTGGTGAAGATCCGGCCGTCAAATCCATGGCGTTGGTCCAACTCGGGCGCCGCCATGGCGCGCAAGGTTTCGGTGCATTCCTTCGTTTGCCAACAGAATCATCTCCCTGGCAGCATCCTTGGCCGACAAGGCGCCATGCTGGGTTCGTCGTTTTCGCCATGGGTATGGGTCTACCCGGCGGAACGTTGGCCCAAAAACAAAAAACCCGCGCCGAGACGCGGGTCTTTTAGGTTATTTGCGTTTGGTTGGGGTTTAGGGTACCAAGGAAGGGTTTTTCTCCTTGAGGGGGCGGGTGCCGGGTGAGACGCCCGCGATGCCTTCGTTGGTCAGCCAAATGAAGTCGCGCAAAACAAACAGGCCTTCTTCCAGGATGTAGTCGGGGACTTCGACCTTGTCCTCTTTTTTATCCTTTTTCGCGACCTTGCTTGCGTCCTCGCCCTCGGGTTTCTCAGCCGCCTCGGCGTCGTCTTTTTTGGGTTTTTTGGCGACGACTTCTTCTTCATCAGGCACCACTTGATCGTTCTCAAGCACGAACTTGCCTTCGATTTTGATCAGGCTCTTGCGTTGTTTGCGCGCCTCGTTGCGGTTGTCGTCGATTTTTTCCAAACGCTCGCGCTCTGCTTTGCGCTCGCTCAACTTCAGGGACAGGGTGTTGCGGTCGCGCTGCGCTTGGCGATACGCCTGGTCTTCTTTTAGATAACCGAACTCCGGTTCTTTGGCGATGCGTTTGGCCGAGTTGGCGCGTAAGGTTGGCTCCAACGCGGTAACCATACGGAAGTTGGTGTAGTCGGCCGGCTTGATTTCGTCCCAGGCCAATGCGTGCTCCAGGTTCTCCTCGCCCACTTCCAGATCGTCGTAGGGGGAGGGCAAAATCACGTCGGGCACCACACCTTTGAATTGGGTGGAACCGCCGGAGATGCGGTAGAACTTCAGCGTGGTCATTTTCAAAGCGCCGGCGACGTCCTCGGTGAAGGCGCGGCGCATTTGTTTGTTCAGCGGTGTTTGCAGTGAGAATACGTTTTGAACGGTGCCTTTGCCGTGGGTTGATTTGGAACCGATCACCAGACCGCGGTCGTAGTCCTGGATGGCGCCCGCCAAGATTTCGGAGGCCGATGCACTGAACACGCTGGTCAATACCGCCAGCGGGCCGCGGTACACGATGTTCTCGTCGGGATCGCTGTTGACGCGGATGCGGCCGTTGAGATCTTTGATCTGAACCACCGGACCCTCTTCAATAAAGAGACCGGTTAATTCGATGGCCTCGTCCAAGGCACCACCGCCGTTTTGGCGCAAATCAAGCACCAAGCCGTCGATTTTTTCCGCCTCCAGTTTGCGGATCAAGCGACGTACGTCGCGGGTGGTTGACTTGTAGTTGGGATCGCCCGCGATCTTCGCTTGGGTGTCCATGTAGAAACTGGGGATTTCAATCACGCCCACGCGCATCGACTGGTTGTTGGGGCCTTCGATTTCGCGAATCTCGGCACGGGCGTCCATGGCGGTAATTTTTACCTTGTCGCGTACCAGGATCACTTCTTTGGTTTCGGAATAATCGGCCGCATCGGCGGGAATCATGTTCAGGCGGACCGTGGTGCCCTTGGGACCGCGGATTTTTTGAACCACCTTGTCCAGGCGCAGGTCGACGATGTCTTCCCATTCGCCGTCCATGCCTTGGGCGACGGCCACGATTTTGTCTTCTTGATCAACCTGACCGCTTTCAAAAGCGGGGCCGCCTTTCATCAGCGCTTGGATCACGGTGTAACCGCCCTCGGAACGCAAGGTGGCGCCGATGCCTTCCAAGGAGTGACCCATTTCGATGTCGAAGTTCTCTTTGGTAATGGGTTTCAGGTAGGAGGAGTGAGGGTCAAAGCTACGGCAAACCGAGGCCAAAAAGGTTTCCAGCACGTCGGTGGCGTCGACATCGCTGTTGTTGCGCTTCAGGCGCGCGTAGCGCTTGCGCAGGATGTCCATCATTTCGTCTTTGGGCGTGCCTTGCAGGCTGAAACGCAGCATTTCCGCCTTGAGGCGCAGGCGCCAGAGCGCGTTGAGTTCGGCCTCGGTTTTGGCGTAATCCGCCTTGCTGCGGTCCGGTTGGTACATTTCGTCCTTTTCAAGATCGAAATCTTCTTCCAACAGTTTCAGGATCACGTCGGCACGTTGGTCGACGCGGTTGCGCAGCCGGTTGTACATGGTGTAGGCCTTGGAGAGGTTGGCCGGGATAACGCGCAGGTAGTCGTCGAACTCACTGTCCCAAGCGCTGAACTCTTGAATGTCCGACTCGAGGAAAAAGAGGCGGTTGTAGTCCAGGGTCTCCAGATATTCTTTAAAAATACGTTTCGAGGTCTCGTTGTTGAGGTCCAAACCGCTGTAGTGGTAAATACTTAGGTAGTTTGAGACCAGCGAAGCCACGTAGGGTTGGTATTCGACGGGTTTAAGATGTTGCGGTGGTTGAATGTCCTTGTCCGCGAGCAGCGAACTTGGGACGATCAAACACAGCAACAAGAGAACAATTATTTTGCGATAGACCATGGGACCCCCAGTGCTTCGAGACTTCTTATGATTCTAAGGTTTTCCTTACGAAACGCGGTGTTAAAAGTTACGCTTCGGGTTTAGGCGGAGGCGCCGACGAGGCGTTTCTGCCTGGCTTCAGCTTCTCTACG
The DNA here is from genome assembly GCF_017377855.1 of Acanthopleuribacter pedis. Classification (GTDB taxonomy): domain Bacteria; phylum Acidobacteriota; class Holophagae; order Acanthopleuribacterales; family Acanthopleuribacteraceae; genus Acanthopleuribacter; species Acanthopleuribacter pedis. The sequence goes on from NZ_JAFREP010000048.1 coordinate 22,802, forward strand.
GTAGAGGTTGTCGGCCCAGGTGGTGAACTGACCTTGGGCTTGGTAAGCGGCCGCGTAAGCGACGTAATGTTGGGAACGTTCAATCAGCATGGCTTTCTCTTTTTCGGTGAGTTCCCGCACCACTTTGGCGGGACGTCCCAGAATTAAAACGCCGGGCGGAAAGTGCTTGCCTTCCGTGACCAAGCTACCCGCGCCGATCATGCTGTCGTGGCCGATGACCGCGCCGTCCATGACCGTGCTGTGCATGCCGACCAGGACTCGGTTCTCAATGGTGCAGCCGTGAGCCAGAACATGGTGACCGAAGGTGACGTCGTCGCCGATGGTGAGGGGATGCATGCCGAACGAGGTGTGAAAGGTACAGTGGTCCTGTACGTTGGTGCGTTTACCGACGCGAATTTGATGGACGTCGCCGCGAATGGCCACATGGAACCAAATACTGCATTGTTCACCGAAAACCACGTCGCCGTTGATGCGGGCGCTGATATCGACGTAACAACTCTCGGGGATTTCGGGCGATTGCGCGAGATGGGGCAGAGAAAGTTGCATGACACACTCCTTGGGGAAAACTAAGCCGGACGCGGATGACGCGGGTGCATCGTCGCCGAAGGAAGCGTCGGGGGTCGCCGAGAGGCGCCGCGAAATCCGTGTGGTGGGGAAGGCTGATCCTCTATTCTACAGGAAAGGGCTCAACAATTTTTCGACCAAATCGGATCTTCGCTTAACAAAAGGGGTTCTGGTTCAAGTTCAATGCCAAAGGTGGTCAAAACCCCCTGTTGAATCGTCTCTTTGAGGGCGAGGATCTCGGAAGCCTTGGCATTGGCGCGATTAATCACCGCGAGGCAGTGTTTTTGGGAGAGGCCCGCGCCCCCGGCAACGTACCCTTTGTGGAAACCGGACCGCTCTATCAGCCAGGCGGCCGACAATTTGACGCGGCCCCCATCCATCGGCCAAGCCGGGTGGTCGGTCGGGCAACGTTCCTGGAAGGCCGCGTACGCCGCCGCATCGATCATCGGATTGGTGAAGAACGAACCACAGCTTCGTGCGTTGGGATCGTCCGCGTCCGCGACCATCGATTTCTCACGGCGGATCGCCAGAACCGTCTCGCGTACCGTCGCGAGGTCGAGTTGGCCGTCGAGGCGTTTGACCAGCTCGGGGTAGGTCGGCTGGGGTGTGCCGCCTGGTTTGAGGTCAAAGGTTACGGACAGAACCACGGCCCGGCCGCGAAGCCGGCGCTTGAAGATGCTGTCGCGGTAGGCGAATTCACAGTCGGCATTGTTGCGCCGCTGGATGGTGCCGCTTTCCAGGTCAAGCGCCGTTACCGCGAAGATGGTTTGGGCGACTTCCTGACCGTAGGCGCCGATGTTTTGGATCGGCGCGGCGCCGACCAAGCCGGGGATCCCGGACAAACAACTGATTCCGGCCCAACCTTTGGCGACGCAATAGGCGGTGAAGGCGTCCCAATTCTCGCCCGCCGCGGCGGTAACCCGCACGCGGCCGTCGTCGAGGGGCACCGAATCGATGCCCTTGAGTTGCATGTGGATCACCAAGCCGTTGAAGCCGTCGTCGCCAAAGAGCAGGTTGCTGCCGCCGCCCAGCACAAAAAAGGCGAGGTCGCGCGCACGTGCCCAGGCAATCAGTGCTTGGAGCTGTTCGCGGGTATGGGCCGCCGCGAAATATTTGGCCGGGCCGCCGATGCCGATGGTGGTCATGGGTGCCAAGGGAACCTGTTCTTGAATGCCGAGCCTGTTTTGGGAAAGCGGATCAACCATCGATGTCCGTCCTTTTTATATAACCTGAGAAACGCGATAACTCGTGGTGATTTTAGCTAATCCTCTGGGCTGCAACGGCCTGTAAAAATGCTCATCGCACCCGGCGGGTGCGTGTCGTGCGCGACCCCGGTCCGCTTTTTCCAAACCATTTCGCACCAGATCATTAGCTAAAATCCCTCACGCTTATCGCGCTTCTTAGGTATAAGGATACCCCGTGAACAGCCTATTGTAACTGAATCGCCGTGTCGGGAGGCTCGCCGTGACGCGGCCACTCGGGTATACTGTGCGGTTGGGCGGCGGCGCGGCCGACGGCGACGCTTGCAGCCCAAACGATTCAGCGTGTCCCACCAAGGGTGTGGCCGGCGCGTTTTGGGACCAATGTGTGGGGTAGTCCTGTTTTGACTTCTTTTCTGTACCAAATAAACAACCTGAGAATCCCTGTAGAAGCAGCGCCGGGCCTTTTGCCCGGCCGCATTGCCAAAGAGCTTAAGATCAAAACCAACCAAATTGTTTCGGTCACGCTGGTGCGCGAGGCGATAGACGCCCGCAAGAAACCGCGTGTTTTTCGCGTGGTCAACCTGGCTTTCACGACGCGAACGGCACTCGCGGAACCGTTGCCGAACCAGGTCAAAAAGCTGGAGCGCGATCCAAAAGAGGTGCCGCGGCCCGAGACCTTACCGCTTGCGCAACCGCGCCCCGCCGAGAAACCGGTGGTGGTGATTGGGGCCGGCCCCGCCGGATTGTTCGCGGCCTTGGCTTTGTGTGAGGCGGGTGTGCCCACGGTGCTCCTGGAACGCGGCAAACCGGTGGAAACGCGCATGCGCGATATCGGTCAACTGCGTTCCCACGGCGTTTTGGACCCCGAAAGCAATGTGTGTTTTGGGGAGGGCGGTGCCGGCACCTATACCGACGGAAAGCTGTATACCCGCATCAAACACCCCTTTGTGCGTTGGGTGTACCGTCGCTTGGTGGATTTTGGTGCCCCCGAACGAATTTTGGTAGACGCCCATCCCCACCTCGGTACCGATAAATTGGTGAAGCTGGTGAAGGAAATGCGCCTGCACCTGATCGCGCAAGGAACCGATGTGCGCTTCGGTGCGCGGGTTACCCGCGTGGTGATCGAAAAAGGAAGCGCGCGAGGCGTGGAACTGGCCGACGGTTCTTTCATAGCGGCGCGCGCGGTGGTGCTGGCTGTCGGCCATTCGGCCCGCGATACCTTGGCGCAATTGCACCAGGACGGGGTGCGCATCGAACCCAAACCTTTTGCCGTGGGTGTGCGCGCCGAACATCCGCAAACCCTGATTAACCAGTCGCAATTCGGCACCCCGCAACCACCGGGCGACTTGGAGGCGGCGGCCTACCGCTTGACCCACCAGGCTGACGACCCCCGTATCGGCAAACGCGGCGTCTATTCCTTCTGCATGTGTCCCGGTGGTTTCATTGTTCCCAGTCCCACCGAACCCGAACACATGGCGATCAACGGCATGAGCAATGCCAATCGCTCCGCGCCTTTTGCCAATTCCGGCATTGTGGTCCAGGTAACGCCCGAGGATTTGATCGCCGAGGGTTACCAGGAACATCCGCTGATGGGCATCCAGTTCCAACGCGATTTAGAAGCCGTTGCCTTCCGCGCGGTCAAGGAGCCGTTTCGGGCGCCGGCCATGCGCATTGACGATTTTGTCAAACGCAAGGCGAGCGGACAATTGGCCGCCGGCCATTTTCGGCCGGGTGTCGAGGCGATGGACCTCTGGGACGTCTTGCCTCATTGGATTGCGACCCCCATGCAGCAGGCCTTCAAACGCTTTGATCGCTTGATTGCCGGTTATGCGAGCAGCGAGGGCAACATTTTGGCCGTGGAAAGCCGCACCAGTGCGCCGATTCGCATCACCCGCGACGCGCGTTTTGAGGCCGAGGGCGTGCGCGGCCTCTTCCCCATCGGCGAGGGGGCTGGTTATGCGGGCGGTATTGTCAGCGCCGCGGTGGACGGTTTGCGCGTGGCCGAAATACTCATCGGCGAACCCTAAAACAGCGCATTCGGGTCGAAGGTTCAAACGAGGGGCACAGGAACGTCCCTCCTCCCTAAGCGAGGATCCCGTTGGATCAGCGGGAAAGAGCCCTGGGATTCGGCGTCAATTTCAAACAGACCGGTGATCGGTGAGAAGGTGTAGCAATCGACCCGGTCTTTCAGGGGCCGAAAAATGGTGTAGCGCGGCAACATCACTTCTTGGTTGTCGCAATGGTAATCACACACGAAATTATGAGAAACGCCTTAATAATTTTCTAGCAGACCTTTGCGGAGTTCGATGCCCGCTTCTTTGAGTTCTTTATGCAGTTCTTCGTACACCGCGCGGCCTTGGGTGTTAAAACGGCCGGGACTCATCAGATTGATGACCGGGTCGCGGTGTTCCGCGTCGGGATAAGCCGTCACCAGGTTGCCGCTTTCGATGAACGCGCGGTAGGAAGCGATTTTGGTGCGCAACAGCGCCTCGTGACGGTCGGGGTCCTCGTTCCAGTGGAGGTGATCGCTAATGGTCAGAACCACCTTGCCGCTTTCGCGGTCGACACCGATAAAATCGACCTTATCCGCCTCGAGAATCGTCATCATCAACCTCCATGGTGTTTGGTTCTCTGTTTATAGCATGCCCGGCGAAAAATTAGGGCGACACAAAAAAAGGGGAGACCGCTGTCTCCCCTTCGATTGTTGGTTGGGAGCCGGCTAGCCCCCGATTTGTTTGAGCAGTTCGTCGACCGCGCGTTTTAATTGGGGGTCGCTGTCCGCTTCATTCGGGCCTTCTGGGACAATCACGTCGGGAACGGCCGGGCCGTTTTCCATGTTTTTGTCGGTTGCCTTGGCGTACCAGCCGCGGTAAGGACGGCGCACGCGGGTACCGTCGATCATGGTACGCGCGCCGGTTGAAATCACCGCGCCGAAGGTGGGTTGGCCGACCACCAGACCGCGCTCGGTTGCTTGGAACGCGTGGCTGAAAATCTCGGCGTTGGAGTAGCTGTACTGGTTACAGAGCGCAATTGCCGGGGCGGTCCAGGCCGAGAACGGCATGCGTTCGCCGTACGGATAGGTTTTGGCGAATTTCGCTTTTTCCTTCTCCAAATCGGCCGCGGCGCCGCGCGGGATGGTGTAAGCGTGTTGGCGCACGCTCAAGACCATCATCATGTAGTCCGTGGTCCAGCCGCCGCCGTTGTAACGGACGTCGATGACCAAACCTTCTTTGCCTTGGCCTTGGGCGATCAGTGAGGTTTCAAAGGTGTAGAAGCTGGACAGATTCATGCCGCGGATGTGCACGTACCCGAGCCGGCCGTTTGAGTACTTCTCAACCAGGGCGCGCCGTTCATCCACCCATTCCTCGTAGACCTCGGTGCGAACCGATTCCAGCGGGCGGATGACCACGCGGCGTTCTTCGCCTTTGCTGTCGGCGACCTGGAGGACGGTTTTCTCCTTGGCCGTGCCGATCAACAGCTCGTAGATGTTTTGGTCGGCTTGCAGCGTTTCACCGTTAACCGCGAGGATGCGGTCGCCTAGCGCGAGTTTGGACGACGGGCGATCAGCCGGCGTGTCTTCGATCACATGGGCTACTTCGAGTCCTTTTTTGGTGGTGCGGAAGGTGACGCCCAGCTTGCCGCTGACCTCGTCCTCGGTTTCGTAGCGGTCGCCGCCGAACATGCCCAGGTGACTGCCGTTGAGTTCACCCAGCATCATGCCGAATACGTCGCGGAAATCGCGGCGGGTCGAGGCGCGCAAGGCCCAGGCACGGTACTTTTTGTGGGCCGCGTCCCAATCCGCGCCGTGGAACTGGGGATCGTAAAACCCGCGGTCCATCATGCGCCAGGCTTCGTCGAAGATTTGCGCCATTTCGGCACGGTGGTCGATGGTGAGATGGGCGCGGAATTTGATGTTTTTGCTTTTGCCGTCGGGCAAGCTAAAACGTTTAATTTTGCCGGGACCGACCGCGGCGAAGAGGTTCTTAGCCTTGGCGTCCACGGTCAGACCGCGCAAGCCCGGGCTGTCGGCAATTTCTTCCAGTTTGGAACCGTCCCAATTCACCTTGTAGAGTTTGTTGGGGAAAAAGGCGTTTTTGGCTTGGTTGCCGCCAAAGAAGATCATCTTGCTGTCGGCATCAAACGCGATGGGTACGCCCAAGCCTGAGGTGCGGGTGACCTGGACCAGCCGTTCGTGGATGTTTTTGAATTCGATGGTGATCGCTTCAACACCCGCGTCTTCCTTCTCCTCTTCGCCTTCTTCGTCGTCACCGTCTTTGTCTTTTTCAGCGTCGTCTTTTTTGCCCTTGCCCTTGCCTTTGCTTTTGGGTTCTTCGTCCTCGCTTTCGTCCCAATCTTCCTTGGTTTTGAGCCAGTCCTCTTTGTTTAGCCACAGCAGCCACACGTCGTGGTCGGTGCCGTCCCGGGCTGAGGAAAAGGCCAGTTTTTTGCCGTCGGGGCTCCAGATCGGCCGGCGGTCAACGCGCGGGTGCAAACTGACGTTGGTAGCGGGTCGTGAACCGTCGATGGGTTGCAGGTAGATGTCGTTGTTAAAGGTGAGGTCTTCCTGGACGTAGGCGACCCAGCGGCTGTCGGGACTCCAACTCAGATCGTCCGGGGGCGACCAACCCTCGTACAGGGCTTTTTCGTTGCTAAGCGCCTTGTCGGCGAAGTCGGCCACGATCAGATGGGATTCGTCGCGCAGGAACAACAGCTTCTTGCGGTCGGGCGAGGGTAGCGGGTCGGTTTCGTCAACCTCGGTTTCGGTCAGTCGGGTGAGGTTGAAGTCCAGCGTTTTGAAAAGGTTGGGTTCGTCATCGTCGGCGGAGCTAAGCGCGTAGAGATCGTATTGGCCCGCGCGATCCGAGGCAAACACCAGCGTTTCATCGTCCAGCCAAACCGGGCTACGGTCAAAGGCCGGGTTCTGCGTCAGGCGAACCGTGCGGCTTTTTTTGTCGTCGTTTTGGACCAAATAAAGTTCGCCGCGAATCGCGAAGGCGATCAGCTTGCCGTTGGGTGAGACGGCCACATCCCCGGCACCGTCACTTTTTACCTGACGTTCCAGGTTGGGGAAACGGCTGTCGCGGGTGATGTTAATCGCCAGCGGGGCCGAATTCTTTTCGCCCGCGCGCTGCAGGAACAAGCGGGTGTCGCGTTCGTAAACCAAGACCGAGCCGTCGGCCGAGGCGGCGAAGGTGCGAATATTTTCGTCGTTGCCTTCCGTAATCAGCACCGCATCGCCCTTGGGTTTGCCCGTGTTATCCAGTTCCAAGCGGTAGAGGTTGTACAGGTCGTTGCGGTCGCTGCGAAACACCAACGTGCGTTTCCCGGTCCAGCGCGGGGTGTCGTCCGTGCCGTCAAATTCGGTAAGTTGGTGGTAACTCTTCTTTTTGATGTCGTACAACCAAAGTTCGCGGTTGGCGGGGCCGCGGTAGTGGCGGCGCCATTTGCGGGTGGCACCGATCACGAACGCCATGTAACGGCCGTCGGGGGAAATCGAACCCTCGTGGCCGAGACCGTCCATAAATAAGGTGGGGGTCCCGCCCGTGAGGGGGACCGTCATAAATTCGTCCAGCCAGCCGAATGGGGCGTGGGCGCGATTGGTGGCGAACAAAACCTGTTTGTCGTCGACCCAACCGCAGAGCGCGTCGTCCGCATCGTGGAAGGTCAGGCGTTTGGGCGTGCCGCCCTGGACGTCGACCACCCAAACATCGCGGTTGCCGCCGCGATCACTGTTAAAGGCGATCTGTTTCCCGTTCGGGCTGAAAAATGGGTTTTCGTCAAAAGCCTCGTTAATGGTGAGGCGGCGTGCGACACCGCCTTCAATCGCTTGCAGCCAAATATCGCCCTGAAACGAAAAAGCAACCCAGGCGCCGTCGGGGCTGACGGCCGGTTGGCGTGCGAACGGCGGCTCTTCGGCGGAAAGGGGCAGACCCAACACCGTCATCACCGTCAAACACAGCAAAAAACGGGTGAGTCGTCTTGAAAAGCAATGCAACATGTGTACTCCCTGAAAAAAGTTCCCTCGGTCGGCCTAAATGAATCAATAGGAACACGAATGTTCGTAGGTAAGTCGTTCCCGCGGCCGGAAAGGTTTTGGGGTGCCGAGGGCGTCGGCAAAAAAACGCGGCATACTCACTAGGTTAACGCGTAAGGGCACCTTAAATCAGGTCAGCGCGTTTTCCTAGAAGCCGTCGGAAAGTCGTCAAATGCGATATGCGAATCACCATGCCCGTCACCCACCCCGAAACACCGCGTAAAGCGCTGTCGGCGCCGGGTTTGTCTCGGTAGGCGGCATTTTGGCCGAGGTGCGCGGATCGGACCGATTCCTGTGATTCGGAAATACGACCTCATCCTAGCACAGGCCGCCCGCCGCGGTGTTCTGTCTCCACTTATGTTTCCTATTGTCGTACTTCCTCAAAGAAAGCTCACACGGATCGGGTTAAAGTAAGGCGGTTCATCTTTTGGCCACTGAGGAGCGCGCGCTTGCGAACAGTATTGGAACATCAACACTTGTTCCCCTTGGGGGAACGCCTGGGACCGGATTCGCTGTATGTGGAACGCGACACCGATATTCACAACTTTGAGCAATGGTTGGCCTGGATACCCCGGGGTTTGGCTCAGAGTCGGGCATTGGTTGCCCGCGCGGGAAGTGGGAAGTCGACGTTTTTGCAACGTTTGTTTAACCGGCTTTGGCAACAACGCACCGACTGCGTTCCTTTTTATTACGAAATCCCGGCCGCCTCCATTTGGCTGCCCAATCTCGCCGAGCATTACTTCCGGGTTTTTGCCTCCCATTACCTGGCCTTTCGTTTGATGAAACCGGATCGTGTAACCCAACTTTATGATTTTAAAGATATTGCACGCATTGCCGAGGCCCAACAACTCCACGCGATTGCCGAGGATGTGCACCAGTTACAGGTGTTCTTTAGCGGCGGTCGCAACGACCAGGCTGCCGAATTGGCGTTTAGCGCGCCCCATCGCTACGCCCAAATTTTTAAAACGCCGGTGGTGGTCTTGCTGGATGAATTCCAGCGTTTGGGTACGGTGGTGACCAGCGACGCCTTAAAACAAGTGCGCGAACCCTCGGCTGTTTCGTTCTTCGAGCCTTGGCTGGCTTCCAAAAGCGCGCCGGCCCTCCTGGCGCTTTCCAGACGCGGTCGGCAGGCCGCGATGATCGATCCTTTGGTTCGCGCCGGTGCCGTCACCCTCTACGATTGGGATCCCTGTCTGTCTTTTGAAGAAGGGCTTGAGGCCGTGTTCCGTTATGCCCAGGATTACAACGTCGGGTTGACCAACGAAAGCGCCCTATTGCTGAACAGCATTACCCAAGGCGATGCCTGGACCATCGCGCAAGTCGTTCGCCGTGCCGGTCGTGCCGCGCTTGATCTCGACAGTTCCGCCGCCGTCAAACAAGCCGTGACGCGCGTGATGAGCGAGCGCGACGAGGTGTTGGCGCTGTCGTGGATGTTGGCGTTCGAAAGCTCCGCCTTGGATCTCGACGACCCCTTGATGCGGCGACTCTTGTTTGTGTTCACCGACCGCGCGGGCAAAGACTGGAGCGTCGCGCAATTGCTGGAACATCTCGAACTCGATGAAACCCAAGAAACCGCGCTGCAAACGCGGCTGGACATGTTGCACAACGCCGGCTTGATCTTGACCACCACCCGCCACCGTGTCTACCAGGGCCACCGCGACCCGACGCTCCAGTTGGTGCTTCACCAGCGTTTTGCGCCCGAGGGCGGGGCCGCCCGTGTTTTGGAACCCGTTTACCGTCACCGTCTCAAAAGCTTGCGCAAACACTACCCCACCTTGGAGAGTTTGCTACACAAGGTGTCGCCGCGTTTCGCCGCGCTCCAGTTGGGTTACGACATGCGCGAGCGCGCCGAATTTACGCTGGACACCTACTTCGATCATCTCGACGACGCGTCCGTCTTTCGGGTTGGGCGCGTGTTCTGGCAGTATGTGGCCGAAAAGCGGATTGGTGACAAATGCCGCTTCGACCTCAAAATTACCGACCAAAAAGGGCGGGTGCTCCTGGTGGATGTCATTTGTGGCGAACGCTGGGTGGACGTGGACACCGTCCACGACTTTCTCTCGCGCATCCGTTTCTTTCGAGAGGCCGAGGGCACGGCCGAGACCTTCGCGGGTCTGCTCGCGCTGGAGGGCTTTTCACCCAACGCGCTTAAGCTCTGTGCCGAAAACCAGATCGGTGTCACCACGCAACTGCGTTATTTGCGCACCACTTGGAGCGAGGAAGCCCTGAACTGAGGCGGCCGCGATGTAAGCTTGCCCGCCGCGGGCGCCATGGTGGTCGGCTTTGACCCGCCCGCGCCGTTTCAACACAACCAACGGCGTTGGGTCGTGACCACCACCATTCCTGGGTTAGGCGTCCTTGCGGGTTTCCTGAACTTGAACTCGGGACTTGACCGGGAAGGCGACCTTAAAGGTGGCGCCGCTTCCCGGGCCGTTGCTATGGGCCGTTAAGGCGCCGCCCAACTCCGCCATGATGTTGGCGCAGGCATGCAGACCGAAACCCAAACCGCCCTCTTTGGTGGAATAACCGGAGCGGAAAATATTGACCAGGTCGCACTCGCCGATACCGACCCCGTTGTCGTTGATCTCAAACAGGATCATGGTTGCGGCGGCATCGTAATGGAGCGACACCCGAATCAAACCCGGCTGGTTGATTTCGGCGTGTTTGACGGCGTCCCTGGCGTTTTTCAGCAATTGCTGCATGACAAAACGAATTTTGTTGACCGGCAGAAACGAGCGCGGTGTCGTTTGGAAGTCGAGCGCGACTTTGATTTTGGCCTGGGCCAGCGAGAGCTGTTCCAACCGCAGTACTTCCTTAAACAGGTTGGCTGGATCGATTGCCTGGGCAATCGATCCCACGTGGGCGTACTCCTGTTGGGAAAAAATGGTGTCCTTGATGTCTTTAATGAACTTCTCGAGTTTCTGCGCCTCCTTGCTGAGGTGCGCGTGCTCGCGGGTTAATTGTTTGCCGACCTCGAAGTAATAGGTCGTCAGTTGCCGGCCGCGCGGATCTTTTTCGAAAAAGGTTTGCCGCTCGTCTCCCTGGGCTTCCACCAGTTGTGTCGCTCGCCGCACCTTTTCAATCGCCGACTTTCGCAAAGTTTCGTTAATGACGTGGCCGCTGATGTTGAGGCTGTTGAGCGTGTTGCCAATGTGGTGCAGTACGCCGATGGCGATTTCCGCCATACCCGCCTGGTGCGCGTTTTCGATCATGCCCTGTTGGGTCGCGTGTAATTGGGCGGTGCGTGCCTCGACCAGCTTTTCCAGGTTCTCCTTGTGGTGGTTGAGTTCCTCGTGGTTTTCAAGCAGTTTCTGGTAAGAGTGATGCAGTGCCGATTGCATTTGGTTAAAAGCCGAGACCACGTCGTCCAGTTCGTCCGGTCGCTCCTGTCTCGACCTGCGCTCCAGGGTTAACGCTTCACTGGGATCGTCGAGGCTGAAATCCCGTGCCTTGGCCGCGATTTTGTCCAGGTGGCGAATGAGAATCTGGTTGAAAATAAACAGCATAAACGCGGAAACCAAAAAGGTTTTAATCGCCTGGGTGACCAATACAATCGAAACGCGGCGCCGCAAGCGCTGGTACACACCGTCCATGCCCGCCTCGACCGTCAGCGTTCCCAGGTGGTTACGCACCCCGTCTTTATCCAGAAAAAGCGGCACCCGGCGCACCAGTTTGGCGCCCACGGCCGGTTTGCCCACCGCGATGGTGTCAAAGTCCACCGGTTCTACCCGGACATAAACCACGTCCGGTAACTGCAGGATCCCATTCAGGTGTACCGCGACCTGGGCAAAATCGATGTTCCATACATCGTCCGTGATGGATTGAACAAAGCTGTTGTCGATTTGTTCCATCTGCGCATTGAGCTGGCCCACGTCGCTGTTGTAGTCCAGGTAGAGCTGAATTGCGGTGGCAACCAAGGTGAAAACCGAACTCATCAGGAGAATGTTAAAAACCAGTCGGCCGGCAATGCCGCCGCTCCATTTTATTCCGGTTTTGAAGGTCACCTTGCGCCTCGTTGTTGTGTGTTGAATTGAGTGGTGGCCGTGGTGCGGCCTGTTCGGGAGGTGCGACGTCCTCGGGAAAACACCGCTTTTCTTAGTTTGTTGGGGTAGAAGACATTGCTTTGATTGCAAACAGGGTTTTGGGTCTGTCCGGTGAATCGAACTTTTCAATTAGGGGGATACGATTGTTAACGACCCTTTTTACCGAAAACATAAAAAGAATGGGCTGAAACACGGGTTGCAGACCTTATTGCAAAAAACAATTCCCAGCCGGCTTGGGTAACGGGTTCGGAAAAAAGCGGTTTTTTGCATAGGGTGTGAAATGCTACCCAAGTGTGCGAAGGCCCTCGGCTAAAATACCGGGGTGTTTTTCCGGGTCAGCGGTGGGTCGGCTCGCCGCCATTTTGGGGGACGCCTTCGACCCTGACCTGTGGTAATGTGACAAAAAAACGGGAGCAAGCGCTATGTTTTTGTGTTTCGAAGCGGATGGGAAACGGTCTGCGTTCCCCGAGTCGGTCTTGTTGGGTGTTGACGAAAATGGATTCACCGTGCAAAACGGCGGCGGAAACCGACCCGTCACCTTCTTTCGGATGGACGCGTTCCAAGGTGCCTGCCAGAACTTCCAACAGGCGCTCAATTGGGTGCGTCGTAAGCAGGGCACCCAGCAAGGTGCCCAGGGGCAAGCACGGCCCCAAGCGGCGCAAGCCGCGAACCTGCCCAAGCAGCCCAAGTTCTAGCCCGCATTTCTCACAAGGAATCCTGCTACGAAGCCGAAACCCCTGCGATTACAAGGGGGCGGCCATCCGCCTTACTCGGTCGAGCCGCCTTCGCCTCAGCTGCTATGCCGATAGGTCGGCCCCGCGATAGGTCGGCCCCGCGATAGGTCGGCCCCGCGATAGGTCGGCCCCCTATGCCGTCTCTCGGTCGTTATCTTCGTACTCACAAGGCTTTCAGCTTCTCGCGACGAATCCTTGTGAGAAATGCGGACTAACCCGTTTCACGCGACCGCGCCGGCCTTTTTCGCCGGCCGTTGCCACCCCGTGGTTTCGCTAAAATCCTCGCGCGTGTTCGCGCTGCCTAGGTTTCATGGTCGAGTGATTCGTCCAGGTGGCCGAGCTGCGGCAGCATGACCACAATCAGAACCACCAAACTCAGCGCCAAGCCGACCAAACTCCAGTTGGCTGGAATATCGAGTTTCGTGAGCGCCGTCCAAACCAGGCCTGAGCCGACGATGCCGATGTAATTGCAGAAGTTAATCGCACCGAGGATTTCACCTTTTTCACCCAGCGGCGGTTTGGCCTGCATGTACGCCGCCATCGGGACGTAGTACAAACCGGAGCCGATACCCGCCAGGAGGAGCGAGGTGTAAATCATGCCCATCGGCATGCTGGTGAAATACAGCAGACCCTCGCCGACGGCGACACAGACACCGCCGAGGATGATCGTGCGTTTGCTGCCCAGTTTCTTTTCGATCAGGGAGCAGAGCAGGCAACCCAACATAATGCCGGCCGACAGTGCCGCGAGAAGGAACGAGGTACTGCGTTCGTCGAGACCGAGCAAGCGGGTGCCGTAGTTGTTAATTGCTTGGGTGACGATGCCGCCGGAGAACCAGAAAAACGAGGCGGCGATGACCGTGTCGAGCAGGGGTTTGTCGTGCCAAATCTTTTTGAGGCTGCGGCCCATGTTGCCGAAGGGGTTGATGCCGAACGGGATGTCGGGTCGGTTGGCCTGGCGCGGTTTAATTTGGTAGACCGTAAGGATGCCCAGGATGGAGATGCCCATGCAAATGACACCGGCCCACCACAGTTGACCCTTGAGGCTGTCGGTGAGAATGCCCGCGAAGGCCATGCCGAGGATGATCGCCAGGAAGGTCGTCATTTGGACAATGCCGTTGGCTTTCACCAGCAGGCTGGTTTGCACGATTTCGGGGATGGCGCCGTATTTGGCCGGGCCGAAGAAGGTGGATTGGGTTCCCATCAAAAACAGGGTGAAGAGCAGGAGTTCCCAGCTTTGCAGGTAGAACCCGAGGGCGCCCAGCCCCATGATCACCCATTCGCCGACCTTGGAGGCGCGCATCACCGTGGTTTTGGAGAAGCGTTCGGAGACCAAACCCGCCATGCCGCTGAACAAAAGGAAGGGCACGGAGAAGATGACCATCACCACGCCTTGTTTGTCGTCGGCGGAAATGCTGAGTGCCATGAACAACATCATTTGTTTGAAGACGTTGTCGTTAAAGGCACCCAGGTATTGGGTCAGCGTGAAGGCGATAAACGAGATGTTGCCGAGTTTGTCCGCGGGCTGGGCGGTTGGGGCCGTGTTGCGCAAGGGAAACTCCTTCACGAAGGGATTGTTGGGGTGAACGCGCTTGGAAAAAAGGGGTTTAGCCGACGGCCGCGTTATCGATCAGGCGAATGCCGCGCAACCATGCGCCGAGGAACAAGCGGGTGTCCGCCTCGAGTTGGGTCACCTCGTTAAGGAATTCGGGTTCGCGGAACGCCAGGTAGTCCAGTTCCAAACCTTGCGGCCAAGCCTCGGTTAATTGGGTTTTGAGGGCTGTTGCATCGCGTTCGCCCGCCGCGAACGCAGCCTTTGCTGCTTGCAAGGTGCGGTACAGCGTGCGGGCTATGTCGCGATCCGCCGGCTTGAGGTAGCGGTTGCGGCTGCTCATAGCCAGACCGTCGTCCTCGCGGACCGTGGCGCAGCCGACCACGTCGACGTTGAGGTAAAAGTCGGCCACCATGCGGCGGATAATCGCCAGTTGTTGAAAATCTTTTTCGCCAAAGTAGGTTTGGTGCGGGCGCACCAGGTTGAGCAGCTTGAGGACCACCGTACAGATGCCCGGGAAGAATTGCGGCCGGCTGACCCCACACAGTTTGGCGGCCAAGTCGCCCGGCAAGACGCTGGTTTGTGCCTCGGCGGGGTAGAGATCGGCGACGTCCGGGTACCAGACCAGGTCGCCGCCCGCCGCCGTGGCCAGTTCGAAATCGCGGTCGTTGTCGCGCGGGTACGTGTCGAAATCCTCGTTGGGTCCGAATTGGGCGGGATTCACAAACACCGAAACCACCGTGAAGTTGCCGTCGTTGCGGGACGCTTCGACCAGGGCTTGATGGCCGCGGTGCAGGCTGCCCATCGTTGGCACAAAACCGATGGTGTTGCCCTCGCGACGTTGGTGTTCGAGGATTTGGATCATTTCATAAGGATGGCCGTCGATGCGTTGGCTCATGATGTGCTCCTTTGGCGGGGGTCGGGAAACCGTACCCACAACGCGGGCCGCGCCCATCGGCGAGGCGACGGCGAAGCAAGCATGATTGGGTACCCTTGAGACATGCGCCATCATGGCACATTTTGGGTAAGGTTACCGAAAGAAGTGCGTCAGGGCGCATCAGGTTAACCCCGGCGTATTATGAAAAAAGCCGTTGGGGGCGATCCCAACGGCTTCGGAAAAAGGTGTTACGAGAAAAGAGGGCGGTTAGCCGACTTTGGCGGTGAGGCTTAAGTCGCCGCCGTAAAGCTGGATGTTGTCGGCCTTCTTGCTTGGCTTGAACGATTCCTTGAGGGTGGGGAAGGCGCCGTCGTGAACCGCTTCGATGAAGGCGGCAAGGCCGTCGCCGCCCGTTGCCGAGAGGTCGGCGAATTGGCGGACGAACTTGGGGGTACGCCCGAAGCTCATGCCCAGCAGATCGTGGGTGACCAAGACTTGGCCGCTACAGGCCGGACCGGCACCGATCCCGATGGTGGGAATGTCGAGTTTGCCGGTAATCTCCTCGGCCAGGTCGTAGGGGATGCATTCGAGGACCAGGGCGAACACGCCCGCGTCTTGCAAGGCGAGTGCATCGTCGACCGCGCGCTGCCATGACTTAAAATCTTTCCCTTGGACTTTGAAGCCGCCCAGCGCGTTGACCGATTGCGGGGTCAAACCAATGTGGCCCATAACGGGGATTTCGGCGTCTAAAATCGCCTCGATCATGGGGATGCGTTTGCGGCCACCTTCCAGCTTGACCGCGTCGGCACGGCCTTCGGTGATGATGCGGCCCGCGTTGCGCACCGTTTCTTCGCGGCTGATATGGTAGCTGAGGTAAGGCATGTCGCCGACGACCAGGGCCTGTTGACGGCCGCGGTTGACGGCGCGACAGTGGTAGACCATTTCGTCGACCGTCACTTCCAGCGTATCTTCTTTTCCCTGAACGACCATGCCGAGGGAGTCGCCGACCAGGATCATGTCGGTCCCGGCGCGGTCGACCAATTGGGCCGTCCAGTAGTCGTAAGCGGTAAGCATCGTGAGTTTTTCTCGCGACGCAACAATCCCTGGCACCGTCTTTTTGCGGACAGGGGGCTTCTTGGAGTTGGTTGACTCCTGCAAAGGTGAACTCATGTGTGTGTCTCCTACTACAAGCCCGTTTGGGGTCTCGTGTATCCATCCTGAGGGCGTCGTGTCATCCGCGGGGAGGATGTGAACCCGCGGGGAAAGCGACGGACAAGCGCAGGGAAATCAAAAACAGACCTGACCGCCCCGAGGATCGGGGTCGTTTCGGTAAATAGGTTCCATGCGCGAGGAGAGAGTATAGCACAGACCTGAAGCATAATTCAGGCAAGGATCAAAAAGGGCCGGGCTCGGAAAAGGAAAAAGAAGATAGTGGTAGAGGGGACAGGAGAATGAAAAAGGAAACGGGGGTGATGAAAACGGGAAACGGGGATGATGGGGTGGTTGTTCCCGCGTGTGCTGAAAACGGGAAACGGGGGTGATGGGGTGTTTTTCCCGCGTGTGCTGAAGGTACACGCACACCGCCATGTGGGGCCCACCATTTTTTTAAACGTTCGCCGAAGGCGGACTTCAACCCGTTGCCCTGAAAGGGCTAGCTATGGCAGCCCAGGGTCGGGCCCTTTGAAAAAGGGGCCTACCCTGGGTCATTGGGGTTCCCGAAATGCAGGCGCTGTAAGTGCCGGCCTCAGTGCCAACGCCAGTCCCTTCAGGACTGGGTGGGCGGTGAATCGGGGCGTCCTAGGGTGGCAGTCGCTTCGCTCCCTTACCCCAGGCTGTCATAGATAACCCTTTCAGGGTAGCCGGCAGTGGTTCGGCTTCGCCTCACATTCAAATAAAGCATGGCCCAGGGATCGGGGTGTGCGTGTCCCTACAGGACACGCGTGGTCGAGCTCGTCCCGAGCCGGAGAAATGCGTGGTCGAGCTCGTCCCGAGCCGGAGAAATGCGTGGTCGAGCCCGTCCCGAGCCGGGGAAACGCGTGGTCGAGCCCGTTCCGAGCCGGAGAAATGCGTGGTCGAGCTCGTCCCGAGCCGGAGAAATGCGTGGTCGAGCTCGTCCCGAGCCGGGGAAACGCGTGGTCGAGCCCGTCCCGAGCCGGAGAAATGCGTGGTCGAGCTCGTCCCGAGCCGGAGAAATGCATGGTCGAGCCCGTCCCGAGTCGGGGAAACGCGTGCCCGGGCTGGTCCCGAACCGGCAAAAGGCATAGCGGAGCCTGTCCCGAAAGCATGCCAACCAGGCAGGTCCCCATCCAGCCTATCCTAGCCGGGGATTTGCGGCGTGAAGTAGGTAACCCCGCGCAGGGTTTTTTTGAAATATTCTAAGAGGTCGTTGATCGCCGCGCGGTCCTTGGAAAAGTTGACGTGGTTTGCATTAATAATGATTAGTGGCGAGGCTTCGTAATGGAAGAAAAAGCGATTGTACGCTTCGACCACGTTCTCGATGTACTCCGGCGAGATGTTGAACTGCTTGATCTCTTTGCGCTTGCGCAGGTTCTCCAACACTTTCTCGGGCGACATCTGCAGGTAGACCACCAGGTCGGGGGCGACCTGATCCGCCGTAAGCATCGGGTACAACTTTTCGTACAGCGCCAACTCGCTGTCGCTCAAGTTCTGGTAGGCGTAGATGCGGTCCTTTTCAATAATGAAATCAGTGACGATGGTTTGCCGGAACAGGTTGGGTTGACGCAAACCCTGAAGTAACTGGAACCGGTTGAGCAGGAAAAAAAGCTGGGCTTGGAAGGCGGCGCCGTTGCGGTTTTTGTAAAAGTCCCACAAAAAGGGATTTTCGACGAGGTCCGGCGTCAGTTCGGCCTCCAATTCTTTGGCGACCAGCCGGGCCAAGCTCCGTTTCTCACAGCCGAGCGGGCCTTCAAATGCAATGTAGGAGTAAGGCGAAGCCATGGACCTTCCCTGATGGTGATGTGGAGCCCGTCACGGGGCGGGACGGCCTGATGCGCGACCCCGGCCGGCGCACACGCCCGACTTGGTTCCGTCTTGCCGTTGATCACGTTCATTCCAGGCCCAAACTATATCACCGAAGCAGGCTGTGCTCAAACCCAACTCAACGCGGGTTTCGGCCCGACGTCGACCCCGCCGCCTTTTTGAGGTATCATGCTCGCGCTGGGTTTGTTGGCGGGAAGGCTGGGTTGCCGCGACACACTTTCAACAGAATTGCACGCGCTTTACCGGTCACTCTGGTATATAGTAATAGCGGGTCAGTCTGCTGTCTGCTTTGTGTGCTTGCTCGTTCGACCCCTTCGGGTTGAATCCCCTGAGTTGCGCAAGGGTTGCCTTTCCTTCAGTCGCTAGCGCCGTTCGTCGGCGCCCTCCGTGACGAGCAGAACCTTCTGATCATGACCAACCGACCCGCGGAAGCTGTTTCTCCCCCGAAACTGTTTCCGACCATAATCAATTGTTGAGGCGCTAACCGACAAACCGAGCCTTTACCGCTTGTTTTGTCTTCCCGCTGTGTCGGAGACAGTGCCGTGAGTCTGGAGCTAAGTAAACATGGAAGAGCAACAAGAACCCAGTTTTGAACAACTTTTAAACGAATCTCAGGCCAACGAAGTCAAGTATGTTCAGCCTGGCCAAAAATTGACGGGTACCGTGGTGATGGTGTCCAAAGGTGTCGCTTATGTCGACATCGGCATGCGCACCGAAGCACAACTCACCATCGATGAAGAAGACGAGCGTTCGAGCGCCCTCCAAGAAGGCGCGCAAGTCGAGGTGTTCGTCGTCAAAAACAAGCAGCCGATCATCCTGAGTTTGGATCCCGTGATGGGGTTCGGCGACACCAGCAAAATCGCCGCGGCTTACGAAAAAGGTCAACCCGTTGAGGGGAAAGTCCAAGCCGCCATCAAAGGCGGGTTTGAGATTAACGTTGACGGCGTGCGTTGTTTCTGTCCCATCTCCCAGCTTGGTTTCCGCAACGAAGAAGATCGCGCCGCCGCGTTGGGTCAAACCTTTCCCTTCAAAGTCATCGAATTTGAAGCTGCCGGCGACAACGTCGTTCTTTCCCGCCGTGCATTGCTTGAAGAAGAACGCCAGAAGAAGATGGCCGCAACCCGCGAGAAGTTGCAGCCCGGCGCCGTATTGTCCGGCAAAGTTCGCGACATTCAATCCTTCGGTGCTTTTGTCGATCTCGGCGGCTTGACCGGTTTGGTTCACATCAGCCAATTGGCGCACCACAATGTTCAGCGCGTTGAAGACGTTTTGAGCGTCGGCGAAGAAGTCGAAGTCAAATTGTTGGAAACCAAAATCGACAAAAACGGCAAAGAGCGCATTTCCCTTTCCATTAAAGCGCTTCTGCCCGACCCCTGGGACGAGCTGCCCTTCGAAATGGGGCAAACCGTGACGGGCACCGTTGTTCGCAAAACCAACTTCGGCGTATTTTTTAACCTGGTCCCTGCCGTGGACGGTCTCTTGCCCATGCGCTTCATGAAAAAAGCCGGCAAGAACATCGACATCGACAGCTTCCAAGATGGTGATCAAGTTGAGCTGGAACTGGTTGAGATCAACCTGCACGACCGCAAAATCGCCCTGGCGCTCCCCGGCTGGAACGAAGAAATTCGCTCAAGCCTCAAGCCCGGTGACGAGCTCAAGGCCGAGGTGATCAAGGTCATCCCCGCCGGCGTGTTGGTTCAGTGTCTCGAGGATCCCGCCCGCGGCTTGATTCCCAAGCGCACCATGAAACAGGGCGCGATGAAGAACATCCTTGAAGCATTCGCACCCGGTTCTCAGCACTTGGTTGTTTTGGAAGAAATCGATGATCGCGGCCGTTACACCTTCGTCCTCAAAGGTGATTCCACCTCCGTTGACGACGGCACGCTGGGCCAATTCCTGGGACAGGAAGAAAGTCTGAACAACAACCCCTTTGCGACCTACTTCTCGGATCGCAACTAAGGGTTTCCCCAAATCCCTGGACCGCGTCATCCCGGCGCGGTTCAGTTAACCCGCATCGCTCCCCAAGACTTCCGCCGCGGAACTTTTGGGGCGCATACGGACTGGGTTTTTGGTTTGTCCATACGCGCTTCCTCGGCCGGGTACTCATCGATAGGAGCGACGTTCGTGACATCTTTTTTCTCTTTTTTTTCCGGCCGGACCCTTGTTCGTATGGCCGCCGTTCTGTTTGCGGCTTTTTATTTCACCGGTTGTGTGCAAATCAACCTCACCATGAATCTGGCGCCCGATGGGTCCGGGGTCACCCAAATCCGTCTTGAAATGCTCGACCAGATGCACGATATGTTGGAGAACATGGCCCGTCAGTCCGGCAAAGAAATGCCCTTGTTGGATGAGGATCGGCTCAACAATTACCTCGCCGACAACGCCGGTCAGTTGCGCAAGTACAGCAACACTGTCAAGGACGGCGTGCGCGTGATCGACGCCGTGGTGTTTGTCAAAGACGTTGCCGCCTTTATGGACGCCACCTCCAATGAGTTGATGCGCCTTGAGCGCGATGGAAACAAAGCCCGTTGGCACCTGATGAACACCGAAATGTCCCAGGCCTTTGCCGCCATGGATGACGCGTTGCTCGCCAACCAAATGCAAATGATGCGCAGCTCCATGAGCGGGCTCAATGTGCAAATGCAAGTAACCGTGCCCCATATCGCCGATACCAACCTCCAGAAGGTCGGCAGCACCACCGCGCGCTTCCTGCTCGATTTTGACAGCCAAATTGGCGAAAAAAGCGGGGACGAGGCGATTGCCGCCTTTCGTGCCTTGCTCGAGCCCAAATACGTCGATATCACCGGTCTCAAATAACCAATCGTGAACGGCGGGTCGCGGCGGTGGTGGGTTCGTCCGACCCCGACCCGCCCGCCGACCGCGACTTTTTGGCGTGGTTTGTTGACCGGCCGGCGCGGTGCTTTTTGCCGCCCCAAACCCTTGTATTCCCGTTCTTTTTGGCGCCCGTGGATGTGGAAAGATGAATTTACTGTTATAAATGATGAAACGAAATGGGCGCAACTCTCGCATAAATAGGGAAACTCTTTTCGGTACGCTTCCTGCTACTGGAAGACGGCCTCGGCGCAGAGCGACGCGTTGTGTTCGTGAAGACACCGCTTGGGTTTCCAGCGACAGCGCCTATTGTGTGACCATACAAACCGCCCCGCGGTTGGAGGAGTGAGCGGACTTGAGCACCGGTCAAATTGGAAACTTGAGCCCAGAAGTTCTGGTCGGCATCAAAAGCTTGTTGGTTCGCGCGCGGACCGTGGTGGAAGGGGCTCTGGTGGGTGAACACGTTTCACCGTTTCGCGGCGGCTCGGTTGAATTCGCCCAACACCGCTCCTACAGTCCCGGCGACGAGCTGCGCTACATCGACTGGCGTTTGTTTGCACGGACCGACAATTACCACGTCAAACAGTTCGAGGTAACCACCAACTTGCGGGCTTACCTCTTGCTGGATGCCAGTGGTTCCATGGATTACCCCCGACCCGAACAAGGGGTCGGCAAATTTCAATACGGCGCCATGTTGGCGGCCGCTTTTGCTTATATTTTGATTCGTCAGTCCGATTCCGTGGCGCTTTCGACCCACGGCGAAAAAGGCGTGATGTTTTTACCCCCGCGGAGCCAAGTTGCCTATATTCAACAAATTTGTGATGTGATCGATTCGGTACAACCGCGCGGTGATCAGGACATCATGGGCCTGTTGCAACATGCTCA
This sequence comes from Acanthopleuribacter pedis, assembly GCF_017377855.1. Lineage (GTDB taxonomy): Bacteria > Acidobacteriota > Holophagae > Acanthopleuribacterales > Acanthopleuribacteraceae > Acanthopleuribacter > Acanthopleuribacter pedis. Next base: position 44,522 of record NZ_JAFREP010000048.1, read on the forward strand.
GGATCGAATTGTTCACCGCGGAATGGTCGTTCTGTTTTCCGATTTTCTTGTGGATGTCGACGCCTTGATGGCCAAGATCCGCATCTTGAAAAGCCGTGGTCACGATCTGATTGTGTTCCAGATTCTCCATGCCGATGAACTGGAGTTTCCCTTTAACCGGTTTTACCGTTTTGAATCCATGGAAGACAGTCGCTTTTTGGTCGCCGACAGCAAACAAATTCGCGCGCAATACCTGGAAGCCTTGCAAGAGCACCAGGAACGCTTGGGCGCGGCGATGCGTAAAATCGGCGTTGATTACCACATCGTACGCACCGATCAAGAGCCCTCGCGGGTGCTGGCGGCGTGCCTGAACGGTCCGATGCGGGCCCAGAAGCTGCGCAAAATGTACTAATCCCCCGAGACGAATTCTTTCGAGGTCGCTATTTATGAGCCTGCTCAACATATCTTTTCTGGCGCCGCTCGCTTTTGTCGGGTTGCTGGTCCTTGGGATTCCGCTTTACCTGCACATGCGCCACAAGCCGCGTGCTGAGCGCTACGCCTTTCCCGCCATCGACTTTCTGCTGCGCGCCGAAAAGAAACGCAAACGTCGTTTCCATGTGGAGCAGTGGCTCCTGATGCTGTTCCGCCTCTTGATCGTGTTGTTTTTGGTTCTGATTTTCGCCAAGCCTTACGTTGATGAAAAATTCGGCGCCTCGGGCCTGAAGGTTAACGCGCCGCTGGTGGTGTTGCTCGACGATTCCGCCTCGATGATGGCCGCACCCGACGGCGAGCGCTTTTTCGAACGTGCCGTGGAGCAAATCGGGGATATGTTGTCGCAGCGCGGTGGTTCGGCGCCCACGCTGATCATGCTCGCATCCAACCCAGACGCCTTCCTGGACCGGACCACCACCACGGAAGTTGCCTCCGTCCTGGCCCAGCTTAAGGCGACCACCGGCTCGCCCAAGCTTGACGACGGCTACCGCCGCGCCCTCGAAATCGTGAAAGAAAAAGATTGGCAGCAAGCCATTTTGCGCATTTACACCGACGGCAGCCTTTCGGCTTGGTCGCAAATGCCGACCGAGCGGGACGGCAACGTGGAAGTGATTTACAACGCCATGCGGCGCGAGCGCGGTGTCGAAAACCTCGGTTTGGCCAAGGTCGACCAGGTGGTTGCCGACGCGAGTTCGATTGAGGTCGATTTGATGAACGGCGGCGGCCAGACGACCGCGGCCGATCTGCGGCTTTCCTTTTCCGACGGCACCAACCTGACCCATCCGTTGCGCCTAGACGGCTTCGACCGTGCCGTGCATCGCTTTGGGATGCAAGAAGAAATGCCCGCCACCCTGACCTTGCAATTGCCGCCCGATGATTTTGATTTGGACAACGAGGTGATTTACGCGCCGCGCGGTAACCGTCGCCTCAAGGTATTGATTCTCGACGGTGATCCCAGCCCCGAGGCCTTGCACGCCGAGAGTTTTTTCTTCAAAAACGCCTTGGGTCTGGAAGAGAGCAAGCAATACGGCTACGACCTCGACATCATTAGCCCCGCCGGCTTGAGCCCTGCCAAAATTGATTGGGCCGACGTGGTTTGCCTGCTCAATGCCGACCTGCCCCAGGGCGCGCTGTTAAAACAGGCGCTCGACGCCGGCAAAGGCGTGTTTATCAGCCAGGGCGCCCGCGTTGACACCAAGGCTTGGAACGGATTTTTGGGCGAATACGGCTTGGAGTTATGGGAGACCAAAACCCTGGATCCACCCATCCCCGCCGGCATCCGCGAATTTGACCACCCGCTCTTTTCACCCTTCGAGCAGGATGCCTGGGCTTCCTACATGGAAGGGATGAACATCGGCAAGTTTAACTTGATCACTGTTGGCCGCGGTCAGGCCAAGGTGCCCATTGCCTTTGCCGACGGCACCCCCTTGCTGGTGACCATGGACCTGAAACCCGGCCGACTCGCGATTTGGACCAGCTCGCTTGATTTGGACTGGAACAATTTTGCGCTTAGCTTCGGTTACGTTCCCTTCGTTCGGCAGATGATGCGTTACCTTGCCGAGCAGGAAGGCGTCGCCGGTTACCAGAACCTCACCGTTTCCGAGGTGTTGGAACAGGACATTGCCGCCTCACTAAACCCCAAACACATTGCCGGGCCGTTCCGCGGGTTGGATATTGCCGGACCAAAACCCGGCATTTATACGCGTGATTTAGATAACCGCACCGAGTTTGTCCAAGTTCGACTCGACGACGCCGAGTTGGACTTCAAATCCTTCGACCAAATCGGCGAGAGCGGTGATAGCGAAGGCGCCTCCATGATGGAGCAAGCCGGTTTCCGCAGTTACGTTCGGGCCGAGTTGGCACCACAAGTGCAATGGATGTTGTTTGCCATGATTCTTGTCGAGAGTTTGGTGGCCGCTCGGGTCAGTCGACAGTGGGGGAGGCGCTAATGGACCGTCGTCGTTTTTTACTTACCGGTGGGGGCATCCTCACCGCCGCCTGCCTGCCCGCCCTCGCGGAACGTTCCGGCGCCTTTCAATACAGCCTGTTGCGTTTGGGCGACCAGTGGGAAGAACGGCGCCGCGCCCTGGTGAAGCTCAGCTTCGAGGTGCAAAAACGATGCAACATTCCCATCGAAACCACGCCGACCGTGATCAATATTGGGCAAATTGCCAAGGTGAACTCGCCGTTTTTTGTCATCAGCGGCGGCACCGCCTTCAAACAGCCCGGCCAAGGCGACGCCCGCGCCATGCGACTGGTACTCAACTCAGGTGGCATTTTGTTGTTTGACGACACCTCGCCCGACGGCGATACCGCTTTTTACCAAGCCGCGCTGACCTTCATGCGCAAGGTCTACCCCGAACTCGAGGGGCCTTTTCCGCTACCGCGCGATCACGCCGTTTACCAGAGTTATTACCTTTTAAAAGAACCACGCGGACGCCTCAACAAACGCGATTACCTTGAGGGCTGGACCATGGGCGGCCGTACCCGTGCTTTTTTCTCTCACAACGATTTGCTCGGCGCCATGGAGGCCGACCAGCTCGGTAGTTGGCGTTTCAATATGGAGATCGGCGGTGGGTTCCGGCGCGAGTTGTGTTTCCGCCTCGGCATCAACATGACGTACTACACCTTGACCCTGAACTACAAAAAAGACCGGGCGTTTCCGCCGATTATTGAGAGGAGGCGTCGCATATGAACGGTTGGCCGCAACTGGAGCTACAACCGATCGGTCCGCTTTGGCTTGAAATCGGCGTGCTGCTCACCACCATCGGAATTTTTGTTTATTCCGTTTACGCGACCCAATATCAGCCCGTCAAGGTTCGCGTGATTTCCGCGTTTTTGCGGTTCTTGCTGCTGGCCTCGGGTTACTTTTTGCTGCATCATCCCACCCTCACCCGCCAAGTGATCGAGCCGCAACCTTCGCGCATGGCCGTCCTGATTGACCGCTCCGGGAGTATGGGGGCCGAGGTTGAAGACGGCAGCTCGCGTTACCAAAAGGCCTTTGACGTGCTGGACGACCTGCGAGCCGCCGGTACGGATTTTGACGTGTACGAATTTGATCAAACCGTGTCCGAGCCGCTCGGCGCCGTGCCCGCCCCGCGCCGTTTGTCCGGCAACCGGACCGACTTTTACGGCAGCTTGTCCCAGTTTTTGGGCAAACATTCTGATTACACGTCGCTTACCCTTTTATCCGACGGCCACGACCTGGGTCGGTTCAGTCAGATGTCCGTTGAGGATACGCGCCAGTGGTTGAACCGTTTGAACGCGCCGCCCATCAATACCGTGCTTATTGGTGACCAACTCTCCGGGCCCGAGGTCGCCATCCACTCCATCGACGCGCCCGCTTTTTCCTTTGTGCGTGCGCCGCTCACCATCCGCGCCACCATCATCGTGCGCAACTTGGACGGTTTCCAAACGCAAGCCCAGCTTCTCGATGGTGAGAACATCATTCAAATCAAAGACTTGGTATTGGATGACCAGGGGTTTGGCACCGTTGAGTTTCAGTTTTATCCCGAACAACAGGGCGAACATCTTTACACCATTCACATTCCCCCGCACCACTTGGAAACCAATACCGAAAACAACAGCCAACAGGTTTTGGTTGATATCGGCCGCGACAAAATCAGCGTGTTGCACATTTCCGGGAGCATTACCTGGGACTTGCAAGGTTTGCGCGCCATGTTCGAACGCGACCCCTTGGTTGATTTAACCGCCTTCTACATTATGCGTACCCGTGAACATGTTCAGATTGGCACCGACAACCGCAGCATTCCCCACGACGAAATGGCACTGGTCCCTTTTCCCACCGAAGAGATTTTCGACCGCCAACTGTTTGGTTTCGACGTGGTCGTATTCCAGGATTTTGACGCCGGTAACTACTTCAGTGATTCCTACCAGGCGCGGCGTTTGATGAGCAAAATCAAAGAATTCGTCCAAAACCACCACGGTGGTTTTGTGGTGGTCGGGGGGCCGCGTACCGCCGGCGGTCCCAGTCTGGGGTTGACCCCGCTGGCAGAAGTGTTGCCGTTGGTACCGCCCAATTACCGTACCCCGTTCGACGCCGAGACCCATGATTCCACCTTAACCGATCAGGGCAAGAACCATCCCATCCTGCGTTTGTTCGACGGCGACACCATGAAATTTACCGGTACCATGGCGGGGGTTCGCCTGAACGAAGGGGCGGAAACGCTGTTGCGCGACCAAGGGGGCCGGCCGCTCCTCAGTGTCATGGAGCCGGGAAGTGGCAGAACCTTGTTTCTGAATACAAGTTCGAGTTGGCAATGGCAGCGGGACGCCCTGGCCGCCGGCAAAACCGGTGAGTCCTACTACGATTTCTGGGAACAGGCGTTGAAGTGGGTCATCCAAGATCCCTCCCTCAACCAGGTCCGCATTACCACCTCCAAAACCGCCGCCGACCCGCTCAAGCTCGATATTGAAGTGCTGTTGCGGCAACGCAACTACCAGCCCGCCGCCACCACCGAGGCCGTCCTGCAGGTGACCCCGCTTGATAACCGCGGCGATCCCGTCTCGCTGACCTTCACCACCGATTACAGTGGTCGTGCCGAGAAAACCTTTACCGCCGAACGGCCCGGTTATTACCGCTTGGCCTTCACCGAGGGGCCCTGGTCCGAGTTGTCGCGCCCGCGCACCCTGTTCCTGGGCGGTTCCCAAGACGAATTGCGCAACCTCGACTTGGTACCCGAGACCTTGCAGCGCTTGGCCAACTACACCAACGGTTCGTTTCAGTCACGGGTCGACCGCTTCGAGGGTCGTCAATTGGCCATGAAAACACCCGAGGACAAACACGTCATCGAAACGCATCGTGTCAAAATTCGCAATTGGATCTGGAGCTTGCCGATATTGCTTTTGATCGCCAGCCTGGAATGGGCCGTCCGCCGTTCCAGTCAACTTGCTTGAGGTTGTTATGCATCAACTCCATCACAGTTTGAGCCAATACGGCCGGCGCCTCCTCCTTACGCGCGCCTGGCGCACGGCGATGCAATGGTTGGCGGCGCTCGGCGCCTACTACCTGCTTTATTTCCTAGCCGTCCTTGGGGTGAAAAGCTTTTCACTAACCTGGCCGGGCCTTTTGTATCTGCCGACGGCCCTCACCGTCGCCTTTGCCGGCCTGGGCCTTTGGCGCTTCTGGCAACTGCGCAATGCCCGCGAGGTCGCCCGCCGTTTGGAAGTGCTGCACCCACACATGGCCCTGCGTATCCGTTCCGCCCTGGATTTTGTGGAGGGCAAAAGCGATCAATCCGACGCCGGTCTCCGCGAGGAGTACGTCGGCCAAGTGGTGGACGGCGTACAGGCGTTGCCCCACGGCGAGCCCGCTCGCTTCAAATGGACCCGCTATGCCGCGAGTTTAACGGCGGTTAACCTGGCCTTGCTCCTGCTCTTTTTCGGTGATTTGTCCAACAAGTTCTACAACCCCAGCATCAGTTTCGGTCAAACCCACCTCGATCTCAATGAGGGCAGCATTACCATTTTTGAACCCGAATACACCCAAATCCCCGGCCGTACCTTGCCGCTGAAGCCCGGTTCCTTTAGCGCTTATCCCGGCAGCCGGGTTCGCTTTATGATCGACTTACCCGAGGGCACCCGCCGCTTGTTCTTGGAACAGGATGACGGCAAACCCATTGAATTGCCCATGACCGAAACCAATCAGGTCGCCCATGAATTCGTCCTTTTGCAGGATACCGCCGTGAAGTTCCTGGTGGATGACGCCCACAACGGCGGGCAAACCCAGCCCTACCTCTTAAAAGTGAAACAGGACCACATCCCCGAGGTCCTTTTGCGCAGCCACACCCCCGAGGGCATGCTCAACGTGTTGGATCCGCTCATCGTGGAAGTCGAAACCAAAGACGACTTCGGCGTAAAGATGCTGGAGGCCGTGGTGACCTGGGAAGGGGGCGAGAAGCGCATCCCGATTGCCGTTCCCGTCGAGCGGAAGAACCATTTCATTACCCGCAATCAATGGTATTTGAGTGATTTGGATCTCGATAAAACCGCCCGGTTCTCGATTTACTTCGAGGCCCGTGACAACAATCCGATTAACGGACCCGGCGTGGGGCGCTCACGGGAGTTGACCTATGAATTGGAAAGCCCCGAGCGTAAGTACGACGAGTTTATGGAAATCGCCAAGCAACTGCTCGACACCATGACCCATACCCTCGGCGATAACCTCGATACCGAACTGCCGCCGCGCCCGGAAGAAGTTGCGCTCCGTGAGGCCAAAATCCTGGGGCAAAGCATTCAGCAGGGTTTGTACCGCGGCTCTGAGCTCACCAACCTGCTCATTACCAAGGTTCGCGAGACGCCCAACATCACCCGGCTCGACCAGAACTTCCTCTACAAGTACCGCAACAACATCAGCCGAGCTTCGCGCATGCGGGCCGAGATGGAAACCTATTACAACCGCCGCGGCGCCTTTAACCATCTGCGTACCAACCACCGGCACGAGGAGATCCGCCTCGAGAATTTGACCTATGAACTTTTGTTGCAACTCAAGATTTGGGCCGTTTTGGAACTGGAACGCCAAAATAATGAATTGGAACAGAACCTCGACCAGCTCCAACAATTACTCGATAACAGCGAGAACATGGACCAGCAAGAACTGATGAAAATGTTCGAGAAACTCATGAATGAGGTCATGAAAGAGTTTCAGGAGATGATGGAAAAGGCCGCCCAGCAGATGGACATGTCCATGGAAGAGTTCATGAACATGGACGCCAACAACTTCCAACAAGATCAAATGCAGGAAATGCAGAAAAAGATCATGGAAGCGCTTAAAGAAGGCGACATGGAAAAGGCCAAGCGCCTCATGGAGGAAATGCGCCGCCAAATGCAAGGTGCCATGAATTCCATGCAGCAGGCCATGGGTGAAATGTCGCCCGAGATGCAGGAGATGATGAAACAAATGCGTGAGTTCATGGGTCTCCTGCGCGAACTCAAGGCACAACAAGAGAAGTTGGAAGGGGATACCCAGGGCCTCCGCCGCGAGATGGATCAGAAAATGGGCGGTAATCAAGCCCAACCCTCGCCGCAACAACAAGCCGAACAAAAGAAAATCATGGAGAACATCCACCGCAAAATCTCCGAACTCCACAACCGTCTTGTCGACTTCAACACCGAAACCCTGATGGACGAACTGCAACAACGCCAACTCGATTTGGAGCAACGGCTCGAGACCGAGGATCTCAGTGACCGGCGGCGCCATTCCGTTCGCAGCGAATTGCGTACCCTGCAACAAACACGCAAGTTCATCGAGCAAAATGGTCTGGACCGCTTGCAAAACGCCACCCTGCGTTCCTTGGAACAAACAGAAAAAATGCAGGAATACCTGGATCAAGGCGAGCTGATGCTCAGCTTGGAGACCGGCCAAAAACTCGACTCCTTTTTGAGCCGGGGCGAAAACGTCGCCCACCGCAGCGTCCCCGACGGCATGGAAAACGATCCGCAAGCACGCGAAACCTTTGGTGAAGCACGCAACGAACTGATGGAAATCCTCGACGCCCTGCGCGGCCTGCGGAACCAAATGGAACAAAAACGCCAAAACTTCATGCAACAATCGGGTGAAAACCAGCAGGAACAACTCGCACAACGCCAACAACAGCTCCAGGAAATGATTCAGCAATTCCAGCAGCAGGCTGGGGATTCTCTGGAAGGTTCGCCGCTGTTCCAAAAGCTGGGCGATATCCAGCGTTCCATGCGCTCGGCCGAGGGCAAGCTAAATAATTCCCAATTGGAAGGGGCCGTTCAATATGAGCAAGATACCCTTCAAAGAATCGGTGAGCTGATGGAGCAACTTCAACAAGCCCAGCAGCCTAGTCCTGGCAACCCCATGCCGATGATGGGTGGCATGCCCATGCAACGCGAGCGAATGCAGGGTGACCCCCTTATCAAGGACTTCTATATTCCCGATAGTCAGAAAAAGGCTTCTCGCGATGAAATGAAAGACGCCATCCGTAAACAATTGCAAAAGAACTTGCCGGATGAATACGGCAAAGAAATCAGGAAGTACTATGAAAAACTCATGGACCAATAACTTCATTCTTTGCGTGTTGGCGGCCGTTCTCTGTTGCGGGAACCTCGCCATGGCTCATGGCGGCGGTAGTCCGCCGGGCTCCGGCCAAGACGAGGGTTCGCTCGAGGATCGGCGCGCGGCTTTTGAAGCCGCCTTGCGGGATGTACTCGATGAGGAACAGCGCAAAGCCTTGCGCAACGCCTTTGATCACTCCGAGACCATCGGCGAGATCATGACACTGCTGCGCGCCTTGCGCCCGGAAGAAGCCAACCGCGTCCGTGAGCAAGCCAAATTGCCCAAGGACTTCGATCACCTGTTCCACGGTTGGGTATTGCACCAACAAGGCCTTTACGAAAAAGCGCACCAGCAATTCAGCAAGGTGGATAAAGCCACGCTTGAGGTCGACGGCTATTTGGCCAACCGTTACGATGAACTGATGAAAACCGCCGCGGCGCTTCAGGACTTCGAGGTATTCGAGACCCAAAATTTCAGTATTCGCTACCAGGACGGCCCCGACAAAGTCATGCTCGCCTACCTGCCCGACATTCTCGAACGGGTGTATTCCGAATATGCGCGCATTTTTCAATTTACGCGCGGCGAAAAAATCATCGTTGAGGTCATGCCGGACTACAAGCTTTTCTCCTACGCCTCCGCGCTGACCAAATCCCAAATTGAAACCACCGGGACCATCGCCCTCTGTGTTGAGAACCGGTTGGTGATGATGACCCCGCGCCGCGTCGCCCGCGGCTACTACTGGCCCGACGTCATCGCCCACGAGTACGTGCACTACATCCTCACCAAACACAGCCATGACAAGGCACCGCTTTGGTTTCAGGAGGGCGTCGCCAAATATTTTGAGGCCAAGTGGGAAAAACCCGACGCCGATCCGCTTGGCGCCATGCTCGAAAGCAGCTTGGCCAGGGCCATTAAAGCCGATAGCTTCTTGACCGTTGAACAGATGATGCCGTCTTTTGCCGCCCTGCCTACCGCCGAACTGGCGACCCAGGCCTATGCACAAACCGCCTCCATGGTGGACTATCTGTGCCAGAGCAAAAGCGAGGATGTGATTTACAAAATCGCCGTCGATCTGCCCCAGAAAGGCGACATCGACAGCGTGTTGTCCGACATGTTGGGTGTGCCCTTCAGCACCTTTGAAGAGGACTGGAAGAAATGGGCGAGGACCCGCGATTACAAAGTTCATTTCGAGGTGGACCCGTTTCAAGGCGTCACGTTGTTGGACGAGGACGCCTCGACCGAGGGCATTGCCGAGCTGGACAAGGAAAACGATAAAGGCCGCAAACATACCCGTTTGGGTGATCTGCTTTTGGAGCGGAACCGTTACCAAGCCGCTTTGCAGCAGTACCAGAAAACCGTGGTTGCCAACGAAACCATTCACCGCCAGATTTTGTTGCGTATGTTGCGCTGTCTCCAGTTCTTGAACCGTCCTCGCGACATGATCGATTTGATTCAAGAGAACGTGCCGGTTTTGCATGAGGACGCCACCATGTTGGTCCATTTGGGGCGTGCCTACCTGGAATTGGACGATAAAGCCTCTTCCGCGGCAAACCTTCGCGCCGCTACGCGCGTAAACCCCTTTTACCCGGATATTTACCGACTCTTGATGCAGACCTACGATGCCGAAAAAGACGCGGCTGAGATTCAAGAAATTCAGCGTTTGCTGGAAACGCTGAACAAAAAACCCGTGGGGAACAAAGAAACCAAAACCTAACTGTTCCCGCCTCCAAACCGCCTTTTTCCGGCGTCCGGTTCCCCGGTTCCGCGTGAAAGGTGGTGTCTATCCCCCATATTATGAAGGAGTCTCCATGACGCGTGTTGCCTCGCCTGAAGTGGACCAAGATGTGTTCCGCGAAAAAGTAAAAGATGTGCATTCCGGTTACGAGGATCTCAAACGCGAGATCGGTAAAGTGGTGATCGGTCAGCACAAGGTCATCGATTTAATGATCATTTCGATGTTTACCAGCAGTCACTCCTTGTTGATGGGGGTGCCGGGTTTGGCGAAAACCTTGTTGGTCCACTCCTTGGCCGACTCCACCAGCCTTTCGTTTACACGGGTTCAGTTTACGCCGGACATGATGCCGAGCGACCTGATCGGCACCGAGATTTTGCAGGAAGACCGTTCCACCGGTCAGCGTGCTTTTAGGTTCGTAAAGGGACCTTTGTTCACCAACATGTTGTTGGCCGACGAAATTAACCGGACCACGCCCAAGACCCAAGCCGCGCTGCTGCAATCCATGCAGGAACGCCAGGTTTCCGCGGCGGGAACCACCTACCAGTTGGACCCACCGTTTTTGGTATTTGCGACCCAGAACCCGATTGAGCAGGAGGGCACCTATCCCTTGCCGGAAGCGCAGCTCGATCGTTTCTTGTTCCGTATTGACGTCGATTACCCCCAGCATGACGAAGAGATCCAAATGGTTATGAACACTACCTCGCGCGCCGAGGCGACCATTGAACCGGTGTACACCATCGACCGTCTGTTGGCGCACCAAGCTTTGGTTCGTCGTATTCCCGCGAGTGAAACCGTGGTCCGTTACGCGGTGGCTTTGGTTCGCGCGACCCGACCCAACGGGGAAGGCGCCAACAAGTTCGCCGAGGAAAACATCCGCTGGGGCGCGGGTCCGCGTGCGAGTCAATCGTTGATTTTGGCGGGGAAAGCGCGGGCCTTGTTGCAGGGTCGTTTCGCCGTCGAAAAAGAAGACATCGACGCCTTGGCCGAACCCATCTTGGTCCACCGCATCATGCCGACGTTCAAAGCGGAGGCGGAGGGCGTGACCGCACGGAATTTGATCGAAAAGTGTCGGGAGATGACCCGCGTTTAGCAAGGTCTTCCACAACGGGGCCCGATCCGGTAAACCCTGTTGTGGCCCGCAAACCGATATGACGGGCCGGGCCTTGATCCGGCGAACCCTGTTGGGTTCAAACACGGGAATAACGGAACATATGGACGGGCCTTGATCCGGCGAACCCTGATGGGGTTCAAACACGGGAATAACGAAACATTTGGACGGGCCTTGATCCGGAGAACCCTGATGGGTTCAAACACGGGAATAACGGAACATATGGACGGGCCTTGATCCGGCGAACCCTGTTGGGGTTCAAACACGGGAATAACGGAACATATGGACGGGCCTTGATCCGGCGAGCCCTGTTGGGGTTCAAACACGGGAATAACGGAACATATTTGGACGGGCATTGATCCGGCGAACCCTGATGGGGTTCAAACACGGGAATAA
>NZ_JAFREP010000049.1 GCF_017377855.1 Acanthopleuribacter pedis
CCCACCCCCCGCCGGGGCCGCCGCCCCACCCCCGGGTGCCGCCGCGCCGCCACCGGCGGCAGCCGCGCCCCCGCCGCCGGGTGCCGCACCGGCCGCCGCCCCACCGCCGCATGCGGCGTACCAATACCAGCCGCCGCCGGGGCCGGCGATACCCGACCTGGGCGGCAACATCGATTTGTTGATGGACATCGAGTTGCCGGTCATCATTCGCATCGGGCGCACGGAGCTGCTGCTCCAGGATATTCTCAAGCTCACCCCTGGCTCCATTATTGAATTGAACAAAGCGATGGACGACCCCATCGACATGTTGGTGAACAACAAGTTGGTCGCGCGGGGTGAGGTGGTCGTGGTTGACGGTAACTTCGCGTTCAGGATTACCGAGATCGTTTCGCCCCAGGCGCGGATCCGCAGCCTGGGATAGGTTGATGACGCCGTGTCCCGTCGCGGATGAAGCCGTCGCTTCGAAGGCCTTTGCGTGCAACATTGCGCCGAACCTGTTATTTCTCAGGATAAGAGCAGGATGGGCGATTGGTGTGGGGTGTTTGTCCCGCTTGGGTGCGCCTCGGGTGAAGCGCGGTTGCCCTCCGGCTTTGCCAAGGCCATGGCGGACAGGGGATGGGTGCGGTGCAATCGAAGCGACGGCTTCATCCGCGGCTGGAAAAGGGAAGAAGAGGGTCGCAACGCCGATCCGCAATATCCCTGGCGGAAACCATGCTACATGGGCGGCAACGTTGATCCGCATCCAAGGCGGGAAGGGGAAAAAGTGGGTTGCAACCCCGATCCGCATCCATTACAGCGAACTAGCCCGCATCTCTCAAAAGGAATTCTGCTACGGGGCAACCCATGCGATTACAAGGGGGCGGCCTTCCGCCTTACTCGGTCGAGCCGCCTTCGCCGTAGCATTGCTACGCCGAATGGTCGGACCCCTGTGCCGTCTCTCGGTCGTAATCTTCGTACTCACAAGGCTTTCAGTTTCTCGCGACGAATCCTTGTGAGAGATGCGGGCTAGGCCGCGGTAATCGCGAAGGTTCCCACCAACAGGACGATCCCAAAAATCGTGCTGAGGATCGGCAGGAAAAACAAAAACAAAAAGCCGCCGCGGCGACCGTGGCATTGGGTCACAATGTAAAGCAACACCAGCACCCATGAAACCATATTGGCCACCATGCCGATCATCCAGCCCAGATACGCGGTGAAACCTACAAACAGCCCCACCAGCATCAGCATGCCCCAAAAGAAACGATCCTGCAGCGTGATCGCGATGATGTAGAAATAAAAACACATGTAAATCAATTGACACAGAAAACCCATCACCGCCACGAAGATGAACACAATCAGAAACAGTTTGGATTGGAAGGCTTGATCGAGCTTATCAATCATCCATTGTTGATCGTCCGGCAACTGCTGTAGCACCTCACGCAGTTCCGTGGGGAGGCCGCCTTCCGCCGTGCCGCCCGCGCCTTGTCCTTGCTCCGGCTCGGGGGCGACTACCTTGCGCAAACCCTGATAGTTCCGGCCGCGGATCTCGCGGTACTTTGAATTTTTGTTAATTGTTTCCTTGGCCGTGGTCGTCCCCTCGGCGATTTGCCGATTACGCTCTTCGGTTTTCTCCAAATCCACCTTACTCAAGGAGATTGAGGAGGGTTGGCCGCCGCCCAAGGTGAAATGGACCTCGTTGCCCTGAACCACATAATCCCCGTCAATGCCGATCACTTGGCCCGACTTCAGGATCAGGATCTTGTCGCTTGGGTTTTGGTAGGCGAATAGCAGGAGTTGGGTCGCCAAAACGGCGATGAACAGCTTGGGGAAAAGTCGGAGCATGGATCCACCTTCGCGTGGGTTTAATGAACAGCCACGCCTATTATAAAACCGGATCACTGAAATGAGGGTGATCTAGGCGGGATCCCGGCGGAAGCGCGTGTTAAACGGAAAGAGAGCCAATGGGTTCCGCGTATTTTTCCAACATGTTCATGTTGTATTCGTAGGCAATACCCGAGGTGAAATTGGTAATCACCGGAAAAGGGAACAGGTTGATGTTCTGGCATAGCCGGATATAGGTGGAGACTTTGTAATAGGCACGCGGGCCGCGCTCCGTGGCGTTGCGCAGGTAAACGCCCAGCAGTTCTTCCTGCATGTCTTGGCTGAGGTTAAACAGACCAAATTCGCGGACCATCTTGTGATTGATCCGGGCCGATCCGTCGTGGGACCGGATGATCAAATCCTCGGGATGAATTTCTCTAAACATCAAGAGACCTGCCTGTCTTAGAACCTCGGTTGGAACGTCGATCACGGTATCGCGAAGGGCTTGTCGCGGGCGCCGGGCTCATCCCTGTGCAGCATGGGGCAAAAAATCGAATACCACAGCGTTATTATTGTCAAAACGCCCCGAAAATGCAACCGGTCAGAAATATCGACGAATACGAAAGTGATTTAGGTTGATGGAAAAAATGTTGATAGAAGGGGGCTCATAAAATTTTAATGCTGGGATGGTGCTTTTTGCGAAAGGCGGGGCTCATGTTTAAATAGTGCTTGCGTGTCAGTTGGTTTTTCCCCTATATTTTTCCGGGAAAACTAGGCGACCGCCTCTCCGCGGCGGTCCGGTTCTGAGCGTGGAGGTTTACGAATGCCGTTGTACGATTACCAGTGCCCTGTTTGTGAGCATGAATTTGAGACCCTGCAAGGTATTAATGATGAACCCTTAGCGGTATGCCCCGAGTGTGGCGCGTCCGAGTTACGGAAAAAGGTTTCGGCGCCTGCCTTCACATTTAAAGGCGGTGGCTGGTACAAAGACCTTTACGGCAGTTCCGGTGGCACCAAGGCGAACTCAGACAGTTCCACCGCGCCCAGCGGCGGTGATGCCGCCAAGTCGAGCGGTGATTCAGGCGGCTCAAGCAGCAGCAGTACCACCAAGTCCGACAGCAGCGCCAAGGCCGGCTAAAAACACCGTGCCGACATCGAATCGGCCTTCAACCTAAGCATTGCGCGTTGTCGCGCTTCTTCGGTTTAATCGGTTCAAACGCATAGCCCGTTTTCCATGACAGGCTATGCGTTTTTGGTTTATGGGCTTATTCGTCGGCGACTTGGTCGGCCAAGGCCGTCAAGGCGTCCATTTCCCGGTAGAAGCCGTCGATAATGCGGTTCGGGTCCGGCACCAGCCCGGCGTCCGTTGCAATCCCCAAACGGACCTGGCCGGCGTAGCTCAGGATGCTGATGCCCATGCCGACGCGGCCCGAGCAAGGTACCCAAAACATCATGTCGCTAATTTCGCTGCCCGCAAGGTACAACGGCACCCGCGGGCCCGGCACGTTGGTCATGACGCAGGTCGTTTTGGTCCCGAAAATGTTGACG
The DNA here is from genome assembly GCF_017377855.1 of Acanthopleuribacter pedis. Taxonomy (GTDB): domain Bacteria; phylum Acidobacteriota; class Holophagae; order Acanthopleuribacterales; family Acanthopleuribacteraceae; genus Acanthopleuribacter; species Acanthopleuribacter pedis. Next base: position 3,349 of record NZ_JAFREP010000049.1, read on the forward strand.
ATGATTTTTTGAATGTCGGCCGGGGTCATACCGACCGCCTTCAACATGCCGAAGGCGACCACCGCTTGTTGACTCTCTTTGATGTAGTCCATGCGCTTTTTGAGTTCGAACAGCCGGTCCAGCGGGTCCTCGATGCCGATAGGCAATTCCAGGAACACCAGGCCGAATTGGTTGCCGAGTTCGTCCATCTTATCGAGGGGGCGTACGTTGACCGGTACCGCCGCGCGAAAGTTGAGGCCGTCCGTGGGTTGTTCGCGCTCCCGCAGGTAGCGACGCAAACCGCCCGCCATTGCCGCCAGCAGCACATCGTTTACCGTGCCGTTGGTGACCTTGCGAATGCGTTTGACCGTGTCCAGGGGCACCGGTTCCGACCAGGACGCTACTTTTGGCACCGCCAACTGACCGCGGAATAGGGTGTGGGGATCGGGGGATTTGAGTACCAGGCTTGCCGCCGTGGCCGCGCCTTGGGTGCCTTGCTTGGCCAAATCGAGGATGCGGCTGGGTTGGCTCAGCACGTCGATGGAATCCTGTACAAACTGCTCGGAAACCTTAAGCGTGGTGTCCCAGGCTTTGGCCGCCTGTTTGAAGAGGTTGCCGGAGCCGCTGAGGCGGGGGCGTGGTTTTTCGCAGGGTTCCAACGAGGCCTCGGCGCTTTCGGCCGTTAGCGAGATCAGTACCGAAATCAGCGCAATACCGTCGGCAATGCAGTGGTGAATGCGCATGAACAAGGCGTTGCCCTCGCCAAACCCGTCGATGATGGTGACGTGCCACAGGGGGCGTTCGAAATCCAGGGGTTTGCTGAGCAATTGGCTGCAGCGTGTTTGCAGGGCTTGTTTGTCGCCCGGCGCCGGCAGAACCTCGTAAGCCAAGTGGTTCTCTAAATCAAAATCGGGGTCTTCTTCCCAATGGGGGGTTCCGATAATCGGTGTGTCCACCACCTTCTGCCGAAAGCGCTTGTAACGGCCCAACAGCCGCTCGTTCAGGGTGCGCCGAAGCTGTTCGGGGTCGATTTTGTCGGCAAAGTGCATCACGCCGGAGACCATCATCAGATTGGCGGGCTCCTCCATGTGACGCCAAGCGGCATCGACGTTGCTCATAGATTCTTTTTGGGGTGTGGCGGACATTAAAAACTCCTCTTGTTGGATCCGTGGTGGATTGACGCGGCGACGATGGAAACAGGAGGGGACTTGGCCGCGGGGAATGGAAACGAATCAATCGAGAAATGGGTTGGCCGTCGCCTTGGCTCGGGCCGGTTGGGTTAAGAAGCGAATAAGTTGTCGGGATCGCGAAACGATTTGAATTCCAGCACGTTGCCGGCTGGATCGCGCAGAAACATAATCGCCTGTTCGCCCACTTGACCCTCGAAGCGAATTTGGGGTTCGTGGATGAAGGTGGTTTCCGCGGCGCGCAAGTGATCCGCCAATTGATGAAACCGTGCCCACGGCAAAACCGCGCCGAAGTGGGGGATCGGAATCATTTTGGTATCGACCGGATTGGCGAAGGCATCCTCGCGGGCGGGGCCGAGGTGGGCGGAAATTTGGTGGCCGAAAAAGTTGAAGTCAATCCATTTTGTATCGCGGCGGCCGATGGTGCAGCCCAGACGATTGACGTAAAAGTCCTCGGTCGCGTCGAGATCACGCACCGGAAATGCTAGGTGGAAAGGGATCTGTGACACGGTGACCTCGCGGGGGAAAAGTGCGCGCGCGGCGCGTGCTCGCATTCTATAACGATGGGGCGGGGGAGTTCAATTGTGGGTCGGCGGGTGGATGCGCTTGGTGTGTTAAGATGCCTTGTTTTGATTATGGTTTGTAAAAGTTTGTGGTGGGTGTCATGGTTTCTGGTTCGCGTTTTCGGGTTTTGATTTTCGATTTAGACGACACCTTGTTGGATACCTGGGCCCAGTTGGTTCAACCCGCCGCGCGCGAGGCTTGCCAGGCCATGGTTGCGGCCGGCCTGGCTACGGATGTGACCACCTGCTTGGGGAAGCGGGCCGCCTTGTTTCGCGAGGCGCCGCGCGCCGATCTGTATGCCTCGCTCGTGGCCTTTTTTGGCGTGGATACCGCGCGGGCCGACGGTTTGGATGAAGCGGCCCATCGACGGCGGGTTCGCGATGCCGGTTATGACGCTTACTTTAAACGCGATGTGCGCGGACCCTTGCGACCCTTCGACGGGGTGTATGAACTCTTAGAGGCCTTGCAGGCCGAGCATCGGCTGCATTTGGTGACTTCCGGGTCGCCGCCGACCCAGCAACGCAAAATCGAGTTGTTGGCGTTGGCGGGCTATTTTCACGGCATCCATTTGGTGGATTCGCCCGCGGGTCAAAAGAAGGAAAGCGCGCTGACCGCGATTCGCGCGACCTATGCGCATGTGGAGGCCCATCATTTTTTATGCGTTGGGGATCGGGTGGATCGCGAGATTCGCGCCGCCAACCAACTGGGGATGGTGTCCTGTCGCATCCGCTACGGTGAATTTGCGCACCTGGATGCCCGTGATGCGTTCGAGGAACCGCACTATGAATTGAGCGAGGTAATCGCGCTGCGTGAGGTGCTGATCCAACGGTCGTGATCGTTGGAAGGGTTGATGGGCTTTGGGTTGCAGTGGTTTCTCAGGATACTCGGATGATAAGAGGATGCGGCCTCGCTTATGAGCCCTCGTTAACCACTTCCCGACGCGGATGGAGCCGTCACTTCGAATGGTTTATATTGACGTGGGTAAAGCCCGATCACCCAAAAAATGACAGTGACCCCGCGGTCTGGACCCTCGAAGTGACGGGTTTATCCAAGTCGGGAAAGGGTTGAATAGGGTGCAGCAGTGGGGCCGCATCCTCTAAACATCCGCATATCCTGAGAAATAAAGGAACCCAAGCCATGTCCCACGGGCACCCCCACCTATCCACCCCAGCCGAAATGCGGGCTGGCGTCGCCTCGCGTTTCCTGATATTTTGAGGCCGTTTGTCGCGCGAGGAGGGACGGCCATGAACCCGGTGTCGGAGCGAAGCGAAAGTTTATCCGTGGACCAAGTCAGTGTTCTGCTGCGCCGCGCCACCCTGGCGTCGGTGACGGTGGCCTCCCTGTTAATTGTGGTGAAAAGCGCCGCGTGGGTGAATACCGGATCGGTCAGCGTCTTGTCCTCGCTTGTGGATTCGCTGTTGGATTCGCTCGCCTCGTTCATAAATTTTTTTGCCGTGCGCTTCGCTCTCAAACCCGCCGATCACCAACACCGGTTCGGGCACGGGAAATGGGAAGCCGTCGCCGCCATGGGCCAAGCGCTGGTGATCGCCGCTTCCGCCGCCTTTTTGGGTTATGAGTCGGTGCAGCGGTTCGTGGATCCGCAACCTATTCAGCAGGGCGAACTGGGCATTGCCGTGATGGTGTTTTCGATTGGGATTACCCTCGTGCTGGTGTTGTACCAGCGGCATGTTGTGAAAAAAACCCGTTCCCTGGCGATTGACTCCGATCAGTTGCACTACACCGGCGACATTTTGATGAACCTCGCCATTATTGTGTCGCTGATTTGCGCCGATTTCCTGCAATGGACCTGGGCCGACCCCTTGTTTGGCTTATTGATCGCCGGCTACATTCTCAACGCCGCGCGCCAAATTTTGTCCGGCGCCATGGATATGCTGTTGGATCGGGAGTTGCCAGGCGAGATTCGGCGCGATATCTTTCTGCGCGCACGCGGTGTGGAAGGGGTTCGCGGTGTACACGATCTGCGTACCCGGCGCAGCGGTGTTCACTATTTGGCCCAAATGCACGTGGAACTGGATCCGACCCTCAACCTCTACGACGCCCATTTGATTGGGGAAGCGGTGGAGCGGACCATCCAAGCTGTTTATCCCCAGATGGAAATTCTGATCCATCTCGATCCCGAGGGGTATCAGGAAGCGCAGGACGGCTTCGACAAAGCGCTCGAATCGGGGAAGATTCCTTGATGCCCAACGGTTTGCGGGGATCGCGAAAATTTTGTGAAAAAAGCGGTTGACCCCTCTCGGAAAAGCCAATACAATCACCGCTTGAATGTGAACGGCTCAGCGGAGGAATGGCTGAGTGGTCGAAAGCGGCGGTCTTGAAAACCGTTGACCTCATGGGTCCGTGGGTTCGAATCCTACTTCCTCCGCCATTCACGTTCTTTCACAAATTAGGTTGGAGAGATGCCGGAGTGGCCGAACGGGGCTGCCTGCTAAGCAGTTGTCCTGGCAACGGGACCAAGGGTTCGAATCCCTTTCTCTCCGCCACCTTATCGGTTTTGTCGTTAGCCGCCTAGTGCGGCTTTTTTAATTTCTGCTTTCATCCCGTTAGCCAACGGAGCCCGACATGCAAACCGAACCCGATAAGCACGATTCCGACGCCGTCCCCCACTTTTGGGCCGACTTGCGCCAGGTGCTTCGGGGTAAGTCCCGTGACTATACAAAAGGCCCGATTACCCGCTCGATTATCCTGCTCGCCATTCCCATGGTGCTGGAAATGATCATGGAATCGCTGTTCACCATCGCCGACGTCTACTTCGTGGCGCAACTGGGTTCCGAGCACGTCGCCGTGCTGGGGATTACCGAATCGGTGATGGTCTCGGTGTTTGCCGTGGGCATCGGGCTGTCGCTGGCGACCACCGCGATTGTGGCGCGGCGGGTCGGTGAAAAAAACGCCGAGGCGGCACGTAAATCGGCCACCCAGGCCGTCTTCCTATCGCTCCTGATGTCGTTGCCGATTGCCGCGCTCGGCCTGCTGTTTGGCAAAGAAATCCTGATGTTGATGGGCGCCTCGCCGGAAACCGCCGAGTTGGGCACGCCCTACATCACCATCATGCTCAGCACCAACGTGATTCTGTTGCTGCTGTTCGTGAACAACGCAATTTTCCGCGGGGCCGGCGACGCCGTTCTCTCGATGAAGGTGCTCTGGCTGGCCAACTTCATTAATATTGTGCTCGACCCGCTGTTTATTTTCGGCTGGGGCCCGTTTCCCGAGATGGGTTTGACCGGGGCCGCCGTGGCGACCTGCACCGGGCGCGGCATTGGTGTTCTTTTTCAGCTGGTGATCCTGTACCGAGGCAGCGGTCTGATTCGCCTACGCGACAGCAAAATCAGGTTGGATATCCCGCTGTTATCGCGCATTTTCCGGCTTTCCCTGGGCGGCATCATGCAGTGGTTTGTGGCCACGTCAAGCTGGACGCTGCTGGTGCGCGTGATGGCCATGTTCGGCGAGAACGCCGTCGCCGGTTACACCATCGGCGTGCGTCTGGTGGTCTTTGCGCTGCTGCCCGCTTGGGGGCTTAGCAATGCCGCCGCGACCCTGGTCGGCCAAAACCTCGGCGCGGGTAACCCGAAACGCGCGGGCATTTGTGTGTGGCGCAGTGCCTTGCTCAACATGGCGTTTTTGGGCAGTGTCGCCGTCGTGTTCATCGTGTGGGCTGAACCGATTGTCGCCTTGTTTAAACCCGAGCCCGAGGTGGCGTTGGTGGCGGCTGATTGCCTGCGCATCGTCAGCTACAGCAACCTTGGTTTGGCCGTTGGTTTGGTGGTGGTGCAGGCGTTTAACGGTGCGGGCGACACGCGCACACCGACCTCGGTCAACCTGCTGTGTTACTGGCTTTTCCAAATCCCGGTCGCCTACCTGCTGGCCAAAACCTTCGAGCTGGGGCCACGCGGCGTCTTCATCGCCATCGCCCTATCCGAAACCATGCTGGGCCTCCTCGGCGCCTATTTGTTCAGGCTAGGTCGCTGGAAAGACCGTCAGGTTTAACCCGCCTTTTTCGCAAGGAGTTCTGCTACGGGGCAACCCATGCGATTACGAGGGGGCGATCTTTTCTCTTTTCTCGGGTGATGTGACGCGAGAGCGTGCTTGTTGTGCGCGGGCCGGCGTTGGGTACTTTTCTGAACCGGCGCCTTACTATCCGACGTTCAATTGGCTCATGCCGAGGCCAAACCCCGCGGCAGAAACACGGATCGGCCCGCATGCATGGCAAAATGCCCCGCATGCGGGCCTGGGTGTCACCACTTGGGCGGATGAGACCTACCGGTGTGCTTTAATGCGCAGGTCCTCTGCAAGCGAACCGAACTCATTCGACCAGGTGAAACCCTTCACAACCGCTTCGTAATCACGGTCGTTGTGGTTATTCAGCCACCATTCGAAGCCGCCGCAGTCCGGTTCCCGCAGGAGCAAAGCGTGGTAGGTGTTGCCGACGAAGCGATCAAAGCTCGGGTTGATGAATCGAGGGTGACGGATGATGTCAAGGGCGACCTCTTCCATGGTCATGTCCTGAGTTACCAGACGGAACCAGTAATCAGAAAGACTTGGGCCGAACACCATCCCCCAGGAGGCTTCCATCATGTTGGCAATCATGGTGGTGACTGCTGGGTCTTTCAGGTAACCCAGTGCGGGGTCGCCGGGCTCGTAACAGGTTTCGCCGTCGTGTGGATTGATTAAGTAATAAGGAGGAGGATCCACGGCAAGGGCTGTACCGAAGAAGCTTAATAGTGCGAGGGTCATCAATGCCTTTTTCATAAAAAATCTCCTAATCGTGTGGGTAAAAAATAGGGGCCCAATGAGGCGAATCGAATGTGCGTGATCGCCTCGAATGCACGGGGGGTTACGCATGTCGCGAGCCCCTCGTTCGGGTTCGTCGCCATCTTAGGGCGGGCCCGCGCCGCCAACCATGGAGATGTGACGGTGCAAAACACCAGGGACAAAAGGGGTCTGTTACCCCAACATGGTTTGACAAGCTGCTATAATTCCCCGCCTTACCGACCGCGTTTTGATGCGGTGCATGTGAGGGGCGTGTTTTGGTGCCACAAGAATTTCGAGAAACAGGACAGCGGGCTTACCATCTGGCCGCCTATTTAACGGGATCGCCCGGCGAAGCCTGGTCCATTGTGGAAGACGCTTTTTTGCTGGTGTTTCTCACCGAGGGTAATGTTGTCCAACGGGAAAGCAGCACCCCCCGTAAAACCGTGTTCACCAAAGCCGATCACCTTGTTCAGTATTTTGTGATGGACTTTTTTGAGCGTTATCAGGTTGAGGTCGATCCGCGTGCCCATTCCCGAAGGCGCCAAATCAAGCGCTATATCAATTACCTGTTGGTGCTGACCATGCCCCATACCGCCTTTCACGTGGGCGTGGGCGTGATGCGCCTGCTTTTTACCTACTCGAATCGCTGGGTCTTGGCGGTCCATGAGGCGCAAAGTCCTGATGCGACGAAGGATGAAGCGGAGTGCTCTCGTGCCAAAAGCCGCTGGTTCAAAGCGCTTGAGCACCACTTCGAGGGTCAACTAAAAGCCGCGACCGGTGCCAAAGGCGAGAAGCGTTTTGAGCCGATGGCCGAGCCGGCCCGCCTGCGTGATTTTGTGAATGAGGTGTTGACCCACTTGGCGCCCTGGCAGGCGGATCAGTTGGCGGCCGATAGGGAATTGGCGCTGATTTACGAACTCATTGAACCCAAGGCCTTCCGCGCGTTGACTGCCAAGGCGCTTCCCCACGAGGAAACCCCGGCCTTGCGCTTGCCCGAGATGGGAGGAAGCATGGAAGCGGACAGAAACGATGACGGCAGCGGTGGATCAACCGATCTCGAAGCCGGGATGACCACTTTTTACCAACGCCTGAATAAATTGCGGGGTTTAAAAAAGAAACAACCCCCACGTGCCTTCGTGCTCAAGTTAGATGGGAAGGAGCAGGCGCGGGTGAGTGTGCTCGGTGAATTGACCTTGCCCCTGGGTGCCGACGCCCGCGTTTTCGAACTTTGGGCGGAATTGGCAGGGGAGGCGGTGCCCCTGGCTTATAGCCTGTTGCCCGGCGCCGGCTCCGAGGAACCTTTTTGCGAAACCATCCACCTGGAAGGTGGCCAAACGCTTTGCCTCACCACCATTTACGATGCTTCGCCTAGGATCCACTTGGCTTATTTTGCGGAACCGGTTGCTGCGCCTGTTGTCGCGGACGACCTTCCTTGGTGGCGCCGCCGCGTGAGCCTGTCTTGGTGGGCACCGCTTGCCGGATTTGCCATGCTGTTTCCGGCTTTGTTGCTCGTGCCGATGTTTCGCCCTTTGTCGATCAAGCGTTCCGCCGACGTCCCACCACAACACCAGCCGCGGCCCGGCATGGAACCCCACAACCTGGCCATGGCCGAGGTTTTGTTTCAGCGCGCCCAGGCACTTGCCGAGGCAGGCGATCATCAAGCCGCGCTTGAAGATTTGGAAGCAGCCCGTCGGTTGGCCCCGCGTCATCTTGGGGTTTTGGCATTGCTTTCAACCTTGCTCAAAGAAACCGGTGAACTGGAAAAGAGTCGATTTTACGACGAGGTGCGCCGCCAACTTGCGGAAGAGTGAGCGCGCGTTTCTTAGGTTTAATTTTGTTTCTCATATTTTGGATGACCCAGGTTGGGACTGATTTGGCTGCTTTCGGTTGACGGCGTTTCACCGTGGCAATCCGTTTTTTTATTTGGATGGGCCGGCGATTTTTCACCACTTTGATTCGTATCGCGGGCGTTCACAGGGGGGGCTGTCTGTCGATCTTGTCCTGCTGCCGGCATGCCTGAGCGGTCAGGTTGATGTCTTGTGAGGTTTTTGCTAAAGTTTCGGGCCGGTTGGTTTGTAGCTTATTTTCGCGATGTTTGTTCTTTTTGTGTGAAGTAAATTTTATGTGAAGATGGTGGTGTTTGTGATCTGTGGTTCTATTTTCGGTGGGCCGCGTAGATGCGGTGGTTCTTTGGTTCGCTTCAGTATCGGGCTCGCAATGATCGCAGGGTTTTCACTAGCTTGGGCCGATGACCGGTCGCTCGCTGAATCCCTTTATTGTCAGGCGTTGTATCGCGGCAAAACACCTTTGGCCGAGGCTTCCGCGGCATCGCAATGGGCTTCGACCATGCGCCACCCAACCCAGGCATCTCACCGGCAGGCTCTTTTAGAACACGCCCATGTCATCCAGCATCAACGGGCGCCCCGCGGCGAAGCCTACCTGCACACGCTGGTTCGTCTCGCTTGGTTCCATGTTGAACAAGCGCAAACCGCCGAGGCGCGTTTTTTTGCCGAGGAGGCCTTGGTTTTACTTGCCGATTTGCCCGAGCTTCCCGCCAATGCCGCCGATCCGTTTTCGGTTTTGGGTAAGGCCGCCATGCGGCACGGACGTTTGGCCGCGGCCGAGCATTACTTCCAGGCTGCTTACCAATTGGCCCAAGATCAGGGGCAAACCGAGACCGTCGCCCATTGCCTCACCGATCTTGGTGTGCTGGCGCTCAATCAAGACCGTTATGCCTTCGCGCAACAAACCCTGCGTTCCGCTTTGGCGGCGTTACCGCCCGAACCCACGCCCCGTCGTTCGCGTGGCCGAGCTATAACTGGTTTGGGTCATGCCGCCTTTGGTTTGGGTGATCTAATTACCGCCACCGAACAATTCCATCGCGCCAAGATCTACTTTGAAGAGCACGGCCTCACCGAGGGGCGTTTTTATTTGGGGGTGCTTAACAACTTGGGCATCGTCGCCCGCAACAGCGGGGAATGGGATGAAGCCGAGGATTATTTCAGCAGGGTTTTAAAGCGTGCGACCCAAAGCTTCGGCCCTGAAAGTCGTTTGGTGGTGCTGTCCTTGTTGAATCTGAGTATGGTTGAGAAGGAGCGTGGCGCCCTGGCGCAAGCGGTTGTCTATTTGGAGCGCGCCCTCTCCCTTGAAGAACACCGCAACCAGCATCGCACCGTGACCATCTTAAACAGTTTGGCCCGTATCGCCATGGATCAGCGGCGTTACGATCAGGCGGAAGTCTATTTAAACCGGGCAAGCAAAGGGTTGGAAGGCGGGTCGCCTGCATCGATTAACCGGGTGATGATCACCAATAGTATGGCGCGGCTCGCCGCGGCGCGGGGTGACCATCAACGGGCCAAAGACCTTTTGGAACAGTCTCTTGAGGTGGTGATCAGCCACTTTCCCGACGGGAAATGGACCGAGGAGACCTTGCTGTTTTTGAGCCAGGTTTGTGCGAAGCTGGGCCTAGAGTTGGAGGCCTCGGCTTATTTGGAACGGTCCGCCCTGCATTTGGAAGGCCAAATTGATCGGGTAAGTCGCTTGCCCCAAACGCGCGGCAACTTCATGGTAAAGATGCAGCACACGCATCGCACCTTGGTGGCGGTTGCCTTCGACCTGGGTCAACCAGAGCAGGCTTTTGATCTGTTGGAACGGTTTCGTACCGTCGGCATGTGTCGGCTACTCGCCAAGCGCGCGGCGGAACAAGATCAAACCGCTTCGAAGGCGGACCCGACCGTGGTTCAACTGAACCGGCGTTACGAAGCAACGCGCCAATGGGCGGTCGACCACCCCGAATATGCCGAGCAAACCCGTCGTCGCCAGATCCGGCTGCAGGCTGCCAAAAAGGCGCGGCGTCTTGCACAGGCGAAAGGGGAGGTTGACGTCGCCAAACCCTTCGTACCTCGGTTAGAGGATGTGCAAGCCGAGTTAGCGCCGGGAACCTTGTTGCTTTCCTATTGTGTGCTCGAGGATGCCACGTTATTGTTCCTGGTTCGTCGTGATCGCTTTGATGCCTTGCGGCTGCCCGTGGGTCGTTCCGAGCTGCAACAACACATGCAAGCCTTGCAAAATTTGCTGGATGAGGTGGAGCCCAATCGGATCGGTGCCGACCACGAGGCGCGACTTCGTGCCGTTTCCCGCCGCGTGTTTCAGGATCTCATTGCGCCCGCGCGGACCTGGGTTCAGGCCGCCGACCGTTTGGTTTTTCTCCCGGATACTCCGCTGGGTCGGCTGACCTGGGGACTTTTGGTGGGTCCCCTGGCGGATTCTGGACCGGAGGACTATTTGATCGCGTGGAAACCGATCACGACCTCGGGCTCCGCCGCGGTTTATGGGTTCTTAAAGCGCCGTCCCAAAGGTGGCACGGGTCGTGTGGCTGCATTTGGCGATCCTGTGTACCATCAATCAACCGCCGCGGCGAGTCCGACCTGGTCTGCTTGGCTTCGCGCCCAACGTTTGGGTGGGGAGGATCTGCAGCGCTTACCTTTTAGTGCGGCCGAGGTCGGCGCAGTCGGCGAACGTTTCGGCGATCAGGCCCGGCTCTTCTTACGTGAGCGGGCCACCGAGGATGCCTGCAAGGCATTGCGGGGTGATTGGCGTGTGATTCACCTCGCCTGTCACGGGGTTTTGGACCCGCGGTTCCCGTTTGACTCTGCTTTGATCTTTTCGACCGACCCCGCCGTCGTTGCCACCGGTGAAGAAAACGGGATTTTGCGCGCTTGGGAAGTGATGGAAGAGATGCGGTTTCGGTCGGATCTCGCCGTGCTGTCCGCGTGTCAGAGCGGTTTGGGTCGCGACGGTGCCGGTGAAGGGTTACAGGGTTTGGCCGGCGCATTTCACATTGCCGGTGCGCGCGCGGTACTGGCCGCCCATTGGCGGATTTCCGATGCCTCGACCCACCTCCTGATGCAGCGTTTTTACCATTATTTGGGGCGCGTGGAGGGCACAGCCGAGGCCCTGCGCCGCGCCCAACTTGATTTGCGCCACGGCAAAAAACGGGGGTGGCAGTCCTGGTTGGGTCTTAGCGAGGACACCGCCCATCCTTACCACTGGGCCGCATTCCAGTTGGTCGGCCCTTGGGATTAATCTCCGCTGTCGGTGCCGTGATGGTCGCTCGTTTCATGGCTACCGCCGCGGATTTTTCGGGTATCCCTGGGCGGTATCATGCAGTGGTTTGTGGTCACACCGGGTCGGACCTTACTGGTGCGGGAGGTGGTCGCGGTTTGAGAAAATGCGGGCTTGGTCGCTGGAAGGACCGTCAGCTTTAGCTCGCACGTCAGCGAGATGTGCCCTGACCTGGGAGCCTGTCAAGGCCCGAGTCGGATCGGCTTTCAACGCATCATAAGCCGGCCCGACCTCGGTAAGGAGCCAGGTGTCCAAGGCTGCTTGCTTTTTGCCCTGCTTTTTTGTGTGTTGCATGGTGAACCTCGGTTTTACCTGGTTTTGATTTTATCCAAAACCGACAGCACTTCGCTTAGGTTTCTGCATTGTTTTCCGCTTTCTTCTGTTTGAAGATTGCGCATTGGGTGGGTGGGCCGTGTTCCTCGTGGACTTCGCCGATGTCCTGGTAACGCACGCTGTAGCCGAATTGGTCCGCGACTTTTTGTGCCCAGTTTTGGAACTCGGCGCGGGTCCATTCGAAACGGTGATCGCCGTGGCGGAACTTGCCCGCGGGTAAGTCCTCGAAGGTGGCGTTGAATTCCGCGTTGGGCGTGGTCACCACCACCAGGCCGGGGGCCAAGGCGCCGAAGACGTTGCGGGCCAACAGGCCGAGGCGCTCGGGATCGACGTGTTCGATCACTTCAACCAAACAGGCCGCGTCGAAACCCGCCAAGCGTTGGTCGCTGTAGGCCAAACTGCCGTGTACCAGTTCGATGCGCTCGCGCACCCGTTCGCCCAGGTGGTCCAACTTCAGCCGGCGTGCCGCCACTTCCAAGATACGGTGGCTGACGTCCATGCCGACGATGCGCGCGAATCGCGGATGGGTCAGTAGCTTTTTCAGTAACTTGCCTTCGCCGCAGCCCAAGTCCACCACCGAACGCACCTGTTCCTGCTCCAGAATGGAGACCACTGTATTTAAGCGAATACTGTTCAGGCTCAGCGGTTTTTCAATCGCCGTTTCCACCTGTTGGCTTTCGGGGAGGTCTTGCGGCGCCGACTCATCTTGAAACAGTTGCTCAATCGCGACCGTGGCCAGTGCTTGGCGGTTGACCATGTAGCGCCGCGTGATGGTTTCGCGATGCGGGTGTTCCGCCAGCCAACCCTCGCCGTGGTTGATCAACTTCTCGATTTCGGCCGGGCCGATATAATAATGTTTCTCGCGGTCCAAAGCGGGGATCAGCACGTAGAGATGGCTCAACGCTTGGTGCAAAGGCAGGGTAACGCTTAGGGTGACCGTGAAAATCGCGGCCTTGCCCCAGTTCGGGAACTTGGGGTCGAGCAGATGCGCTTCCGCTTCAACCGTATAACCCAAGGGTTCGAACAGATCGCGCAGCACTTTTTCGCCGCCGCGTACCGGCAACGCCGGCAGATGAAAGCTCAGCGGGATCGCTTGTTTGGCCAACTCAGGCCGTTTGTTGCAATTGCCGGACAGCGCCGTGCCGAACACCTTGGAAATGGCCGTACTCAAAAACGAGGAGGCCACGTAAGGGCGGTCGTTGACGTAATGGCCCAGCGTTCGTGAGGTGCCGGGTGGCGCTTTGTAGGAACGCACCAGCTTGATGGGATCGATGTCGAGCAGCAGCGCCGCCGTGCAGCGTTCCGCGCTGCTTTCTGGATAAAACACATGGGCCGTGCCGTGGCTCAATTCAAACGACTGCACATGGTCAGGGTGCTTGTGCAGCAAAAAACCGAGATCCTGTGCCGGTTGGTGGGTGGTGGTAATCGTCATTAACATATAAAAAACCTCGTAAAAAAACACATAGTTGAGGAAGCCAAGGCGAGAAAGTCACCTTGAACATGGGGGTTACAATCTTGGATCGATCGGTTCGGTTTCCAATGCCGCGATAGCTGTGACGCATTCGTGGACCTGGCTGATGCTGTCGCCCGCCGCGAACCGCGCCAAAGCTTCCAGACCGAGCAGGTACTCGCGAACCGCGTTGCGGCGTTTGTGGTTCAGGCCGCGTGAACGCAATCGCTCCAGTTGGGCCGGCTCCGTGTAGTCGGGTCCATAGATGATGCGCAGGTAATCGCGACCGCGGCATTTCACCGCCGGCAAGATAATGCGGTTGTCCTTGCCGTAGGGCACAAAGGCGATGGGTTTGACCACCATGCCTTCGCCGCCTGCCTCGGTCATGTCCAGCCACCATTGGGTGACGCGGCTTTCCGCTTCGGCGTCGTCCAGCATCAAGCGCCGGTAACGGGTGGCCTGGATCAGCTCGGGATCGGCCGCCGCCAAGGCCTCGGCCTGTTGCATGTGCCACAGGTGATCCTTGTCGTAATGGGCTTTGCCTTCGCCGGCCAGGATGTGGAACGGGGCCAGACGCAAACCTTGTAAGCCGTCCGTTTCCCAGCAATAGTGACCGTAGGCGCGCCGGTAAAGGGCCAAGTTGGTTTCGCGATGGCGCCAGGCCGCCAGTTGGGGCGCCACATCGATGCCGCGGCCCTGTGCTTGTTCCAGGACGGCAAGCGTCGCCGGGATTGCCGCCGAGGCCGCCGCGCCGACGCGGGCGTATTGCTGTTGCAGCAGATCCAGACCTTTGGCCGACCAGGGCATCAGCTCGCAGTCCAGCGTGAGCCATTCCGTCTCCAGCGAATCCCACAGGCCCGCCTTGCCGACCGCCGTCACCAAGCGGGTGAGGAAGGCCTGCTCCAGATCGCGGTCTGTGAAGAAACGGCGCCCCGAGCGGGTGTAAACGATGCCGATTGCGTCGTCTTCCGTGCCGAACCGTTGCCGCGCGACCTCGGCCGATTGGCACAGTTGCACCACGGCGCGCGAACCCATGTGTTTCTCTTGGCAAATCACCTCGCTGATTTCCATGCGTCGGAAGGTGGCAAAAGCTTCTTCCGGGTGTTCCAGGTAACCCGCGCGTTTGCTCGTTTCGGTCGGCGCCATGGTGGCGGGCAGGTAGGTCAGCCAGCGGGGATCGACGGCAAAGCGGCTGATCACTTCCATCGCGGCCATGCCGAATTCCTCGCGAATCACGACCTGGCGGTCAAAGCGCGTGTTGACGATGCGTTTGCCGCGCACGTCTTCGATGCGGAAGGGTTCGTCGCCGGGCCGTTCCGCCCGTTCTTCCGCCATGGGTTTGGCCGGTTCGTAGTACATCTTGGCGGCGGGTACCGCGACCAGTTCCCGTTCCGGCCAGCGCAGCGCGGTTAACTTGCCGCCGAACACGCAGCCGGTATCCAAACAAATCGTGCGGTTGACCCAGGTCGCGTTGGGGACCGGGGTGTGGCCGTAAACCACCGCGGCTTTGCCGCGGTATTCCGCGGCCCAATCGTAGCGAACCGGCAGGCCGTAGCTGTCGGTTTCACCGGTGGTTTCGCCATAAAGCGCAAAGGAGCGCACGACGCCCGAGGCGCGGCCCGCGTAGCTTTCTTTCATCCCGGCGTGGGCGACAATTAAGCGGCCTTCGTCGAGGATCATGTGGCTGACCAGGCCGTTGATAAAGGTACGCACCCGTTCGCGGAAGGCGGGCGTTTCCGTTTCCAGTTGTTCAATGGTTGCCGCCAAGCCGTGGCTAGGCTTGATTTTTTTACGGCCACCGAGCCAACGTTCCAATTTGTTTTCGTGGTTGCCGGGGACACACAAGGCGACGCCTGCTTCGACCATGTCCATCGCCAGCCGCAAGACACGGTTGCTGGCGGGCCCGCGGTCGACCAAATCGCCGAGAAAAACCACACGGCGCCCTTGCGGTGCGTCCACGATGAAACGGGTTTCGCCCTCGTGGGGTTCCTCGCGCACGCGGTAACCCAATTTGGCCAAGAGCAACAGGGTTTCGTCGAAACAGCCGTGGATGTCGCCGATCAAGTCGAAGGGTCCGCGTTCGTCGCGTCGGTCCGGCCACATGGGGGTCGGCACGATTTCAGCTTCGGCCGCTTTTTCCGGGGTGTCGAGGCGGTAAACGTGGTGCAAGCCCTCTTTTTTGAGGTGTTTGATCGAACGGCGCATGTCGCGGTGTTGGCCGCGAACCACGTGCGGGCCGAAGTTGCGGTCGGGTCGCGAGGCGTTGCGTTCGTGACACACCGCTTCCGGGGTTTCCAGCACAATCGCCACCACGCGGGCGTGGTAATCGCGCGCCAGTTTGATCAGGCTCGCGCGGGCGTCGCGCTGCACATTGGTGGCGTCAATCACGGCGCGTTTGCCGCGTTTCAGGCGTTTGCCCGCCCAATAATGGACCAAATCAAAGGCATCACTGCTTGCTTCCAAACTGTTTTCATCGTCGCAAACCATGCCGCGACAGCGGTCGGAAGAAATAACCTCGGTCGGCAGGAAATGGCGCGCGGCGAAGGTTGATTTGCCGCTGCCGGAGGGACCGACCAAAAGAACAAGGGATAAATCGGGTATCGATATTTTCATTGAATACTCCTAAACCAGCGCTGTTCACCGAGGGGTAAACCGCGTCCCCGCGCGGGACTTCAAAGCCTCATATCGGCGCGGATCCCAAAATTGCTCATGATGGAGGTGGGCAACTTGGGATGGTTGAGAGCGTATTCTTTTGACGACAAAAAGTAAACAAAAAAATGTCTAAGTGACTACCCTAGCGCGCCCATGCCGAAGAAAACCTGTTTCTTCAGAAAGCGATAAACCCAGTAGTCCTCGGGAATTTCTTCGTCGGGCAGGTGGTGGGAATGGCGCGGGCTGATCGAATCGATTTCGCTGAGCGCGTCGCGGGTGCTGTAATCGACCGCGCCGTGATCGCGAATGAAGCTCGCCAATTCCTGGGGATGTTCGAGGATCACGCAGCCCTTGGTGCGGTTTTTGACAAACTGCTGGAAGCCACGCAGGTATTCACTTTCGTTGATGGTGCTGAACAGGTCGTCGCGGTTGTCCTGGACCTTGTTGGTGGCGAAGGAGAGCGGGGGACAGGGTTCGATGCTGCCCTCGGGTCCGATGTGAAAGCCCAGACCGGTGGCGGCCGGACAAAAGGCTTCGCCCTCGGCGGTCCAGTAGGTGTCGATCAGCAGGATCGGGTGTTTGCGGCGCAATTTCAGCAGGCGGCGGCGCATGTCGACGATTTGTTGTTTCTGCATGCAGTATTCGGGGTGGGGTTCTTCGCCGACGGGACGGTAGATGTAGTACCACAGGTACATGGCGCCTTTTTCGATGAACATGTTGACGTATTCGTCGGACATGACTTCTTCCATGTTTTTGCCGGTGGCGGTGGTGGCGATGCCAAAAAAGAGTTTGTGTTTTTTGAGGCGGTCGAGGCCGTCCATGATGGTTTTGAAAGTGCCTTCGCCGCGGCGCATGTCGTTTTGGTCCTGCATGCCGTCGATGCTAATCAGCGGGGTGACGTTGCCCAGGTCGCGCAGCTTTTGCACCGTCTCTTCGCTAAAGAACATGCCGTTGGTGATGACCTGGAAGTAGCAGTCGTTGTGGCGCTCGAAAATCGACATCAGGTTTTTGTGCAGGAAGGGTTCACCGCCGAGCAGGGTGTAGTAGTAAGCGTTTTGTTTTTTGCCGTTTTCGATGACGGCGTCGATGTCCTCGGGCGTCATGTGACGGGCTTTGCCGACTTTTTCGACCCAACAGCCTTGGCAGCGCAGGTTACAGGTGTTGGTGAGCGCGACGAACATAAAAGGTGGGTAGAGTTCGTCGTTTTTGAGGCGCCGTTTGTAGGAATGGATGGCCTTCATGCCTTTGAAGCCGTAGAGGTAAGCGGCCTTAAATGCCACGTTGGGGGCCAATTCGGTAGCCATGCGATAGGTGAACCGGGCGAGCATAAGCGCGTCTCCTTGTGGGGGTGCCCTATTCTAACCCGGCTTTCCTGTTTGGGGAGGGAAGGGATGCGGCGGGTTGGCGGGGCGGCTTGGTGAATATACGTGGCCGGCGATGGCTTGTTTTGATTTTAGATGGGTTGATGGGGTGGAAACCGGGTGGGGATGATGATGGTGGGTTGGCAACCGGGTGGGAATGATGGCGATCCGGGCGGAAACCGGGTGGGAATGATGGTGGTGGGTTGGCAACCGGGTGGTGATGATGGTGATCCGGGCGGAAACCGGGTGGGAATGATGGTGGCCGTGTTGGAAATCCGTTGGGAATGATGGCGATCCGGGCGGAAACTGGGTGGTGATGATGGTGGCCGTGTTGTAAATCCGTTGGGAATAATGGCAATCCGGGCGGAAACCGGGTGGTAATGATGGTGGCCGTGTTGAAAATCCGTTGGGAATAATGGCAATCCGGGCGGAAACCGGGTGGGAATGATGGTGGCCGTGTTGAAAATTCGTTGGGAATGATGGCGATCCGGGCGGAAACCGGGTGGTGATGATGGTGGCCGTGTTGAAAATCCGTTGGGAATAATGGCAATCCGGCGAACCCTAACGGGGTCGCCCACCCTCGTGCGTGGACCATTCTTGATTTTAAACGTGAGGCGGCGCCGAACAACCTTTGGTTACACCGAAGGTGTTTAGGATTTCAGCCCTGATCAAATGGTTGTGGTACAACCATTTGCTCTGGGTCCCATGGGGTTCCCGTCGTGTAGACGCTGAATGCGTCGGCCCCACAACCCGTCACCGAATCGCCCAATCATTGCCTGCCGCGGTATAACCAACCCCATTTGCTCTGGGTCCCATGGGGTTCCCGTCGTGTAGACGCTGAATGCGTCGGCCCCACAACCCATCACCGAATCGCCCAATCATTGCCGCGGCATCCATTGCGCGATCCCCGCGACGCCTGTCGTGTCGGCCCCTTCAGGGCCTTCCCGTCCGTGAACCCCCGGCACCCAGGGTACGGCCATTTTCAATGGCCGTACCCGGGGCTAATATATGGAATCCCTTCAGGATTCGTCCAGAGTGGCCGGGCGCCGCCCGGCGTTCAATCAAAGCATGGTCCATCGATTCGGTGGTGCGGCCCCCGTTGGGGCGCGCGGGGTCAGGTCTCATGCGAGCACCGCAATGACGGGGATAAGGCCCCTACAAGCAGGGCAACCATGTGGATGCGGCCCATGCGAGCAGGGCAACCACGTGGACGGGGCCCACGCAAGCAGGGTAATCACGTGGACGGGGCCCACGCAAGCAGGGCAACGATGTGAACACGGCCCACGCAAGCAGGGCAACGATGTGAACACGGCCCACGCAAGCAGGGCAACCATGTGGATGCGGCCCATGCAAGCAGGGCAACGATGTGGACGGGGCCCACGCAAGCAGGGCAACCACGTGGACGGGGCCAACGCAGGCAGGACAACGATGTGAACATGGCCAACGAAAGTAGGAGAACGACGTGGGCGCGGCCCTTTCGAGCAGGGCAATCTTCGCTACAGGGAGCAGCCGGCTTCTTCCGCTTCTTGGGGTTGGTTGCGGCACCAGGCGACCGCTTCACTTAGCAACGCCGCGGCGCGGGTGATTTCGTCCGCCGTGGTGAAGCGGCCCCAGGAAAACCGCAACGCCTCGCGTGCCTGGGCCGGGGTTTGGCCCATGGCCAGCAGGACCCGCGACGGGCCCGGCAGATGCGAACTGCATGCCGCGCCTTGGGAGACGGCCAGTTCCGGGATGCGCTTGAGCAGGCGGTCGGCCGCAATACCTGGGAAACGCAGGTTGAGGTTGTTGGCTAGGCGGGGTTCGCGCGTGCCGTTGATGAGGTAACCGCCTTCGACCTCGGCCAATTCCTGCTGTAACAACCGCCCCAACCTTGCGGCGTGTTGGTGATCTTGCGCGTGTTCGGCCTCGCACAGGGCCAGGGCTGCCGCCGTGCCGATGATGCCCGGTACATTGAGCGTGCCGGAGCGGAAACCGCGCTGGTGGCCGCCACCGTGGATTTGGGTCGCCAGGCGCACGCGCGGTTGTTTGCGGCGCACCCACAGGCCGCCGCAACCCGGCGGGCCGTAAAATTTGTGGGCCGACCAGGTCAACAGGTCGATGCCCGCCTCCTGCACATCGATGGCTGCTTTGCCCGCGAGTTGGGCCGCGTCGCAGTGAAAAAAGGCGCCGTGTTTTTTGGCGAGTCGACCGATGGCCGCGATGTCGTGGATGGTGCCGACCTCGTTGTTGGCCGCCATCAACGATACGGCCAGCGTGTCGGGGCGGAACGCCTCGGCAAGCCGGTCCATCCGCAAACGGCCCTCGCTGTCATGGGGGATGATGGTCATGTCAAAGCCTTGTTCGCCCAGGTGTTCCAAGACATCCATGACGGCGCTGTGTTCCGCGCGGCTGGAAATGAGGTGGCGTTTCTCCGAGCCGTACTGTTCGGCCAGACCTTTGAGCGCCAAGTTGTTGGCTTCCGTGGCGCCGCTGGTGAAAACCAAGCCGAGCGGGTCCGCGTTAAAGGATGCCGCCACCGCGTCGCGGGCCGCCTCAACCGCCGCGCGCACCGCATGGCCCGCCGCGTGGTTGCTCGCCGGATTGGCGAAACCTTGTTCTTGATAAGGCCGTATCGCTTCTAGGACACGCGGGTCAACCGGGGTCGTTGCTTGGTAATCGAGATAGATGGTTTCGGGGAAAGTTGGGTTGTTCATAGCCGGTCCAACGTGTTTGCCTGCCTCGGAGTTTCACGATTTCTGATCATCTCATGCTAACATCGCATCTGGTTGCCTCAATAAACCTAATGTGAACGATTCTTAAGCGGCGCACGCGCGCAATCCCCTGGGCTGCAACGTGCTGGAAAAATGCTCGCGGTTCTTTTAAATAGGCCCGCGCCTTCCAACACGGTTCGCTCCAGGATCTTGGCCGATTGCTACCCCTTAAATCCCACACTTAAGGTTGAAACCTGTCAGGTCATGCCGGCCTCGCCGGGATCCGCCACCGACGCCCTGTCGCTTCGAAACGATCCTTTGTGAAACCTAAACACGCGTTACCTACGTACAAGCAGCTATTACCCTCCACGGAGATCGCGGCACAACGTCACCTCGTGCGCATCTCGCGCCTCGCGGCGATTTTGGATTTATTCAGGAATACCTCAAGCATGATTGGTTCAAATGAAACGATTGCCTACAAGCGATCGCGTTTTTCGACCCGTTTACCCCGTCACTACCGTTATACCCAGGCCCATTTTTGGATCGCCGGCGAGGACGACGGTCTGTTGCGGGTCGGCCTCACCAAGTTTGCCACCCGCATGTTGGGTGATTTGGTGGAAACCGGCATTGAAGTACCGCTGGGGAACCGCATCCAAATCGGTGATGTCATTGGTTTTATCGAATGCCTCAAGGCTGCTTCCGACCTCTACGCCGTGGTCGAAGGCGAGGTCACCGCGTTTAACGAGGCGCTCAACGAATCGCCGCAATGGCTGGTCAAAGACGGCTACGGCAAAGGCTGGCTCTACGAGGTTCGCGGTACCGGCGAACCCAAGGCCCTCGACGCGGAAGGGTACGCCGCATTTTTGGATCAAACAATTGATCGCATGATTGGAGAAGGTTATGACGAACCCTGACGCCCTGGCGCGCTACATCATGATTGGTGGTTTTTTGGGGGCCGGCAAAAGCACCGCCATCGCCCGCTTGGCCGAACACCTCAGCGCACGCGGTTTGCGCGTCGGCCTGATCACCAACGACCAGGGCAACCGCCTCGTCGACACGCTGAACCTGGCCTCGCGCGGTTTTGACGTGGAAGAAATTCCCGGCGGCTGCTTTTGCTGCCGCTTCGATTCCCTGATGGAAGCCGCCGAAAACCTGTCGCGCGAAACCCGACCCGACGTCTTTATCGCCGAGCCCGTCGGCAGTTGTACCGACCTGGTCGCCTCCGTTTCCTACCCGCTGCGCCGCATTTACGGCGACCAATACCGCGTCGCCCCGCTCAGCGTGTTGGTGGACCCGCGCCGTGCCCGCCGCGTCTTGGGCCTCAGCGACGAACGCGGGTTCTCCGAAAAGGTCACCTACATTTATATGAAGCAACTGGAAGAAGCGGCCATGATCGTGATTAACAAACGCGATCTGCTCGACGACGCCGAATACGCGCAACTCGCCGACGCCCTGCGCGCGCGTTTCCCCGAGGCCGAGGTGATCGGCATTTCCGCCCGCGAGGGCTGGGAACTGGAACCTTGGTTCGACGCGATTTGGGACCGCGAACTCCCGCTCGGCGAAACCATGCCGCTCGATTACCGCATTTACGCCGAGGGCGAAGCCCTGCTCGGCTGGCTCAACGCTTCGCTCAAATTACGCGCCGCGGCGCTCACCGCCGGCGACTCGCTGCTGCAAAACTTAGCGCTCGCCGTGCAAAAACGCCTCAACAGCCTGCATATTGAAATCGCCCACTTCAAAATGACCCTCGACCCCCTCGACGGCAGTGGTGAAATCGCGGTGCTTAACTTGGTTGGTTCCGATTACCGGCCTGAATTTACCCAATCCCTGATGGACCCGCTCCAGCAGGGTGAATTGATCGTGAACCTCCGTGCCGAGGGCGATCCCGAACAACTGCGCGCCGTCCTTGAAGATGCCGTGGCAAGTTGTCAAAACGACGTCGTGCGCTGGGAGCTTGACCATTTAGAATGCTTCCGCCCCGGTGAACCCAAACCCATCTACCGCATGGCGCATGCCGAAGCGGATGTATAACCGAACCGTTGCCGTTTTCGGTTGAACCCCCACACGTTTTTGCCTGCAAGGAACCTCGCCCATGAATGTTACCGAAACGCCCGAATCAGCCTCGGCTGAAAAGCAAGACACCACCATCGTGTTTTGCCATTGCGCCTACACCAAAATTCTGCCGCAAAAAGTGAAGGACGGTGTCTTGGCCGGCCTGAAACAAAGCCAGGTCGCCGTGGAAGAAGTGGAAGATCTGTGTCGCATGTCGGCAGAGAAGGATCCGCGTCTCAAAGCGTTGGCCGACAAAAAAAGTCTCAAAATTGCAGCATGTTATCCACGCGCCGTGAAGTGGTTGTTCCACGCCGCCGAGAACCCACTCGACGAGGAAAACCACGAGGTACTCAACATGCGTGAGGACTCCGCCGAGGCCGTGTGCGAGGCGATTGTCGGTGAACCCGTCACCCTGCCGGAAGAGAGCCCCGAGGTGGTTGCCGAGAAAAGTCAGCCGTGGAAACCCTGGTTCCCCGTCATCGATTTCGACCGCTGTACCAACTGCATGCAGTGCCTCAGCTTCTGTTTGTTCGACGTCTACGGCGTTTCCGACGACAAGCAGATCCAGGTCAAGAACCCGACCAAGTGCAAAACCGACTGCCCGGCTTGCTCGCGGGTTTGCCCCGAGGCCGCCATCCTTTTCCCCAAATACCGCGCCGCACCCATCAACGGCGCCCCCGTCCAAGAAGCTGATTTGGAGCGGGAAAAAATGAAGGTCGACATTTCCTCCTTGCTCGGCGGCGACATCTACAGCATGTTGCGCGACCGCTCCACCCGCGCCCGCTCGCGCTTTTCCAAGGAACGCGACGAGGAACGCGCGCTCAAAGAACGCAAACGCTGCTTAAAGAAACTGCAGGAAACCCTGGACATTCCGCAAGAGCTGATGGAGCAACTGCCGTCGGCCGAGCAAATCCAAAACAGGTTCGAAAAAGCCTCGGAACAGCCGCCCACGGCTGAAGCTTAAGGTGCCGGGCCGCCTCGCCGGCCGTAATTTTCTTTGGTTTACGATAGGGAGCAACACTGATGAGTACCAGCGAATTTACACTTCCGAAAATCATTACCTCGCGGCCCGAGCGTCCCGCCGAGGGCAATGTCCCGCCGACCCAGGAATTGCGTCGCCAAATTAAGGACAAGGTGCGCGCCTACGTGACCGAAAAAGCCTTGATCCCGCCCATCCCCATCGACGACCTCAAGGTCCACGCGTTGGAACTTGCCGAGCGCGAGGCGATCCCCCACGATTTCCTCAACTTCTTGGCGGTTCTGATGAACAACCAGAGTTGGGAAGAAACGCTGGCCAAAATCCCCTTCAACCGCCGCTTGCTCTTGTTGCCCAAGTGCCTGCGCACCGAGGCCGTGTGCCCCGCGCCCTTCGACGAGTTCGGCCTGCTCTGCAAACAATGCGGCCAGTGTTCCTTGGAAGACCTGCAACTGGAAGCCGAAAAAATGGGTTACGCCGTGCTGATTGCCGAGGGTTCGGCGCTGGTCATGGCCATCATTGAAACCGGAAAAATCGACGCCATCGTCGGGGTTTCCTGTCTTTCCGTTTTGGAGCGCGCCTTCCCCTACATGGAAGCCGCCGCCGTGCCCGGCGTGGCCATCCCGCTGCTGCAGGGCGATTGCCTGGACACCAATGTCGATTTGGATTGGGTGTGGGATGCGATCCACCTGACCCACGACGACAAAACCCGGCGCCTCGATTTGGAAGAACTGCGCCGTGAGGTAAGTACCTGGTTCCGCGAAGAAAGCCTCGAAACCATCATGGGGCCCGCCTCCGGTGAGAGTGAACAAATCGCGCGCACCTGGCTTCGCAAAAACGGCAAACGCTGGCGTCCCTTCCTGGCTGCCTGTGTCGCCAAGGCCTTGGCCGAGGATCCCGAGGCGCCCCTGCCCGAGGGGTTCCACAAGTTGGCGGTCGGCATCGAGTGCTTCCACAAGGCTTCCTTGATTCACGACGACATTCAGGACGGCGACGCCTACCGCTACGGCGAGCAAACCCTGCATGAAATTTACGGCGAAGCCATGGCGATTAACATCGGTGACCTGCTCATCGGTGAAGGCTACCGCCTGATCGCCGAATGCGGCGCCGATCCCGTTGCCGTGGCTGAAATGCTGCGCATCGCCGCCGTCGGTCAACGCGATTTGTGCATTGGTCAGGGCCGCGAGTTGGAATGGCTGCGCACGCCTATGCCCCTGAAAGTCAACGACGTGCTCGGCATTTTTAGCAAAAAAACCGCGCCCGCCTTTGAGGTCGCCCTGCGCTGTGGTGCCGCCTTCGCCGGTGCCGACGCCAAGGTTCACGACGCCATGCAGCGCTACAGCGAAGCGCTCGGCATTGCCTACCAGGTTCACGACGATCTCCAGGATTCCGGCAGCGAGCACGAGGCCGACGACATCGAAGCGCTGCGGCCTTCCGTCTTATTGGCCATGGCGCACCAACGCGCCAAGGGTCCCGACAAGAAGTTGTTGACCCAACTGTGGTCGCGCCAGACCGGCGATCATCCCAACTTCTCCAAGGACGTCGCCCGCCTTTACGAAAAATACGAGATCGTGGATCGCGCCCAACAGTTGGAAAACCACTACCGCGATCAAGCCGTGAAATCGCTGCAAACGCTGGAGAGCATCAACCTGAAAGGGCTGCTGCGCCGCGTTTTGGGCAAAATTTTTGACGATATTGAAATTAAGGATTGGTGCCGTGAGTATGAGGCTCGAAATGCTGCAGACCGCGAGGCTCGCGCCCCGTTTACTGTCTGACGCCGCGTCACTCGTTGCCGAATTCACCCACGCACACCACCATCAAGCAGGCGGTTTCGCCGACCGCGCCGGTGATTGTGACCTGTACTACACCGTGTTCGGGCTCGGCAACCTTCTGGCGCTCCAAGAAACCGTACCGGCCGAGGCCTTGGTGGGTTACCTCCAAAGTTTCGGGTCCGGCGAAGATCTGGACCTGATCCACCGTTGCGCCTTGATCCGCGCTTGGGCCGGGCTGGGCGACGTCCCCGCCCAACACCACGACGCCCTGGCCGCGGGGCTTGAGCGCTACCGCAGCGCCGACGGCGGTTTTAACGAAACCCCGGACGAGGCGACCGGCAGCGCGTACGGTGCTTTTCTGGCCGTGGGTGCTTACCAAGACTTGAACCGCGAAACACCCCATGCCGACCGCATTTTGGCCTCCGTCGACGCTTTGCGCACCCAAGACGGCGGGTTCGGCAATTACCGCGATTTGCCCATGGGCACCACGCCCGCTTTTTCCGCCGCGGAAAACGTCAAACGCGCCTTGGGTCAACCGTTGCGCCCGGAAGACGGCGACTGGCTGTTGAACCAACGACAACACGGTGGTTTTCTCGCCGTGCCAGGTGCGCCCATGCCGGACCTACTTTCCACGGCCGTCGCTCTTTTCGCGCTTACCGCGCTGGGTGTTTCGCTTGAGGTTATCCGCGAACCATGCTTGGACTACATTGATAGCTTATGGGTTAACCGCGGCGCCTTTTACGGCAATTGGGGCGACGATATCCTGGACTGCGAGTATACTTTTTACGGTTTGCTCGCCTTGGGATGCCTTGCCTTGTGAAAAAAATGCCGAAGTGTGATCTAGCGCGAATTGTCGGCGATCGGTAAAAACGGTGCTTTATAAAATCGACGCCCGTGTCGATGTTATTTTGGTGCCCTCCAAACAACTTGAGATTGATTTGTTCATGCGGGAGTGATCATGACTGCACAAGGAATGAACCGTACCTTTGAACCGGCTGATTTCGCTTGGGCCCACAAATCCCTGATCGACGGCCTGCTCGGCTGGCGCGAACTCGACGGTTTTTGGGAAGGGGAATTGTCGACCAGCGCCCTGTCGACCGCCACCGCGGTGGTCGCGCTCTACCTCGTTGACGCGGAGCACCACCGCCCCATGGTGATTGACGGCGTGCATTGGCTGGCGCGCCACGCCAATAAAGACGGTGGCTGGGGCGATACCGTTCGCAGCGATTCCAACGTCAGCACCACTGCCTTGGCTTGGGCCGCCCTGTCGTTGGTGGACGATCCCGAAACCCGCGGCGCCCTGAAACGCGCCCAACAATGGTTGACCGACGCCATTGGCGGCACCGAACCGCGCCACATTGCCGACGCCATGAAATCCATTTACGGCGCCGACCAAACCTTCGCCGTCCCCATCATGACCATGTTGGCGCTGTGCGGCCGCATGGGTGAAGGGCGCGCGGCCTGGCGTCACATCAATCACTTGCCTTTTGAATTGGCCGCTTTCCCGCAAAAGTGGTACCGCATGCTGCAACTGCCCGTGGTGAGTTACGCCCTGCCCGCGCTGATTGCCATCGGCCAAGCGATCCAACACCACAAGCCGACCTGGAACCCCGTGACCGGCATGGCGCGGTTGCTCACCCGCAACAAAACCATGGACTTGTTGGCGCGGATCCAGCCCGAAAACGGCGGTTTCCTCGAGGCCGTCCCGCTGACTTCCTTCGTGGTGATGTCGCTGGCCTCCATGGGTTTAAAAGATCATCCCGTCGTGAAGAAGGGTTGTGACTTTCTCAAGTCCCTGGTGAAGCACGACGGATCCTGGGCGATTGACACCCATCTCGCCACTTGGCTGACCACCCTGTCGGTCAACGCGCTTTCACGGCACGGTCGTTTCCTCGGCGAACAAGACAAAAGCAAGCTGTTAAAGTGGTTGTTGGATCAGCAATACCACGGTGTCCATCCCTTTACCGGCGCCGATCCCGGCGGCTGGGCCTGGACCCCGTTGCCGGGGGGCGTGCCCGATGCTGACGATACCTCGGGTGCCGTGATTGCTTTGTCGAACTTGGTGCCGTCCGGCCACGAGGCCGACGAACCCGCCAAGCTGGGGCTCGGCTGGTTGGCCGGCCTGCAAAATCGCGACGGCGGCATGCCCACTTTTTGCCGGGGTTGGGGGAACCTGCCCTTTGACCGCAGCTGTCCCGACATCACGGCGCATGCGCTGCAAGCCTTTGCCGCCTGGAAATTCCGCGGCGTGGTTGGCGACGAGTGGGACGGCACCATCGAAGATGCCAAGCAGTATTTGGTCAAAAACCAGCGAGCCGACGGCAGTTGGGTGCCGCTGTGGTTTGGTAACCAAGGCGACGAACACAACGAAAACCCCGTGTACGGGACCGCCCGCGTGTTGCTGGGTTTGCAGGCCTGGTGGGCGATGGAAGAAAAAGAAGACACCCAATTGGTGACCATGATCCGGCGCGGTCGCGCTTGGCTGCGCAACCAGATCAACGAGGACGGTGGTTACGGGGGCGCACGGGGTTTACCTTCGTCGATTGAAGAAACGGCGTTGGCGATTGAGGCCTTGGCCGTGGGTTTGCCCGACCAGGTCGTCGAGGATCCCGCGCTGGTTGCGGATTGGCACCGCATCCAATCGGCGGTAGCTTGGTTGATCGACCACGTACGCCTCAAGGGGGAAATGGAAGCGGCCCCGATTGGCTTTTACTTCGCCAACCTGTGGTATTTCGAGCGGTTGTACCCGCTCATCTTCGCAACCGGCGCCTTAAACGCGGTGGCCGCCAAGCAGGCCTGGTTCCGCGTCGCCCCGGGTTTGGTCTCAATCCCGGCCTAGCCGCCACGGGGGTGAACCGGCAAACGAAATGCTCGAACGGGGGCGATCCGGCAAACGAAATGCTCGCACGGGGGCGATCCGGCAAACGAAATGCTCGCACGGAGGCGATCCGGCAAACGAAATGCTCGCACGGGGGCGATCCGGCAAACGAAATGCTCGCACGGGGGCGATCCGGCAAACGAAATGCTCGCACGGGGGCGATCCGGCAAACGAAATGCTCGCACGGGGGCGATCCGGCAAACGAAATGCTCGAACGGGGGCGATCCGGCAAACGAAATGCTCGAACGGGGGCGATCCGGCAAACGAAATGCTCGCACGGGGGCGATCCGGTAAACGGAATGCTCGCGCGTGGCTGATCCGGCGCACCCCAACGGGGTCGCACACCGAAATGGTTGGACCACCACTAATTTGAGCTGTGAGCCGGAGGCGAATTTCAACTGGTTACGCTGAAGGCGTTATGAGATTTCAGCCTAGGGTAAACGGTTGTGAAACAACCGTTTACCCTAGGTCCCCGGGAGTTCCCGTCGTGCAGGCCGCTGAAGGCGCCGGCCAAACAACACCCCACCGAACCCAATGGATCAACACCACCCACACCGAACGAACCAACACCACCCACACCGAACGAACCAACACCACCCACACCGAACGAACCAACACCACCCACACCGAACGAACCAACACCACCCACACCGAACGAACCAACACCACCCACACCGAACGAACCAACACCACCCACACCGAACGAACCAACACCACCCACACCGAACGAACCAACACCACCCACACCGAACGAACCAACACCACCGAAAACCCGACCCTGACGCCATGAAACGCCGCGGGGTTTGAACCCCAGGCGCCTCGGGTGTCAACGCCTTCAGCGTTTTCCTCTCCGTGAACCCCAGAGACCCAGGGTACGACCATTTTCAATGGTCGTACCCGGGGCTGACCTATGGCCCTCCTTCAGAGGGCGTACAGGGTGGCGAGGCGGCGCCTCGCGTTCATTCAAAGCATGGTCCGTAGATGGGGTGGTGCGGCCCGCTCCGGTACACGCACACGCGTGTGCTGAAGTGGCGCGCCGGGTCGGCAAGCGTCCAAAGAGGGGGTTTCCGTCGAGCAGGCCGCTGAAGGCGCCGGCCAAACAACAACGCGGCCAACCAGGGATCACGCCGGATGAACCACAGCCCAAACAGGTCCCCGCCCGGTCGCCACAAGGCCAAACCCAACCCATCCGCTTCACGAAATGCTAAAATGGGGCAATTTCCATTTGATGACGCTGGATTCTTCGTTGCTCCTCGCCGCCTTTTGCGGCAAGATAAGCATCCCCATTTCTGCTTTTGTGAGAAAATGGTGAGAATTTGTGGCGCTGCTTCTGAAGGAGTTAACCCCGATGTTCGAACCGATTCGTTTCATCCTCAATGATCGTGAAGTGACCACCACCCTGCCGCCCGGCACCGTGATGCTTGACTTTTTACGCAAACATCAACGCTTGGTCGGCACCAAAATCGGCTGTCGCGAGGGCGATTGCGGGGCTTGTACCGTGCTGGTCGGCGAATTGGAAGACGGCGTCATGCGCTACCAGTCGATGACTTCCTGCATCATGCCCGTTGCCAACGCCCACGGCAAACACATCGTCTCCATCGAAGGTTTGAACGTCAAAGACCTCACCCCCTACCAGCAGGCCATGGTCGACGAGGCCGGCACCCAATGCGGTTTCTGCACCGTCGGTTTTATCGTGTCCTTTGCCGGTTATTGTCTGGCCGAGGGCAAAGCGACCCAGGAAGACGCCGTCGCCGCCGTCGACGGCAACATTTGCCGCTGCACCGGTTACAAATCCATCGAACGCGCCGCCGCCAAGGTGGTTGACCTGCTGCAAGAACGGCCGACCCAAACCGACGCCGTGCTTCCTTGGCTGGCCGAACACGATTTTTTGCCCGCTTATTTTCCCGGCATTCCCGCCCGGTTGGCAGCCCTCCAAGACGGGCTCAACACCTTAAAAACTGAAAACGATACCGTCGTCGTCGGCGGCGGCACCGATCTCTTCGTTCAGCGGCCCGAGGCCATGGCCGCCCAGCGCAAACTCACCCTGGTGTTCGACCGTTCCCACAAAGAACAGATTTACCAAGACGGCGGCAAGGTCATCATCCGTTCCTCCGCCACCGCCGAGGACATGCGTTCCTCCGCCCTGATGCAGCGTTTGTTTCCCCAAATTCGCACCTACATGAAGCTGGTCTCCTCCACGCCCATCCGCAACATGGGTACCGTCGTCGGCAACCTGGTTAACGCCTCGCCGATTGGCGACCTGACCTGTTTTTTGTTGGCCAATGATGCCGAGGTCGTGTTGCAAAGCGACGCCGGCCCACGCGTGGTGCCGCTGCGTTCCTTTTATAAAGGGTACAAAACCCTGGATCGGGAGCCAGGCGAGGTTGTTGGGGAAGTGCGCTTTGAGGCGCCGCGCGGCAAGGTTTGGTTTAACTTCGAAAAAGTCTCCAAACGGACCCATCTCGACATCGCCTCCGTCAACAGCGCGATCCGCATGGAATTTGACGGCGATACCGTGACCCGCGCTTTTTGTTCCGCCGGCGGGGTCGGTCCCACGCCCCTGTTTCTTGACAAGGTCACCGCCTTGCTGACCGGCAAAGCGCTCAGCGCCGAATTGGTGGCACAAGCCGCCGATGCCGCCGCCGCCCAGGCCACGCCGATTAGCGATGCACGCGGTGAAGCCCGCTACAAGCGCCTGTTGCTGCGACAACTCATCTTTGCCCATTTTCAAGTACTGGCGCCGGGCCTGGTCGACATGGAGGTTGCCCGATGAAAAATATTGATTCACGGGGTCATGTTCGCGGGGAAAGTATTTATGTCGACGACATGCCCGTCCGCGAGGGCACCTTGCACGCCGCCGTGTTCGGCGCGCCTTACGCCCACGGTCACATCAAACGGCTGGATGTTTCCGCCGCCCAACGCGCGCCCGGCGTGTTTACCGTGTTAACCGCCGCCGACATTCCCGGCGAAAACCAAATCGGCGGCATCATTCCCGACGAGCCCTTGCTGGCCGAGGACGCCTTCCACTTTAACGGGCAGCCGATTGCCGTGGTGTTGGCCGACAGCGAGGACCAGGCACGTGCCGCCTTGGAACATATCGAACTGGAATACGAAAAGTTACCCGTTATTACCGATCCGCGCGAGGCCCGCGCCAAGGGCGAACTGCTCCATCCACCGCGTACCTTCCAGCTCGGCGATGTGGACACCGCCTGGGCCGCCTGTTCTCACGTTTTTTCCGGTCGTGCCGATTCCGGCGGTCAGGAACATTTGTACCTCGAAGCCCAGGGTGCCTACGCCCATCAGGTTGAGAACGGCGGGGTTCGCGTCTATTCTTCCACCCAGGGGCCCACCGCCGTGCAGCGCACCGCCGCCAAGGTTTTGGGTGTGCCCATGCACCTCGTCGAGGTCGATGTCACCCGCTTGGGCGGCGGTTTCGGTGGCAAGGAAGACCAGGCCACGCCTTGGGCCGTCATGGCCGCCTTGGGCGCCCTTGTCACCGGTCGCGCCGTGAAGGTGGTCCTGCATCGCCTGGACGACATGCGCATGACCGGCAAACGCCACCCCTACAGCTCGGATTTTAAAATCGGCTTAGACAAAGACCTGAAGATCGTGGCCTACGAGGCTTCCTTCCACCAGGACGCCGGCGCCGCCGCCGATTTGTCGCCCGCCGTGTTGGAACGCACCTTGTTCCACTGCACCAACAGTTATTTCGTGCCCAACGTCAAAACCACCGCCTATCCCTGCCGCACCAACGTGCCGCCCAACACCGCCTTCCGCGGGTTTGGCGGGCCGCAGGGCATGTTCGTGATCGAAGCCGCCATTTGCCACGCCGCCGAGCAGTTGGGCGTGCGCCCGGAACAGATCCAAAAGGCCAACCTCTTGAGCGAGGGCGACAGCTTCCCCTACGGCCAGAAAACCGTGGGGTGTTTGGCGCAACGGGCCTGGGGCCAAACCGAGGAGCAATACGGCTATGCCGCCTTGTTGGGAAAACGCGATACCTTCAACGCCGCCAACCGGTTCCGCAAAAAAGGCATCGCCATGCAGCCGATTTGTTTCGGCATTTCCTTCACCAAAACCCACATGAACCAAGCCGCCGCGCTCGTGCATATTTACAGCGACGGCAGCATTGGTGTCAGCACCGGTGCCGTGGAAATGGGCCAAGGCGTGAACACCAAGATGTTGCAGGTCGCCGCCGGCATTTTTTCCGTCTCCGCCGACCGACTCAAAATCGAAACCACCAACACCACGCGCGTCGCCAACACCTCGCCCACCGCCGCCAGTGCGAGTGCCGACCTCAACGGCAAAGCCCTTGAGAAGGCCTGTGACTGCTTGCGGGATCGGCTGCTGGAACAGGCCGCGCGCGAACTCGGTCGCGCCGACACCGCCGGCTTGTCCCTCAAAGACAACGCCGTGTGGGCCGACGGTGCCGCCACCGACCTGAGCTGGGAGCGCCTGGTGATGAGCGCCTACCTCAACCGGATCAGCCTGTCCCAGCAAGCCCACTACGCCACGCCCGGCCTGCATTTCGATACCAACACCGAAAAAGGCGAACCTTTTGCCTACCACGTTTACGGGACCGCCCTGTACGAGGTCACCCTCGACATCATTCGCGGTACCTACGCATTCGACGCCGTCCACGTGGTCCACGATTTCGGCCAAAGCATGAACCCGATCATCGACCTGGGGCAAACCGAGGGCGGTTTGGTGCAGGGCATGGGTTGGATGACCATGGAAGACCTGCTCTACGACAAGGAAGGCCGCCTGATGTCGAACGCGCTCTCGACCTACAAAATCCCCGACATCTACGCTGTTCCCAAACAAATGGACGTGACCTTCATTGACACCGAGGGCGCACCGCTCGCGATTCTCAAATCCAAGGCCGTCGGCGAGCCGCCGTTGATGTACGGCATGGGTGCTTACTTCGCCATTCGTGACGCGATCCGCGCTTGGCGGGACACCAAAGCCATGGCGTTTCACGCGCCCATGACGCCGGAGCGCGCCCTGTTGGGGCTGTACCCCGATTTCGCCGACGAACCCGTTGTGGACCAAGAAGTTGCCTCCGGTGCCAATGACTAATCCGCCCAACCATATCGGCGACGCCCGTTTCCAAGCGGCCCACGCCTGCCTGGCCGCGGGTGTTCCTCTGGTGCTTTTGTTGGTGGTCCGTGCCGAGGGCAGCACGCCCGGTCGGCCCGGTTTCAAGATGGTGGTGCCCGAGGAAGGGGAGACCGTCGGCACCATTGGCGGCGGCATCATGGAATTCCGCTTGCGCGAACAGGCGCTGCGCATGCTTGCCGACCGCGAGCAGGCGCCGCGCTTGATCAAGCAGGTCCACCATAAAAAAGCGCCCCTCGCCGAGCAGTCCGGCATGATTTGCGCCGGTAGCCAGTGGCAAATTCTGTGGCCGGTTTACCCAGACCAGGCACCGTTGTTCCAACGCATCATCGACCACCACGCGCGTCAGGAAGCCGTATGGCTGAACCTAAGCGCGCATCAAGCCCCGCGATTAAGTCCGGTCGAGGCTGACGCCGACCCCTTCCATTTTGAACAGAGCGGCGATTCCTTTGTGTGGCGTGAGCGCCTGGGTGTCGTGGACACTGTTGTGGTCATCGGTTCCGGGCACGTCGGTTTGGCTGTTTGTCGGACCCTGCAAACCTTAAACGACTTACGCGTGGTCGCCGTGGATCATCGCGATGATGTGGCCACCTTTCGCGACAACGCGTTCGCGGATGAAAAACACCACCTACCCATGGCGCGGGTGGGGGCCTTGGTACCCGACGGCAGCCATATCTACGTCGTGATTGTGACCACCGGATTCGATCATGACGCCGAGGCCTTGTACCAGGTGATCGACAAAAACATCGCCTACCTTGGCTTGATGGGCTCGAAGGCCAAAATCGCCGAGATTAAGCGGCGCTTGCTGGAACGGGGCGTGACGTCGTCCGCATTTGACAAGGTGGCCATGCCCATCGGCCTGCCCATCGGCGCCGAAACCCCTGCCGAAATCGCCGTCAGCATCACCGCCCAAATCATCGCGCGGCGCCGATCCTTCAACCGGGAAGGCGCGATTTAACCTGCTATTTGGGTTCGGGTTCAAGCCACGCGGGTAATTCCGTTGCCAAGGCCAAGCAGGCCACCGGCGCGTGGCGCATCAACACCGCGCGGCTAACGCTCCCGCTGGTGACCGCCACCGCATCCATCGGTACGTCTTCCGCCATCGCCATATCCAAATCACTGTCGCCGATCATCAAACAGATATTCGGCGTGACCCCGGCGATGCGGCAGAGTTCCGTCAAAAAACGGGGGTCCGGCTTGGGGAACGACTCGTCGCCGCACAAGCTGTGGCTGAAGAAGGGGGCGACGCCGTTGTTGTTCATTTCGCGTTCCAAACCCACGCGTGACTTGCCGGTTCCGATCAGCAGTTGGTATCCGGCGTCTTTTAGGGTTTGCAGCATGTCGGGAACGCCATCAAAAAGCGTGGCTTGCGGAACACTGTCCCCACGCCAGATGGTGCGGTACAAGGCCGCCAGTTCCGGCAAAACGGCCTCGTTGGGGGCGACCTGGCGCAAAGCGGTGGCAATCGGCAGGCCGATGGTGGCTTGTATGGCGTTGTCCGCGGGTGGGGTTAACCCGAGCTGCCGAAAACTTTCCTGGAAACACCGCACGATGCGCGGAATCGAATCAATCAGCGTCCCGTCCCAATCAAAAATCAAGGTGGGATAACGCAACCCAGCCATAACCAACCGCCTTTTCGAGGAGTGAAGCGCGCCAAGGAGACGCGCCAAAGCGCTAAGCCTAAACCAAGTCGGCGGCTAAGGAAAGCGCGACCGACGACCTGTCCCCGGCGCCGGCTCGAACGCGACGCCGTTCTGGTGGGACCCATGGTTAACCAAGGGCTGGGAAGATGAGGGTTGCGGCCGTTATTTGACCCGGGATTTGAGCTCTTCCGCGATCCAAAACAGCCAGGGGTCGAACTCTTCCGTGCACGGGAACTCGGGATCGAGCTCGCATTCGACTTTGGCGCCCATGACCCGGAAGTTTTGGAGGACCAGGGCGTCCTTGCGCAGTTCTTCCCAATCATGGGGCGCGTCGAAGTTCAGGCTCTGCGCGCGCATTTTCAGCCAGCCAAGGAAGGTCAGGCCGTCCTGGTCGTCGATGTGGTTGAGGTAATCGGCGACAAAACGGTCTTCCGCGACACTGGTGCGAAGTTTGGCCACCACCTGGTACCCGATGGTGTTGGCGCGACAGTGAACGATGGCGCGAAACAGATTGCCGCCGATGAATGCGCCGCGCGGTTTGAAACGCAAGTTGTGAAAATCGTTCACCAAGTTTGAATCGGCTTTTTTCATAAAGTGCTGAAAGGTGTCCCAATCGTCGTACCGCAACGCTTGGTACAGCTTGTCTGTCAGGGCTGTCCAATCTTGTTGGGCGGCTTGCGTCGCCGGTGAAGAGATCGGCAAAAAACATAAAAACAAAAGTGCTGTCATGGTGAAGTTCTCCGTGAAGCGGCTGCCTCAGCCGTTCATTCTACCTAAGAACCGCGCGTTATCGCGCCTCTTAGGTTTTATGCCAAGTCGTTTTCGTTGAACCCTGGGTTTTGTTGGGAATGCGGTGTCGTTGTGCGCCTTGGGTCAACCGGTGCCGCGTTTTTTTCGCTCGGGGTGTTTGGTATGGCTTTTCCGCCGTTTGTGTCAAAAGGTCCCCGGGCGGGTGATTCAGGGTGCGGATGGCAACTGGGGTTCCCGGTCGGGCGGCGGATGGGTTCAGGACTTGGTGATGCCTATTGTGCGACGGAGTTTGCTTGCGGGTCAACTGGTTGCGTGCTTCGCACCCCCGCTGCTTGCTTCCTGCGTGCGCCCCGGTACCGCCGACCCGGTTTCAGGATTTTTTTCAATCGGTTTTACCGCAAAACGGCCGTGTTGGCAGAATTTTGGGCTGGACGGTTCGTATTTTCCCGTGGTAGTTTACCGGCAATATACCGAAGAACATTTTGCCTAAATGGTTTCGCTTAGAGGCAGCTAGCTGTTTTCCTCAAGCGCGCGAAACCGCCAAGGCCGTTCGCTTTTCCAACGTCGCGTTTATCTCTATCCATTCAGCCCCGGCACGTTTTCGCGCCCGCGGTTGGCCTTTTCGATAAAACCGCGGGGTTTGGCTTTCTTGATCGCTGAACGTGACCACCGTTTCCGGGTGAATTCGTTTTTCGGACCAGGGAGCTTTGGAGATTTATGATGAAGTCGAATAAGGACCGCTTTGCCCTTTGGATGATGACCTGCGCGACGCTGTTGTTTTGGCTTGTCCCCAACCTCGCGTTTGCCCAAGAGTCGAGCGACAACGAGGACGAGGAAGAAGTTCAAGTCGCCGAAGAAATTACCGTTACCGGTTCGCGCATTCGCAAGAATCCGCTCAATGAACCGGCGCCTGTCATGGAACTCGAAAAAGAAGATCTGGAAAAATCCGGTCTGACCAACCTCGGTGCCACCCTGCAACAATTACCTGTCATGGGTAGCGCCATCAACACCCGCTTCAACGTACCCGGCAACTCCGGTTTCCCTCAGGATGGGACCGGTATCGGCGCGGGCGCCGTTCAGCTTTCACTGCGCAACATCGGCGCCAAACGGACCCTGGTTCTGGTGGACGGCAAACGCTGGATCGCCGGTGCCTCGGCATCCGGTGTTCCCAGCGCCGTTGACCTCAACACCCTGCCCGCCAACGCCATCAAACGCATTGAGGTGCTGCAAGACGGTGCCTCCGCCATTTACGGCTCCGACGCCATCGGCGGGGTTGTCAACATCATCACCGAAACCGACTTTGACGGCCTCAAATTTGATTTCCACCAAAGTGAATTCATGAGCACCAACGACGGCGAGACCAACGAGGTTTCCATGTTGTGGGGCGGCGGCAATGACCGTTCCCGCTTCACCGTCAGCTTGTCTTACGCCGAAGAGCGCGACATCCTCACCGCCGACCGCGCCCAATCCGCTTTCCCCACGCCTTTTGGTGACTCCTGTTTGGACGGCGGCTGTTCCTCCTTCACCCCGCAAGGTCGTTTCATTTTGGGACCCGCGTTTGATTTCGCGGACATCACCCTGAACAACGGCGTGCTCAACGACGGCGGCGCCAGTGTTCCGTTTTTTGATCCCAACAACCCGGCCAGTGGCGATTTCCACGGTTTCTCCGCCGCCGACCGTTTCAACTTCAACGGTCCCGGCTTCAACTTCTTGGCGACCCCCAACCAACGGGTGAACCTCTTCATCAATGCCCGCCACCAAATCAACGACAATGTGCGTTTGGTTGCCAAGGCCACCTACACCAACCGCCAATCCAAAACCAAAGGCGCACCCGAGCCGCTGTGTTTCGGCGCCGGTTGCGGGAACCGCATTTCCGAAAACATCGTGATTGATGCCGACCAGATCTACAACCCCTTCGGTGTCGACCTGTCCGTTGCCGACGGCACCTTGGAATTCTTCGGGCGTCGTCCTTTGGAATCCGGTCCCCGTATCTTCGACCAGGACATCAACACCTACTTCGGTTCCGTTGGTTTGGAAGGTCATTTCGTGACCGACAGCGACCGCATCTTCTCTTGGGACCTCACCGCATCCTACGGCGACAACCGCGGTTTCCAGCAGAAACACGGTGCCCACAACATGGCGCGGATCGCCATCGCCTTGGGTGACCCCGCGCTTTGTGCGGCGACGCCCAACTGCGTTCCCTTCAACCTGTTCGGTGGCCAAGGCCCCAACGGTACCGGTTCCATTACCCCGGAAATGTTGAACTACATCAGCTACGTCCAGCGGGATTTCAGTGAGCAGACCTTGATTGATTTCGCCGGTAACATCACCGGTGACCTCTTCCACCTGCCTGCCGGCAACGTCGGTTTCGCCGCCGGTTTCGAGTACCGCGAGCACGACGGTTCGTTCCAACCGGATCCCGTTGCCGCCAGCGGTGAAACCGCCGGTATTGCTTCCGGGCCCACCGCCGGTGCCTTCGACGTAACCGAGTTCTACGGCGAGGTCAACGTCCCGCTGGCCATCGAAAAACCCGGCCTCGATTATTTGGAATTCAACCTTGCCGGTCGTACATCCGACTACAGCAACTTCGGTGACGAAACCACCTACAAAGCCGGCGCCTTGTGGCGTCCCGTTCGCGATCTGTCGCTGCGTGCTTCGGTCTCCACCGGGATCCGTGCACCCGGTATTGGTGA
Source organism: Acanthopleuribacter pedis (assembly GCF_017377855.1). GTDB lineage: Bacteria > Acidobacteriota > Holophagae > Acanthopleuribacterales > Acanthopleuribacteraceae > Acanthopleuribacter > Acanthopleuribacter pedis. The sequence continues at coordinate 41,338 of NZ_JAFREP010000049.1, forward strand.
ATTGTTCGGCGGCGCCGCCCGTGAGGATTTCACCTTCTTGGATCCTTGTGCCGACGTTTTGGGTTTGATTGGTTCCGCCAACGGTGGTCGTGACACGCCGCAATCGCAGCAGATCATCGACAACTGTGGTTCGCTCGGCTTGCCCACCGACCTGATCCAACGCAACCCGCAGCTTTCCGCCGTCTCCGCCGGTAACGAGCGGCTCACCGCGGAAACCTCGGACAACCTCGCCTTCGGTTTGGTGTACAGCCCCTCCTTCGTACAAAACATCGACTGGGCCGACCGCATCACCGTGTCCGTGGATTTCTACGAATTGGAAATTGATAACGCCGTGCAAGGTCGCGATCCCGGCGAATTGATCGACGCCTGTGTCAACACCTTGGACCCCTTCTTCTGCGACGCCATCGAGCGTACTTCCAACGGCAACATCAACCTCGTTGACAACCAACTGCAGAACATCGGTGGTATCGAGGCTTCCGGTTACGACTTTTCTCTGGGTTACGCCTCACCGCGCACCAGCGTGGGTAGCTTTGGTTTCCTAATGAACGCCACCTTCCTCGATGAGTTCATCGAACTGACCGACAACCCCGACGGCAGCCTGACGCGCAATGATCGCACCGGCACCATCACCGACGAAACCTTCCAACGCGCCTTCCCCGAAACGCGCATGCGTTCCTCGCTGAGTTGGGACCTCGACAGCATGGGTGCCGACCTGACCTGGCGGTACGTGGATTCCATGACCATGGCCTCTGGCAACGAACTGGATTCGGCGGTTTTCACCGACTTCCAATTCCGCTACCGTCGCCCCCTCGGCAAAAACATGTTCTCCTTCGTGATTGGCGCCAACAACGTTTTGGACGAAGATCCGCCCACCTGCGATTCCTGCGGTGTTATCGGCATGAGTCCTGTTGTTCACGATCTTCCCGGCCGCGTCGGCTACGTCCGCCTCGGCTGGCAAATGTAACCCCACCCAATCACCCGAGCCGTCCTCGCGGGGACGGTTTGGGTAACCCACAACCGAAAATAGCCGAGTTGCCCTGTTGAAACGGCAACCACTCAAAGAACAAGCGGAAGTTGGCAACGGCGTTTCACAGGCCTGCTCGCTTCCGCTTTTTTTTGTGCATCAGAGGGGGAACGCGCGTTTTTTTGAAGATCCAGATTAAGGTGCTTGTTTTGTTATGTTTGTGACTTTTTGGGGTGGGCCTTGCCCGTGATTTTTGAAAAAGTGACCCTTCCGATCACCGGATTCTCTTTTAAAATGCGCGGGTAGTTGTAATCGTCCGTGTAGTCTGGAGGACACCCAGGTGACGCCCGTTTTTTGTTCTTGTTTTTTTAGTTGTTCGGCGTGGTTTGGGGATGTCCGGTACTCTTGACGAACCATCCTTATTGATTAGGTGTGTTGTTATGGCTCGGTCCTGTTTTGTTTGGGTTTTGCTGTCCCTTGCTTTTTTGTTCGCGCAGACGCCGCCCACCGTTGTGCTCGAACCTTCACCCGCCTTTACGCGCGCGACCGAGGTCACCATCGCCGGGACCGTCACACCCGCCGACAGCGCCCTTAGCCTCGGCGCCCTCACCGTGGCCGTTAATCCCGACGGTACTTTTTCCCAAAACCTCGCGCTGCGCGACGGCGTCAACAACTTCTTTCTCACCGCGCGCCAACCCGGTCAGCCGCCCTTGCAGCGTACCCTCGTCGTTGTCCGCGATACCGAACCGCCCCGCTTGACCCTGACCCAACCCGCCCGCCCGCTTTTTGTCAACAGCACCCCGATCATCCTCGCCGGTCGCGTCGCCGACAACCACGACACCCAACTTACCCTGGCCCGCGCCGGTAACCCCGTGCCCCTCGTCGACGGGCGCTTCCAAGAAACCGGGATCAGCCTGGAACCCGGCGACAATACTTTTACCTATGTGGTTTCCGACCGTGCCGGCAACGTCGCCGAGGAAATCCTGACCCTTTCCTTTCATGATCAAGCGCCGCAACCCGTGATCACCGCGCCCAACCACCTCGCCCACGGCGACAGCTTCAACCTCCAGGTTACCTTCGCCCAACCCGATCACATCAAAAGCTACCAGGTTCATCTGAACCAAACCGAATTGCACCAAGCCGAAAACGGCGCGCCGTTCCAGAGCCAACAGATCGCCCACGGCGCTACCACCACCTGGCGCATCGCGGTTCAGGCCGAGGACCTTTGGGGCAATCGCGCCCGCGCCGAACACCTTGTTCAGGTTGCCTTCCCCGCTTTTGGGTACGGCACCCTTTTGGACGACCGCGACAGCCGCCCCCTCGCCGGTGTCGCCTTGCGTGTCAGCACCCCTTTGCAAAGCCAAGACCTCGTCAGCGGGCCCGACGGCGATTACCAATTCACCCTGACCGGCTCGCCCGTGTTGCTCGAGATCAGCGACGCCCGTTACGTCAACGCCCGTCGCCGCATGGACACCCCCGCGGGCGGCGGCCGTCGCTTTAGCGATTGGCGGCTCACCCCGCGCGGCCCGCCCCAATCCCTGTCGCTGCCGTTCCAAACCGACACCTTGGACCTGCGCCTCAGTGGTTTTGCCGGTACGCCCCGGATCTCGCCCTTTTCCCAACAAGCGCTGCCCGTCCCACTCGCGCTCGGCTGGACCCCGCTCGCCGGCTTTGAACTCGCCGAGGTCACCGGTACCGGCCGCATCGAGGCCGCCTTCCGACGCCTGCCCTATGCCGCACCCGCCGGCGCCGTGCTTTATCTGTTCCGCGGCGAACCTGCCGGCTGGCGGCTCGCCGCCCTGTTAAGCGGCTCCCAAAGCGTCGCCCTCGACACCGGCGCCGGCGCCTTCTTGCTCGCCGCCGGCCAGCCCGGTACCCGCGCGCCCAACATCGGCGATTTGCTGCAACGCACCGGCGAATACCACCTCAGCCACGCCCAACTCAGCACCCTGTCCATCGATCCCCCCGCCGTCTCCCTCCTCAAAACACCCCAAACCGAGGTCACCATCACCGCCGCGCCCACCGCGCCCTCCGGCGCCTGGGCCCGCGTTCATGCACGCGAACGCCACCAGCACGTCGGCGGCACCGTCACCCTGCCCGAACACAGCCTCGACCTATTGCTCTACCGCAACCCCTTCGACGCCGGCGCACCCATGCGCGGGTCCCTGCCCGTCCACACCCGCCGCGACATTCAATCCGGCCAGACCCGAAGCGCCGTCGTGCTGTTCACCGGCATCGTCTACCCGCCGCCCACCGGCAACTTCCGCTTCCAAAACCAAATCACCCTCGAAAACTTGACCCTGCAGCTCCCCGGTGACGGCACCCAACCCGTCAACGCCTTCGCCGACGCCCCCACCGATCTGCCCCTCATGAACGGCGCCGACCTGGCCTTTGGCTTCCAGTGGCACCTCGGCGCCGATACCCCGCCGCCCCGCCTCCGTTTTGACCATCCCGCCCGAGGCGCGATGATCCTGCTGCGCCGCGACAGCGCGGATCGCTGGCTGTTCGTCGGCGCCCTGCAACACGACGGCACTGCTTGGCACAACAACGACGGCCATTGTGAACTGCATCAAAATGGGTTTTATGCCTTGGTTTCATTGGATTTCGCCATCGGTCGCTTCAGCGGACAAACCCTGCTCGACAACCAACCCCACCCCGATGTTTTGCTCACCACGCCTTCCCATCCCTGGCGTGCCTGGAGCGACACCGACGGCGCCTACCACTTCTTCCTACCCGTTTGGGACCAAACACAAACCGTGACCGCCCACCAAAACGTCACCGGTTTCCACGCCACCCGCGCTTTTGCCGGCATCGATTCCGCCCCCCAAACCGGCGTCGCTTTTAACCTCGGCCGCACCAACCTTCTGCTCGTGGCCCACACGCCCGAGGCGGGCGCGGTCGCGGTCCCGCCCTGGCGTTTCATCGACCTCGATTTCAGCCAACCCCTGCGCTGGGAGTCCGCCGATCTCGCCCAACACATCCGCCTCACCGGCCCGGAGGGCGCGATCCCGCTCGACTTCACCCGCCGCTTCAGCACCAGCAGCGTGCGTCTGCGCGCGCGCCAAGCCTTGAACCAAGCAACCACCTACACCGTCGACCTTGACCCCGCGTTACAGGCCGAGTCCGGCGATCTGCTCGGCAACCCCGTGCAATTCCAGTTCACCACCCACGCCCGCGCCGAGGAAACCCAACTGGACCTCGACGCCTGGTACCTCGCCCAAGAAAACAACAACCTCGTGCTGCACGCACCCGCCGACCGTTTCCCCAGCCGAAGCAAACTTGTCGTGCTCAACCTCGACACCGCCTGGAGCAGCAGCGAAACCCTCGCCGCCGGCCCCCTCGCACGGATCATTGCCGGCAATCCCGGCCACCGCATCAGCGTTTCCGTCACCACGCCCGGCGGGCAAACCGGCACCCGCGTGTTGGACAACGTGCGCCTCGGTGACGACCGCGTTTTGCTCGGCAGCTTGCCCTTCCGGGTTCCCGTCGGCGACGGCTTAACCCTTGCCGTCGATCAGGTCGTGACCGGGGTCGGCCGCGAGCTGCGTTGGCGTAACCTGGACCCCGCCGAGGAAACGCGCCTGCAAGGTCAATTGCCCGCGAGCCAAGCCAACCTCGGCACCGCCGTCACCGGTTTCATTTTGGAAAGCAGCGACGGCGGACCCGTTCCTCAAATCAAAGGGCGCCTGCTCGCCGACCTGAGCGCCCACGCCGCGCTGCTGCAAAACAACCCACAACAGTTCCTCACCCTTCAAGGCATCATCGAAGGGGTGCGGGCACCCGCCGATCCCCGTCAGCCCGAGGAGCTCTCCGAGCACACCATCGCCGTCTTCCAAGATGCCGTCCCCGTCAGCGCCGCCGGCGCCGGCAAAACCGCCGCCGACCCCGGCAAACGCGGCAGCTTGGGTTACGTCTCGTTCCAAATGGGGACCCTCACCACCCATACCGCCTTCGCCCTCGCGCTGCGTTTGGCCGAACCCGAGACCTACGCCGCCGTGCTGGCCGGCCTGCGCGACGTCATCATCCCGCCCGATGCCGCCGGGATTGATGAGGACGAACTTTTGTGGGCCGAGCCGCCAACCCTGCGACAGCGTGGCGGCGTTACCTATGCCACCATCAAAGGGGCACCCGTCTACGAGCTCGTCGGCAGCGGTGATGCCACCGCGCTGCGTTACGTCGGCAGTACCGGGGTCAGGGGTGAAACACGAATCCTTTCGCGCGCCTCCAGCGGGCGCCCCGGCTACTTCGTCATGGACCCCGTCACCCAAGCCTTGACGAGCATGACCCCCGAAAGTCAGGGGCCCGTGATTGCCGGGATGCAGAGCATTCGTGCCTATGGTTACCTTAACTGGCCCGATCCCGGTAGCGTCGGCACCGCCAACCAAGATGTCGTCTTCGAATACGCCGTGGTCGACCTCAAAACCCTTGATGGTCGCCCCGAACCCGAGGTGACCCTCAATGCCGCCGAAACGACCCGGCTCGAAAAACTCGGCAAAATCAAACTCGCCGAGAACCGCGCGCTTGAGGTCACCCTGCGCGCCGCCAACAACCCGTTCAAAGAAGTGCGTTTTGAGGCTGATTACCAGGACGGCGTGCTTGTTCCCCCCAATCAGTCCGGTACACAGGTCGTTTACCGCTACGAAAACCTACCGCGCGACCGCCCCTATATCGACCTCGTCATTCGCTTTGAAACCGATGTCAGCCAGGCTCGCGAGCTGGAACGCCGCATTTGGTTGATTGGCGAGACCGGTACCATTGCCGATGATCCCGCCAACCCGCCCACCGTCACCGGCTCACTTCCCGCCGATCAGGACCGGGGCGTGCCTCTCTTCGACCCCATCCAAATCAACTTCAGTGAACCCGTCACCGGGGTATCCGCCGCGCATATTGAACTGCGCGAAGAAGGCGGCGCCGCCGTCGACCTCGTTTTCGAAGACCTCGCCGGGGATCCCATCGCCAACACCGACCTTGTCCACGAGGTCTACGTTCGCGCCGAAAAGGTGCTCAAGCTCGGCCACCGCTACACCCTCATCGTGACAGGTGTGCGCGATCAAGACCGCAACCCATTGGTGGTTCACACCGATGCCGGCGTTTCGGATCGCTACAGCGCCGTGTTCGCCACCCAGCCCATCGAACCCAAGCGCATTGACCAGGACGAAAGCAGCCAACGCGGCTACACCCAGTACCGCAATTTATTGGTGCAAGTCAGCCGGCGCGGTGGGTCGCGTGACCAGCGCGAGGGCCTGACGATCGAGGTCGTTGAGCCAGGCGACGACCAAAAACCCTGGCAGGTTGTGGCCCGCCATGAGTTGGTTGCGCCCAGCCCCTTTTTCCCAAAACCCGCCTTGGTGACCCAACAGGCGTTGGCGACCCCCGAAGGCGACGAACTCGCCGCGATCGAGGGGCCTTCCCGCAAGGCCGTCAAACAATTACCCGCCGGCAGTGTGCTGGCCGTGACCTATTGGGACGGCAATCAAGCGCTCAACCGCATCTTCCTGCTGCATTGGACCGGCGCTTCCTTCGAATCCATCGGGCACCACGCGTTGCCCTCGCCCGGCATCATCAACGACGTCATTGGCCACGGCCCCTTTTTGGTGTTCGGTCACAACGCCTTTGAATCCATCGGTACCCAGATCGGGCGCATTGAGGTGCGCGACCTGCGCGCCTATCTCGAGAAGCTGGACGAACTCAAGGAACAGCAGGTTCACACCAACCTCAGTCCGCACCAACGGGCCCGTGCTTTTGCCGAGGCCGGCCTCGCCGCCCAATTCTTTTACCCGCGCGGCGTGTTCGACCTCGCCCCTTTGGTCCACACCGATGCCCAAAAACAGGTGCTCGCCTTTACCGCCGCCGCCGCGACCTTCCCCGCCGTCGGCCGCCTCGTGCCCGGTAACAATACCTTCATCGCGCCCAGGGACACCTGGTACGACCAACGGCTGCTGTTTCGCAGTCATTATCCCGTTATCGACGGCATCACCCGGCCGGAGGAAGCCGGCAAACCCGGCCGACCCGGCGGCTTCCGCCTACGCACCGCCGTCCTTCCCCAAATCGGCCTCGTTGATCGGGGCAACGCCAAGGTGGTGGACCTCACCCTGTTCGCCGAAAACTTCGGCAGCACGGATCGCGGTGACGCCAAGGCCTTGCTGCACTTTTTGGAAATCCCCAAGGATCAGGACGGCAAGGACCGCACCGAGCCAAGCCTACCGCGGGTGAGCCTCGTGTTTGACGGTCGCATCGGCAACCTCGCCGCCGACCCGGGTACCGGTCTGATCGCCGTCACCTTCCAGAAAAACCAAAAGGGTCAGCCGTTGGACGTCATGCTGTTGGATGCCCGTGCCGTCTACGCCGCCCTCCAAGACGATCCGCAAGAACCCATCGCCGTCACCACCGAGGCGCCTTTCGTGACCGCCGTTTTCGGGGCCGAGCTGGACAACGCCGTCGGCGACGCCTTGTTTTTTCACGACGGCTACCTCTACTGGACCAATGGCAAAACCGAGTTGGTGCGCCAGCCCGTCAACGCCGCCCTGCGCCGTGAACTGGGTTGGCTGAGCTACGACATGACCGTTTGGAACAGCGACCCGGGTCAGCGCAACGCCGTGGCCGACGTTTGGCAGCGCCAAGCGACCGTGGTGCTGCACGCCGCCGACGTCGCCGCCGGGGAGGACCCCGGCCAAGGCCAGAGCGAGGCCGTCACCCGCGCCTTCACCACCGAGGTCGGCACTTTCCAGGTTCAACTCTTCCCCGGCGAAGCCCTGGAACTGACCATGACCTGTTTGGACCCGGACTGGGAACAAAGCTTTGCCGTCAAACCGCTGAACCAACCGCGTTTGATCAGCGTCAACACCCGCGAACTCAGCACCTGGCTGCAGGGGCGGCAGGAAATCCTGAAAACCCGCGGCATCCTCGCTTTCGAAATCGACCTAAAAATTACCCTCAACGGCCGAAACAACCTGGTCAAGCGCTACCCCTTCGTCGTGCGCTACATCAACCCACCCACGGACGATCCCTACCGCACCCACGGCGCCCTCGACCTGCTCAGCCGTACCCCGAGCGAATTCGCCGTGGACGACGCGGTCAGCTCGGTTGACAGCCGCATCGACCTCAGCACCATGCGCTACCACCACGGGGATTTACTCGGTTCGGTGGGCACCTACGGCGTCGCCATGCGCGACAGCGGCGCTTTGCACCTGGGTTCCGCCGTTTGGTTCCGCGCCGGGGATTTACCCACCCAAATCACCGCCGACCGCCTCAAAGCCGATCAACGTATCCTGCTGGGGCAGCCAGGCTTGTGGCGGATTGAGGGGGACTTGAAGGAAGGTGGGGCGCAGGTCGCCGTGCGTGACGACGCCCTCAGCAAACTCACCTACGAACAGAAAAAATGGACCCTGACCCACCGGGAAACCATGACGTCCACCTGGTACAGCAGCCGGCCCTTGCCTGCCTACGAACCCATCTTCCGAAGCCTGAACAAAGCCGAGGACGACGCCGATCCAAGCGCCGGCGGCATCGACAAAAAAGACCGCATCATTTATCCCTTGATGCGTTACCAGGCCGCCGCGGGTACGCCCGGCGCCTTGTTCGGCCGCGTCATCGAACGCGAACGCAAAGATTTTCCCTGGTACAACCAACTCAAACGCGGTGATTTAGACCAAGCCGTCACCGATTTACCCACAACCCTGAGCGACCGCCCCAACGACGGCGGCGCGCACCGGCGTGTCGACCGTACCTACCGACCGCACCGCTTCGGCAACCTGCTGGAAGTCGTGGATCGGGCCGGCAGTTTGGTTGAATACGAATACGACAGCGACGCCTACCTCGTATTGGTCCGCCGGAGCGCGCCGGACGGTCAAACCCGTGTCACCCGCTACCGTTGGGAAGACACCGGCATTAAAGCCGGCGATCTCCCCATCAAACGCCTGACCGCCGTCGAACAAGATAGCGGCGAGGGTTCCTTTGTGATCGGCGCATGGCGGTACGCCCACGGCAATGGGGTTACCGTCAACGCGTTTCGCGATCCTTACTGCAGCACCGACACCCCCTACACCTTCGAATTGGCCGGCGGCGAGACCGCGCGGGTCAGCGTGCCCGCTTGTGACGGGGTTACCCCGGATTGGGTGGTGACCTTTGATGCGAGCAGCCAACGGCGGCTCAGCAAAAGCTGGGCACGGGGCGCCGCCGCGGGGGCCTTGACCTGGGAACGCTTGGCGTTTGACGGGCTGATCGAGGGGCGGACGGTTTACGAGCAGCGTTTGGTCGCCGACAGCTTCCGCGCGCAACGTTTTGTCTACAACAACCGCGGCTTTGTCGCCGAAACCGCCGTCGACGGCCTGCGCCAACGAACCACCTACCACACCACCCCCGGTTATCAGCATGTCCCGGCCACCTTTGACGTGGAACCGGGCCAGGATCAAGCGGCCGTGAGCCTGAGCTATGCTGTTGGAGCGGATAACCGTGTCACCATCACCGATAACGTCTCGCCAGGCCGCCCCAAGGTGGTTCAGCATTTCTCCTCAAGCGGCGTTCCGACGCGCGCCGAGGATGTCACCGGCATCGCAACCGGGCCCACCGATAGTTTGGGGTATTATCCGCGCGGTGGGCTGATTGCCCGGTCGGATGCAACCCGTCTCGCCCTGAAGCTGACCCCGAACAAGGGGGTGGTTTCGGAAACCCGCTTCAACATCTGGGGCCAACCGGTCGGCGGCAAAAGCTTGGGTGCGGAAACCACCCTGACCTACGACCGACTGGGTCGCTTGACTCAGGAACGCCGGGGTTTGGGTGAGGTTGCCCAGCGGCGTGATTACGCGTACCGCTACGAGGACGGACGGCGGATCGTCAGCGTGGTGGACAGCGCCGACGGCAGCACCACCACGCTGAACACCGATCAGCGCGGGCTCTTGCGTGCGGTAGAAGTCGTGGGTGGGCCCGCTCCCGGTTCGCGTACCTTCGTTTACGACGACCACGGCCGCTTAACCGAAAGCATCGACCGCGACGACGCGAGCTTCAAAACCACCTACCGCTACCACGGCGATACCCCGGTGCTCACCAGTGTGACCACCCCGGCCGGTTCCATGGTTTACACCGTTCGCGCCGACGCCGGCCTGTTTGTGGACGGGTTAACCGTCACGCCGGTTGTCGGTCAGCCCGACAACGTGCCGCTCAAAGTCGACGCTCTCGGGCGCGTGGTTGAAACGCGCGTGGACGGGGTGGGCACCGTGCGATTGGCGACCGACGCCTTTGGCAACCCGCTGAGTTTGCAGGGCGAAGGTGAGGCCGGCGGCACAGGTAGCGGCGGTGGTGGTGTTGGCAAAGCCACCGGCCCGCGCAAAAACCAACGGACTTTGCTTGCCTGGACCTACCGCCCAGGCGCCGTCCACGTCGCCGACAACCTCAACCAACGGGAAACCCTGACCACGGCGGTCGACGGCTCCTGGCTGGATGTGGACATCACCGAAACGCTGAAACCCTTTGCGTTCGAATTCAATACCCAATCTAAAAAGGGCCCCGTGCCGCTGCCCAATTTGGGCAACCTGAATACCAACATCCATCACCAGGTGCGCACCACGGTGAACGGCAACAGCCTCGAACAACATGCGCTCAATACCACCAGCGGCATCCAACGCCGGACCGGTTTCGACGGCTTGGGTCGGGTGACCGGTTTTGAGAGCGGGAACCGCGGCCTGACCGCGAGCAATCCCGATACCGCAACCGACGGCGCCTTTAGAACCTGGACCACCGGCGACGGGCGCACCCTCGAATTCACCCGCAACGCCGCCACCCAAATCACCAAAACCACCCTCGGCGGGCTCGAATCGCGCTACGGTTACGATGCGCGCGGCCGCATCAACCAAAGCACCTCGCCGCGCGACCTCACCCTGAGCACCCGCTACCAAGGCGCGAGTGGTGTCATCGACGCCGTCGAAACCCAACAAGCCAACCGCGCCGACGGCCCTTTGATCCAAGCCGACCCCGTCGCCGGCGTGAGCAGCGCCAACCAAACCCACCGCACCTGGCTGGGCGACGCGGTGAAGGTGGCACGGGACACGGAAACGCTCGGCGTCACCACCTTGACCCGCGGCGAGGCCGGCGCGCGGATCATCACCGACACCGACACCGGCTTGCCCGCTTCCTTCGCCACCTTCACCGGTGAAACCACCCACATCTCCTGGCAAGCGGACAACCACCAGGTGCTGCTGCAGGCACCTGACGGCACCACCGCCCAAAGTTTTTACAACCATTACGGCCTGCTGATGGGTCGCGGGGTCAACGACACAGCGGGTAACTTCACCCCAACGCTGGAAATCGTCCGTGATGCCGAACAGCGCATCACCGAACTTGTTACCGCCACCGAGCGGCTGTCCTTCACCTACGATGGTTGGAACCTGACCGGAATCGAAAGCAGCGACGGCACGCGGGTGACCTACGCTTATGAGGCCGGGCAGACCCGGCCCCACGGCATTACCACCGAAAATGACGGCATCCTGTTGCAGGACGTGGCCGTGACCTACCACGCCGGCGGCCAAGCCAAGTGTGTCACCGTCAAACCCGCCGGCCAGGCGCCGGAGAGTTTCCATTACAACGTCCACGGTGACCTGATTCGTCATCAGCGACCGCATCAGGCGTCCACCACGGTGGCTTTTAACGCCTGGGGTGCGCCGCAATCGCTGACCAACGGCGGTGAAACCTTCCCACTATTTGAGGAAGGTAACAGCAATCAATTGTCCTTCCCCAACAACGTCTCGGTGGTGATCAACGAACGGGGATTAACCGAATCGGTGGCTTATCCGGGATTGGCGGCCAAGCAGTTTGCCTATGACGCGGACGGCCGATTGACCGGGCTGTTCGAGGGCGCGGATCACCAGGCGCGTGCGCTCGAATGGGCGGACGGCCGTGTCACGCGCATCACCACGACCCCGCCCGTATCGGAAGTGACCGCGGCGGAGTTGCCGGGGATCGGTAGCGAAACCACCGTTCCCGAGTACGACGGCAACGGCAGGGTGGTGCGTTTGACCCGTGCCCAGGTGTCGGGTGTGGGGGCGCCGTCACATGAGGTGTTCACCTACGACCCAAGCTCGGACGACCTGGGCCGCCTGCAAAGTTACCGGGACGGCAACGGGGTGGTTCAGAGTTACACGTACGACCGGCACCATCGCTTAAACGGGATTTGGTTGGACGAGGGACCCAGCTTTTATTATGGCTACGACGATGCGGGTAACATGACCGATGTTGCCGCGGCGGGCATGCATGTGGCTTTTGGCGACTGGCAAAACGGGTACCCAACCGCGATGACCTGGGGCGACGGCACCGCGTTTTCGGTCACCTTGGACGGGAGCAACCGCTTGGCGGCGGTCCAATCGGCGGACGGTGGTTTTGCGCTTGAGCTGGGTTATGACGGGAGCGCGCAAATCGACGGATGCGACAGCGCGGCCGATTACATCGGCGGCAAAATCAGCCGGGTGACGCGGGCGGGCCCAGACCTGCGCGAGATTCTGACGCCGACGTACAACAGCAACCACACCTTGGCAAGCGTGGCGGTAGAACGACACATCGGCGAGCGGGGCCCGCCGCCGCCGGAAGGCGAGTCGGGGGCGGAGCCAAGCTACGAAACGCTGCGCTTCGATGAGACCTACGGCAGCGGCGACAAGCAACTGCTGCAAAACCTAACCTTGGTCCTGCGCGACCAGGCCTTGGGCGATGGAACGCAACGGGGCGACATCCAACTGCGCCGAAGGGAGACCACGGATCAAGCGGGCCCACGCATCGCGGCGCAAAGCGAAGCGCAAGCGCGGGTGCTCGGCCAGGCCGAGACGCCGGAGGTAACACGCGACCGGACCATGACCTACGCCGCCGCCAACGGCAACCTGGAACGCATCGAAGAAACGGACGGCGCGGACACTTATTTTGTATGGGACGGCGAGCGCCGCCTGCGCGCGATGAGGAAAGACGGCCGGCTGTCCAGCTACGAATACGACAGCCGCCACCG
>NZ_JAFREP010000050.1 GCF_017377855.1 Acanthopleuribacter pedis
CCGTTCCGATTGCCCGGTCAGCCCCCACCCATTTCGTTTCCATCACCCGGCCAACCCACGTCCAATCCGTTCCGATTGCCCGGTCAGCCCCCACCCATTTCGTTTCCGTCACCCGGCCAACCCACGTCCAATCCGTTCCGATTGCCCGGTCAGCCCCCACCCATTTCGTTTCCATCACCCGGCCAACCCACGTCCAATCCGTTCCGATTGCCCAGTCAGCCCCCACCCATTTCGTTTCCGTCACCCGATCAACCCGCGTCCAATCCGTTCCGGTTGCCCGGTCAGCCCCCACCCATTTCGTTTCGGTTGTCGGGCCGGCCCCGCCCAATCCGGTTCCCTTGCCGGGTTAACCCTCATTCATTTCGATGGGGTTCGCCGGGTCAATCCCCTGCTTTTGTGGCACAATGTGCCGATGTTGATCCTTCTTGGAGGCGCACAACCATGCTGACCCAAGCACAACGCGAGACCTACCAAAACCAAGGCTACCTGGTGCTGCCCGATTTCCTTACCCCCGCCCTTTGCGCCCGCCTGCGTGCCGCCGCCGCGGCCCAGGTCGCCGCGTTTGAGCCCGGCGACCACGTCTCCGTTTTTTCTACCCAAGCCGACAAACAGGATCGCGATCAGTACTTCCTCGACTCCGCCACGCGCATCCACTTCTTTTTCGAGGAAGAAGCCTTTGACGCCGCGGGCCGCCCCACCGTCCCCAAAAATCAGGCGATCAACAAAATCGGCCACGCCCTCCATTACCTGGACCCCGATTTCAAAACCCTCTCCGACGATCCCCGCCTGTTCGAAATCGCCGCCGCCCTCGCCTACCGCGAACCCAAGCTGCTGCAATCCATGTACATCTTCAAACAACCCGGCATCGGCGGCGAGGTCACCTGCCACCAGGACAGCACCTTCCTCTACACCGAACCCCACAGCGTGATGGGTTTTTGGTTCGCCCTGGAAGACGCCACCCTCGAGAACGGATGCCTGTGGGCGCTACCCGGTCACCATCGCGGACCCCTCAAATCCCGCTACATCCGCAAACCCGAAGGCGGCACCGGCTTCATCACCTACGACGACACCCCCTGGCCACAAGAAGGTTTAGTCCCTTTGCCGGTCAGCGAGGGCACCCTGGTTCTGCTCCACGGTTCCCTTCCCCACCTCAGCTACGCCAACCGCTCGCCCAAATCACGCCACGCCTACGCGGTCCACATGATCGACGGCGCTTGCCGGTACCCCGCCGAGAACTGGCTGCAACCCGAATAAGCACGGGCACGACCCACGCGCCATCGAGGCCAAATAGAAACAGCCCAAACCCACCCGCGTGGATTTGGGCAATTCCGCCGTCAGCATAATTAACCGGCGTGGGAACCTAAGAAGCGCTGACGCGGTGATTTTAGCGAAACCTCTGGGCTGCAACGGTCTGTAAAAATGCTCAGAGCCACCGAGTGCGGTCGGGCGCGACCCCGGCCCGCTTTTTCCAAGCCATTTCGCTCCAGATCTTTGGCCAAAATCTCTCGCTCTCATCGCGCCTCTTAGGTCGAAACCTCGGCCGCCAATTCTTTGAGCAACGCTTCCAACAGATCCATACCGGCACCCCAACCCTGGTCGAGTCCGGCCACCGCCGCCGCGAAGCAGGACCGTTCCGCCTCGCTCGCCTCGTGTGGCGTCCACGTCAAGGTCATGCGGGTACCCGCCCCTTCTTCGACGAAATCAACCTCCGTCAACAATACCCGCGGCCAATCGGCTTGGCGTGGGTTGCCGACCACATTCCATTCAGCATCGGCGTGGGCCATCAAACACACCAAACGATTGGGCGCGTCGACCTCGGTGAATTCCATGCGTTGAAAAAAGCCGTTTTCGCCCCAACGCATTTCGTTGAGCCATAAACCGCCGGGTTTCACATCGAGCCGGTGAACAATGGTTTCGACGCCGGGTCCGTACCATGTGGCGAGCAATTCGGGTTCGGTCCAAGTCCGCCAAACCAAGGAAGGCGGCGCATTAAAAAAGCGTTCAAGCGTGTACGTCGGTAACTGGGTCACGGGGGGTCTCCTTCGGGTGTTTGTTTTTTTAAGCTTTCGAGTAGGTCGTCCAATTGATCAAAACTGGAGGACCAAAAATCGCGGAAGGTCTCCAACCAATCAATGGCGGCGGCCATGGGTTCGGCATTGAGACGGGCCGGACGACGCTGTTTATCAATGCCCCGCTGGACCAAACCCGCCTTCTCAAGGACCTTAAGGTGTTTGGAAACCGCGGGTTGGCTCATCTTAAACGGAAGCGCCAATTCGCCGACCGAGGCATCCCCCTGCGCCAAGCGAGAAAGAATGGCGCGTCGGGTAGGATCGGCAAGCGCGGCAAAAACCGCGTCGAGGTTGGGAGGTGGAGGTGCATAACCAATTTGTTCCATAACCAGAAGGTAATATAAATAACCCGTTAGGGTCAACCGCGAATTTCAGTTGCCGCCCCGTTCCCATGCGGCCATTCCCTATCCCAATCCCTGGATTGAAACCTGCCCCACGGTTGGGTGGGCGTCACGAGCAATCCATAACGGTTATCCTTGATCCCGATCCGTCAATCTATCCCGTCTGGTGGTACAATGCCGCATCACCTTTTCCAATCCGGGGGCGCCATGCACGGCGATATTCCGAATCAAGATCACCCACTGAAACAGACCCAGTCCGTTTTGTTTAAGATCAGCGCTTTGATCAGTCGCGAGTTGCCCTTGGATGCCTTCTACCAGAGCATCCACGAACTGGTGGGCGAACTCATGCCGGCCGACAACTTTTACATCGCCGTGCGCGAACCCGAATCCGACACCATCTCCTTCCCGTACCATCGCGACGAAATGGACGAGGCCCCCGAACCGCGTCTGCTCGAACGCGTGGCCGACATCGACAGTTCCCATCCCACCGATTACGTGTTCCGTACCGGGCAACCCAAACGCTTGCTCATGGACGAACAGGAAAACCTGGGTCTCAACTACGATGCGGGCACCCTCTCGGTCGCCTGGCTGGGCGTTCCGGTCAAAAATCAGCAGGGCGAAACCTTTGGCGTAATCGCGGTCCAGGTCTACCACGGCGATTGGGTTTACGGACAACAGGAAATGGACATTTTGGTGTATGTCTCGCAAAACCTCAGCGCGGTGCTGGAAATCCGCTGGAAAAACCTCGCCCTCGCCCAGGCCAACCGCGAATTGCGCGAGGCCAACCAGTCCCTGGAAGCCAAGGTCGCCGAACGCACCGCGGGCCTGGAGACGGCCCTCGCCTCCCTCGCCCAAAACCACCAACTCCTGGAAGAAAACCAGGAAGAGTTGTTGGAACAGGCCCACGCCGCGGGCATGGCCGACATCGCGTCCTCGGTGCTGCACAACATCGGCAACATGCTCAACCAATCCTTCGTGGCCGCCACCCATTTGCATGACATCCCGACCCCCACCTGGATCGGCGCCCTGGACCGCATCACCAACCTGATTGAGCAGGAACAATTGTTGGCGGCGGACCATCCCAAAAGCCAAGGCGTGCTGGACTACCTGCGCGGCCTCACCAAAACCATGGGGGAACAGCACGGTCGCCACGAAACCGAGGTCGCCGACCTCACCAATTCCCTGCGTTTAATTCGCGGCCTCACCGAATCCCAGGCCTCGCTCACCCACACCGACACCTTTTACGCCGTGACCCGTTACGAACAAACGGTGCAGCGCGTCCTGGCCTTGTTCTCGACGCGGATTGAAGCGATCCCCGTCACCGTGGCAACCCACTATGCGGACAGCAACCAGGAAAACCTGCCCACCTACACCATCAAACGCGCCATGGCCTACCTCATTGAAAATGCGCTGGATGCGCTGATCGCAACGGAACAAGCGCGCCTCACCATCCGCATGACCCGAACCGAGGACGGTACGCAACTGACCGTTGAAGACAACGGCCGCGGCGTGGCGCCCGAGCACCTCGACGCCGTGTGCAAGCTGGGTTTCTCCACCAAAGGCCGCCACGGGTTCGGCCTGCACTACGCCTGCAACGCGCTGGCCTCGGTCGGCGCCAAACTCAGCTTCGAAAGCACTTTGGGCGAAGGCACCCGCGTCACGCTGCGCTTCCCACGTTACGCGGCCGGGTAAAGAAGCGGGCCAAGCAACGGGAGCGCGACGCGAACACCGCTGGGAAACGGGTGAGATTGGAAGGGCGACTCCCACTACACCGGTCATGGCAACTTTCAATCCGCGCAACGGCTCGGAGGCCGTTGCGACCATGGGGCAACGCCGTCTTCCCTTATTTCGTTCCTTTCAATCCGCGCAACGGCTCGGAGGCCGTTGCGACACTTTTTTAGCCATCAACAGCGCCCGCGTTGGTCTTTCAATCCGCGCAACGGCTCGGAGGCCGTTGCGACGCGAATCTCATGGTGCCCTACTTGACGACATTCTTTCAATCCGCGCAACGGCTCGGAGGCCGTTGCGACGGTGGCGGCATGGCATTACAGGAGGGCGATGTCTTTCAATCCGCGCAACGGCTCGGAGGCCGTTGCGACTTTAAAAGAGGAATGGTGGCGGATTGCATCAGATCTTTCAATCCGCGCAACGGCTCGGAGGCCGTTGCGACAAAAAAAACACAAATAAACCTAAGTCGCTGCGCTTTCAATCCGCGCAACGGCTCGGAGGCCGTTGCGACTCTAGACGTTTTAACATACTTATTCCCAGCGTGTTAAGAGGTCGATTTCGCAGATGTCTGTTTCTTGCACCTTTACAGATTAGCGAATTTTCGCTAACTTCCCGTAACCAACTCAAATAAAACAGCTTACAAAATCCGCCGAAGTCCCGGGTTTTTATGTTCATTTGGGGTCGGCGGATTCGCTCTTTGGCCCCTTCCCGGTCGCAACCGCCCACCTTTCCGCCGCCCGAGGTGCTCATCGACACGGCATGGGCACCCCTGACCATAACCAGGACCCCCGCCGCGGACGGCACCCAACGCACCGTTGCGGTAAACATCCGCGACCCAGCCCTCAAGCACATCATGCCACCGCCTGATACGATTCCGGTACGTCGGATCAGCGTTCCGCCCTCGGCTTCCTTCAGGTCTCGCCGCGCGACCTGTACCCTGGCGCGCGGCGAACCCTTCACCCTAACCGGCCGGGAAGGGACATGAACCCTCGAGCGAGCGCCCCCCGAACACCCACGCAAAAAGCCCCCGGGACGGGGGCTGATCGGTCGTTTGGTCCGCGTTGATCCGAACCAGGGTCGTTATTGTTTGAACGGGGCTTCGTTGGCGATGCGGAACTGGTAACCCGCTTCCACCAAGGTTAAGTTGTCGTCTTGCACCATGCCGATTCCAGCCACGTAGACCTTGGTGGAAATCGCGCAAGGGCCGTCCAAGGGACTTGTTTCATGGAACATAACCGCGTTCTCGAACCACTGATCACCCACTTGAATGCTGCCCATGTCCACAACCTCGGCACGATCCTCCGCGATATGGGGCGCGACCTCTTGGTAAAAACGCGCGCCCAACAGCGGCGTACCCGGCATGTAAATCCCGGCCACCGCGCCGTCGACACCCGCCAACCAACTCCCGTCGTGGCCGATCACCTCACCATCTTCATAAAAGTCCACATCTTCCCCAAAATAATAGATGTCGTTGGTAGCGGCGCAAATCGCAAAATAATTTCGGGAAATCTCGTACAATTCACCGTCGATGAATTCGCGTTCCTCAATCACACGCGTGCGAACACCGGCAACCCTCTTGAATTCCTGCAACACGGTGATCTCAACCCGCACTTCCTCACCGTCATCCTCACCCTCCAATACCACCTGCCAACCTGGCTCCATCGGCCAGTAGGGATTATCGGCACGGTGTGCCAAAAAGCGGGTGCGCCACCGACACCCATCGGTACGAAACTCACTGGAAAAAGCACGTGGATCTTCTTCCTGATCGCAGGGTTCTTCATCCTGAGAGAAAAGCGGTGTGGCCACAGAAAACGCAAGGAACATCAGCAAAAGAAAACGAAAAGACACAAATAAACCGTTCATGGTAAGCCTCCAAGAGCATCCAAGTAAATTGTTGTGTGTTTTTAACTTACGAAGTCAGGCTTCGCATAAGACGCCCGCCCTTCGTTGATATTCAATATAATGCACCCAGATTTCCAACAGATTAACAACACACAATAAACCAAGATTAAATAACAGTATCCTCTCAAACATATTAAACATTAAAAAATGATGAATATGGGCCAAATAAGTTCAAAAACACGGTAGTTCATCGCAATCGAACCAACGCGCACACCCTCACTAAAACCTAAGAAGCGCGATAAGAGCGAGGTATTTTGGCTAAAAGTCTGGAGCGAAATGGTTTGGGAAAAGCGGACCGCGGTCGCGCACGACGCGCACCCATTGGGTGCGGTGAGCATTTTCACAGACCGTTGTCGCCCAGAGGTTTAGCTAAAATCACCGCGTCAGCGTTTCTTAGGTAAAAAGCCGCGGTCGGGATGGTCTCCCGACCGCGGCTTTTGGGTGCCAGTCGTCCCACCCGATCCCAAGGAACGCTTATCTCACCAACGGATTTCCCTCGGTACAGGGATCATCGTCGGTAGCCCAACACCAAGAAAAAACGGCGACCCGCGCGTTCCGTTTCCCGTCCCATCTCCGCCGGCAACGCCTCGGTGCGCGCGCCGTCATAGGTCCGATAACTGAGCCGTTTGGCGTGGTCGAGCAGATTACGGGCGGTCAGGCGCAGGGACCAATCGCCGCGTCGCCACGAAACCATGGCCTCGACATTGTGGGTTGCGGCTTCCGCCACGGTTTCGTCGTACAACCACTCGCGGCTTTCGCCTTGCATCAGCCAATTAACACCCCAGTCCAGGCCCCGACCCGGCATGCCGTGAATGAAACCCATGTTGAGCACCCCGTCCGCTTGGCCGTTAAAGGCGCGCGATGCACCGGTGAGTGGATCGCGCAACGCGGTGTGGTGCAAGGCGAGGTTGGCAAAAAGGCTGACATTGGGGAGGCCGGCGGCGTGGAGCGGCAACCCGAGGTCGAGTTCCAGGCCCGAGGCACGTGCGTCGCCGAGATTTTGGAACAACAGCAGGCGTGGACCGATTGAGGCCGCCGCGACATGATCCCGAATCGCGCGATGGTACAGGTTGAGCCCAACATTGCCGTGGTGATGCAGCCTTCGATGGACGCCCACATCCAGGCCCCAGGCGGTTTCGGCCCGTAGTCCGGGGTTGCCCAGGGTGGTCAGGCCGTCGCGAGGCGTGTCGCGAAGGGGAAAAGGCTGGAGGTTTTGGAAATCCGGCGCCGTCAGGGCGCGGCTCAGACTTAAATGATAGGTGGTGTTGGGGTCGGGCCGGCAGCGGTAATGGAACGCCGGGAGGATCGTCTGGGTTTGGCGCGACGACGCCGTTCCGGGGAAACGGCGTTCCAGGTGTTGCAAGCGCAGCCCGAATTGGAAACCGTGCGCGGGTGCCGGTTGCCAATCCAAGGTGGCAAAACCCTCGGCGCGACCTTCCTTGATGCGGAACCACGTCTGCGCCGCCGGCATCTCGGCTTCACCGGTTTCGCCGCGCGCCGCGTCTCGCTCGCGCTCGGCCAGGAGGAGACCGGTGGTTAGGTTGCGGGTGGCATTCAATCGATGGGTCCAGTCGAGGTTAAGCCGCGTCTCGCGATCATCGATGCGCGTGGTATCCCGTTCTTCGACACCCTCCTGCCGGGTACCGATCTCGGCGTCGCGGTTGAGGTCCAACAGGTTGTGGCTGAGCTTGGCTTGAAGATGACCGCCTTGACGGGTGGGTTGGGTAAACGCCGCGTGCAGGCGTCCGCCGCGGTGGGTTTCGTGACCGTAATCAAAGGGATCAGATTCGAGGGGTTCGTCGTCCTCGTCGTCCTCGTCGTCCTCGTCATCCTCGTCCTCATCCGCATCACCCGATTCGGGATTGTTTTTGCCGTCGCCTGATCGCGCCGGCGGGAGCGCGCGCGGTCGAATGCGCGCCTCCTCGCTTTCCCGGCGATCCGAGTTGAGCCAAAAGGCCGAAAGGGACCAGCGCCGACCCGACGCCTCCTGCCGATGCCAATCCAAGGCCAGACTAAGGTCTTCTGCTTCCAAGGTGTTGCGCTCGCTTTGCAGGAGGTCCGGGCGGTCGGCCTCACTAAGTAAGGTGGTTTGCCGTTTGGGGTTGTAGCGCTGTTGCCAACTCCCGTGGAGGTTGAGGCGCCCGCGCCCGAGGGTGAACCCTTGCGAGAAGGCGCCGTGCCCCTTGCGTTGGTCCGCGTGTTCGTAAGCATGGGCGGCCGCGGTCCAGGTGGGTTTCTCGCCTTCTTGGTTTTCTTTCAGCACGATGTTAATGGTGCCGCCGATGCCCGCGGCCTGGTCGGCGGCACTTGGACCGCGGCGAATTTCGACACGGGCGACCAGGGCGGCGGGGATGCGGTCCAGCGCGGCGGCGCGGTCGTCGGCCGCGGTGAGCATCGGTTGGCCGTTAATCAGGATCGTGGTGTGGCGCGCGGGCAGGCCGCGCAGCCGCGCGCGTTCGAACTCACCGGCATCCGCGTTGCCGGTAATCCCTGGCAAGCGTTTGAGGATATCGCCCAGGCTAAGCGGTTCGAAGCGATCAAAAAAGAGTTGGTCATAAACCAGGGTCGGGACCGGGTCGGCGGCGCGGTGTTGAAAGTCGCTCCGTTGGTAACGGACGGTGACCGTTTCCGCAACAGCAGGCGGTTCGTTGCCGGGGGCGCCGTCGCCCGCGAACCATGTCAGGGGTAGCAAAAGCCAGGCAAAAAGCATGGTTCCTTCCTTTGGGGAGCAATGGGGGCTGGATTGGGGGTGAAGGGCCGAATAGGATTTAACCCGCGGCACCGTCGCCGTGCGCGGCCGGTGGCGGGGTAGCTGGAAAACGCAGCTTAAAAATCAGGTTGTGATTCACCAGAGAAGTGTCGAGCTGGATGCCGCCGTGTTGGCAAAAGGCGTGGACAATGGCCAGCCCCAGCCCGGTATTTTTGCCTCCGGTTCGGGCCGCGTCCTTTTGCCAGAAGCGGTCGTACAAACAAGAGAGGTCGGCAGCTTCCAGATCCGGCGCGGGATTGCTGATGGTTAAGCCTGGATGGGGTGCGGCCTCGAGTGTGACGGCGATACGGCAGCCGTCGGGGCCGTGGGTGGCCGCGTTGTTGACCAAATTCTGCACGATGTGTTCAATCAGGGCGCGGTCGGTGGTAACCGTCAAGCTCGTGGGCGCATCCAGTGCAAGCGTGCGCGAGCCGGCCTGGGGTTGCGCCCGTGCCCAAGCCTTGGCGACGACCTGCACCAGATCGACGCGCTCGGTGACCAGCATGCGACGGCCACCGTCGCAGCGGCTGAGTTCCAATAAATTTTCGACCAGTTGCTGCATTTCCAAACCCACCTCGTGCACGTCTTCCAGGAAACCGGTGAGGAGCGCGGTGTCGTCGCGGTTGCGCAGGCCGACCTCGCTCAGCGTGCGCAGTTCCGCGAGCGGGGTGCGCAATTCATGGGCGACATCGCTGGTGAACCGACGTTCCCTGGCCACGGCCTCGTCCAAGCGTTGCAGCAAGGCGTTGAGTTGCTGGACCACCGGGGTGAGTTCATCGGCCTGGGTCGGCGGCACAATGCGGGTGGCCAGATTCTCGTGGTCGATTTTTTGGACCTGATCGCGAATCGCATCCAGGGGACGCAATCCGCGCTGAAGCGCAAGCCGGACCAGCACGATGATAAAAGCCAGCAACAAAGCCTGTGATCCCCAGATCCAGGCGCGAATCAGGTGTAGGAAGGCGTCGAATTCGTCGCGTCGGCGGGCGAGTAACAAGGTCATCACCGGCTGGTCACCGCTTGACAGCGCTTGATCGTCGGCGATAAATCCCTCGGCATCAAAGGGGCCGTCTTCTTCCTCACCTTCCCGTTGCGGTACAAACGAAAGGCGCACCACGCGACAGCGCCCGAGCGGATGACCGTCGAGATCTTGGAAAACCGCCGCCGTGACCGGTTGGTTCGGGAGGGGAATGTGGCCGCCCGCCAGGGATTCACTGGCCTCGAGAAGTTCGCCGTTGGGTAACCACAATTCGAAGAAATGCCCGCCCGCCGGGGTTTCGAAACGCGGCATAAACTCGCCGGCGAAATCGAGTTCCACCCCTTCTTCCGTTTCTTTGGTGAGGGTAATTAACATCTCGGCACCGCGCAGCAAGTCGCGGTCGTAGCGTTGTTGCAAAAAGGCGCGGATTTGGTGGTCGAGCAAAAGCGCGATGAGGAGGACCACGGTGCCGGCGCCGACCAGCAGGGCCGCCGTCAGGGTGCCGCGGATGGAGCCGGGCCCGCCGAGGAACAGCGTTTTTTTCATGGAATCACGTAACCAAAACCGCGTTTGGTTTGGATCAAATCGGCCTGGCCGGCGACGCGCACTTTTTTGCGAATTTTACAGACGACCACATCAATGACATTGCCGGTGACGTCGCCGTAGCCCTCGTAGAGGTGATCGCGGATTAAATCGCGGCTCATCACGCGGCCGCGTTTGGCGAGCAGGAATTGAAGGAGGGCGAACTCCTTGGGTGAGAGCGCGACCTCGCGGTCGTTGCACCAGACTTGGTTGAGGGCGGTATTAACCTTGACCGCGCCGATGGTGGTGATCGGGCTTTTGGCGGCGTAGCGACGGCGAACCAAGGCCTTGAGGCGCGCCACCAACTCATTGAAATCAATGGGTTTGATCAAGTAATCATCGGCACCGAGTTCGAGACCGCGGATGCGATCTTGCACCTGATCTTTGGCGGACAGAATCAGGACATGGGTCTGGCGCGCCGCGTTGCGGAGGCGGGCCAGGAGGTCGAGCCCGTTCATGCCGGGCAGCATCAAGTCGAGCACGAGCACGTCGTAGTCGTAGGCGAGGGCCCATTCCAGGCCCTCGGCGCCGTCACCGATTGCATCCACGGCAAAACCTTCTTTTTCAAGGCCTTTCTTGAGCGCGTTGCGAAGCCGCTGCGAATCTTCCACCAGCAAAAGTTTCATGGTCGGGCACCTCGTGAGGGGATGAGGGCCGGGGCCCTCCCTCCCTAATCTATTCGACGAAGATTAAGGTTGGATTAACGTTTGGGTGCCGGCGGACCTGGATTTGGCGGGTGGTGTTCCCAGACCCGGCTTCGCGAGGCGCTTGCAAACGGCCAAACCTGGCTGCGCAACCGGGTTAAGCGAAAGGGTGCGCGGCGGGCGAGCAAGGGCACAGTTCGGCGCGAAATGCGCCGAGGTTTGGCGCGAAATGCGCCGAGGTTTGGCGCGAAATGCGCCGAGGTTTGGCGCGAAGTGCGCCGAGGTTTGGCGCGAAATGCGCCGAGGTTTGGCGCGAAATGCGCCGAGGTTTGGCGCGAAATGCGCCGAGATTCGACACAAAGGCCATGACTCGAGCAAGCCTGAGTCTGCGCTGGATTCACTTTTGAGCGCGCGAGCATGATCTCGCGTTCCCCGCGCTAGCCCGCCGGGTAATAAAACAGGGTAGGCGAATTGGGTAACGACGAAGTCCGAGGAAGGCGGATGTGGGGTCCTGCCCCCGCTTGGCGGAAGGTGACGCCGCGAGGTGATGCTGCTTCAAGCCGGCGCTGGAAAAAGCGGGAACCGCCGGCCGGGTTCCCGCTCGCTTAGGTGGGTTTCAGGATCGAGCCGCGATTACCAGGGCGGAAGCGGGTAGTACAGCTGCACGGATGTGGTGGCGGTTGCGCCGTAGCGATCCGTAACGGTCACGGTCGCGTAGGAATTCGTCCCTAGCGCGGTGATGAACCGCGCCTGAGCACCGGTAAGCCCTCTATCGGGAACCACATAGGGACCGGCACGCCATTGGTAGCTGTAGGGCGCGCAGCCCCCTTGCACGGTGGCCGTGGTGGTGGAGTACACCAGCCGCCAGACGCCGCCACTCCGCACCGCGGAAGCGGAGACAAGCAGCGGGGGATGGGATTTATTTTCACGGTTAAGGTCAGTCTGGGTGGTTGGGGCGAGTTCCGAATCAAGCGCGCCGGAGGGCACGGTGATTTCGGAGGATGCGATGCTTTGGGAAGCATCGGCGCCAACCATGGGTTCGCTCATTAAGGTTGTTAACAAAAGACAGAACACAAAAGGCGTCATGGTTCACTCCCTTTGACGTTTTCTCTGAACTTTTGGAAATTTCCATGCAAAAAGCGCTTTCTGAACCCTCAAGCAAACTTTCTCGCTGAAATGGCTCATGCCAGGAGCCGAGGCCGTTGCGACGCTCGTAATTTACCGTTCCAACCGATTACCCTCTTTCAATCCGCGCAACGACCCTGAGGCCGTTCCGACGGGGTTACTTACGAACTCAATGGTTTTGTTGGGTTTCCATCCGCGCAACGACCCTGAGGCCGTTGCGACACGGGAGATCTACAAGCGGACCATCCGCTGTTGGTTTCCATCCGCGCAACGACCCTGAGGCCGTTGCGACTCAAGAGAGCGATAACGTCGCCCAATTGCACCGTTTCCATCCGCGCAACGACCCTGAGGCCGTTGCGACCCACCCGCGCGGATATGACGCGAGGTCCAGTTTTGTTTCCATCCGCGCAACGACCCTGAGGCCGTTGCGACGGTTTGGAGCATCGCCCGTCGCGACACCCACGGGTTTCCATCCGCGCAACGACCCTGAGGCCGTTGCGACTCCATATGATTCGCCAGTTTGGCCCAGGGTCGGTTTCCATCCGCGCAACGACCCTGAGGCCGTTGCGACAGACCCCCGCGGCGTATTCGCGGATCGGCTGGTTTCCATCCGCGCAACGACCCTGAGGCCGTTGCGACTAACTTGCCGCCGCTACAAGCTGAGTTATACAAAGTTTCCATCCGCGCAACGACCCTGAGGCCGTTGCGACCTGTAATTCTGTAACCGCGCCCTTGCAGCGTGCGTTTCCATCCGCGCAACGACCCTGAGGCCGTTGCGACATACCGCACCGGTGGTAGTGCGGTCCCACGCTGGTTTCCATCCGCGCAACGACCCTGAGGCCGTTGCGACCTTTCCCGAGCGAAAACATTCTCGGGGTTAAAGTTTCCATCCGCGCAACGACCCTGAGGCCGTTGCGACTTTCGATGCCACGATTCACCCCCCTAAATTGGGGTTTCCATCCGCGCAACGACCCTGAGGCCGTTGCGACAAAATACGGTGTTTTTTCCGTGTTATCCAACACGTTTCCATCCGCGCAACGACCCTGAGGCCGTTGCGACGAACATTTACAATCCCCGGAGGTGATGACGATGTTTCCATCCGCGCAACGACCCTGAGGCCGTTGCGACAGCGCGATTTTGTTGTCTTTAAGTAGCCAGGCCAGTTTCCATCCGCGCAACGACCCTGAGGCCGTTGCGACGAAATCAACCCGCCACCTTTGGCCGGGTTAACGTTTCCATCCGCGCAACGACCCTGAGGCCGTTGCGACCTTCGTGGCACTCCTCGGCGGTGACGTACCAGAGTTTCCATCCGCGCAACGACCCTGAGGCCGTTGCGACGCTGTTGCGGCAGCAAGAACCCCAAGGCTATGGGTTTCCATCCGCGCAACGACCCTGAGGCCGTTGCGACAAAGGGGCAATACGGCATAATCTCGACAATCGGTTTCCATCCGCGCAACGACCCTGAGGCCGTTGCGACGGTTCGCGGTGTGAGTACGGTCAAGACCTGGAAGTTTCCATCCGCGCAACGACCCTGAGGCCGTTGCGACGGTAGCGGTCAGCTTGAACTGTGTCCTGCTTTAGGTTTCCATCCGCGCAACGACCCTGAGGCCGTTGCGACTCACCGTGGTCATGATTTCAGCCTTGGCAAACTGTTTCCATCCGCGCAACGACCCTGAGGCCGTTGCGACTCTCTGGCTGGGAGCGTGTCGAGCGCGAACGCGTTTCCATCCGCGCAACGACCCTGAGGCCGTTGCGACTGCAGCCTTTTTAACACACTTATTCCCAGGGTGTTAAGGGGCCGATTTCGCAGATGTCTGTTTTTGGCACCTTTTAAAAATAGCGAATTTTCGCTGACTTCCTATAAACAGCTATAATTAATACACTTATGAAATCCGCCGAAGTCCCCGGTTTTTATGTTCGCTTGGGGTCGGCGGACTCCTGTTTCGCCCCTTTCTCAGTCGCCTTCGGACAACCTGTTGCGCATCCGCCGCTGCCGACGCCCGTGTTTCGCCGTCTTGCTACCATTCGCGCAACTTCGCGCCAACCGCCCAACGCACCCAGACCTCATGAACACCTACCCCGCACCCGGATGGTTTGCACCACCCGATGCGGCGAGGCGCTTCAGCCCACCGCCGCATCTCGGGCAGGGTCCGTGGCCGACGGTTGCAGCAACACGCCGGCCTCGGCACCCGGCCCACCGCCGACAACCCACGACCGGCTTTGTCGCCAATCCCCACGGAAAGCGCGGGTTAACGCGGGACGGTTCCGCCCTTGGCTGGTTTTGCTTTTTGGGGGGTGGCGGGGGGTTTGGTTGATTCGGCCAGGCGCATTTGAGCCAGTTGGTAGGTCGACACCGCCGATTCATCGACCGGGACCCGTTCGAAATAGGTTTTGGCCGTCTCCGCGAAACCGATCTGGCGCGCGATTAATCCCAGCACATACCAATCCTCATCCTCGGGCACAAAACGCCGCTCCACCGATAGCATTTCCCGCAACATCTCCAGGGCTTTGCCAATGTTGCCGTCGGTCGCATGCAAGGTCGCCAAGGTATGCAAGGTGGGACCCGAGGCGCGAACCCGTCCCTGCGTGGGGTCAACCACCACCACCGATGACTCAGCCATCTTGATCGCCTCTTTCATCGAGGCACCCTCGATGAACAAATAAAGCCAAGCCACATCATTGGCGGCCCCCATCAGGGAACTGATCTTGTGATCCGCCGCCGCGTTCATCTCTTCAAGGATCCGCTTGTAATCGCGGCTGTCCAACAGGCGCTCCACCTTGTGGTGGCGCAGCATCATGCCGTCCTCGCCCGCCGTTTCCAGTTCCGCCAGCAATTCCGCCTCACGCGCATTCATTCCGGCCTGGTGGTAGAGCCGCATCAGCACCACGCCCTGACCATGTTCCGGCTGTTCGCGGTACCAGGTTTCGTACAGGGTCGCGCCTTTTTTGGCCTTGCCGCGCGCCACCCAACCCGCGGCGACCTGCTGCAATATGCGATCTTTTAATTCGCCCGGTTCGAACCCGTCCGCAAAAGCGGTCAGTTCCTTCAACTCTTTGCGCGTCAACGCCTTCGCCGGGCCGAGTAGCGCCGCCGCAAGCCCGTAATGGGTTTCACCCTCGGGATTCAATTGGTTCCAGGTTTCGTCCAATCCTTTGATCTTGATAAAACGAAAGGCATCGGCGTTTTGCGGATCCAACAACACCTTCATCAGCGCGGTGATGTCCGCCTCCCTGCCCGCGCCGACCGCGTGACGCAGCCCTTTTCCAAGCGAACCGCCCCAGGCAAGCAAAGACGCGATCCGGTACCCGTCCGCACTCGGCAACACCCAAAAGTAATGCCCGCCCTCCTCGTCGAGCGCCAAGGCCATTTTCACCACGCGACCCCGCGCGCGCGTTTCCTCGGGCAAGCCGTCGACAAAAGTCATGCTCACATTGCTCACCAAAATATCCGTAATGGTCCTTTGGTTGAGGCCCGGTTCTTCCTGGCCACGCAACACCAATTGGTGGGCAATCCCCGCGTACGGCGTCTGCACCGCCTTGAGGGTGGTTTCGTCTTCCTCAAAAAAGATCTCATCGTTGCCAAAAGGCTTGTCGGCGCCGACGGTGCACAGGTTGGCGAGCAGTTTGTACAGCGGGGTGGTGGGATCGTCCGCCTTAAAACCATCCAGCGCAACCGGTTTGGCAGCGCCCATAAAGCGACGCCGCTTCTCGAGCAAGGCGCGGGCCTCGGGCATGTTCACCCTCTCGAGCAGCGCAATCGAAGCCGGATAATTCCGATTGCGCGACACCAAATCACTTGCCTGCACCAGCAGCATCAACCGCAAACGCGGATCGCGAACCCGGTTCACCTTGTCGAAGGTTTCCGCCAGGCGGCCCTGGTCGGCGTGCATCGCGAGTTCAAACAGCAGGCGTACCGGGGGTTCCACCGCCGCGGTTAACTTGGCCAGGGTTTCGTAATCGCGCGCAAAAAAACGGTTGAGGAGCACCTGGACCTGGCTCTCACTTTCCAGACCCGCAAAGGTCCCCTCTTTGAGGAACGCATAACTTCGGTCCAGCACCTCGCGATCCAGGCTCAACATCCCATTGCCATCGAGGTTTTCGGCGAGGGCACGGGCGGTCTGAAGGTGGGGATCGTCGGGAAAAGCGGCGAGGGCGGTGTCGATGATTTTTATGGTCCGTGGCCGCACAAAGGCGGGCCCCAACTCCTGGCCAAAATAGTTGTGCGCGGCGACGGAGGCGGCGTACAAGGCCTCGGCCACGTTGTACTCATAGGCCAACCCTTGCTCGATCTCGGTCAAAGCGGGCTCCAGCAAACCGACTTCCATCAGGGCCTGGCCCAAGCGGAAATGGGCCATGGCGTCCGGCGCCTGATCACGGGCCTCACGCAGCAGCGCAAAGGCCTCGGGCATCGCCTCTTCCGCAAGTCGCTTCAAGCCCTTGTGTTTGTAGGATTGGGTAAAGTCCGCGGCGCTGATCGCCTTCAAAAACGCCCGTACCGCGGTCACCTCTTCCCTGCCGTACCGGCCCGCCTCAAAACGCAACACCACCCGACCGCGGTTGGGCGTTTCGCTTTCAGTGCTGAACCGCACGTGTTCGGTTTTAAAATCCAATTCCTTGAACGGGGTAACCACTTCAAAATCACGGGGCACCAAAATGGTGTAGTCCATCGTATAAACGCCGGCCTCGTAAACCAAAGCCTCGTGCGCGGCTTCATCGTGCGTATGCCCCAAACTCACCGGCACGTGATCCAGCAGCCAATGGACCGGCACCTGGAGTTCGGCACCCTCGTGGGTGGTCACCAAACCGGGATGGTTGGCAAAGGTCACCGCGCGGGTCCAGGGCCGACGCAAATCAATCGGCGCAACCATGTCCCTCACACTGGTTGAAACGCCCTGTGCATCCGGGGTACCGTCGAAATCGTTCACCATATCGCGGAACTCGGAACGGAAATTGGCTTCGCTGTTGCCGCGCGGCAGGGTATTGGCCGTCGTCGTCCCGGTCCCCATGCGCCGGAGGTCAAGCTGAAGGTCAAAACGGACGCCGTGTTCTTCCGCGACAGCCGGCCCAATGCGAACCAAACCTTGATTCTCGGGATCGGCAATCAGTGCAAGGGAGCCGTGCAAACGAAACGGAAGGGCGCCGGTGCGGTTGAGGGGAACGGTGGGGTCGACCCAAAATCGCGTGCCGTCCTCGCGCGGGACCACCACAATGGCGTGGTCAAAAGCGCCCAAGCCGGGCGTTTTGGGCTCAATTTTGTGGCCGGAACCGTTGACCAGCGCGACATCCGCGGCAATGCCCACCTGGCGCAGCATGCCGGTGAGCAGGGTCGCCTTGTCCTTACAGTCGCCGTAACCCCGCTGCAGCACCACATCCGGCGCCGTGGGCACCAGATCTTTGTCGCCCAAGTACAGGCCGGTGTAGCGCACCAAAGGGTCCAGTTCATTGTTGAACCGAATCGCGGTGGCGCGGTTGTCCCCGGGCACCACCCAAGATTGTAAGTCGAAGGGATAGTTTTGGTTGGCCAAGGCGTTGTCCACCAAGGTCGCGTAGGCCGCGCCGACCGCCTGCCAGGACGCCCCCGTCGCCAAACTCAATCGACCGTGGGTAAAGGTGCCCTTGCTCAAAAAGGCGTCGAGATCGATTTCCGGCGGCGGCGTGACCAGTCGCCACGTGTGGACGGCACGGCCGTTTTCTTGGCGAACCTCGTGGTCCAAAACCATATCGGCTTCCGCCGCATGGGAAAGCGCGGTGTTTTCCGGGACCGACACCACCACTTTTTGGGGAAAGGGCGCGGTACGGAAATGAACCGCCCAGGCGTCGCCCGCGCGAAAGAAAGGGCGCACGCCGGGGGTGATGGTTTCCGCCTCAATCACCGCGCCGACCACCAAGTGCGGCAAGGGCGCGCGCAAGCGGCGATCCTCGCTAAATTGATTTTTTTCAGCATCATCGGCCGCGCTCTCGACAACATCGCCTTGCTGAAGCTGGTGGCTTTCGCCGTTGGGCCGAATGATGCGCGCCCGGAATCGCGGTCGGTCCTGATACCAAGGACGCCATTCCGCTTCCAGGGCACCGTATTCCTGCAAACCCTCGTACCGGGTGATTTGGTAGGTCTCGCGCAAGATGTGTGTGCGCCGCCCGTCGGGGCCGATCTCGACCCGTTCTTCCAAGGCCAGCATGGTCAAACCGTCTTCGTTGGGAAGATCGGGGGCCTGTTCTTTGGCCGCGGCGAGCAGGGTCGCCGGTTCGGCCTCCATAAAGGCGTGGGGCCAGACGGGCGCATCCCCCGCGACGAGTGGTTGGATCACGAGGAAGAAGAGGGGAATAAAAAAGCGCAAGGGGCCTCCGGGAAAACAAACGAAAAACGCGTGTTCAACAGCTAGAAGGGTTTGAAGTTGGATGGGGGTAATTTTAAGAAAAAGGGGGCTGGAGCAAGCCGAACGGGATCGAAACCAGGCGCGGTGGCATAGGTTGGGTCTTGGATCGGTTAGTTAAAAAAATGGAAGATAAAAAAGAAAGCGCCTTGGCGGCGACACGAACAAATCTTAAACAGACTAATAGATTGGCTTTCTTCTGGCAAATAAAAAAGTCAACAAGACAACAAAAATACGCAAAACAACCTTTCTTCAGTCACCTCCCCTTAAAATTTGCAGGAACCTCCGTGGAAAATGCTAAATTTTGCGCGTAGGGGTTAGGACCGAGATGCCAAACGCCATCCTGGGCCGTCATCCCATCTCCTCTGGAATTCGCTATGAAAGACTACGGCTTTTTTGAACATTCCGGTCAAACCACCCCTTACGGACCCGTGGTTGTCGCGACGGCCGGCCTGTTAAGCGCGCCACTTTTGGCGTTCATCTACGCGACCATGGTCCATCTTTTCCCCTACATCCTGGTGAAATTCCTGCTTCTGTTCGGGTTCATCCTCGCGCTCACAACCCTGCTCCACGTTTTATCCAAGGCCACCAAAATCCGAAATCCGGGCCTTGTCCTGGCACTGGGTTTGGTGACCGGCATCACCGCCTGGTA
Organism: Acanthopleuribacter pedis; assembly: GCF_017377855.1. GTDB lineage: Bacteria > Acidobacteriota > Holophagae > Acanthopleuribacterales > Acanthopleuribacteraceae > Acanthopleuribacter > Acanthopleuribacter pedis. Next base: position 19,140 of record NZ_JAFREP010000050.1, read on the forward strand.
TGGCTCCTGGGTCGCCCTGCTCCAAGTGATGGTCGAGGGCCGTCCCTTGGTCTGGCATCCCCTTGAATTATTTGCGTTCGCCCAATACCTTGCCGACAACGGCCGTTGGGAATTCTCCGACAAACCCCTCCCCGCGATCCTTACCTGGAGTATTTGGGGGGTAGAAGCAATGATTCTGATCTTCACGATTTCGATCTACCCGTGGGACCAAATTCGCAACCTACCCTATTGCGAGGATTGCAGCTGCTGGGTGGACGCCGATACCCAAATCGGGCCCTTCGCCCCCGCCGGCGACGTCCATACACTCAAACACCAAATCGAAGGTGGTGATTTGAGTGGGCTGCTGTCGCTTCAACCAAGTGAAGACCAACCCTTCTGGTTGCTCAAGTTACGCTTCTGCAATCAATGCGAGGACCTGTACCTTGCCAACCTGGTCTCGGTTACCCTGGATGATGAGGGCGATCCCGATGCCAACGATCTGATTCGCAACTTTTACATCAGCCGAACCCAATACGATCAACTCTGGGACTTGGACAAACCGGCCGATTTCCTCGAAACCTAACCGACCCAAGAATCACGCCGAATCAATGACCATCAAGGTTTCGGACGGGTCCGCGTGGTTCTCGGTAAACAACCTGCCGACAGGGTTTCAACCTCAATATCCCCAATCCTCGGCCAGGTTTGCCCAGTCCAAATTGCGAATGGGGCTTCGCGTATGCCGAGCCCCCATGACGCACAAGGCTTTCTGCTTCTCGCGACGAATCCTTGTGAGAAATGCGGGCTAGGAAAAAACGCGCGGGACCGTCTTCAATTGCGCCTACCGACCCCCCGCGCGGCGGGCGCTCCAGGCACGCATCATCATCGCCTGGTATAGGGGAACCGGTTGGCTAAACCCGCCTTCCACCATCAGCGCGGCGATTTCCTCCTGAGACAGAATGGCGACTTTCTCCCGCAACATCGGCAGCATTCCGGTCACTTCCGCTTCGTTTTTGCCCAGAAACCGGTGCATGTTTTGCCAAACGCCGAACAATCCGTCAAAATCGGCGCCCGCTGTATCCGCGCAGATGTCGGCGGAAACCAGCCGGCCACCGGGGCGGAGACGGCGCGCGATTTCGGCAAAAAAGGCCACCCGCGCGGACCGTTCCAAGATAAAGTGCGAAACAAGAACCGAGGTGGCCACATCGTAGGGCGTTTCATCCTCGAGGGTATCCAAAGTCCCCTCGTGAAACCGGCAACGCGCCAAAATACCCGCCTTGTCACAGGCCTCGTGGCAGCGGCGCAACATCGCCGCCGTCGGATCCACCGCGGTAAAAGTCCAATCCGGGAATAGGGCGGCGAGATAGCGTAACTCGGCGCCCGTACCCGCGCCGACACACAAAACGCGGGCATTGGCGGGCGCGTCGGCCAACACAAAACGCGTAATGAGGTGCATCGCATCCTTGAGCGGGGCGACGGCGGCAAATTCACGGTCATACCGACCCGCGTGTTGTTCGTCAAAAAGTTTTGTTTCCTCGGTTTGCTTCATGGTTCCTTCCTTGGTGGTGTGGGCACCGATTTATCACGTAAACGAGATCAAGATATCATTAACCATACGCATGCCGCGGGCAACGGGTTTAAACTCAGGCCACCCGCGGACGTATACCCAGGTAACAGTCCCCAATCGAATGAGGTTTTTCATGAAACTTTTCGCGACGCCCAAGTCGCATTTCTCGCGCAAGATCCGCCTGCTGCTCGACCACTGGGAACAGCCCTACCAATTAATCGACGTCGGCAATGTCGCAACCGCCGACCCAACCCAATTCCACCACAACCCCGCGATGCAGGTCCCGGTCCTTGAGGACGACGGCGTGGTTTTATTGGAATCGGATCATATCGCGAGCTACCTAACCCGCAAGCTCGATCCGGCGGACCGTTTCGGGGTGAACACCCAACAGCCGGACATCCTCAACGCACGAGCGGTCATGAACAACATCATGGCCAACGAGGTCAAGCTCATCCTCGCGGCGCGCACCGGGCTCGATCCCAAACCCCACGCCTATTTCCAGAAGGCGGAACAAGGGATTCGCCATGGCTTGAGGTGGCTGGAAGACCACATTTCCCTTTTCCAAGCGACCCAACCATCCTATGCCGACTTTCACCTGATTTGTATGTGGGACCACCTCGACCTCTACGAAACGGTGACCTTGCCCTATCCTCAGCTTCGGGACATCGTCGCCAAGCGATCCCAAAGCGCGGTCATTAGGGCATCCCATCCCCTGGCGCCGTTCGACCCCAAGATCACCGTTGCGCCAAACGATTAGATCCAACACTTGGGGGGTACGGTCGCACGCGATCCAGGTCCGCTTTGACCAACAGGTTTCGCACGAACCCTCGGCGCGTCCTGCGCCGATATGTGTACGATTGCATCCACCCGAACCGTACACCTTAGGGTTAAAAAACATATCCATTCGTTTTCATACGCGCGAAACGACAGCGCTGCCTGGGTTTCAACCAAGCGGGCTCAAGCATCCAATTCTCGATCCGGGGAGGCCGATCCCGGTTGCGACAGCCGGCTGAGTTCACCGGCGTGGGTCTCCGGCAACGAGAGCGCACCCTGATCCGCCTCTCGCGTTACCAGCGAAAGCGACCCATCATGGGCCGTCCCCTCCCTGGCCAAAATGGCTCGACGGCAATGTTCATAGGCTTGGATCGCCGCCTCGCTCGAACAATGGGCACGAGCCCTTTCAATCAAGGCTAAATCGCCGAGTTCACCCACCATGCTCAACCCGAGGAACATCTCGATTAACCCCGTTTGGCCCGCGGCGTCGTCGTAACCGGCTTCAAGCATCAGCGGCAAGGCTCGGCGCAACAAATCCGGTAAACGCGGATCCTCGCTCACGCGAAAATGTTGCAAAATGCTGTTTTGAAGTTCCCGGTCTTGCGTTTCGAAATAAATCCGAGCCAGGTGATCCAACCGCGATTCATGACCGTCCAAGTACAAACGAAAAACCTGGGGCCGCACCGAGGCGTTTTCGAGCAGTCCCGGCAAAAGCGCATCAACCGTGTGCGGCGGCAACCAATGCAACAGGTCTTCCCACAAAAAAGCCGTGCCGTCGTCGAGCGCGGGAAGCCACGCCGCAAAAAAATCAGCGCGAACCTGTTCCGGGAACAGAATCGCCGCCACCAGCCAAGCCTCAAGTGACAGATCCTCGGCTTGCAATGGGCGGTTCAAAAAATCACGGCCGGCCACCGCGGATCCACCAGGATCAAATAATTCGGGTTGGGCCTTGGGATGGTGGAGCAAGGGTGCGACCGCCTCAAACAAATCGGCCGGTTTCCGTTCTTGGTAGCCAGAGGGCAAGTCGGCGAGTCGCTGCAAGGTGCCGCGGCGAAAGGCCGCCGGCCAATCGGGCCGAAGGCGGTCGACCCATTCAATCCCACGCAATTGTTTAAAAAAGAGGGTCGCGGCCTGGCGACGAAACCAGGGATCGGGATCAAGCGCCGCCATCAAGAACAGGCGCACCAAAACCGGCTCGGGGAACTGGAGATGGTCGAGAAAGGCGCGTACCCGTCGCCAATCCGATTCAATGAGGGCCGCGCCTTCGGCCGCATAAGCAGCGGTGAACATGGCATGAACGGTGGGGAACCGACAGCGGCCTTTAACAATGTGACACAGCGGAACGCCGACGAGCAGGGCGCGAACCACCGGTGTAAAAATGGCGGCCACATCCGGTTGCTGCAAGCCTGTCACATCAAAAACCTCCCGAAAACAAGCCCCTTCGGCCGGCGGGTTTGCTTGGCTCAAGGAGCGTCGCGGTGTCAGCGTTAACCCGTCCAACATAAAATTATTGCATTCCACGTGAACCCAAAAAACATCGCCGTAGGGCTGGTGCTTAGGTTTGCCTTGAATCCAATGGTCTTCAGAAAGCGGCAAGCCAATCGCGTCCCGCTCCACCTCGTAACGCACGAAAGCTTCGGGAAGACCGGGAACAGGTGCCCCCCGCGACGCAATCCCGACTTGGTCCATCGCGTCCTCGATCCAAGCCGTTCCCGGTTGAATATAACCCTTGGGTTTGGTTCCATGCGGCCGAGGCAAGGGCTTTTCCGATGCATCGCCACGGCGAAAAAAAATGATCAGAAAGTAGGTCAACAGAAGATAAAGGAACCATCCCTCCACACCAACCTCCCTTCCAACCGTTTCGGTCCTAGCGCTCGCCCACAAAACCCCTCACCGCGAACCACCGGTTCGTGATTCAAGAAAAAACCAGAATCGCACAAAAGCTTCCATCGTTGGGACAGCTTAGGAAAAAACAACGGCCGCGACCGCCACAAGATAAACGAGCGTGCTGACGATCACCACCTGTTTTATGTCCTTTTTGACCGTAGCCACGTCCTCGGGCGACGGGGGATCGTCCTGCATCTGCTTGCTCAGGTCCCTTTCTTTGCGAATTTCGATTGCGGCACAAACAAGGAGTGCCGTCATCAACGCACCCAGGCACCAAAACAACAGGCGCCCGTAATCGGAAATGAAGGCGAAACCCGACAATGCGAACAGACTGTTTATGGCCAATGCCCAAAAGTTGGCAGGATTGAGTCGTTTCTTTCGAATTCCGCCAAGAATCATCCGCTTGGTAAGCCGCTCCAGCTTGGTTTGGTCATAGCCGCCGGCCGGGCCGTGGTGTTTTAGTGCCGCCTTTAGTTCATTAAAAAAGTCGGCGCCCTGTTCCAAGCCCATACCGAAGCTGATCGTTCTCGAAGCGCTGGTAATCGAGAGCAGGCCGGGCAAGAAAAACCGATCAAAGGTGATTGTTTCGATGGATGCAAAACCGATTTCCCCGCGCTCCTTGTGGTTTTGGTAGCTGATGCCTGTTTCGGTCAGCGCGACCCGAATCGCGTTTCGGCGCCGGGCATAAAGCCGGACCGCGGCCACCGGCAACAACACGGCGACGTCAATGGCGAGGTTCAGCATCACAACGAACCCAAAAGCGCCGCCGTCCTCCCGGGTCCAAGCCAGGGTAATCACCCAAAAAACCAGGAGTGGGGCGGCGACCCAAAGCAGCGAGCCGAGACGTTGATCGATTTCGGGATAACGGTATACCTTTGCACCGGAGGCTTGCGCGGCTTTCCCCGTTGCGGACCCCGCGGCTTGGCGCTCGCGCGGGCCCGCGAGGATCATGACAACGGAAAACAGGAATAGGGAGAGGATGACGCCCGCGAAGCTGAAACGCTGAAGGCGTTGGTACCGGGCGACAACCTGTTGGTAGGCATTGAGGTGCGCAAATAGATCAGGCGCGTGGACATCCTCGAGCAGCGCCCCGTCGTAGCCAACCGGCACGAACTGTCGCCCGGCAAAATCCACGACCAAGATGCCGCGCGCCATGGGAATGAGCCGGCTCGGCCGAGTCCCCTCGGGTATGGACACCCGTTTGACGGCCCGCCCTTGGTCATCAAGGATCAGCAGCGCGTCGGCCGGTTGGTGGTTTTGCCATAACGTCTGAAGCAGCCGTTTCGAAAAAGCGCTGTCGCGATCCCCAAAATGCCGCAACACAACCCACCAGGATGCCTCGCCGCCGGCAGCGATCTCGATGGGATAAAGGTGTTCCCCATCCAACAAATCAGTCGAGATGGTCAGCGACCAAACCGGTTCGCCGGGGCTTTCGCTGTCGGCGCGAAAGGCACGGATGACGCGGGTGCGCGCATCGGCAACCACCAAATTGCCGGCTGGGTCCCAGAGCATGTGCGCGGGTTGCCGAAGCTTTTGCGAGCCGCCGTCGATGCTGCCGGTCAGGCGACCGTTTTGGTAGACGGCGATCTTTGGTTTGCGCGATTCAGCCACAAAAATCAGATCGCCCTTTTGGCGAAGGGTGACCTTACCGGCGCCGCGCATGCTTGCTTGGGTTGCGTTTTGGATCAGGGTTCGGCAGGTGCGGTTGGGAAGATCGCACGCGAGCACATCCCCCGCATAACTTAGCAGCACCTTATCGTCGGCGAGGCCGTGGACAGCGCGGGCGCGACCCAAACCCAACTCGGCGACGGGCACCGAGAACTGGTGTTTCCCGGTTGCGTCCAACACGGTGATTGCGCGATCCGAGGCCAGGTAAATGCGGTTGTCGCCATAACCGAGCGTGGGCGGTTGGACGCCGCGCGCCCAAAAGCCGGCGAGGTTCCAGAACAGGGCTGAGGCGACAAACCCGACCCCGACAAGCACGAAGGCAATGAAAAGTACGGGATTTTTTTGGAAATGGATCATGGCTGTGACCTCGTACCGAAGAAGCGCGATAACTGGGGTAATTGTAGCGAAAACCTAACCCGCATTTCTCCCCAGAATGCGTCGCGACAAGCTGAAAACCTTGTGAGAAATGTAGGCTCACCTCAAAGCGGGTTGGGGTTGTGCCGCCCACCGTTTCACAATCGGTCTAGAATCCGAACCCCCTCAACAACCTCATTATTTTCAGCTTATTAAAAGTAAAGCTAACAATGCACCTTAGGTTGAAGAGCCGTCAAGGTAGGGTTACCATCCCGTCAACAGACCGTCCCCGAAAAGTTTTCGCGAATCTCCCTATTTCCTCCAAAATTTCTTCAACTTTCCCTGCCAGAATACACAACCAGAGAACAGCGTGCTTTCGAGACCATTCCGCAACACCGCAATTCTGCCTCTTGTCCTTTCAGGTGCGATTCAGAGGAAGGAGTTTTTCAAAACAGTCAACTGCATGTTGGGATAGGTGCCCACCGTGGTTCCACCTGTTCCTAGCAACGCCGAGGTCCGGCATCCAGCGGACCCACACCGCTCTGTTTGTTCGACAAGGGCGCACTTCGAATGGTAGGTCTTACCTGGCTTAGGCGCCCCTCTACACGAGGTCTACGCCCATCCGCAATCTTTAATCCCTTAACAACGCCGGCGGTGACCTTTGGGGTGCACGCTCCTTTGACACGGTTTCCCGCCGACAACACCACCCAAAAAGCTTGAACCAAAACCAAGCGTCGAAAACTAATACCTAATGCAACAAAATCAGCACAAAATAAAACAACCTCGAAAAACAAAAAAACCTGTTCATCCAAAAAAAACTAGCTGCTTTATCCGCCCTAGCTTATCCTGTCCTCAATCATCGGTGTTTTGATTGGTTCCCGCTCTCGTGGTGGGGTTCGTCCCATCCGAGGAACGCCGCGCCTTTTACTTTGGAGTTTTCATGTTTTCCCCTCGCACCCGTTCCAGCACACGCACCCGGTCGATTCTGCGCCAGCCTCTGATACGCCTTTTGCGGACGGTCCCAATCCGCATTTTCGCGGGGTATGGATCGCGATTCGGCATGGCTGGGGTCACCGTAAGCGTTGCGCCAAGCTTGCAACCCATCCATCAACACCACGAGATGCCCACCGACCGCCACACCCAATCCCCTTTCCATCCAGTCAGCCACGTTCGGTGTCTGGTTTAACCCCGCTCATTCTCCCAGGCCGTACCTCTACCCAGGCGTCAGCGTCTGGGATGCTGCACGGCAAACGACGGTGGCGGTCATCATCGACCTTTCCCCGCTTCGCGCCCTTGGGTTGGCGGCGCAACCCCGTTGTGTCGGCCCCTTCTTAACCCGTGGTGGCGAAATGCTTTCATGACACGCCCAAACGATTTTTCACAAACCATTCCCAAACACCTGTTCTTACCGCCCTCTGAGCTTAATCCTGATATCAAGTCAACCCATGGAAGTTGACGGCCGACGCCGGGTTTAGCCCGCGCACCCTCGATTTGTTCTGGAAACCGGCGCGCGCATTGAAGCGGCTGTGCCGCGTTGTGAGTACGAAGATTACGACCGAGAGACGGCGCGGGGTCCGACCATTCGGTGTAGCAGCGCTACGACGAAGCCGGCACGACCGAGTAATGCGGGCTAAGGCGCCGGTGAGATGAAGTTCGTCGACAGGTCGGTCGTTTGCCAAAAACCGGCCCTTATGGAGCGCATGACATGACCGCATTGAAATTGTTTCTTGAACAAGGCCTGCAAAACCCCGAAACGGCGTTTATCGACTACCTCGATGAACACGGCGACATTGAGCGCTCGTTTACCTATGGCGAACTCAATCAACTGGGCGCCGCCTTGAGCGGCTTTTTGCGGGAAAAACACCAGGTCCGGCCCGGTGACCGGGTGCTTTTGGTATTTCCGCCCGGCCCCGATTTTGCGATTGCGCTGGCCGGTTGCCTGTACGCGGGCGCGATTGCCGTTCCGGTATACCCGCCCAACCCAATGCGCGCCGACCGCGGCATGCGGGGTTTTGCCAAAATTGTGGCGGATTGCGGCGCCTCGGTCGCGCTGACCAACCGCACCTATGATCGGGTACGGCGCCTGAGCGGGATCAAAAACTTTTACCGCAAAGGTGGCAGCGGGCTGCCCGACCTCACCTGGGTCACGGTCGACAAAATGAAACCCGGAAGTTTTGACGCGGCCAAGGACGTGCAGCCACGGCTCGAGGACCTTGCACTGTTGCAATACACCTCGGGTTCGACCTCGGACCCCAAGGGCGTGATGGTGACCCATGCGAACTTGTTGCACCAGTTTGGGTTCAATAAAAAAGCGATGAAGATCCACGACGCGGCACGCGCGGTGTGTTGGGTCCCGCAATACCATGATTTCGGGTTAATCGGCTGCATCCTCAGCGTGATGTGCGGGACCTGCGCGCTGACCATGATGTCGCCGCTGAGTTTTATCAAACGGCCCGGCATTTGGTTGGCCTCAATGAGTCGCTACCGCGGAACCCACGCGGCGACGCCCAACTTCGGCCTCGCCGTTTCCGTCCAAAAAACCACGGAGGAAGAGCGGGCCGGTTGGGATTTAAGCCATGTGGAGGTCATTAACTGCGCGGCGGAACCGATCAACCACGCCACGGTGGAAGCTTTTTATAAAACCTTTGCGCCCCAGGGTTTGAAACGCGAATCCTTCTACCCGGCCTACGGTTTGGCCGAAATGACGGTGGGTGTCACCATCGGCGGTCGCTTGGTGCACGGCTTCCATCGCGAGCCTTTGGAACGAGATCGCCTTGTCCAGAAAAGCAAAGCCTGTGTCGACGACGCCCAAACCAGTGTGCTTTACAGTTGCGGGCCGGTAACCGACGATTTTTGTGTGCGCATCGTCGATCCCGAAACCCAGCAGCTCTGCCCGCCGAACGGGGTTGGCGAAATTTGGATCGATTCGGAGAGCAAGGGCAAGGGTTACTGGGGCAAACCGGCGCTATCCGAGGACGTGTTTCATGCGCGCATCAAGGGAAGTACGCGGGATCGCTCGTTTTTGAGAACCGGCGATATGGGGTTCCTGGTCGATGGAGAACTCTTCATTTGCGGCCGCCTCAAAGACCTGTTAATTGTTGCCGGCCGTAACGTCTATCCCCAAGATTTAGAGGATAGCGCGCGCGACGCCCACGCGGCGATCCGTCCCGGCGGGGTGGTTGCCTTCGGGGTACAAGGCCCTTCCGGTGACCCTGATCGCTTCGCCATTTTGGTGGAAACCTCGGACAAGAAACCCACCAAAGCGCTTATTGAAACAATCATTGCCGCGGTTCGCCAACGTATTTTGGAAGACCACAAACTGCCGTGCGCGGCGGTACTGGTCGGTCCACCCGGGGCTGTCCTGAAAACGACCAGCGGTAAGGTTCAGCGGCATGCCTGCAGCACGGCCTACGCGGCGGGCCAACTGAACACCCACGGCGCGGCCGAATTCTCGGACGCGATGCCGCTGGACGGGGGCATCACCGATGAAGGCAACGAACAGGACATCCAGCAAGCGCTCACCCGTTGGAAAGATGCGCCGCCGGCTTCACGACACGAAACCCTGACGCTGCTGTTGCGCCAAATGACGGCGGAGACCTTGGCCTTGTCCGCCGAGGCGGTCGATCTAAACAAGCCGCTTCAGGACCAGGGCCTTAGCTCGATTCAAGCGATGGCCCTCACCGAACGTTTCGAGGAATTGCTGGATCGCAAACTGTCGCCGGCCACGCTGTTTAACCACCCGAGTATCAACCAGTTAGCGCGCGTGCTCAGCGACACGCCCAGCGATTCCGCGCCGGGCGCACAATCCGCGCGTGGTGCACGCACGGTCGCGGGTGCGATGGATCCCGGCCGCGGCCGTATCGTGATTGTGGGCGGCGGCTGCGCGGGCCTCACCGCTGCCTACCAACTTTACAAAAACGGTCACCGACAGATCACCGTCCTGGAAGCAGCCCCGCAAGTCGGCGGCAAAATTTGCACCACCCAAATTGGCGAAACGCCCGTCGACATGGGCCAGGTCATTTTTTGTGACCATTACCGGGCCAGCCTCAACATGCTCCAAGAAGTACTCGGCGAGATTGATTTTCGGGTAATCACCAATTTGATTTTCTATCCAGACACCGAAAAGTTGGCCTACCTGGATATCGACAACGGCTCGATCTGGTGGCAAAAGGTGCTGGATGCGGCGGGCCTGGAACCGGGTTTCCAACTCCCCTTACCAATCACCCCCGCGTTAAGCGAATCCTCGCGGACGTGGTTGGCCAAGCACCACCTCACCGAGGTGCCGGATGCGGTGCGGTTGTTTTGGGAGGGTTTTGGCTACGGCGCCGCCACCGAGGACATCCCGATTTATTACCTCATTATCTATATGAGGAACGTGTTGCCGCTCACCCCGGCCTTCGCTGCCAAACAAGGTAACCGGAGTTTATGGATTGACTTTGCGACCAAACTGGCCGAATGGGGCATTTCCGTCCAAACCAACACGCCGGTGAAAGCGATCCACCGCGGTGAGGAAGGGGTGCGCATCGATCTAGAAGGCGGGGGCGACCTTCAGTGTGACGAGGTCGTGCTGGCCTGTCCACCCTATCGGATCGCCGAGCTGCTGGACACCGACGCGGAAGAACAAAAACTCTGGCAAGCCTTTGACTATTACGACTACATGGTGCAAGCCCTGCGCGTGGACAACCTGCCCTCGGATTGGCTGATGCTCCCCGACCCGGATACCTCGTTTTACAACGGCAGACTGATTAGTTACGGCCGGGTCAGCCCAGACGACAATGTGTTTATTACCGCCCAGTACGGTTCGGAGCCGGGTCGCTTTGGGGACTTGGACCAAGCAACACTCGAGGAACAATTATTAGCGGGTTTGCGTCTTTACGGCGGCGAACCCGGTGAACCCTTAGCCCACTACCGCTGGCGGATGTTCCCCCACCTACGCACCAAGCATTTCGCCGTGCTCGATCAAATCGCGGCGCGTCAGGGCAAGCGAAGGAGCTGGTTTATCGGGAGTTGGCACGCGGTAGAGACCGTTGAGGCAACCGTCGCCGACACCCTGCACTTTATCGACCAAGCTTTTCCCGCCGCAGCAATAGCGCCGGCTTATCAGGTGGACGAACCCATCGCCGTGGTCGGCATGGCGTGCCGTTTTCCCCGCGGCATCGAGACACCGGAAGCCTATTGGGCGGCATTGGCCGAGGGGGCCGACCTGATCACGGAGGTTCCCGCGGATCGCTGGGACGCGGATGCCTGGTACGATCCCGACCCCAACCAACCCGGCAAATGCACGACCCGGTGGGGCGGGTTTCTCAACAACATCGACCAATTCGAACCGGGCATTTTCGGCATATCGCCGAAGGAAGCGCCCTACATCGATCCCCAACAACGCCTCCTGCTGGAATGCAGTTGGGAGGCCTTGGAACGCGCGGGCATGGCGCCCCAACAATTACAGGGTAGCCGCACGGGCGTCTACATGGGGATCTCGACCAGCGAATACCAAAACTTGGTGTTAAACGATCCCAACCAAATCACGGGTTTTTCGCTGCTGGGCACGGCGCACAGCACCTCGGTCGGGCGAATTAGTTATCTGCTGGGGTTGCAAGGCCCCAACATGCCGGTCGACACGGCCTGTTCCTCGGGTTTGACGGCGGTCCACCTGGCCTGCCAAAGCCTGCGGACGGGTGAATCGACCATGGCCCTGGCGGGCGGCGTCAACGCGATCCTGTCCCCCCACGTCAATGTATACTTCAGCCGTTTGAACGCGATGTCACCCAGCGGACACTGTCACACCTTCGGCGCGGCCGCCGACGGGTATGTCCGTTCCGAGGGATGCGGCGTCGTGGTTTTGAAAAGGCTGCGCGATGCGCAACGGGACGGCGACCCGATCCTCGCAATCATTCACGGGTCCGCCGCCAACCAAGACGGCAGCAGCCAAGGCCCGACCGCACCCAACGGCCAAGCACAACAGGCGGTCATCCGCCAAGCCCTGCAAAACGCCGGGTGCGACGGCGCTGATCTGCAGTACGTCGAATGCCACGGCACGGGTACCCCCATCGGCGATCCCATCGAAGTCGAGGCCTTGGCCGAGGTATGCGGCCAAGGTCGCGAACAGGATCTCATCATCGGTTCCGTCAAAACCAACATCGGTCATACCGAGGCGGCCGCGGGCATGGCGGGCCTGATCAAAACGGTGTTGGCCGTCCAACACGAACAGATTCCGCCGACCCTGCACAGCGAACCCGCCAATCCCCGCATTCCCTGGGACAACCTTCAGGTCCGGCCGGCGCGCGCCGGCGAAGCCTGGCCACGCGGTCCGCGAGCCCGCTACGCCGGGGTCAGCGCCTTCGGCTTCAGCGGCACCAATGTCCACGTGGTCTTGGGCGAAGCGGAGCCGGTTCCGCCCCAACCCAGCCGACACAACCACCACCTCTTACCCCTTTCAGCGGCGGGCAGTGTCGCCCTGGAAACCTTGACGGGGAAACTCTGCGATCATTTGCTGGATCAAGCCGAGGACGCGATTGCCGATGTGGCCCACAGCTTACAAAACGGCCGGTCGGCGATGGCCTGCCGCCGATTCACGGTCGTTTCCGACCGCGATGACGCGCTGGACGTTTTGGAAATGCGCGATCCCGCCCGCCTGTTGAGCGCGGTGGTCGAAGGGCTCCAACCCCGCGTGGCCTTTATGTTTTCCGGTGTCGGCGACCAGTACCCGGACATGGCGCGGGAACTGTTCCAAACGCGACCTGTCTTTGCGGAAGCCTTGACCCATTGCTGCGCACTGCTGCGGCCCCACATGGACCGCGACCCGATGTCCTTGATTTTTAGCGAGGACGGCGAGGCCGCCGAACCCGTCGCCGGCGGTTCGGCCGACCGCATCGACTTGCGCGCCATGTTGGGTGCCCACCGTGAAAAGCCGAGCGCGGCCGACACGCTGCTGCGGCGAACCTGTTATGCGCAACCCATTGTTTTCGCGGTGGATTACGCCATGGCCAAACTGTGGCTGTCCCTGGGTGTTGAACCGGCCGTGATGATCGGGCACAGCGTCGGCGAGTGGGTCGCCGCCCATTTTGCGGGCGTCCTCAGCCTGGAGGACGCCGCGGCCTTGGTCGCCAAACGGGCGCGCCTGATTGATGCCTGTCCCGAGGGGGGCGTCTGCGCGGTCCAACTGAGCGAAACCGAGCTGCAACCCCTGCTGGGCGAGGAACTCGACGTTTCTTCGATTAACGCGCCCAACCTCTGCGTGGTGGCCGGACCCGTGGACGCCTTGGACCGGTTTGAGCAGCGCATTGATGAGGACGACATCGGCTTTACCCGCATTGCCGCGGTCCACGCCTACCACTCCCGCATGCTGGAACCGGCCGCGGCGCAACTGCGCGACCTGGTTGCCGCGGTCGATCTCAAACCGCCCACCCTGCCGTTCATCTCCAATACCAGCGGGACCTGGATCACCGACGCGGAAGCCGTTTCGCCCGACTACTGGGCGCGCCACCTTTGCTCGCCGGTTCGCTTCAGCGCGGGGCTCGCGGCGCTGGTCGCGGAGCACCCCACGGTTTTGCTCGAGGTCGGCGCGGGTCAAGCGTTGACAACCTTCGCCCACCAGCAGTTCCGCGCCGCGAGCGGTCACCGTCAGCAGGTTATCCCTTCGATTCGGAACCGCTACGACCGCTTACCCGACAACGCCTTTTGGCTGCACAGCGTGGGCCGATTATGGCTGGCGGGGCTTGCGATTGATTGGCCCGCCCTGTACCAAGGCGAAAAGCGCCGCACCCTTTCCCTGCCGACCTATCCGTTCGAACGATCGCGGTTTTGGTTCGAGGGTGGGCCCGATTTCAGCACCCCGGAACGGCTCAAACAATCATTGGCCGGCGGCGACGAGCCGCTTGCAACCCGACCGCTGGAAGAATGGTTCTATCGGCCGGTCTGGCAAAAGGTGGAACCCACGCCTGCCGAAACCCCGCAAGGATCCAAGCAAGCCCTCGTTTACAGCGAAGGCGGCGCCTTAAGCCAAGCAGTGATTGACCGTTACCGCGCCGATGGTTGGGCGGTCTGTTGTGTGCATCCCGGCGATTTTGCGCTGGATCCCGAACTGGCCTCGGTGCACCTCTCGCCCGACGACGCCGAGCACCACGCGCGCCTTTTCAAAGCGCTCGCGGAACACAAGCGATCCCCGGACGTCGTGGTTTATCTGTGGGGCCTGAAGGCCGCAACGGACCCATCAGGCGCAAAGGAAACAGACCGCGGCACGCCGGACGAGGCGGAAGAATGGTGTTTTTACCGCCTGCTCTCACTGTGCCAAGCCATTGCAAACCATGGTGCCGGCGCGACTTCGCGGCTGGTCGTGGTCACCCGCGGCGCTTGGGACGCCGACGGGCGCGGCACCACCTGTCCCGAGGGCGCGCTCGCGAGTGGTTTGGTCGAAGTGCTCCCCCTTGAGCAGGGGATCACCCAAGCGATTCACCTCGATCTTGCGCCACACGACGAAGCGCCGGAAGCCGCGGTGGACGCCGTCATCCGCCACGGCGAGCAGGCCCACCAGAGCCCGCTCGCGCTGCGCGACGGGGAACTCCGCCAACGACACTTTGCCCTGAACCCACTCGCGGCCACGCCCGAAACGGGCGATGATGCCGCGACCCGGTTCCGCCACCAAGGCGTTTACCTCATCACCGGCGGCCTGGGCGGGATCGGCGCGGCCATGGCCCGCTTCCTCGCGGAACAGTACCAGGCGCGATTGGTGCTCGTCGGTCGCTCCGAGGTCCCGCAACGCGCTTCGTGGCAACAAATCCTGAACGAGGACCCCCAAAGCAAAGAAGCCGCGCGCATTCGCACGGTAGAAAAAATTGAAGCCTTGGGTGGCAAAGTCTTGGCCTGCGCCGCCGATGTGGCCGACGCCGCCGCCATGGCGCGGGTGTTCGCCCAGGCTGATTCCCACTTCGGCGGGTTAAACGGCATCGTCCACGCCGCCGGTGTCGCGGGCGCCGCCCTGCTGCAACGCCACGACCGCGAGATGGCGGCCGCGGTCCTTGCCGCCAAGGTGTCCGGCACCAAAATCCTGGCGCAACGCACGGCCGATCAAAACTTGGATTTCATCGCCTTGTTCGGTTCCGCCTTCTCCGTGGTACCCACCGTGGGCCAATCGAGTTACGCGTCCGCCAATGCCTTCATGGACGCCTTTGCGGCCCAAGCCGGCAAAACCCATGTGGTCACCATTTCCTGGGGCGCCTGGCAATGGGATGCATGGCAGAGCGACCTGTTGGAGGATTTACCCGAATTGCAGCGGCAAAGCTGGATGTTGCGCGAGCAAATCGGGATCTCTTTTGAACAGGGCACCGAGGCGTTCCGCCGTGCCGTCAACGGCGACCAACCCCACCTGGTCGCCATGCCGGTCAGTCCCGAATACCTGCAGCGTTTGGTGAACGACCTCGGCCAAAGCGCCCTGGGCGCCGGCGCCCAAGGCACAACCCAAACCCACCAACGCCCCGCCCTGCTGACCCCCTTCACCGAACCACGCAACCCGATTGAAACCGAGCTGGCGGCGATGTGGGCCCAGGTGCTCGGCGTCGACCGGGTCGGCATCCACGACAATTTCTTGGAATTGGGCGGCACCTCCCTGTTGGGGGTGCAAATCCTCAACCGCCTGCAAACCACCTATGGCTTGCACATGCCGATGCAGCGTTTGTTTGAGAAACCCACCGTCGCCGGCTTGGCGGAAGCGGTCTCGGCATCCGCCGCGGCTGTCGCGGCAACGCCGGTCCAACTGACCACGACCCAGCCCACCACGGGCAAACCCGCGCCGGTTCAGGAACGGCTGTGGTACCTGCACCAGCTCAGCCCGGAAAATCCCGGCTACCACATGGCGGCGGCTTTGACCTTGACGGGCCCCCTCGACACGGCGCTCCTGGCCCGCGCGTTACAGACCGTGGTGGCCAGGCACGACAGTTTGCGCGCGGCCTTTATGGAGGAGGACGGCGCGCCCAAGGTGGTTTACCAAGCTGAGGCACCCCTGCACCTGGAAACCCTGGATTTTGGCGCGGTTCCCGCCGAAGCGCGCGATGATGCCTACCGTGAGCAGCTTCAGGCCTTGGTGCGTGAGCCCTTTGACCTGGGACGGCCGCCTTTGATGCGGGTCCGGTTGCTCGCCTTCGGCGAACAGCAGCACATCCTCATGTTGGTCATCCACCACATCGTGTCCGACCTGCTTTCGATGCCGCTGCTCACCGACGAAGTGGCTGCTTGCTACCGCGCCTGGAGCGAGGATCAGGCGCCGGTGTTGCGCGACTTGCCCAGCAGTTACGCGGATTTTGCCGCGTACCATCAACATCGCTTAAACACCGCCCAATTCGGCCAGGTCGAATCCTATTGGAACCAACGTTTTCAAACCAGACCGCCGCTGTGCCGGCTCCCGACCGACCATCCCCGCCCGGATCGGTTAAGCGGGATCGGCCACGAGGAAATCGCGGCGATTCCGCCCGCCCTGTTCACCGCCCTGGAAGGCACCGCCCGAGCCCAAAACGCCACGCTGTACATGACCATGTTGGCCGCCTTCGAGGTGCTGCTCCACGCCTACAGCGGCGAAACCGATCTCGTGGTGGGCACACCCGTGACCCTGCGCGACCGGCCCGAATACGAGTCGATGGTGGGCCTGCTGTTCGAGACCTCCGCGCTGCGAATCAGCTTGGCGGGCAACCCTGATTTAACGGAAATCACGCGGCGGGTTCGCGACGCGCTGACCGCCGCTTACGACAACCGGGACATGCCCTTCGACCGCTTGGTGCGCGGCTTGCCCTGGAAACGGGATCTCGCCTATTCGCCGCTGTTCCAAGTGATGTTCGGGTATCAGGAATTGCCCGGCCGCCAACAATGGGGACCCACCGCGGTCGCGCCGCGGCATGTGCCGCGCGGGGCGTCGATGGTGGATGTCGCCTTGTTCGTTCGCCGTCACGGTGAGGATGCCCATGTGGTGCTTGAATACAGCGCCGATCTTTTCGAATCGCCGCGCATGCGCCGCATGCTGGCGCGCTACCTCTCCATTCTTGAAGATTTTGCCGCCAACCCGAACCGCACCCTCGATCAGATGCACCGGCTCCCCCAAGCGGAACGCGCCCTGTTGCTGGAAACCTGGAACCAAAGCGAACGCCCGCGCGCGCCGCTTTGCCTGCACCAACGCTTCGAAATCCAGGCCGCCGCGACCCCTGACGCGGTGGCGCTGATTTCGCAATCCGGCACCTGCAGCTATCGCGCCTTGGAACAACAAAGCAACCAGTTGGCCCATTGGCTGATCGAACGGGGCGCGGCGCCCGAGCAGCGCATCGGCATCTGTATGTCGCGCTCGCGGAGCTTGGTGGTTGCACTGCTGGCCGTGCTCAAAGCCGGCGCGGCCTACGTGCCTTTCGACCCCAAGCTACCGCCCGGCCGCATCCGTCACATGCTGGACGACGCCGCCCCGCTGCTGATCATCGCGGAACAAGCCCGCACCGCCGCTTTTGACGGCGCCGAGGTTCCCGTGGTGACGCTTGAGGAACTTGCCGACGAAATCCCGCGCTTGAGCGACCGCGCGCCGCGCACCGGTGTTTCCGTCGAGAACCTGATGTACCTCATGTACACCTCGGGTTCGAGCGGGGTGCCCAAGGCGGTTGCGGTGACCCACGCCAATACCGACAACCTCATTGATTCGATGGCCGAGGGTTATGGGTTCGGGCCCGACACCCGTTTCCTGCAACGCATGCCGTTTCACTTCGATGCCTCCGTTTGGGGTTTCTACCGGCCCCTGCTCAGCGGCGCCACCTTGGTGTTGATGCCCGAATCCGGTGAGGCGGACCCCGCCGAGCTGGTGACCTGGATCGAGAAACACCGGGTGACCGGCATGATGATGGTGCCCTCGTTGCTGGGCGCCTGGCTGTCGGCACTGACGGATGCGGACGCCGCCCGCTGTGCCGGCTTAACCGACCTCTTTGTCGGCGGCGAAGCCCTGTCTCGCGAACATCGCAACCAGTGCCTCGCCCGTTTCAAGGCCAACCTGCACAACCTGTACGGACCGACCGAAACCTCGGTTCATGTCTTGGCCCACAACCATCGCCACGACAGCCCGGACGAGGCCGCGGCGATCGGCCGCCCCATCAGCAACGCGCGTATCTACATTTTGGACCACCATCACCGGCTTTGTCCGGTCGGTGTGCCCGGCACCCTTTACGTCGGTGGTCTGCCGGTCACCCGCGGTTATTTCGGGGATCCCGCCAAAACCGCCGCGGCCTTTCTACCCGACCCCTTTACCGACCAACCCGGCCTGCGCATGTACCGAACCGGTGATCTCGGCGTGTACCGCGAATCGGGTCTGGTGGATTACTTGGGTCGCGAGGACGCGCAGATCAAGCTGCGCGGCTACCGCATCGAGTTGGGTGAAATTGAGGCGGTCCTGCAAAGACACGAAACCGTTTCAGAAGCCGCGGTGCTGCTCGCCAAGGTCGGTCAGGTCGGGTCAAGGATCATCGCCCACGTGGCTGCTACCAGTTCCGAGCAAACCCTTCACGACCACCTCGCCGCCTTCCTGCCGGCCTACATGGTGCCGAGCAACATCATCATCCACCGCGAATTACCGCGCGGACCCAGCGGCAAAATTGATCGGCGTCGGCTGGCCGAAACCGCGCTTGACCAACCGCAACCCGTGGAACAGGTTCAAGATAGCGCCCTGCCGGCGGCAAACCGAGACAGCGAATACCAAAAGCTGCTCGCCGTTTGGTGCGATCTGCTCGAACTGGATCCCGAGGACATCGGGCCCGAGGACGGCTTCTTTGAATTGGGTGGCGATTCCATTTTGACCATTCACCTGATTTCGAAGGCGCGCAAACAGGACATCCATCTGTCGCCCGCCCAATTTGTCGGCGATCCCACCATCGACCAACTGCTGGCGACGCGCGAAGGCGTACCGGCGCAGGAAGCCCCCGCGCCGGCCCAGCCCCCGGCAAGCCTGACACCGCTGCAACAATGGTTCTTGGACTTGGATCCCCAACACCTGAACCATTTCAACATGGTGGTCAGCCTGGCCATGCGTGAACGCAAAGAACCAGACCTGATCGCCCGTGCTCTGCAAAGCTTGGTGGCCCATTACCCCGCGCTTAGCATGCGCTTTCTTCAAGACGGCGCGGCCTGGCGCCAAGAACCCACCAGGGTCCCGGATCCCGAGCTGCTCACCGTGGTGGACGGTTCCGCTTTCGCGCCCGAGGCCTGGTATGCCGAAAAAACGGCGGTGGGTACCCGCATCCACCAAAGTTTCGACATCAGCACCGGCCGGCTTTTCAAAGCCGTGTTGTTCCGCAACCAGCCGGACCAAGCGGATGAACTCGTTTGGATCGTCCACCACTTAATTGTGGATGTGGTGTCGCTGCAATTCCTCGCCGACGATTTGCAAAGCCTGATCCACGGCCTGGAACAGGGAACCCCGCACCAACTTGCGCCGCCCACCACACCCGCCGGCCAATATGCCGACCGCCTCAAAACCATCGACTGGTTTCAATCAGGTGAAACCGCGTTTTGGCAACACCACGCGCAGGCCCCGCCGGTCCCCGTCCCGCGCGATTTTGAGGCGGGCCAACCGGAAACCGAAGCCACCGACTGTTCCCTGTTGGTCGGCCTGGACGAGGCGGAAACGCGCATCCTCGTCGAGCGGGTGATGCCCACCCTGGGCGCCGGCGTATTTGAATGTTTGATTGCCGCGCTGACGACCACCCTCGCCGAATGGTGCGGCCACGAGGACGTTCAAATTGGTTTGGAAGGCCATGGTCGGGGCAACCTGTTTGGCGATGAAATGGACCTAACCCGCTCCGTCGGCTGGTTTACCACCGTGTACCCCATGCGTTTCACCGTGGACCGCAACGGCAGTCCCACCGCCCGCCTCAAACGCGTCCAGGCGGAGATGCGCGGCCTGCGTTATCAGGGCCAAGCTTATTCCGTGTTGCGTTACTTGCGCGCGGACGACCAACGCACCGCCGCCTTACGCCGACATCCCGAACCCCAGGTGTACCTGGACTACATCGGTCGCATGGACGCGCTTGCAAGCGAGGACTCGCTGTTTTATGTCGACCCGAATCCCGAGAAACACGAAACCTACGGGCCGACACGGGCGCCCGAACTGCTACGACCGCAACAAACCGTGGTCATGTGCTCGATCCAACAGGGTTGCCTGCGTGTTCTCTGGCAATACAGCAGCGCGGTCCATCGCCGTGAAACCGCCGCGTGGGCGGCCGCCACCTTCATCGATCACCTGCGGGCCTTTATCGCCGAGGCCGGCGACCCGCGCGACACAACCACCTAACAAAAAAACTACAGATTAGTTCACGAATGACGGGAACCCTCGTGGTCCGGGCCGGTGCCTACCGGCCGACACGCGTGCTTCCGTCCAACCAAAAAGAGAGGCATTCATGACAAGAGAAACGATTGGTGTGCTCGGGGCCGGGGTGATGGGAACCGGGGTGGCCCACGCGCTCGCGGCGTCCGGTTTCAAGGTGACCTTGGTCGATGTGGACCAAACCCGCGCCGACGCCGCCCGAGCCAACATTGAGAAAAACATCCGCATGTACCAGCTACTCCACAAAATGGACCAGCAACAGGCCGACGGCATCATGGGCCGCATCCAGGCAACCGCCGACGCAAGCGCCGTCTATGACGCCGATTTTTTGATTGAGAACATCACCGAGAAATGGGCGCTCAAAGAAGCCTTACACCGCACCCTAAGCCAAAACCTCAAGCCGGGAACCCCGGTCGTGGCCAACACCTCCGCGATTCCCATCGCCCATTTCGCCAAATGTTATGCCGATCCGGCCAGGGTCGCCGGCATGCACTTTATGAACCCCGTGCCCCTGATGCCGATGGTGGAGGTGATTCGCGCACCCACGACCTCCGAGCAAACCCTTGCCGCCTGCCGCGCCCTCATCGAGGGCATGGGCAAGCAGAGCATTGTGGTCAACGATTCACCGGGATTCATCACCAACCGCGTCATGATGCTGACCGTGAACGAGGCGATCTTTTGCCTGCACGAAAAGGTGGCCGCGTCGGCCAAGGACATTGATCGCCTGTTCATGAGCTGTTTCGGGCACAAAATGGGGCCCCTCGCCACCACCGATTTGATCGGGGTCGACACCGTGCTGCTTTCGTTGGAAGTGCTCCATCACGAGTTTAAGGACGACAAATACCGACCCTGTCCTTTGTTGCGCGAGATGGTTGCCGCGGGCCGACTGGGCCGCAAAAACGGAAAAGGTTTTTACGACTACGACGACGCCGAGTAACAGAAAACCGTCGCCCCGGCCGGGCCGCAACCGCCGTATCAGCACGGCAGGCCGGCACCCCATTACCAAGTAAGAGACACAATAGGGAGGATGTAATGGCACAGAGTGAGACCAAGGAACGGATTGTTCGATTTGTAACCCGCCATGTCGGCGTTGAGATCCAGACGGATCAAGCCATTTTTGAGCAAGGCCTTGTCGATTCCATGTTCGCCATGCAGTTGGTGCAATTTTTGGAACGCAAATTCGCCATTCAAATCGGCGCGGAAGATCTGGACATGGCCAATTTCGCCAGTGTCGACGCCATGGCCGACTTGATCGCGCGCAAGCAAGGCACCGAGGCGGTGCGACAGTGAGGCTCGCCTTAACCGAGGAACACCTGCGACTGCGGGCGGATTTCGACCGCTTCGCTCGGGAAAAAATCCTGCCCTACGCCGCGGAAATCGATGAGCAGGAGCAAGTGCCCCGGCACATCATCGAGGATTTGGCCCAGGCCGGCTATTTCGCCAGCGGCCTGCCCGAGGACTTTGGCGGCATCCACGAGGATCCGGTGCTTCACGGTTTGATGCACGAGGCCATGGGCGGCGCCAGCGCCAGCGTGCAGGGCGTGCTCAACGTGCACCACATGGCCGCCTCGCCGATCATGCGCTGGGGAACCGCCGAACAAAAAGCCCTGTGGCTGCCCCGGCTCGCTTGCGGCAGCCACACCGCCGCCTTCGCCATCACCGAACCGCGCGCCGGCAGCGATGCCGCCGCGGTCGAAACCCAAGCGGAGCGGCAGGGCGACGAATGGGTGCTGAGCGGCGTCAAAAAGTGGATTACCTGCGGGGCCCACGCCGACGTGTTTGTGATGTTGGCCCGCTGTCCCAAGGGACCGACCGTGTTCATTGTTCCCGCCGATTCGCCCGGCCTGAAGCGCCGGCCCATCACCGGCCTGCTGGGCTGTCGGGGTTACATGTTGGCCGAGCTGGTTCTGGACCAGGTACGGCTGCCCGCCAACGCGCTCCTGGGTGCCCAGGGTTTCGGCCTGACCCACATCGCCTCCGTCGGCCTGGACGCGGGCCGTTACAACTTGGCCTGGGCCTGCGTCGGCATGGCCGAGGCCTGTCTCAAGGACAGCAAGGACTACGCCTCAAAACGCACCCAGTTCGGCTCCCAAATCCACGAATTCCAACTCATTGCGCAAATGATCACGCAAATGATCGTCTCCGTGCGCGCGGCGCGCCTGCTGTGTTGGCAAGCCGCCCACGCCCGCCAAGAGCAAACCGAAAGCGCCGGCCTGGACGCCATGATTGCCAAGTACTACGCCTCAACCACGCTCAACGATGTGGCCGCCAAGGCGCTTCAGGTCCACGGTGCCGTGGGCGTCGCCGCGGGCAGCCCGATCCAGCGCCACCTGCGCGATGCACGCATCATGGAGATCATTGAAACCAGCACCCAGGTTTTGGAGTTGATGATCGCCAAGTTGGACCGCGCCGCCGAAATGGAGGATTGGGATGACTGACTTTCGTCGCAAGGTTCTTTTGAAACACCAAGCCGCGCAACAGTTCCCGCTCGCGGGGGACGCGGCGCTCGCCGCCTCGCCGGATGTGATCCAGGTCGGCCCCGGCCTCATCGGTTTTCGGGGTGCCTTGATGGCCCTGTACCGCTTCTTCGAGCACCGTTTTTTGCGACTCTCCCAAGAGTTTGAAGCCGAGCAACACCATTATCCCGTGATGTTGCCGCTCCAAATTTTGCACGAGGTTTCCTACTTCAGTCATTTCCCCCAGCAGGTGCTGTGCTGCGCCCATTTACCGGACGACCTCCCGGTTTTGGAATCCGCGGCCCATGCCGCCGCCAACCACGCCGGCACGCTGAGCCCGGAATTTTACAGCCAACTGGCCCCGCCGAAGCTGGCCCTCAAACCCGCGGTCTGTTTGCCCAGCTACAGCGCGATGCGGGGACACCGACTCGCCGAGGGTGAAACGCGGGTGATCACCATGCAAAACCACGTGTTCCGCCGCGAATGCACCACCGGTTTCTCACCCGCCCGCTTGTGGGACTTTCAAGTGCGCGACATCGTCTTTTTCGGCGCCTACGCCGATCTGCGTCGCCTGCGCCAAACCGCCATGGAACGGACCATGGACCTGTGTCGCGAGCTGGATCTCAGCGCCGAGATGGAACTGGCCAACGATCCCTTTTTCCTGGAAGAGAGCCGCGACAAAATCATGTACCAGCGCCTGGGCGAGGTGAAGTACGAATTGTCCTTGGCCGTGCCCCATCGCGAGAAACCGGTCGCGGCTTCCTCCTTCAACCTGCACCGCGGTTTTTACACATCGATCTACGATATTGGCCGCGGCGAGGAAGGCAAAGCGGAATCGGCCTGTATGGGTTTCGGATTGGAACGCTGGCTCTACGGATTTGTGGCCCAAAAAGGCTTGGATCCCGATAAATGGCCCGACCCCGTCCGTCGTTTTATCAAGGACGCCTCATGTTGATCAACGAACAAGCGCTACTGGACCATGTCTTCCCCGAGCGCCGAAGCCGCTGGGACGCCGACGCCGTCATCCTCTACCATCTGGGTTTGGGCACCGGCCTGTACCCGGGCGCCGAGGCCGCCACCCATTACCTGTACGAAAAAGATTTGCGGGTTTTGCCCAGTTTCGCCGTCACCCTCGTCTTCGAGAGTATTCAGGATCTCAACGACCTGCCGGGAATCGACATCGACCCGAGCCAACTCTTGCATGCCGCCCATGAATTGCGGGTGTACCGCCCATTGCCCGTGACCGGGGAGCTGGTGCACCAAGCGCGGGTGGTCGGGGTCTACGACCGGGGCACCGCCGCGCAACTGGAAATTGAGGTGACCTCCCGTGATGGGGAAAACCGCGTCTGCTGCACCAATCGTTTTTCCCTGCTGTTAACGGATCGCGGCGGGTTCGGGGGGCAACGACCGCCGCGAAGTCCTTACCGGCGGCCGACCCGCCCGCCCGACCAAAGCATCGAGATCCCGGTTATGCCGGGCCAAGCCGCGCTGTACCGGTTAAGCGGCGACAAGAACCCCGTCCATATCGAACCGGAGGTCGCCCAAAAAGCCGGTTTCAGTCAGCCGCTGTTGCACGGGCTGTGCAGCTTCGGCATCGCCTGTCGCGGCGCGGCCGACCTGTTTTTCGCCGGTGACCCAGGCCGGATTACCGGGCTTCAGGCCACCTTCGGCGGACCGGCCTTTCCGGGTGAAACCCTGTTGCTCGCGCTGTGGCAAACCGACGAAATCCTTTTCTACACCGTGAAAAGCGCGCAACGGGGGACCCCGGTGATCTCGGGCGGGGCTGTTTTCACAAGCTGATTGACGAACCAAGGAGAACCTGATGAACCGAACATTTCCCCTGTTTCTGCATCATCAAGAGGCGCGCGGCGACAGCCTGGCTACCTGGCTGGCAAGCAAACCGGAGCGCTTGCAGCATGCGTTGGCCGACCACGGCGGCCTCGTGTTCCGCGGTTTCGAGGTGGTCACGCCGGACGATTTCCAGGCCGTGGCCGAGCAATGCTGCGATCAATTGGTCGCCGACAACGGCGAGCATGATCGCGACAGCCTGACGGGTAGCGTTTACACCCCCGTGCGTTACCGAGCCTCGGAAAAACTGTTGTGGCACAACGAGAACACCTTTAACCATTTCTGGCCCTCGCGGATTTTGTTCGCCTGTGCCCAGCCCGCCAAAGTCGGCGGCGAGACGCCGATTGTGGATTGCCGCGCGCTGTACCGCCGCCTGGATGCGGGGATTCGCGCCAAGTTCGAACAACACGGGGTGATGTACGTGCGTCGGTACACACCGGGTCTCGGCCGCTCCTGGCAGGACATCTTCAACGCGCAAACCCGGGCCGAGGCCGAGACGTTTTTGGCCCGAAACCGGATGACGGCCAAGTGGCGCGGTGATCTGTTGGAAACCCACGCGGTGCGACCGGCGGTGTGGCACCATCCGCAAACGGGGATGGCGACCTGGGTCAACCAAGCGCAACATTGGCACCCGTCCTGTTTATCCGAGTATTTGCGCGAGGCGCTCGCGGATGTGGTGCCGCCCGACCAATTCCCCCGCGATTGCCGTTACGGCGACGGCAGCCGGATCGAAGACGCCGTCATGGCGGAAATTTTGGCAGTGTACGCCGAACTGGAACAGTCCTTCGCTTGGGAGCCGGGCGATGTCATGGTGCTCGACAACACGGCGGTGGCCCACGGACGAAATCCCTACCGGGGCAAACGAAAGCTGTACGTCGCCATTGGCGACCTGGTCGCATTCCCCACTTAGCCCCCGGTTCAAGCAAGGAATTCTGCTACGAAGCCGAAAGCCATGCGATTGTTTCGCTTACTTGGTCGCGCAGCCTTCGCCGCGGCGCTGCGGCGGCGAAGGCGCTTTTGGGCAGTAATCTTCGTGCTGACGTGGATTGCGGCCTTGGATGGAAGGGTCAAGGGCGGAAAGCCCCATCCGCGCAACGACCCGAGGACCCTTGCGACGGTCACATCCTGACCCACAATCCCGATGCTCTTGTTTCCATCCGCGCAACGACCCGAGGGCCGTTGTGACGGTCAAGCCGTTGGCTTCGCCTTCCTCGAACCTGTTTCCATCCGCGCAACAACCGAGGGCCGTTGCGACAATAGTGATGTCCCCATGTACGAGACATTTGGGGTTTCCATCCGCGCAACGACCCGAGGGCCGTTGCGACATCCAAGACAGTATCGGCGACCTAATGGAACAGGTTTCCATCCGCGCAACGACCCGAGGGCCGTTGCGACCGGCCCCGGATTTTGCGGTACATCTTTTCAGTGTTTCCATCCGCGCAACGACCCGAGGGCCGTTGCGACTCAACAACGTGGCGTTTCGATCCGGCGATACCGTTGTTTCCATCCGCGCAACGACCCGAGGGCCGTTGCGACATACGCTGAATTCGGAGGCGTATAAGCACATTGTTTCCATCCGCGCAACGACCCGAGGGCCGTTGCGACAAAAGTTTGCCGCCGGTGGCTTCCTGAACCAAGTTTCCATCCGCGCAACGACCCGAGGGCCGTTGCGACGCTTGAGCCGCTAGATCGGCTTGCGAGGTTTTGTTTCCATCCGCGCAACGACCCGAGGGCCGTTGCGACCTCAACCCACCCAGCACGCCATCTCATCATAACGGTTTCCATCCGCGCAACGACCCGAGGGCCGTTGCGACGGGACGATCGCGCAGAACCCAAGGATTGGCCAGTTTCCATCCGCGCAACGACCCGAGGGCCGTTGCGACTTTCCAGTGGTTTAGGATCGCCGGAAGTTGCCGGTTTCCATCCGCGCAACGACCCGAGGGCCGTTGCGACACCTCCCCACATCAACAGCCTCGCGGACCGTGGAGTGCAATCCGCTCCACGTCCCGAGGGCCGTTGCGACTTTCCATGGTTGTAGGATCGCCGGAAGTTGCCGGTTTCCATCCGCGCAACGACCCGAGGGCCGTTGCGACACCTCCCCACATCAACAGCCTCGCGGACCGTGTGTTTCCATCCGCGCAACGACCCGAGGGCCGTTGCGACCAGCTCGAAAAGTCGGTTATAAACGTCGGTATGGTTTCCATCCGCGCAACGACCCGAGGGCCGTTGCGACACGTGTCAGCCGTCAAAATCGCCACCAATGTCGTTTCCATCCGCGCAACGACCCGAGGGCCGTTGCGACTTTCGATCTCTTGCTTTGGCGCGTCCTCTTTAAGTTTCCATCCGCGCAACGACCCGAGGGCCGTTGCGACCTCATGGTCTGGCGTTTCTGCGGTGGCTCATTGTTTCCATCCGCGCAACGACCCGAGGGCCGTTGCGACTGCAGCCGTTTTAACACACTTATTCCCAGTATGTTAAGAGGCCATTTCCGCAGATGTCTGTTTTTGAGCCTTCTCTAAACTTGCGAATATTCGCTGACTTCTCGCAAACAACTCGAAACAAACATCTTACAAAACCCGCCGAAGTCCCGGGTTTTTATGTTCGCTATAGGTCCGCGGCTCGCCCGGATCGCTTCGCAACCCACCCCGTTGCACCTCATCAAAAATTAACAAACACCTCTCCCCTTTTTGTTTTCGCCGCCCCGCGCTTCATGCTTGAATACCTGGATGCGGGCCCAAAACATCCGCCCCGCGGTCGCTCACCGCTTTTCGCCCGCTTCTTTCACCGCATCGCTCTCTTCAATTGCACTTTACCGCCATCCATCTTTATTAAAGGCGATGCACATGCACCTTATTTATCGAACCAGTTTGTTCTTTTTGCTTTTTTCTAACCTTCTTCTCAGCGCGCAGCCCGCGCACCTCAAACCGGGCACCCGCTGGACCTGCCGTCAAAACACCCTGTTCAGCTTGCAGTTGACCCACACCGAGAACGGCGAAACACGCACTGTCCCAGGTTATCGCCAGAAGCGCGAAGTTTTTGAAGATCGGGTTGAAGCCGTCGACGCGAATCATCGACCGACCGCGCTGCGCCGGGTGATTTGGGAAGACCTGACCCTGCCCGGCGATGGTTCGCGGGAACGCAAACCCACCGAAGACGTAACCCTGGCCCTGAAGCACGCAACGCCACACTGGCAGTTTCGCATCCAATCCGAAAAGACCCTGAAAAGCCTGCTCGGCGATGCCGAGTTCCCCACCCAACCTTTTCAAGACTTTCAGCCCGACTTTGCCACCGCGATGTGGTTTCTCTTTGACCCCGCTGAATGGGCCGGGCGTAAAGGCGAAATCCTGAGTCTCGCGGACGGCGACGGCAAGGCTTTGGCCGCCTTTAAACTGGGATTGCAATCCCTCGTCGACGGCGACCTCGGCCCCAACCCCGTCCTCACCCTCGAGGTGGCCGAGGAAACCGAACACGAATCCAAACTCATCCTGGCCGCCAAATTCGATACCGAGGTACCCGGCATCGAAGGGACGCAGCGCTGCCGGGTCCAAATGACCGGCCATTTTTGGCTGCGCAAAAACGGCCTGCCCCCCCGCGACATCGTGGTCCACCAAACCTACACCTACCTGGACGCGGCGGAGGGCGGCGTCGACAAACCCACCTGGTTCAACGCGGAGGCGACGCTGCGTGCCGGCTGGGAACCGCAACCGGCCTTTGAACACGGCGGCACCCCGGTCACCCCGGAAAAACTCGAACGCGTCATGGCGGCCTCGGGCCTCAACAGTTGGCTGCGCGCCTTCGACAACGAAACGACACAACTGGCCGCCCTCCAAACAGCCAATTTGAAACGAAAAAAACGGATCGCACGGTTCGAGCGCTTGACCGCCGACGCCTTTGGTCCGGCCGCCGTGCGCGCATCGGTGATCGCGCTGCTGCGCCAACGGCTGAGTGAGCAACAGGCCGACGCCCTGCTCTCCCGGTGGGAAGCTTTACCCGCCGCCGCGGTGGTACGCAATTACCAACCCGTCGACGAGGCCACCTTGGACCAGGGTATTCGGGACCTTTTCGATACGGTGCCCGATGCGCAAAAACACATATTTTTGATGCGGCGTTTGTTGGCCGGGCAGCGGGTTGACTGGGCCAACCACCACTTCGCCGCGTACCGACAGTCTGTGCTGAGCAACGCGAGCCTGATCGCGAACCGCAAGCGACCCAAGCAGCAGGAAAACGCGGTCCGGTATATGTTGGCGGCCCTGTTGCGCGATGCCGAGTTCCGATCACTCGCCGAAAAAGGCCTGTTCCGCCAATTGATCTACCAATGGCGCGCGGTACCCGAGGCCGAGCTGCGCCCGTGGGTCGAATTCCACGAAAGTGCGCTGGGCACCTGGTGGGCGCGGCTGGTGCAGATGACCCTGGTCAAAGCCGCCGAAGCCCGCCACGCCGCATTTGAGGAAACCCAACTAAGCCGCAACTAACCCGGTCGCCGGGTGGTGGAGAGATCCGCGCGGCAGCCCGGGGGCCGTTGCGACGACGTGTATTGCCCGCCCGACGTGAGTGCGGTTTTTCCAGCCGCGCAACGACCCTGCGGCCGTTGCGACTCGATGGATCGCTGTTTACCAGGCGACCTACCAGTTTCCATCCGCGTAACGACCTTGGGGCCGTTGCGACTTTATGGTGAGCCTTCACCAGCTTTTGTATGAGGTTTCCATCCGCGCAACGACCCGAGGGCCGTTGCGACCGCGAGCGCTGGGTGTTCGGTGGCAGGGCCCGAGTTTCCATCCGCGCAACGACCCTGAGGCCGTTGCGACGAGATTTGGACATCACCTACCCACGGCAATTGGTTTCCATCCGCGCAACGACCCTGGGGCCGTTGCGACTGCATTCATACCCGACCGTGTGGCGAGTCTTCTGTTTCCATCCGCGCAACGACCCTGGGGCCGTTGCGACATAAAAATCGGTCAGCCACCAGCGGTTGGAATGTTTCCATCCGCGCAACGACCCTGGGGCCGTTGCGACCACGTCCTGATGACAACGGGAATGCGTGTCGGTGTTTCCATCCGCGCAACGACCCTGGGGCCGTTGCGACGACCGCACGGGGCAACAAAATAACGTTTGGGGTGTTTCCATCCGCGCAACGACCCTGAGGCCGTTGCGACCGGGTCCGTATACTTTCGCCACTGCATTGGGATGTTTCCATCCGCGCAACGACCCTGAGGCCGTTGCGACCGGATATAATGCCGCTTGCTGTGTCGCCTTGGCGTTTCCATCCGCGCAACGACCCTGAGGCCGTTGCGACAGCCAAGTCGAGAGCAGCGAAAACGTATTAATCGTTTCCATCCGCGCAACGACCCTGAGGCCGTTGCGACAGCCGGCAGCGGCAGCAGTTCGGCATCTCCGATGTTTCCATCCGCGCAACGACCCTGAGGCCGTTGCGACCGCCAAACAGTGTGGAGGCGTAACCATGACACGGTTTCCATCCGCGCAACGACCCTGAGGCCGTTGCGACTATCGAGATCAACCCCCACGATATCAACATCAGTTTCCATCCGCGCAACGACCCTGAGGCCGTTGCGACGGTTCGATCCTCTATTTCCGGCCTGCCGGTGTGTTTCCATCCGCGCAACGACCCTGAGGCCGTTGCGACTGCAGCCGTTTTAACACACTTATTCCCAGTATGTTAAGAGGCCATTTTCGCAGATGTCTGTTTTTGTTGCCTTGGCATTCTTGCGAATATTCGCTGGATTATCGCAACCAGCTCAAAACAATCATCTTATTAAATCCGCCGAAGTCCCGGGTTTTTATGTTCGCTTGGCAGGTGCAGAGAGAACAATCTAAGTCTCTCCATTTTATACGCTTAGCAAGAAGAGATTTTCGCATAGCGACACATGGGCGACATCCAAATGATCTTTACATATTCTTTACTTAATTCGGCCACAATTTACAAAGAAAGCAGCGGCATCGCTTGGGGTCTCTTAACCTTCCAGCAAGGGCAATTTTACCAAAAGGGCTTGGTCTGGACAAAGGCCTAAGGAAAAGAGCTTCGAGGGAGCCTGGGCGGCAGGAATCACCAATCTCCCAGTTTGGGGCAAGCACATATGGCCTCGAAAAGACGACCTGCTAGTTGGAAAGACGAATAGGTTCACCGAAACGGTCAGGCCTTTTGAGACCCGTGATGTTACACCAAGCCTCCCACCCTCATTCTGTTCAACCAAAACCAGCCAGGAATGGTTTGGGACCAAAAAAGGTTCCAAAACAAAGGCTGTAGAAAACTACTAAAAGATAACAACAAACAGCTAAAAAGGAATTCCAAAAAGATGCATACGCACGGGAGAGAACTGGTAGAATCGAAAAACCGATCTTAACTGACAACCAGCTGCGCCACCTCCTTTCCAGGCGGCCAAGAATCCTGAGCCAACTCTTGCCGAGAAGTTGGGATTATCAAAATTAACTTAAGAAATTCGCAAGTAATTGAGATTCTAGAACGGCAAGAAAAAAACCTTGCGGTAAAACCAGACAACAGGTGGATTAGTTTTTGAAGCCGTGAGAAAAATCGCGAAGACTATTTTTTTTTACGAAGCAATCTGGGAGGAGCATATGGGCCAATTAAAAACAGGATATAAAGTAACCTTTAATTCAATGTTTGATGGCTGGAAGGCAGAGTATGAAATTGTTGACTTGAATAAAGCTGTCATAGCTGCAAAAAAGTTAAAAATTGGAAGCAAAGAAAACCTTTATTCTGTTGATGAAGATGACAATCTCATGCACAGAAGCGGAAGGGATGTAATTATTGCTGCGTTAAACATGGTTTCTCAAAGCGTTTTTACAGAAGCCTTTCCTCACGATGATGATATTGAAAAGGCTTTAAAAGGACTGAGTCACCAATGGTATGTAAACCGAGGGTATCCTACGCTTGATGGTTCATCTGGCATTAAGCTGACAAAGGTAAGAGTCCCTAGTTTTTATTACAAAGAGATGGAATTCAAGATTAGTTAGCATAGAAAAACAGCCAATTTCAGGAAGAAAAATTGCACAAAAATGTTGACAAGGAGCGCTTGTTGATACTGTTTAAAGATTTACAATGCCTGTAAGGAAATAATTAGCTTTTGACGGGGGTCAACAAGAAGTGCAGATCGCAATCAAAGATACTAAGAGAAGTCGAGCATTCTGGGGAGCTACTGGTTTCCGATGTCCTGGGTGCGATGGTGAAGTCTTGCCTAAATGCGGTTCAAAAAACGTTCACCACTGGGCCCACACTATTAGTGCGGACTGCGATACTTGGAGTGAACCAGAGGGCGAATGGCACCTTTATTGGAAAAGCCTTTTCCCGGAAGATTGGCTGGAAGTGGTTATGGGAGAAAACCGGGAACACCGTGCCGATATCCGAAGACCAGATGGCTTGGTAATCGAATTGCAGCACTCTTCGATTCTATTTCCCGAAGCAGAGGAACGGTGTGAATTTTATGGCGACATCATCTGGGTGTTCAATGCCCATCAGTATATCAGTCGCTGCTCCATACTCTGTTGGCACAATGAATATCCCCCCAGATGGAATGGAGGAGATAAGCCGCCCGAATGGTTTGGAAAAGGAAGTTGGAATACAGACCTTACATTGAGTTGTCCCGATCAAATATGGAGTAGAAACTCGGAATTTCACTCTTCTACCGATAAAGGGTCGCTTTCAATTTCTGTTTCCATGAGCGAGGTGAACGAAGATTTAGCAAGCGCAAGTTTTATATCATGGGATATAAAAAAGGTTCTCGAAAGAATTGTTCATTGCAAGGAGCGTTTGAGGCATTTTGCAGGCAAAGACAATAAAATAATCGAATGGTCATCGAAGCTAAAAAAGGCCGAAGAAGAATTGGCAAGCTGGGATACCTCTATCTGCTTTTTGAAACAGGCGGTGCCTGTAAATGCTGAAGAGTTTAAACTTGTTGAAGTGGCAGGGGTTCAAATTGAGGGTGTACCATTACGGATTAAATGGTCTCACCCCCGCCAAGCTTTTTCTGAATTAGAGTGCCCTTATCTCTGGGATTTCGACAAAGACTATATCCTCTTTTTTCCTGCCGTCGAAGCAAAGCGACAGGTTAAACCTTTTCTTGAGAGTGTGTTGCTCAAAAAGAACGCTGTGATTGCGGCTTTGCGGAAGATCTAACAACTGGTATTACGATCACGGTTTGGATGGTGGTCATCAATTCCCTATGAAGCCGTTGTCGGCGATCCGATGGGATAGGGCTAGTCGTGGTTGCCAACTTCTATGAAGAAGTTGGGGGCGGTCAGACAGCTACGAATTAATTCAGCATCTTTGAAGAGCATCGAAAAGGCATAAGGTTGTCGCCTGAACCTTCGGACAGCATGAAAAAGTGAGGTAGAATGCACCAACTTCCAGAATTAGGAGCACTCGTTGCGTAAGCCTCGCCTGCGTGGCCCAAGCGTGAACAGGAATTTCAGAAGGCGAGCATAAGGATCAGCGGGAGCGGTGTCAATCCCAGAGGCAAATGTTTGGTGCCATCGCTACCAGGTTGGAATACCACCGCGCATCCTTGA
>NZ_JAFREP010000051.1 GCF_017377855.1 Acanthopleuribacter pedis
AACGACCCGAGGGGCGTTGCGACCTATTGTAGGCGAAGACGGCGTAACCGAACTTAGTTTCCATCCGCGCAACGACCCGAGGGGCGTTGCGACCCCTAAAACTAAACTTTACGCTTCAGCAAGCGGGTTTCCATCCGCGCAACGACCCGAGGGGCGTTGCGACTTCGCCAGATTATCTTTAAAGAGATTGAAAAAGTTTCCATCCGCGCAACGACCCGAGGGGCGTTGCGACCCGACCGCGAAAGCATTAGAAATACGGCTCTTGTTTCAATCCGCGCAACGACCCGAAGGCCGTTGCGACCGCCTGAAAAGGTCCGCCCCGACAACGGCGGTGTTTCAATCCGCGCAACGACCCGAAGGCCGTTGCGACGGCACAGTGCAGAGTTTGTGCAATTAATAAGCGTTTCAATCCGCGCAACGACCCGAAGGCCGTTGCGACTGCAGCCTTTTTAACATACTTATTCCCAGGGTGTTAAGGGGCCGATTTCGCAGATGTCTGTTTTTGGCACCTTTGAAAACTAGCGAATTTTCGCTAATTCATCGCAACCAGCTCAATTTAAACCGCTTACAAAATCCGCCGATGTCCCGGGATTTTATGTTTGCTTGGCATCCGCGGACTGGGTTTTAGACCGCAACGCCATCGACCAAAATTAGGACACCCTGCTCGCGCCCCGCGGTCAAGTCGCGGACCACACTCGAAAATCAATCATAAACCCGACGCACAATCCAGGCAAAACCCAGCCATGCACCTTTCAAACATTCCGCGCCTTTCCTCCAAGTTCGACAACCTTGGTTACCGACACGAAAAAGGGTCTTTGTTGGCAGTCAACTCAAACTTTGCGGTTAGCGGGCGCGACGGTTCCTTGGGAACCTGGTTTAGGCAATTCGGAGCGCGCGCATCTCGGAGAAAAAAGGCAGCGACGCGCTCACCTTGTTCCCTTCCAGGCCCCGGTTATGCGGTTCGATCCGGTTCAGCCAAAGGTCCGCCACCTGCTTCATGGCCTCCATCGCTTTCACAAAAACAGCCGGTTCGAGGCTATGGATCATCCAGGTCTGTTGTACGGTCAACAGGTTGCGTTCCTCGTGGTAGGCCAGCACCGAGCCAAAGTTGGTATCTTGGTGGAGGTTGGCACGCAAAGCATGAATCAAAATACCGGCACGTTTGGCCGCGGGAATTTCCCCGATGACGATAAAGACGATCATCTCTCCCCCCTCGGGCGGCACAAAACAATCAAAGGTCAGGCCGTTGGCGGTGGGAATTCGGGCAAATCCCAATTCGTTAAAAACCGGTTGGTCCGCATGATGAACGCGGGCTAGTTCAGCGAGGCATTGAATGACAGGGAACGGCGATTTCATGAAGGTACTCCTAAGGTGATGGTGGGGAGAGACATCCAGCGGCCGGCAGGTGTGGTTGCGTCTGGTGTCTCACCTTAAGACACGCCGCCAATCGCCAAAATGACGAAAAAAAAACCACCGCTACACCAATGCCCTCAACAACACACTTCAAAATCACGAATAAAAGACTAACGCGGGCTCTCGCTGCTGAAAAAACGATCACCCCCTCTCATGCCTCATCACCATAAGGAGCGCATTCATGGACCATCATGAACCCTTTGCCGACAAAACCGTTTACCAACTCGCGGCGGCCGAAGGTCGTTTTTGTTTTGGTTACGGCTACCCGGATCATCTCTGCTGTTCGCTTTGGGTACCCACGCCGGATCCCTTAGTACATGCCGCAACCCCCGCGGTCATAAAAGAACATTGCAGCTTGGATTCTTATCCAAAACCCCCTGATGACGCGGTGTTTATCCCACTTGGTGACGCTTACATACCCCACTTTTTCCCCGCGTTTGTCTCCTGGCTTTCCACGCGCCGGCCCATGGAAAACAAACATCTCCTCAACTTATCGCCGCTCGGCTTTTGCCTCTACGGCTCCGCGAACCAAAACCAGCATCGCTTGGAACTCATCGACTGCCGCGAAGACCCGGCAAATACAGGGTTTGCATTAAACCTATCCCCTGCAAACCGGGACCAATGGTTGGCGCAGATCCAAGCAGCCCAACATACCTTTTCCGGCTAACCCGGCAACCCCTTTGCGCGTCAACAATTGATGACGCGGGTGCCGGACCCGCGATCATGCCAACCCGTGAGCGAAGCCACAAACGAAAGCGCCTCGAATGGGACGAAACGCAGCAGGGTTCGTTTCAGCGCGGCGGTAAAGGTCAGCCGGCCGCCGTCGGCGAGGACCACCTTGGTTTGGGTCAGGAACTTGGCCGGGGTGCGGCCGAAAAAACCTTCGAAAAACTGGTAGTACAGGAACATTTCCAGGGCAAGGGTCAGCAGCGGCATCCCGTAAAGCACGGTCACGACCGGGTTGGGGTCGATTCCTTGCACCAGCAAGGTGAAAATGAGCCAGCGTTTGAGCATCGCGAAGGTGACCACCCACAGCGCGGTGTCGACCACGGCGTGCAGGAAACGCAGGCCCGTGCTCGCCAGGCGGGCGGTTACGTCGGGTTCACGGGTGCCGCCGTCTTCGATGTTAAGGTCGTCGCGGTCCGTTTCCGGGGCATGGTACGGTGACGCGGGGCGGCGGTCTTCGCGCACGGGGGTTCCTCGCTTTTCCCGTTAGCCGGCGGTGCGCCGTTTTTCTTGGGCATAGGCGCGCTGGAGGAACAGGTCCAACAAATGAATCGCAAACAAGTGGGCCTGGGCTTGGGTCAGGTTGTAGAGGTACCAAGGCATGGCCGGGCGGAAGTTGTGGATGCCGGTTAACACGTAACGCTGATCGAGAATCTCGCGTAACTCCAGCCGACCCAGCCAACCGTCGGTGTTGGGCCGTACCAGCACGCCGCCGGTGATGTGGAAGATTTGGCGGTTGGGGGTGCTGTGCCCGGGGGAAAAACTGAGTTCCAGCAAGGTCACGTTGATGCCGCGCACGCGGATTTGGACATGGCGGTCGGGGCCGATGTCGGCCTTGATGAACGGGAACCCAAAACGCGGCAGCCAGCGCATGTACTGATGGGCGACCCAGACCGCGTCGCGGCCCGGCGGCAGACGCAGCCGTTGTACCGAACGCACCTCGCTGCGCGCTTTGAGCAACGCGGCCTCGGCTTGGCGCAGCGGCTGGCGCGGGTTGGGCATGGCGCGGCCGTCGTGCTGGATCGACTCGCGCAACATGGTTTCGAAAGGGACGGCGTCGGGCATAATCACATCGAGTACGGGGTTGGGTTGCGGCACCACGGCGCGTTCGTGGCTGTCGACAACCATGCCGGCCAGCGCCTTGGATGCGCTTCCGAAGAGGGTCAAACACAGGCGCGACAGGCGCGACCAACGACCCGGTAACTTGAGAAACACGCGCCGCTTGTACAGTACCGAGGCGGCGCGTTCCAGCATCTCGGCGAAGGTCATGGTATCGGGACCACCCAACTCGTAGGTCTGACCCAAATAAGCGGGTTCGGCGCTTACGGCCACCACGGCACGGGCCACATCCACGGCGGCAATCGGCCGCGTCGGCGCCTGGCACCAAGCGGGCAAAAGCTGCAGTGGCAGCCGGCGCACCAGGTTCACGAGAAAACGCGCGGTGGATCCGCCCGGCCCCAAAATCAAGCCGGCGCGCAAGGTGGTCACGGGCACGCTGCAACTCGCCATGGTTTGTTCTTCCTCGATTTTGTGTTCGAGGTAGGCCGAGCCGTGGGTGTCGCCCGCGGGAATCAGCGAGGAGATGTGGACGATCTGGCGCACCCCGGCCGAGGCGGCGGCGTGGGCGAAGTTGTCGACCAGAATCAAATCGAGGTCGACAAACCGGGCTTGGGTCAACCGTGAGGAGGGCAACATCGAGTGGGCCAGGTAAACCGCGACATCCACGCCCGCCAGCGCCTCTTCCGTGATGTGCAGGGAAAAAAGATCGCAATGACGCCAACGGGCACGGCCGTCAAAGGCCTCGGACGAGCCGGCGCGGGCCGGTGACCGGGTCAGCACCACCACCCGGAAGCGCGGGTCCTGCTCCAGTAAATTGCGGACGTGGGTCCCGATTAAACCGGTGGCACCGGCGATGGCGACGGTAATCGGCTGTTGCGGCGAGCCGTCCGGCCAAGGTCGCTGCTCCGAAGCGGTCATTCGGCTTCCCGTGGTTTGATTTCGGCGCAGGCCAACAGCTCGTCGAAGGGCACCAACTCCAGCACCCGTTCGTGGGTCGCTTCCATGTTGACGGGTGCAATCACGCCGGCGTCGCGCGCTTCTTTCCAGCGGGAGGCGCACATGCACCAATAATCACCGGCGTGGAGGCCGGGAAAACCGTATTCGGGGACGGGGGTCGACAGGTCGTTGCCGGCCTGCTTGGAAAAGGTCAAAAATTCATCGGTCATTTTGGCGCAAACGACGTGGGCGCCCAGGTCGGCGTCGTTGGTATCGCAGCAGCCGTTGCGAAAGAAGCCGGTTCTTGGATTGTTGCTGCAGGTGGCGAGTTCCCCGCCCAAAACGTTGCGTCGCTCGGCAAGTTGCATGGATGTCCCCTCTCTGGTTTGATTCCGCGCCACGCATCATAACAAAAACCGGGGTCGCGATTTAACTTAAGAAACGCGGATGCTCGGTTTCCCGAAAACGAGGGTGGTTGGCCGGTTAAATCGACAGGTCGAGGCGGCTGTCGTCGTCCTCGCTGATCATTTCGGCCACGGAGCGGGTCGCCCGTTCGGGTCCGACCTTCACGGTGAGTTCGGTTTCGCCCATGCCCAGCGCCTCGAGTTGGTCCTCCAGCACGTGCAAGTCGGCCAGGATGCGGTGGTGCATGCGTGGGGTTTCCACCCAAAAAGTGGCGAACAGTTGGTTGCGGTCCTTGAGCGCGTCGACACGCAAATGGCCGTAAACGGGAAAATCGAGGTGCAGGATCACGAGGAATTGGTGTTTGGCGCGACGGCCGGGTAACCGCATAAACGCCAGTTCCATTTCGCTGTCTTGATCCCCGAAGCGCAGCGGCAGGTTGAGGTACATCGGCGACTCGTTGAGGTTTTGCATTTGGTTGAAGTCGCGCACCAGTTCGAGGGTTTGCGACAAACGGGCGGCCACATCGCCGGCGTCGGAACCGGCCATTTGCGCCAGCCGCGCCAAAGCTTCCTGTTGATTGACATCCAAACGCGACAGGGCCTCGCGAAACTTGGGTTCGATGTTTTTCATGGCGCGTGCTTGCAGTTCTTCGGCGCGCTCGCCAAATTCGGATCGCAGAAACGGGCCTTGGAAGAGGTTGCCGGGATCGGGTTTTTGCCCCTGGAGGATTTGCTCGCGAAAGGTTTCGAACTGGCGTGCTTTCAAGCCATTGAGCGGGCTTTTGGTGCGAAAGTTCCAGTCGTGGGTCTCCCCTTCCAAGGCGGAACGCACCAATTCGGCCAGCAGGGCTTTGTTTTTGCCGAGCAACTTATTCAGCGACCCCAAATCGCCGTCGCGCAAGCGCGCAAGCTGCTCGGAGAGGCGCTCAAGCCGGCGCATCCAACCCATTTCACGCAGGCGCTCGGCGAGGCTTTCGTCGCGGTCCGGCAGGTAGTGATCCATGGCGAGGTAGCGGAAAAGGCCCTTTTCCTCGCGAATCAGCCGGTCCTGCAAACGTGGGCGCGGGTCTTGCTCCCCTTTAACGGGTTCGGGTTCCCGTTGCCAGAGGCGCCAACCCGGTGCTTTTTCGCCATCCTGTTGCAAAACGCCGATCAGATCGCGTAACCCGCGCGCCATGGCGCCGGCGGCGTCGCCGGGCGCCATCTTGCCTGCCGCGGCGGCATCGGCCAAGCGGCTGAGTTCCCAGGTTTGGTCCAACATGGCGACGCGGGTGTATTTAGAGAGGTGCTGCTTCAAAAAACGGTCAATGCGTTGGTTGGCCTGCTCCGCTTCCATCCCGTTGACCGCGGCGGTCAGGGGTTCGACCATCAGCGCGGGTTCCTGGGTACCGACGGTGGCCAATTCTTGCAGCAAGGCGCGGTTGTGTTGCAGTACGGGGAGCAGGCGTTCGCCGCCGCCGGAAAGACGCAAGCTATTGAGAAAGCGGTCGATGCGTGCAACCCGTTCATTTTCGTCAAAAAGCGGCACCTCGCCCGTGCCCGCCTCGGCCAGGTGGCGATCAAGCCAGAGATACCGGCTGAACCCGGACTCCTCGCCGCGCACCCGGGTCTCCAAGGGCACCTCGCCGCCACCGCTCAGGTGCACCTCGGGACGACGCCACAGATCCCATTGGATGTTCTCAAGCGGTTGGCGCCGGTCCTGGGTGAGCAGGTAACGCATGGTTTTGAGGCGGTCGACCAGTTGGTTCAAGCCGTTGGGTTCGATGGAACCGCCGTCGATCATGCTCAGGGTCAGGGCTTCTGCTTGCCAGGCTTGATCGATCATGGCGATGCGTTTGAAATCGATGAGTTGGCCGCGCAGCAGTTTGGTGAGTTCGCGGTCGAGGGCCTCGGCCGGGGCACCGCGCAGGAGGGGTTCCATTTCCTTAAAATGGGCGCGGCGGGCGGCGTAATCGGCATCGGCGGGCGAAAGGGCCTCGGCGGCGTTCGGGAGCAGCGCGGCGCGCAGGACGCCGTTGCCGGGAAAAAAACCCTCGGGTTTCAGCCCGGCATGGTGCTGGGCCAGGTAATCACTGAGCGCGGCGAAGCGTTCCGCTTTCAGTTGGGCCAAGCCTTGGCTGACGCGTGGGAAATCGCCCGCTTTGAGGAAGGCGTCGAGGTCGCGTTCCAGACTGGGCGTCATTTTTGCCAGGCGATGGTCGCCGTTAAAGAAATCAAAAAGTCCGGCCTGTTTGACCGGGTCGAGCCGGTCCAAAACAAAAAAAGCGGTTTGATCGGCGGCCGAACGCCCGGCGAAGGCGTCGAGCATCTGTTGCAGGCGTTGCGCGTTTTGCGGCGCCAACAAAGCGGTGGCTTTTTGTTGGGATTGGGCCGCTTCCATCGCGGCCAGGGCTTGCGGGGCATGGTTGCGCAGGTGGTGTTCAACCCGCGCAAGGGCCTTGGGGTCGAGGGTACTCAAGCGGTTGGCCGCGGCTTGGTCCGGCATGTTTTTGAGGAAAAAGTCGAGTTCGGCGCGGGTTTCCCCGTTAAAGACGGCACCGGGTTGGCCGGTCAAAAACGCGCCGAGCCGGCGAAAGCTG
The DNA here is from genome assembly GCF_017377855.1 of Acanthopleuribacter pedis. Classification (GTDB taxonomy): domain Bacteria; phylum Acidobacteriota; class Holophagae; order Acanthopleuribacterales; family Acanthopleuribacteraceae; genus Acanthopleuribacter; species Acanthopleuribacter pedis. The sequence continues at coordinate 7,118 of NZ_JAFREP010000051.1, forward strand.
CCGACATCTAAGTTTTGTAACAGTTTCAGCGCCAGCGGGGAACGCTTCTCACTCGGACCGGCTTGGCTTTGGTCCAGCCAAAACAGACGCTCCAATTCGTCGAAGGACTCGGCGGCGGCAAAGTTGGGAATGGTCAAGTCCAGGTTTTTGAGGAAGTGGGAAACCAGGTCCGGGGTAAAGCGAACCCAAGCCGGACCGCCGGCGACCTGGAGCGGCGGCTCCAGTGTGGTCAACAGATCGCGCAATTGTAGAAAGGCGCTGAGCCGAAGTTGCGCGTTCAGCGGCGGCGGCGCCATGGGTTCACGGGCGGCCACCTTGGGCAGTTCCAGCAAGGCCCTGTTATCCAAGGCACCTTCGCCGCTTAAGAAGCGATACAACGCCGGATCCAACCGCGGATCGACCTTGTTGACCAGTTGGAGCGCCTGCCAATCGGCGTCGGGCATGGCGTCGCGGTTGCTCAGCAACACAAAACGTTGGATCTCCTCCGGCATGGCGCCGACGAGCTGTTCGACTTTCATTTTCAGCTCCGGGTAAAGCGAATCGATGTTAATCGTCTGTGGCGCTTGGATTTCCGGCGCCCGGTGGGTAATTTCGTCGAGGAGCAAAACCATATCCCCACGGGACACGCCGGCGTTGAGGCTGAGCTGCATTAGGTTGGCAAGCTGTTCCTGGTCGTCGGCACCGAACACCACCCCGTGCTCGCGCAGCAGTTCGCTGTTTTGCTTCAGCGCGGCGGCGTTGGGTACTTGTACGGATCCAAGCGACTGCCCGCCGGCAGCCTGTAGTTCGATTTGCATGGCCCCGCTGTCAAAGGAAAGCGCCACGCTTTGAACGGGCTCGCCGGCAAAACCGACCAAACGCTCACCGACGCGGACCCCGTAACCGGCGTTGCCGCGCTGAACCTGCACTTGCGAATCACGGCCTGGCTCGAGCTTGATCGCGCGTCGCTCGGGCCAAGGGGCCGAAGGTATGGCCATGTACCACTCCAAGGAGAATGAAACCATTGTAGCGCAAGCGAGGATGGAAGGGCGCGAGAAGAAAAGCAGGATTCAGACAGGCCCGCGGGAGGCGCGGCAAAAAATAAAGCGATGCACGGCAGGGTTACCGAACATCGCTTTTTTTTTCGTCGAAGGAACGCGACAAGGAAGGGTGCTTCACGCCTTCACGGCGACCCGGTCTCCCATCGCCCGTGGGGTAATGGGAACGGGGTGCATGGTTGTTGTCGGTGATTTCACCCGCCTTGCCGCATAAGGGTCATTTTACGCCGGCGCCACGGCCAACAGTGCATCCAATTTTTTGCCGCGTTCCAGGGCGTTGATGTCGTCAAACCCGCCGATCGGGGCACCGTTGATAAAAATCTGCGGAACGGTGGTGCGCCCGCCACTCATTTCTACCAACTTGGCACGCATCGCCTGATCGCCGGAAACGTCCACGTCTTTGAAACTCACGCCTTTGGCGCTGAACAGGCGCTTGGCCGCGGTGCAATAGGGACACCACGGCGTCGTGTACATGACTACTTCAGCTTTTACATCACTCATTCAATCCTCCAAAAGGCCGGTGTTGGGAAAGGCGGTTGGATCTGCTTGCGGTTGAAACCCCTGTTGATCCGTGCCACGCCCGGCGACCGGCAAAGCCGTGTCGGCCACGGCTTGTTCTGTTGGAAGGTGCAACAACGGCGGTTGCTTTTTTCTTCCATCACCCGTGCGACCCGGTTTTTTTCGTGAAGCCAACCATAACTTAGAAACACGGAAAACGCGACCACGTCCAGCCCGCATCGCTTACAAGGAATTCTGCGACGACGACGCGGCATCCATCCTAATTGAAAAAGGCGCCGGTCTCGCGGGGAGACCGACGCCCTTAGGATGTCCGTGTTTTAAATCCGCTTACTTAGGGCCGTGTTCAACAAACGCGCTTGAGGTATCGGCGTACTTGTTGAAGTTGTCCTTGAACAAGCCGACCAATTTTTGCGCGGTAGCCTTGTAGGCGGCCTTGTCGTCCCAGGTGTTGCTGGGATCGAGGATGGCGCTGTCGACGCCTTCCAGCTCGGTGGGAACCAACAAACCGAAGTGCGGATCTTCTTTGCAAGCCGACTCTTCGATGTGCCCTTCCAAAATGGAGGTAATGATGGCACGGGTCGAGGGCAGGTCGATGCGGTGACCCACGCCGTACGCGCCGCCGGTCCAACCGGTGTTGACCAAATAAGCCTTGGCGCCGTGACGCTCCATTTTCTCACCCAACAGCTTGGCGTATTGGGTGGGGTGCAGCGGCAGGAACGGCTCGCCGAAGCAGCTTGAGAAGGTGGCTTGCGGCTCGGTCACGCCGCGCTCGGTGCCGGCGACTTTGGCGGTGTAACCGGAAATAAAGTGGTACATCGCTTGGCCGGGCGTCAGCTTGCTGACGGGCGGCAGCACACCAAAGGCGTCGCAGGTCAAGAAAATGATGGTTTTGGGGTGACCGCCGACGCTGGGCTCCAGCGCGTTGTCGATGTGGTAGATGGGATAGGAGACACGGGTGTTTTCGGTGATTGATTTGTCACTGAAATCGACCTGACGGGTTTCCTCATCGTACACACAGTTTTCCAAAAGGGCGCCGAAGCGGATGGCGTGGTAGATATCCGGCTCTTTTTCCTCGGAGAGGTCGATACACTTGGCGTAACAACCGCCCTCGAAGTTGAAGATGCCGTTATCAGACCAGCCGTGCTCGTCGTCGCCGATCAACTCGCGATGCGGGTCGGCGCTCAGCGTGGTTTTACCGGTGCCGGACAGGCCGAAGAACAGGGCGGTGTCGCCGTCGGGGCCCATGTTGGCGGAGCAGTGCATGGAAAGCGTGCCGTTCAAAGGCAGGCGGTAGTTCATGACACTGAAAATACCTTTTTTCATTTCACCGGCATACATGGTGCCGCCGATGATGGCGATACCACGCGAGAGGTGGAACATGACAAACACTTCGCTGTTCAGACCCAGCTCTTTGTAGTCCTCGGCGGTGATATCGCATGCATTAATAATGGTAAAGGCGGGTTTGTGGGCCGCCAAAACTTCAGGGGAAGGACGCAAGAACATGTTGTTGACGAAATGGGCATGCCAGGCTTTACGGGTCACGATGCGAATGGGAAGCGCAAAATCGTGGTCGGCACCGCAGTGACCGTCGAACAGGTACGCGTTTTGGCCCGCGTAATGCTCTTGAACACGGGCGTACAGTTTGTCAAAAACCGCTTCAGATACTTTTTGGTTTACCGGACCCCACCAGACGTTCTCGGAAGCTTCGCCCTCGTCGACAATGTACTTGTCCTTGGGTGAACGTCCCGTGAATTTACCGGTTTTGCACATGGTGGCACCGTTTTTCCCCATCACACCTTCACCATTCAGCAAGGTGTGCTCTACCAACTTCTCAACCGGTAGATTGCGGTGGACGGTTGCCGGTTTTAGGCCTAATTGATCCAAGCCGTAGGTCTCAGACATGGAATCCCCTTTAACATTTATTTGTTATGTGAACAGACGGCAAATCGCCGCAACGGCCGAAACCGCTACCCCCCGGACTGTTTCCACACAAAACTTTGGATTATAACATCGCGTACAAGAGAAGGCGTCCAAAATTAGACGGCAACGGACATGCCGCCACCGTCCAGTCATTTGGGCCGACGAACCAAGGCGCGGTGCTTTTGGATTTTTCCGCGCTACCATCCCTGCTTGCCAGGGTTATCGGAAACGAGCTCGGGTCGGCGTCGTTGACAGGCCGAACCAAACCAAGGTACAAAACCACAAAATTACCAGAGGTCGAAAAGTATGAAAGTCCGCATCCTTATTTATGCGTTGCTCGGTATCGGGGCCTATTTTGTGAACGTCGAGGTACAGAGCTATCTTGGTCGCCGCGCCTTTGCCGAAACCGGACTGCCCGCCGCACCTCTGACCGACACCCTCACCGCGGCCAAGGAAAACAACCGCTTGGTGCTTGCCGCCGTCTCCGCGGACTGGTGTCCCAGCTGCCGCCATTTCGACGAGGCGGTGCTGACCGAACAACGGGTCAAAGACACCATTTTGGAAAACTACCAATTCACCCGGGTTGATTTTGAATCCGAATCCGGGCTCGCGCTGCGCAAGGAATTCGGCATCCGCGGGATTCCCTCGATGTTGGTGCTTGACGGCGAGGGACAACTGGTGACCCAATTAACAGCCGTCGACGACCCCTCCCTGTTCCTCGAACAGCTCGATGAGGTTTTGGTGAAAAAGAAGACCGCGAACGGCGAGACCCGATGACGTGGGCCGCCCCCTGTGCTAGACTTCGAGCTTCGATTCCCATGAACCCGCTGATTCAAAACTGAACCGCGATACCGGTCGCAGCAACCCCCGACCCTCCGGTCGGCATGTTCCGTGTTTTGACACGGCCAAACGCGACCGCAACGTGACCGAACCCAACCCACGTCGGACACCCCGGAACGACGTCAGAGCCACATCTCTCGCGTTCGCCGCGGCGGTTCAGCCTCAATCAGTCGGCGCTTCTTTCATGGGGCGTTTGCAGAAGCCACAAACCACGGTGCAGCATCGTACAGAAGGCTCACAGGAGGCAAGACATGACTATTCGAATTGCAATTAACGGTTTCGGACGAATTGGTAGAACGGTTACGCGCATCATTTCCGAGCGTGACGACATCGAACTGGTTGCGATTAACGACCTTACCAGCCCTGAACAATTGGCCTACGCCCTCAAATATGATTCCATTTTCGGCCGCATGGAAGGCGTCGTCGCGGAAGGGGACCAACTGATTACCCCCAAGTTCAAAGCCCGCGTGACCGCCATCAAGGACCCCGCCGAAATCGATTGGGCGTCCCTGAATGTGGATTTCGTGATCGAATCAACCGGTATTTTCCGCAAACGCGCGCAAATTGAGCCGCACCTGCGCGGCGGCGCCAAACGCGTCCTGCTCTCGGTACCGCCCAAGGACGCCCTGGACGCCACCGTTGTCTTGGGTGTCAATGACGCGGTCCTGACCGGCAAAGAGAAACTGGTATCCAACGCCAGTTGCACCACCAACTGCGCCGCACCCCTCGCCAAGGTTCTCCACGAGGCCTTTGGTATCGAGAAAGGTTTCATCAACACCATTCACGCCTACACCAACGACCAACGCTTGATGGACATGCCCCACAGCGACTGGCGCCGCTCCCGTGCCGCCGCGCTCAACGTCATTCCCACCAGCACCGGCGCCGCCGCGGCGGTCGGCAAGGTGATCCCCGAACTGAACGGCAAACTCGACGGCATGGCCTACCGCGTCCCCGTACCCGACGGTTCCGTGGTCGACATGGTGGTTCAGGTTGGCAAAAAAACCAACGCGGAAGAAGTGAATGCGGCCTTTAAAAAAGCGGCCGAGGGTCCCCTCAAGGGCATTCTCTCCTACGAAACCGATCCGGTCGTTTCCGGCGACATCATCGGCAATCCGCACAGCTCGGTTTTCGACAGCCAACTGACCCAGGTTCTCGACGGCAACTTCGTCAAAATCGTGAGCTGGTACGACAACGAGTACGGCTACAGCAACCGCATGGTTGACCTGATGCTAAAACTGTCCAACATGTAATTAGGACGGTTTGAAGCTAGGAAAAGCCCGATTCCCGTTTGGGGTCGGGCTTTTTTGTTTTTGGGATTGGCGATTGGCTTTGCCTGCTTGGTTTTTCCTTTTCCGCCCACGGATGATTGGGTCCACCTGAGTTCGCTTGCTTTTATCGGGGTTGGTTTTTTAGGCGCCTTTTGTGGCAAGCGCGCGGACATGGTTCCACCAACGGAAGCGCCCGATTCCCGCCGGGGGATCGGGCGCTTTTTTGGTTCGACTGGATGGGTCCATGCCGGTCGACGGCTTGTTTGGCCTTTTTTGGTTGCTGTACGCTTCACCCGGCCGCGCTGTTTTAGGGGCGGCCGCCGGGATCGGAAGGCGGGGGTTGACCCACGCTGTCGTCTTCGATTTGAGATTGGGCGGCGGCTGAAATTTCGACACTGTCCGTGTCGGCGAAAAGCGCGCTCGGCGCTGATTCAGCACCTTGGTTCGCGGAATTATGGGTTGGGGGTAAGGTTTGCACCGGCTGATTCAGCGCCTGGCTTAAGGTAATGTCCATGGGGGTCTCCTAGGGTTTCGAAATCGAGGTACGGTGCCAACAGACGTAGGTTGCTTCGAAAACCGGAATCGTCCGCGGGCACAAGGTGTTGGGTTTGCGGGCCGGAACGACCCGTTTTGAGGGTCCAGATCCATTCGCTCAGCAGGTTTCGAGACGCCTCAAATTCGTTTTGGATGGTGCGATTCAGAAGCCGGGCCTCCAAACGGTAAGCCGCGCTTTGTTCCAAATCGCCGTCAACGGCCAAGAACAAGGACAAGGTATTGCGCAAACTCACGCCGACGTCGTCACGACAGCCGAGCAGGTTTTGCTCAAGCAGGTGAATCGCCGGTTCGCGGCGCCCCTCCATGAAGAGGAGCAAACTTTCGAGATGATCCAAGGCGGCGCCGTGTTGGTAAGCACCGCGAACCCGCCGAGCCGATTCAAGCGCCGCACGGGCCGCACCCGGTTCGCCCAGAAACAAGTGCGCCGTGCCCTGGTAGAGGTAGGCGAGCCGGTGGTCGTTGGGCATCGGCGTTCTCATTTGCGGGAACAAGGGCAGCGCTTTGTGCGCGAAACCCACGGCCCGCTCGTAATCGCCCCGCATTTGCGCGGCCTGGCTTAGGATCAACAAGGCGCGGGACTGATCGCTGTGCCAGCGACACTGGAGCAAGGGATCGGCAATCACAACCAGCTCGTCCAGGCTGTTATGGCGTTTTTGCGCCTCCCGCCAAAGGAAGGCGGCCAACTGGTTCAGCGCATCGAAGTCATGGTCGTCAATTATCCGAGGTTGCACCGTTGCAGGGCCGCGCCACCACGTCTGTTGAAAGACCTGCCAACCGTCGGCCGGACCGAAATGAAACAAGCCGAAGGCAAAGACAACCAACGCGGCGGAGCTCATGACACGCCGTCGGCGCGGGTGCCCGTGCGCAAGGCGGCGGAACAAACCGGCCCAGTCCCCGTTCCACCACGAGGGCGCGGGATCGGACAAGCCCCGTTCGGGCGAGGGCGAGGTCGCCGCCGGCGGCCGCGGCGTCGTGACTTCCACCGAGGCCTCGGCCGCAACGGGGTCGTCGACCGGGACCGAATCAGGAACCGCATCCGCCGTCTCCGGCCACGGATCCGACGCGGAGGGCGGCGGAATTTTCAGGGGCAAAACCTCGGCATCCTTACCCTGGAACAGCGCATCGGGATCCTGCTTTTCGAGGTAATCGCAAATGTAGCCGTGCAGCACGGTGATGCCGCGCAAATCGTATTTACAGGGGTAAGCCGGATCGTCCAAATCCAGCGCGGCCAAGTACATTAACTGGGCACCCGACCACACCTTGCGCTGCTTGTTGCGGGCAAACGACAGGGTCAACAACGGGCGATACAGCGGATTGAGTTCGGCGGGTAGTTGGTCCCGTCCTTCCCGCTTTCCCAATTCGCGAAAGACCGCGCTCCGTCTTTTTTCGATGTAGCGACCAAGCATGGTCTGCAACGAACCGCGCCGTCGCCGAATTTCGTATTTTTGCGCGACGGAAATCTTGTCTTTCGGACAGTCTTCCCAATACCTCAGGATCGCACCCGTATCATAAACAGCCATGTATTCAAGCTGCATTAAACCGATTCGAACATCAAACTTTCTGCTCAAAAGAACAACCTTACAAAAACAACCCATCCGGTGCCAAAACGTTTACTTCAAACACTTACACCGGAATTAAAGCGTATCTCACCAACAAGACAACCACCACCAGGTTTTAAGCAGACTTATTTGGAATAACCATACGCGAAAAAAGAATGCTCTGTTTCTTCGCCTCTATCTTAAGTACCACATCACTTTAAAAAAGAACAACAAAAATGATCAATAAAACATTTAATTAAAATAGTCTAACGCGAATAAAAACATAGCAACAAAGCATCGCCTCAACCGACATCGCGAATAATATCTTTCCAGGACCGTCTTTGCGCGCCCGCTTCGTTCTGGGCAGGCCGGTGCCCAACAACAGAAAACCCGGCGATGAAACACATCCGTTTCATCGCCGGGTTGGCAGGCGCCCTTTTTGGGCAAGGGGGTCGTTGCTAGAACTGGTAACGCAGGTCGAAGCGGTCGAGGTCCATCACCTTGGCCCAAGCGGCCACGAAGTCCTGCACGAATTTGTTCTTGGATTCGTCGAAGGCGTATACCTCGGCGACGGCACGCAGTTCCGAGTTGGAGCCGAAAATCAAATCGACAGGCGTCGCGGTCCATCTCAGCTTGCCGGTGGCGCGATCATGGCCTTCGTAAACGCCCTCGGTGCCCGCCTTCTTCCATTGGGTGCCCATGTCGAGCAGGTTCACGAAGAAGTCGTTGGTAAGTTGACCGGGACGGTTGGTGAAGACGCCGTGTTGGGCGCCGTCGGTATTGGCGTTTAAGGCCCGCATGCCGCCGACCAACACGGTCATTTCCGGCACGGTCAAGGTCAATTGGTTGGCCTTGTCGACCAGCATCTCCGCGGGTGAACGGACGTTGGCGGCAGGGTTGAAGTAGTTGCGGAAGCCGTCGGCCTCGGGTTTGAGTTCGTTGAAGGTGGCTACATCGGTCTTGTCCTGGCCGGCGTCGGTACGGCCGGGCGAGAACGGCACGGTGATGGTGTGACCCGCTGATTTGGCCGCGGTTTCGACACCCACGACACCGCCGAGCACGATCACGTCGGCCAAGCTCACCTGCTTGCCGCCGCGCAGCGATTGGTTGAATTTCTTTTGGATTTTTTCCAGTTCGGCGAGCACTTTTTTCTGTTCGGCGGGGCTGTTAACGGCCCATTCGTTCTGGGGCGCGAGGCGCAGACGGGCACCGTTGGCGCCACCACGCATGTCGCTGTTGCGGTAGCTCGCGGCGGAGGCCCAGGCGGTACGTACCAGTTGGGGCACAGTCAGGCCCGACTTGCGGATGTGGCCTTTGAGTTTGTTGATGTCTTTGCTATCGATCACTTTGAAATCACGGGCGGGAACCGGATCCTGCCAGGTCATTTCTTCCGCGGGAACCTCGGGGCCGAGGTAGCGGGCGCGCGGGCCCATGTCACGGTGGGTCAGTTTGAACCAGGCGCGGGCGAAGGCTTTTTCGAATTCTTGGGGATTGTCCAGAAACCGTTTTGAGATTTTGCGGTACTCGGGATCCATTTTCAGCGAAAGGTCGGTGGTCAACATAATCGGCGCGTGGAATTTACCGGGGATGTGCGCGTCGGGCACCATGTTTTTGGCGGATTCCTCGGTGGGGATCCATTGGATGGCGCCGGCCGGGCTTTTGGTTTGTTTCCATTCGAAGGTGAACAGGTTGGTCAGGAACATGTGGGTCCAGCGCGCGGGGGCGGAGGTCCAAGCACCTTCCAAACCACTGGTCACGGTATCCTCGGCGTTGCCTTTGCCGACTTTGTTTTTCCAGCCAAAACCCTGCTGTTCGGTGGGCGCGGCGGCGGGTTCGGCGCCGACATGTTTTTCGGAATGGGCACCGTGCGCTTTACCGAAGGTGTGGCCGCCCGCGATTAAGGCGACGGTTTCTTCGTCGTTCATGCCCATGCGGCCAAAGGTCACACGAATGTCGTGGGCGGCGGCGAGCGGATCGGGCACGCCGTTGGGGCCGACGGGATTCACGTAGATCAAACCCATCTGGGTAGCGCCCAGGGGTTTTTCCAGCTTGCGTTTGCCGCTGTGGCGTTTGTCGGCGAGGAAGCTTTTCTCGCTGCCCCAGTAAACCAGGTCGGGTTCCCAGTCGTCCTCACGACCCCCGGCGAAACCAAGGGTTTTGAAACCCATGTTCTCCATGGCGACGTTGCCGGTCAGGACCATTAGGTCGGCCCAGGACAGGCTTTTGCCGTACTTTTGTTTGATGGGCCACAGCAGGCGGCGCGCTTTGTCGAGGTTGGCGTTGTCGGGCCAGCTATTGAGGGGGTCGAAGCGCATTTGACCACCGGCCGCGCCGCCGCGTCCGTCGCCCTGACGGTAAGTCCCGGCGCTGTGCCAAGCCATGCGGATGAAGAAGGGACCGTAGTTGCCATAGTCGGCGGGCCACCAGTCCTGGGAGGTGGTGAGCAAGTCGTTGATGTCTTTTTTGACAGCATTGAGATCGAGCTTGCTAAAGGCCTCGGCGTAGTTGAAGTTTTCGCCGTGGTAGGGGTTCGACTCGGGATCGTGGGCACGAAGGGGTTGCAGGTTCAACTGCTCCGGCCACCAGAATTGGTTGCTTTTGGCTTCGCCTTTGCGGGCGCCCTCGCCGGCAAAGGCGGCGGATGACAGAACAAATAAACCGATGGTTACGGTCGTCAGAAGGGATTTTCTGCTCATGACTTGCACTCCTAGCATCAATTTGGGCCGTCGTGGGCGTGGCACCGCGCCATCGATTCGGCCACTTGGAATGGTTTTGCTTATTGCAAGGAGTGGGGCCAATTCGGGTATTTTCGGCGCACCGTTGGGTTCCACCGCAAAAAACGCACCGGGGCGGCCGTCAATCTAAAAGCTTAGGTCTCATTTTTGCAAACACTTACAACCCCTGAGGCATCTTACAGAAAACCCCTGTTTTTTTGGAAAAGCCCCCAGAAAGCGAACTGAGCGTCACCAACGAAGGTTCCTCCAAGCGTAAATCGACCAACGATATTTCGGTGGCATGCCTTATTTCGGTTGGGACCGAAAAAAAATTCAACCACCAACCGAACGGGTCGCGGGTCGCCGTGGTACATTGAGGCACCAGTCCCTTTTATTTGCTTAAACCACGCCCCGCCCAATTCATGTTTTTGTGAATTCGGTCGACCGACTGTGCTAAAAACGAATCACTTATCAGGAAACGGCGTGGTAGCGGCAGACCAAAATTGCGTTCCAAGATCCAATCCCCAATGAATAAGGAAGGTCCGATTATGTTGAATCCCTACCTCAGCTTCGACGGCCAAACCAAGGCCGCCTTCGAATTTTATCAATCCGTGTTCGGCGGCGAATTCGTCTCCAACCAAACCTTCGCCGACGCCCCGGCGGAAATGAACATCCCCGCCGAATTTCACGACCGGGTGATGCACGTCTCCCTGCCGGTGGGTGATTCCGTGCTCATGGGCAGCGACCACGTACCCATGTTCGGCGAGCTCAAAACCGGCAACAATATTTCGATTTCCATCGCCCCCAAGGACCGCGCCGAGGCCGACCGCATTTTCCCGCTTTTGGCCGAGGGCGGTGAAATCGGCATGCCCATGGCGGAAACCTTCTGGGGCGCCTACTTCGGCACGGCCCGCGACAAGTTCGGCATTAACTGGATGATCAATGTTGACCTGAGTCAAGCCGGCGAATAAACTGACCCGCGTTTCACCAGCCTTTTTTTACCCTTCCCAAAAAAGCAAAGCCCTTTGGAGTAGCCTTATGAGTGATTTAGTCAAAATCGTTTTAGCCATTTTTCTCCCGCCGGTGGCGGCCTTCTTAGTCGTCGGTCTTACCCTTCACTTCTTTTTAAACATCATCCTGTGCCTGCTCGGCGGCATCCCCGGCATGGTTCACGCGTTGTGGTTGGTCCTTAAAAACAAGTAATCAAGGCTGGGATCGGGGGTTGGGTCGGCCCATCCCCCGATCCCTCGCAAAGATCAGCGCTCCTCTACGCGGTGACGAAGCCGTCCAGCACCGTTTTGCCGATGGCTTTGCCGCTTTCTTGGTGCTCATGAGCGGCGCGCAGATTGGCTACATTGAGGACGCCGCCGATATGGTTGGCGGTGGGTATCAGCACGCCCTGATCCAACAAATCGGCCACGCGGTTGAGCAAGGTGTGTTGCACGTCCATGTCGTCGGTTTGGAACATGGGTCTCGTGAACATGAACTCCCAACTCACGGTTAAGGCCTTGGGTTTGAGCGGCAAAATATCGAGGCTGGGCGGGTCGTCGATCACGGCGATGCGGCCGCGCGGCTCAATCGCTTTGACCACGGCGTCGAAATGGCGTTCGGTATGGGTTAGCGCCGCAACGTAACGGGGCGCGACGCCCAAGTCGGCCAGTTCCGCGTCCAGGGAACGGCGGTGGTTGATGATGTGGTCCGCGCCCATGCGTTCGACCCAGGCCCGCGTTTCAGGACGCGAGGCGGTGGCAATCACGGTCAGGCCGGTCAGTTTTTTGGCCAACTGGATCAGCATCGAACCAACCCCGCCGGCGGCACCGATGACCAGCAGGGCATGGCCCTCGCCCTCCCCTTCACGTAAGCCGAAACAGTCGAACAACATTTCCCACGCGGTGATGCTGGTGAGCGGGATCGCGGCGGCGTCGCGGAACCCCAGCGATTCGGGTTTGCGGCCGACGATCCGTTCATCGACCAGGTGGTATTCGGCGTTGGTACCCGGCCGGGTTAAATCACCGGCGTAACATACCGGGTCGCCTACCTTAAACCGCGTCACCGCGGAACCCACCGCTTCGACCACGCCGGCGGCGTCGTAACCAAGCACGCGGTGGTCGCCTTCCGGTGCCATCAGGGCGCGGACTTTGACATCAACCGGGTTCATCGAAACCCCGCGCACGGCGACCAACAGATCGTGGGGGCCGGGTTTTGGTTTGGGCAGCAGCACTTCAACAAGGGCGTTTTCCGCGCCAATCGGGCCGGCTTCTCGGTGCACAATGGCTTTCATCTTCATTCGATTTCCTCCACTTTTATTGGGTAAGGCCGGTTAGCGTGGCGGCGGTTTCCACCACGGCGCGGCGTAGGTTGGGGTCTGAGGCGTCGGCATGGGCCGGCGCGAAACGCTGATGATCGTTGTCGTAATAACGGCCTGAGGCATCGGCGAATTCGTCCGACAACGCGGCTCGCGTAAGAATATCGGCGCCGATGCGCAGGTCGCCGCCGGCCATGCCGTAGGCTTCCTTCACCATCTTGCTGCCCAAAAACGAGGCGGGGTTCACGGCCACCACCACCAAACCACGGGCCGCGTATTGGTTCGCCTGGTGGAACGAAATCACCGTGAGCGCGAGTTTGCTCTGGGCATAGGCGCTGTTGTCGGACAGCCGCCGTTCACCGCGCATCGCGGCCAGGTCAACCGAGGCCTGGGCCGCCGAACTTACGTTGACGATCCGAGCGCCCGCGGGGAGCAGCGGCAACAACCGTTCGGTTAACAGGAAGGGCGCCAGGGTGTTCACCACAAACCGCACGTCCAAGCCACCTTTGGTTTCGGGTTGGGCGGTGCGAAACACGCCGGCGTTGTGGATCACGGCGTCCAAGCGCTTGTGATCGCCGCGAATGCGTTCGGCCAATTGCGCCACCTCGGCCAAATCGGAGAGGTCGGCCCTGTACGTCAGCACCCGGCCTTCGTCCGCGAGGGCCACGAGGTGGTTGTACACATCAGCCAACTTTTCGGGATTGCGACCGTGAATCAGAACACGGCAGCCCTTGGCGAGCAACATTTCGGCGGTTTTCAAACCAATGCCGTCGGTGGCACCGGTCACGAGGAGGGTTTTAGGGGACATGGTTTCTCCTCACCCTTCCGTTGCATCAGAAGGAATGTTTTGGGTTTGGTTTTGATGAAAGCCGGGCAAAACCTCGCGAGACAAACGCGCCAGGGTGATCTCCAGATCGGCCCGGTTAAAGCGCAGGTTGAGCGCCACGTGATGGACACCGGCACTTTGGTAGGCACGCAACAAAGCCCGCAACGCATGTACCCCGCAACGCACGCCCAGGTGGATCGGCCGAACAGGTGCGTCGGGATCGTCTTGAAGGTCGAGGTACAAGGGTTGCATCACGGGTTTGGGGCCGACCCCTTGTTCGTGCAGGCGATTGCGCCATTCAAGAAGCACGCGCGCCTGGTACAAGGGATCGCGGGGATAGGTCATCCAACCGTCGGCGTTGCGCGCGGTCCAGGCCGGATCTTGGCGACTGCCGCCGGTCACCAATAGCGGCAGCCGGCCGGCAACGGGTTTCGGCAGCAGATCCATGCCCCCGTCGACCCGTCCCCAATCATTCGCAAAGGTCGGCCGCGGCGCCGCGACGCGCCGCAGGTAATCAAAGCTTTGGCGGAACCGCGCACCGCGCGACTCAAACGGCTGGGCCAAGGCCGGGTATTCCTCGGGTCGGTCTCCTGAGGCAACCCCCAGGATCAATCGCCCACCCGAAAGCACATCGGCCGAGGCAGCGGCTTTGGCCACGTGGGCCGGGTGGCGTAGCGGCAAAACGATGCTTGCCATGCCCAGGGCGATCCGCTCGGTGCGCGCGGCTAAATAACCCAGGTACACAAAAGGATCGTACACCTGGCCGGCATCGCCGAAGGACGGCACGTTAAACGGCACGTCCCGAAGCCAAACCGCGGCATAACCCAGTTCTTCCGCGGCCTGAATGCGCGCGTCCTGCCCGTCCATCGACGGCACCGGTCCATGGGGATAAGCACCAACCGGCACGACCAAACCCAGACTCAATTGTCCCGGCTGGAACACGCTGTTATACCCGCGATTCAGCCGAGCAAAGGCCGCGGGTTTCGTATCACCGGCGGGGGCAACCGGGGTCGGCATCGGAACGGCCGTCATTATTGAATCTCCTGCAAGCCGGGCAGTAAGTTGTGCCAATCGCGTTGGTTGTTCATGTCGAACTGGGCACCGTTGTCGTCGGCGTATTGAAAGCGTTGAATCGCCGGTGTTTGGCTGGTCGCCTGGTAAAGCTGATAGGCTTCTTCTTGGAGCGCCGCGTCGATGGGCAGATCGATGGACGCGTAAACCGCGCGTTTGCAGGCGGCAATCGAAGCGGCGGGCCACAAGGCGATGCGGCGCGCAAGCGCTTCAACATGGGGACCAATTTCGTCGGCATCGAGCGCTTTGTTGACCGTGCCGTAGGCGGCGGCTTGATCGGCATCAAAGTCCTCGGCGCCCAAAATAATTTCCAAGGCGCGACCCAAACCCACCTGACGGGCCATGCGCGAGGCACCCCCGCCGCAGGGCAAAATACCCATGCCGACTTCCATTTGCATGAACCGTGCTTTGCCGCGTGCGGCAAAACGCATGTCACAGGCCAGGGCGAATTCATGGCCGCCGCCGCGGGCAAAACCCTCGATTTTGGCGATCGTCGCCTGGGGCAGTCGGCTCACCCGTTCCAGCGTCTTTTGCAGGTCGAGCAAAACCACGTTTTCGCGGGAAACCGCCTCGGTGCTCATCTCTTTGAGGAAGTTGGTATCGGCGTGGGCCACAAATATCTCGGGATGGGCCGATTCGAACACGACGACCTTCACGGTGGGGTCCTGTTCGAGGTCGTCGGCCAGACGGTTGAGGTCGGCCAACATCGGCAGGCCTTGAATATTAACGGGTGGAAAGTCGAAGGTTACCCAAGCAATCGCTTGTTCAATGGAAACGCGAAAGGTTTGAAAATCTTGGTACGGCATGGTCAAAACTCCCTGTTCGTTTGCGCATCGTTGCGCTTTGTCGACTTTCAATCTATCATCTTGATTTTTTAAATAAAGACCTTAGAATGGAGTTCAGAATTCGGTTATTGGATATAATCTCGTGGATATCGAAGCAATTCGCCTGTTTGTGGCGGCGAGTGAAAAACGCAACATCAGCGCGGCCGGCCGCGATTTGGGTTTGGCCCCGGCGGTGGCAAGCGCGCGGCTGGCAAAGCTGGAAACAACACTGCAAGCGGACTTGCTGCACCGCTCCACGCGCAAGGTGACCCTCTCCCAAGAGGGCGCGGCCTTTCTCCCCTACGCCCGCGAAATCCTGGCCCAAGAAGCGGCGGGCCGGGCGGCACTGGGCCTGGGCAGCGCGGTGGTAACCGGCACCCTGCGCTTCACCGCCTCAAGCACCTTCGCCCAGCTTTACATCGCGCCCCTGGTGCCGGTTTTCTTGGCAACACACCCCGGCATCCACCTCGACCTGCGGTTTTCCGACATTCCCTTCGACCTGATCGAAGGCAGTTACGACTTGGCGCTGCGCAACATGGCGCCGGCGGAGAACAGCCTCAAAAGCCGCAAATTGGCGGACGACCAACGCGTGCTCTGCGCCTCGCCCGGCTACCTTGCCGAAAAAGGCACCCCGCGCGTGCCCGAGGATTTGGCCAACCACCAATTAATCGCCTTCCGCGAACAAAAAGCCCGCCAATTGGTGGGCCGCGACGGAACCGAGGCACGTTATGATCCGGTGGGCGCGGGCAGCCGCCTGGTCATTGACGACGGGCACAGCCAAAAAGTAATAACCCTGGCGGGCGCGGGCATTTCGATGAATTCGCTGTGGAGCGTTCACGAGGAACTGGCGGCGGGCAGCCTGGTTCGCGTCCTCCCCGATTTCGACATTCACGATCAATCAGCACTCTGGCTGGTCTACCCCAAGGCCCACGTGCTCTCGGCCAAAGTGCGCACCTTCATCGATTTCCTCCTCACCGAAATCGGCGCCAACCCACCTTGGCTTGGTAACTAGCTCTAGTCTAATCATTTACAGGACCGGCATGAAAGAATCTGATCTATACCTTCCGCTAAAAGGCTTTTTGGAAAACGAAGGTTACCGCGTCAAAGGCGAAGTCCAAAAATGCGACGTGGTCGCGGTGCGCGCGCCGGAAACCCCGCTGGTGGTCGAACTCAAGCTAACACTCAACCTCGACGTGCTGTTGCAAGCGGTGGAGCGGTTGGCGGTCGCGGATCGCGTCTACATCGGCGTCCCCAAAAGCTACAAAGCCCTGTCGAAAAAACGCAAGCGGGTGGTCAAACTATTGCGGATGCTGGGCTTGGGCTTGCTGGTCATCGATCCGGCGCCGCCGGGTCGGGTTGAGGTACTGCTGGACCCCGGTCCGTACCAGCCACGCCCGTCCAAACGCAAGCGCCAACGGCTGCTCAACGAGTTCGAACGCCGCGAGGGCGATCCCAACCTGGGCGGCACGGCAACCCGCAAAGGCATCATGACCTCCTACCGCCAGCGCGCGCTGGCCATTGCACGTTTTTTGGAAGCGAGCGGCCCCACCCGCGCGGCGCTGGTCGCCAAGCAACTCCAAGACCCCAAGGTGCGCGACATCATGTACCGCAACGTCTACGGCTGGTTCGAACGGCGCGGCAAAGGCGTCTACGGGTTATCACCGAGGGGCAAAGCCGAACTCCCGGCGTGGCAAAAGCCGGAAAACCGCCATGATGAAACCTAAAAGAAGCGGCCACCCCTGGTTAGTCTTCCGTTTGCTTCAACCAGTCGATCACGCGGTCGACAGCTTCGAGCACCCTAGCGCAGTAGCGCGGTAAATAGGATTCGGGGGCCGGGGGATGGTTGCCCGACGCCGCCAAGGCCGCGAGGGCCGCACCGCCGTCGAAATCGACGTAGGCCAGGCGGGCGGTGAGTTCTTCGCGCGGTCGGCCGAAGTCGGAGCCGGGCAGGATGGCGACGCCGGTTTCATCCAGTAGCCGGGCGCACAAGGTGGGGCCGTCTTCGATCCCACGGGCGCGCAGGTTTTCCGCGTGGGCGGAGAAGTTGGGAAATAGGTAGAAACCGCCCTTGGGCGTGGCGACGGCGACATCGGCTTGCTGCAGTTTTTTGGTGATGTGACGGCCCAAGGCACCGCAGATGCGTCGGCTCAGCGCGATGTAATGGTCGATGTCGGGGTTGTCCGCGAAGCCTTCAATGGCGGCGTATTGGATGGGCGCGCTGGTGGAGGTGTAGGTTTCACTGGCGACACTCGCCATGCCTTCCAGCAACCACTGCAACGCGGGTGGGAACGCAAAGGTGCCCAATCGCCAACCGCCGGCACCGCACCATTTGGACAGGCCGTTGCTGACAATGGTGCCCTCGGGGTAATAACGCGCGATGGAGACGTGTTGGCCCTGGTGATGCAACCCACTGTAAATCTCGTCGGCGAGAAGGATGACCTTGTATTGACGCGCTACCTTAGCCAGCGCCTTGAGTTCGGCGGCGGGGTAGGTGGAGCCGGTGGGGTTGGCCGGGTAGTTGAGGATGACGATGCGCGGGTAACTGGAATCCTCGCTGCAAAATAGGGCCAAATCCTCGGGCATCAACCGCCAATCGTTTTTTTCCTGGGTGGCCAGCCAACGCACCTTGCGCCCGATGATTTGCGCCTGGGGTGCGTAGCTGACCCAACTCGGAGAAGGCACCACGAGGTCGCCGTAGTAGGTGATTTGCAGCAGAAACATCAGTTCCTTGGTGCCAGGTCCGACGAGGATGTTTTCGGCGCAAAAGTCCAAATGCTGGGTGCGTCGGTGGTAGGCGGCGACGGCCTCGCGCAAGGCGTAAAGGCCGCGGACCGGCAGGTAATCCTTTTCGGCGGCGTGGGCTTGCAAAGCGGCAACCACCGAGGGCGGCACGGGAAACGGCGATTGGCCCAAACCCAGTTTGTAGACTTGTTTGCCTTCGGCGGCCAAGCGCGCGGAGGTTTGGTTTATGGCAAGGGTGGCGGAATCGCCCAGACCGCGCACGTTGAGGTTCAACTGAATGTTGTGATCGGTTTTTTTTCTCATCCGTGCTCGCTTCAGCCCCTACAATCTTGCCATCAGCCGGCAGAACCGAGTCACCAGCGGGGACAAAATCACAAACCCCTGGTGAACCGTTATTTGGTGAAATCACAAAACTGAAGCCGTTCCAGTCGCCAAACGGATTTTCGCTTGTTATTCCTTCAATCGGCCAACGACGCGGGAACCTTAGCCGGCGTCAAGGTAGATCACGTTGTAAACGATAACCGGCCTTGCGCACGGTGAGGATGTGTTTGGGATGAACGGGGTCTTCTTCCAACTTCTTGCGTAGTTCCCCAATGTGGGTGTCGACGGTACGGGTGAGCACGTCACCGGGATAACCCCATACCTCTTGAATTAGTTCCAGCCTCGGGGCGACGGCGCCCTCGCGCTGCAGCAGGGCCAGCAACAGTTCGTACTCTTTCGGGGCCAAGGCGACGACCGCGCCGTCACGGCGCACCTCGCGCGCGGCGGGCACCACTTCCACGCTGCCGAAACGAATTACCGCGAGACTCGGCGCCGCATCAGCCGGTTCGCGCGCAACATGGCGCCGCAACAGGGATTCGATGCGTGCCAACAATTCCAACACGCTAAAGGGTTTGGTGAGGTATTGATCCGCGCCGAAGCGGAAACCACGCACGCGGTCCAGTTCCTCGTCGCGCGCGGTGAGAATCAGCACCGGCATGTCGAACCCTTCCTCGCGCAAGGTTCGCAACACCCGGAAGCCGTCCATGCCCGGCAGCATCAAGTCAAGCACCACCAGGTCCGGTGTGTTTTCCCGTGCGGCGTCCAAGGCCAACCGCCCGTCAGCCACCACCGCTACCCGGTAACCTTCTATTTCAAGGTTGTTTTTCAGACCGTAGGCCAAATTTTCGTTGTCCTCGACGATTAACACCTTCTTGCCGCTCATGGCTGCGCCTCCCCTGTTTCGGCCGCCGCAAAGGCCAACACAAAACGCGCACCGCCCGCGTGCCCGTCTTCCACCCAAGCCCGCGCATTCTGGCAACGCGCCAGTTCTCGCACGAGCCACAGCCCGATGCCGGTCCCGGCCACGGCCGCGTTGCGGTGGCGCGCCAGCCGTTCGAAACGCCGCCAGATGCGGCGCCGTTCGGCCTTGGGCACACCCTCGCCGCGATCTTCAACCCAGAGCAGGATGCGGCCGTCGCGGCGCACCGCGCCGAGTTGGATCGGTTCACCCGGTGGGCCGTATTTAAGCGCGTTGTCGATCAAGTTGCGCACCATGCGCCGCACAAAACGCAGGTCGCCGCGCAGCCACAACGTTTCCGGCGCAATCAGTTGAAACCGTTCCGCGCCGACCATGGGCGCGAAATGGGCCACCTGCTCCGCCAACACCGAACGCACCGCCACCCCGGTCAGGCGCGGCCGGTTCATGCCGTGCAAGGTCCCGGCAAAACGAATCACGTTGTCGACCAAGTCACCCATGCGCCGGGTTTCCGCGTGAATGATCTCAAGGGCGCGGTGGCGCTCCTCCGGCGAACGGACGCGATCCAACAACAGGGTTTCGCTAAACATTTGGATTTGCGCCAAGGGCGTGCGCAACTCGTGGGAAATGCTCGCCATCGAATCGCTTTGCCGCTGCGCCAGATCGTGTTCACGGCGTATTTGCAACAGCGTTAGCCCGACCAACAGCAGCGACAAGGTAAGGAGCACCAGGAGCAAGGGCAGGCGCGAGCGCGGCAGGCCGCCGATAATCAAGGACGCGGCCGAGTCGGTATCCACCGCGATGCGCACCCGTATTTCTTTAAAACCGTAATCAAAAGGGGTTTCGGCGGCGATAGCGCCGTCTTCCCTGCCAAAGCGGTAGAGTTCGCCGTAGGGCGACAGTACCTGCACCGCGAGGCGTGCATTCTCAAAACCGTCCACCCGCGAGATGGGGATCAGACGCCGATTCGCCAACACCCAATCGAAAAAAGGAACGAGCATGCCGGTATCCAGCACCACGCCCTCGAACCGCTGCTCGGCCGCGCGGCGGTAGGCCAGGACCGTGGTGCCGTCCGCGCCGAAGAGCAACGAAAACGGCCAGCCTTCATCGTAGTCCACCGCGGGCAGGGCCGCCGCATAAGCCGCGACCGTTGCGCGGCGGTGGGTGCCGCGCATCCAGAAAGCGCCGTCGCTCAGGTCGAAGCGGCAGAAGGTGAGCGAAAAGGCGGGGTCCATGGTGGGATTGTTAATTGCCGACAAATCCAGGTCGGTCAGCCGGGGTGGCTCCGGCAATTCAGGCCAAGTTTGGTCGCGGAACATCCGCAGCAGGGGCGAAACCCCGTAGTAACCCAAGGCCGGTGCAAACCCGCGAATCAGCTCGCGGCCGGCCAGGCCGGAATAATCGACCAGCACCGACTCCGCGGTTTCGCGGTGGGAGCGCACCGCGTCCTGAACCTGAAAAGCAAGCACCGCCACCACGCAAATGGTCGCGGAAAGCAGGATCATCGTGGCCAGGTTGCGCGCGACACCTTCTCCCAAGTTCGGTCCAGCCATGATTGCCAACCCCCGGACGTTGCAGTAGATCAGGATTAAGTCTCGGGCGTCATCACCGGCTTGTCAATGGAACCGGGCCGGGATTGTGGGAACCTGGATCGGTTCTTTACCGTTTCCTGACAAACGCCTTGCCGGCCCCGGTCCCAAGCCGCGGTTCGTTCCTTTAGCCTAAAACCTAAGAAACACAAAAAAGGAGTGTCGTGATGTTGCGTTGGTTGTGCTTGATGATGGGTGTGTGTTCGCTGCTCCACGCTCAGTGGGACGGCCCTTACGAAAACCTTAAGGTCTTGCCGGAGGATATTGGCAAAAACGAATTGCGCGACATCATGCGCCAATGGTCCATGGATTTAGGGGTGCGCTGCACCCATTGCCACGCCACGCCCACCGGCAAATTTGAGGATATTGATTTCGCCTCGGACGACCGCAAACCCAAAAAAATTGCGCGCGAGATGCTCAAAATGACCCGCGCGGTGAACAAGGATTTTTTCAAGCCCCATGACAAAGAAATTTCCTGTTACACCTGCCACCACGGTACGACCGATCCACGCCCGTTGGAAACGATTTTGCGTGCAGGTTACGACGAGGGCGGTATCGACCAGCTCGAAAAAACCTACCGGGAAAAACGCAAAACCTACCACGGCGCGGGCGCCTACAACTTCAAACCTTGGTCGGCGCTGAGCGTGGTCGCCAACAGCCTGCTCCCCAACGAGAATTGGCCCGACCTCAAAAAGATCCACCTGCTGAACCTGGAGTTTAATCCCGACTACGACGGTTCCCACTTTTTCCTCGGCGCCTATTACCTGGACGTGGAAATCAACGAAACCCTAGCCCGCGACCACCTCACCGCGGCGATGAGGAGCAACGCCTTTTGGACGCCCCGCAAATCGGCGCGGCTGGCCAAGAAATGGGCACACCAGCAAAAGTCGGAAGCAGCAGAACGACTGCTGCGCATGATGGTGGCCGTCGCCCCCAACCACGCCGACACCCACGCCAACCTGGGCATCTACCTCAAAATTAACGGACGCATGGAGGAAGCAGGGCAAGCCTTACAGAAGGCACTGTCCCTCAAACCCGACCATCCCGCCGCCAAGCCGGCCCTCGCTGAAATGGAACAAAAGTAGTGAGTTCAATAGCGGATGGCGTTATGGGGCGCATGATGGTTCTTCTGCCTCGCCCTAACCAGGCAGGGAACGGATCATGGTGTTGCCTGAAATCGTATTTTCGCAACACTATAGCAACAATATATTGAGGAACCGTGGGAGCTTTGCTACTGTATCTAGTCATTACAGGCATTTAACCCGGCCGGATTGACATCCTTACCAATCCACCGCGCATATCCTGATGGAACAGCCTCGACCCAACCGGTCACAGGATCCCGCGGCAGGCCGGGCACCCACGCGCTTTCACCTCTTGTCTTGGAACCATGGCTATGTTTTCACACCTTTGTCTGGATCAATTTCCGCTGGTAACCGTCCCCGATCACCAACTCGGCTGGGCCGTGGTCGCCGCCAACTACCTGGGCAAATGGCTTTTTGTGAAACACAAACGCCGCGATTCTTTTGAAATTCCCGGTGGTACCCGCGAACCTCACGAAAGCATTGAACAATGCGCGCGCCGCGAACTTTTCGAAGAAACCGGTGCCTTGTCCTTCGAGCTTCGGCCGTTGGGCGACTACCGTCTCCGTGTCGCGCCAAAACGCTTTACCTACGGTGCCCTATTTTTGGCCAATGTCGCCCAACTCGGGGCGTTACCCCCCTGCGAAATCGATCGCGTGGAAACCTTTTCCTCGCTCCCTAAAAACTTGACCTACCCCAAGGTTCACGCTGATTTGTTTCAATACGCAAAAAACCACCACGACCGACAATTGTCGGCCACGCCATCATGAATGCCGCCCTCGATTCGTTGCGCCACTGCACCGCTTGCAACTTGTATCGCAACCAGCAACCCCTGATCGCAAAAAGCGGACAGCCACGGCTCATGTGGATCGGCATTTCAGCACAAAAAGCGGATGCCGGCAAGCGGCACGAACCATTGGCGCCCGACACCAAAACCGGATCCGTGTTGGCAGAAATCGAAGCCCGTTGCGGCCTGGGCACCTTCTACAAAACCAACTTGGTCAAATGCCTCCCCCTCGACAACGACGGTAAAATTCGTTATCCCTCGCAAAAAGAGCGTCATGCCTGCTATCCCAACCTTCAATTTGAATGGGAAACCCTGCGACCCGAGGTACTCATTCTGCTTGGTCGTCAACCCGCCGATTATTTGGCAAAGCAGATGCGGGTCGAATTACCACCGCTGAGTAAATCCTTTGATTACCAACTGGTTCAAATGGGAACCATGTCTGTCTTGCCGATCCATCACCCATCCTACATCCTGATCTACAAACGAAAACTGTTGGAACACTACCAGCAGAAAATTGCGGATTGCATCATGCAGCGCCCGTCGCCAAACGGGCTTTTTGAGCGCGCGTCAGCCGAATCAACGTGCGCCGCAGTTCGTCAGGCGGCACCTCACCAAATGGCAGGTTAACCGAGAAGTTAAATTCATCGCGGTCCAACATGGTTGCCAAGGCGCCCGCCTCGGTGAGATCGACCTGACGGTAATCGAGCAACGCCTCTAGGGAGAATCGCCGCCCCGCCACCAGCCGACGCCATTCCGGTGTGCCGGGATATGGGCGAAACTCAAACACACTACAGCGAAACCGGCCGGGCAAACCATCCGTAGCCGCCCAAAGTTGTTCAATGAGCGCCACCGTTTGGTTGAATTCCGCCCGGGTTTCATCGGGAAACCCAAGAATAAAGTAGCCTTTGACATGAATCCCAATTGAGGCACACTTCACAACTGCATCCAAGATCATTTGAGGGGTAATCCGCTTCCCAATTGCCTTTAAGACACGCTCACTACCCGACTCAATCCCCAAGGCCACTTCACGACAGCCGGAAGCCTTGAGGGCCGAAAGAAAATCAGCCGATGCACGCGCCATGATATTAATGCGCCCCGTGGCATCCCATACATAACGCCCACCTACATCAGCCGCTTCAAAAGCCGCCAAACACCGTTTCATAAAGGGTGGTGACGCTAAAAATAAATCATCCACAAAACGAAACGCGGTCACCCCGAATTGGGCATTAAGGGCATTCATTTCGGTCAAAATATTCTCGGGCGAACGCGTGCGAATCGATACGTCGGGATTGGCGGAAACAGCCGCACCACAAAAAGAACAATCATAAGGACAGCCACGAGAGCCCACCAAATTGGCTTCCCAGTGACCGCCCACCCATGTGGGATCCTGGGCAAAAAAACGTCGATCCACCAAAGGCAACCCATTGATGTCGGGGCTGAGCCAAGCCGGGTTGGAACCCTTCGCAAACCCTTGACAAGCATGACCCTGGTCGTCTCGCCAATAAACCAGAGGCAGACGCAAGCGCGCGTTACCATCTTCTAACAACGCCGCAACCCGCGTCTCCGCTTCACCAATCACCAGCGCATCAATGCGGGGAATCGCTGTATCGGCCAAAATCCGTTGAGGCATCGCTTTGGCTTGATGACCGCCTAGCAAAATGCGCGTCTCGGGATCGAGCTCCTGCATCAAAGCCACGCTGTGTTGATAGGTAGGTGCCAATAAATTAAAACCGACCCAGCGGGGGTTGGCTTCGCGCATCAATCGACCGGCCTCGGAAAAACCAATACCCAGCCCCTCCACATCCAGGAGGCCGACCTGAAAACCTTTTGAAGCGGCATAAGTAGCAATATATCCCAAACCTAAAACCGGCAAGGTAAAGTCATTATAACGTGGTGTAATATCATAATTTTTCAACGGTGCATTCACCAATAACAGGTCCAGATCTTTGGTCGAATTCCATCCTAAAATTTTTTCCATCATATCGCTCCAAATAAAAAGCACCCTTACACGAAATACGTAAGCGTTCTTTCACCACACTCTATCGTCACAAAATTAGATATTCTTAAACTCGCATTTTAAGCACTCTCGCTATCCTTCTTTACAATATCAAAAAATTAACCTTCACTTATGGCGCCTCTTAAGGCGAATCCAACCCTTCTTACCGACACCACAACTTTACCGAAGGATTTCCGCGACCCGATGCCACCAACTTTAGCGCCGGAACGTGGGAACGCCCCCAAACGTGAAACCCTGTCAGGAAAAACGGCGTACAACGTCAGCGTTCCCGGTCAAATACCGGCTGTCCAGTGGAAGGCTCGCGACTCAGAACCCCGCCTATCGCGCAAACCGAGTCGCCTTTCGGGAGGTATCTTATGTTTCACAAATTGAAAACCGTGGCTCAAATGACGCGCACGATGCGGCGTGGTGAACACGTCGGTGACGTGCCGGTCCTAAAAATGACCCTGTTCATGGATCAGGAAGCACCCAGCCGACACACGGACCAAGCCCTGGCCATGCACGACATCAACTTTTCCCACATCGACCCTACCCAATTGGTCCGATTGCCCCAGGGCACCTTTGGTCACGCCTACGGCCGATTCATGGCCTTCCACCAACTGCAGCCGTTTAATTTTTCCAGCGCGATCAAACCCCTGTTCGAAAAATACCCGATCACCATTCGCTACGTGCGTGTGCACGACATGATCCACACCTTGCTCGACTTCGACACGAGCCTTGCCGGCGAATTGGGCGTTTACAGCTTCGTCGGCCAACAACACTACACGCCGACCCTGGATTGGGCCGCGCGCGTGGCCGACCGCGTCGCGGTGCTCCCCTTCTGGCAACGGGCCCGGCTGAAAGCAGCCCAGGCGCGCGGCAAAGCGCTGGCCAAGGACGCGGCCGTGCTCATCGCCGCCCCCTTGGAAACGCTGTTCGAACAACCGCTAGACGAAGTACGCCGCGCCTTCATTCCGTGTTTTGCAAGGGTGTCGCTACCGACCGCGGCCTGATCAGCGCGCCGGCCAACTTTTTGCCCCATTTCCCCCGCGGGGTTTCGGCACCAAGGCCGGCCCCGCCAATGATCGTCAGCGTCCCCCCAACGCCCTTACCCGCATAGCTCACAAGGATTTCTGCGACGAATCCGTGTGAGAAATGCGAGCTGGGATGGGTCCGCCGCCAATGAGACCCGTCACGGCCCAAAAACGAACGCACCACCCAGCACGAGTTTGAAGTGGATCGCAACGGCATCCACAACCACAAAGCAACAGCCGTCACCCGCAAAGGCGGCAAACGTTAAAACGAAACTTGAACTGAACCACCCCGGCCGGACAACCCTCGCTCTATCGGTTGAAAAGCACAGCAAGGAAACCCACGGTCCCCTTCAACGTCTCACCCCAGCAGGTGAAACCGAAACAGGAAAAGACCTGTCCAGGTTGCTTTCGTTTCCTCGGTAGGGGTAACTTGGAAAACGGGGGCGGGCTGCCTTTCCGGCCCAAACCACGTCAATTTTCAGAAGGAAAAGGGCTCATCCTTTTTCTTGCCGAGCTTTCATGTTTTACTGTACACATCCAGGCTTTTGTCCCGGGAAGAGACCCGAACCGAGAAGGAGGTCCCTTGAAACCTGAACCAAACAGCGTACAGAGAACCTTTTCGGTTACCGCGCTTGATGAGAATGACGAAAAAGCCTACTGGCTTCAAAAAACACCTCAAGAACGCATGCAAGCACTTGAAACCATGAGACAAATTGCCTATGGCTACGATCCGACTACCGCAAGACTTCAAAGATTTTTTGAAATTGTTAAACGAACATGAGGTTCGTTATCTCCTAGTAGGAGGTTTTGCGGTTTCCTACCACGGCTATCCACGTACAACCGCCGACATCGACCTATGGATTGATGTAGAAGCACAGAATGCCGCACGGGTTTTGAATGTAGTCAATGAATTTGGCTTAACTTCTCCCGATCTGACAACAGCGACTTTTTTGATTCCCGATCAAATTTTCCGAATGGGATTTCCACCGCTACGCATTGAACTGCTGACAGGTATCTCCGGCGTTGAATTTGAGGAATGCTACACCTCACGGATTCAAGGTGAGATTGACGATATCACCGTGGCAATCATCAACCTCACTCATTTAAAAGCCAATAAAAAAGCCTCAGGTCGTTTCAAGGATCTCAACGATCTTGAGAACTTGCCCTAGCGGCCAAATCCGTCATGCGGGCGCCCGGGCCTTTGCCGAACATGAATTGGAACGGGATGCCCGCCCGTTCGCGCCAGTCGGTTTCGTGGTGACCGTCACCCGGGAAGCTGAGGTAATGCACCGCTTGCCCACAACGGTAACCGCGCGGCAACAACAAGTCGCGCATCCGTTGGGTTGACTCGAAGTTGTCGCGGGGGTATCCGCTGTCCAGGTAAATTTGGATCGGGCGTTTGGGTTCGCCCGCGACGCGGTTCATCAAATCGTTTTCAAACGAAAACGTCGACGACATACAGATCGCTTTGCTGAATCCCCCCGGGTATTCCCAGGCTAGAAAAAACGATTCCAGGCCGTCCAAGGAGGAACCCATCGCCGCGGTGTGTTCGGCCCCCGGCAAGGTACGGAAATCGCGGTCGATCCGGGTTTTGATGTGGTTGACCACCGCCTTGCCATACCGGTTGGAACCGGGCGCGGTGTCATCGGTCATGCGGTTTTTGGTGTAGATGCCAACCACAATCACCTTGTCGATCACGGCCAAGCGGTTGAGCAGGTCCATGGTTTCGTCGGCACCCCACTCGCGGCCCCTAAAGGCCTCACCCGAAAAAAAACAGACACAAGTCATGTTTGGCGCTCGTGAGATTTTCGTATTTCATCACATTTTACTTGACGTGCTATTTTACAATAACTAGGATTTTGATTGCCTCCATCTAGAAAAACCAAAACCACCGTGAATTTTCACGCCTAAGCGGAGGGCGCTTGATGGTCGATTTCACCTATCGAGATGAAACCTACGTATTTAACCGGGCTACCCGTTATCTCGCCCGAACCGAACCCCAACAACGCCACAACTACCTCAGCCGCCTCCAACCCGACACGGTGCGCGGCAACGTCGCCGACGCCTGGCGCTTCCCGGTTTTGGACGGCGCCCCCGCGGGCACCGACGCCAACGAGGTGACCTTCATTTACCGCGCCTGGAACGGGCGCAGCCCGGCCGAGGTCGCGGTCGCCGGCACCTTTGGCGAACTCTACCAACCGATCCCGATGAAAGCGGTCGGCGATTATTTTTCGGTGACGGTGACCATCCCTTTCAACCAGGTCCACCGCTACCGCTTCCGTGTCGACGGCACCTGGCTGGTGGATCCGATTAATCCACAACAGGTAACGGACGCGCGCGGCGAAACCTGGTCCCGCTTCTTTACCGATTACTGTACCCAACGCCTGGTGCTGGAAACCTGGGAAGCCAACATCCTCGACCGCTTGACGGCGTTGCTGCTCCCCTTCCGCACCGAGTTGGGACGCCAATTCCTGGATCGCAGCCTGCCCCACAACTACCGCCTCGACGAATCGGTGGGCGTGGTCAACTACATCGACAAAATCCTGGCGCGCGAGGAGAACCACCGCCTGTTTGACTACCGCACCTGTCTGTCCATCCTCAACGAGGTGCTGCGCGCCCGCGATTTCGTAAACGAACCGGAAGCCATGAGCCGCGCGCTGTACGAACAGGTTTTGGGTGAAATGGAAAGCGGCAACGTCGCCGGCTGGGACCTGGACCGTTACGGCAACCCCAACTTTTTCGTCAAACTGCTCAAGCGCCACACGGTCACCGGCGCCTTCTGCCATCCCAAATACGGCGGCAACGTCAACGGCATCGCCTGGGCCTACCTGGAGGAACGCTTCCGCGCGGAAGACGGCGGCACCTTGTTCAACTGGCGCCAAGCGGTGGAACAGCCCCTCGGCAACAACCCCGACTACAACGGCTAGGAGCGGCAAACATGGACTTCGATGTTGTCATTATTGGATCGGGCGCGGGCGGCGCGCCCATCGCCCACACCTTGGTCAACGCGGGCAAGTCGGTCCTGGTACTGGACAAAGGCCCGTTGCTGCGCACACAAAGCGACAACCTGGACGGGATTAGCGATTTCAAAAGGGACGAGCTGTTGGCCAACGGACCCGAGAAAATCCTCAACCTGCCAGGAGTGGCCAACAACGGCCAGTCGTATTTCCCCAGTCACGTGGAACCCGATCTCAACGACGAGCCCCATATATATAAAGATAAGCAAGGACAGGAACGCGCCACGATTGAAGGCTACACGGCCAACGTCGTCGGCGGCGGTACCCAGCTCTACGGCGCGGTCAGCGTGCGTTTCTCACGGGAAGATTTCGCGCTGGGCTCCTTGAACGCGGGTCGCACGGACCTAGCCAACGACCCCAACGGCGACGTTCCCCGTGAGGCGCGCGACTGGCCGTTGGACTACGACCAAATGGAACCCTACTACGCCAAAGCGGAACGCCTGGTGGGCATTAACGGCACGGCGCAAGGTCAGATTAAACCCTTCACCTCGGGCAACAACACCTACCAAACCCCACTGGAACCCAACCCGATCAGCCAAATCGTGGCGGACGGCATGGACACGCTGGGCATGGCGCGCTACCGCACCCCGCTGGCGGTGATTACCGAAGACCACGCCCCCAGCGGTCGCACCGCCGGCAATCCCAAAACGGGTTACGTCAACCGCTACGGCGACCCGATGGGTTACAAATCCAACACCTGGGTTTCCCTGCTGCGACCCATCAAAGACAACCCCAACTTCGAATTGCGCCCCAACTGCCACGTCACCCACCTGCAAGCCCAGGGCGACCGCGTCACCGAGGTTCACTATCTGGATCCGACCGGCGCGACCAAGGTGGTTTCCGGCAAGGTCGTGGTGGTGGCCTGCTCGGCGATTGAGTCGGTGCGTTTGCTGCACATCTCGGCCGCGCGCGACGCCGACTTCGAGAACCGCATCAACGGCAACAACCTGCTGGGCGCCTACTTTTTGACCCACTGCTTCGGCGGCGCCGAGGTGCGCCTGCGCCGACGCTTCGACAAAAGCATCTCGCTGGACAGCGATTGGGCCACCGACCACTGCGCCAACCCGGACTGGTTCCGCGGCCAAGGCCTGTGGGCGGGCGGCGTGATGTACAACAACACCTCGGACCAAGCACTGCCGCTGGCCTTGGCCCGCCACGACGGCAGCGCCGACTTGGACACGACCTGGAACGGCTGGGTCGGCCGCGTTTTCTCGCGGGCCAACAGCATGCCGGGCGATCAGTTTTACGACATCGCCGACTTCTTCAACCAAGAACTGGGCACGCGCCTGTCGGTGAGTTTCATGGCCAACCAGGTGCCGGTGCGCGCCAACCGCATCCTGCTCCACCCCTCGATCCGCGACAAGTGGGGCCTGCCGGTGGCCCTGATCGATAAATCCTGGCACAGCCACGATTTGGCGGTGATGGCGACCTTGGAAGCCCAGTGCCGCGCGATTCTGGAACAGGGCGCCACCCAAAACGGCGGCTTTGACAACGGCAATCTGGAGAGCGGTTTTGTCAGCGGCAACGCCCGCATCGCCAACCACATCCTTGGCGGCGCACGGTTCGGCACCGATCCCACCGATTCGGTGCTCGACCCCGACTGCCGCGCCTGGAACTTCGAGAATCTGTACGTTGCCGACGGCTGTTTCATGCCCACCTCGGGCGGCGGCAACCCCACCTTAACCATCCAGGCCAACGCCTTTCGGGTCGCCGACCGGCTGCTGGCTTCCGGGAGGATTTAAGCCATGGACGCACGTTTCAACGAGATTTTCACCCACCCCGAAAACGCGTTTTTTAAGGTGGTTTTCCCACCGGATCGCGTCTACCATGCGCAATACATGAACGCGACCCGCGCCGACGACTACCGCTACGACGTGGAAGAAGTGCGCGACAAAAACGACATCGTGGTCTACAAAGGCAAAGTCTTTTTCCAAGGCCTGCCGCTGTGCAACTTCCTGCGCTTGGAATACGGCGCGCGCCGCCTCGGTGAAACCGCGCGCGAGGCGAACCGCTTCCTGCGCGAGCAGGTCATCGCCGACGTCTCGCTCATCACGGCCGACGGCGACACCGGCCCGGCCCGCGTCCGCCTGCACTACTGCGATTGGGTGCGCGCCTACCAGGTGGAAATTTGGGAAACCCTGGAGCCGCCGGCGGGCCGCAACCACCATTACAAGGTGCTCGACATGATGGGCGCGCGCGGCTCGATCACGCGCTTGCGACCCTTCACCGAGGTACTCAAGAACGTCAAAGCCGTCAAACAGGTGCGCATCAGTTTCCGCGAGGGCGACACGGACGAACCCTTCGGCTACGCCATTAACGAGGCCAACGCGGCGCGCGACAACAACTACAACCGCAACCACCAGGTACCCAACACGCAAACACCCAGTTCGAACCAAAACACGGTGGAGAAACAGGACTACCTGATCGACTTTCAACGGGGCTGGTTCCTGGACGCGGAAAACACGGCGCCGGTACGCTACCTGAACGCGATGATGAACGACGGCGACCCCGAACGCCACGCGCAAAACATCACCGACATGCGCTGGCTGTTGCAGGGCGAGTTGGGCGGCACGCTCGTCTTCTTCCATGAGGTAACCGTGCCCCCGGCCACCACCGTCGACGGCAACCGCCTCGGTTCGGTTGAAGGCACGCACCGCCACATCGGCAGCGAGGAACTCTATTACATCGTGTCGGGCGAAGGCACCGCCTACATGGGCGAAGGCGACGATCCGGCCACGGACGCCTTCCCCACGGTGACCCGCACCATCTTCGGCATCGGTCCCCGCGCCTGTAAAGAACTGCCGGTGCGGCAAGGCCACGTGATTTACACCAAAAGCGGCGGCATTCACGGCATCCGCAACGACGGCGACCAACCGCTTAAGTTCGTCGCATTTTTGTACCACACCCGTTAAAGGCGAGGACTTATGCATCAAATCAACCACGGCGACAGTGTTTTTATTTTGGAAAACGGCGAAAGCCCCGACTACAACCACGGCAACTCCCTCGTTCGTTTGATGAGCCACATGGAAGCCACCCGCCTGGCGGCCGAACGCGAGCATTACCTGCACGAAAGTTTGCAGTACCTGTTCCCGTTTAGGCAGTTAGAACTCTACGGACCCGCCGGGGGCCGCAGCGCCGCGCAAAACATCAACCCGGAGAACCAAGACAACAAGGAAGATTTCCAGAAACAAAACATCCGCGCCTTCACCCTAAGTGACACGGCGCTCACGCGCGGCTGGGCCAACGCGGGCGCCTGGACGGGGCCCTTCCTGCAAATCTCCTACTGGGGCGGTCCCGATTCGACCTTGGCCAAGGCAAGCGCGGCCGAGGATTTTGACATGACGGACCACCTGCTGCTGTGGCTGAAGGTGGCCGACAACGCGGTCGGCGAACTTTTGAAGGTTCCCTACGATCCCGAGACAGACCGCTACCAACTGGAAATTTGGGGTTATCCCGGCAACGATTTGATCAACCACCTGGACGAACGGGGTCGGCTCGGCATGGAAACGGGTCGGCTGATCACCGCGCCCAACCTGATCAAAGGCAGCGCCGGCGACTTCGCCCGCGAGGGGCTGAACGACCTGAACATGTTTGGCGTGGCGCCGGAAAACAGCATGCACCCGCTGCATCCGCTGCACATCGAGGCGGCGTGGGCGCACCCGTCCGGCGCGGTGTGGGACTCAAAAGACGGCGACAACTACCATTTCGAATTCAACATGATGGTGCGCGGCTGGGATCAGTTCCTCAAGGTCGGCATGAGCCCCAATCCCCACGGCGGGGTCGGTTTCCTGGAATACCGCAACCTGCTCTCCAATTATTTCGAGTTCAAGAACTCGGGCGAGCTGGGCCGCGAGATCCCCGACTGGAGCTTCGACGCCAACGGCAACAAGGGCCTGACCGCGACGGAGAAGTTCATGGCGGTGGATTACATGGACCTGCACATCATGAAACCGCAATGCGGCATCGGCCTACACCGCCACCGCGACAACCAGGAAATTTTCCTGATGATGAAAGGGCGCGGCTTGATGGTGGTCGGCGATTGGGCGCACATGGACAACCGCGAGCGTTGCTTTGAGATGCGTACCTTGCGCGAGGGCCACTTCGCCATGCTCAAGGGCGGCAACATGCACGGCTTGATGAACCCCACCGACGAAGACGCGGCCCTGTTTATGTTCGGCGGTTACGATTGATCCTGAAGCGGGGCCGTCCCAAACGGGCGGCCCTGAGCGGGTTAAAGGTATGTCGCAGCAGCCGCTTTGATGCGGTCCCGATCCGCGTGCTTTTGGAACCAAGATTGTTCGAAACACGCGTTCATGATGGTATCCAGATGGGCGTAGCCGTCGTAGGTTAGCTGTTCTTTTAACAGGTACACCAGCAGGTCAGCCCATTCGGGATTAGCCGTCGCAGCTTCATCGGCCAGAATGCTGCACAGCAGGGAAAAGGCGTTGTGTTCATCCCAGCCTTGGCAAAGGCCGCCCTCGTCGTCCTCGAAGGAAACCGGCTCGCCGTAGAGATCCTCCGCCACTTCCTCGAAGGTGAGCGAATGGTCGATGATGTGGCGGATCAGTTGCGCCCACTCGGGACAAGATACGAAGTTGGGGTTTCGGAGGTAATGAACGCATACCCACTGAGCGGCGTCGGAATAGTCGGAGACCCGATCACCTACGGTCAATTCAGTGATTGCCTGTTGGTACACGACAGCCGCATCCATCGGTTTACAGGGTGCCACCTCTTGCAGGAGCAGCGCATCCAATTCAGCCTTGGTCGCCGCATCCGTGGTCAGCCCGGCCTGCTTCAGTTCGCGCAACATGGCCTGCACGCCTTGGAAAAGGTCGCGGGGTACCGGGTCGTAGGGGTATTCGTCCATGCGGGCCTTATGCAGCTTGGCCAGGGCCATGCCGAACTGGATATGACTGCCCTCGGCGTAGGTTCGCTGAGTGTAACGGCGCTGTCCTTCCTCACGCCAACGCACCGAGACATTGGGTGCCTTGGTGTTGGCAAGCAAGCGCTTGAGCAGCGCAACTTTATGGTCGCTGTCGCCCGCTTCATTGATCAGCGCAAACATCAAAGCCGGGCCGGAAAGCTGATAGGCACCGTATATGGTGGAAACTTGATCGGGATCGGCCCCTCTTTCCAGAAGGTAACGCAAGGCCGCCGCCTCACCGGTGCAAGCGAGCCAAGCAAGCGCATGAAGGCCCTGGTCGCTGAAAACCATAAAATCCGATGCACCGAGTTCTTCGTCAGCCTGTGCCGCGCTGCGTCCTCGACCAATGTCACATACCACCGCAATGAGTTCTGCAAAGGTTTTCATGCCGTCCTACCTCTTCTGTTCGTTGGTGTTTGTTGGTGTTCCTCGGGACTCAAGGGACCATCTGAGTACCACCCTACCCAAGTACGCGCAAAACAGGGCGGAAACCGCGGAGCAAATCGAAACCGACACCCATTGTTAGGCCGCGGTAAAAAAACGGATCAATTGCTTACCTTTAAAAAAACATGTCCCCATTCAAAGGGCTAATGCACGTTTCCTTGACGAGCAGCTCACAAATTCACCGCGTTACTATTCTTTTGCCCTTTGGAGAGATCATGTTCAATCGAAAAATGTTGCTATGTTGCGTATCCCTTCTGTTTTTTGCGGCCCAGTCCTTCTTGGTTGCCCAACAAAACCCCTCGTCGGGGAACTCGGCCCTGGTTACCTGGGACTTAAGCCACTTAAACCTTGAAGGCTATTACAAGCACGCGCTGCTCAACGGCGGTCCCGGCGTCGACCCGCCGCCAAACAGCCATTTCACCGAACTCGGCCTCACCTATGAAACGGTGGATCCCGACGAATGCACCTCCCACCTGCACAGCTACGCAAATCTGTTCATCGGTTCGCCTATCGACCGCAACGGTATGTTGTTTTACCCCGACGGCGCCAACCGTTTCGCGATGATGGTTGTGGGCGGCGCGGCCGCGGAAGAATACGAGAATGACGATTGTAGTCAACCTCTTACCGGCTCTTGGATCGGCGGCGGCGGCCGTTTCTCCGACTTCCTAAAAGACAATTGGAACGACATGGGCCAGACCGGTCGGCATCACTTCCACAAGTTCATGAGCGGCGGTGGCGCCTACAGCGGTTTCTGCGCGGGCTCCTCGCTGATGGAGACCGCCGCACTGAACATTACCAACTACAACGAGGTCGGCTTGATTAACGCGAACGACTGGCTCTTCAACCGAACCGGTGACCAATTGGTCCCCTATGTTGGAAACCTGACCGCTTTTCAAGGTGTCAGAAGTCTCGGCGGCGGCACCTTATTCGAAAATCCCAACCCGCCCCAGGGCGCGGAAGTCATCTATTACGCCTCCGGCAACGCCCTCCCCGAATCTGACGATGTGCCGGCCACCCCCCATTTGCCCGATTTTCAATACGTCCCCTTGGTGTGGAGTTGGGATAACCCAAACCGTGCTGATTGGGGCCGCATGGTCGTCTCCGGTGCCCACCCCGAGCTCGGTTCAACCAGCGAGGCCTTTGCCTTAACCGCGGCCATGTACAGCTACGCCCTCGAAGGCAGTGGCAGAATCCACATCAAAGAGAATTCCCTCAATAACGGCGCCACCCGTTCCATGAACCAAGACACCGGCGGCGATCCGCAACAAACCAAAATCGGCGACAAGCAAATCCACCACTTCACCCTCGACCCCATCGGCTCCGGTAACCGCTACCTTTTGGTCGAACTCGAAGGCGCGTTGGCCGACCAAAACGAGGAAGTCTACGATTTCCGACTGTACCTCAACCGCGACCGCCCCGCCTTCCCGAGCGACCACCTGTACATGGGCGGTGGTTCCCTCTCCAACAAAACGATTTACCTGGAGAACCTCCCGGATTTAGCCAACGGCACCTGGTACGTGGGCGTCGAACTCTTCACGACCGTGGAACTCGAAACCAATACTTGGGGCGAGCAACGTTACGTCGGCCGCACCGAGGTTTTGAACGGCATCGCCTATGACCTCACCGCCACCTGGAGCAACGGGCCGATTCACGTTTGCGACGAGCTCGTCGAAAACGTCACCATCGCAAGCAGCGTCGCCCAAAACACCAACACAACCATCAGCTGGACAACCGAATGCATCGACAACAGCGACACGGTCAAAGTTGAATTGCTGACCTCGGGCGGTGCACTGATCCGTACCCTAACCACGAGCGTCCCCGCCAACAGCGGCACCTTCGACTGGTTTGCCAACCAAAGCACGGGCAGCTACCGCATCCGCGTCACCGCCAACCACGACCCCAACCTGTTCGCCCTGAGCAACAGCTTCACGGTGGTGGAAACACCAGCCGATCCCTTCATCCGCGTCAGCAGCAAAGGCAGCTTGGCCAATGGCACCCTTTACATTGACGACTGCAAACCTGGCAGCACCTGTACGCGGGTGATCTACCTAACCAACACCGGCGACGATTACCGCATGGTCGGTGCCACGGTTCGCGACAACCCGGGTCATCAAAGTTACACTTTTCTACTGAGTAGCCCGGATCAGGTCATCCCGTTTGTGCCACCGTTTCCCGCACAAATGTTCATGGGCCTGGACGGCCGGCGTACGGCCAAGCTCATCGTTTCCTTCCCTTACAACTACAACGGTCTTCCTTCCATACACACCTTGGAACTGCAAGGCCACAACGCCGAACTTGAATACGAAACCATCAACCTCTGCGTCAACTGCCGCTGATTCAAAGCGCGAACATAATTTTTTATAGCCGGTGTCACCACCGGCTTTTTTTATGTCCGGGCCATCATGTCGGTCCGCGATAGGATGGACACACCGCCACCGGGAGGCGGAAATCATGCCTTTGTTGCTCTTGAGTCCACGCGCTGTTGAGGACGGCACCCGTTTGGCCGACGCCGCGGCGGAACTTGGCTGGGCCAGCCGGCGGCTCACCTCGTGGCGTATCCCAACCGAAATGGAAACACCTGAATCGGTGGCCATTTACGGCGAGCCGCTGTTCGCCCGCATCGTCGCCAACCAACTCGGCAAAAAGCTGCTGGAGCCGACCCACGACTGGCTCACCAAAGTGCCCCACGCCTTTCGCCGGCGAACCATCGCGATGCACCCTTTCGGCCAATGCGCCGTGCTGCACTACCCCTGTTTCATCAAACCACCGGACGACAAACTTTTCCCGGCCAAGGTTTATGCCTCTGCGAGTGATCTGCCCCACCGACCCGACCTCGCCCCCGACCAACCGGTGCTGGTCAGCGAACCGGTACGTTTCACCAAGGAATTCCGCTGCCACCTGCTGCACGGTCGCGTCGTCAGTTTTTCTCGCTACAGCCGCAACGGAGACCTTCTAATCTCAGCCGACGACCCCGACCAAACCGAGGCCCATCGTTTTTGCCAAGACTTGGCCGACAGCATGCCGCGGCTGATCCCACCCGCCGTGGTCGTCGACGTGGGTTTGCTCGAAAGCGCTCACTGGGCGGTGGTCGAAGCCAATCCCTGCTTCGGGGCAGGCATCTACGCGGGCGATCCGGCCGCGATCCTGCCCGTCCTGCTGGAAGCCTGCCGCCCCGCCGCCGAAACCACCTTCGCCCACTTCACCTTCCCCGTCGAACTGGAATAACCGACAATCTCGGTTCCAGCATAAGCCGCGCTGGGAACCTGCCCACGCGATTCACAGCCACGCGGCCAGGTGATGCGCCATCTTCTGATAACAGGCCTCGGCCGCTTGGACCATCACCCAGTGCCCACTTGAAAAGGTTTCAACCGCAAGCCCCGCCCCCTGTTCCTCCAGAAAAGCAGCGGTCTCCCGAGATCGTTGGTTCGCACCCGAAAAAAACACGCGTTTGGTTGCCAGGGCCAGATACTGCTCACCCAGGGTCCAACCGGCACGGTTGTGGGCCAAAATTGATGCCGCCGCGCCACCCAAGGCGCGCGGATCAGCCTGGCGAATGCTTGTTGCATAACGGGTCAGCGCCGGCGCACAGGCTGGATCCTGTTTGATCCATTCCGGGAAACAACCAGCGATCAAATCCGAGTCACGCCATTCGGGCAAGCGGTCGTCCCTAAAGGCCGCATCGCAACGCAGCGAAATAAAACGATCCGCCAAGGTCAGCGAACCGTCAATATTGACAAACCCGAGAATGGGGATCTCCGAAACGGAACAGGCCAGTGTCCCTAAATCGCCCCCCATCGAGTGGCCCACCAGAAAAACCGATTCGCAGGCCAGTTCTTTTAACAACGCGGTGAGGTAAACCCACATGGCGTCCAGCGAACAATCACCGCGGTGCGGCAGGGCGCTTTTGCCAAAACCGGGTAAGTCCGGGACCAAGATATTAAATGATTGGGTTAAGGCCGCGCACGAAAAGGCCTCCTCGAAACACAACCCGGATTCCCCCAAACCATGGAGAAACAGTAAGGTGGGCCGCCCGGATCGCCAGCGATTGTGTCGGTAATGAATCACGGCATGGGGCGTGGTGTGACGACCGTGGAGGATAACCGTTTGATGTTGCTCCAGAATCAGCGCCAAATCCTCGCTGCCCTGCAGGCGTGATTGACGAACCCCGATGGCATAGGCCTTTTTCAAATCATCCAAACCGCCGCGAACATGGCGTTTCACTTTTTGGCGGACGGGCTGCGCGCCCAACACCCCATTAAGATAAACCCCCTGCAAGCAAGGCCGCGACGGACCGCGATCTTGTTTAAAACAAGGGTGACGGCTCGTTTGCGGCCAAGCGAAAGGCGGTAAAAGGTTCCCGTGTGGATCGTAGAAAGAGAGGGTTTTGGGACGGATACCGGTACAGTTGACCACCGCGGCGGCATCGGCCGTGGCCCGCTCAAATTCAGCGCGCATCGCGTCTTCGCCAAGGTCCGGCAGCGGCAGGCACCGGGTCCCCGGTAAGCGACCCGCCGCGGCGGCTTGCATCAAAACCGCGTGGGGCCGTTCCAAGGCATTGTGGCTGTTGTAAATAATCGGGTTGTCTGGACCGTCGCCTCCGAAAATGGATTCATAAATCGGCCCCGCGTACTGCATTTGATCCGCAAGCGCCAAAACGGCTTGTTGGTCCGCCGCACGAATGGCGATCCGTTTCGACGCGGGGTGACCGCGGTACCAGAGACAGAGCTTGGGAAGCGTCGAAAGGTCCCGCTTTTGGAGAAGATCCAGCAAATCGTCGACCTCGGCCCAATACAGATCACCCGGCACCACCACCGCTTCTGCCAAAAGGGGTTCGAGATAAAACCAGGTGAGCAGGGCGGCCGCCGCATGATTGGTTCCGACCAAATGCACCTCGGGCTCCGGCACCGCCGCGCGGCGGGATTGGAGGCGCTGCATGCCTGCTTGGCTCATGGCGTCCATCGATTGGAACAGGCGCGGATCCCCCGCCAAGCCATTCAAAAGCGATGGTGTATGGGGCACCGCGCCCAAGCCAAGATAAAGCTGGTCACTTTCGAACCAGAACGGCCGTGTCTGTCCCTCCCGATGATCCAAACCAAACACCCGATAGGGCCGCAACCCCCGATCCTGAACCGCCACCACCTCGCATCCCTCCAGATGCTGAAAATACGGCAGTGATGCGCTTAAGTCGCGAACCATCAGCCGGCCCAAGGCTTCCAACAAGTGACCGGCGGCGGAAAGCCGGGGCGCGCGCGCTTCGTTTTCTGAAAACAAGCGACCGGTTGCATCCTCGCGAAGCGCTTTTTGTAGATCCAAATCTAACTCACAAAGATAGTCACGGCAGGGTGTG
The DNA here is from genome assembly GCF_017377855.1 of Acanthopleuribacter pedis. GTDB lineage: Bacteria > Acidobacteriota > Holophagae > Acanthopleuribacterales > Acanthopleuribacteraceae > Acanthopleuribacter > Acanthopleuribacter pedis. The sequence continues at coordinate 46,731 of NZ_JAFREP010000051.1, forward strand.
TTTCCAAAGATGTGATACCGGGCGAGTTCGCCCCCAAAACCACGGCCGCGATCAATCACCCTTAAGCGCATGCCCGAATCCACCAAAGCACGGAAGGGCTCCCCCGAAAAAGACAGAAACCCGCCGGACGCGGCACCAATACTGGTTAAGTCCACTGATTCGAGCTGGGTCACCTCGGGGCGACGCCACCAATTGAGCACATCGGGTTCTTCCACCATGTCCATCGCAACGCCTCTTTTGACCAGTTGCATACCCGCCACCGCGAAAACCCATCTCGCGCCATAAGCGATGCCGGAAGCAGATCTTGGGGCAAACACATGATTCAATCAATCTATGGGTTAACTGATCGAACGATCATAACACGCTATAAAACAAAACAACCGCTTCTCACAGTAAGATAACCGCGCCAAAGCAGCCATCAAGATGATGAAAAGAATGAAGACCACGACCCGCACCTGACCTCCGCCAACCGAAAATCCAGCGCAACACCTTTTACCGAAATTAAGCGATTCTTGGCGGCGCCCTCGCCCAAGTATCGGCGCGTCCTGCGCCGATACTTGGGCTGCAACATGTCGTGAAAATGCGCGACGCACTTTACCAGGACGCGCCGTGCGCGACCCTGGTGCACTTTTTCCGACACGTTTCGCTCCAACATTTTGTGCGATCGCATCCACCCGAATCGCACACTTGAGGTGTTCATCGGGTTACTTGGCTTCTTAGGTTTTTGCCAAAATCCCGCGCTTCAGCGCCTCATGGGTTTGATTCACCATCATTCTTTGGTATTTTGGGTTAATTTCCCAGCATCCTGCAACAAAACGGCTCGCTCTGGAAACCAGCGGACGACCAGGCCGAGCATTGTGGTGAACCATGACGCAAGAACCCGTTTATGTCACGGCCAAGGTCCCGTTAAGTTCATTGGACAAAACCCTGATCCAAAAAGCCGCCGGCCATTACCCCGCTCGAACCGGTTTTGACCGTTTGGAAGTAACCCGCCAACTGGGCGGCGGCCGCTCCGGCGCGGTCGTGTACGAAGCGCTTTGGCACGGTCGCAACGGCGCCCGAAAACCTTTTGTTCTAAAACTCGATCACTGCAGCCGTTTACAGAATGAACTTCAATTTTCCCGCACCTACACCCTGGAAGCACCGATCTTTGTGCCCGTGGTCGCCCAATCGTTCGAGACACCCGCCGACGCGGATCGGGGGTGCATTATTTACGCCCATGTCAATGCCCATCACCCCGGCGATTTAACCGACCTGGAAACCCTGTGCCACGCATGTTTCGCAGCACCGGATCCCGACGCCGAACCCGTCCTGCGCCTGGTGAGGTTGGTGCTGCAAAGCTTGGAACTGCAACTGCGCGGAAGCGGCAATGCCCATCAGCCGGGAAACCACCAGGAACTTTTTCACTATTATTTGACCCGTTGGTTTCCTACCGCGGTTATTCAGGTCAATCGCTTTTTGTGGGACGAAACCCAGCCGGGACCGCCACGCTTTTTTTTGGATCCCCCACCCACCAACATCACCGCGTTGCAGGACCGCGGCGAACTCGATCCCACCACGGTGGGCACCACCCTTCAGTTCTTTGCCGACGAGCTGTTCCTGGCCGGCGACGATGTTTGGGTCAACCTGCGCGGCCAAGGCGCGTTCCAATTGCAAGGGGTTTCCGGCGCGCACGTCCGCGCCATTTTAAAGGAGCGCCGCCCCCAGGTGTTTCAGGTATGCGGCACCATCAAAGAAACCCGCCTGTCCTTTTACCAGCGGCGGCTGCAACAACTGGGTTTGGACGCCGAAGCGGCAACGGTCCAATGGGGCGATGTCCGCTTCACCAACCCCGTGGGCCGTCTCGAAACACGCCGGCGGCAATGGCTCGACGATCCACGACCGCCCTATTTTGCCCCGAGCCATCGCGACCTGCACGGCGGCAACGTCTTGTGCGTGGACCAACGGGCTTTTGTCATTGATCACGGCCTGTTCAGTGAACGTCAGCCCGTTTGGGCCGATGCGGCGCGGCTGGTGGGCACACTGTGGCGCAATGCCCTATCCCCTCACCTGACGCCCGAACAGGCAGCCCAGGCCCTGGATGCTGCTTGCCGCGGCGCGACCAAACCCCTTGATCCCAAGACCCAAACAATCGCGGCTTTTCTCAAGGCCTTGTTTCAGCTTTGTTTGGAGGCAACCCAAATCCCGCGCGCAAACGATGAACGCGACTTCTGGCTGAATCTCCATTATTTCGCCTGGATAACCCTCAAATGGGACCCGCCCGACGCGGCGAATCCCGCCATGCTGTTGCTGGTGGCGGCTACCGGCGAACGCGTGGATCAGGCACGCGCCGATTTGGCACGGCACCAAGGTTTGATCGAAACCATCGGGCGCCCCGGTCCCATCACAACCCTACCCGAACAAGCCGTGAAGGTGGTTGCCCAAACAGACCACCATTTGTCCCAGTTAAATGCCGCCGGCGATGATGCCCGCGCGGCCTTATGGGAGCTGATGGCCGACCAGTGGGAACAGGGCATGGCGCGCTTGCAAGAGGACAGCGCGGCACGTGGTGGGTGGGTTGAACGGTTGTTGCAGAAAGCGGTCACCAACGAATGGAAGGCGACGGATACCACCACGGCATCCAAAATCCGCGGCGACCACGCCCGCTTCGATCAAGGCGACCGCGTGGTGTTGGCCGATACCCTGTTCATCGCTTTCATGCGGGGTCACCAGGACGTTTTTCCCTTAATCCTGGATCTCGGCGGCGACGGCGAACCTCAAGTCGAAGCAGAGGTCTGCCTGCTTCTGGTGTGGATGTTGTCGATACCGGAAACCTGGGAATACTTAGAGGAAGCCGGCCCCATCAAAAACAGAGTGCGCCGCCTGCTTTCAAGCCCGGAATTGAAGGAATGGGTGAGTTATGCCCACCTGGTCAACCAGGAGAATCCACAGCCACGTCCTGTAATTCCTGCTGCAACGCTAATGGTCAAACAAGCCCAAACCCCAATCATGACTTGGCTGAAACCCTTCAACCGTTCAGGCCCTGTCCTTGTCGACGCCCAGGGCAAACAACATGAAAAGTTCCGAGACCAATTGGCTGATAGTATTTCATTAATCCCCATTGAAAAATCATTAATACTTCATCTGTTAATGAATACAGGTAGCAAAACATCTAATCAACTATCTCTAATCTTAAGCAAGGAACAAAAAGCCTTTCGTTTTTATTCCAAATCCCGGCTCTGGCTTCATTTTCGCAGAGACACTCTCAGAACATTCTTCTCAGAAATACTAAGTTTCGAAAGAAAAACCTGGCTAGGATCAAGAAAAAGTTATTTTCAAAAATCTTTAGCTGAACTCGTGTCCGAGGAACAAGTAGCCAACTTGATTAAAGCTCGCGAAGCTGTGGAAGCCTTCCACGAAAAGAAAAAGAAGCGAGAATTCAAAAAGGCTGTGAACCTAGCACTTTCGGCAGACGACGCCTTTTCGAAAGTGGACGCCTGGCAAAAGCTACATGCACAGGACCTGTACCTATGGCAGAGCTGTCTACAATTCTTGGCCGATCAAAATAATGACACCACGGAAAAGATTCGATTAAACCATCAAGCCTGCGAACTTTGTCGCAGAGTCATCACTCAAGAACCAAATAATCACATAATGATGACTCATTGGGCCAACCACTTAAGCAATCTAGCGCAGCTCGCAGCTACACCCACCGAGACGCGATCCCTCCGTGAACTAGCACTAGAAAAATATACCGCCGCCCTTCAACTCAAACCTGATGATGATCTCGCCCTTATTAGTTCCGGTTTCGAGTTAAGCGAACTTGCCGCCCTCGCTGCTACACACGACGAGGCACGATCCCTCCGTGAACAAGCTCTCGAACAATTTACCGCTGCCCTTCAACTCAAACCCGATTTACATCAGGCCCGTATCACTTTTGGTCTGGAGTTAAGCAAACTTGCCGCCCTTGCAACTACACCTGACGAGACGCGATCCCTCCGTGAACAAGCAATCCAACAATATACCGCTGCACTTCAACTCAAACCTGATGATCATCTCGCCCTTATCAGTACCGGTTTCGAGTTAAGCGAACTTGCCGCCCTTGCAACTACACCCAACGAGGCACGATCCCTCCGTGAACAAGCTCTCGAACAATATGCCGCCGCCCTTCAACTCAAACCCGATTTACATCAGGTCCGTATCACTTCTGGTCTGGAGTTAAGCAAACTTGCCGCCCTTGCAACGACACCCGACGAGACGCGATCCCTCCGTGAACAAGCAATCCAACAATTTACCGCCGCCCTTCAACTCAAACCTGATGATCATCACGCCCTTTTCAGTTTCGGTTTCCATTTGAGCAAACTTGCCGCCCTCGCAGATACACCCAACGAGGCACGATCCCTCCGTGAACGAGCTCTCGAACAATATGCCGCTGCCCTTCAACTCAAACCCGATTTACATCAGGTCCGTATCAGCTCCGGTCTGGAGTTAAACGAACTTGCCGCCCTCGCAGATACACCCACCGAAACGCGATCCCGCCGTGAACAAGCACTCGAACAATTTACCGCTGCACTTCAACTCAAACCTGATGATCATCGTGCCCTTTTAGGCTCTGGTTTAGAGTTAAGCGAACTTGCCGCCCTCGCTCCTACACCCGACGTGGCACGATCCCACCGTGAACAAGCAATCGAACAATTTACCGCTGCCCTTCAACTCAAGCCTGATTTCCATGAGGTCCGTTTCACTTCTGGTCTGGAGTTAAGCAAACTTGCCGCCCTTGCAACGACACCCGACGAGACGCGATCCCTCCGTGAACAAGCACTCGAACAATTTACCGCCGCCCTTCAACTCAAACCTGATGATCATCGTTCCCATTTAGGCTCTGGTTTAGAGTTAAGCGAACTTGCCGCCCTCGCTCCTACACCCGACGAGGCACGATCCCGCCGTGAACAAGCAATCGAACAATTCACCGCTGCCCTTCAACTCAAACCTGATTTCCATGAGGTCCGTTTCACTTCTGGTCTGGAGTTAAGCAAACTTGCCGCCCTTGCAACGACACCCGACGAGACGCGATCCCTCCGTGAACAAGCAATCGAACAATTTACCGCCGCCCTTCAACTCAAACCTGATTTCCATGAGGTCCGTTTCACTTCTGGTCTGGAGTTAAGCAAACTTGCCGCCCTTGCAACGACACCCGACGAGAC
>NZ_JAFREP010000052.1 GCF_017377855.1 Acanthopleuribacter pedis
GAAAAAATGCCCCCGCTGAACGCGGCCGCTTCATCGGCCGCTAGGCCGGGGTATGCCTGGCTCTAACAAAAACGGTGGAACCTGAGATTTCCCCTTGCACTCAAACCCACAACACACTATCTGGGCTACAACGGCCTGTAAAAATGCTCACCGCACCCAGCGGGTGCGCGTCATGCGCGACCCCGGCCCGCTTTTCCCAAACCATTTCGCTCCAGATCTTTAGCCAAAACCCCTCGCTTCAGCGCCTCTTAGGTTTAATCAAAAACGAGATAACCCTCGCGCTAGCCTTTTTTCTCCTGGCATTCGGAGAAAGCGCCGACTAGAGTTGGTTCAAACAACCATGACCAAAGCCGCCGTTCAGCGGGTGTCGCAAAGGGGGATCTCTTCGCGATCCTCCGATCCGTCGTGCGTGAAAGTCGGCTGTTCCCGCGGCATCAGTTTCCCTATTAGGAGGTCCCCTCATGGCGCTGCAACCACCTTTTTATCCAATTGTCTATCTGCGCGGTTATGCCGGGGGCCAAAGCGCCGTGGAGGAAACCGTATCAACCCCGTACATGGGTTTTAACCTCGGTGCTACCAAATTGCGGCAGACCTATGAGGGGAAACCCGAGAAATATGTCTTTGAATCGCCCCTCGTCCGTTTGATCAAAGATCACGACTATGACGATTGCTACCGCAACGGCGATTATCCGCAAAGCGGTGAATCCATCCCCGCCCGGAGTATTTGGATTTCCCGCTATTACGAGGTCGTCTCAGAGGAACTGGGCGAAGGTGAGCCCCAAACCATGCGCGCCTTCGCCGAAGACTTACGCGCGCTGATTCTACGCATCCGCGACCATGTGTGTGGCACGGATACCCAACAACAGGACGCCTTCAAAGTCCATTTGGTGGCCCATTCCATGGGCGGACTGATCGCGCGCTGTTACTTGCAAACGCTTTGCACCCTGGGCGCACGAGATGAAGAGGGTCAACCCGATGACCAGAAAAACCAAGCCTTGGCACTGAGCAAGACCGGCGGCGTTCCACTGGTTGCCAAGGTGTTCACCTACGGCACGCCTCACAACGGCATCGAACTGCTGGGCGTTAACGTGCCCAACCTAGGTCCGTTGGATACCTTTCAAAGCAAGGTTTTTAACCGCAAGGTCATGCGCGATTACCTCAGCTTGCCGGCTAAAACCCCAAAAAATAAGGCCGTTAATTCACTCAACAACAGCTTCGATCCAAACCGTTTTTTCTGCTTTATCGGCACCAACTACAAAGATTACACCGTCGCCATGGGCATTACCCGACGCACCACCGGTGCCATGAGCGACGGGCTGGTGATGTGCAAAAACGCCTGGGTGCAGGGCGCGCCACGCGCCTATGCCCACCGCGCCCACAGCGGCTGGTACGGATTGGTCAACTCCGAGGAAGGCTACCAAAACCTGCGGCGTTTCCTGTTCGGCGATGTACGCGTCGACGTGTTTTTGGATGTCGACAAGGTGACCTTCCCCAAGCCCATCCAAGGTCACATCGATAAAGGCAAAACCATTCGCGCGGTGTATTACATCGAAACCGTGGCCCGCATTCGCGGCGAACGCATCAAGTTACACGAACGCATCAAGGACCAAGGCTCGGCCATCATGCGCAAAGACACCGCGTTCAGCGGGCCGAAGGCCAATGCGATCTTTCTCATGAGTGGCTTCCTCAACTCAAAGAACCGTTCCCCAAAAGTCGCCGACCAAGCCATGAATTTTGCGGTCGACGTGCGGGTGCTGGTGCCTGAGTATGAAATCGACTACAAGTACTGGTTCGACGACTATGTAGAGGGTGCAACGCTTTACAACGAACAGTTTAATTTCTTCGTGCGTTTCACGGCCGACGGCTCGGTAAACCTCAAATACGGCACGCAAAGCAAAAACGGCGCGGGCGTGGGCAAGCGCAACCCCACGGTAAAAGCCGACGGCGATGTGAAAACCTTTTCGATTCCGATCGGCTTTTCACCCACGGCCGCGCAAGAACCTCACGGCAAATTGCGCGGCACCCTGCTGATTAAGGCCCAACGCATTTAAGCGGGAACCACGCTAAGGCTGTCCGCAATTACTGAGTTGGACCAGATCGAGGATATCGACGACTTCCGCGGGGGCGGCTAAATCGTAGTCGCTGTTTTCGGTTTGCCAGGCGCTGATACCGGTAAAAAAGGTGAGCGGGAAGGTCGTGGTAATCGCGGTGTTGAAGGCGGCCGGGGCCTGGATCGCAATCGGGCCGGGACCGTCGCCGTCGATCAGCCGGGCGCCGAGCGAAGAGGCTTCCGGCACAAAGGTCAGCGTGACCGCGCCGGCCGCACCACACAGGAGAATGTTGGCGACCTGGTAGTTTTGGTTGGGCGCGGTGGTTGCCGCGACGCTGCCGACCACCACCAAACGGTTGCCGGTGTCGACGGTATCGCGACTGGTGTGGGTAAAAGTCCAAGCCAGCTCGGGATCGCCGCCCGCAACGGCCGAGGCGAACACGTCGCTTCGGCTGAGATCAAAAGCCAGAACAAAGGCGTTGAGACCGGCCGGGTGTTGGCTGCCGGCAAGACCGGTTACATCGACAAAAACATCCACCGAATCGCACAGCCCGTTACACCCCACGACGCCGACCTGCAGGGTCACCGGCGCCTGACCGGATACGTCGGATTGAGCCGAAACCAGGCACCCACAAACAAACAGCAAGCAGCACAACCAGGTTTTCATCGGTTCACGCCCCTCGGTATCGACCAACCGCGGCGCGCTTTTGGAAAGGCGGCAAGGGCTGTCAACACCTGAACACTGTGTTACAAATAGTGGTGGTTGTTTGATGATAACCCAAATCCGGCTCGCCTTCCCAGGTTAGTTTCATCGGATCACGAGCGCACCGAGGGCACCGCACCATGAAAGACGAATTGTTCAAAAAACCGATCACCCGCCTGACCGATTTCCAATTTAGCGATGAGGTGGCGGCGGTTTTTGACGACATGCTGAACCGCTCCGTCCCGTTTTACGACGAGGTCCAAAACGCCATTGTCGATTTGGTGGCCCATCACTACCAGCCGGGAACGCGGGTTTACGATCTAGGCTGCTCCACCGGGTTGATGATGGCCAAGCTGCTGGACGGCATTGAGGAACTCGCGGAAATCGTGGGGATCGACGATTCCCAAGCGATGATTGACAAAACGGCGCAACGGTTCGCCAACCTGCCCCGGGGTGAACGCGTGGTGTTGCATCGCGAAGACCTCCGCACGGCGGGAATGAGCGGCGCCTCGGCGGTGATTATGAATTACACGCTCCAGTTCGTGCGCCCGCTGTACCGCGAACAGGTGGTGCGGCGCATTTTTGAAGCGCTGGAACCGGGCGGCGTCTTTGTGTTGAGCGAAAAGGTGTTGGAAGACAGCACCAACATCAGCCGGTTGTTTATCGACATGTACTACCAGTTCAAACGCCGCCAGGGGTACTCCAACTTGGAGATCAGCCAAAAACGCGAGATGTTGGAAAATGTGCTGATCCCCTACAAAGTTAGCGAACAACGCGAGTTGTTGTGCAAGTGCGGCTTCGCGGAGGTGGAGACCTTCTTTAAGTGGCACAACTTCGCCTCGTTCATCGCGATCAAAAAAATCGATTGAGGGCCGCGGAACGCCGCATCACCCGCACCATTCACGAAAAAGGCACAGGATAACAGGGCAACAAGACGTTAATCCGCCCCAATTTCTCACGGTTTTTTCGCAAGATATCCCACATGCTCGTTGGTGATTGACCTTTCCCCTCGTGTTATAATTCGCGCGTTCCGCTCTATCGTGATCCACCAAAACCGCGCGCCCACCCGAGGTGAGCGCGGTTCGCATAAACGAGGTTTCCAAGGGAAACCGGCGGAATTGCTATAACCTAAAGTGTGTGATTCTTGGCGGCGCACTTTAGGTATAAACCTGTTTCCACGGCGACAGGCCGTTTGGGAAACGCGCTCATAAATGCGCGGTTCCTGCTTTTATTTCATGAAGTCCTTGCCTTTTCCAGGGGTCCGGTGTGACGTCGGCCCCGACAGCGTCGAAGATGATCCGATTCCCCCAATCGGTCATTGAGTTGAAGCTTATTGCTTGCGGTGCTTCACGCAACCCAGGAGATCATTGATGCCCCTTTCGTTGAATCAGAGCCCTATTGCCACCCGCGGCGCGACCGGTTCGCGATCCGCCTATGAATTTTTTGCACGATTGTTTTTTTGCGCCCTGCTCTGCGGCGCCGGCACGGTGTTGGCCCAGCCGGACAGCACGATTGACACCCCGGCCATGGCCACCACCCTTGCCACCGGCGGCAGTGTCAACTTCACCGGAAGCCCCTCGGGCGGCACCCCTCCCTACACCTATGCCTGGGACTTCAACGGCGGCGCGACCAATTCCACGGACGAGGACCCGGGCGCGGTGACCTTTGCGACACCCGGCACCTATACGGTCACCTTCACGGTAACCGACAACACGCCCACGCCCGATCCCACCCCGGCCTCGGTGGTGATTACGGTGGCGGACCCACCCAACGGCACGATTGACGCGCCGGCGATGGATACGGTGATTGCGGTCGGCGGCAGTGTCACTTTCAACGCAAGTGGCAGCGATCCGGGCGCCAATACGCCACTCAGCTATCAGTGGGATTTCAATGGCGGCGCGACCAATTCCACGGACGAAGATCCTGGCTCAACGACCTTTAACGCGGTCGGCGTTTACACGGTAACACTGACGGCGACCAACAGCTTGGGCATTCCCGACCCCACGGCGGCGACGGTCACCATCACGGTCACCGACCCGCCCAGCGGTTCCATCGACCTGCCGGCCATGGATACCACGATCAACGCGGGCGAATCGGTTACCTTCGCGGGCTCCGGCACCGATCCCAACGGCGACACGCCCCTGACCTACTTTTGGAACTTTAACGGCGGCGCGACCAACAGCACGGACGAGGATCCCGGCGCAATTACGTTTAACGTGCCCGGCGTGTATACGGTCAGCCTGCTCGCCGCCGACAGCCTGGGTATCCTCGACCCAAGCCCACCAACGGTCACCATCACCGTTAACGCGGCTCCCGACGGCACCATCGACATGCCCGCGGCCGGTCCGGTTTCGTTGAACCAGGGCGACGTGGTAAATTTCATGGGAACCGGGACGGACCCCGACAACAACACCCCGCTCACCTATTTATGGGATTTTGACGGCGGCGCGACCAACAGCACCGATGAGGATCCCGGCAACGTCACCATCGACGGCGCCTTCGGTACCTTAAACGTGAACTTCACGGTCACCGACAACCTGGGTTTTGCCGATCCCACCCCGGCCACCATTCAGCTCGACGTAAACGGCGCCCCGACCGGAACGGTCACCAGCCCCGCCACGAGCACACTGTACCTTGAGCCGGGCGATATGTTTTCGTTTACCGCCGATACCAGCGACCCCGACAACAACACCCCGCTCACCTTTTTGTGGGATTTCAACGGCGGCGCGGACGGCGGCAATGAAACGGTTGAGGATCCGGTCGACGTTACCTTCAGTACGCCAGGCACCTACAACGCGAGCTTCACGGTCACCGACAGCCTGGGCGCGGCGGATCTGACGCCCGACCCGATCACCATCATCGTGACCCAATTCCCCAACGGCACGATTGACACGCCTGCCGCGGCAACGGTTGCTATAGGAACCGGGGAAACCCTTAACTTCACCGGTAGCGGCAGCGACCCCGACATGGATAACCCGCTGACCTATCTGTGGACCTTTGACGGGGCGGCCGTTGATAGCAATCTGGAAGATCCCGGCAACGTTACCTTCAGCACCGCCGGTGTGTATACGGTTCGTTTCACGGTCCGCGATAACCTGACCGCCCCCGATCCCACCCCGGCCGAGGTGACGGTCACGGTAAGCGATCGACCCGTGACCACGATTGACACGCCGGCCATGGCAACCACCATCGCGACCGGTGGCAGCGTTAATTTCACCGGGACGGTGGTTGACGACGGCGACGCCATGGACTTGAACTACTTGTGGGACTTTGACGGGGGGGCAACCAACAGTACCAGCGAAGACCCCGGCAACATCACCTTCAACACGGCCGGCGTTTATACTGTCACCTTTGACGCCACCGATGGCAACAATTTAAGCGCGGCGACGCCGGACTCGGTGACGATCACGGTTTCCGATCCGCCGGAGAGCACCATCGACACGCCGGCCACCAACCAAACGATTGAAACAGGGACCAGTGTCAACTTCACGGGCTCGGGCAGTGACCCGAACGGCGATACCCCACTCACCTTCGCCTGGGATTTCGACGGCGGCGCTTCCAACAGCACCCAAGAAGATCCCGGCGCGGTTACCTTCAACACGCCCGGCGTCTACACGGTCACCCTTACCGCAAGCGACAGCCTCGGCATTGCCGACCCAACCCCGGCCACGATTCAAATCACGGTCACCGACCGCCCCGTCGGCACCATCAACACGCCGGCCACCAACCAAACCATCGCTACCGGGGATACAGTCAACTTTACCGCCACGGTCACCGACGGCGACAACAACACGCCTTTTACCTATGCCTGGGATTTCGACGGCGGCGCTTCAAACAGCACCCAGGAAGATCCCGGCGATGTCACCTTCAACACGCCCGGTGTCTACACGGTCACCTTCACCGCGACCGACAACCTCGGTTTTGCCGATTTGACCCCGGACACGGTGACCATCACGGTCACCGATCCGCCGCAGGGCGTGATCAACACCCCGAGCAGCAACCAAACCATCGTCACCGGCGATACGGTCAACTTCACCGCGACGGTCACGGACCCTGACAGTTCCACGCCGTTCAGCTTTGCCTGGGATTTCGACGGCGGCGCCACCAACAGTACCAGCGAAGACCCCGGCGACGTGGCCTTTAACACGCCCGGCGTCTACACGGTTACCTTTACCGCCACCGACAACCTCGGCATCGCCGACCCGACCCCTGATTCGGTCACGATTACGGTCACCGATGCCCCCAACACCACCATCGACACCCCGGCAGGCAACCAGACCATTACCACCGGGGAGAGCGTGAACTTTACGGGAACGGTCACGGACGCGGATAACAGCACGCCGTTCACCTACAGTTGGGATTTCAACGGCGGCGCAACCAACAGCACCGACGAGGACCCCGGCACCGTGGCCTTCAACACGCCCGGCGTGTACACGGTGACCTTTGGCGCAACGGACGCGCTCGGCATCAGCGACGCTACCCCGGCCACGGTCACCATTACGGTCACCGACGCACCGGAAAGCGCCATCGACACCCCGGCAAGCACCCAAACTATATTGGTGGGTGAAAGCGTCAACTTTACCGGTACCGGCACCGACGCCGACAACAATACCCCCTTCACCTACGTTTGGGATTTCGACGGCGGCGCCACGAACAGCAGCGATGAAGATCCCGGCGATGTCACCTTTAATACGGCGGGCATATACACCGTGACCTTCACCGTGACCGACGCCAACAGCGTGGCCGACCCGACCCCGGCCTCGGTCACGATTAACGTCACATTCGCCCCGGAAACCACCATCGACACCCCCACCGCGAACCAGCTTATCGCGGTTGGCGACACGCTGAACTTTACCGGTACCGCGACCGACGCGGACGAAGCAGGCAGCTTGACCTACGCTTGGGATTTTGACGGCGGCGCCGACAACAGCACGGACGAGGATCCGGGCGACATTACCTTCCTCACCTCGGGCACCTACAATGTGACCTTTAACGCGACGGACAGCTTCGGGGTAAGCGACGCAACGCCTGCCACCATCGAAGTCGTGGTCAACGATCCACCACAAGGCACGATCTCCAGTCCCAACGTGGATCGCACGATCACGGTCGGCCAGACGCTGGTGTTTAACGGCTCCGCGGTCGACACGGAGGACGATACGCCGTTCACCTTCTTCTGGGACTTCGACGGGGTCGTCGCCAACAGCACCGTCCAAAATCCTGGCGACGTTACCTTTGATACGCCAGGAGTTTACACCATCACGTTTACGGTAACGGATGCAACGGGGCAGGCCGATCCAACGCCCGACACCGTCACCATCACGGTCAACAACCCGCCGCAAAGTACCATCGACAGCCCCGTCGGCACGACCACCATCCCCCTCGGCGGGAGCGTCACCTTCGCGGGGAGCGGCACCGACAGCGACAACAACCTACCGCTCACCTACCTGTGGGACTTCGACGGCGCCTTCGCCAACAGTACCCTGGAGGATCCCGGCACCTTAACCTTTAACAGTGAAGGGACCTTTAACATCCGGTTCACGGTCACGGACAGCGTCGGATTGGCCGACCCCACGCCGGCCTCGGTCACGGTGGTGGTCAGCGGCGCGCCGGACGGCAGAATCGACGCCCCGGCAAGCAGCCCGGTCTACATCACGCCAGGCCAATCGGTCAGTTTCCAGGGTAGCGTGGTTGATCCGGGTCGCAACCCACCGTTCACCTACCGCTGGAACTTCGACGGCGCGGCGGCCGACAGTAGCCTGGAAGATCCGGGCGCGGTGCCTTTTGCCGGCGCCGGCGTTTACGACGTGACCTTCACGGTCACGGACAACCTTGGTTTGGTCGACCCCCTTCCCGCCACGGTGCAAATCATCGTCACGGAACAACCGAACGGCACCATCACGGCGCCCACCGGCGATCAGGTGATCGCGACGGGCTCGCAGGTTACCTTCAGCAGCAGCGCCACCGACGCGGAGAACAACACGCCCTTCAGCTTCGCTTGGGATTTCAACGGCGGTGCCGCCAACAGCAGCGACCAAAACCCGGGCGCGGTCCAATTCGATACGCCCGGCACCTACTCGGTCGCGCTCACGGTCACGGACAGCCTTGGCGCGGTGGACCAAAGCCCGGACAGGGTGCAAATCCGCGTCACCGATGCACCGGAAACCACGATTGATTCGCCGGCGGCCGACATCAACATCGCCGTGGGCGGCAGTGTGACCTTTAACGGAACAGCCACCGATCCCGACGGCAACACCCCGCTCGCCTACCTCTGGGATTTTAACGGCGTGGCAACCAACAGTACGCTGGAAGATCCCGGTCCCATCACGTTTAACACGGTGGGTACCTATACCATCACCTTCACGGCCACGGACGCGCTCGGCATTCCCGACGCCACCCCGGCCACGGTCCAGGTCCGCGTCACCGACCCCCCCAACAGCACGATCCTGACTCCCGCGGGCACCACCACCATTGCGAGCGGCGGGCGCGTCAACTTTACCGGTCAAGGCACGGACCCCGACAACAATACCCCGCTCACCTATACCTGGGACTTCGGCGGCGGCGCCACCAACAGCACCGACCAAAATCCGGGCGACGTCACCTTCAACACGTCCGGCACCTACACGGTGTCGCTGACCGCCGTGGACGCGCTCGGCATCGCCGATCCCACCCCGGCAATGGTCCAGATCCGCGTCAGCGATCCGCCCAACGGCACCATCACGGCGCCCTCCGGCGATGTCAGCATCAACGTGGGTGATACGGTCACCTTCGCCGCCGACGTTACCGATCCCGACAACCACAGGCCGTTTTCCTATCTCTGGGATTTCGGCGGCGGCGCGGCCAACAGCACGGCGCAAAATCCGGGCACCATTCGTTTCAACAGCGCGGGTGTCTTCACGGTAACCTTCACCGCCACCGATGCGCTCGGCATTGCCGACCCCACCCCGGCCACCTTGACGGTCAACGTCGGCGACGATCCCAACGGCACCATCCTGACCCCAACGGAAAACGTCGTGCTCGGCGTGGGTGAAACGGTGAACTTCACTGGTGAAGGCAGCGACCCCAGCGGGAACCTGCCGCTCACCTACCTGTGGGACTTCGACGGCGGCGCCCCCAACAGCACCGACCAAAACCCGGGCGATGTCACCTTTAACAGCATCGGTATCTACCAAACCCGGTTCATCGTCACCAACGCACTGGACCTGGCCGATCCCACCCCGCCGACGCGCACCATTACAGTCGGCGCCCGGCCCGACGGTGTGATCGATACGCCGGCAACCAACCAAATTATCGCCACCGGCGACGCGGTGAACTTCACCGCCACGGTATCCGACAGCGACAACAACACCCCGTTCAGTTATTTGTGGGACTTCGACGGCGGCAGCGCCGACATCACCGTGGAAGACGCGGGTTCGGTGACCTTCAACAACGCCGGTGTGTACCAGGTCGCCTTCACCGCGACCGACGCCCTTGGTCTGGCCGACCTGAGCCCCGATACGGTTCAGATCACCGTCAGTACCCCACCCGTCGGGACCATTACCGGCCCGGCCGAAAACGTTTTTATCGGACCCGGTGAGACGGTCACCTTCACCGGCACATCGGAAGACGCCGACGGCCATACCCCGATCACCCACTTGTGGAACTTTGACGGACAAGCCACCAACAGTACCCAGCAATCGCCAGGCGCAATTACCTTCCCCAACGAGGGAATTTTCACCGTGAGCTACACCGCGACCGACAGCCTCGGCATCGCCGATCCAACCCCGGCCACGGTGCAGGTAACCGTCGCGCAACGACCCGAGAGCACCATTGTTGAGCCCGCGGGCCCCGTCACCATCGCCGCCGGCGGCACGGTGAGCTTCATCGGCAACGGCAACGACGCCAACGGCAACACCCCGCTGCGCTGGCTGTGGCATTTCGACGGCGCCGCGCCCGACAGCAGCTTGCAAAGCCCCGGTCCGGTCCGTTTCGAAAACGTCGGAACCTACCGGGTCACCTTCACCGTCACCAACAATCTCGGCTTGGCCGATGCGACGCCCGCCGAGGTGGTGGTCAACGTCACCGAGGCACCCAACGGGACGATTGACACACCGACCGAACGGGTAGTGGGCGTGTTGCCGGGAGAGCGGGTGAACTTTACCGGGACCGGTATTGATCCCGACAACAACACCCCGCTCACCTTTCTGTGGGATTTCGACGGCGGCGCACCCAACAGCACCCAACGCAATCCCGGCAACGTTCAATTTGACACGGCCGGCGTGTATACGGTGCGCTTCACCGTTACCGACGGACTCGGTATCGCCGACCCAACCCCGGCCGAGGTGATTGTGGTCGTCGGCAACGAGGTCAACGGGTTCATCGACAAACCGGTCAGCAGCGCGGTGATCAACCCCGGCCGTGAGGTCGAATTCGCCGGCACCGGCGCGGATCCCAACAACCAAACGCCACTCACCTACTTGTGGACCTTCGACGGGGCCGCGCCCGACAGCACCCAAGAAGATCCCGGTCTGATCGCGTTCAACGACGCCGGTGTTTTCCAAATCACCTTCACGGTCACCAACAACGTGGCCGTCAGCGACGAGACCCCGCCGACGCGCACCATCATCGTCAACGATGCGCCAACCGGGCGCATCGATGCACCGACGAGCGACCTCACCATCGCCGCCGGCCAATCGGTGACCTTCGCGGGTTCGGCCGAGGATCCCAACACCGAGTCCGGCTTGGATCCCGATACCAACCTCAATTTCCTGTGGGATTTTGACGGCGGCGCGCCCGACAGCACCGAGGAAGATCCCGGCGCGGTGGTTTTTGCTGAACCCGGTATCTTCGACGTGACCCTGACCATCACCGACAGCCGCGGCGCCACCGATCCCACCTTGCACACCGTGCGGGTCGTGGTCGGCGCGGCACCGGACGGTACCATCGACACACCGGAAGAACCCATCGGCGGCGGCCCGGTTCTGGTCAACCTCGGCGAGAGCTTGAACTTCACCGGCACCGGCGAAGATCCCCAGGACCAAAACGGTTTGACCTTCCTGTGGGATTTCGACGGCGCCGCGCCCAACAGCACGGAGGAAGATCCCGGCAGCATCACCTTCGACCAAGATGTGGCTAACCCGCTGCTCCAACACACCATTAGCTTCACCGTGACCAACGCCTTGGGTTTGGCCGACCCGATCCCGGCGACCCGCACGGTGGTGGTCAACCGGCCACCCACCCAAGCCACGCTCACCATGAGCCTGGCCGACAACGACCTGGAAGGCAGGGCCACACCGGTGGTCGTTGATCGAGACGCGGCCGACCTCGGCTTGCACACCTTCGAGATCCTTACCCAACCGGCCGTGGGCACCGTGGTGCTTGACGGCAGCACCTTCGTCTACACCCCGGTTCTGGGGCAACGCGACGTCTACACCTTTGACTACCGCATCACCGATCCAGGTGGATTCACCCTCGATCAAACCGGCGAGATCACCGTGTTCTCCTCCGCGCGCATCATCGAACTGATCGCGAGTTGGCCGAACCCACCGATCATCGACTGCCTGCTCCCCGACGACCTGGACTGCCGTGACATCGACACGCTGGTCGAGCTCATCAACAACCCGGACACCGGCAAAACGGAGAAAACCGATCCAACCCTGGTGTTTATGCCCGGTTCCGGCAACGCGGCGAAACGCGACATGCATTGGGCGCAACTGGCGGAGCTTGGTTACGAACAAGAAACGGTGGAAAACCTGTTAAGCGACCACGTGGATTTCGGTCAAATCGTGGCGTTGGAGGACTTCCTCGGCCTCGAAGAGCTGTTGCCGACAAGGCAAACCACCTGGGTCGTTCGCCAAGGAGCGGGTGAGCAAATCAACCGCGCCCACTGGCCGACCGATTGGACAAGCACCCAAGCCATCCAATTGAAAAGCGGCGCGGTGTGGTCGGACTGCTTCGAAACCACCGTCGCCCAAAGCTGGCTGGCGCTGTGGGTGCCCCAGGACGCGTTAGGAACGCTCGAAATCGACGCGGCCAAGGTTTCACTGCGCTGGTACGCGCTCCAAGACGGCGCCCTCGAACCGCTCACGGACTGCGGCCCGGATGAAGCAAGCCAAACCGGCCTGAACCTGGCCGACCACCGCGGCCGCTTCATCTACGTGGAAGTAACCCAAGAGGAAACGGCGGGCGGCGCAACCCTCCGCCTCCACCGCCGCTAACCCGGCAACCCACCCCTTAACAAAAAGCCCGTTCGGCACACCACCGAACGGGCCTTTTTATTGGGACCTTCCAATCATCACTTCAGCATGGATCGAAGCTTAATCCGCAATTCTCACAAGAAGTTCTGCTACGAAGCCGAAACCCATGCAAATTGCGGGTTAAGCATCCAAAATAACGTCGAAGCCGGCGAAGATCATGCGCTTGCCGTCAAAAGGAACCGAGGTTACCTCGGGATCGAACAACGGATCTTTCATGCAGGCCGCCATCCCGGTATCGCGCACTTCCTTGGACGGCCACTCGATCCAGCTCATCACCGCCGTCTCGCCTTCCGCAAGCTTAACCGCCATCGGAAACGAGGTCAGCTTGCCCTCGGGCACATCATTGCCCCAACCTTCAACCACCCGCAACGCGCCATGTTGTTTCAACAGGGCCGCCACCTTTTTCGCATAATCCACATAAGCGTCTTTCTGGTCGTCTGCAACCGCAAACACCAGGCCGTCAAAATAGTTCATACTCCGCCCTCCTTATTTCTGAGCCGGTGAACCTGTTTTAGGAAAAATCTCCTTTATTGTATGCGCCGCGGCGCAGTTGGCAAGGCCAAGCCGGCAAAACCGCGGTCGCCCATCCTAATGGTTCCCGCCTGCCTCAAAAACAGCGAAGGCCCCAAAATCCGTCGCCCCCGCCAATCAGGCTACAGGCCTTCCTCCGCGCTTTTTTCCCGATTGCGCAGCGCCCGTTGCTGGGAAGCGTAGTCAATCATGATTTGCTCCGGCTCGATGCGGCCAGTCAGCTTGTCGAATTCGTACAAACGTTTCTGCAGATACCAAGGCAGAGCCAGCCGTTTCTTCTCGGCCGAACTACAGATTTCGGTGGGCTCGGAGCCGGGGATGAACACCTCGGCGATCATGTCATCCTCGGGACAATCGCAATCGCGCGTCATCTTTTTCCCGGTCTGCTGATCAATCGGCATTAGCCGCAAACCTTCCGGCATGATGAACTGAGCATCCTCGTCCAGTTCCGCTTTAATGCCCTCGAAGAACCGCAGCCAAATCGGCAAGGCGGTGTTGCCGCCGGTGCGGTTGCGGGCGATGGTTTCCTTAAGGTCGCGGCCGACCCAGGCGCCGGCGGCGATTTGCGGCGAGTAACCAATAAACCAAGCGTCGGTGTAATCATCGGTGGTACCGGTTTTGCCGGCCACTTCCAAACCGAGCCGTTGCGCCCGTCGCGCGGTCCCTTTTTTGTCACGAACAACCGCGCGCAAGGTCTGGGTCACCAGAAAGGCGTTTTGCGGCGAAATCACCTGCTTGCCGCGAATCGGGTTCTCCTCAATCGCACGGCCCTTGGCATCCATGATGTGGTGGATGAACCGCGGCTCGTGGCGCACGCCGTTCACGGCATAAATCCCGTAGGCCTGCACCAAATCGGCCAAGGTCATTTCCATCGCACCCAGGGCCAAACTCGGGTACGGCTGCAGGTCATTGCCTTCGTCAATCTCAAGGCGTTCCGCGTACTCAAGCACGTGATCGTAACCCACCGAGTTCAACAACTTAACCGAAACGATGTTCAGCGATTGCGCCATGGCGCTGCGCAAGGTGACCTGGCCCTGGTAGCGGTTGTAGTAGTTGTGGGGCTGGTAAGGTTTGGGCGTAGGTATTAAACCCAGTTTCATGCGGCGTTGGTTGCGCCTCGAGGCGCGCACCTGCAGCACCCCTTGGTCGTCGAAATAGAACTTGGTGGGATCGATGAACTGGGTCGGCTCGTCAAACAACAGGTCGGCGAGGGAGTAACCCTTCTCCAAGGCGGCGCCGAACACAAAGGGTTTAAAAGCAGAACCCACCTGGCGTTTGGCTTGCTCGGCGCGGTTGAACTTACTGCGGTCGTAATCATACCCGCCCACCTCGGCCAACAGGTCGCCGGTATGGGGATCCACCGCCATGAAGGACGCCTCGATTTGCGGCTCTTGGTCGATCACCAGTTTGAGGTCGGTGCGCAACACCATGCGCTCGGGGTCGGCGGTTTCCTCGTCACGGTCGGCGAGCAAATCCTCGGCCGATTCCTCTTCGTCCTCCAGTGCTTCATCCTCGTTTTCGTCGCGGGCGTCGCGAATCAGGTCGCCCACCTCGGCCTCGCCTTCCAGCACCATAAACAGCGGCACATCACCGAGCTGGAACATCTTGTCGAGTTTGCCTTTTTTGGCTTTGGTCCACTTCAAACCTTCTAAATCAACGCGAAACCGATCCTCATCAATGCGAACCGTGAGGTAATCGTCACCAACCTCCTGCACCACGCCCCGAATGGAAATGCCAGGCTGCAGGACCTGGTGCCAACTGGGATCGTAGTATTCTGTAACCAACGCCATGTTGTTGGGATCCTCTTTCGTGAACACCGAGGGACAGTCGTGGGGTCGGTACCCCATGGACTTGTCGACCTGTTTCAGGCCGTCGCGCACCGCATCCTCGGCGATGACCTGGTAGGTCATGTCGAGGGTGGTGTGGACATCCCAACGCGAGGTGCGCACCACCTCCTCGCCGTATTTGTCGAACAGGTACTTGCGTACCTTGTCGACGAAATGGGCCGCGACCGGTTTGTTTTTGGCGCGTTTGCGGTCGACCAACTCAATCGGGCTCTTTTTGGCGCGATCATAGGCTTCGCGGGTGATGTAACCCTCGTCCCACATGCGGTACAGCACGATGTTGCGCCGTCTCAGACACAAATCGGGGTTGCGGTAGGGGTTAAACCGCGAGGGGGCCTGGGGTAAACCGGCCAAGGTGGCGAATTCTTCAAGGGTCATGGCGCCGACCGATTTGCCGAAGTAATAACGGGCCGCGGCTTCAATACCAAACTGCTGGTTGCCGAGCGGTACCTCGTTGGCGTACATCGCAAAAATTTCTTCTTTGGTGTAGCGCAACTCCAACTGAACCGCCAAAAACTGTTCCTTGAGTTTGCGCCCACCGGAGTAACGGCGGTCATTGGTAATGTTTTTGACCAACTGCTGGGTCAGGGTTGAGGCACCACGCAGGCGACCGGTCCGCACATAATCCTTGAGCGCGGCCAAAATGCCGAGCGGCGACACGCCGATATGGTTGAAATAATATTCATCCTCAACAGCAACCAACGCGTGGACAAAGTTGGGCGGGATGTCGCGGTACTCCAACATAATGCGCTGCTGGGAGGAAATGATGTCGATTAAATCGCCGTTACGCGCGTAAACACGGGTAAATTGGGCAGGCTTGTAGGACGCCAACTTTTCCAGGTCCTCAAATTCGCCGCCTTTTTTGAGAATAAACAGGGCACAGCCGACGCCGGCGGCAATCCCCAGGGTGCCCATCACCGCAAAAATCACCAGCCGCACGAACCAACGCCGCAAGGGGCCGGGCGGTTTCGGCGGACGTTTCGCACTTTGCGTGGTCACGCTTTTCGTTTCGTTGTTCTCTTGCGGGGTCGAGGTCTCTTCGCTCATGGTAGGGTCTCCCTATTCGGTGGCCACACACGGCCGCGCCGGGTTACGCCAAAAGCACGCTACATCATCAAAGGGTGCCGCAACCGCAAAGTTAGCGGTCGCGCGCCTGATCTTCAACCTAAAGTGTGCGTTTCGGGTGGATGCAATTGCTCAAAATGATGGAGCGAAAAGTGTTGGAACAAGCGTAGGCGTACCTGGAAGGTACGTCGAGCATTTTTACAACACTTTGCAGCCCAGCAGGTTGGGCAAGTGCGCCGCCAAGAATCGCACACTTTAGGTTCGGCCAAAAAGGCATCAAATCATACAAACACGCAAGACCTCGTCAAAGGTGGTTTCGCCGGCGATCATCTTACGAATCCCGCATTCCTTCAGCGTTTCCATGCCTTTTTGACGACAGGTCTTGCGCAGCATATGGGTATCTTGTTTGGCCATTATGAGTTTGCGGATGGTATCGTCCACATCCAGCAATTCGTAAACGCCGGTGCGGCCGTACAAACCGGTGTAACGGCAAACGTGGCAACCCTTGCCGCGGCGAACCTTCAGCGGCTTGCCGGTACGGGTGCGGATATTCAGCACTTTGAGCTGGGCCTGGGTCAAAATGTCGGATTCAGCGCACTGCAAACACACCTTGCGCACCAACCGCTGGGCCAAAACGCCGAGCAGCGTAGAACCCAACAAAAAGGGTTCGGCTCCCAAATCGTAGAGGCGCGCGACACTGGCGGCGGCGTCGTTGGTGTGCAAGGTACTGAACACGAGGTGGCCGGTGAGGGCGGCCTGGAGCGCATAGGTGGTGGTTTCTTCGTCGCGGATCTCGCCCACCATGATGATGTCCGGGTCCTGACGCAAAATAGTGCGCAGGGCGCCGGCGAAACTAAGGTCCAGCAACGGGTTCACCAAGACCTGGTTGAAGGGTTCGTACACCATTTCAATCGGGTCTTCGATGGTGGTCACGTTGACCTCGCGCGAGGCGCGCATCTTTAGGGACGAATACAGCGTGGTAGTTTTACCGCTGCCAGTGGGGCCGGTGACCAGAATCAGGCCGTTGGGTTCGTTGATTTGCCGCTGGAACACGGAGAATTCCTGCTGACGGAAACCCAGGTCGAGCAGGTCCTTCATCACGACCTCGGGGTCGAAAATCCGCACCACCATCTTTTCGCCGAAGGCAACGGGCAGAATGTTACAACGCAGCTCCACCTCGCGGTTTTTAATTTTGGTTTTGATGCGGCCGTCCTGGGGTTTGCGGCGCTCGGCGATATCCATCCGACCCAGCAGTTTGACACGGGAAATTACGGCGGCGTGTACCTTGGGCGTCATGGTTTGAATATCGTGCAAAACACCGTCAATACGGAAACGAATCACCGAATGCTCGCGTTTGGGCTCGATGTGAATGTCACTCGAACGCTGGTCGTAGGCATACATTAATAAATACTCAACCGCTTTGATCACGTGGGAGTCGGAAGCTTCCAGTTCCCGTTCGCTTTTGAGCTTGACCAACTGCTCGAGGTTGCCCAGGTTCACGATGGGGTCGAGATCTTTTTCCGCGCGCTCGACCGACTGACGGAAACCGTAAAACTCGGTCAAAATGCGAATAATTTCGTTGCGCGGCGCCACCACCGGCTTGATCTCAAGCCCGGTATTGCGCTTGAGGTTAAACGCCAGTTCCAGATCGAAGGGATCGATCATGGCGGTCACCAGTTCGTTTTCGTTCTCCACCCGCAAGGGAATCACCAGGTACTTGCGCGCAAAGGGCCGTGAGACGTATTGCTTCAGCAGCTTGGAATCCACGTTAAGGGGATCGAGGTGGACGAAGGGCACCTGCTTTTTCTCGGCAATAAACTGGGCCAAGGTATCGTCGGTCACGCGTTTTTTGGGGTCGTCCCGAAATTCGGGATAATTGAGGACCACATCAATGGGATGGATCGAGTTGATGTTGGCACTGGGACCGGCATAGTTCTCGCGGTTGGAGCGAAACAGGGCCTTGCGTACCTGAGACTCCTGTTTCATCAAAAACTCGGCCTTGTCCTGGGCGATGACATGACGCTCGACCAGTAAATTGAGCAAAAACGGTACATCAATCATAACGGACCCCTGAACCGGCGACGGCGCGAACAAGCGGTGTCGCGCGCAAGCCGAAATGGTGTTGTGGCAGGTAGCCAAATTCTACATGGCGGGTAAACACTTGGCGAGCCCGGGATGAAACAGACGGCACAGCCGCCGCGGTTTTGTGCGCCGGCTCAACCCTTAGGTTAAACCGCGTAAATGACGTGCTCGGAGGCGGAGAACCAAGCGTAAACGGCCTCAATTTCCTCAAAAACCTCAATGTGAACGGCCACGGTATAGGCCAAATACTTGCCATTTTTGCTGGGGCGGTGGGTGATCGACTGGAAGTCGAGGGTACGACCGGCGGCCTCGGACAAGGCATGGGTTAACCCCGACTGATTAATCCCCTCGGGGTTCACAATGATCTTGAAGGTAAAGGGGCCGGGCAATTCGACCATATCGCGAAACGTGGGCTGGGACATGGGACCTCAAACAGAAAAAAGATGCTGAAAGGGCACGGTTCTAGCCCGCGCCAAACCCTCCCACCTTACCACGCGGAAGCGGTGGTCCAGAAAATCCGGCCCCTTTGGCGGGGAAAATCACGCCCTACTCCCTGTTTCGACAAAAAACGCTCGAATGACTAACACAAAATTTGACAGCGGCAATGTTAAAAAAAGTTGACATCAAATGACTCACCTCTCATAATGACCCCTGTCATAGCAAACTCGCGTTTTCGCAAGGGAGGAAACCCTATGGGTAAGATTATCGGGATCGACCTCGGCACAACCAACTCGGTTGTCGCTGTTATGGAAGGTAAAGAACCCCAAATTATCACCAACGCCGAGGGGCAGCGTACCACCCCGTCCGTCGTCGGTTTTTCAAAAAGCGGTGAGCGTTTGGTCGGCCAAGTCGCCAAACGCCAAGCCGTCACCAACCCCACCGCCACGATTTATTCAGCCAAGCGGTTCATGGGTAAAAAATTCAGCGAGATCTCCGGTGAAGCGGAACGCATGCCGTACGAAGTGGTTTCCGGCTCGAACGGCGACGCCCGCATCCGACTCTCCGAAAAAGACATGTCCCCACCCGAAATTTCAGCCATGGTGCTCCAGAAATTGAAGCAAGCGGCCGAAAGCTACCTCGGCGAAGAGGTCACCGAGGCCGTGATCACGGTTCCCGCGTACTTCAACGACGCCGAACGTCAAGCCACCAAGGACGCCGGCAAAATCGCGGGCCTGGATGTCAAACGCATCATCAACGAACCGACCGCGGCCGCGCTGGCCTACGGCCTCGACAAAAAGTCTGATGAAACCATCGCGGTTTTTGACTTCGGCGGCGGTACCTTCGATATCTCGATCCTCGAAGTCGGCGAAGGTGTTGTCGAGGTTAAATCCACCAACGGCGACGTTCACCTGGGTGGTGACAACATCGATGAAGTCCTGATCACCTGGATTCTCGACGAGTTCAAGAAAGATCAGGGCATCGACCTCTCCAAGGACAAAATGGCGCTGCAGCGCCTGAAAGAAGCGGCAGAAAAAGCCAAAATCGAACTGTCCAGCACCCAGAGCACCGAAATCAATCTGCCGTTCATCACGGCCGACGCGGACGGTCCCAAGCACTTGAACCTGAACCTCAGCCGCTCCAAGTTTGAAGCGCTGATCGACGATTTGGTCAAACGTTTGTTCACGCCTTGCGAAAACGCGCTGCGCGACGCGGGCGTCAAGGCATCCGACATCGACGAGGTCGTTCTGGTTGGTGGTTCAACTCGGATTCCCAAGGTTGTTGAAAAGGTTACCGAATTCTTCGGCAAAGCGCCCCACCAAGGGGTGAACCCCGACGAGGTTGTCGCCATCGGCGCCTCGATCCAGGGCGGTGTTTTGGCCGGCGACGTTAAGGACCTGCTCCTGCTCGATGTGACCCCGCTGAGCCTGGGTATCGAAACCATGGGCGGCGTGGCCACGGTTCTGATCGAACGCAACACCACCATCCCCACCAAAAAGGACGAGGTTTTCTCGACCGCGGAAGACAACCAAACCCAGGTTGAAATCGTGGTTTTCCAAGGTGAGCGCCCCATGGCCCGCCAGAACAAAATCCTCGGTACCTTCAGCTTGATGGGCATCCCGCCCGCACCACGCGGCGTTCCCAAAATCAAGGTCATCTTCGACATCGACGCCAACGGCATCTTGCACGTGACCGCCAAAGACGAGGGCACCGGTAAAAAACAAGACATCCGCATCAAAGACTCCAGCGGTCTGACCGATGAGGAAATTGACCGCATGGTTTCCGAGGCGGAAGCCAACTCCGACTCCGACACCAAAGCCAAAGCACTGGCCGAGAGCCGCAACAAGCTGGACTCTTTGGTATGGCAGACGGAGAAAAACGTCGAAGAAAACAAAGACAAAATGGAGCCGGCCGACCGCGAGGCGATCACCAAAGAATTGGAAGACGCCAAAGCGAAGCTGAAATCCGAAAACCCCGAGGAATTGGACGCCGCCGCCGAGAAATTGATGGCAGCCGTTCAAGCCTGGAGCCAAAAGCTTTACAGCCAAGAGGGCGGTGACCAAGGTCAAGCCGGCCCCCAGAACCCACCTCCCGGCGGCGGCAAACAACAAAAAGCCGACGACGACGGTGTGATCGACGCGGAAGTGGTTGATTAATTCATAAAAACGCTTGCGTTTAACACCCGAGGGGAGGCTTTACCGCCTCCCTTTTTTGGTGACAAGCGCGCTAACCCGCATACCTCACTAGGAATTCTGCTACGGGGCAACCCATGCGATTGCGAGCGGTCGGCCTTCCGCATTACTCGGTCGAGCCACCTTCGCCTCAGCTGCTAGGCCGAGCGGTCGGCCCCGCGAAAGGTCGTCATCTTCGTACTCACAAGACGTTCAGCTTCTCGCGACGAATCCTTGTGAGAAATGCGGGCTAAATTCAACTTTGGCGTGAAGAAAACACGCGATTCACCCGTTAACCAAGCAGGGTTTGTTTTAACGAAACCCACGCCGATTTCCCGACTTGCACCCTTCCACCGTTTTCTTTTCCAATTCCAGCGATTTCGGTATGATGGGCCTTGCAAGTCCCCGCCTTTCTTCAACCTGAACCTTCAGGTTCAAACTGCCGCCCACGCCCAAAGCGTGGCCGGCGACGGACAGCCCCAAGGCGGGCAACGACGGTCCCTTTACCCGAGGCAATGCGCGAGGCGCGGCCTGGGTTTTAAAACGCGCCCGCGGGCGCGTATCGCAGCTTCGTTCAGGTGGCATATGGCTGAGGACTTATACAAAGTTTTGGGTGTGAAGCGCGGAGCTTCAGCAGCCGAAATCAAAAAAGCATACCGGCGTTTGGCCCGTAAGTACCATCCCGACTTCAACGCGGGCAACAAGACAGCGGAGACCAAATTCAAAGCCATTTCCGAAGCTTACGAAGTATTAAGCGACGAGCAAAAGCGCAAGAATTACGACCTTTACGGCTCGGCGACCCCACCCACGGGCGGCCCCGGCGGCTCCGGCCCCTACGGAAAACAGTGGGGCGGCATGGGCGATTTTAATTTCCAGGGATTCGATTTCAGCTCGGGCGGCGGCCAGGGTGGCGGCAAACAGGATTTCAGCGAAATCTTTTCCGATTTATTCCGCGGCGCCCGCAACGAACAACAGAGCACCACGCGCGGCCCCCAACGCGGCCAGGACATTCAGCACAGCATCACCCTGACCTTCATGGAAGCGATCAAAGGCATGACCATGAATTTCAAAATCGACCGCTCGATGGTGTGTACATCGTGTAAAGGCTTTCGCCAGGTAAAGACCGGCAAAAAAACCACCTGCACCAATTGCGGCGGCAACGGCAAACAGAAGTTGCGCCAGGGTAATATGGTGTTCGAGACGCCGTGTCGCTCTTGCGACGGCCGCGGTTATTTCGACAGCAAGTCCTGCGACAATTGCGATGGCGCGGGACGGCGTCCCCTGGCGGAGAAAATCAAAGTCAACATCCCCCCCGGCGTGGGCAACGGCACGCGGGTGCGGGTCCCCAGCAAGGGGGAGGCGGGGCTGTTCGGCGGACCCGAGGGTGATTTGTTCATCATCACCAAGGTGGATGAGCACGAATTTTTCGAGCGCAAAGGTGAAAACCTTTACTGTCAGGTACCTATAAGTTTTGTGGAAGCGACCTTGGGCGCCAAGGTCCAGGTTCCCACCATCGACGGCTCAGCCACGATTAAAATTCCGCCCGGCACCCAAACCGGCCAAAAATTCCGCATTCGCGGCAAAGGCGTTCCCGCCCTGCGCGGCGAGCAAACGGGCGACCAATTTGTGGAAGTGCGCGTGCAAGTCCCGCGTTTGCGCGACGAACGCTCGAAGGAATTGCTGCGCGAATTTGAAACCCTAAACCCGGAGAACCCGCGGGAAAACCTCCATGTCAGCCAATAGGCGGACGTGTTATGGTTAACAGAAACAGAAACCGACCGGGGCGGTTTCCCGCGCCGGCCCAAATCCTGAATTGATCGGCATTGAGTGAGGCTTTTTTTCCATGCGAGGAAGAAAAACACAACAACCCGGCTACTTTTCAATTAGTGTGGTTGCAAAAACCTATGGGATTCACCCTCAGACCCTGCGCATGTACGAACGCGAGGGTTTGCTCTGTCCCTCGCGCACCGAGGGCAACACGCGGCTTTATTCGCAAGAAGACATTGACCGCCTGGAGCAGATTCTCAATTTGACACGAGATCTTGGTTTGAACCTGGCCGGTGTGGACATGGTGTTCAAGTTACGTGAACAAATGGAAAAAATGCAGATGGATGTGAACGAATTACTACGCGCATTCCGCCAAGTCATGATAGAAACGTTGGATGACGGTGAAACAAAATACAAAAACTCTCTGGTCCGCGTCTCGCCCAAAACGCAGGTGATTCGCTTGGACGAAGCGGTGGCCGACCACCCTAAGGAGTAGGCACGTGGCTGAGTTGTCTGACGACCATCAAGTCTCGACCGAAAATCTCAATTGGTACTTGCAAGAGATTTCCAAGATCCCGCAACTCACGCCGGACCAGGAAAAGGAACTGGGTTACCGCATCCAACAGGGCGATCAAGAAGCGCTAAAAAAAATGGTCGAATCGAACCTGCGTTTCGTCGTCAGTATCTGCAAAAAGTACCGCGGCCTGGGCCTATCCTTTTTGGACCTTATGAACGAGGGCAACATCGGCTTAATCGAAGCGGCCAAACGCTTCGACCCTGAAAAAGGGGTCAAATTCATCACCTACGCGGTGTGGTGGATTCGCCAGGCGATTATTCACGCCTTGGCCAAGCACAGCGGCGCCTTTCGCCTGCCTCAAAAACAAGCGAATCTGATGTACCAGCTCAGCAAAAAGTACAACCAGCTCAACATGAAGCTGGAGCGCAAGCCGACGCTGGAAGAGCTGGCGGCCGAACTGGAAATCACGGTGGCCGAGGTAGAGCAATTGCTGCAGGTCAGCGGCGACAACATTTCTTTAAGCGAGAGCCTCGACGACAACAGCGATTTCCAATTACTGGACAAATTGAGCCAAGACACCGAGTTAGGTGCCGACGAGCACTTGTTGCAGGAAGCTTTTGAGAGCCAGGTGCGGGATATTCTGCGGGATTTGGATAAAAAAGAGGCCTTGGTGATCAACCTGCGGTTCGGGTTGGAAGGCAAGGAACCGATGACCCTGAAGGAAATCGGCCAAATGCTCAATCTTTCGCGCGAGCGCATCCGCCAGATCGAAGCCGTCGCGCTCAAGAAACTGCGCAAAAACAACGCCATCCAAGAGCTGCGCGGCTACCTGACCTAGTCGGGGTTGGAGTAACACCGACAGGGAAAATACCCGGTTGATGCACCGCTTGGATCGCGCTGATCCGGTGTCATGTCTGCTTGGCGCGCGCTAACCCCGCGCAACCCCTGTTTGGACGTGGGTTGATCCGGCGAACCCCTGTGTGGGCGTGGGTTGATCCGACCCAACCCCTGTGTGGGCGTGGGCTGATCCGACCTAACCCCTGTTTGGGCGTGGGTTGATCCGGCGAACCCCTGCGTGGGCGTGGGTTGATCCGACCCAACCCCTGTTTGGGCGTGGGTTGATCCGGCGCAACCCATGAGTGGGCGTGGGCTGATCCGGTGCAACCCCTGCGTGGGCGCGGGTTGATCCGGTGCAACCCCTGTTTGGGCATGGGTTGATCCGGCGAACCCCAATGGGGTTCGCACACCGCAACGCGGGGACCCCAATTGATTTAAACGGTGAGGCAGAGCCGAACAACATTTGGTTACGCTGAAGGCGTTTCGGATTTCAGCCCTGGGTAAACGGTTGTGGAACAACCGTTTACCCAGGGTCCCCGGGGGTTCCCGTCGTGCAGGCCGCTGAAGGCGCCGGCCGAACAACAACCAACCGAATCCCTCTGGATCATCGGCCGCGGAAAACGACGCTTCCCCGACGGGTTGCCGCTCCAATCAATACGGCCATTTCAATACGGCCATTTCAATACGGCCATTTCAATACGGCCATTTCAATACGGCCATTTCAATACGGCCATTTCAATACGGCCATTTCAATACGGCCATTGATGGATGGTTTGTTGGTTGACGCGTTCCTCCTCATGGGCATTGACCCGTAACACATGTGGTGCCAACCCTTTCAGGGTTTTCCCCTACGTGAACCCCCGGCACCCAGGGTGCGACCATTTTCAATGGTCGTACCCGGGGCTAAATTATTGCACCCCGCCGGGGTGCGTCCAGGGTGGCGAGGCGTTGCCTCGCATTTATTCAAAGTATGGTCCAAGGATGAGGTGGTGCGGCCCGCTTCGGGGCGCGCCGGGTCAGCAACCACCCAAGCCTAGAGCGCGCCGGGTCAGCAACCACCCAAGCCTAGAGCGCGCCGGGTCGCCACCCATCCAAAACGGGAGCGCCCCTATCGGCCCATCAACCAACCATCCCGTCGTGCGGCGCGCCGGATCATACCGCACCCAATGCGAAGCCCCACCCTCCCCACTTCCTTGACAGGGGTTGACTGGATTCCCTATGATGAGCCGGAATGCACACCATCGGTTGTTAATGCGCGACGGCCTGAAAATATTAAGGATTTCGCCCAAATTTTGGCCCCTGGATCATGCTGTGCGGCATTTTACAGGCAGGTTTTTAGGGGAAAACGTCGTTTGACACGGTATCGGGACACCAGGCACCGCCCTAGAGGATCGGCATTTAATTCGCTTTCGGTAAAAGGTACGTAAATGGAATTCATCACCACCCTTATTAAAACCATCACAAGTTTCGTTGAAAGTTATATTGTGCCACCTCAACTGCTGATTTACGCGTTGCTGGGCACCGGCCTCTTCCTAACCCTGCGCCTCGGCTTCATCCAATTAATCCGCCTGAAACACGGCATCGACGTCACCAGCGGCAAATACGACGACCCCGACGAAACCGGCGACGTCTCTCACTTCCAAGCGCTGACCACCGCGCTCTCGGCCACGGTCGGTGTCGGCAACATCGCCGGTGTCGCGGTCGCCATTCACTGGGGCGGACCCGGCGCCCTTTTCTGGATGTGGATGACGGCCTTCTTCGGAATGGCCGTCAAATACTCCGAGGTCACCCTCTCCCTCAAATACCGTCAAATCGACGAAAACGCGGCGGCCCACCAAGGGGTGGTCGCGGGCGGCCCGATGTACTACATCGAACACGGCCTAAGCGAGGTATATCCGGCGGCCAAAGCGCTCTGGAAACCCCTGGCGATCTTTTTCGCGCTGGGTTTGATGCTGACCTCCTTCCTGACCGGTAACGCCATTCAAGCCAACACCCTCGCGGACCAAGTCGAATCCAACTTCGGCATCAGCCCCATGATCAGCGGCGGTTTGTCCGCGGTCTTCGTGGCCATTATCATCTTCGGCGGAATTCGCCGGATCGGCAAAGTAACCTCGGTCCTCGCGCCCCTCATGGCCATCCTCTACGTGGCCTCGGCCCTGATCATCCTGGCCATGAATTTCGGGGAAATCCCCGCCGCCTTCGCCACCATCGTGACCGAAGCCTTCAACCCCACCGCGGGTGTGGCCGGAACCGGCGCGGGTGTCTTCATGAGTACTTTAATGTGGGGTGTCAAACGCGGCTTGTTCTCCAACGAGGCCGGTCAAGGTTCAGCACCCATCGCCCACGCCGCCGCAAAAACGGAGGAACCGGTTTCCGAGGGCGTGGTCGCCCTGCTCGAACCCTTCATCGATACCCTGATCATCTGTACCATCACCGGCCTGGTGTTGATCACCACCGGCGTTTGGAACGACAAACACCCCACTGAACTGCTGCTGAGCAGTGGCGACGTCACCTACCTGCCCCTCGACAGCGAGGGCCGCGCCCGACCCAGCGCCTCCTACAACCTAATCACCGGCGACGCGCCCGCCACCATCACCGTGGTAGACGGCGAACCCCAATACGCGACCGAGGACACGGTGCTGGCTTGGCACGACGTCCGCGTCGACCGTTTCTTTGTCGATGAAGCGCAAACCATCCCCTTCGTCGGTGAGATCCTGCCAAGCCAAAAGAAAGCCGTGGCAACCGACGGAACCAGCTACACCGCGCTCTACGGCAACGCCGTCGAAAACTCGGCGCCGTTGACTGCCAAGGCCTTCGGCAAGGGGCTTGGCCGCTTCGGCGAGTGGGTTGTACTGCTTTGCGTTGTGTTGTTCGCGCTCAGTACCGCCATTTCCTGGAGCTATTACGGCGACCGCTGCGCCAACTACGTATTCGGCGCCTCGGCGATTATCCCCTTCAAGGTGATCTACATCCTATTTCACTTCATCGGCGCGGTTTCGTCCCTGAACGTGATCTGGAACTTTGGCGATGTCGCCTTGAGTCTCGTTACAATGCCTAACTTATTAGCACTGCTGCTATTATCAGGCGTAGTCTGGAAATCCACCAAGACCTACTTCGAGAAAGAACCTTGGCGGAACGACGACTAATCCAACCACGCAATCGGCTGTAGGGCCTCCTACAGCCGCCAAGGAAGAGGTCTTCATGTCCCAACCACCTAGCTTGAATCTCCCCATCGGCAACGGTTTCAGCCGTCTCCTACTGCTGTTCTTGTGGTGTTTCCTGCTGGCCTGCGGTGGTTCCGGCGACGGCAAGCAAGACCTATCCACGCGCATCAGCAAGGTCAACGAACAAATTCAGCTGTTGGAAGGGCAAATCTCCGCAACCGATGTGGACACCACCAACAAGCTGGAACGGATCAAAGAAGACATGCGCGGGGTAGAGGACCTGATCATCGAGGAAGACTACGCGCGCGCGAGCCAAGCCTTGACCAACATTCGCACCCGCTTACAAGCGCTCAAGGCATCGCAAACCGACAACAGCAGTACCCTCGACCTGCAACCCTTTGGCAAAGTCGAAATCAAAAAACACGGCGCCGAGAACTTCGAAACCATGGACAATTTGGTCGATCTCTCTAAGGTCGCCGTGATTCGGACCGGCGTCCGCTCGGGTCTCCAACTCAACCCACCCAAAAGCCAAACCAGCTTTTTCCTTTCTTCCCAGTCCGAAATCAAATTAGGCCGTTACGATGTCGGCAACGGCCGCTACCGCTTTGCCTTGGTCAAGGGCGTGTTTCAATTTGAATTGGATAAATCCAACAAGGCAACCATGGGCCTGGGCGACTGGAAGGCCGAAATGCGCCAGGGCGCATCCGGTGAACTCAGCCATATTCCCGTCACCAAAAGCAGCCATATTGCGCTGCATCAGGGCACGGCCGATTGGACGGAAGGCGCCGACAGCGGCAACCTCACCAAATACCAATCGCTCCATTGGCAAGACGGAAAAAGATCGGCCTCGCCGATTCCCGTGGCACCCAATCTGGACCAGCCGAAAAACCGCCACACCTTGCTGGCACCCGGCGGCAGCGAACGCGACATTCCCTTCCGCTGGCATTCCGAAATTTACATTCCCTCGTTTCACTTTCAGCTCAGCGACCAACCCCTGTTCGTCACACGGCTGGAAGACAAGATGGGCGTGACCAGCAGCGACGTGGAGCTGAGCTTGGGTCCCGGTGTTTATTATTGGCGCGTGCGCGGCATCTCCGATCAAGGTGTACCCGGCGCGTTCTCGCAAACCTTTAAGTTCGAAGTGACCGCCAACGAGGGGTCCATCTCGCAAGCGGACGCACCAGAAGGCCCCACATCGGACGCACCCGGCCCGCCCATTCGCAACCTGGAAGTTGAAGTGCTTGGCGGCATGGCGATTATTTCCGGGAAAACGGACGTCAACGCCTCCGTGAACGTCAACGGCGTGGCCGCGGTCATGATCGAAGCCGGTCAATTTAGCGCCGTCGTCAACTTCACCCAACGCGGCGAACACCGCCTGCGCATCATCGCCGCCTACAAAGAAAGCGGCGGGGAAACCGTGATTGAACGCAAAGTAAAGATCAATTTTTAAGGCTTTTTTTGAGCCGCACGTTCCAGAATCACCGATAATACCGATACCCTTGCACCGCCGGTGTAACGAAAAAGGGTAAACCACCCAAGTGGAAAAGGTGTTTCCATGACTGAACCCTTGGTCTCGCGCGAAAAACTAGAAGACCTCATTCAAAACGAACCCTTCATGCAGGGTTACGACATGGAAATTGTGGCATTGGCATTCGGCCAAGCCACGCTCAAGTTCCCCTACCGCGAACGGTTCAACCGGCCGGGGGGTTTGATTTCCGGGCCCGTCTTAATGGCCGCGGCCGACGCCGCTTTTTGGTTCGCACTCATGACCCAAATCGGCTTTGAACCCATGGCGGTCACCTCCGAACTCAACACCGCCTTCCTACGCCCCGCCGTCCGCGAACCCGTTTTTTGCGACGGGCACATCATGAAATGCGGCAGCAAACTGGTGTACGGCACCGCGACATGTCGCTCGGAAAGCGGTCGTATTTTCAGCCACCACACGGTGACCTACATCCGCGCGGCTTCGCCGAAGGAACGCGGCTAACCCAAGCCGTGGGAAAACAGGCGCCGGACACCGAGGCACCACCCTATGGCTCAGGGCCGCATCAGCTTCCTCATATTTTTCTTACACGCTAGCCGTGTTTTACATAACAAAGAAACGTCTTTAACAAAAATTAACTAGCGAAATTACACCCTCAGTGGCATTATGTTCCCGATCTCGTCCTACGAGACCCGTCCTTAACGCGCAAACCCATCACCAATCGTCGGCCGGCCTTCTTTTTTTCTTCATGTGCATTCGCCAAGGTTCCGCCGCTTTCAAAACATGTCACCGGGTGAACACCGCGACCCCTTTGGGTCGTCGTAAGAGGTTTTTTCGCACCATGAATCGCACCATCGTTTTTTGCCTTTTCTTCGTCCTCGCGGCGATGCCGGCTTGGGCCTGCATCGGATTGGAAAATGAACGTCCCACGCTGAAGCCCAACAAAAGCGCGGGCGAATCGCTACACGCCTTGTGGCAGACCCAACCCGGCCTGGTCGACCGCGACGGCATGGCCATGCCCCTCAATGACCAGCAACTGCTGGAAGCCATGCTTATAAAGTCACGCGTAACCAAAAAGAAGGTTTTGGACAGCGGCATCACGAAACCCCTGCGCCTCGATCTGGATTACGAGGGTCGACGATTCCGCGGCGTGTTTCGCCACGTGCACAGCACGAAGGAACGCCTCAAACTGAAGGGTGAACTGCACCGCTTTTTTCAAGACAGCTACAAGCTGGAACTGGCCGCCTATCAGGTTGCGCAGACGCTGGCGATCGGTCACGTGCCCCCGGTTGTGGCGCGCGGTATCGAAGGCCGCGACGGTTCCCTGCAACTTTGGGTTGAAAACGCGGTCACCGAACAAAAACGCCGCAAGGACAACCTCGATTTTCCCGAGGGTTTCGATCATTACAAAAACAAACAGCACATGCTGGCCTTTGATTTGTTGATTTACAACTTCGACCGCCACGAGGGCAACTTCCTCTACGATGAGAATTGGTATGTGTGGTACATCGACCACTCGCGGTCGTTCAAGGTCGACAGCGGTTTACCCAATGTGGAACGGTTGCACATCGTGGAGCGTAAGTTCTGGAACAAGCTGCAATCGGTCAGCAAAAAGGAACTCAACAAAAGGCTGCGCGGGCACCTCAACCCCATGCAACTGGCCGCCTTCCACAAACGCCGCGAAAACCTGATCAGCTACATCAGCACCCTGATTGAGGAGCGTGGCGAAAGCCAAGTCCTTTACGACTGGAACTAAAGGTCTCAACCAAAGGGAGCGGCGGTGTGGCAAGACCGCCGTGTCCACCGAGTTCGCAAACCACAGAACGCGCGGGGGCTCCGCCCTTCCTCCCTCCTTGAAGCACGTGTATAATGCGATTTTCCGGGCGCGCCGCGCGCCCCCGCCCTTCCGCCGTCCCTCGCATCCAATCCACTTGCTCAAGGAGAAGTTATGCTCGAGAAGCACTACGACCACGAGGCTATCGAATCACGCTGGTATCCCGAATGGGAAAACAACAAGTTGTTCCGCGCTGAGGTGAACAGCGAAAAGGAACCCTACACCGTCGTGATTCCTCCGCCAAACGTCACGGGCATGCTTCACATGGGCCACGTGCTCAACAACACGATTCAGGACATTTTGATCCGCCATAAGAAAATGGACGGTTACGAGACCTGCTGGGTACCCGGCACCGACCACGCGGGAATCGCAACCCAATCAAAAGTAGAAGAAGGCCTGCGCGCCAAAGGGATCGATCCCAAACTGCTCCCGCGCGAGGAATTCCTAGAGCATGTGTGGAACTGGAAAGAAAACTACGGCGGCATCATTATTAAACAGTTGCGTAAACTGGGCTGCTCCTGTGATTGGGACCGCGAGCGCTTCACCATGGACGACGGCCTTTCCCGCGCCGTGCTCCAGGTCTTCAAACACCTGTACGACAAAGAATGGGTTTACCGCGGCAAGTACATCGTGAACTGGTGCCCCGCCCTGCAAACCGCGCTCTCCGACGACGAGGTCGAACGGGAAACCCGCGACAGCTTTTTATGGCACCTAAAATACCCGCTCAGCGACGGGAGCGACCACCTCGTCGTCGCCACCACCCGGCCCGAAACCATGCTGGGCGATACCGCCGTGGCCGTGAACCCCAATGACGAACGCTACCAACACCTCATCGGCAAAACCCTCAAGCTGCCGCTGGTTGATCGCGAGATCCCCATCATTGCCCACCGCCTGGTCGACGCCGAATTCGGGACCGGCTGCGTAAAGGTCACCCCGGCCCACAGTAAAGAAGACTTCGAAATGGCGCAAGACGCCGACCTGCCGCTGCTGGTGGTAATGGAC
The DNA here is from genome assembly GCF_017377855.1 of Acanthopleuribacter pedis. Taxonomy (GTDB): domain Bacteria; phylum Acidobacteriota; class Holophagae; order Acanthopleuribacterales; family Acanthopleuribacteraceae; genus Acanthopleuribacter; species Acanthopleuribacter pedis. The sequence continues at coordinate 31,721 of NZ_JAFREP010000052.1, forward strand.
CGCCGCGGCATCATGAACGAAAACGTGCCCGAGGCCTTCCGCGGCATGGACCGCTTCGCATGCCGCAAGGCCGTGGTCAAAGCCATGGACGAACTCGGCCTGCTGCTCAAAACCGAGCCCCACCAGGTTTCCGTCGGCCTCTGCTACCGCACCAAAGACGTCATCGAACCCTACCTCAGCGAACAATGGTTCATCAAAATGGAACCCATGGCCAAACGCGCCCTCAAAGTGGTAGAAGACGGCGAAATCAAATTCCACCCCGAGCGCTGGGTCAACACCTACCGCCACTGGCTCGAAAACATCCGCGACTGGTGTATTTCGCGCCAGCTCAAGTGGGGCCACCGCATTCCCGTGTGGTATTGCGACAGTTGCGGCGCCGAAACCTGCTCGGTCGATCCCGCCACCGCTTGCGGTAGCTGCGGTTCGGAAGAAATCCGCCAAGACCCCGACGTGATGGACACCTGGGCCAGCTCTTGGCTGTGGCCCTTCAGCGTCTTTGGCTGGCCCGAGAAAACCGAAGACCTCAATTACTTCTACCCCACCAGCACCTTGGTCACCGCCGCCGACATCATTTTCTTCTGGGTCGCGCGCATGGTCATGAGCGGCACCGAGGTCATGGACGAGGTTCCTTTTAAAGACGTCTACTTCAACGGCATCGTCCGGGACGAGCAGGGCCGCAAAATGTCGAAAACCCTGGGCAACTCGCCCGACCCACTCGACATTATTAAAAAGTACGGCGCCGACGCCTTGCGTTTCTCCATGGTCTACAACACGCCCTACGGCGAGGACACCCGTTACTCCGACAAATCCTGTGAACTGGGCCGCGGCTTCTGCACCAAAATTTGGAACGCCAACCGCTTCCTGCAAATGACCTTCGAAGGTGTGACCGCCGACGATCAATGGGGCGACCACCAGCCCGATATGGTGGCGCGCTGGATGATTAGCCGCCTCAACACCACCATCGGGGAGATCACCGAGGATTTGGCCGAGTTCCGTCTCGCCAACGCCGCCGTCCGCATTTACAACTTCTTTTGGGGCGACTTTTGCGATTGGTACGTGGAATTCCTCAAACCCTTGCAAAAGGAAGCCGACGAAGCGCAACGCGCCGTTTTGCTCGGCCGCACCCGCGCCGTCATCGACCAATGCCTGCGCCTGCTCCACCCCTTCATGCCCTTTGTCACCGAGGAACTGTGGCACCACCTGGACGACCGCAACGCGGGCAAGTTCCTGGTCAACCAAGCCTGGCCCAAGGCGGATGCGTCCTTGATCCAACCCGATGTCGAACGTTTTGTCGGTGCGGTGAAAGGCGTTATTTCCGGCTGCCGTGCCATCCGCAAATCCTACGGCTTGCCCAGCAGTGCCAAGTTCGACCTCTACCTGTACGTCGACCAACAGCAGCAGGGCTACCTCAAGGAAATCCAGCCGATCCTGTTCAAAATGGCCGGCCTCAACACCTACCATTACCTCGACAAAGACAACGCACCCGAGGGCTGTACCGCCATTGTCGTCGAAGGCATGAACGCCTACGTCGATCTGCGCGGCCACTTGGATATCGAGGCCGAATTGGGTAAGATTGACAACAAACTTGCCAAGCTGGAAAAAGAGATCGGTGGCTTGCGCGGCCGTCTCAACAACAAGAAATTTGTCGACAACGCACCCGAGGCCGTCGTCGCCAAAGCACGCGGCGATTTCGAAGAACTGGAACGCCAAATCGACACCTTGCGCCAAACGCGGGAGGATCTACAGAAGTTGGGACAGGCTTAATGGAATCAAAACGATGGCATAAACTGGTACGCTCCGGCGAAAGCATTCAGGTCGAGTTCAAGCAGCAAATCCCCAAGTTGGAACGACTGGCTCGCTCCTTTTCCGCTTTCTCCAATTCCGCCGGGGGTACCGTGTTCATCGGCGTGCGCGACAACGGCGATTTGTGCGGGGTTGACAGCATTGAGAGCACCCAAGAACTGGTTGACCAGGTCGCCACCTTCAACTGCCAACCCGCCATTGAACCCGAGTGCAAAGTTTGGGAACCGCTGCGCAACGTACGCATTTTGGTGGTTGAGATTCCCGAGGCCGAGGTGAAACCGGTTTACGCGGTGAACCCCAACAATCCGAAGGACGCCTGGCCGTTTTTCCGCTCGGATAAAGAGAACCTGCCCCTGGATCGCAAGAGCCTCAAAACCATGAGCAAAACCACCTCGGTCGAGGTCGAGGTCAACCTCAAGGACCTCGACCGCCACGCCCAACTCATGCTCACCAAGCTCAACGAGACCCCCCGTCAAACCTGTGCCCAACTGGCCAAGTCGTGCAATATCGGCACCCACCGCGCCAAAAAGATCCTGGTCCGTTTGGAGCAAAACGGTTGGGTCCACAGCTTTTTCAACGAGAAACGCCGCGAATATTCCCTGGCGATCCCCTGGCCCAAACGCTAGCATCATGCCTCCCGTGTCTGTTTCAGGGTAAAATGTCCTTTCACACAGTACAAAGGATGGTGGGATGGCAGAACAAAGCGAACTGTTTGGACCGCGGCAAAAGCAATCACTGGTCATTTTTCTGTTTATTGTGGCCGGTCTGGTTTTCGTCGGTTGGCCCAGTGCCGATCAGGGCGACGCGAATACCCAAATCAATCGGGCTTTTGAAGAGATGGTGGCGGCAGCCGAGAAACACGAACTCGACGCCTTCAAAAAACACCTGAGCGACGATATTAAAGACGAAAACGACCGTGGCAAACAGGCCATGCTCTACATGCTCAACACCATCTACAAACGCCATCCCAAGGTGTATCTTAGTATTATCGACGTCACCATTTACGACGGCACCAACCCCAACGTCAAGGAAGCCACGCTGGAATTGATGATGGGCGAAACCCCCGTCCCCACGGACAAAGGCTCGTTTAACGTGACCTTCCGCAACGAAAGCGGGACCTGGCGGGTATGGGAAGCCAAATGGAACGGTGGCTACGGCGATTAGCATGGTTCTGGTTGATGCATAAAAGAACAGGATGAGGAGGTCGCTATGGCACAAGGGATAAACGGTCCGTTGGTGATGGTCGTTCTGGACGGGGTCGGCGAGGTCGACCGCAGCTTGGGTAACGCGGAACGCCTGGCCCACATGCCTTTTTGGCACGCACTCAAACGCACCGAACGCTTCACCACCTTGCGTGCCCACGGCACCGCGGTCGGCTTACCCTCCGACGGCGATATGGGCAACTCCGAGGTCGGCCACAACGCGCTCGGCTCCGGCCAGATCTACGACCAGGGCGCCAAGCTGGTCAACGATGCCATCGAATCGGGGCGCATCTTCGCGGGCGAGACCTGGAACACCGCGGTGCGCCGCGTCAAGGAACACAAGAGCACCCTGCACCTGATCGGCCTTTTATCGGACGGCAACGTCCACAGCCACATCAAACACGTCTTCGCCATGCTCGATAAAGCAGCAAAGGAAGGCGTGACCCGCGCGCGGCTGCACGTTTTACTGGACGGCCGCGATGTCGGCGGCACCACCGCCCAGATCTACCTGCAGCAGTTGGAAGACTTTTTGGCGGAACGCAATAAAGAAGGCAATGACTACCGCATCGCGAGCGGCGGCGGACGCATGGTGCTGACCATGGACCGCTACGAGGCCGATTGGTCGATGGTCCAGCGCGGCTGGGACCACCACGTACACGGCAAAGGGCGGGTTTTCCCTTCGGCGCTCAAGGCCTTGGAAACCTTCCGCGAGGAAACACCGGGCATGATTGACCAGGATTTGCCGGGTTTTGTGATCGGCGATGAAAGCGGGCCGGTCGGCGCCATCAACGACGGCGACAGCGTGTTTTTCTTTAACTTCCGCGGCGACCGCGCCATCGAAATCTCGCGTGCCTTCGACGAGGGCGACGACTTCACCCACATCGACCGCGGCACCAAACCGGATGTATTTTACGCGGGCATGATGCAATACGACGGCGACCTACCCAGCCCGAATCATTATTTAGTGGGCCCGCCCAACATCAAACACACGCTGACCGAGTTTTTGGTGCCGGAGAAGGTGACCCAGTTCGCGATCTCGGAAACCCAGAAGTACGGGCACGTGACCTACTTCTGGAACGGCAACCGTTCGGGCAAGGTCGACGCAACCATCGAGACCTACCAGGAAATCCCCAGCGACACGATTCCCTTTGATCAACGTCCGTGGATGAAGGCGGCGGAAATCACCGACGCCTTAACCGCGGCGATCCAATCGGGGCAACACCGGTTCCTGCGGGTGAACTACGCCAACGGGGACATGGTCGGGCACACGGGGAACCTGGACGCGGCGATCACGGGTATGTCCTGTTTGGACCTGGAGCTGCGCCGCTTGCTCACCGCGGTCAAAAAAGCGGGCGGGGTGGCGTTGATCACCGCGGACCACGGTAACTGCGACGAAATGTACGAATTCGACAAAAAGGGACAACCAGTCAAGGACGAGGACGGCCATTTCAAACCCAAAACCTCGCACACCTTAAGCCGCGTCCCTTTTGTGCTTTACGATCCGAGCAAACAGGTCAAGGGCGAACTGGCCCAATCCAAATCGCTGGGGATTGGCCAGGTTGCCGCGACCGTCGTGGAGATTTTGGGCTACAGCGCACCCAAGCAATGGTTGCCGTCGTTGCTGCATTAACCCGCGACACGTTCGCAAACACCAACGCGTGGGCGGCCCTATTTGGGTGGGCGATATTCGGCGCGCCCCAACCGGGGCCGCACAGCGTGTCGTCACCCTGTTTGGGTGATGACCCGGCGCGCCCCAGCGGGGGCCGCACCACCCCATCTCAGGACCATGCTTTGAATGAACGCCGGGCCACGCCCGGCCACACTGGGCGCATCCTGAAGGGATGCCGTATGTTAGCCCCGGGTACGACCATTGAAAATGGTCGCACCCTGGGTCTATGGAGTTCACGAATGGCGAGGCCCTGAAGGGGCCGAAACCACAAAGGTTACAAATGAATTCCCTCACGAGGGTTTGCACGCCGAAGGGGCGACCACATCGTTTTGAACCTGGATGAACCCTTGGTTTCGGTTGATTTTTGTGAGGCCGGCGCCTTCGGCGGCCTACACAAAGGGAACTCCATGGGTCCTAGCCCGCATTTCTCACAAGGATTCGTCGCGAGAAGCAGAAAGCCTTGTGAGTACGAAGGTTACGACCGAGAGACGGCACAGGCGTAGCAGCGCTACGGCGAAGGCGGCTCGACCGAGTAAGCGAAGTAATCGCATGGCTTTCGGCTTCGTAGCAGAATTCCTTGTGGGAAATGCGGGCTAGGGTAAACGGTTGCTCCGCAACCATTTACCCCAGGCTGAAATCCGTTGCACCTTCGGTGTAACCAGATGTTGTTCGCCTCCGGCTCACGATTAAAATCAGTTGTGGTCCCCGCATGGCGGTGTGCGAACCCATTTCAGGGTTCGCCGGATCACCCCCATCCAAGCATTTATCCGCGGGTACCGGCGCGGCCGGCTATGCGGCCTCGGCGCGATCTTCCGTGATCTGCTTCGGCACCGAGGCTTTGCCTTTTTTGCCACGCCTTAAGAAAAACACGGCAAAACCCGATAGGGCCAACCATGCCGGCATCATTCCGAACACGCAGTAAAAAATTTTGACCGGCAAACCGCCGAAATTTCCGAAATGCAGCGGACGGAACGCATCAACCAATTGCACCGCCGCATGCTGTTCGCGGATGTCCTGCTTCGCTTGCAACGCCCCGGTCTCTCGATGGTAGGTAAAGGTTATCCCGTATGGACCTCGCAAGAAACCGCGTTCCGGGACCTGCCCGTAAAAGGTCAAGCCACCTTGCTCTTGGTAAGGCAAGGCAATGTAGAACGGCCGGTATCCCTTGAGGTCCGCCACGCTGTTCGCCACCAGCTGATCCAACGATAGGCTGTCGCCCAGCCAGGACCGCGTCACCACCTCGTGTTCATCGCTAAGGCCGTGCTCCGCCAAATCAGCCACGGCATGGGTGATGTTCCAATAGGCACCCGTAACCCCCATGATCAAGAACAGCGGCGCGGCGAGCACGCCCAACTTTCTGTGGAACTCGCCCGCCAAACCGCGCCAAGCCTGGCGGAAGTTAAGTTGAAGCATCCGACGCCAAAAACGTCGATAAATCATAAAACCGGTAATCCCTAACCCAAGCAACAACAGCGCAATCACGCCGGCAACCAACATACCGAGATGGCCGCCGAGCAAGGTGTAGTGCAGCGACAACAACCAATCGTTGATGCCGTCCTCCAGCGCCAGCGGGCCGCTTAACAGCCGTCCCTGCTGGGCATCCAGGTACAACTTGCGCCACATTCCCTGGCCACGCTCCACCAAAAACAGCACATCCGCGCGGGCGGCCTGTTCTGAAACCGACCAACCAACAACGACCTGATCCGGGTGTGCCTGGCGAACCCGCGCGAGCAGCTCGTCAAAAGCCAAGCGCCCATCGGGCGACGGGGCAACCACATGGCGCTCCGGCAACAGGAGCGCGTCCAGTTCCGGTTTGAATACCAGCCAACTACCGGTGAGCGCGATGAGCAACATCGGCACCCCGGCGAGCAGCCCCATCCACGAATGGAGCCGCCACAAGTTTTTCTTTTTCAGTGCCATCATCGCTTCCTAAAACAGGTAGCGGATGCTTGCGCTGATGTTGCGCCGCGCACCGTAAAAGCTATCGCCGCGCGCCAACACCGACGACAGGTATTCCTTGTCGGTCAGGTTGTCCACATCCAGCGAAAGGTTGATGGAACGGTAGGTGTAACCGAGTTGGATATCGGCCAGTGTGTAACTGGGTGCCTGGAAACGTTCGGCGCCGTCCCAACTGGGACCGACATAACGCACACCGCCGCCCAAACTCAGGCCGGGCGCGAAGCTGGGCCGGTAGGTCGTCCACAACGAGGCGGTTTGGTCGGGGATGGTGGCCACGTGGTTGCCCTCGCTGCCGTCGTTGGCCGCCGCGATTTCGGCATCCGTGTAAGCGTAGGCCGCCAAAAACGACATCTGTCGCCAGGAGAGCTGGCCTTCCAATTCAAACCCTTCGATTTCGATCTCACCGGTTTGGATGCGCAGTTGCGGGTTTTGCAGATCGGGGGTCAGGTTGTTTTTGTCGCTGATGGAGAACGCCGCCACGGTCAACAGGCCACGCCCGTTTTTGGGCTGGAGCTTCACACCCGCCTCGATTTGATCACCCTCGCGCGGTTCGTAAGGCTGTCCATCGCCGCCAACGCCGATCACGGGCAAAAAAGATTGGGAGAAACTCATATAAGGCGCCACGCCGTTGGAAGCGGTGTACATCAAACCGAGGCGGCCGGTCACCGCATCGTCCTTTTGATTTTGGCCGGAACCGTCCACCTCGGAATCGGTTTCGTCGTAGCGCAAGCCGGTGGTCACAATCCATCGTTCATCAAATTTAAAATGTCCGCTGAGGTACAAACCGCGCTGGGTCGTGTTGGTCTCGGGAAAATCGGTGACCGGCGTGTTGGTGGGCACGTTTCCGTACACGGGATCAAACACATCGATGATGCCGCCCTGGGCGTAGCCGTAAAAGAAGTCGTTGTCGGTTGTTGCTTCTTGAAAATCAAAACCCACCAGGATGTTGCTTTTCACCAAACCCGACTCAAAACGGCCCTTGAGCTGAACATCACCGACCAACACCTCGGAGGCGGCGTCGCTGACATAGGCGGTACGCACCACGGAACGACCGTCTTCCAGGAAAGTCGGTGGGAAGGAAGGCCACATCGAGTTGTAGTCGGCCGCGCTGTCGGCATAGCGGGTACGCGCATGGAACTTCCAGGTATCGTTGAACTTCTGGTCAAACATCAGTGTCAGCGCGGTTTGATCGGAATCGTAGCTGTCCCAATCCGGCTCGCTGAGGAACACGCCGGTATCGATTTGGCCGTGGGGGCTGGGCAGGATGGTGCCTTCCCAGGGCAAAAACTGAGTGCCGGTCCCGGATTCGTTTTCTTGGTAGTTCAACAACACCGTTAGCGCGCTGCTCTCCGTTGGCAGCCAGGTGATGGAAGGCGCAACCAGCAGGGCGTTGTCGGGCACGTAATCGGTTTGGGAATCGCTGTCCTTGGCCGTTGCCACCAAGCGGTAGAGCAACTTGCCGTTCTCGGTTAAGGGGCCGGTGAAATCCACGTTGGCCTGCTTGCGGCTAAAACTGCCATAGGACACCCAGAGTTCGCGGCTGGTTTGGGCCTTGGGCCGTTTGGAAACCAGGTTGATCACACCGCCGGTGGAACCTTGGCCGTAGATCACGGAGGACGGCCCCTTGAGGATTTCCACTTGGCTGAGGCTAAAAGTGTTGGGTCGGGTGTTGTTGTAGTTGCCGAACAGCGATTGCATGCCGTCGACAAAAATCGTGGGCGAAGCGCCGCGGATGGAGGACCAATCGCCGCGCGGGTCGACCCCGAAGGCGCCGGCATGCACGCCGGCGGTGTACACGAGGGTGTCTTGCACGGTTTGCGCGTTAAAGTCGCGCAACCGTTGACCGGTCAGCACGGAAACGGAAAGCGGGGTTTCCATCAATGAGGTTTCGATTTTCAGCGCGCCGGCGGCGTCGTCGGCAATCAGCTTGAGATCGTCGGGACCAAAAACCACCAGATCCTCAAGCACTTGGTCGAGGTCTGCCTGGTCGGGTTCCGCCTCGGCTTGCTGCTGGGGTTCCTGGGCCCAAAAAGTGGGAACCATAAGGAGAACCAAAAGAACGGCAAGGATATAACGCAACATGAAGTCATCTCCAGGACAAAAGAATGGCAAGACAATATCGAGACTCCGTCTCAATGTCAATTCAAACCTAAACCTTTTGACGGGAAAATGACCCTATGCACGGGCACTATTAAAAGCCGGCCGTGCGGAACCAGCGACCTTAAGGCATGCTTCGCAAGTCGTCTCGGGCAACCTCAGCCCTGTCCAAAGCGTGGGATCACGCGCCGATCCGTTACCCGAGGACCTGTTTTCCCTGAGCTTCCAACCAAGCGCGGGCTTCTTTTTTGAGTTGGGGGACGTTGACCGCGCCTTTGAAATTGCGGGGGATCGCCGACCAGCACACATAATCCGGTGCCGAACCCTTGGGGACACCCGCTTTGGCTTTGGCGAGGATTTCCGCCGCCACCGCCGCGCGCCGGTCTTCGTCCAGCTCCGCCGCGTCGTGCAGGATCAGGATGCAGGCGTCCTCGTGTTCGCTGTCGACGCGCAGGCCGATCACGGTTAGGTCCAAGGCCTGTTCGTCCCAACCGAAATGGGGCAGCAGCCATGTTTTGATGTCGTTGGCGACTTGGTCGTAGGCGTAGTTGGCACCGCCGCGAATCAGCAAGGTCGACGCGCGACTCGCCCAGTAAAAATCGCGCTCGCCACCTTCGTCCAGTAAATAGAAACCCACGTCTTTCAGGCCGCTGTACCAGCCGTCGACCAAAACCGCGGCCGTCGCTTCAGCGTTGCCGATGTACCCGCGCATCAGGTTGCCGCCGCGGGTTACCAGGTAACCACATTCGCCCGGCTCGCATTCAGGCCAATGGGCGGCGGGTCCGTCGGTGTGACGCACCACCTTGACCTCGGTAAACGGCGGATGCGGTCGGCCGATGTAATAACCCTTGCTTTGGCTTTCCATGCCGTCCCAACCGCGTTCGAAGGCTTTGACCACGGAGGTAGCCGGTTGATCGCGCGGAATGCCCATCACCTGCAAGCAGGTTTCCGTCGAACCAAAACGCACCAGCGGCGTGCGGCCGGTGAATTGGCGAACCCTCGCGACGGTGGTCGGCCCAACCGGCGCCGAACCCAGCAACAGATCACAGCGTTGCAAGGCGGCACGGAATCGCGCCGGTTCACAGGGCAGTCGGTCCTCCTGGGCCAAACCCGCGAGGAAATCAATGTGACGTGCAACCGCGGGCGCCACCACGCGCTCATTGGCTTCAGCGACCTCGAACAACACCCGCCAATAATCGCCGGAATACCGTTCCAAGAGGTGAATCTGGGCGCCGCTTTCGCGCAAACCCCAATCGCACACCGCGCTTGAATTGGCGTGGTGCAAAGGATTCACCGTGACCAAATGCGGCTGCACCGCGTCGTCGACCTGCATAAAACGTCGAAAGGTAGCCTGGTTGGTGAAGTAACTTTGGTAGGTCAAGGCCACGCCTTTCGGCGTGCCCGTTGTGCCCGAGGTGAAAATGATCAGCCGCGTCTCGCCGCGGTCCGCCGCCGGTGTCATCGCTTCCCAAGCGAGCGGCTCCTCCCCCGCCCAATCAAAGGCGGTGTAACGCGGGCCGTCCCAGGCCAAAGCCGCGCGGCGCGCGCCATCAAAACTCGGGTGATCCAATACCAGCGCAACCCCGGCCGCCTCGGCCTTATAGCGAATGCGCGCCGCGTCGTCCGCCTGCCAGTTCACGGTGACCGGCACGGTGCCGCACATCACCGCCGCCAGCCGCAAAATGAGGTCGTCGGCCTGATTGGCACCGAACACATGCAGTTGCCGATCCCCCGCGCGCAAACCAAAGCGCCGCAAGACGGTGGCGGCGCGGCGCGCCGAGGTCAGCACCGCACCGGCCGAGTAACTTGTTTTTTGAAAACACTTGGCCTCGAGCCGGTAGGCATGCAGCAACGGTCGATCCGGCTCGCGCCACAGCGGCGCGTAATCGGCCAACACGCCCAGCGCGAGATGCACGGGCGGCCCCGCGCCTTCGCCCCTCTCCCCGCTCACGGCGCCTAATCCTTCTGCTTGGCCGCGGCGATTTTCTCCGCGGTCTGAATCAGGAACAGGTATTCCCGAGCGGTTTCGCGGTAACGCCGGAAACGACCGGAGGCACCACCGTGACCCGCATCCATGTTGGTGTGCATCAACAACAAATTGCCGTCTTGTTTGTGGGTACGCAACTTGGCGACCCACTTGGCGGGCTCCCAATACTGCACCTGGGAATCGTGCAAACCGGTGGTGACCAGCATCGCCGGGTAGGATTGCTTAACCACCTGGTCGTAGGGCGAATAAGACAGCATGTAATCGTAAAATTCTTTGTCGTTGGGGTTGCCCCACTCGTCGTATTCAAACGTCGTCAGCGGAATGGTATCGTCCAACATGGTAGTCACGCAATCGACAAAAGGCACCACCGCCACAATACCCGCATACAAATCATTGTACTTGTTGGCCATCACGCCCATCAGCATGCCGCCGGCGGAACCACCGCGCGCAAACAAACGATCCGGCGCGGCATAACCCGCTTTGACCAAGTACTTGCCGCAAGCGGCGAAATCGTCGAAGGTATGCCATTTCTTCAGCAGTTTGCCGTCCAAATACCAGGGCCGCCCCAAATCGGCGCCGCCGCGAATGTGGGCAATCGCATACACCCAACCCCGATTCAACAAACTCAGCAGCGCGGGGCTAAAATGCGGATCACAGCTAATCCCGTAGGAACCGTACCCGTATTCCAGCAGCGGCGCGCTGCCGTCACGCGGGGTATCGCGATGGTACACCACCGACATCGGAATCTTTTTCCCGTCATCCGAGGTGGTCCACACGCGTTCCGTCACGTAATCAGCCGGATCAAAATCGCCCAACACGGGATCGCGCTTAAGCAAGGTGCGCGTCTTCGCGACCATGTCGTATTCAAAAACCGAAAGCGGCGTGGTCAGCGATTCGTAGGTAAAACGCAACGTGCCGGTATCCAACATCGGGTTGAAACCCAGTTCCGCGATGTAGGTCGGCTCCTCAAACTCAATGTAATAATCGTCGCTTCCGTCGAGCGCAATCACCCGCGGGCGGGTCAAACCCTGCTCGCGTTCCTGCACCACGAGGTGATCCACAAAGCCCTGCATGCCCTCCAGGAAGACCTCGGCCCGGTGGGCCAGCACCGTTTCCCAATGGGCCGCATCGGTGTCGGTCAAACCGGTGCGCATCAGCTTGTAGTTGTCGGCGTCCTTATTGCTCAAAACGTAGAAGTGATCGTTGCCGTGAAAAATCGAGTAACGGTGGTCTGATTCGCGCGGGTGGAACACCTGAAACGCACCCTCGGGCTGGTCGGCCCGCAAAAAGCGGTATTCGGTACTCAGCGTGCTGGAACTGCCGATAATAATGTACTGCTTGGAAGTGGAACGGTAGACGAAGCTGTAATAGGTTTCGTCCTCCTCGAAAAACACGAGCTGATCCTCGCTCTGCGGTGTCCCCAACACGTGACGGTACACGCGGTCGGTGCGCAAGGTATTTTCATCCTGCGTGGTGTAAAACAACGACGTACCGTCGGCGGCCCAGGCAATATCCCCGCCGGTACCGACCAGCGTGTCTTCCAGCAGACGCCCGTCGCGCAGATCTTTAAAGCGAATATCGTAGATGCGACGGCCAACCGTATCTTGGGCAAAAGCCAACATCTGGTGGTCGGCGGTCAGCGAGCGGGCGCTGACACTAAAATAGGCGTGCCCCTCGGCCAAGACGTTTTCGTCCAAAAGGACCTCTTCCGCGCCGTCCATGGCGCCGGGACGCCGGCAAAAAACCGCGTACTCCTTACCTGACTCGAAGCGGGTGTAATAGTGGTAATCGTCGATTTGGTAGGGCACCGACTGGTCGTCTTTCTTCAAACGCGCCACCATTTCCTCGTACAAGGCGTCGACCTCTTCCTCGTGCAGGTAGGCGTCGGTGTAGCGGTTCTCATCCTCAAGATACTTAATGACCTCGGGGTTCTCCCGTTCGTTTAACCAAAAATAAGGATCGTTGCGGCGGTGCCCGTGTTGCTCGTGCACATGGTCCAGCTGCTTGGCAAAAGGCGGGATAAACACGGTTTCAACCGGCCCGGCCTCGGGTCCGCCGGCACCATCGCCATGACGCGCTATACGCACATTCGGTTCGGCACACTCAGGCAAAAAATCACGCATCAATCGACCTCCGCAAAACGAAACATTGCTTCCACCAACAGGTCAAGGGACGGACCTTGGGCGAGCGGCTTATTCTAACCGAATGTGATTGAAAAACGTGGGATTTTCGAAGATCGCCAAGCTGCGCACCGGCGCCGGATTTGCTAGACTCAGGACATTCTTGGTTCCACACGCGGGAGTTCCTTTCATGACACAAGACGGCTCGGTTTCGTCACCCCCCACCGCCGCCGGCGGCCTCGGAGCGTTGATCTCCAGTTTCCAGCACGCGCGCGCCCACGGGTTGGCCAAAGACTGGCAAACCTTCCTCAAAGCCAACCAAGCGGACGGCTTCGATTGCCCCGGCTGCGCTTGGCCGGAACCCAAAAAACGCTCCTCCTTCGAGTTCTGCGAGAACGGGGTCAAGGCCATCACCCACGAGGCGACCCAACGCCGCGCCGACGCGGCTTTTTTCGCGAAACACAGCGTCGAAGACCTGCGCAAACGCGACCACTACTGGCTGGAACAACAAGGCCGCCTAACCGAACCCATGGCCTACAACAACCGCACCCATCATTACGAACCCATCAGTTGGGACGACGCCTTCGCCAAAATCGGCAAAATCCTGCGCACGCTGGACACCCCGGACGAGGCGATTTTTTACACCTCCGGCCGCACCAGCAACGAGGCCGCCTTCCTCTACCAACTGTTTGGCCGCATGCTCGGCACCAACAACTTCCCGGATTGCTCCAACATGTGCCACGAATCATCGGGCGTCGCCTTGGGCGAATCCATCGGGATCGGCAAAGGCACCGTCACCCTCGAGGACTTCGAAAAAGCCGATGCGATTTTTGTATTCGGCCAAAACCCCGGCACCAACCACCCACGCATGCTGACCGAACTGCAAAAAGCAGCCAAACGCGGTTGCAACATCGTGACCTTCAACCCGCTCAAAGAAGCGGCCCTGTTGCGCTTCACCCACCCGCAACACGCGATTGCCACGGCCACCGGCATGAGCACCTGCATCAGCAGCCATTATTTCCAACCCGTGGTCGGCGGCGATTTGGCCGCGATCAAAGGCATCATGAAACACCTGATCGAATGGGAAGAAGAACGCGGCGGCATACTGGACAAGGACTTTATCGACAAGGAAACCAGCGGTTGGCTTTCGGTGCGCGACGACTTGCGCCTGTCCAAATGGGACGACCTGGTCGCCAACAGCGGGTTGAGCAAAGAACAAATGGCCGAGGCCGCCCAGATTTACGCCACCTCGGAACGGGTGATCGCCTGCTGGGCCATGGGTTTGACGCAGCAAAAACAAGCCGTCGGCACCCTGCAAACCCTGGTGAACCTGCTGCTGATGCGCGGCAACATCGGCAAGCCGGGGGCGGGCGCCTGCCCGGTACGCGGCCACAGCAACGTGCAGGGCGACCGCACCATGGGCATTATTGAAAAACCCAAGCCCGCCTTCCTCAAGGCGCTCGGCAAAACCTTTGGTTTCGAGCCACCCACCCGCGAGGGTTACAACACGGTGGAGGCGATCAAAGCGATGCACGCCGGGCGCGCCATCGTGTTCATGAGCATGGGCGGCAACTTCGCGGCGGCCACGCCGGACACGGCCTACACCGAGGCGGCGCTGGAGAAGTTGGAACTGACCATTCACGTGAGCACCAAACTAAACCGCGGCCATTTGGTGATCGGCAACGAATCGCTGATCCTGCCTTGTCTCGGCCGCACCGAACAGGATGCCCAGGCGAGCGGGCTGCAACAGGTCACGGTAGAAGACTCGATGTCGATGGTGCACGCCTCGCGCGGGCACCGCGAACCGGCCTCGCCGCAACTGCGCTCAGAGCCGGCGATCATCGCGGGCATCGCCGCGGCGGCGCTCAAAGAGAAAGGCCCGGACTGGCAGGCCCTGGTCGCCAACTACGATCTGATTCGCGACAAAATCGCCGAGGTCGTGCCCGGCTTCGACCATTTCAACGACCGCTTAAAAGAACCAACCGGCTTCTACCTGGGCAACAGCGCGCGCGACCGCACCTGGAAAACCAGTACCCACAAAGCCCGCTTCAGCGTCCACCCGCTCCCAGAGAACAGCCTGCAACCCAACCAGTTGCGACTGATGACCGTGCGTTCCCACGACCAATTCAACACCACCATTTACGGTTTGGACGACCGTTACCGCGGCATCAAAGGCAAACGCTTCGTGGTGTTCCTCAACGAAAAAGACATGGCGGAACGTTCGTTAAAAGCAGGCGAAAAGGTGAACCTCATCAGCGGTGGAAACGACGATAAAAAACGCGTGGCAAAAGGCTTTGAAATCGTGGCTTACGATTTGCCGCGGGGTTGCGCCGCCGCTTACTTCCCGGAAACCAACGTGTTGGTCCCCATCGACAGCTACGCGGCCCGCAGCTACACCCCCACCTCAAAATTCATCCCGATCTGGCTGGAGCGCGCTTAGGTTGCACCCAATACAAACGTTTAACAAACCATCGCATTGGTTAACCAAGGCTTCCCTCCACATCAACTCAAATTATATTTGAATGACCATTCTTAGCTTCTAACCATAGAGGCGTAGTAAGTGCAAAGCAATGCAGCCAAAGAATTGATGCCAACCCCCTTGAAAAAAGTGAGTGAGGCCTCCAACGACAGCAACAGACGCAAGTGAGCAACATCAATACAAAATCATTTATTACAAACACTTAGCATAAAAAACCACAACACATCTCTCTTCTTTAGCGCTCACCCTAGCAATTAATTCACGAAGCGCACTATCCTGAGATTTCTAAAGAAAAAAACAAAAAAATCCTTTTATATCCGCAAGACTTAATGCTAGGATTCCCAAGACCTTCAAAAGCCTCTCAAAATCACCCAACCGCACTATAGTGCGCGAACCCTCGCACAACCAAAGAGCGAGCAGGTACTTGGTAGTTAGTCGAAGGCGGCAAGTTTTGATAACCATAAGCGATAAAGATTTTTCAAAAGTAACAGAACAAAAAAAAGAACACTTTATATCACGAGCCACATCTACTCTAGTACATCTAAAAGAAAAATTACACAGAAGCGATGACCATACAGAACTAAAAGCCTTCGTTAAAGAGTCAATCACAGAAGCACTCCTCTACGAAATCGACAGAGAAGAAGACCTAATCCGTTATATCAGTTTAAAATACAAGCTAAAGCCAAGCTGGAACGAAACACATTCCACCTGGATCTTTGCAATACTCAAAAGAAAAGGCCAGTCAGAAGGCAAACTAAACACCATTATTGAACAATTAAGATTTTCAAACCTTTCGGAGAACACCCTATGAGCAGCTTGTTTTCCCAGGCTGATGACATTTTCTTTTCGAGACATCCTGAATTAGTCAATCCCTCTACAGGCGAAAGAAGATTACTCACAATGAATCCCTCAGATACCGCCCTCCGTCAAGAATGGATGACAATCTATCGTGCACTAGAGGATGCTGAAAATGGCGGCTATGAGGTATGCGACATAGACGGTGTTGTACAGCCCTGCCCAAAATCTGACTCGGGATTGCCAAAGAAATACATCTCATCAAATGCAAAAAAACGATTAGATATAGCTCAAGAGGCAATCAACTATGCAAAAAATATTTTCTCATTTGGCGCAGGCAATCAGTCGCCTGCACTCACCGACACTAATTTCAATTCCTACTACAGAATGTCCACAAGCAGAGACAACAGCATGTTCAACATTACAGAGGAAGTAGTCGATATTGCGACAGAAAACCCGATGGCCTTTTTAGCTGCAAAAGCTGAGCTCACAAAAGGTGGAAACTGCGGAGAGCATGCACATGTTGTTTATGATTACATCCGAAGAAATTACCCTGAAGTAAAAGTCCAAATAGCACAAAAAAAAGAACTTGATCATGCCTTCGTGATTATTGGCGACCATTCAACAGAAACTCATACGGAGTTAGTCGTTGCAGACGCATGGCCAACAGACCCCACGCCAGTTTTATGGGAAGATCATTTTGCGTATGCCAAGAATGAGGATACAATTATCCATGCAGAGGCCGAGAATGACGACCGAGATTATCGAAAAGAATTGTTTGAAGCTGGGCTGTCGCTGAACGAAAAAGGAACCAAACGTACCGAAACATCACTCAGCGAGGATCAAACCAAAGACAAAGTGGATTCAGGTAACGGCTGGATCTGGAATCATAGCGATACAGCAAGCCAGAAGTTCGAATACCTGGTCGACCCAGAACTCGACGTATCACCGCCCTCAATTGGTCCACTACCGCCTCCAGAGGAACCTAGCACAGAGTGATCCGAAAAGAGAACCCCAAGGAAGAACCTCTTATGAAAGAGAAAAAGCAGAACAACAACTCAAAAACCTTCAGGAAAGGCCCTCCTATCGACAAGGACGTAATCTCTTGGCTTGACAAAAATGCACACAATAAAACAATACGTCTCCCTGTCGAAATCCACATTAGCTTGCTCAGCATAAAAAACGCTTTTCTGATCGGCCCCAATTTCAAGACCCAAATCACACTGGATACCGGGAAAATGTCGATTGACCTTCCTTTTCATTTAAAATCCATCACTAAAGATAATCCATGTCGCGTATGGCTTGAAGGAACATGGGGGCACACTCTTATCCATGAAGACAATAATGATACCCCAACATTCTCGGTCCAAAAGGTCATTAAACCAACAGAAGAAAACGAATATGCAGTTTTAATATCTAAATAGATTTTCTAACACTGCAAACACCGATTCCCTCTGGTAACCTCTACAAGAATCACATAACACTGCTGATCTTTTTCAGTTCCCATTCCCGTAACCCTGCAACAAACGATCACAGAAAAAACATCAGCCCCGATTAATCAGCCCCACCAAATCCAGCACTTCAAACACTTGGTTGTTGTCCAGATCGGTGCAGGGTCGGCTGGGTGGGCCGGTCCAGTCCGGTAACAACATTTCGTCATAAGCCGGCAGGTCCAGCAGCACCTCGACCGAGGCGGTATCCACCACGTCATCGCAGTTCCCGGTGATGCGGCAGAAGTACATGCCTCTGTTGTCGTTGGTTACGGCTTCGAACGGGAGCACCGCGTCGGTGGCGCCGGGTAGCGGGTCATTGCCTTTGTACCACTGGTAGGATTGAACCGAACCACTCGCGGTGACCTCGAGCCGCGCGGGGCCGCCGTCACAGGACACCACGCCGGCCGGTTCGCTTTCCAGGGCCACCGCCGTGTGCAGGGTCACCTCGGCGGCGCGGGTTTCCAGCGAACCGCAGTCACCGGTAACCAGACAGGTATAGCGTCCCGCATCGCCGGTCGCCAAGGACGAAAGCTGGTACTGGCTTTGGGTGGCGCCGTTAATCATCACCCCGTCCTTAAACCATTGGTAACTCAGTGGTGAACCGCTTGCCACGGTTTCCAAAGTCAGGGTTTCGCCCAGACAGCCGACAAGGTCACCCGGCTGGGTTTCGATCGCGGGTGCGCAGGCCCGTTGCAGTTCCAAAATGGTGATCCCGGTATCGGTGTAATTGGCCAGGAAGATTGTAAGCCTACCAACGAGCAGGCAAAAACGCGCCCTCGCTTCGGTTAAGCTAGAACCACGAGCCAACGCTAGATTAGGTTGAAGGTCTCGTGCTCATTGGCAAATGCATAGGGAAGCTGAAAGCCGCG
>NZ_JAFREP010000004.1 GCF_017377855.1 Acanthopleuribacter pedis
GTCACCGCAAAGCCAAATTGCGCGTACCTGTCACCGCAAAGCCAAATTGCGCGTACCTGTCACCGCAAAGCCAAATTGCGCGTACCTGTCACCGCAAAGCCAAATTGCGCGTACCTGTCACCGCAAAGCCAAATTGCGCGTACCTGTCACCGCAAAACCGTCACCGCAAAGCCAAATTGCGCGTGCCTGTCACTGCAAAGCCACACCAAGCAAGCCGTCCCAATCGCCCATCCTCTAACCCGCATTTCTCACATCCTAAGAAATAGATGGGCACCAAGCCATGCGGGGAAAACCGCCCCCAATCCAAGCCATCCCAAATAAAAACGGGGGCGTCTACCCTTCGGTAAACGCCCCCGACGATCATGCCGCGGATGGTTCTTTATTTCCTACGCGCGGAGCGACTACCCCCGGAAGACCGGGGTGACGAACCACCACTGTAGCCGGAACCACGGGTTACCCGGGTCCCGCTACGCGAACCGGAAGACGCGGAGGAACGCGAGCTAGAGCCTCGGTTGTCGCGCGTCACGCGGGTACCGCGATCACCGCTCGGCGCACGTGTCGCGGTCCCCTTGTCGCCGCGAACCACCCGGGTGCGCGCCTCGCCGCGGTAGTTGTCGTCATGGGGCGAAACGTAACCACCGCGCGTGACATAACCACTGGGACGGGACAGGTTAAGGTAGCGATAGCCGTAGTAATGTCTTCCAAATGGATGACCTAAACCCCAGTAACCAAATACGCTTGCCGGGCCGTACCATGCATAATCCCAATAGTCCCACCACCAGTATTGGTGGCCGTAAAAGGGCGAATGGCGGTTGTAATAATGAGGACCGTAATGATGGTGGTCATGCGGGGAACCACCATAAGCACTGACAATGGGCTCACCCACTTGGCCCTGATCCAGGTCGATCAGCAAATCAATCAGCCAATCGGGGAACTTGTCGCGATTCATCTTGCGCAACACCTTGCGATTGACATCAAACGACAAGCCCTCGGCGCGGATCATTTGCGCCAAATTCTCGGGGCTTTCACCCTCCGCAAGCTTGGCTTTGATGTCGTCGTACGACACCTGGGCCCATAACCCAAGGGCCGGCGCGATGAATGCGATGAATGCAATCGTTTTTAGCAAAACACGCATAACCTACTCCTATCTATCCTTCTTCCGGTGTGGTTAACGGCATGGTCATCAGCGATGCGGTCGCGCACATAAAACGCTTATCCTATCTCCATTAAAGAAAACTAAAAAAGGGATCGCAAGGAAAAGTCGTCCTGGAAAGTTCGCGGCGCCAAACGCGGGGCCGTACACATACGGAAGCCGGATCACCACTTATCCGGCTTCCGACCGACATCAAATCCTGAAGGTGACGCCGATCATGGCTGATTTGGAACCCAGGTCTAAATCGCCGAATCCCGAATAGGAACCGGCGACATCGTCCTCGGCCCACTCCTGTTGCAGTGAAAAGTTAAGGTCGACATTTCGGTGCAGGTTGAGGCGGAAACCACAACCGAACCGAGTGGACAGGCTTTCGCCGTCAGCCTCGAAACGGTCCGCGAAGATAAACGGATCATTGGGATCCGTTTCATCCACAAACTCACCTACCTGAACGACTTCATAAGCTTTGAAGCCGATACCCGCGGTTAAGTAAGGCACGAAAAATTTGGGCGCCCAGCCTTTGCTGCCAAACTGTTCGCCGGCCCCAAACGGGGTCCAAATCATTTGGGCACCCACCCAAGTCGTTTGGAACTCGGTTTCGTTGACAATGCCAAAACCATCGATATCAACAAAATCACGGCTTTCTGCACTCACCGACTCCTCGTAAACCGAGAGGCCCCCGCCAATGCTCAGCCGGTTGTTCAGTTGGTAATACAGCTTAAAATCGACCACGAATCCGTCGAGGTCTTCGCTGTCAAAGGTGCTGGTTTCTTCAAAGAAGTTGAATAAGTCGGAACCTTCGTCGGGCTGATGGGTTCCCAGATTGATCTCAAAATAAACCATCTCGGTTCGGTCAAAGTAATCGTTCTTTTGTGCCAACGCGGGATAAGCCGCTGTCAAAAGCACCGCGATAAACGCGCCACGCAATCCCATTTGCCAATCCATAAAAACGTGCTCCTTCAAAAAATGGTCGTGCCGGCAAAGTGAAGCATCGTGCTTGGATCACCGAAAGGGGGGTACCTCGCCCGTCACGGAAATCAGCGAATAACACGACGCCGCCATGGGTGAGTGCGAGAACAATGCCGGCGAACCGCCAAACTGGGGAGAAACAAAAAGAATCTTACATATATTCAAATAAGTTCATTAAAAGCAGCGCGTTCACCTTTGGAAAGAAAAGCTCATTGAGAACCCGTGACCGCTTTCACGGCGCGAGACGCGCGCACAACCTAGGGTGGCTGTCTATTACAAAGGTCAGCGATCCCGCTCGAGGGTCACCCAATGAGGATGGTCCTGGATGGGGGATGCACGGCCGGGCCTGGGTTTCTTTTCAATAATTTCTTTGGATTTTTGGATAAATACAGGATGGGCGGGTTGCCTTTTGGTTTGACCGGGCGACAAGGCGCCGCGGATGGAGGCGTCCACCTGGATCATTGCCTTTTGGACGTGGCTTATTCGTTATCTTGATGCTTTGAAAGCCTCCTTGGGATCGAACACCATTGAATTCCACCCAGCGCAACCGCCCGGCAGTAGACAAACGTAAAACACTAATTCTATAAGGTTTGGTTAAAAAGATCACACAGAAGAGATTGTGATCAACAGAGCTACGGCTTCATCCGCATGCGTAATCCCTCCAGCCCAACATTTATTGGGCGGGCAAAGGGAAATACCGCGCCCCGCCCATCTACAATTCATCCTAAAATCCTAAGAAATAAAGGATTCCAACCCATGTCCCGGCGGGCAAAACCGGGCGCCCATCCTCAATCCGTCCTGAGGTAGAAACGCACCCCGCCACGACCGCGTGGGTCCTCCGGCAGACGCGAGGGCAGTTTGTGATAAAGATCGAACGCAATCCGGCCGCTGGGATCCAGCAATTCCAATTCCCGGAAAACCGAACTCCAGGAATCCAAACTTTTCGAGACAATCGCCATCGAGCACAAATCCAAGTTCAAGTGAAGCAGGCGCAAAAGCGGCAAACCGTTGCTGTAGGAACCCAGAATCAAACCTTCTTCATGATGCTCCAAGGCACCTTGGTACAACAAACGATCCGCCCATTCGAAACGTTCGTAACCACGGTCGCCAACCCATTCATCCTCGGTCCAAATTTGCCGTTCACGCGCGGGCACGGTGCCACTCCAGGCCTCCAACACGTCACTTTCGGTTTTCACCGCGATGGCGAAGTTGGCACATTCATTCTGAACGTAAGCCCGGGTCACATCACGCAGTGAAAACAAAAAGGACAAACGTTCGGGGTTTTGGCAGTGGCCGTGTAGGGCCTCGGCAAAGTCGGTATCCAACAAGGTGGCCGAAAGCCGCACCATCACGGGGCCGTGGTGATTCCAAACGGGTCCCAAACGACCTTCCATAAAAGCCAATTGTTGCCCATTGTCCATGGCACGGAACGCAGCCGGCGACCCCAGGGAAACACCAAAGGCCTGGGTCTTGCTCAACACCAACAACCCCAACTGCTCGCGGCCCTCAACAAAGTACAAAATACGGTCCCGTTGGTTAAGCGCCTGCTGGACCTGGGCCAAACTGTTAAAGCTGGTCTCGCGGTAAGTTGGCTGAACCTGATCCCAAAGTTGCGTCCAAATCTCCAGGGTTTGGTTGTAACGGCGCGGCGATGCGGCACTCCCGGAAGACGTCATTAACTCATCCACCATGGCGGCCAATTGGCCGCCAACCTGGTGAAGTTGGTGATCCAGCACCTGGTTACGGCTAAGTGCCTTGCGCTTAAGGGCCAAACCCCGCAAGCTCAGCAAATGCTCGAGTTCACCGTGGGTAAACAAGCCGGCGACGCCGGCGGCGTCAAGATGCTTCACCAAGGCGCGGTCAATCATGGTTTTCAACGGATTCACGGGATGCGCCACGCTGGAAAGCGCCAGCAAGGGTACGTTTTCCGGAGTTTTCCAAATCTCAACGGCACGCAGGTAATGCCAATCGCGGCGGTCGGTGTTTCCCAACAAATCGTAGTTCCGCGCCAGAGCCATGCGAATTTTGCTTTCCAACGCGGGAAACGGCAGTTCTAGGACGCGATCGATCGCTTTGCTCAAAAACACGGACGCTTCTTCCGACCGGCGCTGTTCCAAGTGCCAAGACCCAACCAAATAATCGCGGTAAATCTCTTGAGCGGTCGTGGTCGCTTTAAAGGAAAGCAAGGTATCTAAATCAGCCTTACGACCCTCGGACAGCCGCGCCTCAAAGGGAACCAAATGGGCAAACCCGATTGGCCTTTCGGGTTCGGAGGTTGTCGCGGTCGGCTTGGTTTCGGGTTCCGGTTCCTTCACGCTGTCTTCAGGGGGCGCCGCCTCCGCGGTCGTCGCATTCTGTTCAGCCACCGCTTCTGCTTCCGTGGCGGCCTGGCGCTGCTCGCGCGCGATGCGTTTTGCTTCCCCCGCCGCGACGGCCTCAGGCCGTGGAATAACCGGGAACAAGGCCCAGCGCACATAAACCGCGCGATTGCGAAGCGCCTTTTTTCGCGATTCCGGTTTGTCGCGCTTTTCATAAAAGGCGGCGAGTAAATCGGAAAAATGGATTTTGAGATGGGTATCCACATCGCCAAACGCTTTGCGATTCATTTGGTTGATCTTGGTCGCCGCCAAATTGGTGTCGTCACGATTCAAGGCATTTTTGATTTCCAACATTTGGTAGAGCAGCAAATCGCGATCACTGGGATTGGGGCCCAGGTCCGGCAGGGTAAACGGCCGATTCAATTCCAGGAGCGCACCATGACGCCAAAAATAAGGCAAGGCATCGGGCGCCGAAAGTGGGAAGGCCCGATCCGGCGGCGTTTGCCGGGACACCAGAAACCACCGCAATTCGTCAGGATTCAGAGAAAGATCAGGCGGTTCGGCGGCGGAAAAGCGCGCGAGGGCGTAAATCATAAACCAATGGCCGTCACCGGGAAGCGGCTCATTCTCCGTGAGGTAAAGTTGGGCAAAGCGCTGAAATTCATTCCAGTTTTCTTCCGCCGCGGTTAAATGACACAGCACCAGGAGTGCCATGGCACGCCATTCGGGATCACGGGCTAAATTACTTTCATAAAAAACGCGTTTGGCGGCAACGGCTTGGGTCCGTTGTGCGACGGCACTTAGATATTGAGCCAAAACGACCCGGTTCTCGGAGGAAGGCTCAATCCCGAGAAACTGGCTCTCCGCACCAAACATATCCCCTTGTGCAAAAAAGGCCTTACCTTGTTCTAAGCCGGCGGTAGGGGCCGGTATGGTAACCGGCGCTTCCTCGGTTTCCCGCGGTACGTCTTGCGCCACCGCAAAAAAACCAATCAGCAGGAACCAAATCATCAGGCATCGCAACATGGGTGCTCCAATCGCTTTAGTGGGTCTTCAAGAAGCGGCGGGTCGGCCATGACGCGTATCAACGAACGTCCGTCACGCGACGTTCACGTCGCAAAGGGTGCCGGCCGAGGCCCACCGAGGGATGCGGAACAGGTGCCATCATACCAACAGAAATAGAGGAATTCAGTAGAAACAAGGTGAGGGAAAAATCGGGGAAAGCCAGGATGTGGTTAATGGCAAAGTCCTGGTGGGTTATCGCCCGGTTAGGACGCCTCGTCAAATAAAGACTTACCGGTAATCAGTTGAAAACACTCTAGGTACCGTTTTTCGGCACCTTGTAGCACATGGTCGGGCAACAGGGGACCAGGCGACGTTTTGTCCCAGTCCAACCCACTCAAATAGTCACGAACATATTGCTTATCGAAACTGGGCGGGTTGGCACCGGTACGGTACTGTTCCAAGGGCCAATAACGGCTTGAATCCGGGGTCAGCACCTCGTCGGCCAGCACAATTTCGCCGTTGTGGAGACCAAACTCGAATTTGGTGTCGGCAATCATAATGCCTTTCTCGTAAGCCAAGGCCGCGGCGCGGGTGTAAAGCGCGATACTTATCCGTCGCAACGCCTCGGCATGGTCGTTCCCAATCATCTCGGCCGCTGTTTCGAAGCTGATGTTTTCGTCGTGTCCCTCAACCGCTTTGCGGGCGGGCGTAAAAATCGGCTCCGGCAGACGTTCGGCTACATCCAGGCCGGCGGGTAGAGGTAACCCACAAACGGAGCCTGATTGGCGGTACTCAGCGTAACCACCGCCGACCAGATAGCCGCGAACCACACATTCAACCGGGAACATCTCACACTTTTTGACGATCATAAAACGACCGTCGAGCACATCGACTTGGTCCTGCAACACCGCGGGCAAATCGGAAAGCTTTTGCGAGACGACATGGTTGGCAACCACATCCTGTAACTGCTCGAACCAGAAGCGAGAAAGCTGCGTCAAAACGCGGCCTTTGTTGGGGATACCGTTCGGCATGACGACATCGTATGCGGAGATGCGGTCACTGGCTACAAACAAAAAATGATCGCCTAAATCAAATATCTCGCGGACTTTGCCGCTAGCGACCTTTGGGACGCCCTTGAGTTCGATTGATGTGACCGCATCTATCATGGCGTACCCTAAATGAAAAAGTGGCCCGAGACGGAATCGAACCGCCGACACATGGATTTTCAATCCATTGCTCTACCGACTGAGCTATCGGGCCAACGCAGCGAAGAATAGCCAATATGCCGGGGGGCCGTCAAGCTATTATTTCAAAAAAACCAAACCAGAACCATAAAACCATATTTCACAAATACTTAAACAAGCAAAGCCTAGGTGCTCTGTTAAGAACGATCTGTTTTTGTGAGCCTGCTGTCAAAAAAGCCGCGGGAAAACACCCGCGGCTTTGGTAGGAAACCGAATCACTTATTCTTTGGCTTTGGTTGTGGTCTCAGCCTCGGCTTCGTTCTCCTCTTCGACCTCGGGCAACAGGTCTTTGCGAATGCGCTTCTCAATTTCAGCCGCCATCTCTGGATGGTCCCGCAGGAATTGCTTGGCATTTTCACGACCTTGTCCCAGACGGGTGCCGGTGTAGGAGTACCAAGCCCCGCTTTTGTCGATGATGCCGGCGTTAACCCCTAAATCAAGCACCTCACCCATACGGGAAATACCTTCCCCGTAGAGGATCTCGAATTCGGCCTGGTTAAAGGGCGGCGCCACTTTGTTTTTCACGACTTTCACACGGGTACGGTTGCCGATGACCTCTTCGCCGCTTTTGATACTGCCGATTTTGCGAATATCCATGCGAACCGAGCTGTAGAACTTCAAGGCGTTACCACCGGTGGTGGTTTCGGGGTTGCCAAACATGACCCCGATTTTCATACGGATCTGGTTGATAAAGATCAGGCAGGTGTGGGAGCGCGACACAACGCCGGTCAATTTACGCAGCGCCTGCGACATCAAACGAGCCTGCAAACCCATGTGGCTGTCGCCCATCTCGCCCTCAAGTTCGGCCTTGGGAACCAGGGCGGCGACGGAGTCAATCACGACCAAATCAACCGCGTTGCTGCGGACCAGAACCTCGGCGATTTCCAAGGCCTGTTCACCGGAATCAGGCTGGCTCACCAGCAGGTTTTCAACGTCAACGCCCAACTTCTGCGCGTACAACGGGTCAAGAGCGTGTTCCGCGTCGATGAACGCGGCCACCCCGCCGCGGCGCTGGGCGGCGGCGGTAATATGCAGGGTAAGCGTGGTTTTACCCGAACTTTCCGGTCCGTAAATTTCAATGATCCGGCCATAAGGGACACCGCCGGTCCCAAGTGCCGCATCAAGGGCGATCGAGCCGGTAGAAATACAGGGGATTTTTTTAATTTCGCGATCACCCAAACGCTGGATCGAACCCTTGCCGAACGCTTTTTCAATTTGGCCCATGGCCAAATCGAGGGCTCGCTGTTTCTGAGGAACATTTTTTTGTGACATGAAAAAGACCTTCTTCGAACCCACGATCCAACACCGCGGGTTTCATCCAAAATTTCGCGCAGGGACGACCTCGAAACCATACACCCACACGCTGACCAGATAGCGCTAGCTTAGCAAGGAAGTGAACAAAAGGGACGAGGAATCTGCATGATCCGGCGCGCCCCAACCGGGGCCGCACAACCCCATCTAAGGACCATGCTTTGAATAAACGCGAGGCAACGCCTCGCCTCCCTGGACGCACCCCAACGGGGTGCCATAATTTAGCCTAGGGTTGGGCCATTGAAAATGGGCCAACCCTAGGTGCTGGGGGTTCACGGACGGGAAGGCCCTGAAGGGGCCGACACCACATAGGTTACGATCCTGCAACACCGCGGGGATCACCGACCAAGACCGTTTGTTTCAGGGAGGAATATTGAATCCAGCGGTTCGGTTGTGTGTTGTGAGGCCGGCGCCTTCGGCGGCCTACACGACGGGAACTCCCGGGGACCCTGGGTAAAGGGTTGTGCCACAACCCTTTACCCAGGGCTGAAATCCGTATCGCCTTCAGCGAAACCAAAGGTCATTCGCCTCCGGCTCACGTTTTAAATCAGTTGTGGACCACGCGCCTCGGTGTGCGAACCCCTCCGGGGTGCGCCGGATCATTCCCCATCCAAACAGGGTTCCATTCGGGCGCCGGATCATTTCCCATCCAAACAGGGTTCCGTTCGGGCGCCGGATCATTCCCCATCCAAACAGGGTTCCGTTCGGGCGCCGGATCATTTCCCATCCAAGCAGGGTTCCGTTCGGGCGCCGGATCATTTCCCATCCAAACAGGGTTCCATTCGGGCGCCGGATCATTTCCCATCCAAACAGGGTTCCGTTCGGGCGCCGGATCATTTCCCATCCAAACAGGGTTCCGTTCGGACAGCGGATCATTGCCCGTCATGAACCCGCACCCAAGATCAAGCCGGTTTGTTAAACAAGTGCCTCAATACGTGATTCGAGGTCGCGATAGTTGGCCTCAACCGCGCGGATTTCCATGAACAAGGCAAGCGCCTTTTCCAGTTCACCCAAACCCTGCAGGGCCAGCGCCCATTCGTATTTAAGCGCGATGATTTCGTTCTGGGCCGTACACTTCGCCAAGGCCTCTTCGTAGTGGACGATGGCGTCCTCGGTGCGCCCCAACTCGATCATGCAACTGCCGATCAGGGTGGAACACTCCAGAAACCGGGTCGGCTCGGCTTGCGCTCGCCGGAATTCGTTGATCGCTTCTTCCAGAAGTCCCATTTCCTTGTAGGCAATACCCAAATCGTAGTGGGTTTCGTAATCGTCGTCACTGATCTGCTCGTCAACCCCCCGCTTGAATTCTTCAAACAGTTCATCGACCGACTGAATCTCTTCCTGGCCGGTTTTGTCATTGATCTCGCCGCCGTCGTCGAACAACTCCTCGCTGAGCTCCGCCGCCAAATCAAAAAAGCCGGTATCCTGATCGAGTAAATCATGCGTGGGGGTGGCATCACCAGTACCGGTTTCGGCGATGGCCATACCGTGGGTGCCGTCGGTATTGGTATGAGCCTGAACTTCCTGCATGCGCTCCAGGATCAGCGGATGATCGCCAAAACGTCCATGGGCTTCTTGCAACAGGTTTTGGGCGTCTTCAAATGCTTCTACCGAAATGAAGAAGTCAATTTCTTCCAACTCGCTGGCCAAAGAGCGTTCGTTACCCCCGGTGGCCGCGGCGCCCATGGTCGGGGTCGGCTCAGCGGGCGGCGGAACGGCGGGTTCGTCGACCGGTTCGAAATCAGCATCTTCCAAGGCATCTTCATCAAGCAACTCGGATTCGTCCAAGGTCCCGTCCACCGCCGACGGTGTGGCGGGTTCGGCGTAGGGATCGACCGCGGCGGGCGGATTCGGGGCGAAATCCTCATCGTCAAGCTCTTCCAAATCTTCGTCGGCCAAATCCTCGGCGGTGATGTCGGTGAGATCGTTAATGCCGGTGACATCGTCTTGGAAATGGATCACACTGCTTTCTTCAGAAGGATTGTCGCTGCTGCTCGAAAGCGAGCCTTCTCCGGGTGCAAAATCCAAAGAGCTGATGTTATCAAAGGTCACTTCGCCGGGATTTTCCACCTGACTGGCGTACATATCGGCCAAATCCTCGGCCTGATGGGCCCCCGAGGACGGGGTATCCTTGGGCATATCCAGCGACCAAATACCATCTTCGCCGGCGGCGGCCGGTTCCTCTTTTTCGGCGCCACCCAATTCGCGAAAGTCCACCACATCGGCGTCGGTCTCGGAAAAGGTCAGCGCCTGTGATTCACGGGAAGCGGAGGCACTGTTACCGGTGAAATCGAGCGAGTACTGCGACATCGTGGTTTCGCGCTCTTCCTGCTCTTCCTTGTCGGACTGGTACAACAGGGATTCGATACGCCCGCGGTGGATACGCGCAATATCGGGACGATACCCCTCCAGTTCTTTTACAAAATCCAAGGCGTCGTGGTATTTCTCGGCTTCAATGTGACCGTTAATCAAACCCACGGTACATTGAATCAAGCTATCTGTATCTTGGCGCTCCTGGTAAATCTGCCGCAACTTCAAATTAGCTTCGATGTGGAACGGCTCGATTTCCTTGACCTCATTCAGATGCGTCAAAGCCTGATCCATGATGCCGTATTTCATGAACACATCGGCTTCGGTCAGGTGGTTCTGAATCTTGGTAGCCAGATCGGAGGGTTCCATGGAGGACATGCTCGGGTCGGCGGACAAGTCACCGGCCTCGGGCTGCGCGGTCATGGAAATTCCGTTTTCGTCGTCAGCCAATTGGAAGCTGTCTTCACCGCCGGTCAAATCCACAAAATCATTAACAGGATCGGCTTCTATTGCATCGGGCTCACCACCGGATTGCAGTTGATCCAAACGTGCGCGCCATTCTAAGTTGTTGGGGTCTAAGGCAAGCAGGTCTTGGATTTTGGCGGCGGCCTGAGCATCCGCCCCTTTGCCCATCAGACCCTGAATCATTTTTTCAAGGGTGAGAATGGCATCGGCGGCCTGATCGTTTTCGCGATAAATCTGAACCAGCATTTCAAGCGAAGGCAGATGGTTTTCATCGGCATAAAGGATGTTGCGGAACAAACGGACCGCATCGTCCACCTTGCCTTGCTTGGTGAAGTTCTCGCTAATGGGAACCAAGGTGCTGTAGGCCTCGTCCAACTCGCCGGCTTCGATAAAACCGCGACCCACTTCTTCAAGCGACCCGGTTTCCTCGGCCGAAATGTGGAGCGCACGCATAAAACAGGCCTTGGCCTCACGCAACTGACCACGATCCAGGTAGGTTTGGCCCAAAATCTTAATGGCCTCAAGGTTCTGATCGTTTTTGCGGCATGTCTCGGTAAGTTGATGAAGCGCCTCGTCCGTTTTGCCCTCGGCCAGGTAAACGCGTGCCAACAGGATTTGCAGCCGCACCGAATCGGGCGCCATTTTTAGACCCTGGGAAATCATTTTTTGCGCTTCGTGAACCAGGTTCTTGCCCAGTAGCTCGTTACCCATCGCGCAAAAATGTTCGGCGGCTTCGTCGCGCCGTCCTTCACGGACCAGGATTTCGGAGATTTTAAGCCGTGCATCCAGATTGCTGCCGTCGATTTCCAACATTTTCTGATAACAGGTCAGGGCCCGGGAAAACAGATTCTCTGAATAGTAATGCTCGGCCATACGGCGTAATTCGCCTTTGGCTTCGCTCTGGTGGCCCTGCTGCATGTACAGATCGACAAGCTGGTCACGGGCATCCATGTTGCCTTTGTCAACCCGCAGAATCTTTTTATAAACCGCGATTGCTTTGAGGTTAAAACCGTTGGTGCGGTAGGAGTCGGCGACTTTTAAAAAATAGGAGGTAGCCGACTGGGTATTCCCCGTCTTGCTGTAAAGGTCCCCGATCTTGTTCAGCAAATTGGTGTCGCCCGGCGCTACCTTGGCGACCTTTAACAGCTCATTGAGCGCTTTGTTGTAATTTTGCTTGGCAATATATTTGTCAGCCGACGCTAACGCCTTTGCCTTGTTAAAAGCCATGGTCTCTCTTTCAACTGCAACGAAGATCGGGAAATCGCGGTTCGCCGTCAATACAAAAAGGTATTGTCCCCAACATATCACTATGACATGTGGTGGTCAATTTCAAATGAGCTTGGATCCAAGCGCAACACAGCCCGCCGGGGCCGGCCGCAACGGATCACGGCTCATTGCTAAGTCACTGGTATAAGCATAGGTTTTCGACGAGAAGCGGGCGTCAACCCCCAACCGGACGGCGCGTCGATGAAGCACCCCCCGAACCATCCCCGTCGAAGTCCGGCTATCATAACACGAAGCGGTTCCAAACAAAGCGGCCAGGCGGTATCACCCGCCGCCTGTTTGCGATGGGACCAATCGGGGTGTTGCAGCCGTTCAGGTTCTATAGTAGACTTCTACGGTTTGTGGAGTCTCCGGGCTGTTTGGCCCCGAGGCCTTTATGACCCAATCGGCTGCCAAAGACTGACGTTTTCCAACCCTTATCCAGCCGATCCCGGAGAAGACCTGCTCCACCTGGTAGAAATCTCTTAAAGTAAAAGGAAAGAGCGCTATGAGCGAAATTGAAGTCACCAGAAATATTGGTATTTCTGCGCACATCGATAGCGGCAAAACCACGCTGACCGAACGGATTCTGTACTACGCAGGCCGCATCCACAAAATTGAAGAGGTGCGAGGTGGAGGGTCCGGGGCCACCATGGACCACATGGAATTGGAAAAAGAGCGCGGCATCACGATTACCTCCGCCGCGACCACCGTCCACTGGCATGACAAGAAGATTAACATCATCGACACACCCGGCCACGTTGACTTCACCGTAGAAGTTGAACGTTCCCTGCGTGTTCTCGACGGCGCGATCTTGGTTCTCTGCTCCGTTGCGGGCGTTCAGTCTCAGTCCATCACCGTTGACCGCCAAATGAAACGCTACCGCGTTCCCCGTTTGGTATTCATCAACAAAATGGACCGTACCGGTGCCGACCCTTTCAAAGGCGTCAAAGAGCTGAAAGAAAAACTCGGCTTGCACCCGGTTCTGATGCAGTTGCCCATCGGCGCGGAAGATCAATTTGACGGCGTCGCCGACCTGGTCACCATGAAGGCTTACTACTTCGACGGCGATCAAGGTGAAACCGTTCGCGAAGAAGAAATTCCCGCCGACATGCTGGCCAAAGCTGAAGAGCAACGCGAAATCATGCTGGAAGAATTGACCCACTTCAACGACGACTTGATGGAGCTGGTGCTTGAGGGTGAAGACATCCCCGAGGACATGATCCACGCGACGATTAAGAAAGGTGTTCAATCCCTCGGCATGGTTCCTGTCTACATGGGTTCCGCCTTTAAAAACAAAGGTGTTCAACGTCTGTTGGACGCGGTTGAGCGCTACCTGCCTTCTCCTCTGGAAGCAGAACCTCAGTCCGCCACCGACCTGGACAACCCCGAGGGCGAACAGGTTCCCCTGGAGCCGGATGCATCCAAGCCTTTGGTTTGTATGGCGTTTAAAATCACCGAAGAACAGTTCGGTCAGGTTACCTACACCCGTATTTACCAAGGTACCTTGCGCAAAGGTGAAACCATCTACAACACGCGTACCGGTAAAAAGCTCCGGGTCGGCCGCCTGGTCCGCATGCACGCCGATGACAAAGAAAACATCGACGAAGCAAGCGCGGGCGACATCATCGCCATGGTCGGCGTTGACTGCGCCTCCGGTGATACCTTCTGTCAAGATCCGTTGAACTACGCTTGTGAATCGATCTTCGTTCCCGAGCCGGTTATTTCGTTGGCGATTAAACCCGTGGACAACGCGGCCGCCA
Organism: Acanthopleuribacter pedis; assembly: GCF_017377855.1. Lineage (GTDB taxonomy): Bacteria > Acidobacteriota > Holophagae > Acanthopleuribacterales > Acanthopleuribacteraceae > Acanthopleuribacter > Acanthopleuribacter pedis. The sequence continues at coordinate 13,799 of NZ_JAFREP010000004.1, forward strand.
CGAAAATGGGTAAAGCGCTGAACCGCTTCATGAAAGAAGACCCCACCTTCCGTGTGCGGGTTGATGAAGAGTCAGCCGAAACCGTAATCGCCGGCATGGGCGAGCTTCACCTCGAGGTTTACATCGAGCGCATCAAGCGTGAGTACAAAGCCGAGGTTGAAGTAGGCGCCCCTCAGGTTAACTACCGCGAAACCATCCGTCGCGAAGCCGAATACGACTACACCCACAAGAAACAGACCGGTGGTTCCGGTCAGTACGGTTGTGTTGTCGGTAAAATCTACCCCCTCGACGCCGAACACGAAGAAAACTTCGAATTCGTCAACAACATCAAGGGCGGTAACATTCCTACCGAATACATCCCCGCTTGTGAAAAAGGTTTCAAAGACGTTATGGATGAGGGCCCTCTGGCCGGCTTCCCCATGGTTCGCGTCGGTGTTCACCTGAACGACGGTAAGTACCACGACGTTGACTCCTCGGAGACCGCGTTCCGTACCGCCTCCCGTCAGGCCATGAAACAAGCGATTGCGAAAGCAAAGGCTGTTTTGCTGGAGCCGATCATGAAGGTTGAAGTGGAATCGCCTCAAGAGTTCCAAGGTAACGTGGTGGGCAGCTTGTCCTCCCGCCGCGGCATCATCGCCGGCATTGACACCCAAGCCGACGGTACCTGCATCCTGAACTCCTCGGTACCCCTCTCCGAAATGTTCGGTTACTCCACCGAGCTGCGTTCTTTAACCCAAGGTAAAGCGTCCTTCTCGATGGAATTCGAAAAGTACGAAGCCGCACCCGACTCCGTGGCCGCCAAGGTGATGGAAGAGCGTGCCGAGCGCAAGAACAAATAATCACCCCTCGCGGTGATCCAAGAAAGGGAGCCCTTGTGGCTCCCTTTTTTTATGCCCGAACACCAAAACAGCGCGGGCTTATTAATAATGTAGGAGCGGCGGTTTTCCAAACAAGAAAACCGCCGCTGAAGTCCGAGGAATCAAAAAAAAGACCGGAAGAACCGCCTTGTTATCGGCCCGCCGAGGCGCTTGCCGCGCGGTTGGGCTCCCAAAGGGTTTCCTCACGATCCAAAATGCGGTTGATCCAACGGCTCCAGACAAAAAAAGCGTCGCTCAAGCGGTTGAGGTATTCCACGCTGTACTCGGGGACGGTTTCCGTTTCAGCCAGGGCGATCACCCGTCGTTCGGCCCGTCGGCACACGGTGCGACAAATATGCAGATCCGTATTCTCGCGACTGCCACCCGGCAGGACAAAAGAGCGCAACGCGGGCAGCATGTCGTTACAGTGATCGATATCTTCTTCCAAGCGTTTAATATCCGCGGCTTGCACGCGCGGCTGCTTGGGATGCAAGTCCTCGGGTAGGGTCGCCAAAACAGAACCCAGGTTAAACAGCTCGTGCTGAATGCGCACCAGCACCTCGATGAACCAGTTTACCTCGGTGCTTTGGTGGGCGTCCCGGGAAACCGTGACAACCAGCGCGCCGACAAAGGCGTTGAGTTCATCAACCGTGCCATAGGCCTCAATGCGGGCGTGGTTCTTGGGGACGCGTTTCCCGCCGACCAACGCGGTCGTACCCTTGTCGCCGGTTTTGGTGTAGACCTTGGTGATCGCCAACTTGGGATCGCTATAGGTTTGTTCGGTTTGTGTCGTTTCGCTCACGCAACTTTCTCCCTCTTGAAATGTAAAGGGTAGTGTACCGCGTTCCGCCGGCGTCCAATATGAGGAATCGATGTTTTGGCGAAGCGAGCCGAGGGCGGATTAAATCAAACCCTGCGCGGCCAAGCGGTTGCCGTTCACGACCGGTCGCAACCCTTAAAAAAAGCGCAAGAAATTGGATAAGTCAACCATTTAAAAGCGCTTGGCATTTGTGGGACATTCTTCTATGATTAAGTGCCAAACGATGTGAATCTCCGGGCCGATCCGCATGGCTCAGCAGGGTTTTTTTGAACCAACCGCACGGCACCGAACCTTATCATGGATGGTACGGCGATCAAGCGCGCGCCGGAAAACCAATCTGAGCCAATCGGATCGGCAGTTGCCGAGAACGAACGTGTTCGATTAATTGCTGTCCTTCACGGCCGGTCGTCTGCAAGCGAAACCAACGATACTCAGGGGTGTGGTTATGAGTGGTGGAAACTTCTTTGCACAGTACACAGTCGAGTACGAGGCCGGGGAAACCATCTACAAAGAACGAGAAGACGGCAACTGCATGTTCGTCATCAAGTCGGGCACGGTCGAGTTGGTCAAAGGCGACGCGACCCATTCCGAGATTTTGGGTGAAATGTCGAAAGGCGACTTTTTCGGCGAACTCAGCATTCTCGAACACAGCCCACGCATGGAAACGGCCCGCGCCACCGAACCCACCTCGGTGGTCATTATTCACCGCGGCACCTTTGTCAAAATGCTCAAAGCCAACATGGAAATCGCCATTCGCATGTTGCAAAAGCTCTCGACCAAACTGCGTCAATCGGAAGAAAAGGTCGACGATTTGTTTAAGCGCGTTTCCAGGATGGAAAACGAAGCGCTGATGACGCAACCCAACATCAAGGTCCCCAAGGAAAAACGCATCGCGGGCAAGTTGGTATCACTCTCGTCCAACCGCGTCTTTATCCTCAATTCCGACCGCAACCTGGTCGGCCGCTACGATCCCGTCACGGGTATCAAACCCGAGGTCGACTTGACGTATGAGGACGACAACCGCTCGGTTTCCCGCCGCCACGCGGTCATTTTCCGCCGCAACAACCAGTTCTTTGTGCAGGAAGAGATCGGCGTCTTAAACGGTACCTACGTCAACGGCACCAAGGCTACCAACGGCGGCGAGCATCCGGTTAACGACCAAGACATGGTCAATTTCGGCATGCTGGCGTTTAAATTCTACCTGGTCGATGAAGATTCACTGCCGGCGCAGGGTAGCTAAGCGCGCCGGCTCGATCCAAACATAAATCCTGGGTATTGATTCACCGTGTTTTTCAGCACGCAAATCGGTGTGGTCGGTTGTTGATGGGTTCACCACCCTATCTGGATTGGCCATGCTTCCTTCAGAATCCGGCTTGGCTGGGTTTTGATCCGTTGGCAACCCCCGGCTTGGCCGGGTTTTGATTCGTTGGCGACCCCTGGCTTGGTTGGGTTTTGATTCGTTGGTGGCCCCCGGCTTGGATGGGTTTTGATCCGGTGCACCCCGACGAGGGTAGGGCTTGATTCGCCCACGACCCGGCGTGGATGGGCCTCAATTCGCCCACGACCCAGCGTGGGTGGGTTTTGATCCGGCGCACCCCGGCTTGGATGGGGCTTGATCCGTTGGCACCCCGGCTTGGATCGGGTTTGATCCGTTGGCGATCCGGCTTGGATGGGTTTTGATCCGTTGGCGACCCGGCGTGGCTGGGTTTTGATCCGTTGGCGACCCGGCGTGGCTGGGTTTTGATCCGTTGGCGACCCGGCGTGGCTGGGTTTTGATCCGTTGGCGACCCGGCGTGGCTGGGTTTGATCCGGCGCGCCCCGAAGCGGGCCGCACAACCCCATCTATGGACCATGCTTTGATTAAATGCGAGGCTTCGCCTCGCCACTCTGGACGCACCCTACAGGGGTGCCATATGTTAGCCCCGGGTACGACCATTGAAAATGGTCGCACCCTGGGTGTTTGGGGTTCACGATCAGGAAGGCCCTGCATGGGCCGACACCCCAGGCGTTGCGATTCGGGAACCCCGCGGGGATCATATACCCCAGGCGTTGCGATTCGGGAACCCCGCGGGGATCATATACCCCAGGCGTTGCGATTCGGGAACCCCGCGGGGATCATATACCCCAGGCGTTGCGATTCGGGAACCCCGCGGGGATCATAAACCCCAGGCGTTGCGATTCGGGAACCCCGCGGGGATCATAAACCCCAAACGGATCGTTTCCCGGAACAAGATAAACCCAACGGATTGGTTGTTTGTTGTGAGGCCGGCGCCTCTGGCGGCCTGCACAACGGGAACCCCCGGGGACCCTGGGTAAACGGTTGTTCTACAACCATTTACCCAGGGCTGAAATCCGTAAGGCCTTCAGCCTAACCAAATGTCGTTCGCCGCCGGCTCACGGTTTTAAATCAATGGTGGTCCACACATAGGGGTGTATGAACCCCATCAGGGTTCACCGGATCATAGCCCGTCCCATCATTGCCTCATTCGGGTGCGTGAACCCCATCAGGGTTCACCGGATCATAGCCCGTCCCATCATTGCCTCATTCGGGTGTATGAACCCCATCAGGGTTCACCGGATCATAGCCCGCCCAATCATTGCCTCATTCGGGTGTATGAACCCCATCAGGGTTCACCGGATCATAGCCCGCCCAATCATTGCCCCATTCGTGGGTGTGAACCCCACCATTCACCGAATCAATGCCCGTCCCGTCATTGCCTCATTCGGGTGTGTGAACCCCGCCAGGGTTCATCGGATCAAACCGGCGGGCTACCCGCCCGTCGTTCCTTCCGGCAATTCATCCGCCAGCAGCATTTCGAATTTGAGCTCGAGCATGTCCCACAACCCTTTGATGTGCTCCATGCGTTCGTCCAATTGTTCGGTCCAGTGGCTCGATTTGAAACTGTCGAGCTTAAACCCACTGATGCGGAACGCCAAACCGTCAAGGCTGAAACTCACGTCTTTCATCAGCAACTTGGCCGAGAGAATTTCGGCGTCGGCATCAAGGAACCGGTCCAGCTCGCGCACCACCGGGCCCGAAAGCGACACTTTCGCCCCGTCGATCGTCTGCAATTTCACGCTGCCTTTTTCCGGCTCAACAATCGTCTCGGAATCACCCATCAGCTGACGCAGAAACCGCGCACCCCAAATCGATTGGCCTGGCTCTTTGAAATCAACGACCTCGTTGGGGGGTTCATCCAAGGCGCGGTCCAGCCAAGGGGTTTTGTATTCAACCTCAACCCCGAGCCGCTGTAAAAGCTCCAAAACGGTGCCGAGATGGCCTTTCGACGTGGAACCCACGTACAGGATCATGTTGTCGATGGTGCATTCAATAATCTTTGATTTCGGCGATGGATGGGCCATCAGCTCGTCCTCCGCCAACTTGCGCAATTGGCGGCGCGTCTGCGGCGAGGGGGGACCCACGTTTTCTTCCTCAACCTTAATCAACTCCATCAAACGTTCGTTGATCAAGGTACTGTCCAACAAAACTTTGTCGATGCGCACGCGAAAGGCCCAGCGGCCCGCGCCGATCACATACGGCTCTTCCGGTTTGAAAGGGACAAAGCCACTGCGTTCGCGGATGGCGGAACCCGGGGTAATCGCGCGGAAGGCGGCATTTTCGAAGGGGATTTCCTCGGGCATGCTGGTAATCGTGAACCGTGTACATGCAACCGCACCCGTCAACAAACCCATCGCTCCTCCCTTGTTGCCTTTCCTTAATCGAACAAACCTCAAAAGGTTCTCACAAAACCGCGTCAAACACAGCAATTAGCCCACCATTCTCAGCAGATTTTCTGCCGGCTCGCTGAAATGGGTCGGCAAACGTGTCCAAACATAAAGAAACGCCCGCGACCGAGTGGTTCGGCGGCGGGCGTTTCACGATGAAAAGGGATGCTAATCGACCATCTCTTTGAGTTCGTGAACCAGTTGGGTCAAGATCTTTTTGGCGTCGCCAAACAGCATCATGTTGTTGTCGTAGTTAAACAGATCGTTGGGAATAGCCGCAAAGCCGGGGCTCAAGCTCCGTTTCACAACAAACACGGTCTTGGAGTCCCACACCTTCAGGACCGGCATGCCGTGGATCGGACTGTCGGGATCCTTGGTCGCGGCCGGGTTAACAACGTCGTTGGCACCCAGGATCAGCGCAATATCGGCGTTTTGGAAATCGTCGTTAATCTGATCCAAGTCGAACAGTTGCTCGTGGGGCACGTTACTTTCCGCCAGCAACACGTTCATGTGGCCCGGCATCCGGCCCGCAACGGGGTGAATGGCATAACGCACATTGGCGCCGTTTTTAATCAGCAGGTCGGCCAATTCCTTGGTGGCGTGTTGCGCCTGGGCAACGGCCAAACCGTACCCCGGTACAATAATCACGTCGCGTGCCGATTCGAAAATCATGGCCGCTTCTTCCGGCCCGCACGACTTCACGCTGTGGTACGCGTCGTCGTTTTTACCGCCGCCGCCACCGCTATCGGCCTGGCCGAAGCCGCCGAACAATACGTTGGCCAAGGAACGGTTCATCGCTTTACACATAATTTGGGTCAGGATCAAACCGGATGCACCTACCAGGGCGCCGCAGATGATCAGCATGTTGTTGCCAAGCACAAAACCGGTAGCCGAGGCCGCCAAACCCGAGTAGGAGTTCAGCAGCGAGATCACAACCGGCATGTCGGCCCCGCCGATGGGCGTAACCAACAGCACGCCCAGCACACAGGAAAGTCCAATCACGGTCATGCTCACCGTAAAGGCAATATTGGGATCCTCATTAAAGCCAACCACAAACACAACCGAGCCCAAAATACCGACCACCAGCAACAGGTTGAGGATGTTGTTGCCGGGGAAAAGAATCGGCTGCCCGGAGATTTTGCCGTTGAGTTTCCCAAAAGCGATCAAACTCCCGGTGAGGGTCACCGAACCAATCAGCACACTGATGAACAGGGTGATGGTGGTATCCATCGGCAGGATCCCACCGAAGGCGAGGTTCCCGGCAAAGACGTTTTCAAATAAAAAGGAACCGGCCACCAGCAGCGAGGCACCGCCGCCGAAACCGTTGAACATGGCGACCATCTCAGGCATGGAGGTCATTTCCACTTTGAGCGCCATGATCGCACCAATCGCCGAACCAAGCACGATCCCCGCGATGATGAAGGTGTAATCGACCTGACCCATATCGAGCAGCGTGGCCACGACGGCCAGCAACATGGCGGTCGAAGACAGGCGATTGCCGTTGCGCGCGGTTTTCACGCGGGTCAGCATCTTCAACCCTAAAATGAACAAAATGGAAGCCACCAGATACATTAACGCGACTGCTGTTTTCACCGGCCTACCCCTTTGATCCTAATGACATGGCTTATTTCTTACCGCCGAACATTTTGAGCATGCGGTCGGTGACCATAAAGCCGCCAACCACGTTGATCATGGCAAAGAGGATCGCCAGGAACCCGAGGATGTTGGCCGTGGTCATGTCGGCGGTACGCGCACAAAAGAGCGCACCGACGATGGTAATGCCGGAAACGGCGTTGGCACCCGACATCAGCGGTGTGTGCAGGGTGGGTGGAATTTTGGTGATAATTTCAAAGCCGACGAAAACCGCCAGGGCGAAGACGTAGAGACCAATGAGAAGCGGTGACATTAGGAAGCCTCCAACAGGGAGCGCGAGTGCTCGTGACGACAGGAACCGTCGTGGGTGAGCAATGCGCCGTCGGTTACGACCTCTTCGAGATCGATGTTGAACTGTTTCTCCACGGTCAGGTGGGTGATGAGGTTAAGCATGTTGCGCGCGTAGAGCTGGCTGGCGTGGATGGCCACCGTGGCCGGGATGTTCAGCTCGCCGATAATGGTGACGCCTTCGCGCTCCACCGTTTGACCGGGCTCACTCAAAGCGCAGTTGCCGCCCTGGGAGACCGCCATGTCGACGATCACCGAACCCAAGGGCATGCCCTTGACCATCTCCTCGGTGATGAGCAGCGGCGCGGGACGACCGGGGATCAGCGCGGTGGTAATGGCCACGTCGGCCGAGGACAGGCGCTTGGCCAACTCTTGGCGCTGGCGTTCCTGCTCGGATTCGCTTTGTTCCTTGGCGTAACCGCCCGCATCTTCCGCGTCGGCAACCGGGATGTCGATGAACTTGGCGCCCAAACTCTCGACCTGTTCCTTAACCGCGGCGCGAATGTCAAAGGCTTCAACATTGGCCCCGAGCCGGCGCGCGGTGGCAATGGCCTGCAAGCCGGCAACACCGGCCCCGAGTATCACCACCTTGGACGGGGTAATGGTGCCGGCGGCGGTCATCAGCAGGGGAAAGTACTTGCCGAGTTGCGCCGCGGCCATAAGCACCGCTTTGTAACCGGCGATACTGGCCTGGGAGCTAAGCGTATCCATTTTTTGGGCGATGGTGATGCGGGGAATGAGGCTCATGGAAAAGCAACTCACCTTGCGCTGCATCAGGATTTTAATCGCGTCCAGTTCATTGGCCGGCACCAGCGAGGCGATCAAAATCCCGCCTTCTTTGATCATCTCGGCCTCGTGTTTCTTGAGCTCGGGGTGCTGAACCGGGCCGTTGATCTTGGCCACGATATCCGCCTGCTGCCAAGCCTGGGCGACATCGCCGGCGACGGTGGCGCCGGCTTTTTCATAGGCCGCATCACTGACCGCCGCTTTCAGGCCGGCCCCTTTCTCAACCGAAACCGTGTAGCCGGCGGCGATAAGTTTTTTTACGGTTTCTGGAACAACGGCGACACGTTGTTCCAAATCAGCGATTTCCTTGGGAAAAAAAATGTGCATGGAGCCGTCTCCGCCGAAAAGATACAGCAGTCGGGAAAACACACATCGCGTGAAACCGCGTACAGCTCGGCCATGTCGCCCCTAGGCAACGGGCGTGGCCGGGACGCGCGTTCTCAGATCGCGAGCGCGCTTCGCGTTTGCTTCAAACAGATTCGTTTGCTTGCAGAAGCTGCGATCAGGGACTACGCCAACGGAACAACCGTGGCAAAGACCCTTCAAGGGCTGGGTATAGGTTAGAAACTAGGCCATCATAACAAACAACAGCCAAGGCATTGCAAATAAAATTGTTCAACTCACTTTTGCTCAAGCTGCTTATTGAGACTCTTGAGCTGGGCTCGTTGTTCGGCGGATACTTCGCGGAACTTCTCGATTTGGCCTTCCTGAAACTTTGTCAGCGACTTTTGAAAGTCCAGCAGTTTCTCCAAACGCGCAATTTCCCGCTCTTTTTCCTCGAGATCACCGAGTAACTGATCAATGCGGTCCTTGCGCGAGTCCAGCTCGTCATCCAAGGCGGTAACCGTTTTATCACGGGTTTCCAACTGCTTGCGCAGCAGCCCGATGGTGGTGTTCTTCAACGCAACCTGCGCTTGGCAGGGGTTCTTCTTTTTGGGTTCCGTCGGCGTTTGGCCGAAAAGGGCCGCACCGGCCGTCAACACAACCAGAAACATGATGCGGACTGTTGGTACCATTTCATTCATCTTCCACCTCAATGCACCACCACACGCGCAGGAGTCATGGAATGTGCGATTCTACCCCAGGTTGTTGAAATCACGAAATGAACCATCCCAACCCACGGGAACGGGACCGGCCGCCCCAAATGACAAAAACCTAAATCCACACGAGCCGGTACAGCGAAGCCAACCGCTGAATGTCGATAATCTGGGCCCGTTGAATCGGGGCAGGAGGATCTTCAATCTCATAATAATTCAGGGACTTGGCGCAAACCCACAGATGGATCCGACGCGCCCGTAAAATTTTCAAAAAGCGCCCCTGCTGGAAACTCGGATCACAGAGCCGCGCGGCACGGTGAATCAAAAACATACCCGCGAATCGCGACGGCTCCAGGCTCTCCAAGAACTCGGCCAACAGGTCGTAACCCAGCTTGCTGTCACGCTGACCCAACTGCTCCTGTTGCAGGATCAACCAGCACATCATGGAGGCCTCGACCTCAAGCCCGCCCGGCTGAGCAACACTGGGTTGCGGTGCTCCTGCGCCGGCTTGCGGCGCTCCTGCGCCGGCTTGCGGCGCTCCAGCGCTCGGCTGCTCGGCCGGCGCCTGCTCCCGCGGCGCTTGCGGCGCTCGGGCCTGTTCAGACCGCGCCGAATGCGCGCGCTCGGCGGCTTCCTCGCGGCGCTCGGACCGACGCCGACGACGCGCGCTTTTCACCTCCTCCGCATCCAGGTTCCGCGCCGGAAACGCCGTGATCTCCTTGCGTACCACGCTGCCGTCGTCCGGCTCCGCTTGCGCCCGCGGTTTCCTCGCACCACCCCCGATTTGCACGGTTAAGGTAAAAAAAGGTCCTTGACGCTCCAGGCGACAACGGTGACCCATCTTGGTTAAGGCGTTGTAAAGGTTAAGCTTCACCACCTCGCTCTCCGTTTTTAAAACGAGCTGGTCGGCCTCGCATTCCGCAATCGCCCGGCGCGCCAATACCACCGCCTGGGTCACCGTTTGTCCGCGCAGATCCACTTCCATCTATTTCATCTTCTCCAAATCGTAGGGCGGGTAGTACACCTTAAACCGCTCTTGAAAACTCTCACCCAACCGCCACTGAGCTTGCGGCGCCCTTCGATACAGATAGTACAGAAAGTCGCGTAACGTCGCCAATTCAAAACCTTTCTGGTACACCTCCGCCAGCGGTAACCGCGACGCCAAGTTGAGCTCCAAGTTCGTAAAGGTGAAACTCGTGATCGGGGTAACCAAGGTACAGGTCACCACCCGCGGCGGGTTGAAACGCAACTCCACCGCGTGTAAATGCTGCCACGGCACAAACAATTCCTGACCATTCGGTGTCACCAAACTCATACCACCCTCGGTCAAATCAACACGGCGCCGCCCATGCCAACGGATCATAAACAGAATCACCAAACCCACCGGGCTCAACACCGCGGTGCCCAACAGAAACGGCATCAAGGTGATGCGGAAACTCTCCGCCCCGTCCTGCAGGAACGCCAAGGTAAACAGAAAAGCAGCGATAAAAAACACCACCAGAATCAACAACACGTAGGGCAACATCGATAAGGTCGCAAAATAGCGACCCTGCAAATAGACCGAATAGGTCTGTTCCGGTTCCTCCAACGCCGCGGAACTAAAACGCACCCGCCCGCTCGGCAACGCCTTCACGCTTCCGCTCCCAATTGGTTCAATGCATCGTGCAACTGTGCCTGCGTCGATTCCCACATGGGAAACTCATCGACCAATCGCAAAAAGCGTTTACCATATCCCTTTTCCAACACCCGCGGATCCGCAATCACCAACACGCCGCGGTCCTGCTTGGTGCGAATCAAACGCCCCGCGCCCTGCTTGAACTTCAACAAGGCCAACGGCAACGAGTACTCTTTAAAGGAACTCTTGCCCTCACTCTCCAGTTTCTGGCAACGCGCCTCAAACAAAGGATCGCGCATCTGGCGAAAAGGTAACTTGGCGATAATCACCTTGGTCAACGCCGCCCCCGGCAAATCAATCCCTTCCCAAAAGGAATCGGTACCCAACAACACCCCGTGCGTTTCCTTCAAACGTTTCACCAGGTGCGACCGTTGCGCGGTGCCCTGAATGAGCAGTGGAACCCCGGCTTGATCCAAGGGATATTGTAAAATCCGACCCACTTCCCGCATCTGCTGATAACTCGTAAACAAGATCAACGTACCGCCTGGCAACTTCGATAAACTGGTGCGAAGAACGAGGTTAGCGAGTTCTTCGGCGAAGGCGCGGTGGGTCGGGGAGCTTTGCATGCGAATACAGTACAGGCCCGCCTGGGTCCGGTAATCAAAGGGCGACTTCAGTCGCAATGCAGCCGCCTTTTTTTCGCTGAACCCCGTCAAACCAACCCGGTCGTTAAAGAACCGGAACTCATCCTCCAAGTCCAAGGTCGCCGAGGTCATTACCACCGATTTAAAGGGTTTAAACAACGCATTTCGCAATACGTTGGAAACGTCCAGCGGTGAAACACGGTATTCGAACTCCTCGAGTTCCCGCTGAATCTTCAGCTCCAACCAAGGCACCTCGTTCTCATCTTGGCGCACGGCGAAATTTTTCAGTGCGAACATCGTGGCTTCGATGCGCCGCATGCGCGCCCGCATCTCAACCTCGACCCCTTGGTGCTTCTCGCGAAAACTGTCGGGCAAATTCTCCCAATAGGTGCCCACCCGCTTGATGATCAACGTCAATCGGTGGATCATTTCCATCAGCGCCGCGGCTTCCTGCTTGGCCGCATCCAGCGCACCTTCCTGCAACATTTGGTCACGTACCCACACCACCAAGTTGCGCTGACCCTCGGGATTCAGGTGCTCGTGCAATGCACGAGACAAGGCGTACATCTGCTGCACCACCTCGTCCCGTTGCATGATGAACCCGGGAATCAGGGTATCGCTCATCTCTCGTGCAAAGGTCGGTTGCGATTCCGTGGTGAGGTTCAACATGCGCACCAAAAGCCCTTTGTTGCCCCGCGAGGAGCTGTGGAACTTACCCAGCAACAACCGCAACCCCAGCGAGTTAATCTTCTTGCCGAAGTGGTCGGTGGCAATGTCTTCCATGCTGTGGGCCTCGTCCAAAATAACGTGGCTGTAGGGCGGCATCACCGCCGCGGTTTTGTAATTCTCGGCCGTCAAACGCACGGATAAATCGCTGAACAACAACGCCTGGTTCACCACCAAAATCTTGGCCTGGGCCGCCTTGCGCCGCGATTCATAAAAAGGTGCCCGTTGGTAAAAGGGACACTTCACGCCGAGGCACATGTCGCCGTCGGAACGCACCAGGTCCCAGGCTTCGTTGCTGGGTAAAAAAGGGAGGTCGGCACGATCACCATTCCCGGTTTCCTCCACCCACTTGCCCAGGTCCTCAATCTCGCGGGCGACATCGTTGTCTTTTTCGTCAAATTTCAATCCCGTCTGGGTGCGCGCATCTTGAAGCTTGCGCAGACAGACATAATTGCCGCGACCTTTGATCAGGGCCGCGCGCGGCGCGTCGGGTACCGCCTTGCGCGCCAAGGGGATGTCTTTGTTGACCAACTGTTCTTGGAGCGCAATGGTTTTGGTGGCGATCACCACGCGGTCGCGGTTGTTTTTGGTCCACAACAGGGCCGGCACCAAATACGCCAAACTTTTGCCCGTACCCGTACCCGCCTCGACAGACAGAATCTCTTCTTTGTTTAATGCGCCGGCCACCGCCTGCGCCATGTCGACCTGGGCCGTGCGCGGCTCGTAGCCCTCCATGACCTTGGCGAGGTGCCCCTTGGGACCCAGAACCCCCAGCACTTCTTGTTCGGCCACGTCGATTTTTTTGTCGTCTTTCACCGGCTCGGCAACCACGATGCAATGACTGACCGCGTTGTTGACGATCATCGAACCCACGCCTTCCTCGCCAAACATTTGCGCCACGGCCATGTCGGCTTGGGAAGGTTGCAGCACGCCGCTCGGGTGGTTGTGGACCGTCATGTCGCCAGGCTGGGTGCGGCTCACCAGTGCCGGGACCTCGGTGTGGGTACCGCGACAGACCACGTTGAGTTGGTTGTATTTGCTATCGCCGTCGGGCCGCGAAAGGATGGCAAAAAGCTCGGCACCTTGATTTTCTTCGATTTCGCGGCGAAGCGCCTGCACGACCTCGTCCGTCAGATAACGGGATGTTTCAACCATACGCTGCTCGATAGGGGATCGCGCGTGTGACGCGCATGGCGCAGTATACCCCATGCCGGCCGGGTTCTTCCGACCACGGGTGCGCCAAAAAAAGAAAAACCCAAGCGGAGACGCCGCCTGGGTTTTTCAGATCAACTTTTCGTGGGTCGCGGGGTTATACGGCGAAGGAGGTGCCGCAACCACAGGATTTGGTGGCGTTGGGGTTGCGGAACTTAAAGCCGCGGTTGAGCAGATCGGACGAGAAGTCGATCTCCAGGTTATCCAGGAACTCCAGCGATTTGGGGTCGACAAAAACCGGGGTGCGCTGGGTGTTGAACAGTTGGTCGCCCTCGCGTTCCTCGATGGCGAAGTCCATCACGTAGGTGAAGCCGGAACAACCGCCGCCTTTAACACCCAAGCGGATGCCTTTGTTGCCTTTTCCTTCGTTTTGCAAGATGCGGTCAAGTTCGTTTTGGGCTGCATCGGTTAGTGTGATCATGGTCCACTCCTTAAAATGCTTTGGTAATTGGTGTTTACGTATTTTTTCCGACCGTGTTCTCGCGACGCAGGTCGCCAACGGTTTCCGCCACACGCGTGGCAACATAATCGATTTCGGCCTCGGTGGTAAAACGGCCCAAACCGAAGCGCACGGCCGCCTGCAAGCGCTCCCTGTCCAGACCAAGCGCGGCCATCACGTGGCTGGGCGCTTGGGAGGCGGAGGTACAGGCGGAACGCGAGGAAAGCGCGACATCTTTCAGCGCGGTTAACAATTTTTCGGGTTCAACGTCGGCAATGCGCACATGCAAGTTACCGGGCAAGCGCCGTTCGGGACAGCCACTGATTTCGATATCGGCCACGGTTTTTTGCAGTTGGTGCCACAAACGATCACGTAAGGCGGCGAGGCGTGTGCTTTCGGCGTCCATCTCGGCCGCGGCCAATTCCAGCGCCTTGGCCATACCAACGATGCCTGGCACGTTTAAGGTGCCGGACCGCAAACCTTCCTCGTGGCCGCCGCCGAAAAGCAGCGGTTGCAAACGAACGCGCGGGTTGCGGCGACGCACATACAGGGCACCGACCCCCTTGGGTCCGTAAAACTTATGCGCCGAAACCGACAACAAGTCGATGCCCATCGCTTCGACATCCAGCGGGATCTTGCCGGCCGCCTGGGCCGCATCGGTATGAAACAGAACACCGCGTCGTTTGGCCAGGGCGCCGATGGCGTTGAGATCTTGCAAGACGCCAATTTCATTGTTGGCCGCCATGACGGAAATAAGGACCGTGCCTTCATCAATGGCCGCTTCCAAAGCTTCCAAATCAATCAAACCCTGTCGGTTTACCGGGAGCAGGGTGACGCGGCCACCCTGCTGCGCCCAAAAAGCGCAGGGATCCAGCACCGCTTTGTGTTCGGTGACCACGGAAATCAAGTGGTCGCCCTTGTGGGCGTTGGCGTGCATCGCACCCAGAATCGCGAGGTTGTTGCTTTCGGTGGCGCCGCTGGTAAAGATGATCTCGGCGGGACGACGCGCCGAAAGGGTTTCGGCAATGGTTTGGCGCGCTTGTTTCACCGCGGCCTCGGCCATCCAACCAAAGCGGTGTTCACTGCTGGCCGCGTTGCCAAATTCCTCGCAAAAATAACGGTGCATGGCGTCGAACACGCGTTTGTCGACCGGGGTGGTCGCGTGGTAATCCAAATAAACCGGGGTCTTTACCGCCTGCGTCGTCATACCGCCAAGCTCCATCCGGCAAAAACCGGTCTCGATTCGCTAATCGCGGCCAAGGTAATCCCTTCCAGGGCTTGTTGCAACGCGCGGTCGACCGCTTCCATGTAGGGACGAAGGCGGCAGGAGGCCATGGCGCGGCATTGGCAATCCTCGGGATTCATGCACTCGGTAACGGTCAGCGGTCCTTCGATAAGGCGGTGGACCGCCAACAGGTTCATGGAGCCCGCATCCACCTTTAGCGCATAACCGCCGCGCGGTCCGCGCGTCGAAGAAACCACATCCTGGCGTTGCAACACTTTCAGGAGTTTGGCGACCTGCTGGTGGGGCAACCCACAGGTTTCGGCAATTTGCTGGGCGCTCAAGGGTGTATCGCTGTCGGCCTCAAACAAGGTCAACAGAATCAAAACACCGTAATCAACGGATTTGGGCAAGCGCAGCATGAAACCCCCTACTAAATAGGACCTAGCGAGTCCTGTTTAGGAACTATAAGGCGATGCGCCCAGCCGCGCAACAAGGAAATGGAGCGTGGGTCACCCCAAATGTGCGGAAGGTGGGTTAGGAAACACCCGCCAGGGCATAGGGCGTTTGTTCGATATGGTTTGAAGATGGATTGATGGCGGCGGGCAATCAAACCAGTGACAACAATGGAGGGACCAACAATGGGGGGACAGGCATCTGTAAACCCTTGACTTGGTTTGGCTTCTTTATTTCTTAGGAATGCAGGATAGATACAGGATAGGCGGGCCACTATTTGGAACGACCGCGCAAAGAGGCGCCGCGGATGAAAGGGTCCACCTCGATCATTATTCTTTGACCGTGGCTCACTCGTTTTTTTGGTCCATTGAAATCGCCCCTAGGCAACAATGGGGGGACAGACGTCTTTAACACTCTATGGGGAGACAGGCATCTTTAACACTCTTCGTCTAGCTCTTTTTGTCACCCATTGGGTGGGATAGGTTTTTTGTGGTAATTGCCTATAACCCATAACAAAAAGAGCCTTTTGCTATTTCTGGCGCGCCCTTGCAGTTCGGTGAATCGCTAAGCTCAGGTCCTATGATATCTTCGTGTATTCCCTTTACTCCCAAGGTCCCAAATCAAGATTCCCTTAAGTTCCTTCTCGTGATTTTCGAATTGCATGCATTTTTTCAAAATGATACCGTTCACCCGATAACACAACTCCTTCTAATTCAAAAATCCACCCAACAGTCAAATTCCCTTTGCCTCGAATCAGGCAAGCATATATCCCGTCAAGGAAATATATTAAATCGAAACACCCGCAAAACACCCAGCCACGCCTCTAATTAAATCCTTAATTATCAACTACTTAAAACATCAAAGAGGATCAATATGAAAATAACAATGAGATTTTTTGTAATGTTATATTTAACCCTACTCATCCCAAACACCATTCTTGGCCAACAGTTTGGCGTGTATTTCAACCAACATGGGGGAGAAGCTGAATTCAGATGTGAATGCCATTGCATTGTTATTTATTACCGCTGCGAATCCTTATTTTGTGTTCCCGAAAGTTACAAAGGTAACACTTGTCACACATGGTATTGGAACGATTGTACAGGAGGGTTTGGCAACCCTTGTGACAACATCGAAGCCAACTGCGAAAGCTTTTGTAGTCAAATGTGATGAAGACTGCACCAACCATTGCCCTCCTGCTGCTTCTCTGCTGTTCGTGCCAAACGGAACCGGCATCGACACGCAAGGGATCTCAATTATTTTCCGACGTAACATCCTTTATTGACATTTTAGAATTCGAGGACGTATTCCCGCTTGAACAAAACGACCACGCGATGTTCGAGGCACCCAATACCGTCGTCATGACCCATTCCGGCTTTTTGATGACCAATGATAGGGGGACGAAGATCCTTCGCTACCACCGAGACGGGGGCTTTGATCGCACGGTGGCGCCAAATGGGAGTGGTCCA
This sequence comes from Acanthopleuribacter pedis, assembly GCF_017377855.1. Classification (GTDB taxonomy): domain Bacteria; phylum Acidobacteriota; class Holophagae; order Acanthopleuribacterales; family Acanthopleuribacteraceae; genus Acanthopleuribacter; species Acanthopleuribacter pedis. The sequence continues at coordinate 30,746 of NZ_JAFREP010000004.1, forward strand.
GGCGAAGTTCAACGCATCGCCTTTGGTACACGCATTTTCGACAACCGGGTCGCCTTTTGGGATCTGTATAAGGGCGCCATTTTGGTCTTTGAACCGGACGGGACATTTGTGTTTGATCTAAATATCAACGCCAAATTAAACCCCCATCAAATGAACGCAACCGGCGCTTCATTTGCCTGGCCGGAGCCAGACACATTGATTCTCGGCAATGTCACATCTCAAAAACAACCCGACATTCAAGCAGTCGCCTTGAAGGTCGATTGGGACACACCCAAGCGTGTTCGCGGTGTGGCTCTTGATCGGGTGCTTTCTCTGAAAGACACGAATCATGAAGCGATTTTTGGATCAAAAATCAATACCACCCTCACTCAAGTAGGCGATCACTTTTGGCTGGGCAGCGCCCATTTTTCGAGTTTTGCCAGGCTAAACCCTTATGAAAAAGGAAAACCGACGCCCTATCAAGCAATCAAGTTCCCCCAGGCCTTAACCCCCAAAGATTATGAAGCGATCGAACCGACGGATCACAAAGCACGGTTCACTCTGATCAATTCGAAAGGCACCATTTTCAACATCATGGCCTTTGACCATTTGGTTTTTGTTCAGGTCGGCGTTATGGGTTTTGTCCCTTTCGATACCAGCGGTCGCCAACTTGAAAACCAACGCATCATTTGCCGCATCAGCCGACTGGTCGATACCTACCAAGGCTTGGTCATGTTTGTGACGCCACGCAAAAACATCGGCAACTTGGAGCGGCTTTTCAAGGTGAACTTGTTCGAGGATTCCCCCCACGATCTCGGTGACGACGATCAGCCCTATGTCGTGCTCATGCGCCTTAGAAAAAAATTTCAGGCGCCATAGCGAACAACAAGGCTGAGCAAAAAGAAACGCGCCACCTTGTTGGATAAGGGGAACGGGACCCCTTTCCCCACTATTTTATGGCAGGGTTTTTACCTAAGAGGCGCGATAAGTGTGAGGGATTTTGGCTAAAACATTGGGGGGACAGTCACCTGTAAACCCTTGACTTGGTTTGGCTTCTTTATTTCTTAGGAATGCAGGATAGATACAGGATAGGCGGGCCACTATTTGGAACGACCGTGCAAAGAGGCGCCGCGGATGAATGGGTCCACCTCGATCACTATTCTTCGAACGTAGCTCACTCATTTTCTGATCCATCGAAATCGCCCTAAGCAACAATGGGGGGACAGGCATCTTTAACACTTTGGATTTATGCGTTTCGCGTGGATGAAGCCATGTATCAGCTAAAGAAGATGAACGAAGTTACGGCCTTATCCACATGCGCAATCCATCTCAAAAGGGAAAAACTCCTCCCCGCCCATCTTCAATTCATCCAGAGATCCTGAGAAATAACGGATACCAAGCCAAGCAGCCCAAAAACCGCGGGATTCTCATCCCCAACCATCCTAGCCGTCAGAAGCCATGGAACTGTGGATTGGCGAGCAGCCAGGATACGAAACGACGAATCCCCACCCCGAGTTCGGTTTGCGGTTCGAAGCCGAGTTTGGCACGAGCGTTTTCGATGTCGGCGTAGGTTTCCTTCATGTCGCCGGCCTGCATCGGCATCAGTTCTTTTTCCGCCTTGCGGCCCATCGCTTCTTCAATGCAACCAACCAAATGCATCAGCTTCTCGCGTTGGTGGTTGCCGAGGTTAAAGATTTCGTAGGGATCGAGACCGCCGCGGAACAGGGCGGCGTGGATACCGGCGACAATGTCGTCGATGTAGGTGAAATCACGGGCCATGTCGCCGTGATTGTAGATCTGGATCGGTTTGTTTTGCAGGATGGCTTGGGAGAAAAGCCACACGGCCATGTCGGGTCGGCCCCAAGGTCCGTAAACGGTGAAGAAGCGCAGGCCGATGGTTTGCAAGCCGTAGAGATGGGTGTAACTGTGGGCCATCAGTTCGTTGGCTTTTTTGGTGGCGGCGTAAAGCGAAACCGGATGGTCTACCGATTGTTTTTCGCTGTAGGGCAGGTCCGGGTTGCCGCCGTAAACGCTGCTGGACGAAGCATACACCAAACGATCAACCTGCATGGCACGACAACATTCGAGGATGTTGAGAAACCCAACCAGGTTGGATTGTCCGTATACCGCTGGGTTTTCAATGGAATAGCGGACACCGACCTGGGCGGCGAGGTGCAAAACCAGGTCGGGGCGAAAACGTTGGAACGCGGCCTTAAGCGCCTTGGTATCGACAATGTCGAAGTTCTCGATCTGCCCGTTTTCGTAGCGTTGCAGCCGTTGCAGCCGCGCGTGTTTGAGCTGGGGCGAATAGTAGTCGTTGAGGTTGTCGATGCCGAACACCTCGTGCCCCTCTTGGAGCAGTTTCTCGGTGATGTGCGAGCCAATGAAACCGGCAACACCGGTCACTAAAATATTCATGAAGGTTTACCCCGACAGTGAGATAAGTCCGTCAGGCGAATGGCATGGATGGAAACGAACCACCGGAATCGGCTCGAGGGGAGGAGGAGCAGACGCCGAATCCGATTTTCCAGCGAACAGGCGAAAAGAAGGGGACCTGGAAAAGCAGACAAACCGCGCGGCCTGACGGGGCGTGGTCAGTGATTCGCGAAAAAATAGGACCTGGCAAGAATAGCTCAACTGATCGTGCATCGCCACCTTAACGAGGCGTCAAAGTCCGGCGGAGCGGGAAACGAATTTTCCCCCCGCCTACCCGTGGGTCTTGGCCTTCAGTTCTTGTCAAGCCCGCATTTCTCACAAGGACTTCTGCTACGGGGCAACCCATGCGATTACGAGGGTTTGCCTTCCGACTTACTCGGTCGAGCCGCCCTCTCGTCATCGCAGCTTTTTCAATTCGGTAGCAAAACGCTTGGTGATAAATGCGGGTTTGGGATGAAACAGCGTCCACGGGAAACCCAAAAAGCCCCTTGTTTTGCAAACTAGCTGCGGTAGGAACCGTTGATGGCGACGTATTCCGCGCTGAGGTCGGTGGTCCAGATGCGGGCGGCGCCGCTGCCACCGTTGAGGGCCAGACGGACCGAGACGCCTTTTTCGGAGAGGTCCCGTTGGGCGACGGCTTCGCTGAAGGGGAGGGCACGCCCGTTTTCCAACATTTGTTGCCCGCCGAACCACAGGTCGACGCGGTCGGGATCGAAGGGTTCGCCCGCGGCGCCGAGCGCGGCCAAGACCCGACCCCAGTTGGCGTCCTCCCCGTGGATCGCGGTTTTGAACAACATCGAGGTGGCCACCGCCTTGCCGATCCGTTGCGCCGCGGCGTCGTCGACGGTGCCTTCCACGTCGAGGGTGACCATCTTGGTGGCACCCTCACCGTCGGCCACGATTTGGGTGGCCAGGCTGGTGAGCACTTCGGTTAGTTGGGCTTCAAATTTGGCGAGGTCGGGGGTGACACCCGTTGCGCCGTTGGCCAAAACCGCCACGGTGTCGTTGGTGCTCATGTCGCCGTCGACACTGATGCAGTTAAAGGTTTTTTGGTTGACCCGTTGCAAACAGGCCTGCAGTTCGGGTTGCGGGACGGCCGCATCGGTCATCACCACGGCGAGCATGGTGGCCATGTTGGGATGGATCATGCCGCTGCCTTTGGCATAGCCGGTCAGGTGGTAGCCCTCGCCTTTGACAGCGTGAAACTTAATGCAGGTATCGGTGGTGCGCATGGCCTCGGCGGCGTCACCGCCCCCCGCGGGCGACAACCGTTTGGCGGCCTGGGTAATGCCGGCGAGCACTTTTTGACGGGGAAGCTGGACCCCGATCACCCCGGTTGACATGACCACGATCTGCTCGGCCTCGCAAACCACGTGGGCCGCGGTTTGGCGAGCCATCTCGCGGGCCACGGCCTCACCAAAAGCGCCGGTCACGGCGTTGGCGTTGCCGCTGTTGAGCACCACGGCACGGGTGCGCGACGGCGCGGCGGCATGGTGTTGTTTGGAAACGCGGATCGGTGCCGCCTGCACTTGGTTGGTGGTGTACACCGCGGCCAAGGCACAATCACGCTTGGAGACAAAGAGGGCTACGTCGCGGTCACCCGTTTTTTTGATGCCGGCCGCCACACCGCTCGCTTGGAATCCCGCGGGCAGGTAAGGAATGGCGGCACCCTCTTGGAAGATATCAGAATCAAATGCTGCAATGGCTTGCGCAATGGTCATGGGAAAACCTCAAAATGCTTAGCCACACACGCGTGGCAGATAAAAAGAGACGAGGCAAAGGTGGGTACCACCGGATCAAAAGGATCCGCGCCACAACACGGCGATTTCGCGGCACGCATCCTTAAAAGGACAGGCCACGCAATCACCGCGTTCTTTGGCGGCAAACATGCCGCGCGGAACGATGTCAAAGCCCACCTTGAGAAAAAACGCCGGTTTGAGGGTGAGCGCGAATAATTGCGGCATGACCCCGTTCGGCAGTGCCACCTGACACGCCGACGCCAATTGCCGCACCAACAGTTTGCCGATGCCGCGGCCGGCCATATGGGCCGCCACGGCAAGGGAACGAATTTCGACGGTGCCGTCTTCCCAGAACTTAAGCGCGCCACAGGCCACAACCTCGCCGTCGACCTCGGCTACCAGAAAACCTTGATTGCCGATCCCGTCCAAGGGCACCGGCAACATCTCACCCGCGCGGGCAAAATGTTGAATTAAGCTGTGAATCGCCTCGCGATCCGCGAATTGTGCGCGGCGAATGGTGACCGCTTCCCGACGGCTCCGTGCCTTCAACGTTGCAATCATGTGCGCCCCCTAACCACAAACCACGGTGGCCCGCTCAATGCCGCCGATTTGGACGCGGGCAATTCCGGCGCTGACACCGCCGGTCGCCGCTTCGATTTTCGGAATCATACCGTCGCGAATCACACCCTGCTGAATCGCGTCTTGGGCCGCGTCGGTGGTGATTTGATCCAACCATTGACCGGAGCCGTCGCGCACACCCGGAACGTCGGTCACAAAGGTTAAGCTGTACGCATCCAGGGCCTTGGCCACGGCGAGCGCGACCGAATCGGCATTGACGTTGTAAGCATGGCCGTCCTCGCCAAAGGCGACTGGCGCAATCACCGGCACCAAACCCTGGGCCAACAGATCCCGCAAAAAAGCGCTGTTCACCCCGGATATCTCACCGACAAAACCCAGATCGGCGGGTTCGCCTTTGACCTCGGTTTTGCGGGTCGCGCGCAGCAAGCCCATATCGGCACCGCTCAGGCCCACGGCCCGCAAGCCGCCGCTGAACAGGGTGCGCACAATGCGTTTGTTAACACTCCCGACCAGCACCATTTCGACCATTTTCAAGGTTTCGCCGTCGGTGACCCGCAGGCCGGCGACATAGGACGGTTGAATACCAAGTCGGTTCTGCAGTTGGGCGACCTCACGGCCGCCGCCGTGAATGATCACAAAAGGACGGGGATGACCGTTTAAATTGCGCGCCAATTGCGCCAGAAAGGCTTGGTTGTCTGATTCGCCGCCACCTAATTTGAAGACATCGATGTTCATAACAGGCCCTCCGTTTCCGCGAAACCCAACATGATGTTGGCGTTTTGTAAGGCCTGCCCGGCGGCGCCTTTGATCAGGTTGTCCATCGCGGCACAAACGATCAAACCGTGGTCGTCGGCCTGGTGCAGAGAAATCACCACATGGTTGCTCCCAACGGCGTGGCGCAAACACACCTGTTCGCCGTCATTGAGCACGTGCACAAAAGGCGCGGCATCGTAATGATCGCGGTAGCGTGCATGGCACTGCTGGAAGGTAACCCCCTGTTTAAGCGGCACATAGGTCGTGGTTAAAATGCCGCGATTGACCGGAATCAGGTGTGGGGTAAACACCACTTCCTGATCCAAAGAATGGCCGGCCATCGCGGTTAAGGTCTGGCGAATTTCAGGTAAGTGACGGTGTTTTTGGCCGGGATTGTAGGCCTTGGCGCTTTCGTTAACCTCGACATACAGGTTGGCAACCTTGGCCCCGCGGCCGGCGCCGCTAACGCCGCTCATGGCGTTGATCACCAGCGAACCGGAACGCATCAGATCGTCCCCGAACAACGGCCACAGGGAAAGCGCGGTACAGGTCGGGTAACAGCCGGGATTGGCGACCAAAGCAGCCTCGGCCACCGCGGCCCGGTTCCACTCGCTCAAACCGTAAACGGCCGAGTCGACCAACTCGGGATAACGGTGCGCGCAGCCGTACCAACGCATGTAGGCATTGAGATCCTTCAAACGGTAATCGCCGCTCAGATCCACCACGGCCACGCCGGCGGCCCGCAAACGCGCGGCCTCTTCCATCGAACAGCCAGGATCGCCACCATGGGGTAAACAGAGGAAAGCCAAGTCGATAGAAGCAAGATCCACCGCATCGGGTGCACACAATCGTCGTCGTTCCAAGGTCGGGAACACCTCGCTTAAGCACGAACCGGCCGCTTTGCGGCTGGTCGCGTGGGTGATCTCGATAAAGGGATGGTTCTTGATCAGTTGCATCAGTTCGAGCCCGCTGTAGCCGGTGGCACCGAATAAGGCGGCTCGCACGTTTTTCGGATGGTTCATGAAGGGATCCTTCGCCTGGCTCGTCGCCCCCAGGCTAAGCGGCAAACGCCGTTGGTCACTTGGAAGGCACGCCGGGAATGGGTACTCGATTGCTTAAAAATAAGCCGGCATCAAAAAAGCGCGCCTTGCAACAAACCGGCACGAGGCCGGGTTGGAATTGTGAAGTGTAGGTCTATCCCACATAAAAATCAATATTATTCTCATAAATTTGCATAAAACACATAAATATCACCAAGAACGCACCCCAATCTCACGTTGCTCACCGCCGATTTACCGAATTCCTTCATTCCGCTCACACGGCCGCACCCGCACCGACAAAAAACAACTGAGACACCGAAAATCGCGCTAGAATGGCAGCCGGATCTCGGATCCAGGTAACGGCAAAGGGGCGGTTTGCAACCATGGCGGTTCTGCAGGATTTACAGGAATACCTCAAATACATGGAGGTGGTCGGCTTCGAGAGTTTGAGCCTCGACGAAAGCCCTTTTGCCGCCTTGCTCGCCGACCTGCAACAGCCCGCCGCCCGGGGCGCCGCCCATGCCCCGCCACCCCGCCCGATTCACGCCGCACCACCCCCGCCAAACCCACTCGGGGAACGCAAACCGGCGGCGAAAGCCGCACCGGCCCCAGCACCCAAGGCCGCGGCCAACCTGATGTCGATCATGAACATGGTGCAAGGCCCGCTGCTGGAGAAAGAAGACAACCGTGCCAAAGCCGACGCCATTCAAGGGGCGGACAAGGTGGAATGCCTGCGCAAGACCTACCAAGTCTTCCACGAATGTCAGGCTTGCGCGCTGGGCACGACCCGCACCCATTTTGTGTTTGGGGAAGGCAACCCCGACGCGGATCTGATGTTCATTGGCGAAGGACCCGGTTTTGACGAGGACCGCACCGGCCGACCCTTTGTCGGTAAAGCGGGCCAACTGTTGGAACGGATCATCGACGCCATGGGTTACCGGCGCGATACGGTGTTTATCGCCAACATTGTCAAATGCCGCCCACCCAACAACCGCAAACCGCTACCCGACGAGGTAGCCGCCTGCGCACCGATCCTTGAGAAACAAATTGAATTCGTGAACCCCAAGGTCATCGTTGCACTGGGCGCCACGCCCTTTTCGTTTCTGAAGGGCGCCAACATGTCGATTACCCGACATCGCGGTCAGTTCTTTAACTGGCGCGATTGGATGGTGATGCCCACCTTCCACCCCGCGTATATTTTGCGGAACCCGGTCGCCAAACGCGACGTTTGGGAAGATATGAAAAAAGTGATGGCCAAACTGAAGTAAGCGCCCCTGATCGGAACCAAGCGATGCTCACCCGCCTTTCCATAAAAGGTTTTAAGAACCTACACCAAACCGAGGTGTTTTTCGGACCACTCACCTGCCTCAGCGGGTCGGCGGGCGCCGGAAAATCCAACCTGCTCGAAGCGATCCGCCTCCTTCAGTTACTGGCGGGCGGTTCGCTCGACAGTGCCCTGACCCAAATCGCCCCGTTTGACACGGCGGAACGGGCCGCCCTCCTGCGTCACAAAAACAAGGCGGCCCGACTGGAATTCGAGGCCGACGTGCTGATTGATCCCAACGGCGTGGACGAAACCGGACGCGACCTGCGCGCTACCGCCAACCACCTGCGCTACCAACTCCGCCTGAAATGGGTCGCCAAAAAAGACGAACCGGGACATTTCGAAATCGAAGAAGAACAGCTCAGCCCGGTGCCGCCGAACCGCCACGGCTACCAACTCCATTTTCCCCACGCCAACCACTGGCGTACCTCGCTGTTAACCGAACCCGTCGCCAAAGACACGCTTTTTATCCAAACCAGCCGCGAAAAAGCCGGCAAGGTCATCAGCCTGGTGCCCGACCGCGTCCCCGCCAAACCCATCGAGGTATTGGGCGAAGGCCTCAAAGCGACGGTACTTTCCAGTTGCCCCAGCGATTTCCCCACGGCCTGGCTGCTCGCACGGGAGATGCAAAGCTGGGTAGCCGGCCAACTTCCCGACAACGCCCCGAGCCGCGCCCAACTCGGACGCTGGGCGTCCCGCCGGGACCAACAGGCCGCCAAAACACCGGGCGATTCAGGCGCACTCGGAAAACTCGCCGCCGGTCTCGACCCATTTTGCGAGGAAGGCCTTCGCTTTCACATCGACACAGGGGGTCAGGTGGACATTGAGGCCAAAAGCGGATTGCGCTTGCCACCCGCCGCGCTTTCGAGCACGGGGCGACGCGCCTTAAACCTACTCACCACGCTCGCGGCCGAGGACGAACATCCCGTTTTGTGTTGGGACGATCTCGATCAGGCGTTCCCCGCCGATCAAGCCGAAAAGGTGCTGGACCTGTTGCGTGGATTCATAACCCGGGTCGATGATTTTCACGACGAGACCAACCCACCTCGTCAAATCATTTTCACGGCCAACGACCCGGCCTGGCTATTCGGGTGCGGTCTCGATGAGTGGTTGCGGGTCGAAACGACCAGTCCCGGTAGCGCCCGCTTCGGTTTTCCCCGCGGGAGTTGGCGCGCGGCCGCCACGCCCGGCGCTAAGGGCTGGCCCACGAGCAAATGGGGCGAACCACCGGAACTCGCCGAAGAAACCGCCACCCCCACAACCCAAACAACGGGTCGGAAACCTGGAAAACCCAAACCCCCCGCCCATCCCATGCTCCCCTTCGGTGATGTCACCCCCGAGGAGGACTTGGTTCCCGAAACGACGGGTTAAATGCCGGCAAAACGGCACCGACCTATAAATCAGCCGCACGCTTGTGAATTCCCTCTTCAAAAAAGCATGGTTATCCGAAATTCCATCTCAAAACATGAGTATATTTAGAATAATTACCCTAAAAGGCTGTGTCTAAAAAACCGAAGCAAACGAGGAACCGCCACCACAACTTGACGCGATGCGACAAAGATAACGGGTCAATTCCATCCATTTCTTGCGTCGGAACCCTTGCTGTACGAGAATGGATCATTCAAAAACAGGAGGACGGCGAGCCATGCTGGGTGGATTCAAGGTTCGAAAGTGCGTCGTTCTTGCGGATCCGCGCGATCCAGTCAAAGCACGCGTCATCCAAAAGGCAATGGAAGAGATCACTCCGGCCATGGAACGCCACGGGATTGAGGTCGAATCCATGATCGGTTACGCGGTCGAGTTCATTCGTCCGTCGGAAGATACCGATTTGTTCCTCGTCTTGGGTGGCGACGGGACCATGATCCATTTCGCCGCCCGTCTTAGCAACTGGGACATTCCTTTTTACGGGCTCAACTACGGCAACGTCGGTTTTATGATGAACGGCACCCGCGGTGATTTGGAGCGCCACGCCCGCAATATTGCCGAGGGCACCTTTATCATGTGGGAATTCCCCGTGTTGCACGTCCGCTCCCTCGACTTGCACGGCACCATTCACGAGGGTTTCGGCCTCAACGACATTTACTTGCAACGCATGACCCCGCAATCCTGCAAGGTCAACATCACCATCGCATCCGACAGTTTGAACATTAACCCGGTTCTTTGCGACGGTGTGATTGTTTCCACCCCACTTGGTTCCACCGCCTACAGCTTCAACGTAACCGGCATGATTGCGGCCATCCACGCGCCGGTCATTTCACTTACCCCGGTGGCCGCCTCGCGCACCTGTCCCATCAGCAGCATGGTCCTGCCGGAAGACACCTTCATCAAGTTCGATATCCTTGAACCGGAGAAAAGGAGGGTCCAAGTGGTGACAGACGGACAAAGCCACGGCGGTTTAATCGAAGCAGAGGTCAGGGTATCGAAGCACCGTGTCCGTTTGTGCTTCGAAAAAGAGTACAGTGACAACCTCCCGATCCGCTTCATTAACAAGGCATGCGTCAGCCCACGCTAGCTAGCGAACGGAAAAGTTTTTTCAGCTTTATCCCCCCGGCTATGCACAGAGGTCGAGCAGGTACCGAAGCGAGGCCCTGTTAAGCCAGGTACCAGGCGGGGTGCTTTGTATTCGTGGATGACAGGTATTTCGCGGTGGCATCGGTAAATTGATGACGACCCCTCAGCCTTAGGCTTAGGATCAATATCAGGCGTAACTTTCTTATTCACGGTTAATTACTCGATGCGCCTACATACCTGATCCCAGAAAATACCTGCATCTCCGATCAGGAACCCAACACCGAATAAGTGACCTTGCAACCTCTATGACCAAAAAAGAACCAACCGACGAGACACCAAAGAACACCAAACCATCCGACGAGACACCAGAGAACGCCGAACCATCCGACGAAACCGCGAAGAACCCTGTCGGCTTTTCAAGAAACGAACGCGCCGTTAGTGCGGCCGGCTGGACCAATGATTTTAGCTCCAAGCAGATCGGCCCAAGCGCAACGCCGCGCCGCAAAAAAACCGTGATCCGCAAACGGCATGCCCCTCCGAGCCGGGACGGGATCACCCTCCAAACCATTCCCCCCGAGCAGGGCATGGGCGATTTGCTCCAGCGCGACGGCTTGTTCCTTTTGGACGAGGTCCTCACCCGTTTGCCGCTGGTCAGCTTCAAATTGAAGCGCAAGGTCCACGAGCATCAGGATGCATGGCAGCGCATCGGGGTGACCTGCCGGGACGGGGTGTGGCTGGTTAACATGCGGGTATTCCGACAGTGGTACCTGGGCCAAGCGGCGGTGCATCCTCGTTTCGTGGAACGCCATTGGGACGCCAACCAGCTTTTGCGCCAAAAAGGTTGTTTCTTCCTCATCGAAGTATCCGAAAAGATTCCCTTTACCTCCGGCCAGGTGCGGCACCAAGCAAGAAAGTGCGCCGACTCGAGAACGGAAATAGGCGTTTGGAAAGAGCCCTCGCTGGGTTTTTACATGGTGGAAATGACGGCGTTCGCACGCTGGATTCGGGAAATCTGGCTCGATAACTAGCCCGCATTTCTCACAAGGAATTCTGCTACGGGGCAACCCATGCGATTACGAGGGGGCGGCCTTCCGCATTACTCGGTCGAGCCGCCTCCGCCTCAGCTGCGACGCCGAAAGGTCGGCCCCCTGTGCCGTATCTCGGTCGTAATCTTCGTACTCACAAGGCTTTCAGCTTCTCGCGACGAATCCTCGTGAGAAATGCGGGCTAACCCGCATTGCATGCAAGGTTTCGCCCAGACGCTCAAAGCCGGTGAAGCCAAGCGCCGCAAGATTGTGTCAGACCAAGGATGTTAACGACTCTGACAAAAGATGATAGGTTATAGACACACACCCGGCGGGAGGGTTGGTTTGAAGCAAACCATGCAACGCAAATGGATGGGTTGGTTAATGTGCTGCTTGGTGCTGGGCGCCATGCTGAGCTGTGGCGGTCGCAAGGACGTCAACCGCCGCGGCGAAATTAAGCTACGCGGTGAACGGCCCGTTTCCATGCGGGGCAAACGCGAGGGCGACTTGCTGCAAAAAGGCATTGCCTCCTGGTACGGTCGAAAGTACCACGGCCGCAAAACCAGTAACGGCGAGCGGTACAACATGCACGACCTCACCGCCGCCCATAAAACCATTCCCTTCGGCACCCTGGTCGAGGTGGTTAATCGCGACAACGGCCGCCGTGTCTTGGTCCGCATCAACGACCGCGGTCCCTTTGTGCGCGGTCGCATCATCGACCTCTCCAAGGGCGCCGCCAAGGAAATCGGCCTGATCGGCACCGGTACCGCCCAGGTGGCCCTGTATCTGGCCAACGACGATTTTAAGGGTTGGACCAAAAAACGCGACCGACGCCAAACCAAACCTATTCCGGTTAACCAAGGGTTTTGGTCGCTCCAGGTCGGCAGCTTCCAAGAGCGCGGACGTGCGATGGCAATGCGAGAACGCCTCGCTTTCCACAACTTACCTGTCTTTATCAGCGAAACCGACGACGGCTTCCAGCGCGTTCGCATCGGCCAATTCACCAGCCGCGATGACGCGCTGCGCCACGTCGCCCAAATCGAAGACAGCGACATCCAACCCTGGGTCGTCTTCGTCGAAGCCGACCATTAACCATACCTTGGTTCATGATTTTAAAAGCCGTTTTCCTCTCTGCCTGAACCCCGGGATTTCCAGAACCGGGCCAATTCATGTCTCTCACTGCTGGACGGCGCAAGAAACGCCCCAGCTCAGGATTCCAACCAAGTAAAAACATAACCATGGTTATGGTTCATCCTTACAGCATTAACTTCGGCAACACCGGGACTTTTCTCAGCCACATAGGTTTTTGATGCTAAAATGACGGCTATCACCTCGAATTTACAACTTTTGGAAGCACGCCATGATGATCCTGGTTGCCGAAGATGATCGTGTATCCTGCGGTATTTTGGAACGTTACGTTCTGAAATGGGGTTTCGCGTGCGTCACCGCCGTGGACGGCGAAAAAGCCTGGCAGGCCATCCAGGAAAACCCCGATATCGCCCTCGCCATCATCGACTGGCACATGCCCGGGCTCACCGGCATTGAACTCTGTAAAAAAATCCGCATTGAAATGAGCGAGAGCCCCCTGCACCTGATTCTCCTCACCGGACGCAAAGAGAAAAAAGACGTGCTCACCGCCTTTGCCGCCGGCGTCGATGATTTCATCACCAAACCCTTCGACCCACTCGAATTACACAGTCGCATCAAAGTCGGTCAACGCCTGGTGGAATCCAACCGCAAGCTCATCCATCAAAACCGGCAATTGGCAGAATTCGCCAAGGAAATGGAATCCCTCGCGGAGGAACGGGCCCGAATGCTGATTCACTCGGACCGCCTGGCCACCCTGGGTGTGCTCGCCGCCGGCATCGCCCACGAAATTAACAACCCCACCACCTTCATCTCCGGCAACGCCCAAACCCTGGAACGCTGCATCCCTACCATCGAAAAAGGTCTGCGCCACCTGCTGGAAAGCGAACCCGACAAAGCGCGCCGCATCAACCTCATCCTCGAGGATTTTCCCAAGATGACCCAGGGGATTCGCAATGGCGTAAAACGTATCTCTTCCATCGTCAACCACCTAAAATCGTTCTCTCGCAAAAGCGACACGCGCGATTTGGTTCCGGTCGACCTTCATCAATCACTGGAAAACGCGCTGCTCCTATGCAACAACCGGCTCAAACATAAATTTGAGGTGGTTCGTGACTTCGACATGGCCGTTTCCACCGTCAACGGCGACGCGCAACGGCTCGAACAGGTTTTTGTGAATTTGATTGTCAACGCCACCGACGCCATGGTCGATACGCCCACCAAACAACTGCGCATCGTCACCCAGCTGGAAAACGACCGCATCCGCATTCACTTCATCGACACGGGCACCGGCGTCCCGGAAGAAAAAATCGATCAGATCTTTCAGCCCTTTTACACGACCAAAGATCCCGGTAAAGGCACCGGCCTCGGTTTGGCGGTCAGCGACGGCATCATCACGGAGCACAATGGTGCGCTCACGGTGCGTAACATCGACGGGGGCGGGGCCTGTTTCTCCATCGTCCTGCCCAACCCCGCCAAACCCCCAACGCTTGGATAAATCGAAGGAGCAACGCCTATGAGCCTCAATCTATTGATTGTCGATGACGAAGCCGAAATCCGCAATCTCTTGGCACGCCACTTTACCTTGCTGGATTACACCGTGGCCACGGCGGAAAACGGAAAAGCAGCGGTTGAGATTTTGGAGAACAGCCGCATCGACGCGGTCATCACCGACATCCTCATGCCCGAAATGGACGGTATCGGTTTGCTGGGTTATTTGCGCGACCAACTACCCATGGTCCGCACCATTGTCATCACGGGTTACATCACCCTCGACAACGCGCTCGCCTGCATGCGCCTGCGCGCGGAAGCATTTGTATTTAAGCCAATAGAAGATTTGACCGAATTAGAAGAAGCAATCGGACAAATCGAAAAGCGACTCAAGACTTGGCAACGGAAGCTGCGTGAACTTCGCGGTATGCGACCCGAGGCGTAAGCGGGGATACGGTGGACAACGGTTATGATATTGATCGAGAAATGATGATCGATTTCATCGATGAATCGATGGAATCACTCGCGGTCATCCCAGGGTACTTTGTCAATCTGGAAAGTAACCCCAACGATTTAGGCATCCTTGAATCGGTGTTTCGCCCGATTCATTCACTGAAAGGCAACGCCGCCTATTTCGGCCTGCTCAAGCTCAAGGCACTGGCACACGAGCTTGAATCCCTGCTTGATCTGCTGCGCAAGGGCCGACTCACCGTTACCAAAGCCATCATCGACGCCTTGCTCGCCGGTGTCGACGAGATCATCGAAATTCTCGACCGAACCCGCATTGAGGGCAACGAAAGCCTCAATGAGGCGAGTTACCGAAAGGCATTGGACCGCGTTCTCAAAATTTTGGAAACCACCAGCAGCGCGGCAGCCATTACCACCAATACCCAAGACCTGTGGCAAACCGGCTTCGCCATTCTCGAAAAAGTTACCAACGCCCCGATTTTGACGGGCAGCGATGAACGCGAACGCCTCCTGGAACTCAGCCAAATTCTCAGCGCCCTTTCGAAAAAGCAACCGGAGGGCGCGGCCGCCGCCACACCCTCGCCAAAAGAACAAGATATCAATGCCGATCACCCCATCGAAGGTTTGCGTGCATTGGCCGGGAATTTGGGCGAAAAACTCGCGGAGAATGAACGCGCGGGCCGAATCCGCACGCACCTCGCGGCACTCAGCCAAGCGGCGCTTTCCGATGAAACCCGGCAACTGGTGAACCAGGCAAGCGAAGAATTCGATTTGTTTTTCAACACCATCGGTTTTGATCCCATGCTGACCCAATCCCTGCTGGAAGCCGCCGACCAGTTGGCCGAACAACAGAGTTGGCATAAACCCTCTGAAACGCCGGCGACCGAAACAACTCCCGCACCCGCCGAGGCGGCACCACCCGGTGTTCAGGAACCACCGCTTGCAGCGCCCGCGCGGGAAGCAAAACCGGAAGTGGCGATAACCCAGCCGCCACCCGCCGAGGCGGCGACGATACCCGAACCGACACCACCCGTCGAGGTAGAAGCCGCCGCCGAAAAAACGAACGCGGAGGCCGAACGCCGCGAGAGCAAAGAAGCCGCGCGCTCCATGCGGGTTTCGGAGGAAGCCATCGACGCCTTCCTCGAATTTGTCGGCGAACTGATTGCGGTCGACGAAATGTTCCGCTACATCCACGCGGAGCTGGTCAACAGCAACGCGGGCATTCAAATTACTTCATCACTGCTGCGCGTCATCAATACCTTCACCAAATTGTCCGACGACTTGCAACGCAGCATTATGGAGATCCGCAAAGTCTCTGCCAAAGGCATGCTACAAAAAACGCAACGCATTGTGCGCGACGTCGCCTCGGTTCAGGACAAACAAATCAACGCGGTTGTTTCGGGTTTAAACACCCGTATCGACCGCAGCCTCATCGAAACCTTGGAAGCACCGCTCGTGCACATGGTCCGCAACGCGGCAGACCACGGCATCGAACCACCCGAAATCCGCAGAAGCAACGGCAAACCGGAAAGTGGCGAAATTGAGGTCGCCATGCATGAAGAAAACGACATGGTTGTGCTTTCCGTACGTGACGACGGCAAAGGTTTGGATCTGGAAGCGATCCGCCAAAAGGCCGTCAACAACGGCATCATCGGCGAGGACGACCAAGTCACCAATGAATTACTCGTGAACTTCATTTTCTCATCCGGTTTCTCCACGGCGAAACAGGTCACCGAAATTTCGGGTCGTGGTGTCGGCATGGACGCGGTTAAAAAAGGGGTAGAGCAAGCCGGCGGCACCATCGAGGTGGACACCGAACCCGGCAAAGGGTCACGCTTCACCATCAAACTCCCTTCCTCCGTGGGCACCCAAATCCTCGAAAGTTTCGTCGTAAAAGTCGGCGGCGAGCGGTTCATCGTCCCGATGGAACGCATTTCAGGATCCTTCCGACCCGACACGGCCTGTTTGAGTCGCCTACCCAACGGCAACGTATGCGTCAAACGCAAGGAAGACATCCTGCCGATTCTCAGCTTGAGCGGTTTGTACCGCGGCGATTTCCAAAGCCTGGCCAACGGCATCCTGGTCACGATTGAAAGCCGCATCAGCCCTTTCGCCCTGCTGGTCGATACCATCATCGGTTTGCAAAAGGTGGTGTTGCGCGCCATCCCCTGGATTTTCACCAAAAAGTTTGTCGGCGCGGCGGTGATGGGCGACGGACGCGTCTCGATGATCGTCGACCTCAACGCCCTGGAAGACTACCTCATCGACCAGGAACTCAGCGAATTGCAGGGAAGCAAAACCGGCAACGCGGGCTGACCCACGGGAAACCTGATCAATCCCATCAAGGTATCTCCCACCTATTTCTTGAATGCGGGCTAGGAGATCACCCTATCCGCGATGGCTCTTTCACCAAAAGGCAAGGTGACGACCACCCAAGCAGGAGGGCCGCAAGCGCGGATTAAGGCAGCAGGGCCTTGGCCGTCGGGGATTTGCCGTTCATGAGTTCCACCAGGTGGTGGTGGCGGAAATTGTGGGCCATATCGACCGCTGAAAAACCCATGTCGCCCTTGCGGAAAGGATCCGCGCCCGCGCGAAGGAACAAGGCCAACATTTCCTCGTCGTTGTTGGCAACGGCGTGGTGAATGGCCAGGAAGCCGAATCGGTCACCCTGCTCAAAATCGGCGCCGTGGGCCAACATTTGCGACACGATCCGGTGGTGGCCCTGGTTGGCGGCCAGCACCAACAACGGCATGTCCTCGCCCGGCACCAAACCGTTGACGTCGGCCCCGCCCTCGAGCGCCATCACGGTCAGTTCCAAATCGCCGTGGTTGATGGCCCACGCCAATTGCGGCGTGCTTTCCATGTTCAAGTATTGGTTCACCTCTTGGCTTGAATAGCGGCTTTGGTAACCCTCGTTGCCGTCAAAAACCATCGACAAGAGGAAAAAGGTGGCGCAAGCGGTCGCCGCAATGGTGGCCATGGTGACCCATTTATTGGGCCAGACGGGCGCGCCGATGTGAAGCGCTTTGAAATCAACAGTTTGCAAGTACCAGAAACGCAGTGATTCGGAACAGGTCGCTTCCATCGGTAAACGGCCACGCAAAGTGAAGGTGCGATCAAAGGCGGAAACCATGGTCGCGGGTGCTTGGTGACGGTACATTAAGGTCGCCAGCCAGGCAATCAGACGGATACGGCCCGCCTCGCTAACCACCGGGTTTTTGGCCGCTTGTTGAAACAGCGCCGCGCTGGAATCCTGCTCCGCGGGTCGGTTGAGCAGGAGATCGGCCACATCGTCGTAAACGCGAAACAAGGCGCGTTGTTCCGCATCATCGGGATCTCGGATCAGATAAGGTTCTTCCAGCTCGGGTGCTTGATCCGCGGCGTAGAGCAGGGCGTATTCGCGCGCATCCTGAAGCCGGCGAAACTCTTGGCCGGTCTCGGGATGATCCAAGCGACTGATTTGTTCCAAAAAAGCGGCATTGATAAACGCGCAGTCACGCGTGGGTTGCAAACCCAAAAGTTGCCAATAGCGATTGTTCACGAAAAATCCTCGGCGGTGAAACAACCAGGAGGAACCGATTGCTACAAAAAGAATACGTGTCGCGCACAGAAGTTCCATTATCTTCGGAAATGGGCCGGCTGACAATGAGAATGCGGACGAACCCAAGAAGCGCTGACGCGGGGATTTTAGCTAAACCTCTGGGCTGCAACGGCCTATAATAATACTCACCGCACTCCGTGGGTGCGCGTCGTGCGCGACCCCGGCCCGCTTTCTCCAAGCCATTTCGCTCCAGATCTTTAGCCAAAATCCCTGGCACTTATCGCGCCTCTTAGGTTTAAGAAACCCCCGGCTCCGTGGTTTCGGTGTATTGTTCCAAGCCGTCAAAGGCGCCGGCCCCGGTATCGGCGGCGGCGGTTTGCGCAACCCGTTCCCGAGGGTCAAACCAGAAACGCATAAAACTGAGTCGCAATAAGGCAAACATCATGCGACCCAGCACCAAAACCTGCACCCACCACAGCGGGAGCAGATGTTCGCTGGTTTCGATCTGCTGGTACACGGCCAGTGCCGCGGGGACCGCCAGCAATATCAACCAGACCAAGCCGGGTTTCAACGGATTCGAGAGCAGGTTCACCAGGGCAACCACCACGGCTACCAAAGGTTTCACCAGCCACCACAGGGGCGCAACCAGGCCGGGAATGTCTTGTTCGATTGGGTAACGACGAAACAGGTGAACCCGGCTCGCATCAAACCAAAACAGCAACAGCACGGCTGACAGGCCAAAGGTCGGCAAGGCGAGGCGTGTGGCCAGGCTACCCGCCTCCGCCATCGTGCCCAAACCCGAGGGATGGGCAAGCGAGGGAAACACACTTTGGCCCAAACCGATGAATATCCCATAACCGGCGGCCCCGAACAAAGCGACCAACACGGCCAACGCGGGGAACCGTTTGAAGCCGGCCACCAGGTTCACGGCAAAGGTTTCGCGAGAGGGACCGCACAGGCTAGAGAGCAAAGCGGCGGTGAGCACCAGATTCCCCAGGGCAAACAGCACCAGCCAGGGAGCCGTCGCCGCTTGAAGGAGGGCTTCACTCAAATCGTGACGGGACATCCATTCGATCCAAAAACCCCTTTGGAAGCGACCGTCGACCATGGCCCAGTCGTCAGGGGCGGACGCCAATTGGCGGCGAAGGAATTGAGCCAAGGGGATCCCCATCGCGGCGACCACCAGCACATTGAGCAACCATTTGAGCAGCAACCACGGCGCCAGCACGGGCAGGCTTTGCAGCATGGACGCGAGGGAAGTGGATAACGTGCGCTTCATAAAACCGCTCCTGCCAGCAACTGGAGCCAATGCTGCAGCGCGTTGGTTGTTTTTTGGGCGACGGCGTCGGCGCCACGGTGATCCGCGCGCGCACGCCAAACATGGTTGCCGCGGTAACGATCCAGTAACAGCCGACCCTCGGGATCAAGAACCACTTGGACTAAAGGCGAAGCAGCGTAACCTTCCAACAGGCCACGTGCTTCTTCGCCTTGCCAGCTTTCCGTTTTGACCGATCCGTCTTCAAAATGGAGCGTGATCGTCAGCGGCAGGCGCAGGTTTCCGTGGTTGACCAGTGTGACGCGGTAGTACTCGGTGTGCCCTCCGTCGGCGGGCGGTTCGGGCACATGGCGCGTGCGTACCTCTTCGACAGCGTAATCGAGAAATCCTTCACCGTGGAGCCAGTCTTCAAAAAATACGCGCAAATCGCACGCGCAAAAAGCTTGAGCGAAACGCACAAAATCATCCGTATCGGGATGGCGAAAACGGTATTCGGTGAACCAAGCGCGCATCAGCCCGGCCATGGTTTCCTCGCCGAGCAGGCGCTCCAGTTGGAACAGCATCAACGCGGTTCGGTCGTAAACGGAGAGTTCGTAATCGGAGGAACTGAAAAATTCCGGGCCGGCCTGATCCACCCGCGCGCCACGCCGAAGCACCAGCGCGTGGCGGCGTTGCGCCTCCATTGGATGGAAGGGCGCAAAGCCCAGCCACCACCAGGTCGGCACGTGGTATAGGAATAAGGGTCGATAGGGTGTATAGCTTGGGCCGTATTGATCGTAAACCAACTTGGCGGTCAGGTAACTGGTAAAACCCTCGTCCAACCAAGCGCTTGTAAATTCGTTGGTCGCGACCAAACCCTGGAAATACTGGTGAATGTATTCGTGAAAAATGAGGTCTTCCAGTTCGTAGTCCTCGGCGGGCGCGGACCAATGGGTGTTCAATGACACCAACATCGGATACTCCATGCAGCAGGCGCCAAATGCCGCGTAAACCGGGTCGACCATGGTAATGACCGGGTAGGGGTAGGGCCCCAACCGCATGCCGGTCTGGCGGATCGCGTGTCGCATGGCCTCGAAGTGGCGCTCAATTTGGTGTTCGTGTTGGGGTTGAATCAGCAACACCATCTCCACCGGGGGCAATTCGCTCTGTTCCTCGTCTAGGCCGAAGCGCGCTTGATCGGCCAAGCGTTCTGCTTGGGTCATCTCAAACGTGCGGGTCGCACGGAGGAAATGGGGCGAGGCCGACCAGGCAAAATCGTGGACCATTTCCGCGCGGAACGTCAGTTGTTTGCGGGTCCCGTCTCCTTCCCGCCGTTCATCGACCAGGACACCCGTCGCGCCCACTTCAAAATCGGCGGGCACATCAAGTGAAACCTGGTAGTGGCCGAAGTCGGCATAAAACTCGGTGAGCGCATGGTAGGGCGGACACACCCAACCGGGTTCGCCACCATCCCGTTGTTGCGACGATTCCCATACCCCGATTTTGGGAAACCACTGGGCCACAAAAAAGAAATCGTCCACCGCCAGGGAACGCAAGCCGTCTTCCGGCAGTTGGGCGGTAAAATCGCAGCGAACCGTTACCGATTCACCGGGAAACAACGGTTGGGCCAGCGGGAACACCGCCACCGTTTGGTCCGGCTCATGCGGATAGTGCACTTGATCCAGAACCGGCGTGCCGTCGATGGTGAACCGCTCCAAGGTCATCGAACCCCCGGTATGCGGCGCCGCGTTGGATTGCGTGCGTAGGGACTTGGCCATCACCGATTGGTCGTCGCGAAAGGCGTTCAGGTATAAGTGGAAGGGGAGACGGTCCAAAATATCGCCGCTCTGGTTTTGGTAGACCAGCGTTTGGGTGCCGATTAAGCGCCGACCCTCGGCATCCAGGGAAACCTCTATTTGGTAATCGGTGGGTGGCTGATCAGCCATTTTTTCGGGAAGCAGGGTCGCCATGAGGTTGCGCTGCCGCATCAGCGCGGCTTCACCGGTTTGGGTGGGGGTGGGGGCGGCGATTTCCGACGCCGTCTCGGGCGTCCCACAAGCGACCAGCAGCGCGATCAACATGGCCGACGGCAACAGGCCCCGTCGAGATAGGCGCGAAAAAAGATGAATCATACATGCTCCACATGGTTGATGCCGAGGCCGGGAAAGAGGAACCCATGCCACGCTACCACATCCCTGACCGCCGCGGCCCGCGGGCTGGGTCACAGGGCGTAGGTTTGGAACCCGGTCTCCAAAGAATCGCGAGCCGGGCGCGGCGCTTTGAATCACGCCACAGGTCGTGCAAGCTGTGGTACAAAGGGCATGGCCTGGTTATTAAACCACTATCCAGCACGGCTCTGGAACATTCGTCGCCGCTCTGCCCATGGAAAGATGGTTCCCGGCCCAGACGAACCCACGCCCGCCCAACCCCAAAACCGCACTTTACCAGCCAAGGAACCTAAATGGCATCCGACGCACCGCCCCTTCGGCAACCCGACAACGAATCCCTGCCCGGTCTCCAAGCCCATTCCGGCCTCAAACCCGAATGTGTGCCTTTTAGTTTGGTCGCAAACCGCGACCAGTGCGTGGTATTCATCCACGGCTTCACCGGCAGCCCCGCCGATTTCCGCGATTTCGCAAAGCGCTACCAAGCCGCCGGCTACGACGTCTTCGTCCCCCTGGTCCCCGGCCACGGCAGCCACGTGAGCATGTTACAAGATCTCACCTGGCGCGAGCTGTTTGTCCCCTTTGTACCACTGCTCAAACGCCTGCGCCGCCGCTACAAACGCGTCCACGTCACCGGGTTAAGCTACGGCGGTGTCATCGCCTCCACCCTCGTACTCACCTGTCCCCAGGCCGACACCCTTTCCCTGTTCGCACCTGCCTTTTTCCTCACCGTCTCCAGCGAGAAGAAAGCCGGGCTCGTCAAAAAATTTGGCCTGCACAACCTGATCGGGCGCATCACCAAAGCCGACTTACGCGGCGACGACGGCGAACGCCTGTCCGCCAACCACGAATACACCTCCGTCCCGCTTCGCCCCGCCGTCGCGCTTCACGACCAATCGGAACGCATTCGGCCCCGGCTCAAAGAAATCAAGGTCCCGGTGTTCTACGCGCACGGCGACGCCGACGGCACCACCCCGTTTATCAGCAACCGCGACTTAATGACCCGTCTCATTCCCCGCGCCCACTTCGTCCACGTCAAAGGCGGGCTCCACGTCCTACCCACGGACCCCAACGCCGCCTTCCTCGCCGAACGCCATCTGGCCTGGCTCGAACAAACCACGGCCAACCTGCCCTAACCCGACACAACCGACCATCCTCACGAGGTCCCAACCCTTGCCTATGCCACCCATCGATCCCACCGCTATTCAACCTAAGAAGCGCGATAACTCGCGGCGATTTTGGCTAAACCTCTGGGCTGCAACGGTCTGTGAAAATGCTCACCGCACCCAATGGGTGCGCTTCCGCTTTTCCCAAACCATTTCGCTCCAGATCTTTAGCCAAAATCCCTCGCGCTTATCGCGCTTCTTAGGTTCAAGGGCCGACCCCGTTTCGGTTGACCCAAGCGAGGTCCCGGCTTGATTAAAGTCAACAACCTGGGCATGCACTTTGGCCGGGGCCGCGGGCATACCCAGGTTCTCAAGGACATCAATTTCCACCTCGCGCCCGGCGAGTTCGTGACCATCATCGGCCGCTCCGGCTCTGGGAAATCGACCTTCCTCGATATTTTGATGGGCTTGGTCCAGCCCAGTGAGGGCACGGTCGAACGCACCAACCGCGCCTCCATGTCTTACGTCTTCCAAAAACCCGCTTTACTTCCCTGGCGTAACGTACTGAGAAACGTATATTTACCGTTGCAGGTTCGCGGTGTGCGGCGCGCGGATCGGCTGAAAGCCGGCATGGATGCGTTGCGCAAAGTCGGTCTTAGCTACGCCGCCCACCTCTTCCCATTCCAACTCAGCGGCGGCATGGCACAACGCGTCGCCATCGCCCGTGCCCTCGCCGAGGACCCCGACATCCTCCTCATGGACGAACCCTTCTCCGCGCTCGATCCCATCCTGCGCGAGAACATGAACTTCAACCTACTCAGCCTGTGGCAACGCACCCAAAAAACCATCCTCTTTGTCACCCACTCCATCGAAGAGGCACTGATCCTCTCCGACCGCATAGTCATCCTCGAAGGCGGTCGCTTCGTGCAAAGCTTCGAAGTCGACATCGAGCGCCCTCGCACCTACGAAAGCTTTCAAGACCCGCGCTTCAGTGAACTCTACCGACAAATCCGAAATGCCCTTCCCCACCAGCCAAACCTGCCCCGCCTCGCCCCGGAAGAAGAGGAAGACCCATGAGAAAACCTCAGTTTTTCGAATTTGGGCTGCCGGCGGTGCTGTTTCACCGTGCAAAAAAAGTGTTGCGCAACCTGGCCCTGAAATTAGGCGGGATTTCCCTCATTCTCGGCTCCCTCCTCCTCGCCTGGCACCTAATTATCTTTGGGTTTTCACCAGAACCCTGGCTTTTCCCACCTCCGAACGATGTGTGGAGCCGTTTGGGTGAACTGTGGCGCTCCGGTGTTTTGCAACCGCACCTCACCATGACACTTACCGAGATCTTGGCCGGTTACGCTGCCGGTATTGGCTTGAGTTTTTTGGTGGGCTATACCATTTCGCAGCAGCCCTTATTAGAACGACTGATCACACCTTATTTGGTCGTGGCGAACTCCGTACCCCTCGTGGCTTTTGCGCCCCTACTACTGCTTTGGCTCGGCAACGGGATTACCGCAAAAATCGTGGTCACCGCGCTGATTGTGTTTTTCCCTGCTACCATCAGCACCATCAACGGGTTCCACGCCCAAACCGCCATGCACCAACGCATGATGCGCTGTCTCGGCGCCAAGAAGTGGCAGCGCTTCCTGTTTCTTGAATTACCGAGCGCCTTGCCTGGGATTTTTGCGGGCATGAAGATTGGCGCGCCCTTGGCCGTGGTCGGCGCCGTCGTTGGGGAATTCCTTGGAACGGGACAGGGTTTGGGTCACCTCATCCTGGAAGCCAACGGCCTGATGGACACCCCACAACTGTTTGTTACCATTTTGGTGCTGGGCACCGTGGGTGTGGTCTTCTATTCACTGATCGCCTTGGCCGAACAAATTTTTATCGGGCCCTGGGCCGAGAAGAACCGGCGTTAAGGGGTTTCCCCAACAACTCGGAAACCTCGTTACCTGCCCTGGTTCAAAATCGTTCGCCCATAGCGCGGCACACAATGTTAGGCTGGAAAAAAACCGCGGAGAGACATGCCATGACGACCCCTGCCGCCGCACTCCTAATGCTGCTGTTCGCAACCCCCGCCGCGCCCGGTGAAAACAACCTCACCCCAATCACTTACGCCGCGGGATACATTCCCAACGTCCAGTTCGCGCCTTTCTACCTCGCCCAACACCGAGGTTACTACCGCGAGGCCGGTTTGGAAGTCACCATGGACTACACCATCGGGCCCGAAATCCTCAAAATGGCCGCCCTCCGCAAAGTCACCTTCGCCTCCGCCGATCCCGATGCCTTTCTCCACGCCGTCCAACGCCGGATGCCCCTTGTCCACGTCGCGACCTTGTACCAACGTTATCCCCTCGCCCTGATCGCCAAGGAGGACATCTTCACCTCTGAAAAGCTGAGGGGCAAACGTATCGGTATTACTGGAACTTACGGCTCTTCCTATCTTGGCCTCAAAGCGATGCTCGCCGAGATGGGCCTGCGTCTCGACCAAGTACGTGTCGTCTCCATCGGTTACACCCAAGTCGCCGCCTTGGCCCAAGACCGCGTCGACGCGGTGGTCGGCTACGCCAACAACGAGCCACTCAGCCTCAAGGCGCTCGGCATCCATACCTTCACCCGCGAGTTACAGAAACGCCGTTTCCCCGGGGTCGGCATCATGACCCACCCAGAGCAGGTGAAAGACGGAAAAAAACACGTCGATGCCTTCCTGAACGCCACCTTCCGCGCGCTCCAAGATCTGGTCAAAGATCCCAAGGCCGGTTACGAAATCGTCGTGGAACACTACCTTCCCGAACTCAAAGCCGAGGATCGTTACGCGGCTGCCTACGCGGTACTAGAAGCCAGCCTCCCCTACTGGCAAAGCACCTACCAACAAAAAGAAGGCTGGGGCCAATGCGATCCCAAGCTTTGGGAAAACCTAGCCGAAATGCTCGCCGCCGACCAAAAAAACGGCAACTACCGCAAATGGGCCACCCACGTCGACCGCTCCTTCACCTATGGAAAATGAGAATGGGTATGTTTCCATTTCTTTTGGCTTGATCGCTGCCGGCTCTCTGGAAGGCGGGCTATATGGAAGACAAAGAGGACCCGTTTTCCCCGCACCTGATGGATCCCACGCTCGGACATGACCACATTATTCCGTTTAACCCAAGCCACTTACACGTGCCTGTCACCCCATTTGCACTTACACGTGCCTGTCACCCCATTTCCTTTTGGCTTGATCGCTGCCGGCTCTCTGGAAGGCGGGCTATATGGAAGACAAAGAGGACCCGTTTTCCCTGCACCTGATAGATCCCACGCTCGGACATGACCGCACTATTCCGTTTAACCCAAGCCACTTACACGTGCCTGTCACCCCATTTGTAGCCACTTACACGTGCCTGTCACCCCATTTCTTGTTGCTTCGTTTTCCCACCTCACTTCCAGATCAAATCCCCAACACAAAACCTATAAATTCAAAACTTTACAGGTCAATCTACCCTATTTTTACCAAAGAGGATCTCGATGGAGGGCCATATCACTTGAGCCACCTTCAAAAGCCAACCATTCTGGTGAACCCATCCATCCGCGGCGCCTCTTTGTCCGGTCAAACCACAAGCCCACCGCCCATCCTCTACCCATCCTGAAATCCTAAGAAATCAGAAAACCAAGCCAACCGCCAACACCAAATCCCCAAACCATCCTTGTTGTATAATAAGCCCTCACAATCCCAAACCGGAGGGGTGCATGAGCATCAAGTTGAAAATGGCCGCGCTGCTCGCCGGGGTATCCGTCGTGCTTGCGCTGAGCGCTTTGTTCGGCCAAGGCAACTTGTTTGAAGCTGGCCGCGATGTCCCTGAAATCCTGCACCTGGTGGATCGCGCCTACGTCGACAAGGTGGAAATGCAAGAATTGATGCCGGGCATGTACCAGGGCGCCCTCGACGAGGTCGACGAAAACGCCAGCTTCATCGACGCCGAAACCGCCGTGCAGCCCTGGGACGAATTGGTTTACCGGAAGTGGGGCCTGGTCCTGCGCAAACGCAACGGCTACGCCTACTTGCTCGCCGTCACCCCCAACCACCCGCTGCGCGAACAAGGCCTACAACCAGGTAAATACCTGCGCAAAATTAACGGCACCACCACGCGCACCCTGAACCTGGTCGCCATTCGCAACTTGCTGCTCGACAACCAACCCGAGTTAACCGTAGAACTGGTCAACCGCCCGGACGGTAAAGAAAGCCGGCTAATCCTGACCAAGGTCGATCTGGAACCAACCCGCGTCGGGCGCCAATCCTTTCAAGACGGCCTACACCTGTTCTCGCTGCCTGAGTTCCACCAGGGTTTTGACGCCGACCTCAAAAAGTTCGTGGCCGAAATCGTCGCCGATCCCAAAGCGGGCACACCGCGTTTGGTGCTCGACTTGCGCAACAACGCGCTGGGCAACAGCCACGACTTCGTCACCCTCGCCCAACTCTTCCTGCGCAAAGGCAAACTCGGCACCTGGCAAAGCAAAAAGGACGATCCGCGCACGCTCAGCCTTGCCGGCGACGGCCCCTTTGCTTCCTTTGATTTATTTGTCCTGATCAACCAAAGTACGTCCCGCGCGGCCGAATGGTTCGCGGCCGCGGCGGCTGACCGCGGTGCGGCGGTTCTTGTCGGCGAAGCCTCGCTGAGCTTGGCACCCGTCTTTGAGGTGTTCCCACTCAAAAACGGCGCCAAACTGGAAATTCCGACGCGACGTTTGATCCTGCCTTCAGGCAGGACCTTTGGTGCCAAACCGCTCAAGCCCAACCACGAAATCACCCAACCGGAGCAAGAACGGTTGGATGATCAGGCATGGCTCGATCAAGCGTTGTCGCGGGTGCGCGGCCACCAAACGGCCGACAAAAAAGCGGGTTAACTCGCCAACTCGCGGTTGATGACAGCCTCATAGGTCATGGCTTCTTGGCTTTTGGCGACGGGTACGATGAACAACAGGAAATCGCCCAGCTTTTCGCTTTTCATCGTGTATGTCCCTTGGTTTAGCTCCTTGTCGACCGGCCCGGAAAATACCATGGTGAAGCATTCGTAACCGTTTTCTTTGGCATCGGCACGTTCGCGGATGGTGTCCAGCTTCAGGGGAATCTCGTGCTCGCTAACGCTTAAGGTCAGGGTATCGCCGACGATGGTATCCATTGTGACTTTTCTCAATACATCTTCGCTCATATCAATCCTCGCTGTGAAGAAAATAAAACCAAGAGAAACCCCGAGCGTTGCAACCGTGGTGCGGTTGCCGACAGAGCCGCGTGGGGGCAAACGGGTCAGGGTGCGCGAGGCACCGAAATCATAGGGATGGCTCATTATAGCGGATTTTCAAGCCAGGAATAAAATTGAAAACAGCGGCGAAAATTCAGCGGCCCGGTTAGGAAAGAATCCGGCTCCGGCCGCGGGTTTCCTAGGGAATCTTTCATAACCAAACATAAAACAAACCACTTACGCATGTCTGCACAGTCACACCATTTGCTTCGGCAAGTTAATCCTGGAAATCGAGATCCTGGTATTCGAAACTCGGCCAATAGGGATTGATCCTTGGCCACCGGGTTGCCCTTGAGACAGAGATTCGTCAGCGTGGTGACGGCGAAAAGGCATGTATGTATTTGGCAAGCAAAAAGGGACCCACCTCGATGGAAAGGCAAGTGACAGGCAGGTTAAAGCAGTAGGAGGCAAGAAGTAAAAGGAGGCAAGTGACAGGCAGGTTAAAGTAGCTGGTTTTAATTGGGATACGATGTGACTTTACCTATGGTTTCACATGGGAACATGTCAAGGAAACGCTTTATGGGTCTAGAACTTGGGCTGTACTGTTGAAATACGCAAACCCCGGTCGTTTTTATTGGCTCCTTTAAATGCCCGCTTTATGAGCAGGCACACTTTGGCCCTCAAGCCAGGCAATTATAGCTTTAAATATCTTGTTTTATTTCAGTTGTGTTTTTCTTGATGGTTTTTGTCAGTACGATCACTAGGATCGAAACGCCTTCGTTTAACCGCTTCTCGACGCACTTTTGTTATCTTTTGCCTCTTGGCTTGTTCTTGCAGAGCAATCTGCTGTTGGAAGGCTTCTGAGCCAAATGCCTGATTTGACCAATCTTCTGGTGCTTTGGAGGCAAACTCTTGCCGCCATTTTTCTAACTCCTCCTCCGTAATCGGTAATTCACATGATTCATCACCTAACTCCCGATCTGAAGGTGCGCCGTAAAGCCTCAAAGCAAGTTCGTCCACCATCTGGACATAAGTTCGTGCGCGACGTCTTCGGGGTACGCATTTGAGGAAATCAATAGCAGGGAAATCAACCGTCTTATGCCGGATAAGCTCAAGCTTGAGGCGACCCGCGGAGCACCAGGGGTAAACCGACGACTTTCTGCATAAGCCTGCTTTCACAGGATTGTGCTCGATGTAGCACATGACTTTCATCAGCCCCGATTCATCCTCTATGATTTTGCTGTTGTATCTAGCACCCCACAGATGCCCTCTTGTTCCTCGGGCACCGTTAAACGCAATTGAGGTGCGAAGATTTACGGACTTCATGAATTCGGATAGATCGGTAAAGCGCTTGTAGAAGGCATCGGCCAACCCTGGCTGCCATCGCCTTTTACTCACGTTGATCTCCTGAAGACGTTCAAACCTACGTTTGAGGTCTTCGAGATCCTTCGGCGGTTTCTTCACCTCAAGACAAAGATGGTAATGGTTATCCATGATCACCCAAGCAAGAATGTTTACGTAAAAAACGGATGCAACATCTTGGAATATATCCAGCATAACTTGCTTGAAACCTGGCACATAGGCATCATCAAAATAAAATTCTTGTTGCGCGGTTCGGTTCATCACATGGTAGTAGGCAACGGGTTTTTCGAGTTTGATTCGGGGACGTCGACTCATGCCGCGCCTCCCCTGATCGAACAACCAACCAAATACCGGTTTTGTTTGCCAAACCTTGGAACACGATCTATCGCCTGGCTAGAGGAACCCCTACCGACGATAAAGACCTCTTCAAACTGACAGGTGGGGACTGTCACATCACAGGCACGCAGGCTCGGAAGATCAAGAAACAAGAAACCGTTTTCTTGAACAATTTTAGTTCGGGTGCTCTGAACAAATCCCTTTATCGAATCTCCCCAGATAAACCCGTGTCGTTGGTGCGTATTTTTCATTTACCCTCATGCGAGGTTTGGCAAGGATAATTCTACCACCCGAAATACATACACTACATGTATTTTTTACATCTCCTGTTTTTCACAAAACTACAGCTTCATATGTTTCGCAAATAACAAACAAGCCTAATAAATTCAGAATATTACACAAGCCTGTCACCACTTGAAGAAAGAAAAAAATGCTACCGCATCCATTGCGTAAGACAGGCACCACAGAGTCACCACAGCGCCTCATGAAACACCTTATCCAAGGCTGTCACTCCATAAAGCAACCGTCACCACCACCATAACCCTAATATTTACAATGCCTTGGGGAGGCCTGTCACCACATAAAAAAAAGATGGTGGATCACCCTTGCGGACCATCGCGATTTGATGCGCGCCATGCCCTATGTGGAAAATCGCCATGGCGTCGCTGAGTTCTGCTTATGCCCGCAGGCCTTCTTCCATGGGGAGGGGGGCGAAGACGCGGACCATGGTGCCTTGGTTGGGTTGGGACTCGATTTCTAGCTGGGCGCCGATGGCCTCGGCCCGTTCCGAGATGCCCAGCAAACCGAAATGGCCCTCGCGCGAGAAACGGACCAGGTTTTGGGGTTCGAAACCCAGGCCGTTGTCTCGGACTTCCAATACCAATGCCTCGGCGTCGGCCTCGAAAGTCACCGAAATCACGTCTCCTTTCGCGTGCTGGAACGCGTTGTTCAACGCCTCCTGGCAAATACGGAACAACGCCAGCTGCGTTTCTTCCGGGATGCCCGCGGTTGGCGAGCCGGCCTCG
The DNA here is from genome assembly GCF_017377855.1 of Acanthopleuribacter pedis. Classification (GTDB taxonomy): domain Bacteria; phylum Acidobacteriota; class Holophagae; order Acanthopleuribacterales; family Acanthopleuribacteraceae; genus Acanthopleuribacter; species Acanthopleuribacter pedis. The sequence goes on from NZ_JAFREP010000004.1 coordinate 61,174, forward strand.
CAAGAAATGCGAATGTCGGGGTACTTTTCCCTGCAACGGTCGACGTGGGCTTCTAGCGCGGCGTTCAGGCCGAAGTGCTGTAGCGTCGGCGGTCTGAGTTGGCCGCACAGGTCGCGCAGGTCTTGGCCGACCCGTTGTAAATAAGCCACCAAATCGCCGAGGCCCGCGGTCAGGCCCGGATTGGCGTCGACGGCCTCGCGACCAAACAGTTTGGCCAGCTTCATCGACAAACCGCGCTGGAACAATACCAGCTGAATGTGGACGGCGTGCAGGTCTTGCACGGGGCCGTCGTGGATCTCCTGGGCGATGCGCAGACGCTCGACCTCGCGGCCCTCGGTCAGGCGTCGTTTGGTTTCCAGCTCTTGGTCGCGCAGGCGTTTCATACGCTGGAAGCGGCGGTGTTGCCACAGAAACGGCAGCGCTACCAACACCAGCAAGGCCAGGCTCACCAGGGCGAGGCGGAACCACCAGGTTTGCCAGAAAGGTGGGTGGATGGTCAGGGGTAAGGCCAAGCCGGCCTCGTTCCAAACGCCGTCGTTGTTGCCGGCTTTGACGCGGAAGGTATACTGCCCGCCGTCGAGGTTGGTGTAATAAGCAGTTCTTCGCGTTCCCGCGTCGACCCAATCCGCGTCAAGCCCCTCCAATTTATAAAGGTACCGGTTTTTGCCAGGAAGGGTGTAGTCGAGAGCGGCGAATTCGAAACTGATGAAGTTGTCGGTGTAGTTGAGTTCGAGACCGCTGGACGCAAAAGGCGCGGCCACCGCATGCTCGTCGAACTTTTTAACCGCGGTCAGCACCACCGGCGGGGCCTGGGTATTTTCGCGAATGAAATTGGGGTGGAAGCGGTTGATGCCGCGCGTACCGCCGAAGAAGAGTTCGCCGGATGGCGATTGCGCCAACACGCCGGCGTTAAATTCGAGCATGACGCCCTCGCCGGTGCCGAAACGGCGCCAACGCGTGCCGTCCGCACCGCGCAGGTTAAGGCCTTTATTGGTGGCCACCCACATGTCGCCGTTCACATCGGTGACGATCCCATTCACGACCTGGCTGGCCAAACCGTCGTCCTCGCCGAAACGCTGGAACCCTTTCTCCATGCCGCGCCACAGACTTAAACCACCGCCGTCGGTGCCGATCCAAATGCGGCCTTGCGGGTCCTCGTGCAGGGTGAGCACGAGGTCATGGGGCAAACTGTCGCCCGCATCGGGGTTGTTGCGGAAATGGATAAAACCGTCGCGGTTCGGCAGTTTCAGGTTGAGCCCACCGCCGAAGGTGGCCACCCACAAACGGTGCTGACTGTCGTAGAGCAACGCGCTGACCTGGTTCATCGAAAGCGCATTTTCCCGCGCGGTATCGGCGGCAAATACGGTGGTTTCACCACTTTTGGTGTCGTAACGCAACAAGCCGCGGCGGTAGGTGCCGACCCAGAGTTCATCCCCCCCGCCCGCGGCCAAGGCGGTCGGGGTCCAGTCACCCTCGAAAGGTACCTTCACGGCACGGGTGCGGCCGGTTCTGGGATCGTAACGCAACAGGCCGCGGCGGTAGGCACAGACCCAAAGCTGGTTGTCGCGGTCGGCTTGGACGGCGAGGATTAAGGTGGTTTCTTGGTCGGCGCGACGCGGTTGCGCCGAATCGTCGAGGCGATGGTAGGTAAAGCGGTCGGCGGCGGTATCCAGGGAAACCAGACCGTGGCTCCAGGTGCCGATCCACAGGCGTTCGTCCCCATCGACGGCCATCGAAAGCGGCACAAAACGACCGGGGCTGTGGGGATGGTCGGGGAACACATCGTAACGGGCAAACTGACTCAAACCGCGCGCGAATTTGTTAATGCCTTGGCCGCCGGTCCCAACCCAGATCACACCGGATCGATCCTCGAACAAACGCCACACCTGGTTGCTGCTAAGGCTTTTGGGGTTGACGGCGGAGAAGGTGAAGTGGTCGAAGGTGCGGCCGTTGTCGCTGCTGCGGTTGAGACCGTCGTCGCGCGTACCCACCCACAAATCACCGTGGCGGTCGCGCAGCAGGCTCCATACCTGGCGCCCGCTCAAGCCGCGTGGATCGCCGTCGCGCGGTTGGATGACCGCCACGTCGCCGGTGCCGCGGTTCATGCGGTGCAAGCCGTCTTGGCTGCCGATCCACAGGGTGCCGTCGGGCTCGGGTAACAGGCACAGAATGGTGTCGGAGGCCAGACCGCGTGCGGTGGTCCAACGTTCGATTTGGTTGGTGCGCGTGTCGAGCGCCAGCAAACCGTCGCGTTCGGTACCCAGCCACAGGCGACCTTCCTTCGACCAAGCCAAGGTTTGCAGGAAGGGGGTTTGTTTGAGGTCAGGATGCTCAAAGGGGACGGCACGCACGACGGCGCGTTCGGAATATGCGGCTGCATCGATGCGAAACAAGCCGTGGGGCCGGGCGGCGATCCACAGGCGGCCCTCGCCGTCGAGGCACAAACCGGTGATATGGGCTTGGCCGGCGTCTTGGTTGATGGGCAGTGGTTTGTGGATGAAACGATCCTGGGCGGTATCAAAAAAGTACAAACCGCCGCGGCGCGTGCCGACCCACAAGCCGCCGGGCACGGCCTGCAACGCGGTAATGCCGCCTTGGGTGACCTCACCCTCGGTACTTTTCGGCCGCAAGACGCGGAACTGGTAACCGTCGTAGCGGTTCAAACCGTCCTGGGTACCGAACCACATGAAACCATGATGATCTTGTTCAACGGCCAACACGCGGCTCTGGGACAAACCTTCTTCGAGCGCGAGGTGGTCGAAATAAACCGGTTCGATGAACGCGTGGAGCGGTGTCACCGCGCTTGCCGACAGCATGAGCAGCAACAAACAACGCCATGCCGGGCCGGCTGAATAAGACGCGCCGTGATCGTCTGAGCGGCGCGCCGCGCTCGCATAACTTACCAAGATGTTGCACAGCGTATGGCAACGCTTGGTAAACCATGTGAACTGAAATCGGTGGTTGCTTTTCAATTCCCGTCTCCTAACACCGGGCAACGCATCGATCAAGGTTTCGGCCTTTGCCAAACCACGAACCTTACCCTGCCGGTTGCCCATCAATTGCTCGGGAACCAACCGTTACCGGTGCCCCGAGACAGGGTCACCTACTTCCCAGTACGTAACCCGACCCGTCGTCATAGATTAAAGTGAAAACCCGCCGGTAGACCCAAAAACCGGCGGGTTTGTCGCATTACTTTTTCGGATCAATGCGGATGTGAAGCAAATCAAGGACCGATTTGGCTTCGGTTTTGTTTTCAGACGACCATTTGCGGGCCGCTTGGCGCAAATCCTCGATGGTGTTTTGGCCGTCGCCGTTGAGGTCCAAACCGTCGGGGTTCACCAATATCACGGCAAAAGCCTCACCCACGCGGCCGAGGTTGTCGGTCACGAGAACACGCATGCTCACGGTGCGGCCCGGCAGCGGATCGTAAGCCAAAGAAAAGTCCTGGCTAAGAATGGCGCCCGTTTCCAAGTTCTCCCAACGAATGGCATTCGGAACAACCCCGTCGGGCAGCAAGGCGTCGAGGGTGATCACTTCCAAACCCTGTACAGAGATTTCGGGATCGATGCGCAGCGGCAAATCGGTTTGGGTTTGGGCAATTTGCAAATCGCCGGTTAAAGAGAGGGGAACCAAATCACCCAGTTGAATTTGGTTCTGGATTTGGGCGGTTTCGACGCCAACGGTTTGGAAATCGAAGGAGTCGGCGTTGAACTCGATGAATGAGGGCGTGGGCAACACAAAGGAGGTTAAATCCATACCAAGATGGGTATCAATCACATCGCCAAAAGCGCCGTTATTATTTGGGTTTAATGTGTTTCCAGCCAGGTTGGCGCGACCTTGGCTGAAGGCGGTGCTGTTGCGGGTGAAAGACTCAACCGCGGAATCGGCCAGCACAAACTCCACCACATCACGGGTGTTCGGGGAACTGGTGCTGTTATTCACCCGAATCCATCGGGAAGTCGGCGTGGTAACTTTCAACCAAATTTCGTTCTCGTTGGCCTTCCAACGAACGATTTGCAAGGTATCCGGGGGCGCCACCAATTCGGCATGGACCTCGGGATTCTCCAACACGCGCAGCGCCAGGGAAATCGGTTGGCCTTGGTTGGCAACGGTATCAACCCGGGTTTCGCACAAAACGGCACCGCCGGAGAGGCGGAGGCGCAAATATTGCGGCCGATTTTCAGCAGCGCCGGGAAACACGTCACCCTCGATTCGAAACCGCATCTGGCCGGTGCGTTCACATGTTCCGTCCTCGAACACGTCACGGACAGTGGTGGTGAGATGCACGATGGCATTGGCATCGGGGAACAATCGGGAGGCACGGCCCAATGGGATTTCCTCGCTAAACAAGAAGATGCCGTCGCGGAAGATGATCTGGGCCGGATCCGCCGCGGTTTCCACCCCGGCGGTAGTGTCATCCCAAGCGGAAGGTATCATTTCCAGCACACTGTCTTCAGCCGGGGCCGGCAAGGGTTCGAAGTTAGAGGAGGAGGCGTCGATAAACAGGGTGGTGGATACAGCGTCGACCCGGTCACCGGAAGTCGTGAGATTGCGGGTGTTAAAGGGTAAGTTGGCGCGGTTTTCCACGAAAAGATCGCGGCTGGCATCGTGGGAATTGTCGGTGGAACCCAGCAGGGTAAAACGCACAGAATGGACAACGGACGGCGGCAAGGATTCCAAACCGTCGCGGATCCAGTTCTCGGTGGAAGCGGTGAGTTTCAACCAAACGGCCGATTCACCTGCCACCCAGCGCACGATAGACAAGGCATCGTTGGGCACATTTAGGGTCGGGCCGTCGCCAAATTCTTCCAGGAAAAGGGCTAGATAAATGGGATCGCTACCGGGAGCCACCAAGGTTTCGCAGAGGGTTGAACCGTGGTTTAGATCAAACTTGAGGTAGGCCGGTTTTTCGCGAGAAACGTTGGAAAACCCATTGTTCACGAAACGCCCAAAGGCCACTCCGGCCCGTTCACAAAATCCGCGATAGTGGAATTCATTCACCGTGGTTTCCCAACGCAAGGCAGGGCTGCTGCCACCGTCGCCATTGTTCAAGGTGCCGCGGCCGATGATCCTTTCGTCAGAAAAGGCAACCGAGGTTAATTGTCCCAACTGAATGGCGAAGTAATCGGCGGAGGTTTCCACACCGTTCGTCTGACTGTCAAAAACAATCGGATCAATATTCAGCGTGGTTTCTTCAGGCCGGCCAATCACCTCAATGGCTTCGAGGTTGCTTTGGGAAAGATCCACCTCAATCAGAGTTCCCACCGGCGGGGATGAAGGAATATCGGAACGGTTGAGATCACGGGTGGGAAACGGCAAGCTGGCACGACCCAAGGTGAACTCGGTTTGGTAGACATTGACATAACCTTGGATATCCAAACCGAGGTCAAAATTAACCCGTCCGCTGGGTGAAGGCGGAACAGGCGTCTCGTTGAACATTAACCAACGCGAGCTGCTTTCGGAGACACGCAGCCAAATCTCAGGCTCACCCGCACGCCAGCGCACGATTTGAACAGCGGTGGGATCCGCGTTGATCGTATAACCCGGCGCATCAACCTCCATTGGAATCAGTATGGGATCCAGGTTTTTGCTTGGGTTCACGATATCCCGACACGTGAGCGCCCCATGATCGAGACGTAGGCGAATATAGTGGGGGTTTGCCGGTGAGGCGTCGGCAAAGTCATCAGAAGTAACCGAAAATCCAATCCGACCGGTGAGGGCGCAGACATCGCGGATAAAAACATCGCGAACGGTTGTTCTTAATTCAATATCCGCCTGAAGCGGCTGGAAAAATAACCCACTGAGCAAGAGGGGAAACCAAAAAGACACTCGATTGTTCAACACCGTATCATCCTTAAAAAAGCGGCTGTGGCAAACGCCGATAAGCCGGTCGGCATTATGGGCCGAACACGGCATGTGGCACACGAGACCCAGGGGTGGTGAGCCCGTGTGAGACCCAAGCAACGACCAGGAGATCGTTGACGGTCACAGAAGTCATGAAGTTCCAAGCCCTGTTTGGCGCCTCAAGGCGCGGGCGCCTGAAAGAAGCGAAAAACAGGATGGGGATTCGGGGAATCCTTGTGAGAAATGCGGGTTAAAGGTTTGCATACTTAAAAAACGCGGGCCGGAACGCGTCCGTCCGGGTAGGTTCCCTCGTTTCCATACAACGGAAAAAGGGACACACCTGGGGATTAGGCATTTTTTAAGAAGCGAAGACCAAGCTAGACCAAAAGGCCGCAACACCGGGATAAGTTCCAACAAGGTTGCGAATCATCGTTTTATAAATAAAGACGCCGGCCGACACGGATAAGGTCCGTTTCAACGATAGACCGGCTGTTTTATTCTAACCATAATTGGTCGGTGCTTGGTCGAAAGACCGTGAGCGGCTCGTCGACGTATTTTCCCCGTAAGTCGCCCGCTCCACGCCACAAGGGCAACAAAACAAGCTTGTTAGAAACCACCACGGAGAAAAGCCACCTTCGCTTCGTTGCACATCTTTACCCGAACCCTTACAAAGCGATTTGGGACGCTCACCAGGGTCGGGACAGCGTTGTGCGGTTGAGAACCGCCACGGTACGCACCTTCGATCCCCATCCTCACCGGAAAACCGGGAGAACCGGCTTATGACCACGACCCACTGCCCCGGGCCGTGGGAACACCGGTCCCAACGACTTTCACCCGTCGAACCTGCAAATCCACAAGTAGCTCGCATTTCTCACAAGGAGTTCTGCTACGAAGCCGAAACCCATGCGATTACTTCGTTTACTCGGTCGAGCCGCCTTCGCCGTAGCGCTGCTACGCCGAAAGGTCGGACCCCTGTGTCGTCTCTCGGTCGCAATCTTTGTACTCACAAGGCTTTCTGCTTCTCGCAACGAATCCTTGTGAAAAATGCGTGCTGGGTGAAGGATGGAAAATCGGCGGTTTGACCGGCGAGGCATCTCGCCTACCTCGCCACGAAACCGGAAACCGATTTCGGCCGTTGGTTCACCATTGCTGACTATTGTCTCTGCCAAACAAAAATCACCTTTGCTAACCCCGCATTTCTCACAAGGAATTCAGCTTCTCGCGACGAATCCTTTTGAGGAGTGCGGGCTAAACCACCCGCGGTTCCCATCAACCTTCCCGTGCCTGACCCGAACCGGGGGCGTGGAAAGCTGAAAGGAAACGCGGGCCGGCGGGATCAAACCAACCGGTTTGGCGAAGCCGTGCTTGCCAAACTGGACCCAGTTTATTTCAAGAGCAGACGGCTGAAAATAGAGCCAAAGTCATGTTTTTGGGGTCATGGTTTTGTTTTTGGGACCCTGCCGCGGGCTGAACCCATCGGCACAACGACGGCGACAATTAATTTCGCTCGACCAGATTGTTTTCCCAGGCCCAGGTGACGGCCTCGGCACGTGAGCGCAAACCCAGTTTGTTGTAGATGTTGGTGACATGGTTTTTCACGGTGCCGAGGGAAATAAAGAGCTGTTCGGAAATGGAGGGGTTGTCGAGGCCTTCGGCAATCAAGGTGAGGACCTGCTTCTCGCGTTTGCTAAGGCGCGCGGCGGTGGTTTGGCTTTGTTTCTGGGTTTCGCGCCAGGCATCGTGTTTGGCGCGAATGCGGTCGCTGAGCCAGCCTTTTTCACCCAGGGCCACGCCTTCGACAGCTTGAATAATCCGGTCCGGCATTTCTTCTTTGGTGAGATAACCGTAGGCACCCAGCTCGAGAATGCCGTTAATGAACTGAATTGAATCGTAAGCACTTAGCGCCAAAATGCGTACATCGGTACCCTGACCGGCGAGGCGTCGCGCCACCTCAACCCCGTTGAGGCCGGGCATTTCCATATCCATCAGCAACACGTCGGGCCGCAGCGTGACGGCTTTTTCCAAGGCTTCTTGGCCGTTGCCGGCTTCACCAATCACTTCAATACGTTCGGAGAGGGAAAGGAGATCGCGAACCCCGGAACGAACAATGGGATGGTCGTCCGAGAGAAGTACACGAATGTTGCCGGCCGTGGTCATAGATGCTTGCTCCTAAGCTAAAGCTGGTGTCACCCATCGGGTTTTCTAGCAAAAGTGAAACCAACCGAGGGGACCTCATGAAATTTACGCTGAATTCCTATGAAAAGCTCAAAAAAGCCGGCAAAACATGAAAAATCTTGGTACTCAATTAACCAAGGAGGCCGAGCAACCACCCGAAAACACTTTCAGGATTCCCCTTAAATTTAAACGAAGCGCGCGCATTTGGCTTGAAAAAGCTGTGAAAAATATCTCGGATCACGGGAAAACGATTTGGAAGAAAAGGGGTTATCCGGTATTTTTTGGGAATTTTCCAACGGCGGGCCCACGGCGACCCCGATTCTGTTCTTGACAGGTCCCGCGCCACCCTCAATGATGGGCTTAGCTCGCTTCTCTCAACTGCATCCCACTTCTCAAGTGGCTTTCCCGGCGCCGATCCAAATCAACCCAATCTTTATATGGGATGGTTTATTCCGATGCGGCGGCTCGAAAACACCTAAACCGCAACCTGCTTAGGTGCCGTTTCCCCGGGAAAACAGACGCGACGCATTCCATTAAACGGCTTTCGCCGCCCGCGACCACCGCGCCATAGAGATGCGTTACCGCGAGCAGTAAACCTCGGCCCCCGCGCCCTTTTACCGCAAAAATGAATACCTTTTCAATAACGGTACCTTTTTTCCAATACCTAAGGAGTCTCTCGTGAGTAGCAACCTATTTCCCTTCAAAGTGCTTGTTTTGACCGGTCTTTTGGTGATCGGTTCCGGTTTGTTCGCCAAAGAAATCGGCGGCGTGACCTTGCCCGACACATTGTCCGTGGGCGGTAAAGACCTGGTCCTCAACGGCGCGGGCCTGCGCAAAAAGCTGTTTATTAAGGTGTACGCGGGTGGTTTGTACCTTCCCGCCAAAACCAAAAAAGGCGAGGACGTGATCAACACGGACCAAGCCACGGTGATCCGTCTGCACTTCATTTACAACGGGGTTTCCGCCGACAAATTGACGGGTGCCTGGAACGACGGTTTCAAAGCGGCCACCAAGGGCAACACCGGCGACATTCAAAAAGAGATCGACGCGTTTAACGCCTTGTTCACCGATGAAGCGAAAAAGAACGACGTTTACGACATCAGCTATGTGCCTGGCCAAGGCGTAGCCCTGAAAATCAACGGCACCGAAAAAGGCAAGGTTGAAGCGAGCGAAAAGTTTCGCAAAGCCCTGTGGGGCATTTGGTTGGGTAAAAAACCCGCCGACAGCGGTCTGAAAAAAGGCATGCTCGGTTCTTAAAGGCCGGATGCCAAACCACCTAAAAAAGGGCGGCTTCCTCAGGGGAGCCGCCCTTTTTCTTTAACCTAAGAAGCGCGATAAGAGCGTGGGATTTTCGTTAAAGATCTGGAGCGAAATGGCTTGAAACAAGCGGAAGCGCACCCGGTGGGTGCGGTGAGGATTTTTTCAGGCCGTTGCAGCCCAGAGGTTTAGCGAAAATCACCGCGTCAGCGCTTCTTAGGTTTAAATGCTCCGGTTTATTTGCCGGGTCGGTAGGTGATGCCCATGGCCATGGAAAAGATGTCGGTTTCCAAATTGCCCTGGAGCACGGCGGCATCCGAGGTGAGGGATCCCTGGTTGATGGCGACGTCCATCGCCAGGGTTTTTTGAAGGCCGATATCCATACCGAGCCGTTCGCTGAGTTTGATGGTGGCACCGAGCGAAAAGGCGGCGAAATCCTCGAAAGGGAAGTTGAGGTTGAGGGTTTCGTCGGGAATCGGGCTTTCGTCACGGGCGGCGCCGGCGCGCACCAACAGGGCGTCGTTCACGCGGATTTCAGTACCGAGCGCGAAACGCAAGGTATCGTCCCAAAGTTGGGGTTGGGGAATGTCCGGGCCGTCGGAGACCGCTACGGTCAGGCTCTGGAAACGGCTCCAGCGCGTCCAAATCACATCGCCCTGGATGGACCAGCGCTGGTTAATTTGGTGAAAACCGCTGAGCGATGCGGCTTCAGGCGTGGTTAGATCCAAAAAGCCGCCGACGGTGCGGGCACGCAGATTGGGGTCGGCAAGCGGCAAAACGGCGGCGGTGTAATCAGGGAAGTTGAAGGTTACATCACCCTCAAGGCGTTGTTCGATGTCGCCGCGATAATGGAAACCGATGCGGCTGCCCTCGGTGAACTGGTAAAGCAGGCCGGCGGAGAAACCAATACCGAGATCGTCACCTTCCACGGTGACCAAACCATCGTCGGTGGCGGTACCGGGCGCGTCGAAACCAAGCGCCTCGCAACTGGATGCGCCGATCAGTTCCAAGCCGCCCTGGGCGGCGACCAAGGCACAAATGCCGGCGGCGTTGACGGCGTTTTCAATTTTGCCCTCGGCCATTTGCAGGCTCAGGCCCAAACCGAGCGAAAGATGATCGCCGACAACGACCCCGATGGAGCCGGTTAGATTCACGCCGTAGAGTTCGGATTCGGTGGCAAAATAACGGCCGACCCAAGAACGCTCGTAATCGGTACCGGTGGCGTAGGGCGCATTGATCGACAGGCCGAACACGGAAGTATCGTTTACGGGTAGGGCAAGGTACAAGTGGGGGATGGCGATGTTGCTGTCGGGATCGCCACCGTCGCCGCCACTGATGGGGATGAGGTTGAGGCCGTCGGTGGTGAAGCCGCTCCCCTCAAAATCGGTTTGGTTGTTGATTAAGCTGAAGCCGGCGACGTATTCGCGCTGCTTGAGGCGCACCAGGCCGGCGGGATTGTAAAAGGCGGTGGTGGCGTCGCGCGCCTCGGCGGCACCGCCGGAGAAGGCATCACCCAAACGGCGGGCACTTTGTTCGTCTACTTGGTAACCATGTCCCATAAGGGCGGGCAAGGCAACCAGCGCAAGGGTTGCCGGGAACAGCAGCCGGCGCACGAGGGGGCGGGCATTCCATAAAGCAATGAACGACATCAAACCATCCTTGTCACAACACCGTCGCGAAAAATAGCGTGAAATGTTAGGCGATATACGAATGAAGCGGGCGCAAGTGAACCAATGCGCAATAAAAGTGTTGCACGAAGGAGCAAAACGCGGGGAAACAGGATTTTTCACGCATAAACCGACACGACGGCGGTTCCTCTAACAGGGGAGGGGCCTTGGGTGAAAGGATGGCGTCCGCGGTCCTTTGGACCGAGCTAGGCGTGGCTCTTGGCTTGACCGGCGAGAATCGTGCGTTGGTGGAGATAACTTTTCACCATGATTTTGAGTTCACTCACCATCACGGTCGCTTGATGCTCGTCCACGGTCATCGCGAGGCGCAGAACGGCGCCGGCGGAGCGGGTGGTTACCATCGCCAGGGCGGCCAGCTCGTCTTCACTGAGATCGGGGAAGAGGTGCTTGGCACGCGATACAATCATGACGACATTCTGTTTCAGGTCCTCCATGTCTAACTGGTTAAGTTCGGGGTTGGCCTGAATGCCCGACCAAAGTTCGATGTACCCGGGCTCGGATCGATAGAACTGGGCATAGGCGTCAATCATCGCGTCCAGACCTTCCTCGAGGTCGAAATCCTCGAGGAATTGTTCCAGGTAAGGCCGGAGGTTTTGGAAATGCCGTTCGGCCAAACTGCGGATGATCGCGTTTTTGTTGGGGAAGTAGCGATAAAGCGAGGCCAGTTTAATACCGGCTCGACGGGCTACTTCGCTGGTGGTAATCCCATCAACGCCCACTTCTTGAACCAGTTGCGCGGTCACATCGAGAATACTTGAAACACGGCGTTTGCTTCGCTCCTGCATCGGCTCACGGCGTGGGTTGTTTTTTTCTAGATGCGGCATACGATCCCTTTGTCAAAACAGGTTCGGGTTCAGCGGGAGGGCGGTGCGAAAAAACCGTGCGCGAGATGGACGGTGCTTACGGAAACCGGTTTTCCCGGAACCCAAACTTATTCTAACCGGACTTGGTCGCAAGGGTGGGTTCAGGTGTCGAAAAGGTTCGTGGTGGCTGTATTTTGGCAAAAACATGATTGATTGTCACGTTTTTTTATGCCAGAGTGAATTATTGTTTTTTGAACTTCATTCCCGCATGACGCACAAGGGTTACAACCTGGTAGCAAACCCCTTACGCGTTTTGGGGCAAACCCCGGCGTTTCAGCCCTTATGTGTCGCGCCAAACAGCTTTTCTTGACGACCCTCCCCGCCCGTTTCCCCCTAAAGGGTGGCGGAGGCTTCCACGGCAACCTCACGGGAGGATTTTTTGATACGCCAAGTTACCCCGACCGCGAACCGCCAGGCGCTTGAGGCCCCGTCCGCGGCCGCGGCCGGCCGCACCAACGCGGTTCCCCACCGCGATTATGCGTTTTACCGCGAAGTCATACGCAACCACGCGCTGCCGCTGGCTTACCTCGACCTGGATTTACTGGACGCCAACATCGCGGCCTTTCACCGACGCGCGGACGGAAAAAACATTCGCATCGCCTCTAAATCGCTGCGTGCCAAGGCGGTGTTGCGCTATTTGCTCGAAAGCCGGCGAACGATCCAAGGCATTATGTGTTTTTCAGGCCGGGAGGCGCTGTACCTTGCGGATCAAGGTTTCGACGATCTTTTAATTGCCTATCCCCTGGTGAACGCGGACCTCATCCGCGCCCTCGCCGAACAGGTCAAACAAGGCACAACCCTTTACTTGATGGTCGACAGCGCGGCCCATATCGACGTGATCGACCACGCCTTGCAAGGGATCGAGGCGCGCCTGCCGCTTTGCCTGGATCTCGACATGTCGACGCCCTTGCCAGGCCTTCATTTCGGTGTATTGCGTTCGCCGTTGCAACAGATTGATCAGGCCTTGGCCCTCCATAACCGGATTCAACGCTCGGATAAAACGGTCCTCGCCGGTGTCATGGGTTATGAAGCCCAAATCGCGGGGGTACAGGATCAGATACCTGGCCGATTCATGCAGAACCAAGTGGTCCGCTTGCTCAAAAAGTGGGCGGCACCCAAGGTGGCGGCACGACGGGAGGCGGTGGTGCGCGCGCTCAAGGACGCGGGCGCACAACTGAGGTTTGTGAACGGCGGCGGCACGGGCAGCGTGGAACAAACGATCCGCGAGGCCTGGGTCAGCGAGGTCACGGTTGGTTCGGGTTTTTACGGTTCCCACCTATTCGATTACTACCATCATTTTGATCTTTTGCCCGCGGCAGGATTCGCACTCGAAGTGGTGCGCATCCCAAAAGCGGGTATTGTGACCTGCGCGGGCGGCGGTTACATCGCCTCGGGCGGGCCGGGACAGGAAAAGTTACCCCTGCCCTACCTGCCGGCGGGTGCACGGCTCACGCCCTTGGAAGCGGCGGGCGAGGTGCAAACTCCGATCCAAGGCGCGGGCGACCTAAAGCTCGGTGATCCGATTTTTTTCCGGCACAGCAAGGCGGGTGAGTTGTGTGAGCGTTTTACCCATTTGCACTGGATCCGCGAGGGTCGCATCACTGAAAAAGTAACCACCTACCGAGGAGACCAACAATGTTACTTTTAGACGGAGAAACACCCGCGGCAGGAATGGAACCCATGAAAGAAACCGAACATCAACCGTGGCGCAATTGGTCGGGTTACGTCCGATGTACGCCGCAACGCACGGTTCACATCGAACAAGAAAAGCAATTGGCCGATTTAATCGCGGCGCGCTCGGAGCAGGGTGGGCCATTGCGCGTGGTGGGTTCGGGCCATAGTTTTACCCCGTTGGTGCAAACGGAAGACACGCTGGTGAACCTGGACGGGTTCCAGGGTTTGATTCACATGGACGAGGGAAAAGGAACGGCCGAGGTATGGGCGGGCACCAAGCTGCACGCCCTGGGCGAAATGCTCCACGAACACGGCCGCGCCCAGGAGAATTTGGGCGACATTAACGTGCAAAGCATCGCGGGTGCGATTAGCACGGGTACCCACGGCACGGGACACGCGTTCCCCGGCATCGCGAACCAGGTGATTGGGTTGACCTTCATCGACGGGCGCGGGCGCACCTGGGAATGCGACACATTCCACAACCCCGAGTTGTTTAACGCGGCCAGGGTTTCGCTGGGGAGTTTCGGCATGATTAGTCGGGTGAAGTTGCAGACCGTGCCGGCCTACAAACTCCATTACCGTTCGGCACGGGCCTCGCTGGACGATTGCATGGGCGATCTGGACAGCCACATTCACAACAACCGCAACTTTGAGTTTTACTGGTTTCCATATTCGGACCGTGTCCAGCTCAAGCAGATGAACGAAACGGAAGCGGAACCGAGCAACATCGGCTGGGGCAAGAAGTTCAACGATGTGGTGCTGGAGAATTATGCGTTTTGGTTTTTAAGCGAGACGTGTCGGTGGCTGCCGCGTTTGTGCGCGCCAGTGAGCAAGTTGTGCGCGGCGATGGTGGGCGCGGACGAACGCGTCGATTGGAGCCATCGTCTATACGCCACGCCGCGTTTGGTGCGTTTCCAAGAGATGGAATACAATGTGCCGCGCGAATGCTTCCCGGATGTTGTGGCGGAGATCCGCAAGCTAACGGCGGAGCGTAAGTTCCGGGTACATTTCCCCTTGGAATGTCGTTTCGCGGCGCCGGACAACATTTGGCTAAGCCCGGGATACCAGCGGGAGACGGCGTACATCGCGGTGCACATGTACCGCAACATGCCGTGGCAGGAATATTTCCACGCGATAGAAAAGATTTTCCTCAAATACGAGGGCCGGCCACACTGGGGCAAATGGCACAGCCTGACGGGCAAGCAGTTGGCGGAACGTTACCCGAAATGGTCGGAATTCCAAGGGTTCCGCAAAGAGTTGGATCCCAACGGGCTGTTTTTGAATCCGCACTTGCGGCGGCTGATGGACCTGTGAGGTTGGATCGGATTGTAAGCAATACGGGCTAAAACCCTGTGCTTGGCTGCCTCGCATGTCCAGCCGGACCGTCCCCGCGGGGAACCATCCTCAACCATCCAATTTCTTGAAGTGGGCGCTGTAGGTGACGGATTCGACGGTTTGCATTAACTGCTTGGCACTGGGCCATTGTTTCCAGGCTTGGAAGGCGGCCTCAGCGGTGGCGGCGTCGCGCCACCACACCATGTCGATCATCTGGGTTCCGTCTTCGGTGTTTTGAAAGGTGTCGTAGGCAACGAAACCTGGCAACGCCTGCATCTCGGCCAAGACCTGCTTGCGCGCGACGATAAAGTCCGCGCGCCATTCATCGTGGATCTGGTACACCACACATTCCATCACGTGTTCATTCGACAAGGCGCCCTCCAAAAAAGTTTTCATCACCTTGAGCAAGGAAGAGGACAGGGTTTATTGTCACCCGAAAGCAACGGCGGGTCACCCCCTAACCCGCATTTCTCACAAGGCGTTCTGCTACGAAGCCGAAATCCTTGTGAGAAATGCGGGCTAATTGCCACAAAAGACGGCCATAAAAAACCATCATCCTTTGATAAAAATGCATATCCACGTTTGGTTTTGTTTAAGTCATCCCACTTTTTTTCAGATAGATACACACATCCGGTACAAATGGTCGGTTCATCGCTTTCCAACTTGCGGCCTTTGAATTCAGATGATACGATGCTGTTTTTGGCCGTGCTCCCTACCCGCAACGGCCCACGACACAGCGTCGTTTTTCTGTTTGTGTTCCTACCGAATGGTCACGGTCCCTTGAGGGGAGGCGCCTTGACCCACGAATCACCGGCCCCGTTCCTGCAGTTCTCTTTTCGCGCTAGCCTCGAGAAAAGGACCCATTAGAAGGAACCCTTCCGCATGCAAGCGGCGGGAAGGCATCGGTGTGCGAACCACGGTGGGTTCCCGGTGCGCGTTGCCACGCGTTACCCGGTCAAACGACGTCGCGAAGTTGTTTTGTTGAGCACACTTTTTTTGGGGAAATCATGACCGAATCGTTTGATTTTAAGGGTCGACACATCATCGACACCGAAGATTTAAGCACCGCGGAAATTCTGCACCTGGTAAAAACGGCCGACGACATTCAAGCCATGGGCGACAAAGCCTTGGAAATTGCCAAAGGCAAAATTCTGGCGACCCTGTTCTGGGAACCCTCGACGCGGACCCGCCTCAGCTTTGAAGCGGCGATGTTCAAATTGGGCGGCAACGTGTTGGGTTTCTCGGAAGCCTCGACCACGTCTTCGGCCAAAGGGGAGACCCTCGCCGATACGATTAAAACGGTGGCCCTTTACGCCGACATCATCGCCATGCGCAACCCGCTGGAAGGTTCTGCGATGGCGGCGGCGCGCTACAGCGACCGACCCATCATCAACGGCGGTGACGGTGCCCACCTTCACCCAACCCAAACACTCGGTGATATTTACACGCTCTACAAGGAGCGCGGGACCCTCGACGGCTTGAAAATCGGTTTCCTCGGTGACCTGCTTTTCGGGCGTACCATCCACACCCTGGTACGGCTGCTTTCCCGGTTCGACGTCGAAATGCACTTCTTCTCGCCGGAAGGCCTCAACATTCCCGAATACGTGCGCTCCAGCCTGCAAGCCAAAGGCGCGGTGTTCTCGGAAAGCGAGGACATGAACGGTCAACTCGCCGAGCTCGACGTGCTCTACGTGACCCGCATCCAGAAAGAACGCTTCTTCAGTGAGGAAGAGTACCTGCGCAAGAAAAACTCCTACCGCGTCGACCGCGAACTGCTGGAAAAAGCCAAGTCCGATATCTTGATCCTGCACCCGCTGCCGCGCAACGAGGAGATTTCCCAAGATGTGGACGACCTGCCCAACGCGGGTTACTTCCGCCAAGCCGCCTACGGCATGGAAATGCGTATGGCGTTGATTAGCAAATGTTTGGGATTGATGTAATGGAGAAGAAGGAACCTATGCGCATTGAACGAATTAACAACGGGATCGTCATCGATCACATCGCGGCCGGCAAAGGCATCGAAATCCTCAAACTGTTTCCCACGGAAATCCTGCGTACCAAAATCGACTACGCCTCGTACATCGATTCACCGCGCATGGGCATGAAGGACATCATCAAAATTGAAAACGTCGACGTGAACCACGAGTGGTTGATGAAGGTGGCGCTGCTGGCGCCGGACCTGACGATTTCGGTGATCCGCGATGCCAAGGTTGTGGAGAAAATCAATCCGACCTTACCCGAGTTGATCGAAGGCATTATTAAGTGCCGCAACCCGAAATGTGTGACTGTCCGGGAAACCTACCTGCCCAGTTTGTTTCGTGTGGCCCGAATGGAAAACGGGAAACTCAAGCAGCAGTGCCAGTTCTGCGAGCACATCTTTTACAGTTAATCGCCAACCGGCGGGCCGGTATAGCCGGCCCGTTTTGCGTTTGGTAGCATCAGTTGATCGATTCATTCCCAACCCAGGAGGGGCGTTTCATGGAAAACAAAAAAATCGGTGTCATTGGTGCCGGAACCATGGGCAACGGCATTGCCCACGTCTTCGCACAAAGCGGTTTTGCGGTGGTCCTGCAAGACCTGTCGGCCGAGTTTGTTGAAAAAGGCAAAAACACCATTGCCAAGAATTTGCAGCGTGGTGTCGACAAAGGCCGTATGACTGAGGTCGAGAAAAACGCGGTTCTCGGACGGGTACAGGCCACCACGGACCTCAATGATTTGGCCGATTGTGATTTGGTGGTGGAAGCCATCATCGAAAAACTCGAAATCAAATTGGACCTTTTCAAAAAGCTGGACGAATTGCTGAAGCCGGGCGCGATTATCGCTTCCAACACCTCGTCCATCTCGATTACCAAACTGGCGGCGATTACCTCGCGCCCCGAACGTTTTATCGGCATGCACTTCATGAACCCGGTGCCGGTCATGAAATTGGTGGAAATCATCCGCGGCATCGCCACAAGTGACGAAACCTACGCGGAAATCAAAGCCTTCACGGAGGCCTTGAACAAGGTTCCGGTTGAGGTCAACGACTTCCCGGGTTTCATCTCCAACCGCATTTTGTTGCCGATGATCAACGAGGCGGTATTCGCGCTGTACGAGGGTGTGGCCACGGCTGAGTCCATCGACGAGGTGATGAAATTGGGTATGAACCACCCGATGGGCCCCCTGACCCTTGCCGATTTCATTGGTTTGGATACCTGCCTGTTCATCATGCGCGTGTTGCATGAGGGGCTGGGCGACGACAAGTACCGCCCTTGTCCCTTGCTGGTCAAGATGGTGGACGCCGGTTACCTGGGCCGCAAAAGCGGCAAAGGGTTCTACGACTACAACAAAAAGTAACCCGGCCCCGTTTTTCTAACCCAAGGGTTTTTTGGGGAAGAAAGGCGGGCTCAGGTGCCGACTTCCCGCTTTTCCCGCGGGAAGTCAGCCCGCCGCGGGTTAGAATGGGAGCCGGCGGAACCATCCGCACTCCGATTTTTCTAGGGATTTACGCCACCATGACCAGTGTATTTGAGGAACCGCCCGAAGGGAACCAAGCCGAACCAGCCAAACCGGAGCCGCCTGCCGCGGCCAAAAGCACCGCCGTCAACGAGCCGACGGTGATCGAACGCCCCAAGGCGCGCATCATCAAACGCAACGCAACCGGCAAGGACGCGGTGATACCCGGTAACGTTCGCGTGTCCTGCGCCGAATGCGACGACTCGGTCGCGATCAAACGCCTCCCGAAAGCGGACCAAGAAATCTTGTGCGTGGTTTGCGCCAAAATCCAGAAACACGGCAAACCCTCAACCCGCAAGGTGCAGAAAGGGCCCCGTTACGAATACGTGACCCATTGCGACAAGTGTGGCAAAGATCAGGAAACGCCGTTCCTGCCCAAGGCGGGTCGTCCCTTTTTGTGCGACAGCTGCCATCGTCAGGAACCCCAGCGCCACACGGGGCCCCTCAAAAAAGGGGTTCAGGTTCTCGGAACCAAAAAGGAACCGCTCTACTTGGTGCCTTGCGATACCTGCCCAACCAAGGTAAAGGTAAAATTCGCACCGCGCGAAAGAGAGGCGTTTTATTGCCCGGAATGCTTCGCCAACCGACCACGTCGCAATAAGGCCCCGGAAAAGAAAACCGACACACGGGTGATGTTCCAAATTGAATGCGCCGCCTGTGGCAAAAACGAAACCGTTGATTTCATTCCGAGTTCGTTAAGCACCCCGCTGTGTTCCGTCTGTTTTGAAGAACGCAAACACAAAAAGCGCAAACCGCGCTAATCGGCCTCGGCATCGCGCCGGGTCATCCAATTGAATAAGGGCCGTCCTGCCCGAAACATCCAAAGGGGGAGTGAGCAAGCATGAGCAAATCCATTCGCATCGGAAACGGACAGGGATTTTGGGGGGACAGCATCGACGCCCCTGTTCGTTTGTTACGCGGTGGTCCCATTGATTACATCACGATGGACTACCTTGCCGAAGTCACCATGTCGATCATGCAGCGCCAAAAACTGAAGCGGCCCGACCGCGGTTACGCCCACGATTTTGTGGCCTTTATCGACAAGGTTCTGCCCGAACTGGTCGAACGCAACGTGAAGGTGATTGCCAACGCGGGCGGGGTCAATCCCGAGGCCTGCCAAAAAGCCTTGATGGATGTGGCCGCCAAACACGGCCTAAAAGGCGTCAAAATTGCCACGGTCACCGGCGATGATATTCTCGACCGCCTGGAAGATTTTGGCCGGCAAGGCGAAAAATTCGCCAACATGGACACGGGTGAAGGTTTGTTCGACAAGGAACGCCACATCTTGTCGGCCAACGTATACGCGCCCACCAACGGCATCGTTGAAGCCCTCGACCAAGGCGCGCAAATCGTGGTAACCGGCCGCGGCACCGACCCCGGTTTGGTCCTCGGTCCCATGATTCACGAATTCGGCTGGGACTGGGCCGATTGGGACAAACTAGCCTTGGGTACGGTGGCCGGCCACATCCTCGAATGCGGCGCCCAGTGTACCGGCGGCAACTTCACCAATTGGGAAGAGGTCCCCAACATGGCGGATATCGGGTATCCCATCGTCGAGGTCAACGACCGCGGCGAGGTGGTGATTACCAAACACGACAGCCAAGGCGGCCTCGTCACCATCGATACGGTTTCCGAGCAGCTGTTGTACGAAATGGGTGATCCCAACGATTACATCACGCCCGATGTGGTGGTGGACTTCACCAGCATTCAGCTCGAAGACCTGGGCAACGATCGCGTTGCGGTCAAAAACGTCAAAGGCAAACCCAAAACCGACTTCTACAAGGTTTCGATTTCCTACCTAAACGGTTTTAAGGCCACGGGTCAGTTAACGGTTTCCGGACCCAACGCCTACCAGAAAGCCCATAAATGTGCCGAGATTCTGTGGACGCGTTTGGAAGCGGCGGGCTACAGCTACGATGACCAATTGACCGAATACCTGGGTGTCGGTGTGTGCCACGAGGGCATTCGCCACCAGGACGATCCACCCGAGGTGGTGTTGCGCGTCGGGGTTAAAGATCAGGACAAAGCGCGCGTGGACCGTTTCGGCAAAGAAATCGCCCCCTTGGTGACCAGCGGACCCCCGGGTGTCACCGGTTTCGCGGGCGGGCGGCCCAAGGCGCAAGAAATCGTCGCCTACTGGCCGGCGTTGTTGCGCAAAGAGTTAATCGATGTCCATGTCAATGTCACGGAGGTGTAAGCATGAAACGCGTTAAATTGGCGGAAATCGCCCATGCCAGATCCGGCGACAAAGGCGACGGTTCCAACGTTGGTTTGATCGCGTACAGCGATCGTGGCTTTGAAATTTTGCGCGATCAGGTCACGATCGACCGGGTCAAAGCGCATTTCGCCAAGATTTGTCACGGCGAGGTGCAGCGTTTTGAGATCCCCAACCTGAAGGCGCTGAATTTTCTGCTGGGTGACAGCCTCGGCGGCGGTGGCACCGAATCCATCAAAACCGACGCCCAGGGTAAAACCCACGGCATGGCCCTGCTGGAAATGGAAGTAGAGGTTCCCCTCGATTTCAACCGGTAAAAGGCGTCTCGTCACATTGAAACACCCATCTTTGGTTCCTTCTTGGAATCGAGATGGGTGTTTTTCATTGAGGGACCGGCCACGAATGGATTGCCGGTGTATCAACATGGCTGGATTGGGTGTTGCCCCGGCGCGCCCCGAAGGGTTGTGGGGCCGACGCCTTCAGCGTCTACACGACGGGAACCCCCGGGGACCCAGGGCAAAGGGTTGTGTCCCACAACCCTTTGCCCTGGGCTGAAATCACCAGCCCCGCGGGACCTATGCGCCTTCAGCGCAACCAGTCGAAGTTCACCTCCGGTTCACGATTTAAATAAGTTGTGGTCCGTGGTTTACGGCGTGCGACCCCGTTGGGGTTCGCCGGATCAAAACACCGCCAAACACACCACCCATCGAGCCATGCACGGCTCTGTATTGACCCGGCGCGCCCCGGAGCGGGCCGCACTACCGTATCCATGGACCATGCTTTGAATGAATGCGAGGCTTCGCCTCGCCACGCTGGACGCATCCTGAAGGGATGCACTATGTTAGCCCCGGGTACGACCATTGAAAATGGTCGCACCCTGGGTGCCTGGGGTTCACGAACGGGAAAACCCTGAAAGGGTTGACACCACAGGTGTTACGGGTTGTGAATCCCGCGGGGTAGACCCAACGGTACGCTGGATCGGGAAAAAGGTTAATCGAGGGCGCTGATCGCTTTTTCAACCGAGGGATAAATGTTGATCATGTCGTGCAGGCGGGTCAGCTTAAACAGGTGCAACACCCGTTCGTTGGAGGCACAAATCGCCAGCTCGTCTTTGATCCCGGTCATTTTGAAACAATAGACAACGGCGGCTAAACCGCTACTATCAATGAAATCTACGCCGGTAAGGTCAAGAACCACAAAGGCTTCGTATTTGTCGATGATCTTGTGAAACTCATCTTTAAAGGTTGCCGCAACCTTGGCGTCCAATTTCTCAGTGGTAACTCTTACCAGAACATACCGTGGCTCGGATTTTACTTCTAACACATGGTGCTCCTGCTCGGTGCTGTTGGTGTGGGGGCTCAATCACAGAAGTTTAACAATTCCCATGCCGAGGGAACATCCCTCTTTTGAAGAAACCTGGCGCACCGCTGATGAACCAATCGGCAAAAGAGAAAAGTGCTTTAATTCAAGGTACCGGGCTGGATGTATTGGCACGACGGTGGATAAAATCCGGCAAGCCGCCGCCGATTTGGCCCATGGAGTGTTCGTAGCGCACCGCCGCCTGCGCCGGGTTAAAGGGAATCCCCAACTTCTCGCGTACCTCGCGCTCCATATCGCCGCGGATGGTGACCAACTCGTCGGGGCTGAGAAAGTCGGTGTAGACAAAAGAACGGTAACCGCCGTTGGGATCGCCCTTGTAGTAATCAGCGGTCTCGTTGTAATCCAGCTCGATCTGAAACAATCGATCCCCGGTTTTGCGGTAGGTATAGCAGTAAATGCCGGGTTCCCCGGTGGGCACCGCGTGGTCGTAATAAGGGGTACCGGGGAAGGTGGTGATGATGGTGACGTCGAAGTCGTCGGGTTGGGTAGCAAGCAGCCAGTCCAAGGTATCGGTCGCGGTTTGCGTCGATTCACCCGGGTGACCCAGCGACATCAGCGCTTTGACCTTGATCCCGGCCCGGTGGGCCGTCTCCATACAGCGACTGTTGTCCGCACGGGTCGCTTTTTTGTTCATGTTCTCAAGAATACGCGGCGACCCGGACTCAAAACCCGACAACAACCAACGGAAACCGGCACGGTACATAGCCTGCGCCTGCTCCGGCGTGAAGAGTTCGGATTTCACAAAGCCGCGAAAGCGGAACGCGGTCCCAAGCGACATCTGGAGGTCGCTCAAGGCGTTCATCAAGGCCACCATCTCGGGATTCACATTGAGCTCGTCGTCGTAAAACATAAACCCGGTATACCCGTAATCACGGTGGATATCGGCCACCTCGCGCACGATGTTGGCCACCGAACGGTTGCGGATACGGCGCAGAAAAGGCGCCTCGCGGCCGCCGCAAAAGCCACAGGCAAACGGGCAACCCAGTTGGGCGATCAAACTGGTGGCCGGAAAGCCGTCGATTTGGTAGTGGTAACTTTTCAGATCGACCAAATGGCGCGCGGGGAAGGGGTGGGCCTCGTAGCGGGCGTTGCTCATAAACAGCGGCGAGCTTTTTAGGTTGGCGTCGATCACCTTGGGCGCGTCGGCCCGCAAGGCTTCAAAAACCGCGTCCTCACCGTCGCCGCAAACCAAGACGTCGAACATGGCGTCCAACTGTTCAAAAGCCCGCGTGGCCCGGTCGGGAACGCCGCGTTTCACTTCTTTTTTGTAGGCGGTATGAATCAAGGTGACGTGGGGGCCGCCCAAAATCAACCGCGCCGCGGGTTGCGCGCGGCGCAAGCACCGGGCGATGCGCGCGGTTTGCGGCATTTGCGGCGTGGTCGAGGTCAGACCGAAGAGGCGGGTTTCCGGGTTCTGCACACAGTAATCTTCCAGCACCGCCTCAAAATTTTCGATCCCGGACAAGTCGAGCACGTCCAGCGGCACGCCGGCACGTTCCAACACGGCGGCAACCTTGAGCAAGCCCAAATTCACAAAAACCCGTTCGTCCAGCAAAAAGATCGACGGCGGCATCACCAGGCAAATTTTACCGGTCTCCACCCTGTCGCTTTGGTTCGTCAACAGCTACCCCTTCCACGGTGATTCAGACGTGCGCCGCCGGCATTACCCCATGCAACAGCGGGAAAAAAAGCTGGAATCCGCTCTATGATCCGCACTAAGCGCGCCGCAATGGCGGGAGCTAAAGTAGGCGAAATAAGAATCGGAAAACACCTTCTCGGTGAAATCCACGGCATGGTACGTCGTTCTGTCCCATGCTAATACAAGTATCGGGCCGTTATGGTTTTGTCATGAGCGGCTTGCCAGCACGCGCGGCGCGTTAGAGGGTGAGGGATTCCTCTTCCATACTGAGCAATTCCTCGAAATACGCGATGGTTTTGACCAAACCTTGGTTGAGTTTGGTACGCGGCGACCAGGCCAAGTAGCCGTTGGCGAGGGTCAAATCGGGACGGCGTTTTTTGGGATCGTCTTGGGTAGCGGGCAGGTGTTTGATCGGTGAGCGCGAACCGGTCAGGAGCAGAACGCGTTTGGCGAGTTCGAGGATGGTGATTTCTTCCTGGGAACCGAGGTTCATGGGACCGCCGACGTCACGCGGGCTGGCCATGAGTGCCTGAAGGCCGCCGAGCAGGTCGTCGACATAACAGAACGAGCGCGTTTGCGAGCCGTCCCCATAAATCGTAATCGGCTCATTGCGCAAGGCTTGCACGATGAAGTTGGAAACCACGCGGCCGTCGTTGATCTGCATGCGCGGGCCGTAGGTATTAAAAATACGCGCAACCTTGATGTCCAAACCGTGTTGGCGACGGTACTCGTAACAAAGGGTTTCGGCGCAGCGCTTGCCCTCGTCGTAGCAGGCGCGAATGCCGGTCACACTCACGCTGCCGTGGTAGGTCTCGCTCTGGGGTGAAACATCGGGATCGCCGTAAACCTCACTGGTGGAGGCCTGTAGAATTTTGGCGTTGTTCTTTTTGGTTAAACCCAACATGTTGAGCATGCCGATCACGCAGGTTTTGATGGTGCGAATCGGGTTCTGCTGGTAGTGAACCGGCGAGGCGGGGCAAGCGAGGTTGTAAATTTCATCCACCTCGACATAGAGCGGCTGGATGATGTCCTGTTCGATAATGGCCAAGCGCGGATGGTGTAACAGGTGTTTGATGTTGCGTTTGGGCCCGCTGAGGAAGTTGTCGACGATCAGCACCTCGTGGCCTTGGTGAAGCAAACGGGCGGTTAAATGGGAACCGATGAAGCCGGCGCCACCCGTCACCAAGACGCGTTTTCGTTTGCCGGTGTTGTGTTCCTGTCGTTGGCCGTTGCTCACGTGGTCGCTCTCCAGGGTCGGTCGCGCCGGGTTGGTTCAAGTGGATCTCGCATCATTCTAACCGAATGTGGTGCCGCCATTGGAAAAGGATGGGGGACAAAGGCGGATTTCGGCGGGGCGGTGCCCGTGGTTAATGGTAGCTGATGTGTTCTTCCAGAAATTGGTGCAGGGAAAACAAGCTGCCCAAAAGACCCGAGAAGGCACCCGCAAACAAGATCAGGAACACCCACTGAAGCGGCAGGAATTCAGGCTCTAAGTTACCCAGAATGAAGGTAGCGTTGCCGGTAAGGAAATGGTTCACGGCGAGGTAACCGGCATACACTAAGGCAACCCCGGCCGAGGCGCCCAACAAGCCTTGCAACACGCCCTCGATAATAAAGGGACCGCGAATGTAGGCACGCGAGGCCCCAACCAGCTTCATGATGTCGACCTCTTCACGCCGGGTGAAAAAGGTCAGTTTAAGCACATTCGAGATGGTGAAAATCGAAGAAAAAATCACAATCACCCCAAAGAACCAACCGGCCATTTGGATGAAACCGGCGAACATACCCAGGCGTTTAAAGATCTCTTCGTCGTAATAAACCTCTTCGATGCCGCCGAAGGTGGAGAGTTCGTCCTTGAGCGTCGTGTAGGTTTGTTGTTTGGTGCCGCGCAGCAGGAACACCTCGAAGGAAGCGGGGAAGGGGTTATCTTCCAGGCCCTCGGTAACCTTATCGTAGGCGGCAAACTTTTCATCAAACCGCATGCGCGCCTGATCTTTGCTGAGGTAGGTGAAGGTGTCGATAAAAAAGGATTTGCCCAGGTAGGCCTGGATTTCGGCGCGTTCTTCCTCGGTGATTTCCTCGGTCAGGAAAATGTTGAACTGGATTTGTTTTTGCCAGTCGAGGGCCAGGTTTTGTAGGTTCAAACCGACGAACATGAAGGAGCCGAGGATGAACATCGCGAACATGATGGTACCGAGCGAAAGTAAATTGAGGATGCGGGTGCGCCAAAGGCTGGTAATCGCCTCGGAAAAGGAGAAATAAAGGAACTGCAGCATCAATTCTCCTCGCCGTGTACCTGCGATCCACTGTCGTGATCCAAACGGCCCGCATTCAGCGAAATCACGCGTTTGCGCATCCGTTGAATCATATCGCGGTCGTGGGTTGCCACCAATACGGTCGTTCCCTTGCGATTAATTTTCTCGAACAGGTTCATGATATCGGCGGCGCGGTCCGGGTCGAGGTTGCCGGTGGGTTCGTCGGCCACCAGCAGGACCGGGTCGTTGACGATGGCGCGTGCCACCGCCACGCGTTGTTGTTCACCCCCCGAAAGTTCGAGCGGGTAGAAGTGGGTTTTGTGTTGCAAGCCGACCATTTTCAGTACATTGTGCGCACGACGTCTGCGTTCCTTGAGATCAATCCCCAGCGTCTTCAGCACGAAGGTCACGTTTTCAAACACGGTTTTGTTGCGAATCAGTTTGAAATCCTGAAAAACAACCCCGATGGAGCGGCGCAGACGGGGGATTTTGTTAACCGGAATCGAGCTGACATTTTGACCGTGAACCAAAATCTGTCCCTTCTTTGGGATTTCTTCACGAATGATCAACTTCAGTAGCGTTGTTTTTCCGGCACCACTGGGACCCGTTAGAAAAATAAACTCGCCAGGATTAATGGTGAACGAGATATCGGACAAGGCAAAGACGTCTTTTTGATAAGATTGGTATACATGGTAAAAACGAATCATTGAGGTCCCATCACAAAGTCGGTTGCCGAACCGGTGTCATCCGCTGACGAGCCGGCGGGATGAACAGGTCAAATACTTTGGCATCAGATCTTTAGCCTTAACTCGGATCTTAGTTTTGACCTAAGAAACGCGACGCGGTGATTTTCGCTAAACCTCTGGGCTGCAACGGCTTGGGAAAATGCTCACCGCACCCAACGGGTGCGGTCGTGCGCGACCCCGGCTCGCTTTTTCCAAGCCATTTCGCTCCAGATCTTTAGCGAAAATCCCTAGCCCGCATTTCTCACAAGGATTCGTAGCGAGAAGCTGAAAGCCTTGTGAGTACGAAGATTACGACCGAGAGACGACACAAGGGTCCGACCTTTCGGCGTAGCAGCGCTACGACGAAGGCGGCTCGACCAAGTAAGCGAAGTAATCGCAAGGGTTTCGGCTTCGTAGCAGAATTCCTTGTGAGAAATGCGGGCTAGCTCTTATCGCGCCTCTTAGGTCTGATCATAATCTCATCTGACGCCGGCGCCGGCAATAAGATTCAAACAATGCGGGGGAGCGGTAACGTGCCAAACCTCACCATATTGATTAATCCGCCGACGCCTCGTCGTCTTGGCCCAGGGACAAACCCAGTTTCTTGATCAGTCGGCGCAATTGGTAATAACTCAAACCCAAATCCTCGGCCGCCTTGGTTTGGTTAAACTGGTAACGCTGCAGTGCCGCTTCAATCATGCTCCGTTCCAAGGCCGCAACCGCATCCGGCAAATTGCTGACGCCGTTGGAACTTATAGGCGTTGGGGCCGCCGCTACCGCCGCAACGTCGGCAACGCCGCTTCGTAGATTAAGTGTTTTGCTTTCAGACGGATAGGGTTCGGGATCAACACAGGGGCGAAACGGTGATGCAAAAGGATCCAACTCCAATTCCTCGATGACCTCGCCCTCGCTGCGGTATACGGCCCGTTCCACGGTGTTTTTCAACTCGCGTACGTTTCCCGGCCAATGGTAGGCCATCATCGACTCAATCGCGTAACGAGAGAACCGCGGCGCCGAACCCAAATCCATTTCTCTGGCCATCCGCACCGCGAAGTTAGAAGCCATCAGGGGAATATCTTCAATGCGGCTGCGCAAAGGTGGCAGGGTAATGACCTCAAACGAGAGGCGGTCCAACAAATCTTCTTTGAAACGACCGCGCCGGCACAAGGTCGGTAAGTCCTGATTGGTTGCCGCGATCACGCGCACATCCACGCCTATGGTGCCCACGCCGCCGACACGTTCGAATTCGCCGTATTCCAACACACGCAGCAATTTCTCCTGCAGGGCGTGGGGACTGTTGGCCAATTCATCCAAAAACAAGCTACCCTGATCCGCCAATTCAAATCGGCCGGGTTTGGCGCGCACCGCACCGGTAAAAGCACCTTGCTCGTAACCGAACAGCTCCGATTCCAACAATTCCTTGGAGAAGGCCGCGCAGTTAATCGTGATGCGCGGCTGCTGCCAACGAGGGGAGAGGTAGTGCAGGCGTGCCGCAACCAATTCCTTGCCCGTCCCGCGTTCACCGATAATTAATATCGGTCGGTTCACCTTGGCCGCGCGCGATACGCGTTGCATGCAGTCCAAAAAGGTCTCCGACTCGCCCAACATCCGATACTTCTCGATCAAAGCGGCCTGGTTCTGTCGTTTCACAAATGGTTTACGGCTCAAAGACACCTCCCGGATAGGCAACCATGGACTTATTTGGACGATAAAGGCGCCTTCAGGGCCGTTCACGGCCAAAGAGGACACCTGACGCACGCACACGAACGAACGGGCGAAACAGAAGGAAAAAGAGGGAAGCGGTAACCGAAAAAGCGTCCCCTTGGGTGACAAACAGGCGTCGTCACCCCGGCGCCGGGCCGAATCCACGACCACCCCGCACCATGCGCTCACCTCAGGCTAATGTCACCCTCAAAACAACCGATATAATGCTAACGTGCTCGTCGATCATTACCAACCACCAAGCTGCCGGAAAACCACGTTCACCTGGTAACACCCTCAGGACACCCCATGCCCCTTTTCCGACCCGAACAAGTTGATATCTTGGTTCAAGCCGTCCAACGCCTGGCCAGGGTACCCAATGCGATTGTCTACCAGGTCATCCTTCAGGAAGCCGCTAAATTAACTTTGGCGCGCGGCGGCAGCCTGTTTACCTTTGAACACAACGGCCTGGTCCTGCGTGAATCACTTGATCAAGACCATGTTCCCGAGGTCATTCCCTTGCCCTTGCGTCCCGGCAGTGCCTTCGAAAGCGCCATCCGTGAACGGGAACCCCTACTGGTTAGCGATGTGGAACAACACAATCAAATCAAAACCAGCGGTTGGGCGGGCTACAACGACGGTTCCTTGATCATCCTGCCCATGATGGACGGCAACCAAAACATCAGCGCCATTATTAGCCTCCATAACAAGAGCGAACCCCCTTTTGTTCAAGCGGATTTAGACGCGGCCCGGATTCTCGCCACCTTTGCTTATGAAATGATTCGCGCCCAGAAATCAGCCCTGTTGCTCCACCAACAGAAAACCTTTCAACGCAGCCTGTTCGAAGCCAATCCCAATGCCTTGTTGGTTCTCAACAGCAATTACCAAATCGTTGACGCCAACCCACGGTTCTTTGACATGTTCGGGTATCGAGAAAACCAAGTACTCAACCAAAGCTTCTGGTGGCTCCTTCATCAAGCCGATCAAGAAAAGTTAAAAAAATTCTTTCATCAGACCGATAACCCTAAGGAGCGAACAACGTTCTCCGTTCGGAGCAAAAACAATCAGGTCCGATCAGTTGAAGGCCAAGTTGTGAAACTCTCCATTCGGGAGGAGCCCACCTTTCTGGTGACCTTCGTGCTTTAACCTAAAGTGAGCGATACTAGGCTTAGGTTTTACATCCTCTGATTGAAAGGCTTTTATGATGCATCACGCAAAAGGAGCAAACCGTGAAATTCTTGGTGATTGACGACAGCAGTACCATGCGTCGAATTGTGAAAAATACGCTGGCCAAGATCGGTTACAGCGAAACCATCGAAGCGGAAAATGGAAAAGAAGCCCTTGATAAATTAACCGCCGAGGGACCGGTTGACATGATTGTCACCGATTGGAACATGCCGGTCATGGACGGCCTCACATTTGTGAAAAATGTACGCAGTGGTCCCTACCAACAAGTGCCCATTCTCATGGTCACCACCATGGCCGCCAAAGAAGATGTCATTCAAGCACTAAAAGCAGGGGTCAACAACTATGTGGTTAAACCCATGACACCCGAAACCCTACGCGAAAAAGTGGAAAGCATCCTAAATAAAAGCTAATTTTCTATATGGTGGGAAATCGTCGAAGGAATTCACCGACAAAGTACAAAGAGCCGGTCACCAAGACCGGTTCCTGCATCAGCGTCGACAGATCGTTCCAGTCCCCAAAACGCACCGTCTCCGGCCAAACACCCCTGTACACCTTTTCATAATCGCCTGGCAGCACCACCATGTCCGCGGAAATGTTTTTAAATATTGAGACAAATTCACCAACGTTGCGATCCGCCGATAAGTTACAAAGCATCCTGATCGGTGAAGGATGGTGCTTTTGGAGCCATAGGACAGTCGACTGCCATCCCGCCCGATTGTGACTGGCATCGACATAAAGATTTTGCGAAACCTTCATTTTTCGACCCAAGGGCAAAGCAAGTTCAGACAAAGGTTGAATAGGTAAAAAATAACAAAGCCGATTGTAACAGGTTAAATTATCTTCGATGGTTCCTTTATCACTATAGGTTTTTATCAGTGGCTTGATTTCTAGTAATCGTGTTTTCACTGATGGATAGTTGTAAATCGAGGCCGGCAAAATAAAAGGTTTCCCCGTCCGCGCGATATCAATCTTTACTAGCGCAATCGCCTCTACCGTATCACCCAAGATCCGGGTATGGTCAAGGGACACATTGGTCAAAACCATCAGCTCGGGTGCCAAAGCGTTCACCGCATCCCAGCGGCCACCCAGCCCCACTTCAAAAACCGCCCAATCAACCGCTTCCCGTTGGAACACCACCACCGCGGTGAGCAACATCAACTCAAAGTACGACAGGGTGCGCGGGTCGATCTTTTGGGAAAGAAAAGCATATGCTTCTTGCCAAACCCGATCCGCAACAAAGTTACCATTGATCGTAATCCGCTCGCGAATGTCGACCAGGTGCGGCGAACAAAACAAACCCACCTTCCCCGGGAGTTGTTTCATTAGGTTAAACGCCAAGGTGCCTTTGCCGTTGGTTCCCCCAACAGTGACATGTCGGTAGGCATGGTGCGGATGTTGGAGCGACGCCAAGGCGTCGCGGATGGGTCCGAGGCCGGGATTCAAGCTTTTCCACTCATTCAGGTGGTCAAAAACCGCTACTGGCGCCTTTTTCACGCGACCCTCTACAGAACCTTATTGTTTCTAAAGCTTTAAAGAACGCTGATGCTTAACTCAACGAGATTTTCATTTTCACAGCCCCCCCCTTGGTGGATAGGGAGATCTACCAGGAAAATAAGTTTAAAAATCGTCTTTTGCGGGGTTCTTCGCCTAATTTTTCGATGTCCCGCTAAAAAAGGTCAGGTACTTGATCAGTTTGTCACGCATTTCACCGCGGGTCACGATGGCATCGAGCATGCCGTGCTCCAGCAAAAACTCGGAGCGTTGGAAGCCAGGCGGTAATTCCTGACGAATCGTCTGTTGAATGACACGGGGTCCGGCGAATCCAATCAGTGCCTTAGGCTCCGCGATATTGATATCACCCAACATGGCATAACTGGCCGTGACGCCACCGGTGGTTGGATCGGTCAAAACGCTAATAAACGGCAGTTGTTTTTCGGCCAAGCGAGCTAGGGCCGCGGAGATCTTGGCCATTTGCATCAGGGAAATCGCGCCTTCCATCATGCGCGCGCCACCGCTGCAGGAGAAAATAATTACCGCCAGGCCTTCTTCCGTGGCCAGTTCAATGCCGCGTGTCAGCTTCTCCCCGACAACCGAACCCATCGAACCGCCGAGAAAAGAGAAATCCATCACGCTGATCACGGCCGAGGATTTGCCCAGTTTTCCTTTAGCAACCCACACCGCTTCCTGGACTTTCTTGAGGTCCGCCTGCTTCTTTAACTGGTCCTTGTAAGCCTTAGCCGCTTTAAAAGAAAGCGGATCCAATGGCTGAACATCATCAAACAAGAGTTCAAAGGCGCCCTCATCAAACAATAAAGCAAGACGTTCTTCTGGTGAAACACGGAAGTGATAGTCGCATTTAGGGCAAACATTGTTATTGCGTTTCAGTTCTTGGCGGTAAATGATCTCTTTACAGCCTAAACATTTGTCCCACAACCCCTCAGGAATGGCGCTTTTCTTCTCTTTCGCGGGTTTAATGGGGGACGATTTCTTAATGAACCAAGACATGGCAACGTATCCTAATCGAGTGTGTTTTCAAAAGAACGCATGGGGTGGGTAAAGGAGCTAAGTGTCTGCAATCATAACGCATTTTCCATCAAAAATGGCTCCCGGTTTTATGTCTAAAACACCCACACGGATGTCGGCCAGCACCTGACCACCCTCTTCGATCTGAAGATGGCGACATTGAGTAACCTCGCCACTGACCTTTCCCATCACCACCAAACGACCCACCGAAATGGAACCGTCAACCGTTGCATTTTCACCAATAATCAGCTGGTCGGTTGACTCAATGTCACCGGAAAAGTCACCGTCGATTCGCATCTTATTGGAGAACTGAAGGGATCCCTCGAAGCGGGTTCCCTCCGAGAGAAACCCGCACATAAACCCATTATCCTTCTGCGTCATCCTGTCCCCCTTCAGAGGATAGAAAGGTCAGAAGTTTTTTAAACTCGTCTTCACTACCATAAGCAATGGTAATTTTTCCCTTCTTCACATCCCCGGAAATACTCACTTTCTGATTTAAATATTTGCGCAATACGCTTTCGGATTCCTTGAGAATGGGATCCTTCTTGGCCTTCGGTGGCTTTTTGCGTTCTTCTTTCTCCAAGGCCACCCGCTTTTCCAATTCACGAACCGACCATTTTTGATCGATGCATTGGCGCGCCAAACGAATCATCTTCTCTTTGTCTTCCAGCGTAATCAAACAACGCGCGTGCCCGAAGGAAAGAACCAAATCCTGAATCATGTTTTTGATATCGTCGGGCAAACGCAACAACCGCAGGGTATTCGAAATGGTTACGCGGCTTTTGCCAAGGTTGGTCGCCAAACTTTCGTGGGTAAAATCATGGGTATCAATCAGTTTCCGATAAGCCAAGGCCTCTTCAATCGGATTCAGTTCCTGGCGTTGAATGTTCTCCAACAAAGCCAGGGACAGCATTTGCCCTTTTTCAACCTGCCGTACCACCGCGGGAATCTTGGTGTAACCCGCCAGTTTGGTCGCACGCCAACGCCGTTCACCCGCGATAACAATGTAGCGGCTCCCCTGTTGCGTGACAATAATGGGTTGAATCACGCCGTTGTGGCGGATTGATTCTGAAAGTTCGAACAGCTGGTTTTCGTGAAATTTTTGGCGCGGTTGATCCGGGTTGGGATCAATGAGCTTGACATCAATTTCCTGGAGTAAATCGCGAATCTCTTCCTGTTCCTTGGGAACCGAGGGAATGAGCGCGCTAAGCCCCTTTCCGAGCCCTAACTTTTTCGCCATTTAAAAACTCCTTGGCTAGTTTGAGGTATGCTTGCGCACCTTTGCTTTTCATGTCGTAAAGCATTGCCGGTTTACCAAAACTGGGTGCTTCGCTAAGACGTACATTGCGAGGAATGACCGTTTTGTACAACTGATTGCCAAAGAAGCCTTTTACGTCTTGCAACACTTGTTGGCTAAGGTTGGTGCGCTCGTCATACATGGTCACAATCACACCAGTAATTTGCAAGCTGGGGTTGAGTCGTTTTTTGACCAATTCAATCGTACCCACCAAATCGCGTACCCCTTCCAGCGCGTAATATTCCGCCTGAATGGGAATCACAACCCCGTCCGATGCGGTTAGAGCGTTTACCGTCAACAAACTCAAACTGGGTGGGCAATCGATAAAAATGAAATCAAATTTGTCTTTCACGGGCTCCAGCAGGTTCTTCAACACGAACTCACGGCCGACCTCGTTCACCAATTCAACCTCGGCCGCCGCCAAGTTGCGGTGACCCGAGACGGCATATAAGGTGGGAATCTCACATTCGATCATCGCCTGCTCCAAGGTGATTTCACCCGCAAGCACATGATAAATGTTGTGGTTCGCCTCATCCTTATCGATGTTGACGCCGCTGGTTGCATTGCCCTGGGGATCGAAGTCGATCAACAGGATTTTTTTGTCGATCGCGGCCAAAGAAGCCGCGAGATTGACGGCGGTTGTGGTTTTGCCCACACCGCCCTTTTGATTCACAATGCCAATGATCTGACCCATGAAAATATCCTCGTTTAAGGCGTTAGCACTTTTAATTTAAGCGGTCTTTTGTTTGTGATTCATAAACCGTTTCACAAAAACATGCAAAATAGCCAGGGTACTGGCGTTCATGCCGCTAATGCGTGAGGCTTGATCCAGCGTTTTAGGACGAATTGCCGTTAGTTTCTCATACATTTCCCGTCGCAGGCTAGGCACGGTGCTGTAATCAAAATCCTCGGGGATCTCTAAACGGCGCAAGCTTTCGATCTTTGCCAGTTCCTCATTCTCTTTTTCCACGTAAGGCGCGTAGCGGATTTTGTTTTCCAAAACCTCGGAGAACGCCGTTTCCAGTTGTAGATCTTCCGCGCAACCCAAAATCGTCTCCAGATTGACCTTGGGTCGGCGCAACAAATCATGGGCGGTGACCACCTGTTTTAAGGGAATGCCCGCCGCTTGATAACGCTCGCGATTTTCCTGGTTGGGTTTGATTCGGTACTTCTGTAAGCGATCTATGTCGCGGGTGATGGCCGCATACTTTTCTTCAACCGCCGCCATCTCCGTTTCGTTCAACATGCCCAATTCAAAACCCAGTGGTGCGAGACGTTCGTCCGCGGTGAACACATCCAACAACAAGCGATGTTCCGCTCGCGAGGTGAACATGCGATAGGGTTCTTTGGTTCCTTTGGTCACTAAGTCATCAATCAACACACCCATGTAGGCCTGGTCGCGTTTCAAAACAAAAGCTTCTTTTTGCTGAACCTGGCGGGCCGCGTTGACACCGGCGATAAAACCTTGGGCCGCCGCTTCCTCGTAACCAGAAGTTCCGTTGATTTGTCCCGCCATGTACAAACCCCCTACCCTTTTGGTTTCGAGGGTCGCCTTACATTCAGTGGGATCGATGTGATCGTATTCCACCGCGTAGCCAGGACGCAAAATCTCACAGGACGCCAAACCAGGAATGGTTCGGTACAAATCTTTTTGGACATCAATCGGTAAACAGGTCGACATCCCATTCACATAAACTTCAATCGTGTGATGGGATTCCGGTTCCAAGAAGATCTGATGACGGTTGCGATCCGGGAACTTCACCACCTTGTCTTCAATACTGGGACAGTAGCGCGGTCCCACCCCTTGGATCTCACCGGAGAACAAAGGCGAACGATGCAGGTTGTCCTGAATCATCTGGTGGGTACGTTCATTGGTGTAACCGTGGTGGCAGCAAACCTGTTCCAATTTGGTCTGATTCGTCCCGTAGGAAAAAAACACGGGATCGGGATCGCCCCACTGGGCATCGAATTTTGTGTAATCAATCGACTTGCGATGAAGCCGCGCGGGCGTACCTGTTTTCATACGGCCCAAGGCGAAACCTAAATCCAAAATCGAAGCGCTCAGTTCTTGTGCCGCCAACTCGTTACAGCGTCCCGCGTCATAGGTGGTTTCGCCGATATAAATTTTGCCACGCAGGAAGGTACCGGTGGTTACGATCACCGCTTGGGCGCGAAGTTCATCGCCGTCTTTCAAACGCACGCCGACGACGCGTTCCCCTTCCACCAGCAGTCGGGTCACGATCCCCTGACGAATCATCAGGTTTTCTTTCGCTTCCAAGGTCATGCGCATCACCTGACGGTAAGCAACCTTGTCGGACTGACAACGCGGTGCTTGAACCGCCGGGCCGCGACTGCGATTGAGCATACGAAATTGGATCCCCGTCGCGTCGGCGATTTTGGGCATCAAACCCCCCATCGCATCCAATTCGCGAACCATGTGACCTTTGGCCAATCCGCCGACCGCCGGGTTACAGGACATTTGTCCGACCGCGTCGAGGTTAATGGTAAAGACGACCGTGTTTAATCCCATCGTCACACAGGCCCAGGCCGCCTCGCAGCCCGCGTGGCCCGCGCCAATCACAATCACATCCGTAGCGTTCATATTTTATTTTCCCAAACAAAAATTAGAGAACATGCGGTCCAGTATGTCCTCAACGTCGGTTTCACCGGTTAGTTCTCCTAACTGCTGACGGGCGGCATTTAAATATGAGCTTAAGACCTCTTCGCCGAATCCCATGTCGAAATCGTCTGCTGCCGATTTTAATAAGGTTGAAACCGTTGAAATTATTTCTTCTTGGCGTTGGTTAATCAAGTACACCGATTGACCTGCCATAACCGTCGACAATCTTATCACAATTTGTTGTTCCAGCTGCCGCAAACCCTTGCCGGTCAAGGCTGAAACCGGAACGCGCGCCTTCATTTGATCGTCCTTTTCGGCCACGTGCGATTCTTCCACCAAATCCTGTTTGGTGACGACCTCGAACCACTTCTCTTGGGTAAGCTCTTTGAGTTGCGGGTAAGGCTCACGGGGTTCGGCCGCGTCGTTAAGGAACAAAACCAAATCGACGTCGTGAAGTAGTTCGTAAATCTTTTGGATCCCCAATTGTTCAATGCGGTCATTGCTGTCCCGAATCCCGGCGCTGTCCATCAGGATAATGGGTAAACCGCCGATTTCGATTTGCTCACTAATCAGGTCACGGGTTGTTCCCGGTAACTCGGTGACGATGGCGCGTTCATGTCGAACCAAGGTGTTAAACAAGGTGCTTTTGCCTACATTGGGTTCACCGGTTAACAGCACCTTAAAACCCCGCTTCATCGCCAGTGAAAAACGCGCCGTCTGTTCAAGGCGTTTAAAAGCATCAACCATGGTTTTCAGTTTTCCGGCAAGCTGTTCGCGCTGCAAGGCGTCAATGTCTTCTTCACCATAATCAATCGTTGCCTCGATGTGGGCCTGCATCTGCAACATCTGTTCAACCTGTTCATTAATAAATGTAACCAGGGGTCCATGGGATTGGCGACGAATCAAATCTGCCTGGTAACGGGTATTGGCTTCGATCAAACCATTCACCGCCTCGGCCGCCAGCAAATCCATCTTCCCGTTCAAGACCGCACGCATTGTGAATTCACCGGGGCGCGCTTGCCGCGCGCCCAAGTTGGTGAGACTTGTTTGAATCGCCTGAATCAATACCGGATTGCCATGACAACTGATCTCCACCATATCTTGACCGGTATAGGAACGTGGACCACGAAAGGTCGTCACCATCACATCGTCGACCAAACCTTCCACATCCATCCAATCGCCATAACGGGGAGCCCATGGTTTCAAAGGCGCCTTACCCTTGGGACGAAAACAATGCGCCACCAACCCCAAACAACCTTCACCGGACACCCGAACAATTGCCAAGGCAGATTTCGCTTGCGCCGGCGTTGCCGGCGCAACAATCACATCGACGTCGCTGTACCGTCCCATACCCCTCTCCCAAAAAAAATTTTCGCCAATGTTCCACGTGGAACATTGGCGAACTGGAAAGCCTTCATCAAAAAAAGCGGCACCAAGGTACCGCTTCCTTCTTTACCTGATCGAGCATCAATTAGGCTTGTGACTTACGGTAATCTTCTAAAAATCGCTCGATGCCAATGTCCGTCAGTGGATGTTTGAACATCTGTTTTAAGATCTTAAAAGGCACCGTCGCGATCTGAGCACCAACCATCGCCGCCTCGCTAACATGCAAGGGCGAGCGAACACTGG
The DNA here is from genome assembly GCF_017377855.1 of Acanthopleuribacter pedis. Taxonomy (GTDB): domain Bacteria; phylum Acidobacteriota; class Holophagae; order Acanthopleuribacterales; family Acanthopleuribacteraceae; genus Acanthopleuribacter; species Acanthopleuribacter pedis. Next base: position 98,677 of record NZ_JAFREP010000004.1, read on the forward strand.
CAACCAAAACCTCAGTAGCGAAGCCATAGTTCTCATAGATGGTCACAATGTCGGGAATCAGATCAATACCGCGTGAGTCGATATCATCCCAACGACCGACAAATGGCGAAATAAAGCTGGCGCCGGCTTTAGCTGCCAAAAGTGCTTGCGCGGCGCTGAAGCACAAGGTGACGTTAAAGCGAACACCTTCCGGTGCCAGCTTTGAAACAGTTTTCAAGCCGGCCTCGGTCAAAGGAACCTTAACCACGATTTGTTCATGCCAGGCCGCCAACTCACGTGCTTCAGCCAGCATACCCTCATAGTCGGTAGCGATGACCTCGGCACTAACGGGACCATCGATCAGTTCACAGATCTCCAAGACCACTTCTTTGTGGTCACGACCTGACTTTGCAATCAGCGAGGGGTTTGTGGTCACGCCGTCGACCAGGCCCAGGGCAACCCCTTCTTTAATTTCATCAACAATTGCGGTGTCTAAAAAAAACTTCATGCTTTTCCTCGTTCTTATGACTCTTGTTCTTGATCTTCGCCAGACTGCTCCGTGCTTCCGTCACCCGCTTCACTGCCGGTTTCTTCCAGCGCCGCTTCGCTTTCGCTTAGGATCTCTTCAAGCGCTTCATCCGATTCCTCTTCCTTGGGAACCAGACCAATGCCGACCACACGGTCACTGGGGTCATCTAGCTGAATCAGGCGAACCCCCTGGGTTACACGGCCAATGTCGCGGATCGTGGTTAAATCGAGGCGAATCAATTTACCGAGTTGGCTGATAATCAAAACACTGTCGTGATCTTTGATGTAGCGAACACCGGAGATGGAACCCGTCTTGTCGGTTTTCTTCATGTTTAACGAACCAAAACCGCCACGGCCCTGCAAGCGGTACTCACTTACCAAGGTACGTTTACCATAACCAAGTTCACTGATTGTTAGAATCGAACCGCTGTCCTCGTTGATCACCGCCATCTCCACAACGGTATCACCGTCGCTTAAACGAATGCCGGTAACGCCCATGGAACTGCGGCCCGTTTGACGAACCTCGGTTTCAGCGAAACGAATCGCCTTGCCCAATTTACTGGCCAAGAAGATCTCGCTTTCACCCGTGGTTTGACGAACATTGATCAGCTCGTCCCCTTCCTGAATCGAAATCGCACGAATACCGTTCGCACGAATATTTTTAAATGCGGACAACACGGTCCGCTTCACCAATCCCTTACGGGTAGCAAAAACCAGGTTCACGTCATCAGAGAACTCGCGAACCGCGTTAAACGCAACCGCCCGTTCACCATCCTCGAAACCAATCAAGTTCACAATGGCTTTGCCCTTGTTGGCCGCGTCCGTTTGCGGTATCTGGTGAACCTTAATCCAGTACACTTTCCCGAAGTTGGTAAACACCATCAGGTAATCGTGGGTTTGCGCAACAAACATGTACTCGACAAAATCATCGTCATGCGTACGCATCCCTAGACGACCTTTACCGCCACGTTTCTGTTCCTTATAAATAGTCAACGGCGTCTGTTTGATATAACCGCGGTGGGAACAGGTGATCACCACACTTTCGTCGGCGATAAAATCTTCCACGGTAAACGAGATCCCCATATCGCGAATCTCAGTGCGACGATCATCCACGTAGCGATCACGAACCTCTTGGGTTTCCTCGCGAATGACCCGCAACAGTTCGTTGGGGTCGTCCAAAATCAGCCGTAATTTGCGAATCACTTCTTGGATTTCGTTGTACTCATTAACAATCGCCTGGCGTTCCATGCCGGTCAATTTCTGCAGGCGCATTTCCAAAATAGCTTGCGCCTGACGCACGCTGAATTCCCAACGTTCCACCATCTGGGCACGTGCCAAGGAGGGCGACTCGGCGGCACGAATCAACGCGATGATTTCATCAAGCAGATCGAGCGCTTTCACCAAACCTTCCAGGATATGCGAGCGCTCCTCCGCTTTCCGCAACAAGAAGCTGGTGCGGCGGATGACCACATCTCTACGGAAAGCAATAAACTGCCCCAAAATCTGGCGTAGGTTGAGGATCTTTGGTTGATTGTCGACCAACGCCAACATAATCACGCCGAAGGTACTTTGCAACGCGGTCATTTGGTACAGCTTGTTCAGTACAACCTCGGGAACCTCATTACGCTTCAACTCGACCACAATCCGCATGCCGTGACGGTCAGATTCATCACGCAATTCACTGATTCCGTCGATCTTCTGATCCTTGACCAACTCCGCGATCTTTTCACAAACCTTGGCCTTGTTCACCATGTAGGGAATTTCATCCACAATGATCCAGGTGCGGCCTTCGTTTTCCTCAAAGTGCGTTTTCGCGCGAACGATAATCCGACCCTTGCCGGTGTGGTACGCGTCATAGATCCCTTGGGTACCGCAAATCATGCCACCCGTGGGAAAGTCCGGTCCTTTAATGACCGTCATCAACTCATCAATGGTCGCATCGGGATTGTCCAACAACATCAGCAAACCATCGGTCACTTCACCCAAATGGTGAGGCGGTACGTTGGTGGCCATACCAACCGCGATCCCGGAACTGCCGTTAACCAAAAGGTTGGGATAACGGGTGGGCAGTACCAGCGGTTCATTAACCGTTTCGTCAAAGTTAGGCTGCCAATCGACCGTTTCCTTGTCGATGTCGTTTAACATCTCCTCGGCGATTTGCTGCATGCGCGCTTCCGTGTAACGGTAGGCGGCGGCACGGTCACCGTCAATCGAGCCAAAGTTCCCCTGGCCGTCAACCAACTGGTAACGCATGTTCCAAGGTTGCGCCAAACGAACCAAGGCATCGTAAACGGCGGAGTCACCGTGGGGGTGGTACTTCTTCAGTACTTCACCGACCACACCGGCACACTTGGAGTATTTGCGGTTGGAAAGCAAACCCTCACGAAACATGGCATACAGAATGCGGCGGTGAACGGGTTTAAAACCATCGCGAACATCGGGCAAGGCACGCCCGACAATCACACTCATCGAGTAGTCCAAATAGGACTGACGCATTTCCCGGGTAATATTAACCGGTAGCTCTGAATTCATTAGGTGCTCCTAATTAGACATCGAGATTTTTAACGTTCAACGCGTTGTCTTCGATAAACCGTCGCCGTGGTTCAACTTCGTCGCCCATGAGCACTGAAAAGAGATCATCCGATTCGATGGCATCCTCGATCATGACCTTGAGGAGCGTGCGGTTTTCAGGATTTAAGGTGGTATCCCAAAGTTGTTCGGGGTTCATTTCACCCAAACCTTTGAAACGCGTCATTTGGAAACCGCGGCGACTCAATTCGGTCAGGGTTTCCATTAATAGATGCTTGCCGCCGACGTGTAACGGTTCCGCCTTTTGGTAATAGACCTCAAATTCGGAATCATTGAATTCGTCGAGTTCGTCGTAGTAATGCTTGATCATTTTGAATTCAGGTGAATGGATCAAGTTGTAGTCGACACCAATTTGGTGTTGGTGACCGCGGTGTTGAATGTTCATCGATAACGAAAAAGCCTCGTATTGGGTGTCTTCCTGAATATGCTGGAAGGTCATACCCAAGTCCACGAGCTGATCAGAAAGTTGCAACAGATTCTGACGCGTTTGCCAGTACTCCATGGTGTCGATCCGGGGTTCGTGCAAAATCACGTTTAGCATATCCGCGGTTAACCCCTTGCGTTCCATCAAGCTGAACAGTTCCCGTTCACGACGCAGCAGGTTCACTTTCGGCTCAAGTGCTTCACCTTCAATAATTTCATCCGTTTTGAGAATCTTGACCTTAATCCCGTCTGAGATTTGGTTCATCAAAAATTTCTGGAGTTCATCCTCATTCTGGATATAGGTTTCTTTGCGGCCTTTTTTCAATTTGTAAAGCGGTGGTTGCGCGATGTAGAGGTAACCACGCTCGACAATTTCCGGCATGATGCGGTAAAAGAAGGTTAACAACAGGGTGCGAATGTGGGCGCCGTCGACATCGGCATCCGTCATGATCACAACCTTGTGGTAACGCAATTTTTCGATGTTGAATTCATCGTGAATGCCGGTACCAAGCGCTTTGATCATGTGCTTGATCTCATCGGAGGCGATCAACTTCTCAAAACGGGCTTTTTCCACGTTAAGAATCTTACCGCGCAACGGCAAAATCGCTTGGTTTTTGCGGTCCCGACCACTTTTGGCGGAACCACCCGCGGAGTCACCCTCCACCAGATACAATTCCGAACGACCCGGATCCTTCTCCTGACAGTCGGCGAGTTTGCCAGGCAGGCCGCCCATGTCGAGGTAGCCTTTGCGGCGGGTAAGATCCCTGGCCTTACGGGCCGCTTCACGCGCGGTGGCGGCTTCTACAATCTTGTCGATAATGATTTTGGTTTCTTTGGGATTCTCTTCATAAAACTTGGCGAGCTGTTGCAGGGCAACCGATTCAACGACGCCTTTTACTTCGTTTGATACTAATTTGTCTTTGGTCTGAGAAGAGAACTTCGGCTCGGGCACTTTGACACTAATAATCGCGTACATGCCCTCGCGAACATCGTCACCTGAAATACTAACTTTAATATTCTTCGGAAGAGGATGTTCAGAGATGTAAGTATTAATGCTGCGGGTCAATGCACCGCGTAAGCCGGCGAGGTGGGTACCGCCGTCGCGGTTGCGAATGTTATTGGTGAAACAATAGATATTTTCTTGATAGCTTTGCGTCCACACCAAAGACACATCGACGCTAATCATGTCTTTCGAGGCGGTAAAGGAAATAGGGTCTTCCAAAAGCTTTTTCTTATTTTTTGCCAAATAGTTCACGTAGGCCGGGATGCCGCCGCTAAATGAAAAATCATGGGATTGGGCGGAACGTTCATCGGTAATCTTAATGTGAACACCTTCATTGAGAAAACTCAACTCGCGCAAGCGTTCGGTTAAGATATCAAAGCTGAACTCGGTAATGGCAAAGATCTCTGGATCGGGTAAAAAGCGAACCTTGGTGCCGGTTTGATCGGTGGCGCCGAGCTTTTGGATTGGGGCGACGGGGCGGCCGGTTTCGAATTTTTGCAGGTGAAGAAAGCCACCGCGGCGAATCTCCATTTCCAATTCTTTGGAGAGGAAGTTGACACAAGAAACGCCAACCCCGTGTAAACCGCCGGAAACCTTGTAGGAATTGGAGTCAAACTTACCGCCCGCATGAAGGACCGTCATGATGACCTCGGCGGCGGAACGACCCTCTTCCGGGTGTAAATCGGTGGGTATCCCGCGGCCGTTATCTTCGACGGTAATCGAACCATCAACGTGGATGGTAACGTTGACGAGATCACAGTGACCGGCGAGAGCTTCATCAATAGCGTTATCTACCACTTCATAAACGAGTTGGTGGAGACCGGAGCCGTCATCGGTATTGCCGATGTACATGCCGGGCCGGGTGCGAACGGCCTCACGGTCCTGTAGAATCTTAATTTGCGCGGCACCATATTCCTGCTGTTGGTCGGTCATTCACTAATCCTTTCGGAGCTGATACACCCATCGTCAACCATGTAAACATGATCGTGCAGGCGACCCTGGATTGTACCATATTTTGAGGTACTTATTAAGGTTTGGCCCCTTGTATCCAGATAGTTAAGTAATCGAAGCAACCTTTCCGAATCAAGTTCCGCATCGATGTCGTCCAGCAACAGCGGAGGGTGAAATCCATACCGTTCCCGGTACAACTCCCGCACCGCCAATTTAAGGCTGAGTGCGATCGAACGAACCTGCCCGGAGGAAGCAAAATGTTTGGCTTTGTGATCAATAAAACGGATGTCTAAATCGTCTAAATGAGGACCCATTACAGCCCGGCCGTGGAGCATTTCCTCCGCGCACACATCCAGATGCCGTTGTCCGTACTGATTGGGAACGGGACAATTATGAAGCCGGTAAGAGAAAAACAAGGGTTCTTGGTCGGCAAACAAATTCTGATGAATCGCAATAGAAGGTTCGCGAATCAGTTCTAAGAATTCACGCCGCTTATCGATGATTTTTTGGGCGATAGGAATCATCGTCCGTTTAAAACCACGATATGTAGATAAATCATTCTTTTGTAATAGTAGTTTGCGACATTGATTCTGAATCTGTCGATAACGCGCAATAAGTCCAATATAGTTCGGTTCGATAGAAGCAATCATACGGTCAAGTAATTGCCGACGATCACTCGGCGCGCCTTCAACCAGTATCTTATCTCGCGCTGTAAAAGCTAAAACAACAGCCGTTTCAAAAAAATCGATGGGTTTACAGGGTTTATCACCTAAAAACCGACTAACTTTTCCTGGTTGTAGCTTTACAGAGAAACGAAAACGCGCTTTATTTTTAACCAGCGAAGCTTGAATAGAAGTAGTATCACGACGATTCCGAAAAAGATCCGCATTGCGACTGGTTCGAAAACTTTTCGTCGTGATGACAAAATAAAGCGCCTCGAGACAGTTCGTCTTCCCTTGACCATTCGGCCCGATTAACCAATTCAAGCCTTGGTTCAATCGGACCGCTTCATCTTGGAGATTTCGAAAATTATGGGTGTGAATGGATTCAATCCACAAACAGAAACCTGCCCAACATCATCCGGTTAACCGCATCGGCATGATGATGTGTTTGTAATCCAGACCGGTATCTTCCTCGTTCACCAACTGGAAAAGACCTTGGCTGGCGTGGTCCTTGATGTTGATTTCAATTTTTTCAACCGACATGTTTTTCAGATATTCCAAAAGGTAATCCACGTTAAAGCCGACATCGACCGCTTCCATTTCGTATTCGATGGCCAATTTATCGATGGACTCGCCGCGTTCCGCGTTTTTGAGAACCACGACCATTTCACCGGGAGAAAAACTCAGCCGTACCAGTTTCGACTTGTCACTGGAGAGCACCGATTTACGACGGACGATTTCGAACAGCTTGACGCGGTCTATCACAATTGCCTTGTCGTTGCCAACCGGAATCGCCTTGTGATAGTCGGGAAATTTGCCATCGATGAGGCGCGAAAACAAAACGCGGGGTCCAATCTTGAAGAAAATGCGATTTTCAACGAAGTCTATTTGGAATCCTTCCTCCGGGTCACTGGTCTTGAGCGATTTTTGCAATTCTAGAAGGGTTTTACGGGGGATGATGATGTCCAAATCTTGAAAATCAGGACCCAAGGCCTTGTTGACCACGCTCATGCGGTGACCATCCGTGCTTACCAGCGAGAGTTCCCCGCTGTTTACCTTTAATAATGATCCGTTTAACGCGTACTTGTGGGGATCGGTCGACACGGAAAAGAGGACCTTGGTGATGCAATCTTTGAAAAAGCCCACTTGAAACTCAATCGCGGAAGCGAATTCACATTCAGGTATGGAAGGAAAGTCTTGGGTTGACATCGTTTCAATCGAAAACTGGGCACTGCCGCAAACCAAATCGAGCATGGTCCCTTCATTCATTGAAAAAGAGACCTGTGCATCGGAGAAGGTGTTCAACATGTCTTGCAGATTCTTGGCGTGTACGGTGATTTCACCGGGCTCAAGTACCTGGGCGGGACAAGACGAGATGATGCCGACTTCCAGATCAGTCGCTTGCAGGATCAACTGGTTGTTTTCGGCTTTGATGCAGATGTTGGCGAGGATCGGCATTGTGTTCTTTTTCTCAATGACACCCATCATGAGCTGTAGCTCATTGAGAAGATCGCTTCGAACGATGTGGAACTCCATGTGTTTTACCTTTTTATAAATTTTTAATTTATTTCTTTTAGGTCTTCACAGTAAGGCTTGTGGAAACTGTGGAAAACCGGATGGATCGGGTCGGGTTGCGGGTTTGAGGGTTGTGGAAAAAATGTTGGAAACTGTGGAAAACCAGGGGGGTTTTTAACAGGTTGGTATCCCGGGTGGGAAAGGTTGGTGTTTTTTAACAGGTTCTTCACAAGAATGTTGAAAAAGGCTGTGGATCGCTGTGGAAAACTGAGGAGATTATAAGCGTTCTGAGGCTTTTTCTACAGGGCTCCTGTGGAAAAAAGCGGATTTGGTTCACAGGTTGTGGATGACTCAAGCCGCTATTAGGTGAGTGACTTGGTGAAACCCGTGATCATTTGGTGGTACTCGTTGCTCTCTTTCATCTTCTTGGTAATTTTCTGAACGGAGTAGAGTACGGTCGAGTGGTGTTTGTTGCCGAAGGCGCTGCCGATTTCGGGTAGGGACATACTCGTAAGCTGGCGCGTCAGGTACATCGCAATTTGGCGAGGCTGAGCAATTCGCTTGGAATTGTTCTTAGACAACAAGTCTTTGGTTTGGATTTTGTAGTGGTCGGCGATGAAACGCTGAATTTTTTCACAGCTAACCTGGGTTGGTTCGTCGCGAACGTAATTTCGCAGACAGGTTTCCACCAAATCGAGATCGATTTTGCGATTGGACAAGGAGGCATAAGCCATCAACTTAATGAGGGCGCCTTCGAGTTCGCGCACGTTGGTCTTTACCTTGGTGGCAAGGTAAAGGACGACATCGTCTTGGAGGAAAACGCGTTCGGCCTCGGCTTTCTTTTTGAGGATGGCGATCCGTGTTTCCAGCGCGGGTGGCTGGATGTCGGCAATCAAACCCCAATTAAAACGACTCGTGAGGCGCGATTCCAGTTTTGGGATTTCGCTGGGCGCACAATCGCTGCTGAGGATGATTTGTTTTTGCTGCTCAAAAAGCGCGTTGAAGGTGTGGAAAAACTCTTCCTGGGTTTGCATCTTGCCGCTGAGGAACTGAATATCGTCAATGAGCAAAACATCGACAGTTCGGTAACGGCCTCGAAATGCTTCACTTTTGTTGTAGCGGATCGAGTTGATGAACTGGTTGGTGAACTCTTCGCACGTGGTGTAACAAATGTTGAGGTCGGGTCGGGTCTCAATGAGCCGGTGCCCAATCGCATGCAACAGGTGTGTTTTCCCTAAACCCGACGGTCCATATAAATAGAGTGGGTTGTAGGAAGCAGAAGGTGCCTCGGCAACCGCCAAGGAGGCGGCGTGGGCAAACTGGTTACTGCTGCCGACGACAAAAAGTTCGAATTTGTATTTAGGGTTGAGCCGCACATGTTCTTTTTTGTCATGGGACCCGTTGACTTCTTCATTTTGATCCTCAGAATCATTTTTCCGAAGAAGTGATTCAAGTTGCTTCGCCTCGGCTTGATTTAAGAAGTTAACCTTACAATCAGGTAGACCAAGACTTTTGAGCACACTGTAAATGTCCTCGAGGTAGTTTTCTTGAATCCAATCAATGAAGATGTCGTTTGGAACTTTGATCTGAATTTCATTTTTTGTCTGGCTAAGAATTTTCGTAGGTCTGAGCCATTCGTCGATCTGTTCCGTTGGAAGTCGCTCTTCAAGGCACGACAATACCTTGTTCCAAAGAGATAACAACCGTGCTCCTCCTGGAAAGTTAAAGGAAAAACGAATGGGAGATATAAAAACCCAAAACGGAAGGTCATACTAACATAGGAGGAAACGGGCCCTCAAGCCTTAATCAGGAGGGGGGAATGTGTTGGTTGTATCCATAAGAGTTTCTTGTACTTAAGCATAAGTCGATAGAATCAAGTTGTTTACGCGTTGGTTAAGAAAATGTCGTGGAAGCTGCTATGAATGAAATGTGAGCCTTTTGGCTTCCCTTTTTTCGCGTTCGATGGTATGCCGCGCTGTTCCGAAAATGACCCTACGTAACGGTATGAGATTTTAATAATTAAACAGTTAATGAAAAATTGTTGTTGTATGCAAAATGTGAGAATTTAAAGAAGTTTAGACTAAGTGCTGGTGCTCAAAGGTGATTTCTGCTAAACGGTGGCCCTTGGACAAGACACCTGCTTTGGCGCCTACGGCATGGGTGCCCGGCCTCGAATCATTTTCCGCTGCTACATTGACTTTTGCCCCGATTTCGGGTACCGTCTATGGTCTTGTGGGCTGGGTTCAGTTATGAAACATAGTGCCACCTTCAAGATTCAACCCGTTCTTCATTGACGCTTTTTTGGCACCCCGTCCCCTTTTTTACCGCTTGTTCAAGCATTGGTCGCAAAGAGTTACGGGTTGAACAGGGTTTTTCAAACATTGAGTGGAGGATTTTTCCGATGAAACGCACATTCCAACCTAACCGTCGTAAACGCGCAAAGAAACATGGCTTTCGGGCTCGCATGAAAACGGTTGGTGGCCGCCGCATTGTGGCAAGCCGTCGTTCGTCCGGTAGAAAACGGCTTGCAGGATAAACGATTTCGCAAACATAACCGCCTGCTAAAGTCCGCTGATTTTCAACTCGTTTATCAGCGTGGCTTTAAGGTGGTGACCCATACGCTCATTTTTCGGGTCATACCCAGCGAGCATCAAGAGCCTCGTATTGGCTTGGCTATTTCTAGAAAAGTCGGAAAAGCAGTAAAGCGAAATCTTATTAAACGTAGGACTCGCGAAGCTTTCCGGGAAAAGAAAGCCTCATTCAAAAAGGGTTTTGACATTGTTGTCTCCCCCCGGAGAGGTATCCTGGACCGCGATTTTCAGGATTACCTGAAGAGCTTTGACATCCTGCTCAAAAAGATCAACCGGTCATAGGCTCCTGGTTTTCAGGAGCCTCCTATGAGGACATCAATGGAAAAACGATTAATTTTGACCATCAGTCTTTGTATGGTCCTATTCTTCTCTTGGTCGATGCTGGGCCAATTCCTCGGTTACCAGATGAACGCGCCCGAGGAGACCCAGACCGAACAAGTCGAAACACAGCAGCCTGACGGCTTGCCGACACCTTCCGGCCTCGACCCAAGTTCACCGGTCGAGACCCCATCGGTTGCGGGCGCCGAGGGCGCCACCCCGGAAAATCGTTTTGATGCCATACCCCAAGAGACCGTAACCCTCGAAAACGATGTTCTTCGTTTGAAATTCGATAACCGCGGCGCGGTGATGCGCGGCGCTACTTTAAAACAGTATTACACTTCCGCCAAAGAAGAACAAAACGTTCAACTCATTCATCCACGCACATACTATCCTGGCGAAATTATATTGCCAGGAGATAAGCGAACTGATTATTGGATGTTTGAGGTGGAGAAACGGTCGGATCGGGAAGTATCGTTTGTTACTGAAAACGAATCGATTCGCATTCAAAAAACCTACACCTTAACTGATCAATACAAAGTAGTCGTCGCCACCGAAGTTTCGGGCCTTGATCTCAACTACAAAATGGTGATTTCAGAGGGTTTACAGCCAGTCCTCGCCAACGACAAGTTGGTCCCTTCTTTCTTTGATTTTGGTGAAATCAACCCCAAGGTGATGCGTATTGCTTGGTCCGAGGACGGTACCCACGAGGAACAGGATATCTCCAAGCTGGAAGCGGGTTTGTTTGGTCCGCTGTTGGACGAACCCGAAAAGGTGGTTTGGCTGGGGATTCAGGACACCTACTTCGCCAACGTTTTCATGCCGGAACAGCCTGCCGACAACGTATTTTTGGCAGGTGTTACCCATAAAATCGGCGGCCGGGAACCCTTTGTTTTGCCGGCGGTTGCCATCGACGGGAACAACAGCCTGAAGGGTTCGTTTTTCATGGGTCCCACGGAAGAAAACACCTTGGAAGCCGCCGATGCGCGCCTGGAGAACCTGGTTTCTTACGGCTGGGCGGGCTTGCTCTCCAAGGGCTTGTTCATCCTCCTTAGTTTGTCCTACGACCTTACCGGGAACTGGGGCTGGGCGATTGTGGTGTTAACCCTGTTCATTCGCTTGATCCTCATGCCGCTTGCGATTCCGAGCATGAAAAGCTCGATTAAAATGCGCAAGTTACAGCCTAAAATGGAGAAAATTAAGCAGAAGTATTCGGATGACGACGACTTCGAATCGAAAATGAAAATGCAGCAAGAAATGCAGAAACTTTTTAAAGAAGAAGGTGTGAATCACTTCGCTTCCTGTTTCGCAATGTTGCCGCAAATGCCGATTTTCTTCGCTTATTTTTCCCTGTTGCGTTCCTCAATTTCCTTACGCCAAGCCGACTGGATGTTTTGGATTAACGACCTGTCGGTAAAAGATCCCTACTACGTGTTACCCATCCTCATGGCCGCTTCCATGTTTCTCACCTCGTTGTCCATGCCGATGGCCGGGATGGATCCCACTCAGCAGCGCATGATGAAATTCATGCCCCTTGCCTTTGCGGTGTTTTTCATCAGCATGCCCTCCGGCCTTGTCCTTTACATGATCACGGGTAACATCTTCATGCTCGTCCAAAACTTCATCCTGCGACGGAGGTACGAAAACTCATGACCCAAACCGAACAAGCACAACCCGCGGTAGATCTGCTCCTCGAGAGCCTTGACACCTTTACCCGCGGCCACGGCCTTGATGTGACACTCGAATCCGACATCGAGTTTCCCTCCGTCTATGTGAATTTCGTCGGAGAAGACGAAAATTTTTTCCAAAAGAACCACGGCGAAGCGCTTCGCGATTTGAGCTTCCTGATGATGACGTTGGTTGAAAAACATTTCCCCGATCTCGAATTGGAAATCAAAGTCGACAGCGGTGGTTTTATTGCCGCCAAGGAAGCGGAACTTCGCGGCATGGCGGAATCCGCCGCGGCGCGCGCCCGCGATACCGGGAACCAGGTACTGTTGAACCCGCTGAATCCTTACGAACGACGTTTGGTTCACATGGCACTTCAAGACTACGAGGATGTCGAAACCGAATCCTTGGGTGAAGGCCATCTCAAACGCATCGCGGTTCGCGTTGTTGAAGGTGAGCCCTCCGAGGCGTAGCCAACCACCATCCTTTGCTACTCAAAGCACCGTCGTTTCCCGGCGGTGCTTTTTTTATTTCCGGGTGGGTGAACAGAAATACCGCGGCGAATTGTTGGGTAATTGGTGGCGGACTGAAGCGGCGGCGCGCCGCGGCCCTTGAGACGGGCCTGGTGAACAATCCAGGGATCGATTTTTTGTTCAAATCAGGTGAGAAAACCCAGGAACAGCCTGATAAACGCCGAATTGGTCCCATGTAGACCCCAAACCCAGGCTGGGCTAAGCTTAGGCCCGAAATCGATCATTTAAGGAGCTTTTCATGGGCGTTAAGGGCGTTATTGTTGCGGCGGGTTATGGTTCGCGGTTCATGCCGGTCACGAAAACGATTCCCAAGGAGATGTTGCCGCTGCTGAACCGGCCGGCGATTTCCTTTATTGTTGAAGAGCTGGAGGCGGCGGGTATCCAAGACATCCTGATCATCACTTCCCGCCGCAAAAAAGCGCTCGACGATTATTTTGATCGCGAGGTTGAACTGGAACAGGTCTTTGAACGTGACGGCAAACAAGCTGCACTGAACAGCATTCGCCCTGGCAGCGCCAACGTCTTTTTTGTCCGGCAACGGGAGATGTTAGGGACCGGCCATGCCTTATTGGCTGCACGGGCCTTTGTCGGTGAGGATCCCTTTGTGGTGGCTTATCCCGACGATTTGTTTTTTGGTGAACGCGGTTTAAGCAGCGAATTGGTGAAGGTCTATCAACAAACGGGCGATTCGGTGCTCGCGGTCCAGGATTTGGGTGATGTGGATGTATCGCGCTACGGCGTGGTCGATGTCGGACCCAGTGAGGGGCATAGCTTCCCGATGCGTCACATCGTTGAAAAGCCGGCCCCCGGCCGGGAGCCGTCAAAGATGGTGAGTTATGGTCGTTACCTTTTCACGGCCGATCTGTTCCCGCTTCTCGAGGAAGGGTGGCGGCAATTTGATGCGGCGGGTCGCCCCGGCGAGTTTTATCACATTGACGCCATCAACAGCTTGGCCAGCCAGGGCAAGGTGCGTGCGTATAATTACGAGGGCTTGCGGCTGGATACAGGCCAAATCGAAGGTTATCTCGAGGCGATTTGTCGTTACGCCCTCAAACGTGAGGATACGGCCGCGTTCGCGAGGGATCTGTTCCTGAAATTGAGCCGGACCGACTGAGGCATTCTTTCAGCTGGTTGCCTAGCCCTCATCGCTTACGTGAATTCCTTGGGAGAAATGCGGGCTAGCCGACTTCTTGTTTGAGCGTCCGCAAGAGGGTTCTGCCCTCTTTGATGAGTTTGCCTGCCTGTTGTTCGCGACCACCTCGGCTGTAGCAATAGGCAAAAACCTCGTGACTGTAACGTTCGATTTTTTGTTCCAAAATAGGGCTTAAATCGAGACGTCTCACAAAATCGGAGAACTTCTCTTGCGGATGTCGTTCGTCAAAGTGTTTACACAATAGTTTTTCGATTCGAATCAGGGAAAGCTGTACTTTATCCTGTCGCTTCATGCGCAATAAATGAATGTTCCTTTTTACGAGAAAAATTATGGTTGCGATTAAGATAAGCCCGATAACCATACGGTTGTACGTAACGCGGTTCTCGAGATAACTTTCCACAACAAGTTCAAGGTTATCTTTTTGAGAGAAGTAGTCAAACGATGTGAAGTAACTTCGCCACAAATACCGTAGGTTGGTGGTGCCGCTTTGGAACAAGGTCGGCCTTGAAATAGGAAGCGAGGGTGTTGGATCCAAGGTGTGCCATTGGCCCTCGTGGTAGTACTCCAACCACGCGTGGGCCATCTTTTCCTGAACATGGTAGAACTGGCCGTTGTAGGCGGCTTGGTCCAAAAGGAAACCGGTCACCAACCTGGTTGGCACGTTGGCGGTGCGCAACATCAGTGTTGCGGAGGAGGCGAACAACTCGCAGTGGCCCTCCTTCCTTTCGATGAGAAATTCACGAATGGGGTCCTGGGCGTCGAAGTTGTTGATGGCCAGCGTGTATTTGTAATTTTGTATGAGGTGCCGGCGAATGAGGATGGCTTTTTGTTGGTTGTCCCACTCCCCGTCACCCAATATTTCGTTGGTGGTGGTTCGCAGGTAGTCGTGGCGATCCGGGATTTGAAGGTAACGGCGCATAAAGCTAATTTTGATGTCCTGACGGGGGCTTAATCCCGAAACGCCGGTGTAGTTCAACGAGTTCGGGGTCTTTTTGGACATGCTGATGTTGTCGGAGAACCCTTCTATATCGAGGTAGTTCTCGAATTCTTCAATGCGGATGGGGTTGCGCAGAAAGAACACGGTGTTGCCTTGAAAGGGTTCCGCGTGAATGCGGTAGCGCACCTCGCCCCCGAACAGGTCTTCCTGATGGAAACGGGCGTCGGCCCCATAGACGGTGCGGGTGCGCGCGTAGGTCTGCCATTCCTCGTTTTCGTAAATGTGCAGGTACCGGCCGATGAGATAGGGCTCGGCGGGTTCTCCCTGCAAGATGGTGAGGTCGAGTACGGGGCGGTCGGAGTTTTTCAGGATTCCGATATCCGACAAGCGAACCCGGCCGGAGAAACCGGATATTTGTTGGCCGGTCTCGTTGGATTCAATGCCCGCGCTGGAACCCCGTGCCCGCGGCGCCAACCAGAAAAACAGGACGGCAATCGACAAGATCGGAATCAAGTGAAGATAGGAGACAGCATGGGCTTTAAACAGGTCTTTTTTAGATTGACCGCGGTACAAATTGAGATGGTAAAGCCCAATAAGGGTGGTTAAAACAGCAGAAGCATATCCCACGATGACATAAAGCTGTTTCATGCCCAAATACTTTCGAGCTTGATAGGCGATGATGAGAAACGACAAAATACTGATGAGGCGGTTCGGGGTATTAAGGCGTTGTTCCCCATAGAACTCGTAGATGAGGCAAAACATAATTAAGAAAAAGATGCCGGTGTCGACGCGAACTTCCAACGAGATTCCTACAATCATAAAAAAGAAGGTAATCCAAAGATAAAACTTCCATAACCGATTTTGCCGGATCTTATTAATGTCGATAGGAAACCATAGAGGTAGAATCATGCCAATCATGATCACGGTCTCCAATCGATTAAAATCACCGGTCAAAAAGGCGGTCACGGCGGCGCCGATCGTTAATATCGATAGCAGTCGCAATCTTTCTAACGGCATAGCGTTTATCTCCCAGAGTTCACTTGGTGCCTCCCCCGCGGGAAGGTGTTATACAAGGCCCCATTGTTTGCGTTTTCGCCACAAGGTGGCGCGGCTGATGCCGAGTTCCTTCGCGGCCAAGGTGGTGTTGCCGGCGACCTCCGCCAGCACCTGTTCCAGTTCTTGTTTGGTAAGGGATTGTCGTGGGTTTCCGCGCGTGGTGGCCCTTTCTTTCGTTTTGGGTTGGGGTTGCTGGGAACCCTCGCGGAATTCAGGTGGCAAATCGGCTTGGCGGAGTTGTTGTCCCGGTCGCGTGACCTGGCAGTATTCGCTGAGGTTGATCAACTCGCGAACATTGCCGGGCCAAGGGTAATTGATGAGCAGTTCCATAACTTCATCGGTTGTTTGGCAGGGTTCGATGGCAAATTTTTTGGCGCTTCGCTCGGTGAAATGATGCCAGAGTAGCGGGATATCGCCCTGTCGCTCGCGCAAGGGTGGGATAAAAAAGGGAACGACCCGTAATCGGAACATCAAATCCTCGCGGAAACGCCCCTGTTTTACGGCCTCACGCAGGGAGACATGGGTGGCGGCGAGGATGCGAATATTGGTGGGGAGATCACGGGTATCACCGAGGCGACGGTAACGCCGTTCCTCCAAAACCCGCAGGAGCATGGCCTGTACTTCGAGTGGGCATTCACCGACCTCGTCGAGGAACAGGGTTCCACCCTCGGCCGCGGCAAACAGGCCTTGTTTGTCTTGAATCGCGCCGGTAAAAGCACCGCGTTTGTGACCAAACAATTCACTGGCTAGGAATTCCCGGCTTAAGGTACCGCAGTTTATCGCTACAAAAGGGGCCTTGGCGCGGGGGCTCATTTGATGAATGGCTCGAGCCAAGAGTTCTTTACCGGTACCGCTCTCGCCGCGGATAAGCATGTTGACCCCGCTATGTGCCGCAAAACGCATGTTGGCGAGGTTGTCGAGAAAGCTTTGATCGGCGGTCAATATTTGGTGGAACTGCTGCAGTGCGGTACAGCCGGGACGGCGCTTTTGTTGTTGAGGTCGGAGGATTTCCAACCCGCCGAGAAAGCGGCCCGCTTCATCGCGTACGGCTTGGGCAACTTTGGTTACCTGTTGCGGTTTGCCGTTTTTGTCGAGGTGGGTGAGATCGGCGACAGAAACCTTGCCGTATTCGCGGATGCCGCAACCTTTGGCACAACTTAAACAACGAATGGCGAAGCTACAGTGCTTGCCGACAACTTCCTCATGGTCCCAACCGAGCAGACGGGAAGCGCCCTCGCTCCAGAAAACAACCTGTTGGTCGGCATTGACCGCAAAAAAGGCTGAATCGGGGTCGAGCTGTGACAGCGCCGCCAGGTACCTGGGCGAAAGTTGTTGGAGATCGTCCAACGGTGACATAGAGGAGGTCCTCCTGGATGAGGGGTCACCTTGATAAACGGGAAAAGGTTGTAGCCCATCTAAGAAGCGCGATAACTCGCGGTAATTTTCACGAAACCTCTGGGCTGCAACGGCCTGAAAAATTGCTCACCGCACCCACGGGTGCGCCTCCGCTCGTTTCAGACCGTTTCGCTCGAGATCTTTAGCGAAAATTCCTCGCTCTTATGGCGCTTCTTAGGTTCCAAGCCTAACACCATCCTCGCGGATCGAATAGCCCCGCCAAGGAGCGGGTCCGGCGATGTTCCATGTGGAACATCGCAATAAGGCAAACACCACAAACCTTTTACGGAAAAACCAAAAAAAATCCTCCCGTTTTGGCACCTGGATGCACCGTGAAATCACCCTGGGCGTTCAACCTGCTCTATCCATTTCGAAGCCGCGTTCGTCTTCGCTCGGCGCACTCCTTTTGCCTGGACGTCTTTCCGCACCCTGCTTTCGCTCCCCCCCTGCTCGTGTTAGCATTTCGCTGGACGTTGCTCCCGTCATTTTTCTGCTAGAGGCATTTTATGGATTCTCCGATTTCCGTTTTGATCGTCGAGGATGAGGCGCTCATTCGCAAAACCCTGGTGCGCAAACTCAACAAAGAGGGTTTTTTTACCGAGGAGGCCGCCAACGGGAAAGAAACCCGCAAGCATTTGGCCCAATCGGCCTGTGACTTGGTTTTGATGGATATCAACCTTCCCGACGCCAACGGTATCGATCTTTTGGCCGAGGCCAAGGAACGCGATCCCGAGTTGCCCGTGATTATGATGACCGGCAACCACGCCATCCAGCTCGTGGTGGAAGCCATGAAGTTGGGCGCCTTCGACTACATCACCAAACCCTTTAACCTGGAAGAGGTGATGCTAACCGTTCAAAAAGCCCTTGAAATGACGGAACTGCGCCGTCAGGTCCGTTTGATGCGCGCTAATTTAGAAGCCGAATATGGGTTTCAAAGCATCATCGGCCAAAGTGAACCCATGGTGCAGATCATGAATGTTGCCAAAACCGTGGCCGAAAGCGCGGCCGAAACGGTGCTTATTTTGGGCGAAAGCGGCACGGGTAAAAACCTGATCGCCCAGGCGATTCACTACAACAGCAGCCGCGCCTCGCGGCCTTTTATGGAAGTTACCTGTACCGCCTTGCCGGCCACCCTGCTTGAGTCGGAACTCTTCGGTCATGAAAAAGGCGCTTTTACCGACGCCAAATCCCTCAAACGCGGCTTGTGTGAAATGGCCCATCAGGGAACCTTGTTTTTGGATGAAATTGGCGAAATGCCTCTGGAAACCCAGGCTAAGTTGCTCGGGTTCTTGGAAAGCCGTCGCTTCCGCCGTGTCGGTGGGACCCGTGATATCGCGGTCGACCTGCGGATTGTTGCCGCGACCAACCAAAACATGGACCAACTCATTGATGAAAAGAAATTTCGCGAGGACCTCTACTACCGACTTAATGTGATTGAAATCGATATGCCCTCGCTGCGCAGTCGTGCAGCGGACATTCCCCTTTTGTGTCGCTTTTTCGTGGACCACTTTAACCGCAAATTTAAAAAAACGATTCAAGGGATTAGCGATGATGCCCTCACCTATTTGAGCCGTTATGCCTGGCCGGGTAATGTACGCGAGCTGCGGAATGTGGTGGAACGTGCCATGATTCTCAGTCAAAACAAGGTCCTGCAACCCGATGATTTTCCCCTGCGACGCCGCAAATCGGCCGATGCTCCCGCCGGCAACGAGGGGTTTTCCCTTCCGCCCGAGGGCATTCCACTGGATACGGTGGAGGAAACCTTGGTTCGCCAAGCGTTGGAACGTACCGAGGGTAACCAAACCAAAGCCGCCAAACTGTTGAGTTTGTCTCGAGATCAATTGCGTTACCGCATGAAGCAGTACAAGTTGTTCTAACCCGCATTTCTCACAAGGGATTCTGCTACGGGGCAACTCATGCGATGACGAGGGTTTGCTTCCGACTTACTCGGTCGCGCCGCCTTCGCCTCAGCTCCTACGCCGAAAGGTCGGCCCCGCGAAAGGTCGGCCCCGCGAAAGGTCGGCCCCGGGAAAGGTCGGCCCCGCGAAAGGTCGGCCCCGGGAAAGGTCGGCCCCGGGAAAGGTCGGCCCCGCGAAAGGTCGGGCCCCTGTGCCGTCTCTCGGTCGTCATCTTCGTACGCACAAGGCTTTCAGCTTCTCGCGACCAATCCTGGTGAGAAATGCGGGCTAAATTTCCCAGCGACGGGCGCCACTTAAAGTGATCGGGCCCGTTTCGCGGGGGGTCTTTCTAAGATTCGCTTGACGCGTGCGCGTAAATCTAAGGGACTAAAAGGTTTATTTAAAAAAGACCAGCGCTCTTTAATGGCGGCGCGACGGTTGTTGTAATCGATTTTTCCCGAGACAAACAAAATGGTTTGGCCGGGACACTCCTCGGTAATGATTTCGGCGGTTTGGTAACCGTCCAGGTTGGTTTCCGCCAGGCAGATATCCATAATGATCAGATCGGGATGTTCCCGGTTGGCGATGCGAATCGCCTCGCGCCCCCCTTCGGCCTGCAGGATTTGGTAGTCCGCTTTCCGTAAGCTGGCGATGATCAATTTTCTGGCGGATTCCTCGTCATCGACGACCAGGATTTTTTGACGCCCTAAATTCATGTTCAATCCCCATGGAAACAGGTCGGGAAGCCCTCCTAAATTTGCCTCGCGGTCCTTTACCGCGAGGCCGAAGGTGCGCCGCGGGTAGGTTTCCAAGACGTTCGCTAAATTGCAAAATGGTTGCCAAGCACAGACGCTGGGGTGATCGATGGGGTCTTTGCTTCGTATGGCTTCTATTTTGGGGTTTTGTTTGGGTGACCCCGAGTGGGCTTCGTTGCCGGCGAAATAACGAGATTGGCGCTTTGGGTTATCTACGGCTTTAGGGCTAACTCTTTGAAAGAAAACTTTTTACAGAAGGTTATCTCTACTGAAAAGTGCCTTATATTTTGCGAAACGTGGTTCAGACTTTGGGGCACGGTGTGGTCCCCCTGTTGGCATACGGCGTTCGCGGCAAAGCGGTAAGCAGCGCGCTAAAGTGTTGTTGTTGTAACGATTATCGTTTGGTTACACAAAAAACGGCCGTCTCTCCCGGGCCGGATGCGTTGGCGACGAATCGCTGTGGGGATTGACCTTTTATCCTAAGAGGCGCGATAAGAGCCAGGGATTTTGGCTAAAGATCTGGAGCGAAATGGCTTGAAAAAAACGGAGGCGCACCCACTGGGTGCGGTGAGTATTTTTTCAGGCCGTTGCAGCCCAGAGGTTTAGCTAAAATCCCCGCGAGTTATCGCGCTTCTTAGGTTTATCAGCGGTGCCCAAGGAGTGGCATCGATCATGAGGGTGAAGCCGGTCTTGGGAAAGATCCGCAGCACCTGGGAAATAATGCGCAATACCGCGACCAAGCTTTAAAACCCTCTCTCTAGGGAAAAGTGACCAAATTGCGCGTTAAAAAACCTTCAACCTCGGATTATTTGGGGACAGGGTGTGGTCCAAAATCAAGCTTTAACCTTGGGTTTAAAGCACTTTTCTCGAGCGGGCGGCTTTTCCCTTTTCGTATCGGACAGGGTGACGGACCCTCACGCTCAACCTGTGTAAGGGGGTAATGGGGTAATCATTCCCAATTGGACGGTTGAAGGCGCTAATTGATAAGGTTTTAAGAAAATAAGTTGTTTAAAACAACCTAATTAAGAGAGTTGCATTCGGTGTTATCAGCTATTGGTACTGCATTTGCAGATGGTGGGGCGGTGATAACGCGGCGGTGATGTTCGGCCCCGAATCGCCGGAATTTGGTAAAAGGCGCAGGTGGTTTCCGTGAATGCATTGCCCTTAACGCAAACACTTCGAATTGCGGTCGGTATCGACTTCTCCGAGGCTTCCTTAACCGCCCTTGTTTTTGCTAAAGGCTTGGCAAAAAAAATGGATATGGGTCTCGATTTAGTTCATGTTTGCGATCCGTCTACGTTTCGACCTTCCTTTCCATACAAGGACCTGCCCCGCTTGGAAGACTGGTTACACCAAAATTTTTCCGAGATTCGCCATCAGAGTTGCCGCCGATTGGTTCATTTGGCGGACGGCTCGGGTGCGGTCGCGGAGGAACCACAAAGTGACCCTGCCTTTGAACTGAGCGCCGATGGTCACATCGTTTTTGAGACTGATCGGGTGCACCATGAGAACCGAGATCGCAGCCATTTCCTTGAAGGAAACCCCGCGCGGCGGCTGCTCGCGTTTTGTGAGGACAATGCCTGCCACATGTTGGTGATCGGGGCACACGGCCACCAAAAACACGGCGGCATTGGCCAGGTTGCCCGTGCCTTGATTCGCGACGGCCGGTTACCGGTCGTTATCGCACGCGAACCCGTTCCAAGTTAATCCTTTAAGCGGAATGGGGAAATCAATCAAACCCATGTCTCCGTCACCCCGGTTTCCCCCTTCCGCTATTTTCCGTTCCCACCCCCACCCTTTTAACCCCACGGCGCGTGTGGCTTGTTTCGCACCCCGGTTCGGCTTGCCCGCATCCCGGTGCGACTTGTTTCGCACCCCGGTGCGGCTCGTCCGCACCCCGCCGAGGTGCGTCCGCCCTTAAGAGGACTTATGCCTGCTGTCCAGCCCATCACCCAACCGAACGCGACCGACACGGGAACGTGCCGTCACTGCGGCGAACGGCTGGTGTCCCAACAGGTTGATTTTTGCTGTCCAGGCTGTGCCTTGGTACACGACTTGATTCATCAACGGGGATGGCATGAGTATTACCGTTTGCGTGCTTTGGCGGATGGGAAGCCCAACCAAAATAAAAACAATGACTTACCGTCGTTCGCTTACCTTGGGACCGAGGTTTATTACGACAAACACTGTGGACGCCGGGACGGTCTTTATCAAGGTACCTGGTATTTGGAAGGCCTGCACTGTGCGGCCTGTGTTTGGTTGGTTGAGAAGTTGGTCCAGAACTGCCGTGGGGTGGTCAACAGCGAGTTGTATTTCGGCAGCGGCAAGTTGGTTTTGTTTTTTGAAGCCGGCGCGGATCTGGAAGAACTGGCGCGGCTGATCGCGGCTGCCGGGTACCAGGTGGGTTTGCAGCCACGTGTCGGTGGCGAAGAAAGCCGTGATTTGCTGCGCTTGGGCATCAGCGGCGCTTTGGCGGGCAACATCATGCTCATGAGCCTGCCGTTTTATACCGGCCTCGAACAAGGCGGTTTCGCGCTGCTGTTTGCCTGGGTCGCCTTCACCCTAACCCTGCCTCTGTTGTTCTACGGTGCGGCGCCGTTTTTTAAGCGTGCCTGGCTGGCGGTGCGGTTGCTCCAGCTCAATCTCGATATTCCCATTGTGATTGGGTTGATGAGCGCCTTCGTGTTGAGTACGGTTTCGCTTTTGCAGGGCCATGTCCACGGTTTGTATTTCGATTCCATGGGCATGCTGGTTTTTTTCCTGCTGACCGGTCGTTATGTGCAGAACATGGGGGTGCAGCGTGCCTTGCGCGAGACCCAACGGCTGCTGGCGGCGATGCCGCAACTGGTGAGCTGCCGCGAGGGTGATACCTGGGTTGAAAAACCGGTCGAGGTGCTGAAACGGGGCGATCAGCTTCGCTTTCGGGCCGGTGATTTGGTTCCGGTCGACGGGATTTTAGACAGCGACGAAGGTCTGTTTAACCTGCATGTGGTTAGCGGCGAAGCTGATCCGGTAACGATCAAGCGCGGCGGACGGGTTCTGGCCGGTTCGGTAAACTTGGCTTCGGTTGTAGAAATCATTCTGGAATCAGGCGTTGATCAAAGTCAATTTGCCCGTTTTCAGGAGAAATCACAGCAATTCAATCGGAAAAAACAACAACAACCCATCGCCGAGGCGGCCGCACGCTGGTTTTTGCCCGCCGCCTTGAGTGCGGCCCTTTTGGGGTTCGTTCTGTGGTACCCCAGCTCGCCGGCCAAAGCCTTTTCGGTCGCGCTGACGGTGCTGATCGTGGTCTGCCCTTGTGCCTTGGCCTTGGCCGAACCCACGGCCCGTGCCTGGGGTTTGTCCCGTGCCGCCCAAGCGGGATTGTGGATCAAGCGGCCCGAGGTGTTTGAGCAAGTACCCCGCGTTAAACAGGTGGTGTTTGACAAGACGGGTGTCATTACCGAGGGTTTGCCGACCTTGTTGGAAACCCACTGGTTTCATCCCAACCAGCATTGGCTCAAAGCAGCGATTTGCGAGTTGGAGCAAGCGGGGCATCACCCGCTGGCCAACATGTTCCTTTCGGCTTGGCAGGCGGAGCGGGGACCGGTTCCCACCTTTAAGTCGGTGACGGCGGTGAAAGCCATCCCCGGTGTGGGTGTGCGCGGGGAGATCGACGGCCGCGAGGTGGTGGTTTGTTCCCTGGCCGCGCTGCCTCAATTCGCGGAACGGGAAAGCTGCTTGGCGACGGCTTCTGATTTGGCGGCGGGCCTTGCGCCGGGGCGGAGTGCAACGGCGGCGGTGGTTAACGGCCGTTTGGCGGCGCTGTTCACCTTGGTGGATGCGCTCGGCGAAGAAGTGCCCGAAGCGATGAAGCAATTGGAAAAAAGAGGGTTGGTTCGCACGATTCTGTCGGGTGATCGCCAGGACGTGGTGGACCAGTTAACCGGGATGCTGGCACTGGATCAGGGTTTGGGCGAACGCAAACCCGAACAAAAGTTGGCTTATATCGAGGGTTGTCGCAATCAGGGTTGCTTGATGGTCGGCGACGGCTTGAACGACATGGGTGCGCTGGCCGCGGCGGACGTCGGGGTGACCCACGCGCTCGGTACCGGCGCAGCGCTTGAGTTTGCGGACGTGGTGCTGCGTCGCCGCGATTTGACGGGGATCGACAGCTTATTCGACCTGGCGGATCGCGTTAAAGCGGCCACCCGCCGTGGTCTCGCACTTTCACTCGGCTACAACACGGTGGCGGTTGCACTTAGTTTGGCGGGCCTGATTGGGCCGCTGATCGCCGCGGTGTTGATGCCGCTCAGTTCACTATCCGTCATCGCCGTGTCCGCATGGACGCTGCGGCAAAGGAGCCGTTAATGGGGATTCTCTGGGTTTTGGTGCCGCTCGCCTTGGCGTTGTCCGGCATTGCCGTGGTCGCCTATGTATGGGCCTGGCGGAATCGTCAATTTGAAGACATGGAAACACCTGCCTATCGCGTGCTTTTCGAGGACGGTGAGGCAACAAGGCGTGGACCCCGCGCAAATGGGGAAGTAGACAAAGCCAAAGGACACGAAGCCCGTGGTTGATTTTTGTTAAAGGTCCGGCGAACAGGCTTGGCGGATTCGGACGCGGTGCGCGTTTTCACGAGCTCACCCGGAGATTTAACAAAAATGACCACGCCCTTTCGGGTTTTTCGGCATCAAGAAAGGATGAGACATCATGACAGTTGAACGTTTCCGCTACGACGACGACATAGTGCGGAAGTTTGTCTGGGCCACCGTGATCTGGGGTTTGGTGGGCATGTTGGTCGGCGTTCTGATCGCTTTTCAATTGGCGTTCTGGAAAGCCAACCTGGGCATTCCCTATTTGACCTTTGGTCGCTTACGGCCGTTGCACACAAACGCCGTCATTTTTGCTTTTGCCGGCAACTCGTTTTTTGCCGGGATGTATTACGCCAGCCAGCGCTTGCTGAAGACCCGCATGTTTTCGGACAAACTCTCGCGCATCCACTTTTGGGGTTGGCAATTGATCATTGTCGCCGCCGCGATCACGCTGCCGCTTGGGATTACCACCAGTAAGGAATACGCCGAACTGGAATGGCCGATTGATTTAGCGATCACCGCGGTTTGGGTTGTGATGGCGATTAACTATTTCGGGACCATCTTCAAACGGCGCGAACGCCACCTCTACGTGGCGATTTGGTTTTTTATCGCCAGTATTGTGACCGTGGCCGTGTTGCACATCTTTAACTCGCTGGAATTGCCGGTCTCCATGACCAAAAGTTATTCCGTTTACGCGGGTGTGCAGGACGCGCTGGTGCAATGGTGGTACGGCCACAACGCGGTTGCTTTCTTCTTAACAACCCCGTTCCTGGGCCTGATGTACTACTTCATGCCCAAGGCCGCTGAAGGTCCGATTTACTCCTACCGCCTTTCGATCATCCACTTCTGGTCCTTGATTTTCCTCTACATCTGGGCCGGTCCACACCACTTGCTGTTCACCTCTCTGCCCGATTGGGCGCAAACCATGGGCATGCTGTTCAGCTTGATGTTGATCGCACCGTCCTGGGGCGGCATGATCAACGGTTTGTTGACGTTACGCGGTGCCTGGCACAAGTTGCGCGAGGATCCGATTCTCAAGTTCATGGTCGTGGCGATTACCTTCTACGGCATGTCCACCTTTGAAGGGCCCATGCTCTCCATCAAATCGCTCAACAAACTCAGTCACTACACCGACTGGACCATCTCCCACGTTCACGGCGGCGCCCTCGGTTGGAACGGTTTCCTGACCTACGGCATGATTTACTGGCTGATTCCCCGTCTTTACGGCCGCGAACTCTACTCCAAAAAACTGGCCACCGCCCACTTCTGGATGGGTTTGCTCGGCATCCTGATTTACATGCTTTCCATGTACATCGCCGGGGTAACCCAAGGTTTGATGTGGTTGGACTTCGACAACGAGGGTTACCTCAAATATCCCAACTTCGTGGAAACTGTGATTGCCATTGTGCCGCTGTACTGGATCCGTATGTTCGGTGGGATGCTGTACCTGGGTGGTGCGCTGGTCATGCTCTACAACGTGGTCAAAACCATTTCCGGAGTGACCGTGCCCGAGGATACCGAGGCCGAGGCCACGCCTTACGAACGCAAACCCCTGGTTGGTAGCTTCCACTACCGCTTGGAAGCCAAACCCGTGCTGCTCACCGTACTGGCAACCATCGCGATCCTGATCGGCGGTGTCGCCGAAACGATTCCGATGATGGCGATTGAATCCAACGTGCCCAGCATCAGCAGCGTCAAACCTTACACGCCGCTGGAACTTGTCGGCCGCGACATTTACATCCGCGAGGGTTGCAACAACTGTCACTCGCAAATGATCCGTCCATTGCGCGCCGAGGTTGAGCGTTACGGCGAATACTCCAAATCCGGTGAATTCGTCTACGACCACCCGCACCTGTGGGGTTCCAAACGGACCGGTCCCGACCTGCACCGTGTTGGTGGCAAGTATCCTAACTTGTGGCATTTGCGCCACATGGAAGATCCTCGCGCCATCGTCGCGGACTCGATCATGCCGGCCTACCAATGGCTGCTGGAAAACAAAATGAACCTGGGCGATGTCAAAGCCAAGGTCAATGCCATGAAACACCTGGGCGTGCCTTACGACCGCGATACGGTTGAAAACGCCAAAAAGATCGCCGAGGCCCAAGCGGCCGAAATCGGTGCCGACCTGGCGGCTTCCGGTGTGGAAGGCATGGACGACAAAGAAATCACCGCGCTGATCGCCTACTTGCAGCGATTGGGCACCGACATCAAGAAGTAAGGGAGGACACCATGTTGAAAAACATCATTAGCCAGGGCAACTATGCGATTTGGCCCCAAATTTCACTGGTTTTGTTCCTGCTTTGTTTCACCGGGGTGCTGATTTGGGTCTACCGGCGCAACGCGGGCAAACACTACGACGACATGGCCAACATTGTTTTTGACGAGTCCGGCCGGAATACGGAGGAGCCTCATGGTGGAAGATAAGAAACCCCTACACCAACACGACTTCGACGGCATCGAAGAAAACGACAACGATCTGCCCCACTGGTGGCTCGGCATCTTCGCCGTCAGCATTTTGTTCGCCTGTTTCTACGTGCCTTACTACCATTTCCTCAATCCCGAAAAGCTGCCCCACGCGGCTTTGCAGGCGGAAATGGCGGCGCGGGAGGCCGCCGTGGCCCAGGTCGCCGAACAAAAGGCGGCCGAGGCGCCCGAGGATCCCGAGGCCGCGTTAACCGCCACGTACAGCGCCGGTGGTTGGGAAGAATCCGGCAAAGCGGTGTACACCGCCAACTGTGCCGCCTGCCACGCCAACGACGGCGGCGGCACCATCGGGCCCAACTTCACCGACGATTACTACATTCACGGCGGCAAGTTGAGTGACCTGATCCGCGTGGTGACCGAGGGCGTGCCCACCAAGGGCATGATCTCTTGGAAACCGATCCTGAAACCGCAACAAATTCAAGATGTCAGCTTCTATGTTCGCGCCATGCGCGGCACCACGCCCGCGACGCCCAAGGAGAAACAAGGCGAGCTGGTTGACGAGGCCGGCAACTTCGTTGGCGCGGCGGAGAAACCCGCCGAGTAAAGAGAGGTGTCCTGATGAACGGTCAGATCCCGACCCGGGAGAAAATGACGACCATTGGTGATGGTGGCAAACGTTTTTGGCTGTATCCCGCCAAGTTCACCGGTGAATGGCTCAACCGACGTCGGGTCATGGCCGTCGTCTTGATTCTGTTCTTTTTCATCTTGCCTTGGATTGACATCAACGGTTCACAGGCCGTGCTGCTGGATATCGCGGACCGCAAGTTCGCGTTTTTCGGGCTCGTCCTGTGGCCGCAAGACTTTTCGATCCTGTGGTTTTTCGCCGCGGGAACCGCGATCCTGGTGCTGTTCCTTACCGCCCAGTGGGGTCGTTTGTGGTGTGGCTGGGCTTGCCCGCAAACCGTGTTTCTCGAGCACGTCTTCCGACGGATTGAGATCTGGATTGAAGGGGACGCCCGCCAACGCCGTAAATTGGATCAGGCCCCGATCAGCGTTTCCAAGTTCAGTAAAAAAGCGTTGAAGTACGTGATTTTTATCGCGATCTCCAGTCACTTCGCCAACACCGTGTTGTGTTATTTCGTCGGCACCGACCAAGTGCTGCACATGACCTTCCAGGATCCGCGCGAGAACTGGGGCTGGTTCACCTTCATGGCCTTTTTTAACTTCATGTTTTTCGTGGATTTCGCCTGGTTTCGCGAGCAGTTTTGTCTGATTGCCTGTCCCTACGGCCGTTTCCAATCGGTGTTGCTCGACAGCGATTCGATGATCGTGGGTTACGACTACAACCGCGGTGAACCGCGCGGCAAACTGCGGAAAAACCAAGAACGTACCGAGGGCGACTGCATCGACTGCAACCGCTGTGTGGCGGTGTGTCCCACCGGAATTGACATTCGTCAGGGCCTTCAAATGGAGTGCATTAACTGCACCGCCTGTATGGATGCCTGCGATGAAATTATGTTTAAGGTCAACAAACCGCCGAAACTGATTCGCTACACGGCGATCGCGGACTTAGAAGGGCGGGTGCGCCGGTTCATGAGGCCCCGCGTGATCGTGTATTTGGTGTTGGTGTTGGCGCTTTACGGGGCAGGCACCTACTTGATGCTGTTTAACCGCGGACTCAAGTTCCAAATTGTTCGGCCGCCTGGTCAGAGTTTCACCCTGAGCGAAGCGGATGCGGTGGTTTCCAACCATTTCGAGGTGAAGGCGACCAACCGTTCCGAGGCGATTTGGACCGTGACCACCGAGGTTCCCGCGGGGTTCGAGGTAGTCACGCCGCGCAATCCTTGGGAAATCCCGGCCGAAGAAACGGCAACCTTGCCCATCTTTGTGCGCAAACAAAAAACACTTTTTAACACCTCTGGGAAAGAACGGGCCGTGGTGACGTTCCGCGATGAACGGACCGGCGCGGTTCTTTACCAAACCGAGGTAACACTGATGGGGCCGGCACAATGAACTATTGGAAGTACATCGTCATGTCCCTGCTCGGCGCCTGCATGGTTTTTCATCTCAGCGCGGTCTACTACATTTCAGGCCGCAACTTCGAACTGACCAGCAAGGATTACTACGCCCATGAGCAGGTTTACCAACAAACGCTTGATACCTATCGCGCCGCGCGCGATTGGACCATGCAACATCGTTTCGATGATTCGGGCCGGTTTTTGGTTCATCTCGTCGGACCCAATCCGGAGGAAGCGGTTAAGACCGTCTCCGCAACCCTGGTCCGACCCAACGGGTCGGCCGCCGATCTGCAATTGGACTTGGAACCGGCCGAAAGTGGCTGGTGGTCGGTTGCTTTGCCCAACCAACCCGCGTCTGGAAACTGGAACCTAGGCGTCGCGGCTCAAACGGATCAGGGGCCCATCGCCTTTCGTCGCAAAATTCGCGTTGATTGAGGTGAACCGTGACCCTTTCCGCCCTGTTCCTGATCACCCTGGCGAGTTTCATCGGCAGTTTCCACTGCTTCCTGATGTGCGGGCCTTTTGCCGGTTATTATGCGGTCGGCTCGCGCGGTGTTTCCTTGAGCGGGGTGGCTTTTTATCAGGTGGGGCGGCTAATCTCTTATAGCGCGCTGGGTTTGGCGGCGGGCCTATTGGGCAAAGGCTTCCTTTACGTAGGGCAAACCATGCTGTTCCAGCGTTTCTTGATGATCGCAACCGGGGTCGCCATGATTGGGTTGGGTATTTGGCAGCTCGTCCGACCCGGGGCAACCCCTTTTCGCGGGTTGATGCGCCACGTGGCGCGCCTCAAACAACCCCTGGTTGCGCTTCCCAAGGGCCCGCTTTTGGGTTTGCTCTTGGGCCTTTTAAGCACCTTATTACCCTGTGGTTATCTGTACAGTTTTGTTTTTGCCGCCGCCGCGACCGGTACCCCGCTCGGCGCGGTATCGGTGATGGTCGCTTTTTGGCTGGGTACCGTGCCGGCGATGATGACGGTCGCCTTGGGCACCGATTTGGCGGCACGTCGCTTTTTGGGCCGTGCGAGTCGGTTGACGCCTGTTTTTTTAATTGTTGTCGGGTTGTTGGCGGTGTTGGGCAAATGGCTGACATTCCCAGAATTAGGCGCCACCGAAGGCCCGCTTTGTTTCACCCCGTAACCCGCATTTCTCACAAAGAATTCTGCTACGGGGCAAGCCATGCGATTACGAGGGGGCGGCCTTCCGCGTTACGCGGTCGAGCCGCCTTCGCCTCAGCTGCTACGCCGAATGGTCGGCCCCGCGAAAGGTCGGACCCCTCTGCCGTGGCTTGGTCGTAATCTTCGTACTCACAAGGCTTTCTGCTTTTCGCGACGAATCCGTGTGAGCAATGCGGGCTAAGGCTTTGTCTCCACAACGGAAGCCCGCCCTAAACACGGGTATGCGAGGGAAAAGCCCCGTGTGACGGGCGTTTCCATCAGACCGCTTACAAAGTTTCACTAGCCAATCCGGTTCATTCCTTAGTACGATTGATCCACTTTTCATTGATTGATGACGTGAAACCTATTCAGTCTCATCAGAGTAGACAATCACCGGCAAGGTTTTTGCTGCTTTGCGTTTTGCGACGCTTTTTCCTCCGAACCAGCGGGTTTTGTCGGCAGAAATGTGCCCTGAGAGGTCCATCATGAGACACATTCAAACCGTATTGTTGGCGACCGACTTTTCCGACGCCAGCCTTGCCGCGCGCGATTACGCCGTGCAATTGCAAAAACGCATGCACGTCGAAATCGTTGTCGCTCACGTCTTTGACCGCACCGCTTTTAAGGTTCCGGTCGCCTCTCACTTGCTGCCTTTGGTCGATAATTGGTTGGTCAAGCACTTTGGCGAGTTGAAAGAAAAGGCCAGGTTCAAGCTAGAGACATTCAGCGAGAGTTTGGAAAACCCCGATTTAATCCTGTTGGAAGGCAATCCCGGCAAAGCGCTTCTCGATTATGTCCTCGAGCGCGATGTCGACCTGGTCATCATGGGGACCCACGGCCGTTCGGGTTTGAACCATTACGTGATGGGCCGCGTTTCGGAGCGTGTCATCAAAAAATCCGGTTGCCCGGTGCTGCTCATCAAACCCGAGGGTACCAAACGCCGCGGCCTCGACCTCAAGTGGCTTTCGCGGGATCGCCGTATGGCAAGCACCCAACCCTTTCCAGAGTCGGGCAAAGAACCGGTGCAAAAATTCGGATTGGGCTAGCCCGCATTTTTCACAAGGAATTCTGCTACGGGGCAACCCGTGCGATTACGAGGGGGCGGCCTTCCGCATTACTCTGTCGGGCCGCCTTCGCCTCAGCTGCTGCGCCGAAAGGTCGGCCCCGCGAATGGTCGGCCCCGCGAATGGTCGGCCCCGCGAATGGTCGGCCCCGCGAATGGTCGGCCCCGCGAATGGTCGGCCCCGCGAAAGGTCGGCCCCGCGAAAGGTCGGACCCCTGAGCCGTGGCTTGGTCGGAATCTTCGTACGCATAAGGCTTTCAGCTTCTCGCGACGAATCCTTGGGAGAAAGGCGGGCTAGGTCCGATCACCCAGTTTGGTTTGGGTTCCGTTGTGGCTGACGGTTGTCCTGCAGATTGATGGACGTTGCCCGTGCCCGCGGTTTTCATCCGATTAAAAAGACGCCGAGACCCATCAGGGACAACCAAAACAACCAAAAAGCAGCATGTCATTCCTCGTGCCGGTCGGGCCCGGCGAGACCTTCTTCGCCCAAGCGGGTTAAGGCGCCGCCACCCTCCGCCCAGCTCAAGGCGCCGCCGTGTTCGCCGGTATCCAACGCCGAGAGCATACCCTCGTATTGCAAATTTCCACCCTTGGCGATTGCGTTCATCGCCTGTCTATGGGCCAACAGGGCGTCCTCGGTGAAGCAGACCTCGCGCGCGGTTTGAACCAGTGGCAAATCATCGACCGTTCCGAATTCGGCCAGAATGCGCAGACAGACCGCGACCATTTCAGCACGAAGTTCCAGCGAGATGGCGGCCTTTACCAGGCTCGGCAGCGCTTCCACCACAAAGGCGTGACGCTGTGGGTGTTGGACCCGCTTCAGAAAAGAAAGGATGTTTAGCCGCGTTTCGGGATGGGGGCAGGTTAACACCAACTCGAGCAAAAGATGCATGCGTTTGGTGCTTTGGATAAAAAAGGCATCGAGCACGACCGAACGCAAGGCGTGGTTCTGCAGCGCGGTGCTCAAACCCAGGTTAATGCGATCCTCCGGCAAGTGACGCAAAACAGGAAGGATCAAATCAGCCATGTCCCGATCAGCGACCGTGCATAAATGAAGCAACTCTTTTTTGCTCAGGTATTCCGGGAAATAGACGGCGGCAAAAAAGGCCGCCTCGCGGGTTACCGCAAAGGGGCCGCCGTCATCGGGGGCCTGCATGGCGTCGGGGAAGCGCGCCGCCAAGGGTTCGATGATCTTTTGCGAGAGGGTGCCGCCGCGGGGATCATTGTCGGTTTCCGGTGTCGTGATGTCGACCGCAAAGCGCCCGCGAAAGTGTGCCGTGCGGTCGCGGATGGAATAATGGCCCAAATCGGGTTTCTGCTTTTTCTTGCTTCTTTTGCAACTGGCTAAAGCGTGGCGACAGGCTTCACGCCGGAAACCGGCATCCACGTCGGTCATGCAGCCGTGTACCAAAACCGGCGCGGGGTCGTCGACGGCCGCGAGGTGGTTCAGCAACGCCTTGAGTTGCGCTAGGCGGTTCGCCAACAAGCGTGCCCGTTCCTTCGAGTCCACCATTTCCGCCGTGATTGCCTGCAGCGACAGCATCAACCGCGATTCTTCAATTGTGACCGGGTGTAACACCGTCAAAAAAGATCGAACCGCCGGGGACAACATTATCCCCTGGTCACCCTTTCCCATGCGCCATTGGTACAGCGTGCGGAAACCCATGTTTTTTGGCGCTGTTTCGTCTTCGCCCCATAGATGTTTGGGCACCAGCGATACAGCCTTCCAAAGGGGTGTCTCGGCATGTACCACCACGACGAGGTCGTTTGGGGTTTCCCGGCAGCTCACTAAAAAACCGGGGGTATCCCACGCTTGGATGGTTTCTCTGATCCCTTGTTCGGCGAGCATCTTTTTTAGCAGGGCCCGGCCGGCTTGCAGCCGTTTTTCCTCGGTGACGCGAAGCATGTCTTCCGGCGATGTAAACAACGAATGGAGGGCCTGCACCGGTGCCTTGTGATACCGCACCGTAATGCCGACGAGGGCGATTGCCATGGGCACAATCAACCAATCCATCCATCGCCTCCATGCCTTGTTTGTTGAACTTTCTAGGGTTCGAAAAAAAATCCGAATGAAAAAGGGCGCTTTGACCGAATAACTTTATTGTAGGGGATTTTGCAAGCGGCGGCGTAGCAGGCAGACAGAACCGATGCGATTTACCACCTCCCTACCGCTGTTTGGGTGTTTTTCAGAGGACCCAGCCAAAAACAACGGGTGTGAGGCAATCGCAGCTTTATTGCACTGCCGTGCCGGAGCGCATGCGTCACCCTTCGGTCGGCAACCGCATCCCGTCGCGGTATGGGCGGCGGGAGGAAACGTTGGAATCCCTGGATTCCTCAAACCTATTTAGGTCAAAAGGCGTGTCGCCCGTCCTAGGCGATTCGAGGTGCCGGTCGAACCCTGCCCGATCACCCCGTTTTGCCCAGCGCCGGCCCGATACGCGGAACCGAACCATGGGGGTATATTGTGAAACGTCTGTCGACGCTTGCCGTTCTTTTTTTCTTCTGTGTTGCCGCATTCGCCCAACACGAAACCGTCTGGTACGACATCCAGCATAAACAACTCGACGGGGACCGTGAAGTTTACGCCGTCATGCCCGACCGTTTTCGCACCGTCGGCTGGGACTTGGTCGAACTCAGCGACCGCCTGGCCGAAGCGCCGCTCGAATACAGCAACGAAACACCGCTTTCCCTGGTGTTGCCCTTGCCCAACGGGGAAGCCCACCGCTTCTTGATTGAAAACTCGCCCGTGATGGCGCCCGAATTGGCCATGCGTTATCCAGAAATTTCCAGTTACCGAGGTTACTCCGCCGACGACCCCGGCATCACCATGCGCTGCGACCTCAGTCCCAAGGGTTTTAGCGCCACCATCCTGTCGCCGGAAGGCGCTGTGTTCATTAAACCCATGCTGCGCTATGATGACCGCGTCAGCATGGTCTACGCCCGGCGCGATTTGTTTATCGACAAATCAGGTTTTCGTTGTGAGCAGCGCGGCATGGCGCGTTGGCGCGCCCAACGCGATATTTTCCGTGGTCGCAGCATGCCGATTCAAAATGAACTGCTGACCTACCGGCTGGCCATTGCCGCTACCGGCGAATACACCCAATTTCACGGTGGCACCGTGCAGGGGGCCTTGGCCGCACTCAACACCACGATTAACAACGTGAACGTCGTTTACGAACGGGATCTGGCGGTTCGCTTCACCATCATCGCCAACAACGACAGCATTATTTACACCAACGCCCAAACCGATCCCTACAGCGGCGATCCCATCGACGACAACATCGCCAACCTCGACAGCGTCATCGGCAGCGCCAACTACGACATTGGCCACGTGGTGCTTGACGGTGGCGGTGGTGCCGCCCTGTTGGGGGTCGTGTGTCAGGCAGGTCTCAAAGCCGGCGGCTTCACCGGCACCGACCCGCCCAGCGGTCCGGTGTTTGATATCGACTTTGTTGCCCACGAAATCGGCCACCAGTTCGGAGCCGAGCACACCTTTAACGCCGAAACCGGTGCCTGCGACGGCAACCGTTCCACGACAACCGCCTATGAGCCAGGTAGCGCTACCACCATCATGGGTTACGCCGGGATCTGCGGCCAAAACGACATTCAGCCGAACAGCGATCCCTTTTTCCACATTGGTTCCATCGAGCAAATGTTTAACTACACCCGCAATGCCGAAGGCGCGGGCTGTGCCGCGCTTTCGTCGCTCAGCAATGCCGCGCCCAGCGCCGACGCCGGTTCCGATTACACCATCCCGGCCAACACGCCCTTTACCCTGACCGGTAGCTCCCAGGGCGGCAACACCGCGAGCGGTCTGACCTATAGCTGGGAACAGTTTGATTCCGGCACGGCGAGTAACTTCAACGTGGACCGCGGCGACAACGCCATTTTCCGCAGCTATGCCGCCACGACCAGTCCCAGCCGTACCTTCCCGCGTCTGGACGCGGTGCTTGACCAATCCACCGTGGTCGGTGAGGTGTTGCCTTCTACCTCGCGAACCTTGACCTTCCGGTTCACCGTGCGCAACAACAACCAAGGCGGCGGCGCGGTGAGCACCGACCAAGCGGTTCTCACCGTGGCGGGCGGCGCGGGTCCCTTCGCCATGACGGCCCCGGCGGGCGGTGAAACCTGGCAGGGTAACAGCAGTCAAACGGTGACCTGGAATGTGGCCGGCACCGACCAAGCCCCGGTTAACTGTAGCCAAGTCACTATTTTGGTTTCCACCGACGGTGGGCAAACCTTTGCTCAGACCGTGGCGAGCCAAGAAGCCAACGACGGCAGTGCCACCATCACCGTGCCCAACACCGCCTCAACCACGGTACGCGTCAAGGTTGCTTGTGCCGACAACGTCTTTTTCGACATCAGCAACGCCAACCTGACCATTCAAGCCGTGACCCAGCAATGTCAGGTTGATTACAGCACGTGGGGCCAAACCGGTAACGGTGGTATTCCCGATGTCAACGGCAACAACAAGGTGGATGTCCTTGACTTCATCAGTTGTATGTTTTCGGGAATGCCGGTTAACTAAGCCGGCGGTTGTGTGGTTTATCGCAACGAATCGGGCGCCCTTGGGCGCCCTTTTTTATGCGCTTGCACCGGAACCTTCGTGTGCCAGGAGACGGTTCTCATCTTTGTGCCGGTGCCGCGTGGGAACAACCGCAAAAAGGGAACCGAGCAGAGGAATTCTTCGGCACGACCTCGCAACCGGCTTAAAGGAAGAAGCGATACTCTTTTGTCTGTTTATTTGCGCACAATGTTTAAAAGCAACTTAAGTATTCATGATCGGCTAGGAAGGCACACATTATCATCTGTTCCGTTCCGATAGCTTAAATACGCTAGAAACAAGTACTTAAGTGAAAGCATCTACCATTTCATGAGGATCGATGCGCCAAGAACGGGGGCGGGGATTGTGGAACCGAAGCGCTACACGGAAGGCCTTGTACGTTTTGTGACTTTTATTTGCGCGTACGCGTAAAAATGGTCAAGGCATCGAGCTTTTAGGCTCATGTTGATGACGGATATCAATTAGGTAAGCAGGGGCCTTGCCGTCGCGACAGCCTGTACGCGATACTTAAAGTGTTTGAAACGCACCCTTTTAGCAGAAATCGAAAACCATCGAAAAAAGGACTGACCGCTTGAAGCACCCTTTATCGCGTTTGTTTCGTGGGTTACGCGCTGTTGCCCTCGGCGCCGTCTTGGCCGGGGGTTTCACGTGGAACCTGGCCGGCAACCCCGACGATGCCACCCACTTACCGCAATCATGGCGCCTCGAGGTGCGCGATTTGCCCGAGGTTCAGGGGCTTATGCGCGGGAACACCAACGAGTGGATTGCGGTCGGGTTCCGGCGCGGTCGCGGCATTCTGTGGGTTGGCGACGACCAGGGCCGTCCTCAAAAAAATTGGCTGACGAAACAGGGTCGCAAGCTCGTTCGCCCCAGCGACCTAACCGGCACGGCCCGGCAGGTATGGATTAGCGACGCCGCCGACCACCGGATTTGGCGTTTCGATCGGACCAAAAAGTCCCACTTTTCCTTCGGCGGTTACGGCACGGCGCCCGGCTTGTTCAATCATCCCAACGGGCTGTGGTGGGACGGGGACAACCTTTGGGTCGCCGACCTCGGCAACCAACGGGTTCAGCGATTCGACCGCAACGGCCGCGTTACCGGGGTATTCAGCCAATTTTCAAGCGACCGTACCTTTATCGCCCCCACCGCGATCACCGGTGACGGGCAGGGGCGCTTTTACGTGGCCGACGCCGTTTTACAACAAATTACCGTCCTTGATGCAGCCGGCAAACCCCTAGCCACCCTTGCCGATTACGGCTTTTTTCCCGGCCTCATCGATCATCCCACCGATCTGCTCTGGGACCGCGGCCGCTTGCTTGTGCTGGAACATCGCAACCACCGCATTCAGGCGTTTACCCCCGAGGGGGGAAGTCTGTGGTTGTGGGGGGAACACGAGGTTTTGCCCCATGAAGGCCGCGGCCGGCTCCATTACCCCAACCATTTCGCGGTCGACAACCACGGCAACACCCTTGTCATCGCCGAATCCCTCGAAAACCGCCTGCAATTCTTTGATTGGCAAGCCAACGCCCAACCCATCCCCTACGACCCGCAATCGATTCAATCCGGCCGTTTCCATTTCGGCCCCTACCTCGACATCCAGGGAACCCTGTTGGTTACCGCGGACACCGAAACCCATCAGGTCATGGTTTACGACATGCGTGGGGAAACCCCGATTAACATCAACCAGTTTGGCGAACGCGGCAACAAATTCGGCCTCATGCGCGATACGCGAGGGTTGGTGATCGACGCGGCGGCCTCCCAAATCATCACCACGGATAGCGCCAACCAACGGATTCAGGTGTTTCACTACGATCACGATCCGATGGATGAACTCAAGCAATTACCCGACATGACCCGCTTCAAACGGGCTTTTAGTTACGCGGCGCTCAACCGCC
Source organism: Acanthopleuribacter pedis (assembly GCF_017377855.1). Classification (GTDB taxonomy): domain Bacteria; phylum Acidobacteriota; class Holophagae; order Acanthopleuribacterales; family Acanthopleuribacteraceae; genus Acanthopleuribacter; species Acanthopleuribacter pedis. The sequence continues at coordinate 136,325 of NZ_JAFREP010000004.1, forward strand.
GTGCCGCCACGGAACGCGCCTGGTTCGACGCGCTTGCCGTGGACCCCGACGGTGCCTATCGCCTGATCGATCCACGCCACCATCGCGTTCTGGTTTTTGATCGAAATTGGAACCATCGGCAAACCATCGGTTCTTTCGGACACAAACGGCATCAGTTCAACCATCCCACCGACTTGGCGTTTACCCGCGACGGCGCCATGGTGGTCGTCGACCAGAACAACCGGCGTTTGGTAAAAATTGACAAGACCGGTCGGGTGATCGGCGTGTTCGGGCGTAAACAGTTACACCAGCCTTTCGGGATTGCCGTCCACGACGACGGGCGCATCTTTGTGAGCGATCAGGCCCGCTGTCAAATCCTGGTGTTCAGTTCGCGCGGCCGGTTTCTACACGCATTCGGTGGGCGCGGTAGCGACATGGGTCAACTCTGGCGGCCCGCCGACATCGATTTCACCGCGGACGGTCGCCTGTGTGTGGTTGATCAGGGCAATCACCGGCTACAAATCTTTGGTGAGGATGGATCCTGGTTGGTTACCATGGACATCGCGATGACCTGGACCCATCGCTTTCCACCACCCAACCGCAAAACCACCACCGAGGAGAATCAACCATGAGCGCTTTGTCCAAAACCTTTGTCCTGTTCCTGGCCGTGTTGTTCGTCCCACTGGTTTCAGCGGGCGACAAAAGTGCGGCAACCGATACCAAGGTGTTGTCCACGGGTGACGGCACCTATTGGGTGCGCTACCAAATCGAACCGGCGACCATTGTGCTGAACCAGACCTTTTCCCTGCAGGTGGCGATTTTTCAGGACGAGGCTTTAACCAAACCCGCGCGGGACATTACCCTCGCGGTGGACGGCCGCATGCCGCAACACCGCCACGGTATGAACACCGAACCGGTGGTCACCCAAAGCGAACCCGGCCGCTTTGAGGTGAAAGGGATGTTGTTTCACATGGTCGGCCGCTGGCAATTGATGTTTGACATCACCCGAGACGGGGAAACGGTGCGCGCCCAGACCGCGCTGGACCTTTAACCGAAACGCCATGGGAATGCCGCGATGGTGTCGAGGTTGGCGGCGAGTGATGTGCTGCCTGGTTTTGATGGGCAACGTGTTGGTTGCACAAGAACCCGTACTTGACCTGAGTGCGGCCGAAATCAGGCAGTTGATGCAATTTAAGCGCGTCCCGTTGCCCGCGGATCCAGGAAACCGTTGGGCAGATAACGCGGCGGCGGCTGCTTTGGGACAAAAGCTATTTTTCAGCACCCGTTTCTCCGCCAACGGCGAAATCGGCTGTGTCACCTGCCACCAGCCGGCATTGGGTTTTGCCGACGGACGGGAACGGGCGGTCGGCTTGGCGGAAGGCGAACGCCATACCCCCAGCCTATGGGACACGGCGTTTAACCGCTGGTTCTTTTGGGACGGTCGCGCCGACAGTCTCTGGTCCCAGGCGCTGCAGCCCTTTGAAAATCCGCGCGAAATGGGCCTCAACCGCAACCGCGTGGTTCTGCTTCTGCACCAAAGCGACCCTCTTCGCCATGCCTACGAGGCGATCTTCGGCGCCCTCCCCGATTTAAGCGATGTACGCCGTTTTCCTCGCGACGCCATGCCGATGCCAAACCAAGCGGGGCACCCCTGGGCCGCGGCCTGGGGAGGGATGAGCGAAAGCGACCGCGACCTGATCAACGGAATTTTTGCCAATATCGGCAAAGCCATTGCGGCCTATGAACGAACCTTAATCGCGCCGACCAATGGGTTTGATCGCTTCTTAACCGCATTGGCGACCGATCCCGCCCATGCAACGACCCAGATGCCGCCCGCCGCCGTTCGCGGCGCCCGTCTGTTCGTGGGCAAAGGGCGTTGCAACCTGTGCCATGTGGGTTCGCAATTCAGTGACGGCACCTTCCACCAAACCGGGGTACCGGCGCGGGACGGTTCTTTTCCCCGTGATGCGGGCCGCTACGCGGGTGTGTCCTTGTTGCTCGCCGATCCCTTTAATTCAGCCGGCCGCTACAGTGACGACCGGCAGGGAGAACGTGCCCAAAGCTTGGCGTTCCTGCAACGGCGGGCCGATAGCTGGGGTCAATTTAAAACCCCAAACCTGCGTCAAAGCGCCCAGCATCCGCCCTACATGCACGGTGGACAACTGCCCGATTTGGCGGCGGTGGTGCGTTTCTACAACACCCTGGAAGGGCGCGTCAACAATGGACACCATGTGGATCCATTGCTGGTTCCCTTGGGCTTAACCCCGGCGGAAGAAGCCGATTTGGTGGCTTTTTTGGCGAGCTTAAGTGTGCCGCCACCACGGGACAATCCCTGGTTTCGGCCACCCTCGCCCGAACCCTCGCGGAAGGAGACGCGCGAAAAATAAACCCGAGGTAAGGGGTTTGGGTCACTTTGTGCGTATTTACCCTTGCATAGGAAAGCATTCAAAATCTAAGTTAATGTCAGCATCTTATACCCATAGCCAACCGAAGCAAGGGAGCCGCCATGCACCGTTTTCGTATCTCGAACCCTTTTGTTAAAACGCTGACCATCCTGCTATGCAGCGGCTTTTTAGTTTTGGCCCACCAAGGCGACCCGAAGGTTCGCGACGAACAACCCCGTTATGAAGGACCCGGTTACCAACAAGGTGCGTTTCTCGGCAAAAACGGTCCCGAATTCCAATCATCCGGCCTGGTGATGCACAGTTGGATGACCCTCGCCGAGTTGGGCAACCAAACCCGCGGCAACGATTGTTGGGGTTATACCGCGCCCTCCGGCCGTGAATACGCCATTATGGGTTTGCGCGGTGGAACGGCGTTTGTTGAGATCACCAACCCGGCCCAGCCGGCCCTCATCGAATTTATCGAGGGCCCGTCTTCTTCTTGGCGCGACGTCAAAACCTACAGCCATTACGCCTACATTGTCACGGAGGGCGGCGAAGGCATCCAGGTGGTAAACCTGGCCAACGTCGACCAAGGCGAGGCGCTTTTGGTCAATACGGTCACCACCGGCGGTGCGACGGCTACCCACAACGTGGCGATTAATGAGGAGAGCGGCTATTTGTACCGTACCGGCGGTAGCAGCAACGGCCTGCGCATTTACGATTTAGCCAACCCGGCCGCCCCGGAGTACGTGGGCGCCTGGTCCGACCGCTACGTGCACGACGCCCAAATCGTTACCTACACCGAGGGCCCCTATGCCGGTCGCGAGATCGCCTTTGCCTGCGCGGGTTTCAACGGTGGGAGCACCCAAACCGGCCTGAGCATCGTCGATGTGACCGACAAGCAAAACATCCAAGTCATCACCCATTACCAGTTCAGCAATCCCAACTATTCACACCAAGGTTGGTTGTCGGAAGACCGTCGCTACTTTTACCTGAATGACGAACTGGACGAATCACGCACCGGCTCCACCACCACCACCCGCGTCATTGACGTGTCCGACCTGGAGAACCCCTTCGAGGCGAGTACCTTTACCACCGGCCTGCGCGCGATTGACCACAACCTCTACACCCACCAGGGCATGATCTTCCAAGCCAATTACCGCAGTGGTCTGCGGGTCTTCGAAACCAGTGATCCCCTGGCGCCCACCGAAATCGCTTATTTCGATACGTACCCCGATAACAACAACCCGAACTTTAACGGCTTGTGGAGCGTTTACCCCTACTTCCCCAGCGGTACCATTATCGGCAGTGATTTGGAAAAGGGCCTTTTTGTTTGGCGCCTGACCACCAACGGTTGCAATTTGAAATACGACCAAAACGGGGATTGCCTGATCACCCTTACCGATGTGCGTTTGCTCCACGAGGCGTGGCTCACCTATTGTGACGAATGCACCACCGATGTGGACGGCAGCGGCCGTGTCAACGTCCGCGATATGGTGATGCTGGTAAATAACATCGCACAATAATTATCTTTAATAAAATTCAATATGATCAATTTTTTTGGTCTTCTGTTGCTTTTCATCGAGCTCAAGGTGCGTGAGTCTTTCTCGAGAATGCTACTTTCCGAGATGTAACAAACTTATTTTCAACAATTTGAGGATTCTATGATAAAAAGAAGACTCATTACCCCTTGGCCGCGAAGCGGATTTAGCAGATTAGCCCCCTGTCTAATTCCGCTTTCGCGGACTTCCTCATTTTTGGTATCGCTGCCACGGGTCAGCCCAACGCGACCCTTACGGTTCCGGCAAGAAAAGCGTCACAGGCAAGCGATGCGGTAGTAGGGTTCAGCTTTATCGATACAGGGCGACAGAAGAAACGGGTCATCTCGTTTAAGGTCATGCATTTGTTTTGAAGTTGGTGTCATACCTACAATAAGCTTGCTGTGCCCTTGATGCTTATTGTATACTCGACACCAACTTTGTGCGGCCATGTATCAGGTGGTCGTCGTTAGCCCGCATTTCCCACAAGGATTCGTCGCTCCCCCGCGAGAAAGACCAAAATGCCGGCCGCGCTTGCATAAGGCGCGATGATGCCGAACACCTCGTGGGCATTGCGGATTAGGAGGTCCCCTATGAAATCCCAAACCGCCATCGACCAAGCCACCGCCCTATTTGAGCAGGCAAACCGGGTTTTATTTATCACCGGTGCCGGGATCAGTGCCGACTCCGATCTACCCGTGTACCGCGGCATCGGCGGCCTGTACAACGTCAACATGACGGAGGAAGGTTTAACCATTGAGGAAGCCCTCAGTGGCGAAATGCTCAACAGCAAACCGGAAGTCACCTGGGGCCACATCGCGCGTATTGAAGCCGCGTGTCGCGGTGCTTCTTACAACCGAGGTCACGAGGTGATCGCCTTGCTGGAGGCGCATTTGGACCACGTCTGTGTGTTCACCCAAAATGTCGACGGTTTCCACCGCGGTGCCGGCTCCAGCCAAGTCATCGACATCCACGGCGATGTGTACCAACTGCTGTGTACCCAATGCAACTTTCGCGAGACCGTGGCCGATTACAGCCATCTCGAAATCCCACCCAAATGCACTTCCTGTAACGGCTTAATTCGACCCGACGTGGTGTTGTTCGGGGAGCTGTTGGACCTCGGAAAACTGGAACTGCTACAGGCCGAGGCCAACCGCGGCTTCGACTTGGTGGTATCCATCGGAACCTCCAGCCTGTTTCCCTACATCATGCAGCCGGTCATCATCGCCAACCAATTGGGCGTGCCCACCCTTGAAATCAATCCAGGTGAAACCGAGTTAAGCGACATGGTCGACGTGAAGGTTTCGGAACGCGCGGCGGTCGCCTTGGAGGCGATTTACCAAAAACTCGTTTCCTAGCCCGCTGAAGCCTCACCCGGCTAAACGCATCCTCTAGCTGAAAACATTCAGGTTTTCTTGCCGGCGTGCCGACCAACCTAGGAGCGAAAGGTCGTCCGGGTTCTCCACTAAAACCCAGGAGAACCCGGATCCCACCCTTCGATTATGGAAGCGCGGGTGTGGACCATGAGTGAAGAAACACCACCGGCCGAGCCGGTAGAGGAACAACCGAGGGAACGGCCCATCGGCGAGATTCTCGTCGAGGAAGGCATCGTCAGCCGTGAGCAATTGGATCGTGCCCTGCGCATCCAACAAAAACTCAAAAGCAAACGCCGCATCGGCCGGATTTTAATTGAACTGGATTTCGTCAAGGAATCAGACCTCGATGAAATCATGATCAAATACGCGCGCAAAATCCGTTTGGGTGACTTGTTGGTGGAACGGGAATTCATCACCCCAACCGATTTGGAAGAGGCACTCCTGGCCCAGAAGAAGTATCCGGGCAAGCGCATTGGGGAAGTCCTTGTTTTAGAACGAAAGCTGACGGAAAAAACCCTGTGCGACGCGATTTCCCTCTACCGCAAAATCGAACGCGTTATTCCCGACTTCCGCAAGGTCGACCTGGATTTGGTCGATAAAATTTCGATGAACTTCCTCGAACAGAATTTCATCCTGCCGTACCGGGTGATTGAAGGGGAACTGCTGATCGTGGTCACCGAGGATTACCGCGACACGATTAACCCGGTGCTAAAAGGCATTTACGACCTACCTTTTCGCTTCGGTTTGGCGACCCCGACCGAATTGGAAACCATTTTTCGTTACCTGCAAAATCGGCCCAAACAAACCAACGCCAGGGAACTGGAAACCAAACACGCGGATAGCAGCGTGGCCGGATTGGTCGACGACATCATTAAGGAAGGCATTGAAAAAGGGGCCTCCGATATTCACATCGAACCGATGGACACGGTCACTCGCGTGCGTTACCGGGTCGACGGCCACCTCGTCGAACACCAGCACTTTGCGTTGGAGCGCAACGCCTCGGTGATTACCCGCATCAAGGTCTTGGCTGAATGCGACATTTCGGAACGGCGCAAGCACCAGGACGGCAAGTTTCAGGTGAACTTCCACGGTCACCCTATCGACTGCCGGGTCTCCATTTTTGTCACCGTGCACGGGGAATCGGTGGTCGTGCGCATCCTCAACCCGTTTAGCGGCTTGGTGGATCTGGACAGCCTTGGTTTCGGCAGGCGCAATTTGGAGCGTTACGTCGACGAGGTCATCGCCAGTTCCGCGGGCATTGTGTTGATTACGGGACCGACCGGCAGCGGCAAAACCACCACGCTCTACAGCACCCTTCAGTACCAGCTCGTTGGCGGCAACAAAATTGTGACTGTCGAGGATCCAGTTGAATACATCATTCCCGAAATCGTCCAGTGCAGCGTTGACAAACGTGCCGGTCGTACCTTTTCCAGCTCGCTCAAGGCCATCATGCGCCAAGATCCCGACGTCATCGTGCTTGGCGAAATTCGCGATCTGGAATCGGCCAATATAGCGATTCACGCCAGCATGACCGGCCACAAAGTCTACGCCACCTTCCATACGGAGGACACCACCGGCGGGTTGGTCCGTTTGGTGCAAATGGGCGTGGAACGCTATCTGGTTTCCTCCACGGTTTTGGCGGTGGTTTCCCAACGTCTGGTACGGCGCATTTGCAACCAGTGCAAGCAAAACTACATTCCCAAGGCACGCCTGTTACGCCGGGTCGGTCTGCCTCCTAGTTTGCTCACCACCCGGGAATTCGTTACCGGCTCGGGCTGTGCCCATTGTCTCAACACCGGTTACGCCGGCCGGCTCGGCATTCACGAGTTGCTGATCCTTGAGGAACACGTGCGCGACGCGGTTCTGCGCGACGCCAGTACCTTCAAAATTCGCGAAATCGCCCTTGCCGAGGCGGCGCTAATTCCCATGGCCGAGGACGGCATTGCCAAGGTTTGGTCCAACCAGACCACCCTGGAAGAAGTGCTCAAATTTATTCCCGTCTCCACCAAAGTTCGCCCGATCAACCAATTATTGGAAATGGTCGGCTAAGCGCCGGCCGTTCCCTCCCAGGTAGGCACCCCATGAAAATCCATTGCCCGGTTTGTCGCCACGACAATCTCCTAAACGACGACGATATCCCGAGGTTGCTGTTCAGTTTTCAGTGTGAATCCTGCAACACCTTGCTGTCGGTCAAAATACAGGTCAACGCCCTCAACGTGGTCAAAACGGGACGGCAGCGCACGCAACCTGGCGAAAAGAGAAACCAAATTGCGGCCTACATCTACGAAAACAAAGACAAGTTAAAGCTGCCTGTATTGCCGGTGCTGGCGACCAAAATTCGCAAGATCCGCAATGACGGCAACGGCACGATCAACGATGTGGTGGAGCTGGTCCGATCCGACCAAACCATGGCCACCAAAATCCTGGAGTTGGCCAACAGCGCCCTTTACGGCGGTTTGGTTGAGATCACCGATCTGAAGTTGGCGATCATGCGCTTGGGCCTGAATGTTACCGAAACCCTGATTACGGCCCTGGAAAACAAACAACTCTACACATCGGACAAAAAATCGATGCTCACCCTGTTGGAAGGTTTGTGGGAGCACGCCCTCGGGGTGGCGGTGACGGCACAAAAAATCGCCGAGCAGGTAGGGCACGAGGCCACGGAAGAAGTTTTTACCGCCGGGTTGCTTCACGATTTCGGTTACATTCTCTGCCTCCAGGCCCTCAAACAAAACGACAGCTTTAAGGTCGATTTCGCCGAACTCGGCACCGACGAATTTTTCAAGCTCTGTGAAAAGGAACACGCCAAACTGGGTGCCTGGTACCTCAGCGAGGCGGGCCTGCCCCCGAAATTAACCGGGATTGTGGCTCACCACGAGGAGATCCCCACGGAGGAATCGGACAACGCCGACCTGCACATCGTGGCCTTGGCCAATTTATTGTGCAAAAAGGTCGGTCTCGGCCTGCGTCAGGACGAAAGCATCCGGCTCGACCTGACCGAATCGGCCCAGTCCCTCAATTTGAGCGAAGTCCAATTGGCTTCATTGGAAGTCCATTGCGAAGACCTGACCCAGCAACTGATGGCGATGCTGAAATAAGTCAAGCCGGCGTTTCAGGCCGGCGTCTTCCGGCCTCGTGCCATATAGGGTTTGTAAGGAGTTGAACCTCGGGTGTTACGGACTAAAACGCGCGGCGCCCGAGGTGGCAACCCACACCAGCTAAGCCGCAAACCATCCTTGACTGCGCTTGCAGACGGCGACCAAAAACAGCATCAGCGGGACCTCGATCAATACCCCGACCACGGTCGCCAGGGCCGCGCCGGAAGACAAACCGAAGAGCATCACGGCCGTGGCGATGGCCACCTCGAAGTGGTTGGAGGCGCCGATCATGGCGGCGGGTGCCGCATTTTCGTAGGACAAACCCAGGCGTTTGGCGGCGAGGAAACCCAGACCGAAAATGATCAGGGTTTGGAGGGTGAGCGGTACGGCAATCCACAGAATGGTGAGTGGGTTGGCGAGAATGACGGCGCCTTTAAACGAGAACAGCAGCACCAAGGTGGCGAGCAGGGCGGTGATGGTGATGGGGGTGAGGTAGTGGAGGAAGGTTGATTCGAACCAATCCTTGCCTTTGAGCGCGAGGATCGCTTTGCGTGAGCCGTAGCCGCAAGCGAGGGGCAGGGCGACGTAGGCGCCGATGGAGAGCAGGAGTGCTTCCCAGGGAATGGGCAGGCGACCGACGCCGAGCAAAAAGCCGCCGAGCACACCGTATAACACCAACATTGTCAGCGAGTTAATAGCAACCATAGCCAGGGTAAGGCTGTCGTTGCCTTTGGCCAGATAACCCCAGACGAGAACCATCGCGGTGCAGGGTGCAATGCCCAGCAGGATGCAGCCGGCGAGGTAACTGCGCCACAGGGGGATTTGCAGCATGCGTACCCCGTCCTGTTCGACGACGACCCCCGCGCCGTGGGTGGCGCCGACGGGCAGGTCGAGGCCGAGCGGCATTTTGACGAGATCGACGGCGTCGGGTCCGATGAACCCTTGGAACAGCACGCCGAGGAACAGGGTGCAGAGGCCGACCATGGTGAAGGGTTTGACGCCCCAGTTGATGAACAGGGTGAGCCAGACGGGGCGGCCGGAGGTACCGGCTTTGACGACGTGGTCAAAATCGATTTTGACCATTATCGGGTACATCATCAGGAACAGACAGATCGCGATGGGAACGGAGACGACGGGCGCGCCGTTGACGCGAATCGCCATGGCTTCTAGGGATTGGGCCAAGCCGGGCGCGAATTGGCCGAGCGCGATGCCGGCGACCATACAGAGCGCGACCCAAACGGTGAGATAACGTTCGAAAAAGTTCATAGATGCCTCGGTTGGCCCGCAATGCTCACAAGGATTCGTCGCGAGAAGCAGAAAGCCTTGTGCGAAATGCGGGTTAGGATGGTGGATTGCGTTGTTGGCGGCGGTTACTTTGGCGGCGACACAGGAATTCGGGGTCCTCGGCCAGAATCGTGTCCAATCGGTGCTGGTCCGCTTCCGGCCAGGTTTCTTGGGCGACCAATTGCTGCAGGGCCGGCAAGAGCACCGCGGCCGCGGGGTTGTCGGCGGCGGTGTGGCGGTAGTAGACCCAGCGGCCGCGTTTGTTGCCGGCTACCAAACCGGCGGCGGCCAAAATCGACATGTGTTTGGAGACGGTCGAGGGGGCTAACTGGAGCAATTCCACGATTTGGCAAACACAAAGTTCCTGTTGGAGGAGGGCGTAAAAGGCGCGAACCCGGTTGGGATCGGCCAGGGCTTTAAAGAGAGAAACCGCTTCCACAAAACACCTCATTTCGTTATGTGGCGAATTGTAGAAAGGCATGTTGCCAAGGTCAAGTGCGACTTGGTCCCATCGCGAGATAAATCATTCTTTTTTGGATCATGTGCTTTTCTTCGGTGCTTGTCCCTTCGCGCAACCACGGCTTTCCTTTCGATTTTGGCGCGGCTATAATCGCAGGCACGTTCATCATGATCAAAAATTCGTTCGAAGGAACGCCTTGTGAAAACCTTGGCCGAACGGGTCGCGGCGCTGACCCCCCAACAACGCGCGTTATTCCTGCGCTCCCGCGAAAAACAACGTGCTACCGACGAAGATTCGGTGATTCCGGCTCGTACGGGACCGGGACCTTGGCCGGCCTGCGCCGATCAGGCGGCACTCTGGTATTTCCAGCAGGTCGACGCGGAAGCGGTGCCCTACAACATCGGTAACGGCCAACGTTTATTGGGTCCACTCGAACCGCCCCTACTAGAACGAGCTTATGCCGATTTGGTTCGACGCCAGGAAATGTTGCGGGCTTTTTACCCCGTGGTGGATGGTGTTCCTCATGTGGCGATTGCCGACGATCTCGGCGGTTCGATTACCTGGGTTGATTTACGCGGCGAACCCGCGGCCGAGCGCGAGCGGTTGGCCCAACAGGCCGCGGCCAGGTTAATTAACCAGCCCTTTGATTTGGAAAAGGGGCCGATTGTGCGATTTGTGGTGATTCGTTTGGCGGATGACGTGCACCTGATGGTGCCGGTGATGCACCACTCGATTACGGATGCCGTCTCCTACAACATTTTCTTTCGCGAACTCATTGCCTTGTACGGCGGGCACCTGCGCGGCAATCCGGCGCCGCTGCCGCCGATTACCCGCCACTACATTGATTACGCTTTGTGGCGCAATCAGTGGTTGGCGAGCGCGGCCTTCCAGGAGCAATCAGCCTGGTGGGAACAAGAACTGAAGGGCGCACCGACCCGGATCGGTTTACCCGGGGATTACCCGCGTCCCAAGGTCTTTAATGATCGCGGTAGCCGTACTTTTTTTAAACTCAGTGGTGATGTGACGCAACGGCTGCGTGCCCGCAACCGTTTGGCGGGGACCACCTCGTTGATGACGCTGTTGGCGGGGACTTTTGCCCTGTTCTACCGTTGGGCCGATATGCGGGATATGTTGATCGCGGTACCGGCTTCCCACCGTGAACACCGCGAAATGGCCCATGTCATCGGTTACTTTCTCAATTATGTGCCCTTCCGGGGCCGGATCACCCCGGGCATGTCGTTTGAGGCGCTTCTGGAAGCGACCAAAACCACGGTACTCGGAGGCTTGAAACACAAGCGGGTCCCCTTTTCGGCGATGGTGGAGGCGCTTAAACCGGAGCGTGATCCAAGCGCGATGCCGTTGGCCCAACTGGGTTTTGTGTATGTGAGCGCCGCGGGCCTGAACACGGAAGCGGCCAAGCTCCACCAGGAGGGTGCCCCCGAATTTCGGGTGGAAGGATATTACGCGGATCGGGAAATCTCGCCGATGGATCTTCAGTTCATTTTTATGGAAGGCGCGGACGAGGTCGATTGCTTCATCGAATACGCGGCCGACATCTACAAACGGGAAACGATGGAACAGTTGGCGGCTTCGTTCGAGTGTTTGTTCGACAGGCTTTTGGCAGCGCCGGGGCGGGCGCTTGAGCTGCATCCGTTGGGTAAAAACATTCCCGAGGCCTTGGCGCGGGCCAGGTTCGATGATTCGCCGGCAGCCTTACACGAACCTTTTTTCGCACGGGCAGGGACGACCCCAACCACCACGGCGGTGACGGACGGTACCCAAAGCTTTTCCTATGGTGAACTGGCCCAACAGGTAGAAGCGACGGCGCGGGCGCTGCGGGCCTTGGGCGTGCGCGGCGAAACCCCGGTCGGCGTTTGCCTCAAACCCGGGGTCACGGCGGTGGTGGTTTTGTTGGCGGTGCTGCGCGCGGGTGGCACCTACCTGCCGCTCGACATGCCGCCGCAACGGCGCCGGCGGGTGCTGGATGATTGTCGGCCGCTTCTGGTGATCGTCGATGACGATGCGGTCGATGCGGATTGGCGGGAGGTGGCCTTGTACCGCATCGGTGCATTGGCGGCGTCGCGCCAAAACGCGGCACAGCCCGAGCTACCCACGCGGCTGGATCCCGACCAAACCGCGGCGATACTGCATACCTCGGGTTCGACAGGTCGGCCGAAAGGCGTGATGGTGACCCATCGCGGTTTGGCGCACCGCTTGGCTTGGTGGGCGGCCCAATGTCCAGCAACCCCTGGCGAACCTTTTGCCTTGACGGCGGGCGCCAATGTGAACGAATACCTGATGGAAGTATTTGATGCGCTGCACCAGGGCGGGACCCTGCATGTCGCGGCGGCCTCGGTACGGGCCGAGCCGATCAAATTGGCGGCGTACCTCGAGAAGCATGGGATGCGACGCATCCAAATGGTGCCGTCGGTGCTGCGGCTGTTGGTCGCGGAGCCGGGGATCACGACCCGTTTGGCATCCTTGACCCATCTGGTGGTTCACGGCGAAAGCCTGCCGGTCGATGTGGCGGCGGCGGTGCGCCGCAAGCTGCCCCACTGCACGTTGGTCAACAACTACGGCCTGACCGAGGCGACCGGTGCCTGTGCGGCCGAGGTTACCCAAACCGGGGAACTGCCGGGTCGTGTTCCGGTCGGTTTCGGCCTGGGTGGATTGGACCTGTACCTCATGGACGGCGCGGGTAACCCCTTGCCGGCCGGGGCGGTTGGGGAATTGTACCTCGGTGGACCGGCCTTATCGCGGGGTTACGCGGGCGACGCGGCTGGAACGGCGGCGCGTTTTGTTCCCAACCCGTTTGGCAACGGCGGCCGTCTGTTTCGAACGGGCGATTTGGCCCGTTTCGACAGCGAGCGCGGCCTGACGATTTTGGGTCGCGCCGACCGGCAGCTCAAAATTCGCGGCAACCGCATTGAGCCGGGCGAAATTGAAGCGGTGTTACGTGCCCAGGGCGGGGTGGTTGATGCGGCGGTTTTGTTGGTTGGCGACGACCTTGCCGCGGCCGTGCAAACGGCGGGGTCCTTGGATCGGGAAACCCTGCGCCAAAGCATGTTGGGCGCGTTACCCGAGGCCATGATTCCCACGCGTTTCCACTTTGTGGAAGCCCTGCCGCGTACAGCAAGCGGAAAGACCGACCTGGGTGCACTGGGCGCCATTGTTTCACGTGAAACAACCGCTGTCGGCCACAAATATGTTGGGCCCACCACGGTGAGCGAACGGCTTTTGGCAAGGATCTGGCGCGCGGTTCTCCACCATCCGGCGCCGGGCATCGACGACGATTTCTACGAACTGGGCGGGCATAGCCTGCGCGCGGCGGAAGTGATGGCACGCCTCAATCGCGAAACCGGCCGCGCCTTGCCGCTCACCTTGTTGCTGCAAACCCGCACCATTCGCGGCATGGCGCGCGCGCTGGACGGCTTCGATGAATGGCAGGCCGCCTGTGCCGGTTCAGCACCGGCCCTGCTGGGGGAAGCGGGGGCCGCCAAGCTTTTTGCCTTCCCGCCCCTGTTGGGGTTCGCCATGATCTACCGTCCCTTGGCGGAACGTCTCCCGGGGTTCGCCTTTATGGGTTTTGATTTTGTCGACCAACCCGACCCGCCGGCCTTTTACGCGGATCAGATCGAAAACGAACAACCGGAGGGGCCGCTTCGCCTTTTGGGTTATTCGGCCGGTGGCAACCTCGCGTTTGCGGTCACCCAAACCTTGGAAGCACGTGGTAGACAGGTCGCCGCTTTGATTTTGGTCGACAGCATGGCGCGCACGGAAACACCCGAGGATGCGACGGTGTTGCACCGCCGCAAAGCGGCGTTTTTGGCCGACTTGCACGGTCAGGTTCGCGAAGATCCGGTGATGCGGGTTTATGCGGATACGCCTTACCTGTTGGGACTTATGGAAAAAACGCCGGGTGCCTTCCACGCCTACCATTACCGCGGTTGCGATACGGGTACGGTTTCGGCACCCATTTATTACGTACGCGGCGAAGCTGAGCCGGAGCGCACCCATGCGCGAGAAGCCTGGGCTTCGGCGGCGACGGTTCGTTACCACCAAGGTCGCGGTCGTCACGAGGCGATGTTCCAGGGGGAAGCGCTTGAACACAACGCGGCCCTGCTGCGCGACCTGCTTACACCGTCGCGCCAACACGAGGCTCTCGCGCTCGACGCGGGAACCGCGTAACCAGGGGCGCGGCCCCACGGAAAGGATCTTCATTGGCCACGACCCACCACCTGACTCACGGTCAACACGAACTCTGGCTGGACCAACAGCTTCACGAAAGCGGCGTCCCCTTCCATATCGGGGCCGCGATTGAATTCAAGGGACCGCTGCAAACCGATTTGCTGGTTGCGGCGACCCGCGCGGCGATCAGAAACCACGATTGCATTCGGCTGATGATTTCCTTCGACGGCAACGTCCCCCGTCAGCAACCTTGCCCCGATTTTGATCCACCAATCCCGCTGCATGACTTCAGCGAAACCGCGGATCCCCGCCAAGCGGTTTTTGCCGCGATGGCTGCCGATCAAGCGCAACCGCTTGCGGAGGGTGCGCCCCCCGTGCGTTTTGCCGTTTACCGGCTGGGTCCCGAACACCATGTTTGGTATTCGCTGTTCCACCACATGGTCGCGGACGGTTGGGGTTGGTTTCGGGTGATGGGTTACCTCATGCAGGCCTATAACCGACTCAAACAGGGCGCGGCGCCACCGCCCCAACCGCCCGCCTTCCTCGACCAAGTCGCGAGGGACGCCGCCTATCGGCGTTCGCCCCGTTTTGACCGTGCGCGTGAACACTGGCAGGCGCGGTTGGCGGCCTTGCCGGAAGCGGTCGATTTGGCGGAATCGGTTGACCTTCGCACGGAGCGGGTCGCGGTTGCCTGGCCGCGCGACCGTTGGCAACAACTCTGTGATTGTGCCAAATCAATAGGGGTCAGCCCTTTTCAAGTGTTTACCGGGTTGGTTGGTGTTTATCTGGGTCGCGCCTTCCGCGCCGATGCACTGACGCTCAGTTTGCCGGTCCTGAACCGGGGTTCGGCCGTTGCCAAACACACGGCGGGCCTGTTCATCGCTGAGAAACCGCTGGCGCTTGGCTTGGGCGAAGGGACCGGTTTTCGCGCGTTGGTGCTGCAACTGGCCCGCGATTTACGCCGCGATTACCGACACGGGGCCTTCCCGCTGAGCGCACTGGCGCGGCGCGGTGATGGGATGTCACGGTTGGGGCGTTTTAATGTGTCCTATATGGAACACCGTTACAGCGAGGGAATCCACGGTTGCTCTCATCAGGTCCATCAACTGGTGCCGCCCATGCAACCCTTTGCACTGGCGTTATCGGTGCGCGATTTTGCAGCCGACGCCCCGATTTCCCTGGATTTTAATTACCAGCCGGCCCTGCTGCGCCGTGGTTTCATCGAAGATATGGCGGCGGGGTTGGACCATTTGCTGGACTGTTTTACGGCTGACCCCGACATCGCGGTGACCGTGCCGAATCCCCTGCCGACGGCGATCCTGATGCAACGGGAAAAGGCGTGGAACCGAGGGGTGCCGGCCGCGGCGCCGGTTCATTTTGTGACGGCGTTACGCCGTGCCGCCGCACGGAACCCGGGGGCACCGGCCCTCTGGGCTGAAAACCAGGTGATCAGCCACGGTGCGTTCGACCGCGTTACGGATCGTTTGGCGTCGCAACTCCGGCAAGGGTTCGGCGTGGGGCCGGAGGTGCCGGTCGCGGTTCAGGCGGGTGGCGACGCGGATTCGGTGATCGCCATGGTGGCGGTGTTTAAGGCGGGCGGCGTGCTGGTCCCGCTTGAACCGGACCATCCGCCCGCGCGGCGACAGCGCATGCTGGAGATCGCCGTTTGCCGCTTGGTTTTGGGCGAGGATCCCCGCGATGCGCGGCCGGGAATCACCCTGCGTTCCGTCACGGCTTTGCTTGACGGGGCGGAAGAAGGCGAAGCCCCGGCGGTAACGGAGCTGCTTCACAGCGCCTATTTGTTGTTTACCAGTGGTTCAACCGGCATGCCTAAATGTTGCCGAATCGCCCACGCCCAGTTTGGCAATTGGCTGGCCTGGTCACTTGCCCTGTACCGCGACTGTGACGACGGTTTTCACGATGTGCTGCACGGTTCGATGACGTTTGATGCGCGCCTCGGCTCGGTGTTGTTGTCCTTGGCCGCGGGTGGGAGTTTAACCTTGCCGCCCGCCGATTTAGACGGGGTTTCGGCACTGCGCTGGGTCTGTACCCACGAGAACCCGGCCGATGTGCTCGACCTCACCCCGACCCATCTGGAACTTCTGGTCGGCATGGGCGTGCGCAACGGGCGTGTTCGCCGCATTGTGTGTACGGGTGAGGTTTTGAAGCCCGATCTGCTCGCCGCCGCGGCGGGCTGTTTTCCCAATGCACGCATTTACAACCAATACGGACCAACCGAAGCAACCGTGGGTTGTTCGGCGGCGGCCTTCGGCGTCGGCGAACGGATCCATCTCGGCGCAACCGCGCACGGAACGGGTTTGTACGTGTTGGATGCGCACGGGCGCCCGGTGCCGCGCGGCTTCGCGGGTGAGTTGGTGATCGGCGGGGCAGGTGTCTGCCACGGTTACGACGGGCTCCCCGGCCGCACCGCCTCGGTGTTTGTGCCCGATCCCTTCGCGGAAAACCAACCCGGCCGTTTGTACCGCACCGGTGATTTGGTGCGGCGGGCCGACGACGGTACCTTTGATTTCCTGGGTCGCATGGATAACCAGCTTAAAATCAAAGGTCAGCGCATTGAGCCGGAAGAAATTGAGGCGGTGCTCCGGCGTCACGACGCTGTACAAAACGCGGCGGTGTTGCCGTATCAACGGGGCGAGGACAAGGTCTTGGTTGCCTTTGTGACGCCCTCGGTGGTCGATGAACAGGCGCTGCGCGACCATGCCGTGCGCCGGCTGACGCCGGCCATGGTGCCGGCCTATTTTGTACCTGTGGATCAGTTACCCACAACCACCTCGGGGAAAACCGACCGCGGCGCCTTGGCCGCGCGGCTTGCCGATCTTGAGCCGGCAGCCGGCAACCGCGAAGCGGTCGCGCCGCGCAATGACAAGGAACGGGCCTTGGCCGAACTCTGTTGTTCGGTGCTGGCACGGCAACGGGTGGATATGGGGGCGAGTTTTCTCGAACTGGGTGGCGACAGTTTGGCGGCGGTGCGTTTGGCGGCGGCGGCCGAGCGCCGGCTGGGCTGGACCTTGCGGGTTCGTGCCATTTTGCGTTGCCCCGACCTGGCCACACTGGCGGGTTTGGCCGATGATTCGGCGGCGGGGCCGGCGGCGGTCAGGCCGGCCCCCGTTGCAGTGGAAGGTTCGCTGTTCCCACTCACGCCCGGCCAAGAGGCGCTGTGGTTCCACCAAAAACGCAACGGGGATGCGGCGGCGTACCACATGCCGGGCACCCTCGATTTGCGCGGTCGCTTGAACAAGGCGGCTTTGGCGGCGGCCCTGGAAACCTTGCAACACCGTCATGAGGCGCTGCGCATGCGCATTCAAGAACAAGACGGTGTGGCCCTGCAGCGTTTTGTCTCGACGACGGTGGCGCTTGAAGCGCGCGATTGTAGCGATGCCGAAGCCGCGGCGGCTTGGGTCAGGCAACGAACAGCCGCCCCTTTTGATCTCACCCGTGAAGCGCCGCTGCGCACAACCCTGTTGCGCTTGGGCGATGAACATCATCAACTGGTGCTCGTGTTCCACCACATCGCCTGCGACGGCCATGCCCTGGAACGGTTTTTTGCGGAATTAAAACTGCTCTACAATGGCGCGGTTGCCGGCAAAGCCGCGCTACTTGAACCGACCTCGCGTTGGCGCGATTGGGTGGTTTCGCTTCATGATCAGGTGCCGAGCCAGGCCACCCACGATTATTGGCGCGGCCGTTTGGCTGAATTTCGACGCCCCGACCTGCCCCTGGATCGGCCTCGGCCTGCCAGACCTGATTTTCACGGGGCCCGGCACCAAGTTCGTTTGCCGGCGCTGGTGGTAACGCAACTCAAACAGATCGCCCAACCGGTCGGGGGCGGGATTTTTGCCGCTTTTTCCGCCTTGGTGCGCCTGTTGCTATGCCGGCTTACCGGCGAGGACGACCAGGCCCTGGGCACGCCCTATTTGGGCCGTGACCAACAGACGGCGGCCGATGTTTTTGGTTATTTCGTGACCAACCTGGTCCTGCGCGGACGGGTTGCGGCGGCGGATTCCTTTCGCGCGCTGATCGCGGCCGAGGTGGAAACCATCAGCGAAGCCTTGGCCTTCCCACCGCCTGCTTTGGAACGTTTGGCCGAAAGCTTGGCGATGTTCCCGGAACCCGGCCGCACGCCCTTCTTTGACGTGATGGTGGTTTACGAAACCAACCTCGACCTGGGTTTTTCTTTGGACGGTCTGGCGACGGCCATTCGCGTGGCGCCCCTGCCCGCGGCAAAAATGGACCTTACCTTCGCGGCGATGCCGGAAGGCGACGGTTCGGTTTTGGTGAACCTGATTTATCGCGACAGCCTGTTCGACGCGGCCCGTATTGAAGCGATGGGCGCTGATTTGCTGTTTTTGGCCGAGTCGGTGGCGGCGGGGCCGGCGCTGCCGGTGGGGCGGCATCTCGCGGCGCGTGCGGCCCAAACGGCAGGGGCCGAGGATCGGCTTTTCTCGCGGTTGGACGGCGGACCCAGCCCGGTCGGTAACGAAACGGTGGTTGATCTGTTTGAACGGGCCGCGGCCTTGTATCCCGATCAACCGGCGGTATCGGATGCGACACGGCGGCTGACCTACACGGCGCTGGACCAACAGGCCAACGGTTTGGCGACCTATTTGGTCGAAGTGGAAGGGGTTGGGCCGGAGGATCGCATTGGTTTGTTGTGCCACCCCGGCGTGGGTCAAATTATGGGCGTGCTTGGGATTCTCAAGGCCGGCGCGGCCTATGTGCCGCTTGACCCCGATTACCCTCGCGAACGCCTGCAATTCATGGTCGACGATGCGGGACCACGGGTTTTGGTGTGTGATGCAAGCACGCGTGCCTTGGCGGCGGATCTGGCCGGTCGGCCCGGCATTTGTTACGACGTCGGTTCACCGAAGCATTCGCCGCCGCGGGTGTTGCGGCACCCCCAACAAGCTACTTTTTTGATTTACACCTCGGGTACCACCGGTCGGCCCAAGGCGGCGATCCAAAACCATCGTGGTTTTGCCAACATAATCACCGCGCGGGCGCGGGATTTTGGGCTCGGGCCGGGCGATGTTTATCCCAATGTGCTGTCGTTTTCCTACGACGCCGCCCAACTGACCAGCTTCACCCCGTTGGTATGCGGCGCGGCCCTGTATTGTGCCGCACACGCCGACCGCGAGGACCCGGAGCGGTTGCATCGCCTCTTGGTTCGGGAAAAAGCCACCCACCTGGTGGCGCCCACCGCCTATTTCGCGCTGCTCCAGGATTTGGATGTGCCCAGTCTGCGCGTCTTGATCAGTGGCGGGGAAGCGCCTGAGCCGCGGCGGGTTCGCGCTTATTTAAAACGTTACCAATACATGAATGATTACGGGCCTTGTGAGGCCTCGGTGCTGGTCTGCCGCCATGGTGTTTCGCTGGACGACGATCTGGAGAACGGGGTTCCCTTGGGGACGCCGCCCGCCGGGGTTCGGCTTTACCTGGTCGATGACAGGCTGCGTTTGGTGGCGCCCGGTCGCGTGGGTGAGATTGCCGTGGGCGGGGTTGCGCCGGGTCGCGGGTACCATCGTCGCCCGAAACGCACGGCGGCGTGCTGGCGGCCCGATCCCTACGGTGATGAAGCGGGCGCTCGGCTCTACCTCACCGGTGATTTCGCGGTGCTCCGTGGGGGCCGTCTCCATTTCCGCGGTCGCCGCGACGATCAGGTCAAGATCCGCGGGAACCGGGTCGAGCTGGGCGAGGTGGAACGCCGCTTGGGATCGGTTCCCGGTGTCGGAAGCGCGGCGGTGATTGCGCGCGCCACGCCCGGCGGGAGCAAGGAGCTGGTGGCCTACTACACGGTTGTCGAAGGCGGCGATCCCAAACCGCGCGAGGCCCTGCGGCGGCTGTTACCCGAACCCATGATCCCGGCTTTTTTTGTGGTGCTGGATCGTTTTCCGCTCACGGCCAACGGCAAAATCAACCGTCGTGCTTTGCCGCAACCGGAAACCGTCGAAGTACCGTTGCTCCAGGCGCCGCACGACGCTTTGGAAACGGAAATCGCGGCAACGTGGGCGCGTGTGTTGCATTTACCCGCGGTGGGTCGTGACCAAAACTTCTTTGAACTCGGCGGACAGAGCCTGAGCGCGATGCGGGTCGCGGCGCTGTTGCGGCGCGCGCTTGGCCGCGAGACGACCATGCGCGATCTCTTTGAACGCCCGGTGCTTGCCGACTTGGCCGAGCGTTTGCGCGGGCGGGTCCCGTTGCGGGAAATGGAAGGTCCAAGCGCGCTCAAAGCGGCCGAGGATTATCCGCTTTCCCACGCCCAAAAACGGTTGTGGGTCTTGCACCGCATGGGCGGCGGGGAGACGGCCTACAACATGCCGGGCCTCTTTCTGCTGGAGGGTCCGCTTGACGTGGCGGCCCTGGAACGCGCGTTCCAAGCGTTGTTTGCACGCCACGAGGCCCTGCGCACGGTGTTTGTGATGCGCAAGGGTGAACCGCGCCAGCGGGTGTTGCCCGCGCACGGGTTTTTACTGAAACGCCTTGACCTACGCGCCCGAGCCAACCCCGAGGATGAAGCCCATCGTCTGGGAAGGCGCGATGCGGTGACGCCTTTTGATCTGGAAACCGGTCCTTTGATGCGGGCCACCCTGATGCACGTTGCCCCCGAGCGTTTTGTGTTGGCGGTCTGCCTGCACCACCTCATTTGCGACGGCTGGTCGTTGCGGTTGATGACCCGTGAATTGTTTGATTTTTATGGCAAACCCGAGGATGCCGCGCCGCTTTCCATCCATTACAAAGATGTGGCGGCTTGGCGAGCGGCACGTCTGGCGGCGGGCGATGGCAATGAAAGTCGCCGTTATTGGCATGGGCGTTTTGCGGAACCGCCACCGCACCTTGCCCTGGTTACCGACCAACCCCGTGCCGCGGCGACCCGGTTCGACGGGGCTCGCATCGCGATTCCGCTTGACCCCGAGTTGGGCCGACGGCTGCGCCAAACGGCGCGCGCCCACCACATCGGGCCCTTTGTCCTGCTGCAAGCCCTGGTGAAGGTGTTGTTGTTCCGCCACACCGGCCAAACCGACCTCGTGATCGGGGCGCCCGTCGCGGGACGCGACCACGTTCGTTTGGATAACCAGGTTGGTTTTTACGTCAACATGCTGCCCTTGCGCGACCAACTCGACCCCGACGCCTCATTTGGGCAACTGCTGCTCACGGCGCGCGAGCGGGCGGCCGAGGCCTTCAGCCATCAGGCTTATCCCTTCGATCTGTTGGTTGAGGAACTTTCGTTGCCGCGCGATTCCGGGCGCGAGCCCTTGTTTGATGTGGTGGTCGCCTACGAGGAAAGCGAGGAGACCGAACTGCGCTTGCCCGATGTGCGGGTTACGCCGCAAGAAACGGCGGTGCCCGCGGGCAAGTTTGAGCTGACCTTTGGGTTTGTTTCCGAGCGCGACGGCCTGATCGGTTCGCTGGAATTCAGCCGGGCCCTGTTTGACACCCGACGCATGACGGCTTTGGCGCGTCAGTTTGTGAGTTTGGCCCGCGCGGTGGTTGCCGGCGATGAACGGCCGCTGAAACGTTTGCCGCTTGAGGATGCGGCGGCCCTGCAACGGGCCGTCGCGGACGGACGGGGTACGCGGCGGGTTTGGCCTGCGGATGCCGCCCTCACGGCGCGACTGGTCGATTGGGCGCAACAAGCACCGGCGCGGCCGGCGGTTTTCGCCGACGACGGTCGGCTGGATTACCGTTGCTTAATGGAACGCGCGGGTCGTTTGGCCGCGGCGCTGGTTGGGGCCGGCATGGGCGCGGAGCAACGGGTGGCGGTGTTGGTCCACCGCGGTTGCGATTTACCCGTCGCCTGGATTGGGGTTTGGTTGAGTGGCGCCGTGTTGGTGCCGCTTGATCCCGAGGGCGATCCGGCCTTGCTGGGTCGCTTGTGGCGCCAGGCCGGCTGTCGGCTGCTGGTCTGCAACGATGGCGGCGCGGAAACGGCCGCGCGGGTGGCGGGGGCGGCGGTGGTCAACCTGGCCCAAACCAAGACGCACCCTGTTTTGGCGAAACCCGCGCTTCGTTTTCCGGCGGGTGCGGCCTATGTGATGTTTACCTCGGGAACGACCGGCGGTTCCAAAGGTGTGGTGGTCCCCAATCGCGCGGTCACCAACCTGCTTGCCAATTACCAGCACCGTTATTTCGCGCGTCTGGCCCAGACGGGTTTGCGTGTGGCCAGTTTTTCGCCGAGCTTCTTCGATCCCTCCATCGCGCTGATTCTGGCGCCTTTGGCTTACGGCCACCAGCTTTGCCTGACCGGGGAACGGGAAATCGGCGATGTGCGTCTGGCGGCTGATTTCTTGCGCCGACACCAGGTGCAGGTGGTCGACAGCACCCCGAGTTTCTTGGCGGCGGTTCAGGAAGCCGGCGGTCTGCCCGCGAGCTGCCGTTTGATCATCACCGGTGGTGAGGCGCTCCAGCCTGCTACCGCGGCGCGTTTGGGCGCGGGGGCCGAGGTCCACAACGCCTACGGACCCACCGAGGCTTGTGTGGACGCGCTCTCTTTTCGGATTGAGGCGGGTGAGACCCTGCCGGAAATTCCCATCGGCACGCCCCTCGACAACGTGGAAACCTATGTGCTCGACGATGACGGCTTGCTTTGCCCGCAAGGCGCGGTGGGTGAGTTGTGCATCGGCGGTGCCGGTTTGGCGCGGGGTTACCTCGACCGACCGCGCGAAACCGCCGCTGCCTTTGTGCCCCACCCCTTTCGCAACGGCGAACGGCTTTACCGGAGCGGTGACCTCGCCCGGCTTCGAAGCGACGGCCAAATCCTCTTCCTCGGTCGGCGTGACGGCCAGATCAAACGGAACGGGGTTCGCATGGAGCTGGGTCAGATCGAGGAGGGATTGCTGCGGTTGCCGGGCGTTTCGGCCGCCGCCGCGGCGTTGATCGCCAGACCCGGGGAGGAAACCCAACTGGTTGCCTATGTGGTGTTACCCGACGCGCGAAACGGCGTCGTCCCCGAAAACCAGACCCGCGTTCGTGCTTGGCGTGCCGCCTTGGCCGCCTTCCTGCCGCGGTTCATGATTCCCGGTGTGTTTGTCACTGTGCCCAGCTTGCCGCGTGCCGCCACCGGGAAACTGGATCGCGCGGCATTGCCCGTTCCCGAACGCATCGCCTCTGGTGGTGAACCGCCGCGAGATACGCTGGAAACCCGGTTGTGCGCGCTTTGGCGAGACGTCTTGGCGTGTGGCACCGTGGGGATTTTTGATGATTTCTACCGACTCGGCGGGCAAAGTTTGAAGGCCCTTCGCCTGGCGGCGCGGGTCGCGGCCGAGTTGGGTTTGGAACTGGGCTTGGCCGAAATTCTGGCGCACCCGACGGTCGCGGAACAGGCGGATTTGTTGCGGCAACGCACGGAACGGGATCAAACCGCGATCCCCAAGCAACCCGATGCGGCGACCTATCCGGTTTCCCACGCGCAGCAGCGCATGTGGGTGTTGGATCGACTCGATCCCTTCGCCTACCAGATGCCGGCCGCCTACGAATGCCTGGGATTGCTTGATGTGACGGCGCTGGAAAAGGCGTTTACCGCGGTGGTCGCGCGCCACGAGAGTCTGCGCACGACCTTTACGGAACAGGACGGGGAGCCGCGCCAACGGGTGCACGCCCCGGCACGGCAACGCATTGCCCTTACGCAATCGAGCCCGGATGATTTGGCCGGCCATGTCGACGCCTTCCTGCAGCAACCGTTTGACCCGGCCGTGGGGCCGCTCCTACGCGTGCACCTGGTGTGTTTGAACGCGCGGCGGCACCTGCTCTTGGTTTCGCTGCACCATATCGTGGCCGACGCCTGGAGTATCGGGGTGCTGGCGCGTGAGGTATCTCTGGCTTATGCCGCCTTCCGCAACGACCAGACACCGGCCTTGCCCGCCTTGACCCTGCAACATCGCGATTTTTCAGCCTTTGCACGTGCGCAAATCGAAGAAGGTGCCTTGGACCAGGCCCGTGATTTTTGGCTGGCGACGCTGCGCGGTGACTTGCCCGTGTTGGCTTTGCCCGCCGACCAAACACGGCCCGCGCGACAATCCTTCGCCGGCGGTCGTTGCCAGGCCGTTATTGACACCGAAACCACCCACGCCCTCACCGAACTGGCCGCGCGGAGCCAGGTCACCCCGTTTATGGTGGCGGCGACGCTCGCCTTTGTCCTGTTACAGCGGCACAGCGGTCAGGACGAAATTTTGGCCGGGGTCCCCGTATCCGGGCGCGACCACCTGGCCCTGGAAAATCAAATGGGTTTGTACCTCAACACCCTGGTGTTGCGTGCCCATTTGCACGCGGATCTTCCGTTTCTCGCCGCGCTCGATCAGGTGGCCGAGGTTTTTGCGCGGGCCGTCGAACACCGTGCTTATCCCTTTGATCTGTTGGTTGAGGGTCTCGACGCCGCCCGCGATTTGAGCCGTTCACCCGTATTCCAAGCGATGATGGTTTTGCAGGACGCGGAAGACGACGTCTTCGAACTGGACGGTTTGCGCACGCGGCCGTTCCCGATCAACTTCGATAAAGCCAAATGCGACGTCACCTTTTTCTTTCGTTTCGAGGACGGGTACCTGCATCTGGATGTTGAATACGCCGCTTTTCTCGGCGATACCCGCATGCAGCGCTTTACCGAGCAGTTCTGTACCCTGTTGGCGGCGGCGGTACGGCGACCGGAACAGGCGATAGGCCGTTTGCCGTTGTTGGACGCGGCCCAACGGGAAGCGGTGATCGCCGCCACTGATCGGCGCCACACGCGGGCAAACCCGGATGTGGTGGACCTTTTTGAGGCACGGCGAAAACGATCCCCGCAAACGGCCGCGGTGGTGATGGGTGAAACCACGTGGTCGTATCAGGAACTGGATGCACGGGTCCAGGCCTTGGCCGCCCAACTCGTCGCCCAGGGTGTGGGTTCTGAGGATGTGGTCGGCGTGGCGCTGCCGCGCGGGACCTGGCTGCCCGCGGCCCTGCTCGCCGTCCTACGCGTGGGTGCGATTTACCTTCCGTTGGATGCCGGCTACCCCGCTGAACGGTTGCGGCGGGTGGTCGCGCACACCGGTTGTCGTCATCTCATTGCTTTTTCCGCGCCGGATTGGGCGGGGTCCGCGCTGACGGTGGTCGCACCTCAAGTCGCCCCTACCGAAGCGGTCCCGATTTCCCAAGTTGAACCCGACCAGGTTGCCTACCTCATTTCCACCTCGGGTTCGACCGGTACCCCCAAGGTTGTGGCCTGTACCCGTCGCTGTTTGGCGCAGCTGATTTCCTGGAACCTTGCCGAACTTGGCGCGGCGCACCGGGTTTTGGCTTATGCCCCACTGGGTTTTGACGTTTCCTTGCAGGAACAGTTGGTGACCTTGTGTGGTGGAGGGACGCTTCATTTCACCGACGAAACCACGCGGCGGGATATATCGCTTCTGGCCGAGCGCCTGATCCGCGACCGCATCAGCATGATCACCATGCCGTTTAGCGCCTTGGCCTTGCTCGGCGATGTGTTGGAAGATCGCCACGTGCCCGACCTGCGCGCCTTGTGTACCTCCGGCGAAGCGTTGCAACGCACCCGTGCGCTGGACAAGCTTTTGGCGCGTCATCCCGAGCTGGTGCTTCACAACCAATACGGTCCCTCGGAAACCCATGTGATCACGGCCGGGGCGGTTGGGGGTGATGATCCCGCGGCCGCGCCCATCGGTGCGCCGATTGACGGCAACGCGGTGTACCTGCTTGACGCGAACCTGGAACCGGTACCGCCCGGGGTGGCGGGCGAACTGTACCTGGCGGGTGAAGGTCTGGCCAGGGGTTATTGGGGCGATCCCACCCAAACCGCCACGCGTTTTTTGCCCGATCCGTTCGGACCGGCCGGCAGCCGCATGTACCGCAGCGGTGACCGGGGATGCTTGCTGCCGGACGGACGCTTGGCATTCCTCGGTCGTGCCGACGACCAGGTCAAGATTCGTGGCTTCCGCGTGGAACCGGCCGAGGTTAGCCGCGTGCTGCGCGATTGCGACGGTGTTCGCGAGGTTGTCACCGTGGGTGTTACCGTTGGTGGAAGTTGCGAATTGGCCGCATATGTCGTTGGGCCGGATGCGGCGGCCGTACCGCGCTTGAACGCGGCGTTGCGAGAACGCTTGCCCGCGTTTATGGTGCCGGCTTTTGTGATGCCCCTGGCGGCGTTGCCCCGTTTACCCAGCGGGAAAATCCATGTGCGCGCCTTGCCGAGGCCCGAGGTCGCGGCTGCCCCGAGCGGTGTATCGCGTCCCGGTGATGCGCTGGAAAAGCAGCTGTGCCGGCTATGGTCGCGGATGCTTGGCCGCGGGACGGTCGGCCTTGATGATGACTTTTTCGCCGCCGGCGGACACAGCCTTAAGGCCATGCAGTTGGTCGCCGCGCTGCGCAAGGAATTGGTCGCGGATGTGACCCTCGCCGATCTCTTTGAAGCACCCAGTCCGGCCGCCTTTGCACAACGTCTGCGCGGCCGACGCCCCGCCCGTTACGCCCCCTTACCCGCGGCGGGAGCGCGTTCGCACTACCCCTTATCACCGGGGCAAAGACGCCTGTGGTTGTTGGCGCGATTGGTACCGGACACCGCCGCGTACCATGTACCGGTTGCCCTGCATCTGCGCGGACCGCTTAATGAAGCGGCGCTTGTCGCGGCGCTGGCCGATGTGGCCACGCGCCACGCCGTTTTGCGCACTCGGTTCCCCGCCGACGGCGACACCCCGGTTCAGGTTGTGGATCCACCCGGACCGGTGCCTTTGCGCCGTCGCGGTCAACTGGAGGGGGATCTGACCGCCGCCTTCGCGGGTTGGGCCGATCAGCCTTTTGACCTTGCCGAGCAGCACCCGTTCCGTGTTGACTTGGTTTCGTGCGGTGAAGCGGAACACGGGTTATTGCTGTGTTTCCACCACATTGCCACCGACGGTTGGTCGCTGAAACCCTTGGCCGATGATTTAGCCGCCTGTTATCAAGCCCGTTGCAAGGGCGAAGAACCCCGTCTTCCGAGCTTGCCGATTCAGGTCACTGACGTTGCCGTCTTCCAGAGTGAACAAGCAGCCGACGGTACCTTCGCCGCTCAAGCTGATTTTTGGCGCCGTCGGCTCGGGTCCGATACGCCGCCGGCTTTTGCGGGTGACCACCCGCGGCCTGAACGCTGTCGGTACGAAGGGGAAACCTTTGAATTCACCCTTTCCGATGCCGATCACGCCGCGGTCCATCGTGTCGCACAAGCCGAGGGCCTCACCCCGTTTGTGGTTTTGCTCGGTGCTTTCCAACTGCTGCTCGCGGGTTTGAACGGGGGGCGTGTTCCGCGAATCGGAACCCCGGTGGCCAATCGCGACCGAGAGGAACTGGCCGGTTTGATCGGCTTTTTTGTCAATACCTTGGTTTTGAACACCCATATCGAACCGGGTGAATCGGGCCGCGTCTTTTTGCACCGGTTGCGGGGCGAGGTTAGCGAGGCATTTGCCCATCGCGACCTTCCTTTTGAACAACTGGTTGAGCTGCTTCAGCCCGAACGGGATCCCAGTCGGCATCCCTTGTTTGACATTTCCTTTGCTTACCAGGGGAATCAGACAAGGGAAGGCCGTTGGGGCGATGTGGCTTGGCGCGCGCTGGAAGTGCCCCACCAAACCACCAAATACGATCTGAACCTGTCGCTGGTCGCGTGCGACGGCGTTTTGGTGGGGAACCTGGAGTATGCGCGCGCATTGTTTGAACCCGCCACGATTAAAGGGTTTGCGCGGCGTTTCCAAACCCTGCTGCGCGGCCTCTGTGCCGATATGGGTCGTGCCGCCGTCGATTTGCCGCTTTTGGAGCCCGAGGAGGAACGGCGGATCTTGACCGCTGCCGGGAACCCCGTGTTGCCGGAACCGACCGTGCTCGGCATCCACCGGCTTTTCGAGGAACAGGCCGCGCGTGTTCCCCACCGCATCGCCCTCACCCACGAGGGCCGTCACCTTTCTTACGCGGACTTGGATCAACGTGCCAACCAATGGGCCCATGTGCTCGTCGCGGCCGGCGTCGGCCCCGAAACCTTGGTCGCGCTGCTCATTGAACCCGCGTTCGAAACCTTGGTTGCGATCTTGGCGGTTCTGAAAGCAGGCGGGGCTTATGTTCCGCTCGATCCGCGTCAACCCGAGGCACGGCAGCGGGTTATGTTGGCGGACGCCCAGCCGTTGCTGCTGTTGCACCACGGGGTCGCGTCGGAATCGATCCCCACGGGATCCTGGCGGGTGATGGATTTGGCGACGCCGCCGGCCGATAGCGCGACCCAGGCTCCCGAGGCGACCTTCTCGCCGGACCAAGCAGCTTACGTGATTTACACCTCCGGCTCGACCGGTCGGCCAAAGGGTGTTGTCGTCGCCCATCGCCAGGTTTTGCAGTTGTTTACCGCCGCCGATGCCTTGTTCAAGTTTGACGAGAACGATGTTTGGACCTTGTTCCACGCGACCAGTTTTGATTTTTCTGTTTGGGAGCTTTGGGGCGCACTGATTCACGGCGCCCGATTGGTGATTGTGCCCTATTGGGTGGGGCGTACACCGCGGCGGTTTCTCGAACTGTTGCGCGGTGAACGGGTGAGCGTGTTGAGCCAAACGCCCTCGGCATTCACCCAACTGGCCGCGCTCGAGACGGAAACGCCGTTGGCCCCGACCGAGCAGCCCCGTTACGTCGTGTTTGGCGGCGAGTCCCTGGATGTCTCCTCGGTTCATGCCTGGTTGCGACGGCATCCCGAGGGCGGTCCTTCTTTCATTAATATGTACGGCATCACCGAAACCTGTGTCCATGTGACTTTTCAGAAGGTCGACGGCAACACGCCCCAAGGCGCGGTCGGCCGTGCGATGCCCCACCTGGCGACGCTGGTGTGTGATACCGCGGGCAAACTGCTGCCCTTTGGCAGGGTTGGCGAGATTTTGGTGGCCGGCGGGGGTTTGGCGCGTGGCTACCTCAACCAAGCCGCGCTTACCGCGCAACGTTTCCAACCGCATCCCCACGCGACGCGACCGGGCGAGCGCATTTACCGGTCCGGCGACCTCGGCATCCTTCACGCCGACGGCACCTTGATCCACCGCGGCCGTGCCGACAGTCAGGTTCAGATTCGCGGCTACCGAATTGAGCCGGGCGAGGTGCGCGCCGCGCTTTTGGATCTGCCGGGTGTGCGCGACGCCGCCGTCATCGCCCGCGACGGCGCCGAGGGCCCCGAGCTGGTTGCTTACCTGCAAACCAAAGATCCGACGGCGCCCTTGGAAAGGGATCCACGCGAGGCACTAAACAAGGTGCTGCCCGCCTACATGGTGCCCACTTGGTTTGTTACCTTGGCCGAGCTCCCGCTGACCGCCAACGGCAAATTGGCGACGGCGCGGTTACCCGCGCCAGAGGCGGGTCGCGACAATGAAACTGAGTTCGTCGCGCCTCGTGGTGAATGTGAGCGTTGGATTGCCTCGGTCTGGGAAGACGTGCTCGGTGTCGGTCGGGTGGGTCGCAACGATGACTTTTTTGCGCTTGGCGGTCACAGCCTCGCCGCGGCCAGGGTGCTCCACCGCATCCAGGCCGGACTCGGTATTGACGTTCCCTTGCGTGCCTTTTTCGATGCGCCTACCCTGGCTCACTTGGCAGCGCGGGTGGGGGAAGTCGCCGGTGAAGCGGTTGCGCGTGACACCATGTTGGGGATCCCGATCCCGACAAGGTGCGACGGTTTGGTTTTTCCCGCGACACAAGCCCAAAAACGGATGTGGTTCCTGGCGCAAATCGAGGATCAAACTTTGGCCTACAACATGCCGCACGCGGTTCAATTGGTGCAAGGGCTCGATCCCACCGCCTTGGTTGCCGCGGTGACCGCTTTGGTTACCCGGCATCATGGCTTGCGCGTTTTGCTTCGTTTCGAAAACGGGGTGTTGCACCAGCATTTGGCGCCGCCTGCATCGGTTCGACCGAGTTTTCCCGTTTTCCCGCGGGCCGGCGGGGAAACCTGGTCCGATTGGGCACGGCGCTGGTGTGAACAACAAGCCCACCGTCCTTTTGATCTGGCCGCGGAAGCCCCATTCCGGGTCGCCTATCTGCGCAATCCCAAGGGCGCCGATGTTTTGTTCCTGAATCTCCATCATTCGGCCGGCGACGGCTGGTCGATGGGACTGATTGTGCGAGAGTTAGCTGATTTTTATCGCCTATATCGTGAGACGAAGGGCGATGATCAAGCCTTGGCGCGTATCCCTGAACCGCTGCAAATCACCGCGTTTTCCGGCTGGCAGGCCGCCTTGAGCGACAGCCCCCGTTTGCAACGTCAGCGGGATTTTTGGTTGGATCGCCTGCAGCCGCTTGCGCCGCCCTTGGCGCTCCCCCTCGACCGACCCCGTCCCGCCGTGCGTACCTATCGCGGTGACCGTCGCCATTTTATTTTTTCAACGGGGCGGCAGGCGGCGTTAAACACCTTGGCCCGCCGTCACAAAACCGGGCTGTTCTCGCTCCTGGCCGCGGTTGTTAAAACCCTGCTTTTCCGTTACAGCGGGCAAACCGATTTCGTGCTGGGCACCCCGGTCGCGGCACGACCCCATCCTCGCCTCGAGGGATTGGTCGGTTGTTTGGTGAACACCCTGCCGCTGCGCGATCCCTTCCAAGCCGACATGGCTTTTTCCGCGTTTTTGGAACAAACAAGGTCCGCGGTGTTGGCCATGCTGGATCACCAGTTATATCCCTTCGAACAGTTGGTCGATGATCTTGGTTTGGCCCGTGACACCACGCGACCCGTGTTGTTCGATGTCATGCTGGTGATGCAGAACGCTGATTTTGAGCCGCCGAATTTTGCGGCGGGCGAGATCCGCGATTTTCCCTTTGATTTTCGCACCGCCAAATTCGACCTGCTGTTTAACTTTTGGGAGGCTGAGGACGGCCTGCACCTCAATCTCGAGTTCCATACCGACTTGTTCGAACCCACGCGCATTGATCGGGTGTTTACCCACCTCAATACCTTGTTTGAAGCGGTTGTTCGTGCGCCGGAAACCCCGTTGTCCCGCCTGCCGCTGCTCGCCGCGGATGAACAGCGCTTGTTGCGGCAATGGTCGCGCGGCCCCTGTGCCGAGCATCGGCCCCGCCTGATCGACGCTTTCGTGGAACAGGTTGCCACCCGACCAAACCAGGCGGCGCTGATTTACAACGAATTCACCCTGACGTATCGGCAGGTTGATGCATGGAGCGCACAACTCGCACGATCTCTCCGGGCCCGCGGGGTACGTGAAGGCGATATCGTGGCGGTGAACCTGCCGCGCGAGGTTCCCGTCGCCGTTGCGCTGATGGCCGTCCTGCGACTCGGTGCGACCTATGCCTACCTCGACCCGAGCGATCCCGACCTACGGCGGCGGCGCTTTCTGGAGGATGTCGCGCCCAAAGCGGTAATCACGTACCAAAGCGATGATTCCACCTTGGCAGATACCGCCGTGCTTCGAATCGGTGAACAGGCGCCCGCGACGCGGCCGGACTGGGATGACGTGGTTGCCGCGCCCGACCAAGCCGCTTACTTGATTTATACCTCCGGTTCCACCGGGCAACCCAAGGCGGTCTTAGGAACCTATCGCTGTTTGGAAAACCTTATTGCCTGGCAACGGGCGACGATGGGTGACGGCTTGCGCGGCTTGGGTTTCGCGGCCTTGGGTTTCGACGTCTCGGTTCAAGAAATGCTGTTCGCGTTGCTCTCGGGCGGGACCCTCGTGAACCTCGACACCACCGCCCGCTTGGACATGGCCGGCATTGCCGCCACCATTGAACGTTACCAAATCGCGCTGGCGGTGATGCCCTACACGCCCTTGAGTTTATTTGTGCGTGAGAATGAAACACTGCCCCAATGCCTGCGTTGGTTGGTTACCTCCGGTGAGCGTTTACGGCTCGATCCCATCCTCCGCCGGCATCTGAAAGCCAACCCCAACTTGGTTTTACACAACCAATACGGTCCCTCTGAAACCCATGTGGTTACGGCCGAGGCCGTGCGCGGTACGGACCCTGGCTTGCCCGATTTTCCCCCTATCGGAACGCCGCTTAACCAGACCCTCTGTCTCGTTTTGGATGGGGCCGGCGAACCCGTTCCAATGGGTGTTCCAGGAGAACTATTCCTGGGTGGTGACCATCTCGCACTGGGATACCACGGGCGCCCTCGCCTCACCGCGAGCGTCTTCGTGCCTGCTCCTACCGAGGCCGGCCTGCCCGCGGGTGCCCGTCTTTATCGGACGGGTGATCGCTGCATTTGGCAACCCGACGGCAGTCTGCAGTTCCTGGGGCGTGCCGACGACCAGGTGAAAATTCGCGGTTTTCGCGTTGAGCCGGGCGAGGTGACCGCTGTTTTAGGGGAACATCCCGCTGTAAGCGAAGCCGCCGTCATCAGCGTTCGGCGCAACAACCACAACCGCTTGCATGCCTATTTCGTTCCTTCCAAACCGGTTAGCGACCGCGAACTGCGCACCTGGCTGGGGAAACGCCTGCCCGCACACATGGTCCCCGAGGCGTACGCGGCCTTGGATGCGCTCCCCATGAATGCCAACGGGAAGCTGGACCCTGGTGCTTTGCCTCAGGCGCTTGCCGTCAGCACGACCGGTGGCGGCGAGGTACCGGTTACCGGGACGGCACGTCGCATTGCCGCCGTTTGGGAAAAGGTTCTAGGTGTGGCGGGGGTAGGCCTGACGGATGCCTTCTTCGAACTGGGGGGCAACAGTTTTAGCCTGATCGAAGTTCACCATCAACTTAAAGCACTATTCGGAGAACCTCTACCGGTGGTCAAATTGTTCGAACACACCACGATTGCAGCGTTGGCGGCGTACCTCGATCATCGTGTCGAAGAACAGCCGAGGCGTGTTTCGGACCGAGGTCGAGCACGGCGTTCAGCCGCGCAACGCCGCCGACGTTAGTCAAACCAGGGTGAATTTCTGAAAAGAAAACATGCGTGGTTTGGAGATTTTTGAGAAAATCTTGGCCGTGAGATGGTTTTTTTAGTCTTTTATGAGTATATTCCGAGTATGGAGCGAGCCTTGTTCTCTCCGCTCCACCTAGAGCTGAGCATCCAAGGAGTTGGAAACAATGAGATTAAAGCAATTTTTTGGTCTTTCATCCGGCAAATTGGACCACCTCGGAACAAACGTGGGCGCGAGGGAGGCGTCGGTTCGTCCGTCCTCTAAGCAACCAAAGGTTCATCAGGCATGTGTCCCTTCCCATGGAAATCAAACTTCCCCATTGGATTTCTCGGAAATCGGCCTGGCACTGCATCGCCACATTCTTGGTTTGGAAGCCTATTCCAGCCAAAACGCTGATGGACCGCCATCTGGGCAAAAGGAGTCCAACATGGCCGAAAAGAAAATCAGAATCCAATACGAAATCAGTGAAACGAACCTGAAAAGGATCGAAGAACTGATGAAAATCACCGGCGCGGAAACCCGTAAAGAGTTGTTCAACAACGCACTGACGATTCTGGGCTGGGCCGCTCGCAATAGCCAAAAAGGGTTGGCCATCGGTGCAATTAACGAAGAAAACAATACCTTTCGTGAACTGCAAACCCCCGCCCTCGAACATGCGGCGGCATACCGAGGCTAACGTTGAAAATACGTTTGCGCAGATTGCCTCCTGAGTCCTTAACGCCGGATCAGTTTATGGAGCAGGAAGCAAGACTAACCGAAAAAGAGATCCAGGCAAACACCGCGTTCACCAAAATGGAAATGGAAGCGAGTGTTGCCAAATCCCAAATGGAGATGGAAGCGCGCGCCTCCGAAACAAGACAAGCGGCGCAAAAAACGCTGCTTCGCCGGCCCTTCCATCTCTTTCGTTTATTACCTTATGGTCAATGACCCTGGTAACCTTAGGACTGACCAAACAAATTGAATTGAGCGACGAAGTCATGAAATGGCTTTAACCTAAGAAACGCGATAACTCGCGGCGATTTTAGCTAAACCTCTGGGCTGCAACGGCCTGTGAAAATGCTCACCGCACCCAACGGGTGCGCTTCCGCTTTTCCCAAGCCATTTCGCTCCAGATCTTTAGCGAAAATCCCTCGCTCTTATCGTGCTTCTTAGGTTTAACGGAAACCGCCTTGGTTGTTGTCGGTTTCGCCGGTGCCATCGTCGCCTGGGCCTTTCCCGCCAAACCCAAAAGCCCGCCTTCGCAACGGTAGCCCCTTTTTTTAAAATTCATACAAACTCTTTTTACGGGCAAAAATGGGTAAGAAAGGCGGAGGAAAGCGAGCGCACGGGAAGGTGCTCTACCATTGAGCTACTCGCCGTCAAAATCGGCGAGGTTGGATTCGAACCAACAACAACCCGGTTCGTAGCCGAAAGGGAAGGAAGTGCGCCCTAGGCCTCCGCCTAGTATGTGAAAAAGAGGAAATGGAGCAAACTGCTCATCGGTACTCTGGCCACTGAGTTACCCGCCTGAATCGGCGGGGTTGGATTCGAACCAACGACCCTGGGTAAAACCAAGACTGGTGCCTTGGTTCAAGCCAAAAAGAAGGAAGTTTGCCTTAGGCCTCCGTAAGGTTGGAGCGGCCCCGGTCGGGACCCTTTTTGAAGAGGAGATGGAGGAAATCGAACAGACGATTACGGTGCGCTACCATTGCGCCACACGTCCCGTGGGGACGCGGCTGGAATCGAACCAGCAACCACCGGCACCCAAAGCTTTGCCCGCATTTCTCACAATTATTCGTCGCGAGAAGCAGAAAGCCTTGTGAGTACGAAGATTACGACCGAGAGACGGCACAGGGGTCCGACCTATCGGCGTAGCAGTGCTACGGCGAAGGCGGCTCGACCGAGTAACGCGGAGGGCCGCCCCCTCGTAATCGCATGACTTTCGGCTTCGTAGCAGAATTCCTTGTGAGAAATGCGGGTTAGAAGGAGGTCTGTTCTAGGCCTCCGAATGAGGCGATGGGAACGGCGGAAACGACATCTGCTGGGGTTCTAAGATGATGGATGGTCCTTGCGAACCGTCCAGGAGAAGGAAGCAGATGATAAGCCGCCGATCACCGTGTTTGGTAAACCGGGAGAACCCGTTTGGTACATGTTGGGTTCTCCCAATGAAACAAGAGGGTTAGAGAAGGTCGGCCAAAATGGTGGCGGTATCGTGGGCATTGAAGTCAGCCTCTTTGACACCAAAACGAATATCGGCCGTTTCGGATTGCGCGATTTCCCCCTGACGTGCGGCCAGGTGGATTTCGGCGAGGGTTTTTAAGTTGGGACGCGATTCCCGGTAGCCGACAATCGCCTGGACCGCCTTGGCCACGTTCCCACATTCACCTTCCACATTGTTGTAAAAGGCGCGCGTACCCATGTACAAGTCTGTCAGGATTGCGCGGCGGGTTTTCAGGTCAACGACCAGGGGAACGCAGTAACTACCGGTGCCGTTCAGGTCAAATTTGTTCACCACGGATTTGATGTCAAAACCGCGGTAACGTCGGCTGACCTTTTTCCGAACCATCCAGCCGGCATGGGCCTGCATTTCCGCGAAGGCCTCACCGGCGAATCGGTAAACCTGAATCGCCAGGTACCGTGTTTCCTTTGGCAATTGGTCCAGCGTCACATCAATGAATTCGGCTGCACCCCGTGGCGCGGATTGGAGGTCACCGGAGTGAACAATGCCGTCGGATGCCAAGTTGGTGTAGCTGACGTGACCGCGGTACACAAAGGTTTCGTCGAATTGGATGAGCGAGAGGTCCAAGTCGGTTGTTCGCGCGGTTTGTTTCCAGTAGACAAACAACCGCAAAACCTTTCCTTCATCTATGGGAATCTGGGAACCTCGGCCAAAGGTCAACAAACCATCGGAAGCCGCCCGCTGCTGCAGCGGCACGATGTAGTGTTCCAGGTCGGGATCAATCCAGACTGACTGATCCACCCAGCTTTCTTTTTCGGCAATCCGGTGTGTTAGTTGTTCACGGATCAACGCAACCGTTTGATCGACTTGAGAAGGGGTCATGCCCTGAACGGCATTGTTCTCCAGGACCTTCATCTTGCCGCGTTTGTTGACGACGGTTCGAATGGGAGATTCGTTGATGGACTGGAAGTAATGCAACAGGACCAATAGGTTTTTGGCGGTAACGGAAGCGGCGCTTCGCTCAAACGCCGCCAAAATGGCGGTGGTCTTCTTGGGGAAACGCCGCAGGAGCTCGTGAAGCTTGCGCGCCAAAACCCCGGGACGGTGTTCGAGGTGATGCAACAGTTCGGTCACCAACCCATCGGCGATCAGTTTTTCGGTTTTGCTGTTAAAGGTCACCACCTTCCCATTGCGCAAAAGGTCGAAGGCCTTGTGGGTATGGGGGTGGGTTTTGTGGAATTCGGAAACATGCAGATAGCGGCCGATTTCCAGCCACAGCCCGCGGTAGCGATTCAGGTCCTCGGCCAGGTTGCGCTGTTTCTCCAAAACACCCAATACCGCGCGCCGTTGGGGGCGCGAGAACTTGGGAAATGTGATCTTGGTGGCAAGGCTGATATTGGAATCGGTCAAGGCAGCAAAAAGGCGGAGCAGATCGGTGGCGTTTTGTGCCAAACCCGCGGCGTCCTCGTGGTAGCCTTCCCGCCATAAAAGCCGCATGACCAAGGCCAAATTCTCTTTCTGAGCAATTTGGTTTGGATCAAGGGCCTTTGCCCCGAACAAGGTCAAAAGTTCGCTTAAATCGTCGTGCCATTCCTCTTTAACCGAAGCATTGGCGTACAAAGCCGCGCGCAGCCAATCACGCAACCGATCCGAAGCGGTGTCTTCAAACACCAATTCAAGGTCGATCCATTGAACCCGTTCTTCGGTTTCACGTGCGTTTTGATCGGTAACGCCCTGTTCCCACAAGCTGTTCACTTGGAACTGGGTGATTGGGTCGGCGCCAAAGGCATTCAAATCGAACAACCATTCGGGAACGCGAATGCCGCTTTCCAACAGGGTGCCGTCCTCGAACATGTCGAAACGGTTGCCGAGGTAGCCCATCACCCGGCGGGCGAAATAGGCATTGTCCTCGGGGACCTGATCGGGGAAACCGGTGAAAAGGGGCACGTAATCCACGTCACCGCCGCGCAAGCTTTTGAGGAAGTTCATGGTGTCCCGATACTTTAGGAAAAAGGTCTCCGAGGCACGATCCAAAAGCTCGGGGTTGGTCAGGCGATAACCCATGGAAGCGAGTTCGGCCTGGAGCACACATTTATTGGCGGTGCTGATGCCGGGCCCCTCGGAAACCGATAAGATAAAGAGTCGTTTTAAAGCGATAAAGTTCATGGTTCACCTCAAAGTATCGGACGGGAAACGCATAGAGCAATGCCGATGCCAGAAGTGATAAGTTGTTTTTTTGTAGGCGGATAAATTGGTTACGGTTTTTTGAGGCCCAAAGGGACCCCAGAGAACCTATTCAAAAGCAGCGTTTCTTATCGAAAAAGATATGGTGCTTCAGTTTCCGCCGCCGAGACGCGCATTAATCCATGATTTGGTTCACACGGGCCACTGCTTTGCGCCAGCCCGCGTAGTTTCGTTGCCGTTGTTCGCCGGCCATGCCGGCTTCGAAGGCGCGTTCCTCACCCCAGAGGGCCGCGATTTCATCGAGGGACTGGTACCACCCCAGCTTGAGCCCACACAGAAAGGCCACGCCGAGGGCGGTGGTTTCCCGCACGTGAGGGCGCTTGACGGTCATATCGAGGGTGTCGGCGAGGAATTGACACATCCAACTGTTGGCGACCATGCCCCCGTCGACGCGTAATTCGCGCGCGTGAATCCCGTCGCCGGCCATGGCGTCGGTGAGATCGCGGGTTTGGTAACAGACCGCTTCAAGCGCGGCACGAACAAGGTGGTCGGCGCCCGCGTCACGGGTGAGCCCCAAAACAGCGCCCCGTGCGTCTGGGTTCCAGTAAGGTGCGCCCAAGCCGGTAAATGCCGGAACGAAATAAACCCCGTGGTTGTCCGATAAAGCGGATGCGGGCGCCTCGGAGGCGGCCGCGGTATCGATGACCTTTAAGGCGTCGCGCAACCATTGGATCGCCGCCCCGGCCACAAAAATGCTGCCTTCAAGGGCGTACGTGCGGCGGCCGTCGAGTTGGTACGCCACGGTTCCCAGTAGCCGATGTTGGGATTCAACCACTTTGTCGCCGGTGTTGAGTACCATAAAACATCCGGTGCCGTAGGTGCTTTTAACCATGCCCGGCTTAAAGCAGGCTTGGCCGATGGTGGCGGCTTGTTGGTCACCGGCGATGGCAAAGATGGGGATTTCTCGGCCCAAGAAATCGCAGGTGCCGAAGTCGGCGGCGCTGTCGCAAACCTCGGGTAATATGCCTCTTGGGATTTCGAAAAGCGACAACAGTTCGTCGTCCCAAGCGCCTTGGTGAATGTCGTATAGCAAGGTTCGCGAGGCATTGGTGGCGTCGGTCGCATGACGCCGTCCTTTGCTTAAATGCCAGAGCAGCCAGGTATCGACCGTGCCGAAACACAACCCGCCCGCCGCGGCGGCTTGCGAGGCGTCGGGTTGATTGCGCAGGATCCAGCGTAATTTGGTCGCGGAAAAATAAGGATCCAACAACAGGCCTGTTTTGCGGCGAACCATTGCCTCGTGGCCCTGTTGTTTCAGGCGACGGCAATATTCGGCGGTGCGGCGGTCCTGCCAAACGATGGCGTTATAAATCGGCTTGCCCGTCAGGCGATCCCAAACCAAGGTGGTTTCCCGTTGGTTGGTAATGCCCACCGCGGCGATCCGCGCGGCGTCGACGCCCGCCGCGTCCAGGGCACCATGGCACACGGCGCGGGTACTTTGGATCAAATCTTCCGGGTTGTGTTCGACCCAACCGTCGGCGGGGAAGATTTGAGGAAATTCTTGTTGGGCCATTCCCCGTATGCCGCCCTGGCGGTCAAATAAAATTGCGCGGCTGCTGGTGGTGCCTTGATCAATGGCAAGAATCAGTTCGGACATAAAGGTTCCTTGTGCGTCGGAATAAAAGTTAGCGAGCAGGAAGA
This sequence comes from Acanthopleuribacter pedis, assembly GCF_017377855.1. GTDB lineage: Bacteria > Acidobacteriota > Holophagae > Acanthopleuribacterales > Acanthopleuribacteraceae > Acanthopleuribacter > Acanthopleuribacter pedis. The sequence goes on from NZ_JAFREP010000004.1 coordinate 175,535, forward strand.
AAAGGTCCCCTATTCTAACCCGCCTTGGCTGGTGGATTGCCAGACACCGTGACAAAGTCGCCACTCGGGATGCGGCCCCCTGTTCTGTAGGGATCGCGGCCATCCGTTTCATGCGGTGTCAGCGCCCCGGCGGCAACCCAAACCAGCGCGCCAACGTTAAAACCAAAAGAAAGACTTGGCCAAAGGAAACGTCTCGTGCCGGACTCGATGAGTTGGTGCGTCTAACGCATGAGCGGCTTGCGCTTCGCGCTTTCTCACGGGAACCGCGAGGAATGGGTTGAAACCTAAGAAGCGCTGAAGCGAGGGATTTTGGCTAAAGATCTGGAGCGAAATGGTTTGGGATAAGCGGAAGCGCACCCATTGGGTGCGGTGAGCATGTTCACAGACCGTTGCAGCCCAGAGGTTTAGCCAAAATCACCGCGAGTTATCGCGCTTCTTAGGTGAAAGGGTTGTGGGTGAAAAAAAGCGCAACAAATTCAGCTCTCTGGCAGAATTCTTCCAGAAAAATACGTGTTAGTTATTGAACGGGTTGCGGGTTTTGCCGGCCGAGAAAGGTCACCTGAACGGTCTCGGTACCGGCGGAAATGTCTTGCTACCGCCCAGTTTAATGGGCGTTGGTTGATTTAGCTTACACAGCTCGGCTTTTTTCCGAGACGGGGTGATGGTAAGATTTTTGCTGCGTTTGAAAAGATCGGAAGCGAATGATGTCACGCTTTGCACGGGTATGTAAGGATGATGCAATCTTCGATTTGCGAATTTTTCGCGTGAAAAACAGAGATCACCCGTTGCTTCATGCTGCAGCCGGTTATCCAAAATTAGCTTGAGGAACTCCATGAAATACTGGTCACTATGCTGTCTACTGTTGGGAATGTCGGCCTTCGCGCAAACCGACTATGTCGCGCCGTTGCGCACGTTGCTGGAGAACAGAAGCAACGTCAAAACCGTCCTGGTCGTCTTTAATGCCCGCAACATGGACGAGATCCCCGTACCTGAAACCATGGGATCGACCAAAGTGATCAAAGTCGGCATCAAGTCCGTCTCCGACGTGAGCCGCAACATCGTGAACGACATCCTGAAACGTGAGCCGGTCCAAGCGATGTTGCTTTACGATGACGGCGAAAAGTTGGTAACCAACAAACGAACGGTTACCTACCTGATGAAACAGTCCAAAAAATTTAATTTGGAAATTTACTCCGATTCCCAAGCCAAAAGCAGCCGGGCGATCCACGGTCGGGTGGTGCGCAAAGGGTCCCAATGGGAGTTGGTTTACGAACTGGGAACGGACGGCTAATCCAAATTTCACCTTATCTTGATGTCGGCCGCGGCCGATAGGAGAAACAGGCGTGGCCTCTAAGGGTTCAGCGCCTGTTTTATTTTGTCCTACAGTGATGGACCCCATGATCGAATCAGTCGGCGGCGGCGTCAACCTGAGCGCCCAATACGCCCAACTCAAAAGTCAAAGCCAACCTCAGTCAGCGCCGTTGGAAAGTAGCGGCGGCGGCTTGCCACCAACCGCCTCGGCTTTTGATATCGCCCTGCAAATTCAAGACATCCAGGTCACCAACTTAGAGCGTACCCTGGATGCCCAGCGCAGCATTATCGACCTGCTTGTCTAAGCGCGGATGCGGACGCGTAAAAATTGAAACCCGGTCGCGGTTCTCCCCGGGCCGAGCCGGTCGATAAGCAGATGTGGTTTTGGGCTGCCGAAGCACGATCCTTTTCTTGAGTTCCGATGCCTAAAAGCCGATAGGGTTCCTACACACGGCTTTTTATTTCGCAGTGACCTTCCGCGACCAAAGCAAATCGGCGCGTTGTGACGATGGGCATCCCGAACAGCGGCTGTTCCCGAGCACCTTACAGCCCTCCTGACGACTTGCCTTGCCTTGCCTTGGATCCGCCGAAGCGGCTGATGGACACGAGGTGACAAGAATGAAAGGATCCAAGATCACGCGTTTGCTGGCGATGACGATGGTGGCCGGCTTCCTGTTCGGTTCGCTTACCGCCTTTGCACAGGGCGACATCCGCTCCAAAATTAAACTGGTCGTCGACAAGAACCCCGACATCAAAAAGATCGGGGTTTATTTCAATAAGGACCAAGTCTCGGCGGACCAAATTCCCAACTTGGTGGGGAGTGCGGCCATTATCAAAGTTCCCCTGGCTTCCCTGCGCGATGTTTCCCAAGCGTTGAACCAGGTACTCAACAACTATGAAATTCAGGCTGTTTTTTTGGTCGACGACGGCAAAAAATTGGTCACCAACTCACGTACGGTTAAATACTTCGTCAAAATGGGGTTGAAGAAAAACTTCATGACGTTTTCAGACGCCGAGACCCTTGATGTAAAGGTGAGCGGACGCATCGCCATGCGTGACGGCAAACTGGGTTTGGAACTGGCCGACGACCAATAAATCCCCAAGCCAACACAACCAAAAACGGACGCGGTGGAACAGCCGCGTCCGTTTTTGGTTTGGCCGGCCGGTTCATTGAGCCGTCCCCGACCAAGCAAGGGTGACGCCCCCACGCTTTTCCCGAAACCTCGCCGTCGTCCGTTCAAGCCGGCCGTGAAATGCCGCGCCGGGGCATGTCTTATTGGAGCCCATCTTTTATTCCTGGTTGACCCCCTATGCGACCCCCTGCTAAAACCTTAGCCATTCTAGTCGCTCCAGCGCGGGAGGGTTATCCCCATGACGGACATCACACATGAAACCGTGGAACATTACGCCAAACTGGCCAATTTAGCTTTTGATCCGGCCGACGCCGAACTGTTGGCGCGCCAACTGGGCTCCATTTTGTCGCACGTCGAAAAAATCGCCGAATTGAATCTGGACGATGTGCCCGCCACGCGTTTTGTGTTACCGCAAGAGCCCGCCCATCGGGAAGATGAGGTGCGCCCCAGTCTTGGCGCCGAACAAGCACTGGCCAATGCGCCCGATACCGAGAGCCACCACTTCCTGGTACCCAAGGTTATCAACGTTAAATAGGCGTTTCGCTGCTAGGCGACAGGACGTCGAAGGAAAATAGGGTTATGGATATGTTTGCGTCGTGTAACACCCTGATTGAACAATTGGAAAGCGGTGCCGTGACAAGCGAAGCGCTGGTCAAAGAAGCTTTGGGCGCCATTGAGGCCCGGGACGGCGAAGTCGGTGCCTTTCTCAAGGTGCATGAAGAGGCGGCCGTTACTCAAGCGCGCGATATCGACCGTCGTCGTGCCGCGGGTGAGCAGGTCGGCGCCCTTGCCGGCTTGCCAGTCGCCCTCAAGGACAATATCAATATTGAGGGCCGGCGCACGACCTGCGCTTCCAAAATCCTTGAAAACTTCACCGCGCCCTTTGACGCCACCGTGGTTACCCGACTCAAACAAGCCGACGCCGTGTTGCTCGGCAAAACCAACATGGACGAGTTTGCGATGGGCTCCTCCAGCGAATTTTCCGCGCTGGGCACGACCCGCAACCCCCACAACCTCGAACGCGTTCCCGGCGGCAGTTCCGGCGGTTCTACCGCGGCCGTCGCCGCGGGGATGGTCCCGCTCGCCTTAGGCAGTTCTACCGGCGGCTCCATTCGTCAACCCGCCGCCTTTTGTGGTGTTGTCGGGCTCAAGCCCAGTTATGGACGTGTTTCTCGCTACGGATTGGTTGCTTACGGTTCCAGCCTCGACCAAATCGGACCCGTCGCCGCCGATGTCGCCGGTGTGGCCCGTCTCTACGACGCGATTGCAGGCCCCTGCGACCGCGACGCCACCTCGGCCCAGGTCGCGCATACCCCCGCCTTCCCAGGCCTCACCGAACCCGGCGCGCCCCTTCGTATCGGTCTGCCGCGCGAGTTCCTCGACGGCGGTTTGCAACCCGAAATCCAAGCCGCGTTAAACAACCTGGTTGCCCGCTACCGCGAGGCCGGTGCCACCATCGTCGATGTCAGCCTACCCCACACCGAATACGCCATCTCCGCCTACTACTTAATCGCCACGGCCGAGGCGAGCTCCAACCTGGCCCGTTTCGACGGGGTTCGCTATGGGTTCCGCACCCAAGAAGACGGGAATTTGCGTGACATGTACGTGCGCTCCCGATCCGAGGGGTTCGGCATGGAAGTCAAACGGCGGATCTTGTTGGGAACCTACTGTCTTTCAAGTGGTTATTACGAGGGTTATTACCTCCAGGCGCAAAAGGTTCGCACCAAAATTATCGAAGATTTCCAAAAGGCTTTTGAACACGTCGACGTTTTGCTGGCCCCAACCACCCCAACCACCGCCTTTGCAGCAGGTGCCAAGCTCGACGACCCTATGGCGATGTACTTGGCCGATATCTTTACCGTGACGGCCAACCTCGCCGGTATTCCGGCTTTGTCCCTGCCCGCGGGTTGTGACAACGACGGTCTGCCTATCGGCCTGCAACTGCTCGCACCCCACCTTGGCGAAAACCGGTTGCTTCAAGCGGCCTACCAAGCCGAACAGCTTCTGCGTTAACGCGCCTGTGCCGGCTCATCGGCGTTTATGCTTGGGTTGGGTAATGATTCCGGGTGTTGGTTCGCTTGTTTGGCCGGCCTCTCCGGCGGCCTGCATCTCGGAAACCTTCGAGGACCCAGATCAAATGGTGGTGCCACAACCCTTTGATCTGGGCTGAATTCCATAAGGCCGGCATCGCCGCTAGAAGCGCCGATGGGTTGTTGTATCCGCCGGGTTAGATCATGTCTCTTACTTCGTCGATGAGGGCCAGCCGCTCCGGTGCCAATTGATCGATGGAGATTTTGCCTTGCTTGAGGGAAAGCGCCTCACGAAGAGGCTGGAAACAGGTGTGGACTGCCTCGTGTTCCAGCAATTCCGTTACCGTGTCGTCGCGACCCGCGCGCGCTAAGCAGAAAAAACCCTGTAGGATGAAATGGCGCATTGTCTGTAAATCGGAGCCGCGTATCAACGTCGGTAGGTAATCAAGCAAACTCGGCAACACCTCGGACCAGGGATAAGGATTGTCGCCCGTCATTTTGAGGAACGCTTCGCGGCAGAGGGGTTCCTCCGGCGACAGTTTCAGCGCCATGATGAAGTACTCCATGGCTCGGGCGCGACGACCACCGCCAATCAATAAAGAGCCGAGATCCAAGTAATAAAGGCCGCTTTCACCCGCGTGCTCAATCGCTTGCATCAGGCTGTCTTCCGCCTGTTGCGGTCGCTGGAGTGGGCCGCGGTAGAGAAGGCCCAGGTTGGCGTGGGCTAGGGCGAGTGTTTTGTCGGCATCCACCGCGCGGTGGAACGCGTGTTCCGCGTAGGCGGCGCGGTCCATGCGTTCACCACACAAGACGCCCAGGTTGTTCCAGGGTAACGCCGATTGATTGCGCCAACGCAGCGTGCGCCGGAAAGCGTGTTCCGCGTTTTCGATCTGACCCATTTCGGCCAAGGCAATGCCCAGGTTGTTCCAGGCGGTGAAAAAGTTTTCTCGTAGGTCGATAGCCTGTCCGTAGGCTTCTTCCGCCTCCTCGTAGCGGCCGAGATGAAAGGCGTAGAGATTTCCCATTAAAAACCAATAAATGGGTTCGCGGTCGCCTTTTTCAAGTGCCTTTTCCGCGTGTTCCTCGGCGCGGTCGAAACGGCCGAAACAGGCGGCATAAAGCCTGGCCAAGTTGGCGTGGGCCAGGGCGTAATGGTCGTCATGGGAACAGGCGCTTTGATAGGCTTCCAGTGCTTCTTCCGGCAAACCCCGTTCCTCACATAGCGCGCCCAGCCAATTCCACAGCCGCGCGTCTTCCGGGAAGGCGGCAAGCGCGCGACGGCAGGTCGCTTCGGCAAGGGGGAGCGCTTGCAATTGCCGTAAAACCAGAACGGCGTCACTCCAGGCTGAAGCCTCGGGATGTTCGCCGTAAACCCGTTCAATTAAGGGGCCGACCCAGCGTGAAAACCACGCGGCGGTTTCGGCCGCCTCAACCGGACGGTCTTCTCGTACATGGTCCGGCAAGTTTTGGGTCAAATCGGCTTCCAGCATTTGGAACCGTCGGCTGCTTTCGTCATCGCGAAAAGGTCGGGCGACCAAACCGCGCCGTTTTGGGGATCCGAGGCAACCACCGAAGGCGTTGTAGTAGGCGAAACGCATCGCGCGTGGTTGTTCCGGTTTCCAATCGTTGGCGGGTGCGGGCGCTTGGGCGCCGATCAACAGGGATGGCCGATAGAAAAGATCCATAAAATCAACTAGATCCGTGACCTTGGTGTAATTTTGACGGTCGTAACGGGCCAGGTAGAAGAGGTTGTAAAACCGTTCGACGAGTTGGTACGTTTTGCGCTTTTCCGAGCCGCCTACTTCCTCGATGTAACCTTCCTCGGTCAATCGTTTGATCTGGGCACTGACATAATTGGAGGGTTTGCGCAGTTGCCGGGTTAGCGGACCCACGCCCACCGGCCGCCAGTGGCGGGCAATGGCGTCGAAGGTTCGGCGCACAAGGGGTTTAAGGCGACGGATACGATTTTTGTAATCGGCGCCTAAATCATCATATAAACGCTCTAAATCACCGAGGACGTCGCGACTTTCGCCGCGGTGCCAAATGCGGAACACCTGGCGCAACAAACGCGGGTTTCCACCGCAGAGCACCCGGAGGGTATGAAACCGTTGCGGTTCTTCCTTTATGAGGGCTTGAACCGCCTCACTTTTGTAAAAACCGGCCCACTTGCGGAAGGCTTGCTGGGCGAGGTCGCGGCGAAAGGGATCGAGATGGACAAAACGGAATACGTCGTAAAAAACCCCGTCCATGTCGGTAACTGCTTTGAAATAAGCGGGGGCCGCGGCCACAACATAAAGCTCGGCATGTTGGACCAGGTGTTCACGGAATTGCCACGCATCTTGCTCGTTCATGAAGGCCCGTGCGATTTGGTCGAAGGAATCCACCAGCAACAACACCTTTTTGCCAAGTACATCTTGGGACAGCTTAAAAAACAACGCGCGCGCTTTTTTGGCGAGTTGTTTTCCGCCTTCTTCAAGCAAACGATCCGCGTGGTCGTTGACCAAACCGGCGGATTCAGTCAAACACCGAATGGCGGTTAACCAAAAATCGGCGTGATCGCCAATGGCGTTGGGCTCTTCAGGGAAAAGGACCGGCAACCAGTCGGCCTGTAGTTGGGGATCGGCTTCAACGCCGTATTTCAATGCCCACAGCAGGGAGGTTTTGCCCAGGCCGGCGGGACCCAACAGGAGAATCGGGGGGCGTTCGTGGACAGGCCGCTGTTCTTTAAGCGGCAGCAAAATTTGTTCGAGGTAATGCTCGCGTCCAACCAGCTCCTCTAGTAAGACGTGCCGGGGCACGCTATCGGGGTGGTGAAGTTGGAAGTGGCACATATCCATGGGAAGGATCTCCATACAACACAATGAGCCGGCATCAATGACGGGCCGTAAGGAATCTTGCCCGCTTGGTTCCCGTCACGAGGCGTTAGCACCAACGCGGCGCGTGGAAAAGGGAACAGCCACGCGCGCGACAGCCGAGCGTCGTGGAGAAAGTGCGAGGACTGGTTCAAGGAACAGAGATAAACGGGGTGATTCTTTACTCAGCTTACCTCTTACACGTAATTGACACAATAAGTGTGATGCAAAATCAATATTTGAAGGCAATTTCATGATGCAACGGTTCTTTTCGCAACAGTTCTGTTGCAAAAGAACTGATTAAACGCCAAAAGATCTCAAAAGACAACTTCTTTATTGCGATTGGTCGGAAAGTGGGAAGCTTTGGTCGAAATAGCGGGTTCCCGCCCGGGAGGCTTTTGGGTGATCCTGTCGGATTTGGAAGCTGTACATCAAAATGCCCGCCGCCACGGCAACGTTTAAAGAAGGGATCCCGCCCCATTGAGGGATGGACACAATGCGATCACAAAAGGGTACCGCGTCGGCCAAACCGCGTCCCTCGTTACCCAGGATAAAGGCAACGTCGTTGGGGAAGGGAGCCTCGGTTAAACACTCGCCGCCGATTTCCAGGCCGCAAATCGCAAAATGTTCGGCGCGACAGGCTTCAACCGCCGCGGGAAGGTTGAAAAAGTGGCGTCGTTTCAGCGCTTGAAAGGTGCCTTGCGCGCCGGTTGCTTTCACCCTTTGACGGCCGACGATGAGCAGCTCATCGCAGCCAAAGGCATAGGCGGATCGCGCAATCATGCCGACATTATTATCTTTCTCTACATTAAATAAAATGATCTTAAAACGTCGTTTCATCTACCACCACCCTCGCGGCCCATCATACATCAAGGATGTCGGAGGGCGTTTTGGTGAAGTGGTTCTTCAAGTGAGTTGATCAGGGGGACGGCTTCATCCGCCGCTGGGGTGCTTTTTATGGGCGCCCGCGCTCGGTCGCTATCCTGGCCGGCCGAAGCAAAAAAAACCCCGCCGTGTGGCGGGGTTGGGGTGCCGAAGAAAACCAATCTCGCGGGAGCCGCGAGAAATGTGCTGAAGGTCAGGGTCTGTGGCGCATTTCTGATAAGCAATGCGGCCAAGGAGAGAGGAATTTGTGAGGGGTTAGTTGCCTTTTACGGCGATGCGAACGGGTTTGGCGGTTTCACGTGGAACCATGGTTAGGGTCAAGATGCCCGCGTCGAGTTTGGCTTCGATTGAGGACGGGTCGTATTGTTGTGGGATTTTAAAACTCGCCTCGTAACGGTTGCGCCCAAACTCGCCGTAGACCTTGCGGTAGCCCTCAAACCCAAGTTCTGGGGTTTGTGCTTTGAGGGTTAAGCGTTCGTTTTCTACTTCAATTTCCAATGCCTCCGCTGAAATGCCGGGCATGATCGCGGTGAAGACCAGTTGTTCGTCCTTGCGATCAAAGCGGTGGCGCGGTACCACGGCGGGTGTCCTTTGATCGGCGGCCGCCTTGGCGGGCTGGGTGGTCGTGGGCTTGGCTAACGATTGGGACTCTTTTTCTAAGGTAGCGGTCGTCATGGTGATACCTCCTTGCTCAGCTTAAGCAACGTTGACTTGAATGCGTTTGGGTTTGTCTTCTTCGCGTCTTTCCAGGGCGATGGTTAAGCGGCCGTTTTGCAATTCGGCGGAAACCTGATCCTCGCGAATGCGGAAGGGAAGGTTGACCACGCGTTGGAAGTCGCCAAGGGAAAGCGGGTTTTTTTGATCGGAAGGAATGCGTCCCGCCAGGTGGAGTTTGTTGCCGTCCACGGAGATGTCCAGGTGTTCGGCGCGCCATCCAGGAACTTCCGCCACGACCCTGGCGCCTTCATCAGCAAGGTAAAGATTGACGGGGTGCGCGGCAGCGCGTCCCGCTTGCTGGAAGGCGGGGAAGCGGCGGTTCAATTCACGGTCGAAGAAGTCAAAGTCGAATGAAGAGACCCAGTGTCTGGGGAAAGCGTCAAAGAGCTGAAGCATGTGGTGCCTCCTTGTGTTCTAGGCCCTTGGGCCGTCTGTCACGGTGAATAATATAACCTGACTTTGATGATGTCAAGTTTTGTGAAGAAAAAATTTAAAAAATTATTCAGTTAATTTGAGTCTTATGCGCTCATGTTTTGAAAGAGGTGCTCGTTTTTTGAGTGAGTTAGGCTCATATTTCTGTAAGTGGGCAAGAAAAAACCCCTCGCGAGCCGCGCATTGCGGATCGGAGGGGCTTGTTTTTGTCGTGTTGACTGAAATGGGGCCGGTGCCTCGCTTCACCTATATAAGTAGGAACAGGACTGCTTTCGGCTAGGTATCACCTTTAAACTTGAGTGAGGCGCTGTTAATGCAGTAACGCAAACCGGTGGGTTTGGGGCCGTCGTTAAAAACGTGACCGAGATGCGCGTCGCATTTCGCACACAAGACCTCGGTGCGCACCATCCCAAAACCCATGTCGGTTTCGGTGGCGATGTTTTCCTTGATCGCCGGCTGCCAAAACGACGGCCAGCCGGAACCGGAGTTGTATTTTTCGTCGGAGCGGAACAGTTCCGTCTCGCAACATACGCAGGTATAGACGCCGCGGCCTTTATGGTCATGGTACTTGCCGGTAAAAGCCCGCTCCGTGCCTTTCTTGCGGGTGATGTAATAGGTTTCGGGATCAAGCTGAGCTTGCCATTCGGCTTCGCTTTTAACAACTTTTGGTGAATCGGACATGAGCGGACCTCCTCTGGTGAAGTAAGCGTGCTTGCATGCTGTGGCTGGTTTTTGCCGGCACGGATTCTAACGGGGCGCCAAAACGGGGTGAGCGTTGCATGAAGGAACGGCTGGATGATTGAGAAAGCATGTCTCGGCGTTCAGGTCGGCGTTGTTCAAGCATACCGCCAATCGGTGGCCGTCCAAGCACCCGCAATGTAACAAACAGCACAAACACCCCGCTCTATTTCACGGGGTCTCGCTTCCCGCTTGCGCATCATGGACAATGCCGGCCGCTTGAGAAGGTAAAGGGAAAAGATAGGGCGAAAAAAATGTAACCCGGTGAATTTTTAACCTGTCGTTTCCTAAGTGAAGGTTTGGTAAGCGTTTGCGCCTGAACCAACCAGATTCCATCAAAACAAACCCATTGAACTGCGAGGTGGTAAGGTGCCCGATCTAAATGGCTTAGGTTGGATAGTGCCGTTTTCGAAAATCAAAACCGTGAGGTAGTCGGCATTTGACTTGTCTTTTTGCCGGCCTTATCTTTACTTTTTGATAGCGAATTCTTAAAATCAATCGTCGCGTTTGACGCATTCCACCCGTTCCGACCTAAACCACAATCCCTATTCATCGTCGAAGCTTCTTTCCCGCGGCTTGATCCCGGTTTTTCAAACCCTTGTCGGATCCCACGCGGGGGCGTCTCTTCCAGTTTCCTGAGTTTTGGCCGCCATGCTGTCTCGTCCTTTTCCAACAACGCTTCGGCTGTTGTTGTCCTTGTCGCTTTTGTTACCTCATCTCCTCGAGAAGGGGTTTCATCTCGATGAACACACCCATTTTTGTCCAAGCGACCAGGCATTCACGTTTCATGCTGAAGCCGAGCAGGCCGATGCTTCGACGAATTTCGGTTTTTATCAATCCGAAATAGGCAACGCGCACCTGCACGAACGTTGTGCGATCTGCCACCTAGCGCCTCATTGGGCCGGTACCGCGCCAACAGTTGCCTACCTACCGGCTCAATCATCCGCGGCCCGCTTGGGCACGGCGTCCTGCCGGAAGATCCTCAAAAGATCTAACTTCCGTTCACGGGCACCCCCTGCTGATTTTCCGTCTTTTTTACTCGTGAAAATCAGAACATTAGGAGAACACCATGTCCTTATTTCATCGTAACGGCGCCCTGCTCTTGTGCCTTTATCTATGCGCCGCCTTACCTGCCTGGGCCGGCGGTACCCTGACCGGAAAAATCCAGGATCAAGAGGGTCACGCCGTGGTAAAAGCAGATGTTTTGCTGCTTAGCCTGAACCGTGCGACCAGAACCAATCCCGAGGGAACTTTTTCCTTTCAAAATGTGCCCGCGGGCGAACACCGCCTCCAGATTTCCCACAACAACTTTGGGCACCGCATCAAAACCATCACGATTTCCGACAACGAAACCACCGAGGTTTCGGTTTCATTCGACCTGACCATTCACGAGGCGATGACGATTTCCGCGTCGCCGATTCGCAAAAGCATCACCGATGTGGCGCAAGCGGTGGGTGTCCTCAACGAGGACGACATCCTGCGCGTCGGTCAACCGACCCTTGGCGAAACCTTGGCCAATGAACCGGGCATCAGCTCGACCTTCTTCGGTCAAGCCGCCAGCCGTCCCATCATTCGCGGCTTGGGTGGGGATCGGATTCGCGTGTTGGAAGGGGGGATCGGCTCGGGCGACGTTTCTACGGTTAGCCCTGACCACGCGTTGAGCGTTGACACGACCACGGCCGAACGCATTGAAATCCTGCGAGGTCCGGCTTCCCTGCGTTATGGCGGCAACGCCATTGGCGGGATCGTAAATATCATCGACAACCGTATCCCCGAATTTATCCCCACGGATCCATTTGCGGGCAGCATCGACCTCAGCTACGACCAAGCATCTGAAAAACAGAATGGTGCGGTTTCACTCAACGGAGCAAGTGGGCGTTTGGCCTATCACATGGATTACGCTTATACCGATACGGACGACTACGAAATTCCCGAGGCCGCCGAGGCCGATAGTGACGAACCTTTTAACGGTGTGCTTGAAAACAGCGCCCTTGAGACCACCAAAGCCAACATTGGTGTTTCTTATGTAACCGACCGCGGCTTTTTCGGTGTTGCCCTAACCGACTACCAAAGTGATTACGGCGTGCCGGGCCACCACCATCACCACGAGGGTGACGACCACGGTCATGGCGACGACCACGATCACGACAAGTTCAATGAAGACGACGACCATGGTCACGGGGATGAAGAAGAGGAAGAGCTGGTTACCATCGACCTCGACCAAACCCGGTACGATCTTCGCGGTGAGTTGCGTTTTGACCACGATTTCCTGAAATCCATCAACCTCCGCGCGGGTTTCTCAGACTACGAACACGTGGAGCTGGAAGGCGGTGCCGTTGGTACCACCTTCAACAACGAATTCCAGGAAGTTCGTGTGGAAGGTGTTTTTGCCAATGTCGGCCCTTTCACCAACGCATCCGTGGGTTTGCACCACAAAAACCGTGACTTCAGCGCGGTGGGTGAAGAGGCGTTTGTTCCCGAGAACAAAACGGAAAACTTCTCCGGTTTTGTGTATGGCGAAATCGAACGCAATAATTGGAGTTTGGTGATGGGTTCGCGCTTCGGCCGCCAGACCAACGACACCCCCTCCTACCGTATTCGCGGTACCCATGATCACGATGACGATCACGGGCACGATGACGATGACCACGACCATGATGACGATCACGGCGACGACGACGATCACGGCGATGACGATGACGATCACGGCGACGACGATGACCATGGTGACGACGACGACCATGGCGATGACGACGACGACCACGGCGACGACGATGACCATGGTGACGACGACGACCACGGCGATGACGATGACGATCATGGCGACGACGACGACCACGGCGACGACGACGACCACGGCGATGACGACCATGGCGACGACGACGAAACGCCACCCATGCCGCTTGATCGCAGCTTCAACGCCTTGTCCGCCTCGGTCGGTGTGGTTTACGGCAAAAACGATCCACTGAGTTTTGCCGCCAACGCGACCTTCACCGAACGTGCCCCAACCGCCGAGGAACTCTTCTCCAACGGGCCGCACTTGGCAACCAATTCCTTCGAGTTCGGGAACCCCGAACTAAACGAAGAGTCCAGCTTCGGGATTGATGTGCTGTTCCGCAAAAACAAAGGAATTGTGACCGGCGAGCTGAGTCTGTTCACCAACCGTTTCTCCGATTACATCTACCAGTACCAACTCGAAGCCGTCGAAGACGAGGATGAGTTGGTGGAATTGTTCTACCAGCAAGAAGACGCCGATTTCTGGGGTGGCGAACTGCACCTCGACATCGATCTGCTTCACAGCGATCCCCACCATGTCCACTTCGAGGTTACCTACGACTATGTCCGCGGCGAACTCAGTGACGGTGGCAACCTGCCCCGGATCACGCCTTCCCGTCTCAACCTGGCCTTGGAGTACAGCACGCCCCGCTACTGGATTAAAGGCGAGACGCGCTACACCGAGGAGCAGGATCGCATTGCTGAAAACGAAACCCCAACCGAGGACTACACCCTGCTGAACCTCACCGCCGGTTACCGCCTGCTGATGGGCCGCACCAAACACCAGTTTGTCTTGCGCGGTACCAACCTCGGCGACGAAACCGCCCGCGTTCACACCTCGTTGATCAAGGATCGCGTTTTGTTGCAAGGCCGCAGTGTGTCCTTGTCCTACAAAATGCAGTTCTAGCCAAAACGGGCTAAAACGCGTAACCCAAGCGCAACCTGGCCGGGCCGGCAATCATGCCGCGCCCGGCCTTTTTTGTGCTGTGCCCGGCAGGGTGCACCCTTTTGATCCCTGCCCCTGAATAACGGCTCCAACAAAAAGGCCGGCCCGGCGGGCCCCGGAGCAGGTTCGCACATCGCCTATGGTCCACCATTACATTGAATGTGGGCCGGAGGGGAACCTCATCCGGTGCCACCAGGCAAAGCCTTTCTACTTAACCGAGATCGGGTCCGTTTGGCGGGTTAATCCCCCGTGTCCCGGTTAAGCGCCGGTGTGTTGATCGCCGGCTGTTGTTCAGCGCCGACACGCACCAAGCGAAACCCAACCGCGCAATCCTTGGTATCGGGCGGAAGATGATGTCGGTTGGCAAAACGGGTGCGCCCCTGCGGTTCCTGAAAGGAGCCGCCGCGCACCACGCGCTCAAATCCCTGTGCCGGACCGGTGGGATTGCGTTCGGGCGAAAATTCGTAGTAATCCTCGCCATAGTAATCGCTGCACCATTCCCATACGTTGCCCAGCATGTCGTGAATACCCCAAGCGTTGGGTTCTCGGCCCGCCACGGCATGGGTTCGGCCGTCGGAATTATCCGCGTACCAAGCTTCTTTTTTCGGGGAACGCCCGAACATGCCCGTGATCATATTGCCCTTATAGCCCGCCCGCGCCGCGAACTCCCACTGGGCCTCGGTGGGTAACGCAACCTCATAGGGCAACACCTGGTTCACCTTAGAGATGAACACTTGAACCTCGTTCCAAGAGACCTGCTCCACCGGTAACGCGGTCCCGCGGCGACAACTCGGATCCTCGCGCATCACCAGTTGCCACAATGCTTGGGTCACCTCGGTTTGCATGATGCCGAAGCCGTTGAGGTGGACCCGGTGGACCGTGCGCTCGTCTTTTTCCAACTTAGCGCGGCTGCCCATGAGAAATTGGCCGGGCTGAACCTCAACCCATGCCAGTTCCTCTAATGCGGATTCAACCTGTTTGCGCCATCGCGCCTGTTCCAGTTCCGCCTGGGAAACAATGGTTTCGGTCGTTTCTTCGCCATCGGAACCCGTGCCCGGTTCGACGGTTGGGGCATCACCCAGCCAAGGCTTCAGGAACACCCAGCCAATCCCCAGCAGGGCGAGCAGGGCAACAAGCAGGAGCGGGGCGAGGACGCGGCGTTTGGTGGTGGCTTCGGCCCGGCGTGGCGCGGGCGTTTCTCCCGTATCGGCCGTTTCCGGGATCGCGGCTTCATCAATCGACCGCATGGCTTCCTGGTACACCGAGGGATCGGTTTCCAGGTCGGAACCTTCCAGATCGACCCCGGACCATGTTTTGGTGTGTTCCTCGGCGGTTAGATCGCGATGCCCGAAGATTTCCGGGAATTGCGCCTCCAAATCGCGCACCAGTCGACCCCCGCTTTGGTAGCGCTTTTTGGGGTCTTTTTGAAGCAGCTTCAGCACGATGTCGTCCAAGGCGGCGGGAAGTTCGGGCCGAAAAGAACGGGGCCGAGGCGGGGTTTCTTTGATGTGCTTGAAGATGACCTGGAGCGAGTTGTCGGCTTGAAATACCGGCCGTCCGGTCAACATTTGAAAAAACAAACTGCCCAGTGAATAGAGGTCCGAGGGCGGGCCGATGGTGCCGCCGGTTGCTTGCTCGGGGCTCACGTAATAAGGCGTCCCCAGCATGGCCTGGGTCGCGGTGAGTTTGGCCTGATCCACGACCCTGGCGATGCCGAAATCGACGAGGGTGGCGGTGCCTTGCCCGTCGAACATCACATTGGCCGGCTTGATATCGCGGTGAATCACGCCTTTGCGATTGGCGTAATCCACCGCATCGGCTAGGTCGCGAATGATGCGACAACTTTCTACCCAATCCAGACCTTGTTCAAGACGCTCTTCCAGGCTGCCGCCTTCCATGAGTGCCATGGTGAAGTAAGGGACCTCTTCAAAGAAGCCAATGTCGAAAACGGCGATGATGTTGGGGTGCTGGAGCGCGCCGGCCATTTGGGCCTCGCGCTGAAACCGCTTGACCGCTTTCCCGTCTTTGTTCTGATTCAGCGGGAGGATTTTTACGGCGACTTTTCGGTTTAAGGTGGTGTCAAAAGCCTCGTAAACCAAACCCATGGCACCTTCGCCCAGCTTGCGCTGAATCTTGAGGCGCTGTTGGCTGTTTTGCATGAAATGCGCCTCGGACAAGGGCGCGGCCTGGCGCCAAATCTGTGAAGGGGAAGACGCGGGATCGGTGATGTCCGCTTCATCCGCCAAGGCCAGCCCACATTCGTGGCAAAAAGGCGCTTGATCATCACAGGTAGCTTGGCAATTCTTGCATTGCAAGGGGGCCCCCAAGGGTCAATACGAATCACGCGCGGAGCGTGTCCGCCGTCAACGGCCGGAGCCTTCCATACTCATACCTAAGAAGCCCGATAAATCGCGGCGATTTAAGCCAAACCTCTGGGCTGCAACGGCTTGTAGAAATACTCACCGCACTCAGAGGGTGCGCTTCCGTTTTCTCCAAACCATTTCGCTCCAGATCTTTAGCTTAAATCACTCGCTCTCATCGCGCCTCTTAGGTTATATCGAGGAAAGACGCGAAACAGTGGCATAACGTCAACGGTCGCGGTAGAGCGACTCAATCCGAGTCAAAGGACGTCCATTGTATCCCAGCCGTCCCGCGTTCACCCACCGCAAGTTTTTTTCTTATCGTTCCCTCAAGGTGAGCGGTTCGTTGTGGAACGGCGTCAGCTTGTAGACGGTGGCGGTTTAATCCGGGGGCGGATTCCAGCCGGGCGGCGGCACATATTGTGGGTTGTTTTTCAAAAAGGCTTGGACCGGTTCGGATGAGGCTTCAAGAATTTCCAGGAGCTCAACCCGGCGTCGGTAGGTTGTTTTACCGCCTCCGCCCCCGTAGTCGGCGCCAACGTAGATCTTGGCTTTGGCCCGAAACCAAGCCGCTTCTTGATAGCCCGCGTAATTTAACGGTACCAAGGCGTCTTCAAGCACCTTACGGCGGTCGTAGACCATGCCGTCCGTGTAGTCCAGCCAGGTTCCCGACGTCAGCGGGTCCAGTGCCTCGGAAAAAACATAGGTTTCCCGGCCAAGGAGCAAAAACCCTTGGATTTCAGTCGTTCTCACGGTTTCTTTTGCCTCGTGGTTGAAGATCGTCCATAGGCAGAGCAGCAGCATCAACGCAGGTTTCCTTTGGGACGGAGTTCGAAGGTGGTTGTGTTTTTGGGTTTTGCCAGGGCTTGATTTTTGAGGTGTTCTTTATAAGCGGGTTCGAGCACCGTGTGAATGTTCCGTTTTTCAACGGTACCTTTCATTGCCGGTTCAGCCATGATGTTGCCTTTCCATTTTGCGTCGGGCTTGCCGTTGGTGTAGCGGTCTTTTAGGCCGATCAAATGACCAAACTCGTGCGGGGCCGGATCGCCCCAGCTCGCGGTGATCTGGTCGTTGCCGCGCCATTGTCCCGTATAGCCGGGGTTTTTGTATACAAAACTGCGTTTGTGGCCTTTTGGTAGCTCAATGAAGTTGAGTTCGGAATCATTTTTCGCTTGTTTTTCATAATCAGCGGGCCGGTTTTTTTGGTAGGTGACCGTTACAGCAAACACCACGTTATAGATTTTCTTGTTGGCTTTGTCCTCGTAAGTATGGCCCTTCCAGGCATCGTTGATGTTTTTTTCCATCATCTTGGCGGTTTTGTCGTCGGCCGACTCCCCCCACACCACGATTTTGGCGGACACGGTGATGGTTTTCTGTTTCTCATCAATGACCACTTTGGCATTTTTGCCGTCGGGGTCGATGGCCATAAGCGGTTGGTTGGCAACATAGAGGTAGGGACTGTGGTTCTCGCGCGCGGGATCTACGTTAATAAATCGTGCTGCCAATAAAGGCGTACAGGCAAGAAAAAACATCGAGATGGTTCTATGACAATTCACAAGGACCTCGGCATAAGTAAAAATCAGCCGATATCTTAGGGTTTTGTGAAGTTTTCGTCAATTTGTATTTTCGGTTTATGTTGGGTTTTTAGTCTCGGGTTGATTTTGATTTTTCCGTTTGAGGCTGATTTGGCAAGAGCCGGCCAAGGACCCCGGCTTCTTCGCTTTCGGGTTGGGCTTTGCTCGGTAGTCCTGATTTGAGACAATACCCCATCGTATTCAGTAGACGGGTTTCGGTGACCGCTTGCGTTGTTCGCCGCACCCAACCACAAGGGGAACTTATGTTTATCGAGTTGTTGAACTACGCTACCAAACCCAATGTTTCCGAAGCCGCCCATCTCCGCGACGCCGAGGCCGCCCATCGTGTGGGCGTCAAGTCGCTGCCAGGTTTTCGCGACCGCATGCTGTGTGGTGCCGGTGAACCGGGGCAATGGATTGATATGGTGTTTTGGACCGATCAGAACAGTTACGATGCCGCCGCGCCCGCCGCTACCAACGATCCGGGCGCCATGGCTTGGGCGACCAGTATTGAAAGCGACACCATCCATTTGCAAACCGCCGAATTACTTGGCGGCTACCGTAAGGAAGATTTTCGCCTTGATGCGACCGGATGTTGGTCGCTGTTGACCTGGTTCACCCATCCCGGGGTGGCCGTTGAAGATCACATCACCCTGATCCGCGCTGCCCAGGCCCAATTGCTGCCCGCCCTCGACGGATTCGTTTCTTGCGCAACCGCCCGCCATCCGGCGACCGGCGAGTTTTTTGAATTTGTTGCATGGCGTGATCTGGATGCCGCTAAGAAAGGATTGCCCGCCTTTGAGGACGCCTGCAATCGCCACCCGCGTTTACAAATTGTGTTGCACCAGCGGGATAAACGCCGTGTCAAACAGGCGTTCCTGGTTGCCAAACGCCGCCTTTAATGAAGGAGTGAAACAAAAAAGGCCCGCGAAGGATGTCCTCCGCGGGCCTTTTTGGTTTTGGTGTCCTGGGTTTTGGCGCGATTACAGCTCCGAAACGCGGATGTCACCGCCGCTGGTGCTGAGATGGATGCTTTCACCGCCGCCGTTAAGGGTGCCCTGAATCCGGTTGGACTTGATTTTGCCCTGTACTTGCAGTGGCAGGTCCATGCGAACCGAGCCACCGGAGGTGCCGGCCTTTAAGTTGGCCGCGATATTCGCGGGTGCGCGCAGGCGAATGTCGCCACCGCTGGTCGAGGCGCGGATTCCGCCAAAATCTTGGGTCAATTCAATGTCGATGCTGCCGCCCGAGGTGGCGCAAACAATGGGGCCGCGCACGTTTTTGAAGTCGATGTCACCACCGGAGGTTTTGGCCGTGAAGTCGCCGGCTGCATTGACAATGTCAATGTCGCCGCCGCTGGTGCGCAATTCGTGTTTGTCGGAAGAATTGCTCAGACGGATATTGCCGCCGGACGTTTTGACATGAACCCGTTCTTTGAGATCACTCAGGGTGATATTGCCACCGGAGGTTTTTACCGAGGCGGAGGCCTCGGTGCCGCTCGCGCTAATGTCACCGCCGCTGGTGCCCAGGTCGAGGTGGGTCGTGCGGGGTACGGTCACGTGAAGATGAACGCGAACGTGTTTGCCGAAGCTCCAGTTAAAAAAGGACCAGCCACTCGAGTTACGGGCGCCTTTACCGAGGATGTTCAGGCCTTCGCCGGATTCTTCAAAAGTGACCTCAAAATCATTCACCGGTTCCTCGTGCCCGCTGACCACCAACTTCACCACATACTCGTCGCCGCCGCTGATGACGTCGATATCGCCGCGATCAAGGCGAACCTTGAGCAAGCCGTTTTCCCCGGCGGGGAAACGTTCCTCAAAAACCCGCTCGGCCGCGATGACGGTCAAGGACGCTGTTAGCAAACACAAACTCACTAGCCATTTCATTGGTAAAACTCCCTCACACCCGTGTTAGATCGTCTGAGGTGAGGATACGATGCGCGGCCGGGTTCGGTTTAGGCTTGGACGAAAAAAAGAGGGGCTGACGCAATATCGCGGTGTGGTTGGGACAGGGTTTATAGCTCAGGGAAGCATAAAAAGTTGGGTTTTAATAGGTTCTTTTTATGCTTTCCTCAATGATAAACCGAGTTTTGAATGAGCAGGAGTGCGGCAACCCTTTCCGGGTTGCCGCATGATTATATGATTATAGTGTTATGGTTTATATAATACGGATAGGATGGTTAAACCTAAGAAGCGCGAGTTATCGCTTCTTAGGTTAAAGACGCATCTGGGTTCGGAAGTTTTCAATGCCAATGTTCCATTGAGCAAGATGGCTGTTACCGGAACGGTACTCAAATTGAATACCTTCTTCCAGCAATTGATCGTACAGCGCGCCCGCACGACTGATCATCGTTTGAACCACGTCAAGACGCTCACCTGCATCATCAAAGCGTTTCATACGTTGAATCACTTTGCTCATGCAGGACCAGTGATGCATGGTACTGGTGCTCAGCGACCACTCCGCGGAGGAATTAGAAAAATCTTCGGCGAGATGGGCGTCAACCTCAGTATCGGATAATGCGCGTTGCAATTTTCCCTGATGCTCGATCGCCGACAGTTCCGGTACCAAAAGAACCGAATTCATCAGCGGCAATGACGTGTAACGCGGACGCGGACGGCTGCCACGTGTACTGGGCCGGAATTTGTCGGCATAAAAGAAACGCTGCGATTGATACCAACCACAAGCCGTGGCACTGGCACCGGCGGCCTGAAGCGGCAAACCCAGCAAATCAGTATAACCGTAAACGATTTTGTAGCGATTCAAAGAACCCAATGTATGGGTAAAATACAACAGGTTCTCGAAGGTATTGGTTTCGATTTGTTGGGAATAATACGCATCACGACGCTTGATAATAAAATAAAAACCCGCAACATCGAACAAGGTGATCATGTCCAAAAATTCTTTCATCGCACTTTGATGGCGGAATGCCGATTCGTCGATGACGAATGAAAGTAATAAAGGTTTTTGCGGAAACTTGTAGCCATACTCCAATGATTCTTGTGCCAATGACAGTGCCGTTTGACACCAGGGATCGGTAAAATCATCAAAAGGAACCGTCGCCGATAACAGGTGGTCCACCGGCAACATCCGCTGGAAATCCATGGTTTGTCGGGCAAACTTGGTCAGGTTACGCGCCGGTAACAAATCCTTTCGCGAGAGGGGCGAACGGTAATACGGATAGGTGGGTAGGTGCCCGTCTTTGGCCGGAACCGTGGTCGATACATAAAATTGAGGATCGATCATCAGCTCCGCATCGGGATGCTCTTTACGCAGGTTAATGACCAAATTCGTTAAATCGGTTGGGCTTTCATCTTTTGGCGAAAAAATAACACCCTGAATGCAATTCTGCGCCAAACCCTGTTCCAATTTGGTAGTACGACCATAGCCGTGCTGTGCAAAAATCTTCATATAAAGGCCTCCTAAAGCTTTTCGAGCAAATTCTCGAAGCGTTGGATCAGTTGGTTGCAAGAGCGAAAGCGAAGATGGGGTTCTTTACCCAGCAAACGATTAACAATGTCAATCAATTCATCCGGGGCCTCCCGCCGATGGATCTCCAGTGGCTCGGGATCATCGTAGAGAATCGCTTGCAATATGTCACAATGGCTCAAGCGCTGTTTTGGATCAAAAAACGGATGACGACCGGCAAGGGCTTCGTAAAGCACAATGCCCAGTGAAAACATATCTGAACGAAAATCAAGTTGCCGCTTACGGTAAGATTCGGTCTGCTCCGGGGACATATACATCGCGGTGCCGCTGATTAAACCCGTCATCGTCAACGATTCCACCATCACATCAAACGCCAATCCCATATCCAACAACACAAACTGACCATTCTCTCTTCTCATAATATTTCCTGGCTTAATATCACGGTGAATCTTGCCAAAACGCCATAACTCAGCAATCGCACGCGTGATCTCCAAACCAAGACGACATACTTCTTCAAGTGACAGCTTCTGCTCTTGACGAAAATAATCTTTAAGGCTTGTTCCTTCAATATATTCTTCAGAAAAATAAATCAAATCATGAGACCCGTGCTTGGCCGAACCCAAGGGGATCTGACCCAACTTAATCACATGCGGTGAACGGCAGCGTGCAATAATATCCACCTCCCGTTGCGTCCGCGCCATCACCTCTTCACTTACGTTCACTTCAAATGCCAAATCATCAAACACGGTACCAATACTGGCCGATAAAAACTTAATCACCGTGGGACGGTTGTTTACCTGACAAGGAAATACGATTTTTTGGCCCCCTTTGATGGGGTCCTGAATGTTTTGGGTGGAAGGGAACAGACAGGCGACATCGTCAACCGAAAGCTCGGGAACGTTCATGGGGGTGCCTCCGCGATGGGGAATGGTTCGCAACGTGCGGGGGACGATCCGAGTGACCCCCCCTGCTGCCTTGAACCTATTATCGCACTTTAGTCAGACAGCCCTTGTCATGCCATGCAAAAAAGAACACATTTTTTCGAATTTTTTATTGTGATATAAGTTTAATAATTTAAGTTGGTTAGCGCCTATAGGGAAGATGTTCTGACCGGCGCCTCGGAAAATCTACGGAAACCCATAAAAAGGGTGTTGGGCGTTGGAGCTTCCATCTCCCGAAGGACGGCCTGTCATCGACCTGATCTTTCAAGCAGACAGCGTCGGAGGTGCGTGGAACTGCCAAAATGGGCCAAGCGATTTTAGGAGCGCGAAACGTTCACGGCCGCTTCGGCCTTTTCCAAACTACCTAGAGCTGATTGACCCAACACGTTCAACCCGAGGCAGTTACTTTTCAAATACCGAGCTGGAGCGGGGCGGTTTCGGAACCCTTTTTTAAAGACGGGTGGTTAAGGTGACGAACCAACGACGCCTGTCTTGGGGCAACAGGGAATTGGGGAATCCCAAGCTGCGTTGCGTGAAATTATCGCCGGATGAAGCACCCTCGACACCGGGGTGGAAATAGTCCTTGTCAAAGAGGTTCTTTACTTTGAGGGCGATCTCAAATTGTTTGTAGGAGAAGATGAGGTTGGTGTTAACGACCACATGGGACGCTGTCTGCACGCGGTCACGTAGCGGGTTGCGGCTGTACAAAGTGCGTTCGCCGACGTAGTTAGCGCGGACAAACAAGGACCCATATCGGCTGAAAGGAAGGTTAAATCCGAGGTTGGCCTTGATGTCGGCAATATCGCCCAATTCCGATTCTACCGTTTCCCAGGCGCCGGTTTCGTGGTCGTAGGTTAACGAGGAGGTGACGTCGGCGTAGGTCGCGTTGAAGTAACCCTCGATGGGTTGGCTGTTGATTTCAAGGGGGAGCGCAAAACGCGCCTTGTACTCAATCCCGAAGGAATCGCGTTCACCCGCGTTTTCGGCTTCTTCTTTAATGACACTTTCGTATTGAGCGAAGTAAATCGAAAAGTCGTGGTTCCAGACCGCGCCGGCGCGCAGGTATTGAATTTCGTAGTTGGTGACCTCTTCCGGCTCTAAGTCGGGATTGGCCTGGCGGCCGTTCCAACCGCCGCCCAATTGGAGTGGGGCCGGCTCTTGAAAGGCGGTTCCGGCCATGAATTTCCAGGTCCCAAAATCGCTGTCCCGCACCACCGAGACGCGTGGATTCACCGAACTACCGTATTCACTGTTCTCGTCGTAGCGAATCCCCAGGTTGAAACGCCATGCATTGCGGTCGATGATGGCCTGAAGAAAACCACCGTAATCTTCCATCTGGAAACGGTTGTCGGCGGGCATCGGACCACTGGGATGTTGTGGGCGAATGTAGGTTTCGTCGGTGCTGTGGAAGATACCGGCGCCTTGGCCATGGGGACCGGGTGTTGTGTTGGGGATGGTTGAACTGTACGCGTCCCAGTAACCGGGAATGTCGTAGTTGCGGGTAAGGTCTTTGCGTTCGTACTTGATGCCCGTGCTGAGCCGTACCGAATCGTTGATTTCGGCATCGAGGTTTTGTTTGAACAAAAAGCTGTCGTTGACGCTGCGCCAGTTGGTGAAACTGACGTAAGAGAAGTTTTCCATGCCCGGGTTCCAATCCGGCGTCGCTTCGATCCAATCACCAAAGATGCTGTCTTCACGCAGGCGCAGGGAAATCTTGGTGTTCATGCGGTCGTTTAGGTCGTGACCGATGTCCAGGTACAGTTCGGAAACATCGGCGCCCCAGTTGGCATTGTTCTGAGCGCGATCAAAGGCGTAATAGGGACCGTAGGCCTCGACCTTTTCCCATTCGCGGTAACCCAGCTCCATGTTTTTGTAATGAACCCGCGCTTCCATCCCGTAATCATCGGTCGGGTTGTGGTAGCCACCCAGTTGTTCGCCGTTGACTTGGAAATCCAAAATCGGGCCCCAGGTTTCTCGGTTGGCCAGGAGGCTTGCATCGCTAAAACCGAAGCGCCCGGACAAATCCGCCTCGTCACTTTGATAAACCCGGCCGGACAAGGCGTAAGCGATCTCACCGACCTTGCCGGTGACCAGCGCATCAACCGAGGTGGTTTGGTGTTGGCCGATTTGAAAGTGGATGTCCGCGTTGAAGTCGTCGCGGTCGCGGCCGTCAAAGGTAACCACGTTGACGATCCCGAGGAAGGCATTGGGTCCGTAAACCGCGGAGGCGGGGCCGTAGAGCACCTCAATCGCTTTGATATTGGCAACCGGGTATTGCCGGGTAATTTGCGCTGAATGAGACCATAAATTGTTGTCGACCTTGCCGTTGATCATGAGCAGGGTTCGTTGCATGAAGGGTGTACGGTAACCGCGCTGGTAGGCGGTCATGTATTCGGTGCCGTTGGAGATGATGGTGTCGAAACCGGGGAGATCGGGGAAAATCTCATCGAGACTGGTATACCCTCGTTTGCGGATGTCCTCGGCAGTAATGACAATCATGGCGGCGGGTGCTTCGCGCAGGGTTTCTTTGACACCGCTGGCGAGGGTGACTTCTATATCGAGCAACTGTTCCAAGGACATATCGAGAAACTTGTCCGCTTCAAGCGCGGATTCAAGAAGCAGTAAGGTAAGCAGAAAAAAGGACATGGGTCGAACCTCCGGCAAGGGCAAGGCCGCGGCGCGGTGAGAAAAGCCAACGCCTAAACCGCATTGCTCACAAGGAATTCTGCTGGGAAGCCTTGGGAAAAATGCGGGCTAAACCGGGCGCCGCGGGATCGGTGGGTTCTAAAAAATGAGGCGGATTGTGGAACGCATTCCTAAAAATGGGCAGGCGCCGGCTGAATCACCGCATTTCGACGGAATCTGGTGCGTCGAAATGCGGTGTGTCTTTAGCCCGTGGCGAGAACCCGTGGCTCAAAATCAAATCGACCAAACTTTTCGTAACCATCCCGAGGGTGGTGTCCGTGAAACCGAAGTTGGGAACACAAGGCTACGAAATAGGCCGAGTCGGCGTCAGCGAAATTGCTGAACAACAAGTTATCAACAATGGATAACTTATTGATCGGTGTGAGTTCGCATTTTCTTAACGGCTTCATTAGAAATCCGCCGGTAAGGGTGGGGTGGCACGCGATAACGCACGAGTTTGAAGCCTTTTAGAGGAAAAGGTACGCTCCTTTTTTGCAATCGAGACGTCTTTTACAAATCAACCAAACGGTTGAAATGCAACGGGTCAGCTAAAGCGATGCGGCCAACGAGGAAGGACACATCGAGGCCATGGCAAAATCAACGTGATCCCGGTGTTCCTGACCGGTAATTAAAACGACTAAGGGTAAACTTAATTGGGGTTGCTGCATTTGGGCATATTTTGCAATGCGCTGCATTGTTTGCACTTAACCCGCCACCTCGCTTGCCCTCGGGTACACCTGATTCACCCTTGGTCGTAAGGTTCTTACAATGGTTGTGCCACGCGCGCTCGTTTCTTCTCATGCAAAACGGAAATTGGTTCGTTTGTGCTGAAAAGTACACAAGGCTTAAAGTTTGTAAATCGCCGGCCCGATATCTCTCTAAAACACGCCTGTCCCCTCACGCTATCCCACGCGAAAAAGAGGTTGTACTTTGGATTCACTGCGTCATATCTCCAACAGTGCCTGGTACCGTCGCTTTAGCGCGGAAACCAGTGATGATGTCACCTTCTCTCAAACCGTAAAAGTGGTCCTGCGCTTTGCTTTTCCCGGTGGCGGCTCCTCGTTGCTCACCGCGATTACCTTGCTACAAGGACCCACCGAACCGCTGCATGCGGCTTTGGCAGGCGTCGCCGGACACGAACAATCCACCGAAGATTGCCTGGCCTCGGTGTACACCGCCATGTTGCACAAAGCGTATCTGGAAGCTTGGACCCGTTCCCTGGTCGACCTCGACTTGCCCAACAAGGTGGTCGACCTCGCCGAAGAACCCCTGCCCGCGCTCGACGAGTTTCCCGCCGATTTTGCCTACCAACCCGGTCCGGTCGATCCCGTCAACGACGCCCTGTTCGCCCTTTACGAACGCTACGCCATCCGTTTCCTGCGTTTCGCTGAATTGGGCCTGATGGAAAACGGTCTCGAAATTATTCTCGCGGTGATTCGCGGCAACGCCGGTCACTACTTTGCCAAGTACCTCGGCGAGATTCACGCCGCAACCTGGGCCCAAACCCTCAAGGTCGCCAACTAGCCTTATCCTCTTGTCGGCCGTGCGCGCTTGGTGAGAAATGCCGCCGCCGCGGCCGCCAGGTTGGTGTATCATGGTGTTCGCGCTTTTTCAAAAAGGTGCTTAAACGAGGGCATACGGACACATGTGGCGACACTTTTTCTTTTGGACAACGATCTGTCTGGCGGCGGTGAGCACGCTTGCCGGCTTCCAATGGCTCGATGCCGTCGCGCTCCAGACCGTCCGTCCCTGTCAAGCCGCGTGTCCTTGCGATGCGCCCGAACCCCTGGTTCCCCTTGCGGTCGAACCCTGCCAAACGGCCTGCGAGGAACGCGAGGCTGCTTGTGACGGCGCCGCCGAACCGGCTGTCGCCCATATCGGCGATCACCTCGTGCCCAGCATGGATACGCGACCCCTCCTGGAACCCGACCAACCGACGCCGCCGTGTCCCGGTGACTGTCCCGATTGTCACTGCCACGCCGGTGTCGCGATTGCCGACTTGGCGGAAACCGCTTCGCCACCCATGGTTTCACCCCTGGCCGCGTTTATTCCCGAGCCCCATTTCGGGTTTTCCGAGGGTTCGGTTTTTGAATTATTTCGACCACCACGGCTCCCAAACCAACCGCTGATTTAACCCATAACGGTTGAACCGAAAGGCGCCGCTCCGTGCGCTTTTCCGATTGGGGGGAACGGTTTCTACCGTTCTCCGATTAAGGGAGTACCTATGTTTTTGACGGTCCCTGCCGCGCCAACCCCGCGCGCGGCGACCGAGGTCCGGTCGTTTGGCCGAACCCTCTTTGCAACCACCCGACCCATCACCTCGGGTTGTTTGTTGCTTCTGTGTTTTATGATGACAAGTCCCGCTTTTTTAACGGCGGCACTGTTAGCGGAACCCGCATCAACCGCGGCCGAGGCCGGCGATTGGTGTGCCGAACACGAGGTTCCCGAATCCAAATGCACCCTCTGTAACCCGGCTTTGATTCCCGGTTTCCAGGCCGTGAATGATTGGTGTGCCGGCCACGAATTACCCGAATCGATCTGTCCGATGTGCAGCCATGGCGTGCCCGATCCGCCGCCGATTACCGCCGACGATTGGTGCGCCGGCCACGAGGTGCCGGAATCGCGCTGCACGATCTGCCATCCCAAATTGGTGCCCGGCTTCCAAGCCATGGGCGACTGGTGCGCGGAGAAACGCCTGCCGGAATCGGTTTGTCCCCATTGCAACGGCGGCCCACTGTTGGGTGCTAGCGTCGCCCCCGCGCTGTCGGATACCGACTCGCCAACCGTGCCTGCCGGCAACGACTGGTGTGCCGGCCACATGGTGCCCGAATCCAAGTGCACGCTGTGTAACCCCGAGTTGATCCCAGGCTTTAAAGAAGCCGGCGATTGGTGCGCGGAACACGAACTCCCCGAATCCGTGTGCCCGCAATGCAAGCCGCCCGGCATTGATCAGGTACCCATCGAGCAGCGCATCGTGCGTTTCCTCAATCCCGAAAAAGAACAAGAGGCCGGCATTGGGTTTCTCCCCATTCGTCGCGGCGACCACGACGCCGTGCTTGAGGCACCGGCACGGATCGAATTCGACGCCAACCGCGTGGCCGAGGTGCGCGCGGTGGTACCGGGTTTGGTGCAGGCCATCTACATATCTCAGGGTGACCGGGTTGAGGGTACCGATCCCTTGTTTGATTTGGTGAGTCCCGAAATCGGTGAAATCCAAGCGGCCCTGCGCGCGGCCACAACCAAAGTCCGCGTGAAAACCCAGCAACTGAAACGCCAACAAACCCTGGCCGCGCGACATATCGTCGGGGCTTGGGACGTCGAACAGGCGGAGATGGCGCTGGACGTTGCCCGCGCCGAGCTGGCCGCCGCCCAAACCACGCTGGACGCGGTTGGTGCCGATGCCGAAGGCGTGCCCGGCTATTTCACCGTGCGTGCGCCCTTGTCCGGCATCGTGGTGCGTCGCGAGGCCGGCTTGGGTTCCCACGCGGATTTGGAGCATTCACTCGCCAAAATCGTGGACACCAGCCACTTGTGGGTTCTGTGTGAGCTTGCCGAGCGCGATGGGCGCCGCATCCGACCAGGCGCGTTGCTTCATTTCCAGGGCGACGACGGTCAAAGCGCCCAAGGCCGCATCACCTGGATTGCCGCCGAGGTGGATCCAGTCACCCGCACCATTCCCGTCCGTGCCGAAATCGAAAACCCCAACGGCAGCCTACGGGCCCACCAATTCGGCCGCGCCCGCATCATCCTGCCGCACACGCGCGGAACCTGGATGGTGCCCCGCGAGGCCGTACAAACTATTGAAGGACGGGACGTGGTTTTTGTGCGCCGCGAACAGGGTTTGTACCAACCGCGCGAGGTGCAACGCCTCGGCGAAGGCGATTGGGTGCCGGTACGCGGCAGCCTCAGCGCCGGCGATCAGGTGGTGACCACCGGTGCCGTGCTGCTGCTGACCGAAATGTTGCCGGGGAGCATTGGCGCCGGCTGCTGCGAGGTGGAACCGCTGGGTAAAACACGTGGGGGTGGTTAATGCTGACACGGCTCATTGAGGCCTGTTTGGCCCATCGCCCCATTGTTCTGCTGATCACCTTCATTGTGGCCGCCTTCGGGCTGGTCAGCCTCAGCCGCCTGCCCTTCGACGCCTTCCCCGATACCACGCCGATCCAGGTCCAGGTCAACACCACCGCGCCCGCGCTGGCGCCGCTGGAAATCGAACGACAAATCACCTTCCCCCTGGAACAGGCCATCGCCGGTTTGCCAGGTTTGCAGCAGGTGCGCTCGATTTCGAAATTCGGCTATTCGCAAATAACGGTCATTTTCGAGGACGGCATCGACATTTATTTGGCGAGGCAGGTGGTCGGCGAACGCATCGCCACCGCCGAGATACCACCTGGCATTGATCGACCTACACTGGGGCCGGTGGCGACCGGATTGGGCGAGGTGTTTCAATACCTGATCCGCTCCGAAACCTTGTCGCCCCAGGAATTGCGCACCTTGCACCATTGGGTGGTGCGCCCCCAAATGGTGCAGGTTCCCGGCGTGGCCGAAATCAATACCTGGGGTGGTTTTGAGAAGCAATACCACGTCTTGGTGGATCCGCTGCGCCTGGCGAAATACCGGCTGACCCTCGACGATCTCGCCGACTTACTCCAGCGCGCCAACCGCAACGCGGGCGGCGGGGTTCTGAACGTTTCGGGCGCGGCCCAATTAATCCAAGGCCGCGGCTTGGTAAGCAGCGTGGCCGATTTGGAAGGCATGGTCGTGGCGCAGGTTAACGGCACGCCGATTTACCTGCGCGATGTGGCCGACATCGCATTGGGCAGCGAAATCCGTCGCGGCGCGGTCACGGCCGACGGCGAAGGCGAGGTCGTGCTCGGCCTTGGATTTATGCTCATGGGCGAAAACAGCCGCGAGATCACGTTGCGCCTAAAAGAACGCCTGGCCGAGGTACAAAAAGGGCTGCCGGATACGGTCACCCTGGAACCGGTTTACCGCCGCACGGATTTGGTCGACCAGGTGCTCGACACCGTCGCCGAAAACCTGTTTGAGGGCGCCTTGCTGGTGGTGGCGATTCTGTTCGCCATGCTCGGCAACCTGCGCGCCGGCCTGATCGTCGCCCTCGCCATTCCCCTTTCGATGTTGTTCGCCTTCAACGCCATGTTGCAGGTGGGCATCGCCGGCAGTTTGATGAGCCTGGGTGCGATTGATTTCGGTCTGGTCGTCGATAGTTCGGTGATTATGATCGAAAACGCGGCGCGTCGGCTGGAAGAAGACCGCGGCCGACGGTCGGTGCTGGAGGTGGTTCGCGACGCGGCCGTCGAAGTTCGCAAACCCACCCTGTTCGGCGAGCTCATCATCGCCATCGTTTATCTACCGGTGCTCACACTGGAAGGCGTGGAGGGGAAACTTTTCCGGCCCATGGCCTTAACCGTGATCTTCGCACTGCTCGGTTCGATGATTGTGTCGGTCACGCTGATGCCGGTACTGGCGAGTTACGCCCTGCAACGGGGCGCGGGCCACACCCGACCGCGTTTCGCATTGTGGTTGGAACGCCGCTACGCCGCGCTGCTGGGCCGGTTTCTCAAGGTGCGCCGCGTCGTTCTGATTACCACCGCGCTGATCGTGGTGGGCGCGGGTTTTTTGGCCACCCAACTGGGCACCGCGTTTGTGCCGCGTTTGCGGGAACAAGCGATTGTGATCAACACCGTGCGGATGGCCGGTGTTTCCCTCGAAGAATCGGTGCGTTACGGCACACACATCGAGAAACTGCTGCTGGCGGCGTTTCCCGACGAAATTGCCCATATTTGGACGCGCACCGGGACCGGCGAAATCACCACCGATCCCATGGGTCTGGAAGTGTCGGACGTGTTCATCACGCTCACCCCGTGTGACCAATGGCGAAAAGGCGAAACCCAGGACGCGCTGATGGCGGCCATGGAAGGCGCGTTGTACGGTTTGCCGGGCATGCGCAGCATTTTTACCCAACCCATTGAAATGCGGGTTAATGAAATGGTGGCCGGCGTCCGTGCCGATATCGCGGTCAAACTGTTCGGCGACGATTTCGAGGTTTTGCGCCGCGAGGGTGACCGCATTCGCGAACGGATGGAAGCCATCCCCGGCGCCGCGGACGTTACCCTGGAACAGCTTACCGGCTGGACCATGCTGGTGTTGGAGGTGGACCGCGCCGCGGCCGGTCGCCACGGTGTCCCGGTCGCAGAGATCCTGGCCTACATCGACAGCCTCGGCACACGCCGGGTCGGGCGTGTCGTCGAGGGGCAACGCACCTTCGACCTGGTACTCAAATGGCAAGATGCGGCGCGCGAATCGGTTGAGACCGTCGGTCGCATTCCCGTGCTCACCGCGTCGGGGAAACAAATCCCCCTGTCGAACCTGGTGACCATCAAAACCGTGGAGGGTCCCGCCACGGTAAACCGCGAATGGGCCAAGCGACGCATTATGGTGCAGGCCAATGTGCGCGACCGCGATATCGGTTCCTTTGTGAAGGAGCTGCGGGCCGCCCTGGATCAGGACCTCCAACTGCCGGTGGGTTACACCACCCAAATCGGCGGCCAATTCGAAAACATGGAACGGGCGATGCAACGTTTGAGTATGGTGGTTCCGCTTAGTTTCTTGCTGGTGTTTTCGCTGCTGTACCTGACCTATGGGCGCATCGGCCACGTGCTGCGCATCTTCACCGGCATTCCGTTTGGTGCGGTGGGCGGCATCGCGGCCTTGTGGCTGACAGATACCCCGTTTTCGGTATCGGCCGGTATTGGTTTTATCGCTTTATCCGGTGTGTCGGTGTTGGGCGACATGGTGTTGGTGTCGCGCGTGACCCAGCTCCAAAAACAGGGGCAACCGCTGCTCACCGCCGTTCGCGAGGCGGCGCGGACGCGCATGGCGCCGGTTCTGATGACCGGTTTGGTGGCCGCCCTGGGTTTTGTGCCGATGGCGATGAACACCGGGGTCGGTGCCGAAATCCAACGCCCGCTGGCGCTGGTGGTGATCGGCGGCATGACCACGGCGACGGTGGCGACCTTGTTCGTGTTGCCGCTGCTCTACGCCGAATTCAACCGCCGCGAGGAAACCGCGGCGGCAACCTAAAAAAACAGGCCGGAACCGCCTAACGGGGTTTCGGCCTGCCCCGCGTGGTAGTTAGCCACGCCGCGTGGCGGACGGACTTAACATTGCGCGATGGTGAGATCGTAGGTGTCGACCAAGCTGTGCATAAAGGCTTCGGTCGCCTTTGCCTCGGCGCCCGCCAAACGCACAATCAGATGACCGGGTCGCGTTACCTCGCGCTGGAGGGCGACCAAACAATCGTCGCGTTCGTAAAGGTCGAGGTATTCGCTGGTCGCGCCCATCTCGTGGAAGCCGGCTTTGGCGAAGGTCGCCGCCAAGCGTTCGTGCAAAACGCGGGTTTCATCGGCTGGTAGGATCTGGCGCAGCACCTGGGTCGGTGTGTTCCAACGCTTCATGTGCAGCTTCGTAAAAGCCTCGAAATAAAGCAGGTCCCGAAAGCCGTAATGGCAAAAATTCTGTTTGCGTGCGTCTTCCAGCGGTTGGGTGCCCTCTGCTTGGAAAATCATCACATCGTCTTTGCCGACGCGCTCATCCAGGGCCATAAACCAATGCATTTCATCCTGCTTGGGAAATGCCAAAAGATGGTAGTTGTCGCCAACCGGCCACAAGGTCGGATAAACGCCGTGGTACCAGTTGATGATGTCGGCCGCGTTGAGGTTGAGATCGTGAAAAAGCGACGCGCCGACCGAAGTCCCCATGACCCGCAAAAAACTCTCGTAGAGTGGTGGCAGCTCCGCATTTTCGTGAACGCGGTTCAAACGCAAAATATACAAAGCGTCGCCGGCCAGCTCGTCCTGATAGCCGGGGGCGATTCGGTCGAGGTAAGCCAAAAAATCGTGAATGGGTTGGGTGAGAACCGACATGGTAATGCTCCTCATGGGTTGCTTCAACATTGTACGCGACTTGGAAACCTTGGCGTCGCGGGGATTGGCGTAAGACCTACTTGCACTTGTGTTTGTCGCTGTCACACAACATCGGTGGTAATTCGCGTTTACAGGTATCACAGGAGGGTACCGTATCGCCGTGGCTAAAAGTGCGATCCTCACTTTTCAAGCTACCGTTGGGCTGGTGTTCCAAACGCGATTGTTCCACCTTGTACTTGTCGGATTGGAAGGGAGCAAACCATTTCTCACTGACCGTACCAACCGCGTGTCCCGCTTTGAGACAGGCTTGAATCAGTTTCGGCGCGGCACAGTTGCCGCGGGTCGGTGAAGCGGGCGCCGGGTCTTTGGCCATGTCCTTGTACTTTGCGCTCATATCCTTGCGGATTTGGTCTTTCTCTTCTTGGCTTTGCGCCATCTGCAGACGTGGGCTGGTCGCCTCGGAATACGTAGCGTCATTGCTCCCCAAAGCCTCGGGGCCGACGACGATAAACCCTTCTTTTTCGGCAACTTCTTTAAAACCGGGTGTGACAAAAGCACCTGACATCGATGCCCATTTCTTGGGTTTCTCCTCACATTTACACACCAACACGCCCACCATAAACCCGTTTGGAAAATCCTTGTACACGCGTTTTCCATTTTCGTTTAGCTCTTTGGCTTCCGCCATCTTCGCTTTCTGATCTTTTTTCATCTTGTCGAGTTCGGCTTGGTTAGGGTTGTTTTTTTGCAGGTCGGTTTTGATCTTGTTGATTCGTAGGTATTCCGCTTTATCTTCCTTTGAGGCGGATTTAAAAAACGCGGCGATGTCTTTGCCCACGAACCCCTTGAGGTTGTCATGTGCTGTTTGAATCGCCTGGTCATGGGCCTCACTGAGCTCGTCCATCTTCTTACCGATGGCCGCTGCTTCTATAGAAAGGTCACTGATTCTTTTGTCTACTGCTTCGGCTTGTTCCTCCAATTTTTTCAAAAGCTTGCTGCAATCCGCGGCCGCGGACACGGTTTCGTGCGTACGGTGTGTCAAAGGATCTTTGCCACAAACGTCACACGGAGTGTCGTCGCCGTAAGCGGTCGCCGTGACCACCGCCGGATTGCCCATCTGCGTCCAGGCCGTGTTGTAGGTGTTGCCGTTGTGCATGGTGATGTCCATGAAGCGCACCACCCCTTTGCCCTCGGCTTTCACATTCATGCTCGAGGTGCCCCAGGCCATTTTGCCTTTGAACTTACCCGAAACAATGCCGCCCAAGGTGCCCGGCTCATCGCCGGTACTGGTCGACAGTTTCGATTTGGAGATGGCAATCGAATTGCCGGCGATGCGCACCTTTTTGGTGCCTTTGGTTAAGTTGCGATCAAAGGCCACGTTGATATAGGGAATAGGGATCGGTCCGCCCGGCGTCGGTGTTTTGCACACATCCGGGACCGCGCTCACGTTGGTGAGGCTGTCGCCTTTGTGGACGACAGATCGTGAATTGGCGTAAACATTTCCTTTTGACATAATTCCATCCATAAGAAGCGGCCGATTGCCACTTCGTGGTTCAGGGGATAAAGGTCCCTGCCTGTTTCACGGCAGATGTGAAACGGACGCAAGACACTGATAACCCTTGCGGGTCGTGTAGGGACCGATGCGGTAAGTTGGGGAGGACCGCGATCGGTTGGGGGTGGCTCGGTGGGCAGACGCGAACCTTTGAGATAACCGGCGCATGCCGTTGGGAGAGGTGAAGGGAGGTACCTCGGCTTTATGCGCCGCGACGGTACCGCGAGAATCCCTTGACGAAGCTTTTTACTGCAATTGCTGTTCCAGCCATTGTTTTAGCCAGGTGACGAAGGGTTGTTGTTGGCGAATCCACCAATCCGGCTCAAAAAGCAGGCCTGGCGACGGTTGTTGCAAGAAGGCGAGTTCCCACAGGGCCCGGCGTCGCGAATCGAAGGGACTTGTTGGATCGACGATTTCATCGATCAGCGGCGCGATCCCGTAGGCTTTGCCGCGGCGATAGCGGCGTCCCGGCTGGAAAGAAGATCCATTTTGTTCCAGCCAAACCCGCCAGCGGCTTGCATCGGTATCGATGCCGCGGCGGTGGAAACCATCGTTCGCGTCGAAAGCCGCGTCGTCGTGGTCCGCGCGGGCAAGCGAACTCTCTATCTCGGCATCCTCCGCGTCGTCCCAAGGCGAATCCGCGTCTTCGTCTTCCTCTGGTTCTTCTTCCTCTTCGTCCTCCGCTTCATCCTCGTCCTGCCAAGCCAGGTCGGTGGGATCCGGTGGGAAGAGGTCGCGGTTGAGGGCGACCACGTGGTTGTCCGGTACCGCGATCCAGCGTTCGTTGAACAGCGGCGCGCCGGTTAGGATGTACAGGGCGTCGGCCGCGGCTTCAGCCGTTGCCGCGGATGAGGCTAAGGCCGCGATCAATTTGGGAATCACGGCCGCGTCACCGTGGATGCCCAGGAGCAGATAGTGGAGGTTCGCGTCTTCACCTTGTTGGCCCTGTTGCTGGAGCAGCGGCAAATCAGCGGGATCACCGGCCATCGCCATAAGCGCCCATTCCAGTTGCGACAAGGTTTCGCCCGCCTTCACACGGGTGCGCGCCGCGTGGATGGGTCCCTTGCCGCCGAGCAAGAATTGCGCGAGGGCGAAAAGGTCGGCGCTATGGGTGTCGCCTCGATCAAACGCGTGGCGCTGACCGCGTTCCGCGAATTCCAGCACCCCGGTGAGGCCCATCTTGGCCGCGGCCAGCGTGGCTTCCGCCTGAACGCCCACCACCTTGTCGGCGAGCAGGCGTTGCAGCAGGTCGCGGTTTTGTAAACGGCGGTACCCAATCAGCCGTGCGCAATGGCGGCGAACCGAGGGATGGGGAGAGGTCGCTTTTTGTTCGAGCAGGGCGGCCACCGCGTCGGCGTCGCCTACCTCCAGACCGCGGAACCAATGGGCGATCAGGAAATCCGCCTCCTGGTCCTCCTCCAGTTCATCGTGATCCGCGTGGGCCGCCAGCATCGCCAAGCCCTCGCGGCGATGGGCCAGGATAAAGACACCCGCGCGGGCGCTGTCTTCAACCACCCCTTCCGCCGCCTCTTCAGCTATGGCGAGGCCGCGTTCACCGTGGCCCAGCAGCACTTCTAACTTGGGCCAAAGCCGTTCTTCAAAAGTGTCCACCTCGGGCCAATCCAAATCGCCGTCGCGGAAAAGGGCGTCGCGGTGTTCCAGCAACCACTCGATTTCCTCGAAGTGATCGCTGAGCAAGTCATCGTAAAAATCAGCAGCGCCGGCGTGCGCGTGCAAAGGGGTCATCATCAAAGCCTCATTCTTGAAAAACAAGGCCCGCGAGAAGAGCCTGTATTTGGCATAGCGAAAAAAAGACGAGAAATTGGACACGCGAAAAAACACTTGTTTTAGGATTGTGATTCTTGGTACAAAATGCAGTGCTTTGGGTCATAAAGGACCCGAAACCGGCTTTAATATTACCTTCTCGGCTGGACCTTGATTGGTTCTGCGCTTCAACCAAATGCCAAAAATGGCTGTAAGTTATTTTATTCAATAAAGTTAGGCGCGTTATAGCAGCCTTGCCGACAAAGCTTCTCCCTCTAGTTCTTGAATCTCGCCAAATAATGCGACATCGAGTTCCGTAAAAATGGATTTTCGCGTCACTCTGCCCGAGATGCGAAAGCGATCTGCTATGCGTTTCATCGATGAATGAGAGGCTTTATGACCGAATCTTTGAACCTGACCCCTTTCCTAGACCGCTGGTTTATGACGGCCGACCAAGACGGCGAGCCCTGGCTCACCGCGGTTTTGTCCGCGACCTTTGATTTTCCCCGGGCCGCCGGCGAAGCGCCGACGCCCTCCCCAAATCCGTGGCCCATTTTGGAACACGAGCAATACACCGGTGAACCCGGCTGGAGCAGCTTGTACCGCGACGGCCAGGCTCTGCCCGGCCGGCCCGGCACCGATATCGCCCTGTACGGCGTCGCGCGCACGCCCGGCGCCCAACCGCTGGCTTTTCTGGACACCCGTCTGCTGGTCGGCTCCGTGGCGCAGCGGGTCCGTGTCTTCGGGAAACGCACCTGGGTGAACGGCTTTTGGGGTTTCCGGCCCAGCGAACCCGAACCCTTTTGTGACCAACCCCTCGATTATTCCCATGCGTTTGGGGGAATCTGCGCTGCCGGCGAGAACGGCAACGCGCCTTTTGATGCCCGCAATCCCATTGGCATGGGTTTCTATTCCGGTAAGGGCCATGCGATCAATCAGCCGCTCCCCCTGCTGGAAGACCCAGATCAACCGATCACCTCGATTCAGGACCGTCCCCAACCGGCGGGTTACGGTCTGATCGCCCGGTCTTGGCAACCACGCGTGGCTTACGCGGGCACCTATGATGCGCGCTGGCAACGGGAACGGGCGCCGTTGTGGCCGAAAGACTTCGACACCCGTTTTCTCCACGCCGCCCATCCCAACCTGTGTTCGCCCCATCCGCTGCGCGGTGACGAGTCCGTGTACTTAGAAGGTTTCTCCCACGAAGGCCCAAGCCAGTTCGATTTGCCAGGATGCGTGCCACGTTGTAGTGTGAATTTTGGGGAGAAGCGGGAATCACAGAATATGGCGCTGGACGGTTTGATCTTTGACACCGAAACCCGACAGTTCCAAATGGTGTGGCGCGCTTCTTTTTCCTTACGAGAGCGTGCCTACCAAATGCAACGCATTCAATACCGCCTGCGCGAACCATGGGAGACCGCCGCATGACCGAGCATTTAGGTTTTCCTCTGCTTGCCGGCGGCTTGTGTTCCGCCGCCGGATTGGAACGCCGCTTGACCTGCCTGCAGCTCCAGGCCGAAAGTGATGTGTTCGACAGTTATTCGTTCTGGGCCGAGTACCCGGAGGATGACGACTTCTCGTTCCCCTTCGCCGGCGTGCGTTTGTTCGAACGCGCCACCGTGCGCGCCACCCGCTTGGCGCACCTTTTGGTCAGCGCCTTGGACGAAACCCTTGCCTCGGTTGCGCCCGGCTTCGCGGAAAATCCGCCGACGGTCTTGGTGGCCGTGCCGCGTAATCTCAAAACCGCGGAACAGGAGCTGCTCGGCCAGGTTTTTGCCGAAACCGCGGCGCGCCACAACCTGAACCTACCGTCCCCGCGCTGGGTGTTTGGCGGTCGTGAGGCGGCCGGTGAAGCATTGGTCCAAGCACTGCCCCTGCTGCGCGGTGGTGCGCCCGTGATCGTGGCCGCGGTCGACAGCTTGTGCGATCCCGACGAACTGACCAGGCTGCAAAAAGCAAAACGCCTGTTGGAGAAAGGTTCGGAAGGTGTGATTCCGGGCGAAGCCGCCGGTTGTGTGCTGCTCGGTCCCGCGGAGCCGACCCATACCGGCACACGGCTTCTCGCCGCCGCCGCGCGGGCCGACGACGGTTCCGCAACCGTCCTGAGCCAACGAAACAACCTCACCGCGGCTTTTGCCGATGAACGGATTCAGGCGCTCGCCCCGCGGTGCGCCGGCCGTGCCTATGTGGCGAGCACCGGCGAGGGATTTTTGGCGCAAGACATCAACCATGCCTACCTGCGCCATCCCGAATGGTGGCCGGAACCCCTGGATGTCTTTGAATCGGCCTCGGTTCTGGGTGATACCGGCACCGCCGGTACTTTGATCCAAATGTTATTCGCCGATTTCCAAATGCAGCGAACCCAGGGTCAAGGGACGCGGCAGCGCGCCCTGGTGGTGGCCGCCGGCGACAGCGACGCGGGTGCTGTTGTAATGCTTGAACA
Organism: Acanthopleuribacter pedis; assembly: GCF_017377855.1. Lineage (GTDB taxonomy): Bacteria > Acidobacteriota > Holophagae > Acanthopleuribacterales > Acanthopleuribacteraceae > Acanthopleuribacter > Acanthopleuribacter pedis. The sequence continues at coordinate 214,042 of NZ_JAFREP010000004.1, forward strand.
GGGTGCCGTTTCATGAGGGCTAGGTAAAAACCTCACCGTAACTTGAGCCCGCTTCACCAAATGCTCATGCGTCGGGGGTCTGACCAGATGCTATACCTGTGCCTCGGTATTCTCGCTCTCAGGTCAGACCGGTGGTTGTTGATGCGTCACTTTTTTTGGCGGCCGCACCGGTTGTGTCCTCAGGTTTTTGAGCCCTGTTCTATTGGATGCGGCCTGTTTTTTCACCGCTTAACGCTTGCTGTTTCCTTCAAGCCTACCGGCCCTGATCCCCCGCGTTTTCCCCATTTCCACCATCCCCGCCGAAGGGGTCCTTGTCCTTTTTTCATCGCTTTTCAAAAACCGACGTGAGCGGGAATGTCCGATTTTAAGGTTGTTTCCCGTGCCCTCATCCGAGTGGCGCGCGGGCGTACTTCAGGAGATTCCATGTTTCGTTTTTCGTTGAACCGGCTCCTCGTCGCCGTCCTGGCGATGCAGGGCTTTTTACTTCAGGCCGACCCCAATTGGTTGGTCGCCCCCTATCTGCAAAACCCAACCCCGAACAGCATGACCGTGATGTTCGAAACCCATGACCTCAACCCACGCGTCAGCTTCCGCCGCCTCGGCGCAACCACCACCCAAACCCAAAACGCGGAACGCGTCAAACCGCTGGGCGCCGTTTACCGCGCGGCCCTCACCAACCTCGACAGCGCCACCCGCTACGAATACCGCGTTACCACGAGCGCGGGCGACAGTCCCTGGTTCCGTTTCAAAACCTGGCCGACGGAGACGGACGGCGTGGACCGTTTTCGTTTCATCGTGCTCAGCGATGCGCAAGGCGATTGGCCCGACCGCTTCAGCGACGTCATCGAAAACGGCGTCATCGGCAAAGAGTGTTCGCAGGGTCGCGTCACCGCCTGCCCCGACGATCTGGCCGCCATCATCATCCCCGGCGATTTGGTGGGCACCGGCAGCAACATCACCCACTGGCGCCGTGACTTTTTCGGCAAGGCCGCCGCGGTGCTGCCCTACGTTCCGATCATTCCCGCCATCGGCAACCACGATTACGAATTAGGTAACTTCTTGACCTATTTCGATTTACCTGACAACGGCAGCGGCTCCTACAACGAGCAGTGGTATTACCTGGACTACGCCAATTTCCGCCTCGTCGGGCTCAACTCCAACGACGGTCGCGACAGCACGCTGAACCGCGAGCAACGGGCCTGGTTCAGCCAACTGCTGCAGCAGGCCCAACAAGATCCGGCCCTCGACTACCTGTTTGTTTCGATCCACCATCCCTGCCAATCCGAACTCTGGCCCCCGGGCGAAAGCGATCTGACCTGTGAGTATGTCGGCATGCTGGAGAACCTGTCGGCCCAAACCGGCAAAATCACCGGTCACCTGTTCGGCCATACCCACGGCTACTCGCGCGGCCAGTCCCGCGATGTGCGCCACCTGTGGCTCAACGCCGCCACCACCGCCGGCGACATCGACTATTGGGGTGAGTACGCCCAAAAAGACTACGACCATTTTCAGAAATCCTACGACGAATATGGGTTCTCAATCCTTACCTTCAGCGCCCAAGGCGAACCCAGCTTGGCCGTTCGCCGACGGACCGGCGGCGACGATTCGGTTTATCACGGCTACAGCGACGAGAGCCAACGGGACGATTTCATCATCGGCGGACTCAACCGTCTGCCGCAACGACCGATCCCGCTGGCGCCGGCCGGCGAAATCGTCGGTTTGCAAACCACCTTGGTGGCTTCGCCTTTTGACGATGCCGACAACGACCCGCACCTGGAAAGCCACTGGCAACTGCAACGGGCCGAGGACGGTGCCCTGGTGGCCGAGGCCTGGGGTAACGAAACCCGCCGCGAAAACATTTACTTCGATGCGGATACCCAAGCCGGCGCGGACCTGACCCGGTGGCGCACGCCTTATTTGGCGGCTGCTACCCATTACGTGTGGCGCGTGCGCTATCGCGACGACCGCTGGGGTTGGTCGCCCTGGTCCCAGGACGCCGTGTTCTCGACGCCCGCGCTGCAAACCACACCCAACCTGGTGCGCAACGGCGCCGCTGAGGCGGGCACCGACGGCTGGCAGGTTCACGAGGGTTTCTTGGAATCGCTGAGCGCGGGCGAATGCAATGGGATCAATCCCCAAAGCGGTGACCGTTACTTCGCCGTCGGTGGTGTGTGTCGGGAAGCGGCGCGGGCGCGTGCCACGCAACGCATTGATGTGACCGCTTATGCCGCCGCCATCGATGGCGGTCAAGCCCGGCTACGCTTGAGCGTGTGGCTGGCCGACTGGAACGGGAACGACCGGCCCAGCGTTCACCTGCGTTTTCTCGACAGCGGAGGTGTTGTGTTGGCAGAGGGCCTCAGCGTGAGCCGTCAAGCGCCTGAATGGGCCGCGCAAACCGCCGGCACCCTGCTGCCCGCCAACACCCGTTGGTTGGAAGTGGAACTGCTGGGCGAACGTTTTGCGGGTACCGACAACGACAGCTACGTGGACGATCTCGACCTGCGTTTGTTGCTCCCCAACGGTTCCGGTCCGGGTTTGCCAAGCGGTAACCTTGTCGCCAACGGCGGCGCGGAAAACGAGACCGATGCTTGGGAGACACGCGCCGGTCACCTCGAGAGCTTGAGCGCCGGGGAATGCCGGGGGACGGATCCTTTTGAAGGCGCGCGTTATTTCGCCGTCGGTGCCTTGTGCCGTGAGGCTGCTTTTGCCCACGCCGTCCAACGCATCGACCTGCGCACCTATGCCGAGGCAATCGGCGCGGGTGCAACCGTTCGTTTCCAGGCCGCGCTGCGCAACTGGTCCGGCAACGACATCCCCGCGGCTTACCTGGTTTTCCTGGATGCCGCGGGCAACGAACTGCAAACCACCGTGCCCCTGCAACATGATCAGGCGGTCTGGCGGGTCCTCGAACAATCGACCACCCTCCCGGTTGAAACCGGTTTCATCGAGGTTCACCTGGAAGGGACCCGTCACGCCGGCACCGACAACGATGCCTACGTCGACAGCCTCGACCTGCGGTTTGTCCGCTAGCCCCCATCCTTATATAAATGAACCGATCCAACCGAAGCGTCGCGGCAAGCCGCGGCGCTTTTTCGGTTTTAACCTTGCATGGCTCACTGGTGCGGCGGGTACTTCTTTAGCTTGCGCTGCAGGCTTTGGCGGTGGATGCCCAGCCAGGCGGCTGCTTGAGAAATGTTGCCGTTGCAGCGGTTTAGCACATATGCGATGTATTCTTGCTCGTTGCGCGCCAAACTCTGACGGTTCAAGTCGGCCTGATCCGGGTCGGGTCGCGCGGGTACCGGCTGAGCCTGTTGCAAAACCGCCAAAAGGTTCTCGAAACGAATCGGTTTGGTGAGGAAATCACGGGCACCGAGTTTCATCGCCTCCACCGCGGCGGTGACGGTACCGTACCCGGTTAAGACCACCGCAAAACAATCGGGGACCGCCGCAAGCAGCGTCTTCAGCGCGGTTAACCCGTAACCGCCGTCCAGCCGCAGATCAATCACCGCCCAGTCCGGCTGGTGCTGGGTGAGGTAATCCGATAAGCCGGTCTCGTTGGGAAGGATGTCCGCGAGGATGCCGACGTCCTCAAATTCTAGGGCCAGCGTCTCGGCCAGGTTTTGGTCGTCCTCGAGCAGGAGCACCCGTTGGGCGGTTGGCGGGCTTGTCATCTCAAGCGCCCGTAAACACCAAGGACACCTTGGCGCCGCCGTCGCTTGGGTTTTCCAGGCGCATGTTGCCGCCGAGCGCGTTCATCAGCAGGAAGGCGTTGTACAGGCCGATACCGCCACCGTCGGCCTTTTCCGAGTTAAACGGTTTGCCCAGAGACTGCAGCACCCGTTGCGGAAAACCCGGACCATTGTCACGGAGCGACAAGGTAACCGCCCCGTTTTCGTTTTCAGCGGCAAGCATGATGCGGCCTTCACCTTGGACGGCCTCGCTTGCGTTGTCGAGCAGGTCCCAAATCATTTCGGCCACGGGCAGCGCGGGAAATTGCAGGGCACCGTGTCGGCCGATTTGGAATGCCGCGGTCAGTTTTTGATCGGGTCGCGCCTGAGACCAGCCGCGAAAAACATCCTCTAAAAAAGTCGCGGCATCAATGGGAACCTGGTTCAAGCCGTCCGCTACCAGACGTTTCTCCTGTAAACCCTGCAAGGCGTCCCGACATTGTTCTAGGGCGCGTTCCAGCGCTTGAAGATCCGCGTTCTCGGTCAAACCACCGCGTTTCAGGCGGTTCAGCCGCAGCAACGCGGTGTTGAGCGGGCTGTTGAGTTGGTGGCAAACCCCGGCGGTGAGCGCGCCCAAGCTTTGCAGATGTTCCGCGTAGCTTTGGCGGCGGTGAACCCGCTCCAAGTGAAACCGGTAACGTCGCACCAAATGGGCGACGGCAAACACGCCGGCGAAAACGACCCAGCCAACCACCAAACGCGGCAGCAACCAACTCTCGACAAAAGGTTTGGAGAGAGGCGACAAATAATGGTGACCCAGCAACAACAGGCCGCTGCTCCACAGCAGCAGGTACGCCGCCGCGCGTGCCCGGGTCAGCCAAAAGGCACCGAGCACGGCGTAGAGAAAATAAAAGGCGTGGAAGGGATTGGTGTGGGCGCCGGTCAGCAACACCACACTGACAAACACGCCGAGATCCAAGCCCATTTGCAGGAACAGCGACCAGGGACCGGGGCGTACCTTGGCCCGTTGTGCCAGTTGGCCGTAGATCCAGGAAACCGCCGCGCACGCCAGGATCGCCGCGGCGAACCAGAACGACCGCCGCGCCACGATTTCCAGGCCGAAACCTGCCGCCAGGCCGCCGCTCAGTGCCAACACCGCCGCGGCGCGGAAGCGCAGGATCCAAGCAAAGATGAGGGGCTGGTCCCAATCCTCGGGGATCAAAGGTGTTTGGTTCGGGGTTACAGGTGCCATCGCATCGCCTCCTGGTACGGCGCTCTATTTAATCACAAGCCGGGGTCGGCTTTGGCGGCGGCGCGTAACTGCACCATAAAACCGCCCATCATCGATTGCAACCTGGCCACCGCGGCGGGGTCGGCTTTTCCCGGGGAGCCTCTGTCCAAGGGCGGTTGCGGATCGGATTCGGGAAACAGCTGGACCGCCTTGGCGTAACCTTCGCCCCGCAACCGCGCCGCCGGCGACAGACCGAAATCGATGCCGGCGGTGACGCTGCCACCGGTGATGCGGTCGCGATCCAGCATCCCTCGATTCACCTTCGTATCCCTCGGTATACCAGCGGTTGCGCGCGTCCACCGCCGGCTTGCCGCGCGCGGTTTGGCCGTACCGCAATAGGGGGGGTGACGGCCTCCTCCGGGTCGCCGCAAAGGCGTGCCGGTAAAACCTAACTTCCTCAATGTACTTGCCGCGATTGGCCGGCCCAGTAGGGTGCGCGCAGCGCCCGTTTTAAAATTCTGCCGCTTGCGTTGCGCGGTAGGGATTCGACGAAATCCACGGATTTGGGCACCTTAAAATCGGCGAGCTGTTGTTTGGCAAAGGCGAGCAGGTCGCGTTTGCGAAGCACCGTATCGGGGCGCCGCACCACAAAGGCTTTGACCGATTCGCCCCAGCGCGGATCGGGCACGCCGATCACCGCCGCCTCGGCCACGGCGCCGTGTTGGGTCAGAACCGCCTCTATCTCTGCCGGGAAAATCTTTTCGCCCGCGTAGATGATCATGTCTTTGAGGCGGTCGCACAAGGTGAGGAACCCGTCCTCGTCCACAAAGCCCATGTCCCCGCTGCGAACCCAGCCATCGACCAGGGTCGCCGCGGTTGCCTCGGCATCGCGGTGGTAACCCAGCATCGCCGCCGGCGAGTGAATCCAAACCTCGCCCACTTGGCCGACGGCGGCCTCGTCCCCCTTCGCCAGAACTATTTTCAAAGACGCCCCCGGCAAAGCACGCCCTGCGATGAAACGGCGGCCTGGGTTGTCCGGTTGATGCTCCTCCGGGCGTTGGCATACCGCCATGTTACCGGTTTCGGTCATACCGTACATTTGGAAGCAACGGCAACCGAGCCGTGCCTGAATCGCCGCCATTAAGGATTGACGCATGGGTGAACCGCCGTAAAGCAACCCCTTTACCGAAATCAGATCGGTCTGCTCACCCTCTGGTTCGGACAACACCCTGTGCAACATGGCGGGCACCATGGCCACTTGGCTGATGCGGTGTTGTTGGATCGCCTGCAGGGCGGCGCCCGCGGAAAAACGGGGAAGCAAGGCCCCGGCTGCACCCGCCACCAAACCCTGTACCGCCCACCACATGCCGCCGATGTGGAAAACCGGGAGCGAGAGCAACAGACGGTCGTGGTTTTGCAGTCCCATCCAGGGATCGCCTTGGGCGCGCATCGCGTTGGTTATCGCGAAGAAACAGCGTTCCGGCAGGACCACGCCCTTGGGTCGCCCGGTGGTGCCGCTGGTGTAAAGCTGCACGCAGGCCTGGCCGCCGTCGCCCCCGCTTCGCGCCGCAACCGGTTGCGATTTGGTTTGGAACGTGGTTATCGCCCGGTCTGACGACAGGGTTATTGTATGGAGGTTGGCTAACCTGGGCAGGACGAACCGCAGCCGTTTCCTGCCGGCTTCTTGGGTAAACAGGAGCGCGGCTTGCGCGTGATCCAAGAGGGTGTGCAGCTCTTCCGCGGAGAGCCGTTGGTTCAACGGCATAAAAACATGGCCGAGGCGGGCGCAGGCAAACAGCAGCGCGTAGGCGGTTGTGTGGTCGTCGGCAAGGTACGCAATCCGCGAGGCGGGCGGCAGATTCATCGCCTGAAGGCCGGCCGCGATTTCGGCAACGGAAGCCTCGAATTGGGTGTAGGAAATCCTGTGGTCGCCGTCAAAAAAAGCGACCGCCTCGGGTTGTCGGCTGACGTGATCGGTCAATACCTGACACAGTGTTTGGTACAAAACCGCACCTCCGGTGACAAAGATCCCCGGGCGCGTCGGATCGAAGCGGCTTGCCCGCCTTTCTCAGATGAGAAATGCGGGCTAGAAGCACAACGGGTCAGGTTGGGTTTCTCAACCGGGTTGGCGAGGTCGTGTTGCGCTTCATGTGCTTGGGATTACTTCCATCCGACGCGCTTTTCCGTCGTTTCACCCAGCATCCTCCTTGACGACGGGGCGGAGGTTGTTGGGAAAACGACACGGGGGGTGGAACGGAGAGACAGGGCCGGCGGCCGTTGGGGTTGCCGCCGTCGTGATGGGGAGAACTCTAGTCGAAGAAACGCGACTTGAGGATGCAGCAAATTGTTGCACCCCCGGTCGGTGGGTTTTGCGAAGGCTGTAATTGGCTGGTTTGTTTAGGTTTGGTTGGAGAGGTCTCAGTTTGGGGAAGCGCCGGTTCGGCGTCTTCCGGTTCCGCGCGCCACAGGGTTTGGAGGCGGGACCCGACCCGTGCTAGCCCAACGACCAAACCGCACGCGGCTATCCACATCAGGCCGAGGCCGTGCGCGGGACCGTCGCCCAACCACCAAAAGGTCGTGGTTAAAGAAGCGAACCAAGGGTCGAACACCGCGTCCAAAAGAAAGTGATCGCGGGTTTGCCCTGGGAAAAGGGTCAAAAAGACCCTGTTTGAAATTTTTCGCCTCAAAAATGTAAGATAACTTTCTTGCAGCCGGCGCCGCGGTTTTTTGAAATAAAGGATTCAAAATCTGCGTTTTACCCTGCATGAACGTCTGGAGGAAGCCGTGTTTTCGCGTTGATGCTAAGACATTTTTTTAGGTTTTGACGACCGAGGACCGATGGATTTAGTATTCCCAGCCTGTGCTGCTTTTTCATGCCGAACCCGCACCTGTTGCCTTCACGTGCGCCCAGTAGCCGGCCCGGTACGCCCGTCCCCTTAAACCTAAGAACCGTGATAACTCGCGGTGGTTTTCGCGCCGCTTATATAAAAAAGGTACAGTCAACGAAACCTGTTGCGTTTTTTTGGCACCAACTCGATAGCGCTTGCGCCCTTTGCAGTCGTAACCAATCTTTTGGCACTTGTGCCGTCCTTTGAGATCATTTCGGGAGATGTCATGTCACGCTTATCGCCTTCACTTCAAGCCGCACTTCAGTTGTGGGCCAAAATGACTTTGGAACAAGGAACTTTGGACGACGAAGGGCGCCGTTTGCTGCACGACTTGCTGGCGATCCACGCCCCGCAAGCCGATTTAAGCGAGCTGCTTAACCAGGTGCGCGACCTGCCCTCGGGTGAACTGATCAACCGGGTTTCCTGCTACGAGGACCGCTTTTTTATCGCGATGAACGCCTTTGCGGCCCAGACCCTCACCGGTCCCGCCACCGAGGATACGGCCACTACCTTTGGCAGCCTGGTTAAAGCTTTCGCCCTCCAAGACGACGACGTGTGCCTTTTGAAAAATACCGTGCAGAACCGGCCCAATGCTTCCCTACCACCGCGCGTCGAATCGCTTTACGCCGGTTCCAGTTTCTACCGCGCCGCCTAAACCTACAGCGCTAACCCTTACCGCGACGGGCGGTCGCTCCATGTTTGGGGCGACCGCGTTTTGCGTTATGTGCCCACATCCAAGCCCGCATTTCTCACAAGGAATTCTGCTACGGGGCAACCCATGCGATTACTTCGGTTACTCGGTCGAGCCGCCTTCGCCTCAGCTGCTACGCCGAATGGTCGGTCCCGCGAAAGGTCGGACACCTGTGCCGTCTCTCGGTCGTAATCTTCGTACTCACAAGGCTTTCTGCTTCTCGCGACGAATCCTTGTGAGAAATGCGGGCTAGCCTGCTGCTTGGAAAATGCCCGCGGTAACGGTTTTTAACCTAAGAAGCGCGATAAGAGCGAGGGATTTTGGCTAAAGATCTGGAGCGAAATGGCTTGGAAAAAGCGGAGGCGCACCCGTTGGGTGCGATGAGCATTTTTACAGGCCGTTGTAGCCCAGAGGTTTAGCCAAAATCGCCGCGAGTTATCGCGCTTCTAGGTTTAAATAAAGACGATCCTTGAATAATTTCTAGATATACGATTTTGTCGCACATGATGCTTTGGATGTTTCGTGGGTGCTGTTACCTGGAGAAGAAACAGGTGTGTGTTTTCCGTCTTGTATTTTTTTCATTTGATAATGCTTTGTCGAGTAGGCGGCATTTAGATGGGTTTTTTGTGATCCATCCCACACAAAGCCGCCGCTCCTCCCGTTTTGGCATGCGAGTTGGAAGCACGAACCGACCGTAGGTTCACCGCGCGTTGAATCGCGTGGTTTTTTTATTTATGCCTACCCGCCGTGAGAGGGCCTTCTGCCAGACCGGTTTCTCGCCCCACCTGTTTCAGGTTCCCGGTTCTTCTGTCTCCTTTTGCGACGGTCCGTTCTCGCTTCTTCATTCCCCCCATTGCTCACGAGGATTCCTTGTGAGGAATATGGGCTAGCAAATCGAAAAAAATGGAGCATTTACCATGAACGGTACTCGTTTATTTGGGGCTATCTTGGCCGCGTTATGCCTGGCCGCGTCTCCCTTCCTTCACGCCATGGATCGACCCGAACCCGAAACAGGTCGGCCGATCACCCAACTACCCACCCGCTTAAAACCGGCCGACTTGCCTGCCGCCGTCGCGCGAAACAGCCAGGGACCGGCCATGCAGCTCACGCCGACCGAGCGATCCAACGGCTGGATCCTGATTTATGAACCGGACGACCGCCACCAAAGCCGCGCCGCCGCCAAACAAAGCCACGACCTTGTCGCCCAAGCCGCCAAGGCTGTTGACGCCCGCATCCGACACAGTTTCCGCGGCCGTAACGGCACCACCTACGCCCTGCTCGACAGTGACGCCCAACCGGATGGCGCCGGCTTGACCCGGCGCTTCGCCAAACAAGGCCGGATGCGTTTGGTGCCCAATCAGCGCTACCGCCTCAACGCCGCCTTCCCCGGCAACGATCCGCTCGTCGACCAACAGTGGCCGTTGCGCAACCACGGCAAACCCCTTCAACCCGGCGCGGGTGCCCCGCTCGCCTCGGCCCACATTGATCTGGCCGGCGCTTGGCAACAGCAGTCCGGTTCCGACACCGTGATCGTTGCCGTGCTCGATACCGGCATCGATTACGAGCACCCCGACTTGGCCGCCAACATGTGGCACAATTCCGGCGAAATTCCCGGCAACCAAATCGACGACGACCAAAACGGTTTTGTCGATGATGTCCACGGTCACAATTTTGCCGCCCGTTTTTTCTCCGATGACACCCTGCCGCGCGACCTAATCGGCCACGGAACCCACGTCGCCGGCACCATCGGCGCCGTTTCAGACAACGGTGTTGGGATCAGCGGCGTCAACCGCAACGTCAGCTTGATGGCCTGCCGGGTCTTTGACGATAGCGGTTATACCGATGATTTCATCCTCAGTCAGGGCATCGAATACGCCGTCGCCAACGGTGCGCGTATCATCAACGCCTCCCTCGGCGGACCCAGTCCCGGCGCCGCGCTGGAAACCGCCGTGCGCAACGCCGCCGACGCCGGCGTGTTGTTTGTCGCCTCCGCCGGCAACGCCGGCTTTTACCTCGGCTCGCGCTTTAGCGAGGTGTCCGCCTATCCCGCGCAGTTCGACCTGCCCAACATCCTCACTGTCGCCGCCACCGACAACACCGACCAACTCGCGCCTTACTCTAATTTCGGCGAATCAGCCGTGGATTTGGCCGCGCCCGGCTCAGCCGTGCTCAGTACCTTACCGGGGATGCTTGTTATTTATCAGGAAAACTTCGACAGCATCGCCGAGGGTGCCCTGCCCGCCGGCTACCGTCGCGGCGGTGCCGACAATACCTGGGGCGTGACCGACGCCTTAGCCGGCAATGGCAATCGTGCCTTGCGGGCCGATGCTTCCGCTGCCTTTCCCTACCGGGGCACCGGCGACGGTTGGTTGGATTTACCCCAAATGACCGGCGACCAGTTCCTCTACGATTTCGGGGCTTCGATTTGGGTGTCCTTCGACGTGAGCGCCGCCATGAGCGAAGGCACGCGTTTCACCATCGAAATGGTGCGCGACAACGGCACCTCGATGTGGATCGACCTCGGTTCATCCTTCCACGCTTTCGACGGCGACAACTATGCCCGCATCGAAGGCCGCTTGCCCAACTTCAGCTTCGAAACCATGAACCTGCGCCTGCACTGGCGTGCCGCCCCCGCGGGCGCCGACCATTTCGGCCTGGAAATCGACAACCTGCGCATCTACCAGGTCGCCAGAGAGCGACACCGCCTCGCCGGCCAAGCCGACTTTGATCAAGCCTACGGCGTTTACAGCGGCACCTCGATGGCCGCCCCCCACGTTGCCGGCGTGGCCGCGCTGCTCCTCGCCGAAAACCCGGCCATGGGTTTGAATGAACTGAAAATGCGTCTGGCCACCACTGGTGACCCCTTACCCGCGCTTCACCACAAAACCCTCAGTGGTCGCCGCCTCAACGCCGCCAGGGCCTTGTCGGCAAGCGGTGGTTTGCAATGGGTCAACAGGATTGAAACCAACGAAATCCGCCTCGGCGACAGCTATCCCTTGCTCTGGTCCAACCTGGCCGCCCCGGACGCGGTCACCGAAATGGTTTTACTCCGCGACGGACAACCGCTTCCCGAAACCCGCGTGTCCGTCACCGACAGCGCCGGCATGCTGCTCTGGCACGTACCCGCCGTGCCTGCCGGCGACGGTTACCAACTGCAATTGGAAACCGCCGACACCGCCGCACAAACCGCGGTCTTTGCCATCCAACCCTTTGTCGCTGCCGAAATCAACGATCCAGGCCTGGCTAGGCTCCTCACCGAGAACCTGGACCAAAACAACGATCAGCACCTTTCGGAACGAGAGTTTTTGCGTTACCAAGGGCCGCTGGCCGTGTTTGATGATGCCATCCTCGATTACACCAGCCTCAACCAACTGGCCGACCAAATCACCTTCTTGGGTTTGATCTCCAAAAATGCACGGGTTCTGCCCGACTTGGCGCGCTTCGAAAAAGTTCAAACCCTGGTCCTCGCCAACGGCGATTTCACCAGCGTGGACGCTTTGCCGCCCTCGGTACAAAACCTTATTATCCAAGATCTTCCCCTTGTGGATTTGGCCCCGATCCCCGCGTCGGTCAAAGAATTGGCCTTCCAAAATCTCAACCTGACCAACCTGCCGGACCTGCCGGAGGAACTCAATTCACTCCTGCTCAACACCGTCCCCCTGCAAACCATCAACCGCTGGCCGGACCAGATCGGTTTCACCGCTTTGTCCCACCTGCCCCTGCGTTCCCTGCCCGATTTCCACCAACGTGGTGGCAATGTGTTCCTGGAGAATCTCCCGCTCACGAGCTTGCCGGTGTTCCCTAGCGGCATGGGTTCGTTGTACGTTTTGCGCACCGCCCTGGAAGCCACCCCCGATCTCGATTACCTCACCAAGGTCACCGACCTGGCGTTTGACTTCAACCCGAACCTCAAACAGTTGGGTGCCTTACCCCCGATGGTCGGTCGTCTCAGCCTGCGCGAGAACGCGCTCACCGCGCTACCCGTTTTGCCGGACACGGTGGACCAACTCTTCGCGGGCAACAACCAACTGACCGCGTTGCCCAATCCCTTGCCGCCTCGACTCAATTTCATTTTTGCCCAAGGTAACCGCCTCACCAGCCTGCCCCCCATGGCCGAGGACATGGCCTTCCTCGACGTTTCGCGCAACCAGCTCACCGAATTGCCCGATTTCAGCGCCATGGAATACATGGTTCACCTCAATGCCGCGTACAACCAGTTGCGCGCGGCCGATCAACTGCCGCGCGCCATGGACCAGCTCAATCTCGCCGGCAACCAACTCACCGACATCGCGGCTATGCCCTTCTACATGTCCTACCTCAACCTGGCCGACAACCAACTGGACCAACTCCCACCTTGGCCGGACCAGATCAACCTGGCGTTCCTCAACCTGGCCGGCAACCAATTCAGCCAACCGCCCAGCTTGCCCGAGGGCGCCGGCTGGATGTGCATCAACCTAGAAGGAAACCCCTTCGACCAAGCGAGTTGCGCGGCGCTGGACAGCATCGCCGCGCTGAATCCAAACGGCTGCGCCTTTGGCGAATACGACATGTACAGCCCCACCTTCGACCCGCTCGACGGCTTCTTGGCCACGCGCGATCACTACGGCGTGTTCCTCGGATGCGAAGCGGTTGGTTCGGACCAAGCCGTGGCCGGCCTTACCGCCACCCGCTCCGGCTTCAACCAAGTGACGCTGCGCTGGTTACCGGCGGGCCCCGCGGGTGTATCCCTTGCCGGTTATCGGATTTACGAGGAACACCAGGGCACCCGCCACGAGATCGCCTTCACCCAAGAAACCCAAGCAGTCGTGCATGCCTTACCTGGCAAAAGCCACGCGCGTTTTTGGGTGGTTGTTCCTGTTGATCGCGCCAACAACGAATACGACGTCTTGGCAGGCACCCTGCCCAAAAACGCCGTCAACCAAACCATGCCCACCACCAACCACCACCGTTTCCCGGCCTTGTCCCAATTCGGCGTGACCCGCCACCAACTGAAGCTGCGCGGTCCCGGCAACAGCCCTTTCCTCGGCGGTCGCCTCGCGGCCATCGACGCGGCCGGCACCCTGTTGGCCGAAACCTTCGTGTGGGGCAACCTCGGCCTGGCGGACGACACCGTCGCACTGGAAACCCTGTTCTCACCCGAAACGGTGGCGAGCGCCGCGCGTTTCGAATGCACCACCCTCATTCCCAGCCAGGTCCGGCTTGTCGCCCATAGCGAAACGGATGCGTGCCATGTGCCGAACCAGGGTGCCCCGTCCCACGGCGGCTTCCTGGGATTGGCCCCTGAATGGTTGGCCGAGGAATCAGCGGTTCTGACCATCACCAACCCCGGCGACATCGCCGCAACCATCCGCCAAATCTGGTACGACCAAAGCGGCGCGACCTTGGGAGAAAGCGAGTTCTTGTTGGACGCGGGTGAAACCATCCAGCGCGACGCCCTCGCGGAAGTTCCCGAGGATGTTGACCGAGCGGCCGTCGGCGCGATGCGTTGGTTATCGGACGAACCGGTATCGGCCGCGGCCATCTTCACCGAAACCAACTTCCACGGAAGCGACCTGTTCGTGGCGCGCGCCAACGGCCGCGCCCGCTTAAAGGGTTGGTTCCCGGCACAGGGCCACTTCGTGCGTATCGCCAACCCAGGCGGCCAAACGGCGGTGGTGACTTTCGACTTAATCGACCACGAGGGTCGCGTGGTCTCGACGCGCGCCACAACGCTCGCCGCCAACAGCAGCGCCTTGTGGAACACGTCGTCCCACTGGATGGACCAGAGTCGCGACGACCGCCTGAGCCGCAACCTGTCGTGGCGATTCGAGGCATCGCATCCGGTCCAAGTCGCGCTGGAGATAAGCGGATTCGACCTGCACGGCCTCACCAGCGAGGTCGACGAAATCACGGAACGCATCGAACCGCTGGGCGAAGGGCAACCCATCCTGACCGCGGCGTCGCTGAACTTCGGCGCAACCAACAAAAGCGCGCTCTGGCTGATCAACACCGCCAACCAAGCGGGAACGGTGCACCTGTTCTTCCAAGGCGAGGGTTTCGACCCGATCCATCGCATTGTGCTACCCATCGCGGAAGGCGGACGCCTCGAAATCGACGAAACCACCCTGCTCGGCCGGCTCCCGGAAAGCGACATCACCTTATTACGCGAGGTCCAAATCCTCGCGGGCGACGGCGTTCGCTTAAACGGTTACAGCATCCACCGCGACCTGCTGAACGACAACCTCACCACCAACCCGCTAGGACTGAAGTAACCCGCAACTTGACAAGCGATTAAGGAAAAATCGAGGTGGCCGGGTCTTAACTAAAAGATCCGGCCACCCGTAATTTTTTGAGCGAAGGGCAATGGCGATGGCGTTTATCCTAATCGGCGGGATAAGCGGTTTAAACCTAAAGTTTGCGATTCGGGTGGATGCAATTGTTCTAGTAACGGCGCAGGATGCGCCGAGGGTTAGGCAAGTGCGTCGCCAAGAATCGCTCAATTTAGGTTAAAGGCTGTCTCGGTTCCTCTTTGCTATTAGTCGCGTCAGTCGTGAATCGCGGATATCCAGCGCCACCCAAACCAACCGGGCGTGGGCGGTTGCCCGCGAAGCGTAACGAAACCATCACCTTCGTCAGGAAAATTATGATTGTTGGAGAATCGCCCCATTGCGATTCTGATTCTCTGCCTGACGAGCCGTACTTCCTCTGGATCTTGACCCGAAATGTAACCGATCGTTTCAGCATAGTCCGCAATGGTAGCAGGTGTATAAATTTCGTCTTCATTTAATTGTTCGATGAGTTCACTGTATTTCATAGGTCGGCCCGTTGGTCTCAGCATCTTATCAGACTCCTACTGTGCCTACGGCTGCCACGAATAGTGATCATTCCTCTTCTCGCCACTTTTGGGTAATCCATGGACCAAAAATTTGCATATCGACAAGAAACTTTTTCAGTTCCTTATCTTTAAACACGCCTATGACAGTCTGTGGATTGTTAACGCGTTTTGCCTGATACCTAAGCTGATGGGAACTAAACGGTATTAGTTTGCAAACATCGGTTAGGACAAAAAGTCCTTTCTGTTGTAATAAAATGTTTCCATCCCACTTGGGGTCAATTTTACTAACGCGCGAAACCAAGTGTTCTTGATAATAGGGTGCGAAGGTGGTCATTTTTACAAGCCAGTGATTCCAAATTTTTCGGATTCCAGTTGTTTTCCAAGCACTTTGGCCTTGGTTTTGGATTTGTTTTACCTTTCGCTTTAAAGCTACCATGTTCAGTTCCAGTTGTGGCGCGATGTCCTTCAGGTAAAAGATGCCTTCACATGAGAGCAGTTGTTGTTTGGTCCATGATGGGTCCGGCTTCTTTAAATCCATTTCATCGAATGAAAATACCTCTTCGGTCATAATATCTCCTTGAATGGTTTCTGTTTGGCGCATGTGAAAAGGTCGCGGTCGCATCGGCTAATGTTCGTAGCGCGCTATTGGATAGGGCAGGCATTGATTAGAACGTCTAGTCGAACTTCGGCCGCGACAAAGAGCCATGAAGGCCCGAAAACGGTGGATTCTTTTGTTTGGCTTGGATGGGCTGGCGGAAAGCAAGTTGAGCAGCTTTGTGCCAAGTAATTGCCTGATGGAAAGCACTTCGAAAACAAACCTATGGGCTTTTGAAGTACCCCGCGACTTCAAGGAACGCGCAGCCTTTTGAGGTAGGGAGCAGGTTTGAGGCTGCTTGAGAAAGCCGTGATCGCCGCTTGTTGAGTGAGTTTTACACGATGCAAAACAGTGCCTGCAACGGAAATATTCAACATGGACGTAATTTAAGTTTTTTTTAAACTGTTGACAGATGAGGTAGGTTGTAAATATCCACTTGCCAATATCGATATATCGTTATGCTTATTATTTTGAGTGCTTTAAGAGGGGGGCGGGTAGGTCTGAAGGCAGCCAAAGGCCAACCACGTTTGGCAGCGGTGGAGGAAAAATATAGGAAATTCAACCGGTAATCCGTGTATGCCTATTGTATATAGGTGTTTAAGAAGGTTGGGGGTAGAGTGCTGGTTTCTGGAAACCCGCTTGGAACTTCCAGAAAATCAAAGCAGAATATCCGGGAACGACGCCATGGTTCAGACAGAATGCATAAAACTTCGGTGAAAAGAAAGCATCCAATAAAGCGTAAGTAGCTGAAATTAAAACGAATTTGTGGTTTACCCTATCCCTTTGGGGGCGAAAAGAGTAAGCTGGGCGTGTTGCGGTTTCACAGCGTGAATAAATACTTGTAAAAAACATGCGAATGCGAACGTGTGCGTTAGAAGGAAGGTTTGCGCTGCTTCGGTATCGCTCAGTAGGTTGGTTGACGCAGAAAACATGTCTGCCTAAAATAGTTTGACTTTCCAAAAGGTCGAAGGAACGGTTGCACTCCGAACCGAACAGAATCCCCTGAGGGTCTCGGTTTTTGCTCATGCTGCTTCAAACGGCAAAACCGATAGGGGCTTTTTACCTAAGAGGCGCGCTAAGAGTGAGGTGGTTTGACTAAAGATCTGGAGCGAAATGGCTTGGAAAAAGCGGGCCGGGGTCGCGCACGACGTGCACCCTCTGGGTACAGTGAGCATTTTCACGTGCCGTTGTAGCCCAGATGATTAGTCAAAACCACCGCGATACATCGAGTTTCTTAGGTTTTATTCCTGCCTATATAAATGATTGGAGGACGCATGCCGGAAAACAACCAACCTATCAACGAAACGGCGGCAGTTGAAAAACGGGATTTGGACTGTGAAGAACTTTTGGTTTTACTGGATTTGAATGTGGTTTACTCGACCGGAGACATATTGGATCACTGGCAGTTTGACGTGAGAGTGCCCGAACCAGAGAAAGCCGAACTGCGCGACCGGCGGGCTCGGGTTCAGTCGTATTTAGGGCGCTACCTGTGGCAAAGGGAAGGGGCGCTCCAGCGATTTTTCCAAGCGGACCCAGAGTTAGCCGTTCATGTGAAAGAGGTCCTTCAGCCCATTCGAAAAGAACCTTACCGGGGGAAAAGAGGTGCCCAGCGCTTGTATCTTGGCGCCCAATTCGTCTATTTTGCTGAGCGCCAGCTTGGCCGCAAGGTCACCGTAACAACCCGTGAATTGCTTGCCCTGATTGCTCAAGCGAAAGAACGTAACGAGCGGTTTGACAAGTCTCACTTTGTACGGGGCGTTTACAAGGGCCGCCATGGCGTTTCCGTGGTTCCCCACACGCGTTTCCAACAGCTATTTGGCAAGCTTGGCTTGTGGCGACCCGCTTCAGTTTTAGCAACTGGTTTTGAAACAGAAAATTCAACTATCGCCATACCTAAGAGCTTGATTAAAGGAACATTGCTGCTAGCTATCGGCGTATCAGCGGGTTTGGTAAGTGGAAAATATCATTTTGAAAAAACCGAACAAGAAATTCTACTTAACTTCAAGAAAAAGTGGATGGAAAACGGACCTGCTGCTTTTGATCAAATTCCAAAGCGAGCGCCAGAGAGCTCAAGTGAACTTATTATTGCCACATACCGCACAGCATTAGATCTGGAAGTGGATATTTCAATCGTTCAAAAGCAGGTTGACCCACTGATTAGTGACCAGGATGTTTATCACCAGGCGGCTGGTTGGTACAACCTTGCACTTGGGTACCTCTATAGAGGTGAGTTGCATTTAGCAATTGAGTCGTTTGCTAACAGTAGGGACTTGCTTGAGAAACTGTCTCGCAAAAGGGACGTATTGCGTCGCTCGGTGCTATTTATAGCGGAGTGTTATTTGTATTTGGGCGATGAAAAAATGGTTCTCGAACACCTTGAAGAAGCCAAGCTGGTAAATACCAAAAAATACGAGAGCTTGATTTATCGTTTTCAAGGTTTTCATTCTTTAATGAAAGGAGAATTGGAACAGTCCAGGGTCGATTTCGAGGAATCAATTCGGCTATCACTGCTTGAGGGAGATGTCGGCAGAACAGGGGTTGCGCACGCAAGTCTCGCCTCAGTCTTAGTTCCTCTTGGTGAACTTAATGAGGCGTACCATCATTTGCTCTTGGCTGAAGAGATCGCGGAAAAAACAAAAGATAGCCGACTAAAAGATTTCGTATTAAGCATAAGAATGTTATGGGCCGAAGAAATGGGGCTACCTGCCGGCGCGCTGGCCAATCGATTGCAGCGCTCTAAGGATCCGGTGAACGGGAACTACGTTAACACCTTGTTGAACTTTACAAGAACCAAAAACACACAATTCCACAAAGAGGAGTCACTTCATGGAGATACCAAGAATTGATAGGGTTTTTGTCGATTTTTTTAAGCCGGAAACTGAAAATATCGATGGAAGATTGAATAGAAATAGTGTTTCAAATCAGAGTTCGCAAGACACCGTAAGCATATCAATTGAGGGTTTAAAACAACTGGAAGAATCAGTTCTTTCGCAAGATGGGACACTTGGCTCCGATCCACCTATTAGCGATGAGCCAGACGGAGGATCCTAGAATGGGAGCATTTACTGTAAAGTTAAGTGGTGTTCCCGTGAACGTGTTAGGTTACATAGGAAAAAAATATCGGAGATAGAGTATGAAAACTGATTCAAACGGGAGTGTTTCTTTTTTACATTGCTGAAGCATATAGACAGTCAGGATTAATAAATACTATGTAGGGGGCGACAGAGCCACCACGAGAACTTCTAGAATTATCCGCGGACGCTTCGGAGGAATTTTCGAATTGCACGTGTCGCTGGAGAGCCCTTTAGTCGATGATGCACCTATTAAACCTAGTGACCCACCTCATCCTAACGAAGGCTAGAGAGACCACTGAGGAAACAACAAAAACAGAG
Source organism: Acanthopleuribacter pedis (assembly GCF_017377855.1). GTDB lineage: Bacteria > Acidobacteriota > Holophagae > Acanthopleuribacterales > Acanthopleuribacteraceae > Acanthopleuribacter > Acanthopleuribacter pedis. Next base: position 233,321 of record NZ_JAFREP010000004.1, read on the forward strand.
AGCCGACTCTATTAATCTAAAGGGAAATCTACGACCTGTTGCAACTTTTTGTTACGCGAGGTGCGCTAAATACGCACTTGGGCCTATCGTCAGATCTCTTTTTGGTTGACGCAAGGTGTTACTTGCGTCAAGGTTGCGTTTTGCGCATTTTTTGTTATTTCTTTAGTGCTTCCCTTGATCTTTGATGTTGTCATTTACTCTTGAGTCGTTACTTTATTAAATGCAAGTAGGGTCAGAAATTTATTTAGTGATTTTTTACCTAGACAGTTTCTGGACGCTATGGTGAAATCGCTCTGCTATTGCTGAAAACAACGCTTTGAGACTAAAATAAATTAAAACTGCGTGGGTATCCCCTGGTTTTGCTCGCGTGTTTTATATTGGAGATTCATATGAAAAAGGTTTTAGTTTTGTTCTTGGCCTCGTACACCCTTTCCTCGTTTTCTTTTGCGACCACGCCCGATTGTCTCGATATCCTAGAAGAGATCTACGACTGCTCGGTTCAAACCTACCCAGGTCCTTGCGATGAAGATGACTGGCGTTATATCATGCGAGACTGGGCCGAGTGCGAGTTGCAAGATCTATAAGGTTATTCATGCTGGGCTTTGGCTTGCTGAGGCCCAGTTGTTCTAAACACACAGCAGGATTCACTATGGTTATCACTCTAGTTTTACTCACAAACCTTCTGTTCTCTGATTTGTACAAAACAGAGATCCCGCTTTCTGACGTCTTTATTGAAAGATTTCACGGGGCAGCTAAACAAAAAAAACAAGTAGCTATTCTTAATTTTTCTCAAATGAAGACCAAGTTACTAATAGTGAATATTCAAACCTATCTCGCGTATGAAATTAATGATCCACGTTTGAAAATATTCGGATCGAGGAAGGTCATAGCATATAAAACTGGATTTTTGGTCATTAGGAATAATGCGGGCTATCAGGTGACTGACGATCTGAAAATCGGAAAAATCCTTGAGTTTGATACTTTTGAAGGATTTATGCCCCAAATGCTTTGGTCGGGAATTCAGCCAATTCAAAATGGTCAATTTCTATGCCGTTTCATAGAAAAAGAAGGCCTTCATGTGTTCAAGATTCTAGACCTAGAGGCGGAGAGCTTTCTTCCACTGCATGATATAGCCACAGAGAAAAACTACACCGTGCTCCTTCTGATAAACGAACATGTGCCTTTTGTTTTTCACAACAAAACAGGCTCAGTTGTAGAGCATGATTCAGCCTTTAAACCTGTTCGCCGATTATTGCCCGAACTCCCGCTTGTGAAAAGAAGCAAAAACAGTCGGCTTTACCGGCGAAACCCCAACCACTCGCTGATTAACCATATCTTTTCCGATGCGACCGCCGTATGGTTCGATATTTACCTCACGGAGTTAGGCACCGGTGACATTGAACGCAAGCGCTACAAGCTGGAAGGTGGGAAATTGCACGCTGTATCCAGCAATCTCGTAACGCTCGCACGTTTTGAGGAGAAACACCTTTCTTTGGATACCGAGGAAGGTACTTTGGTTATCACTCCCCCAAGTTCACAAACGCGGTGATTTTGGCTTAAACTTTGGAATGAGGCTGTTTGGCGAAGTATGCTTCAAGGCTCTAAGAATCATCCCGGCCACAAACTTGGGTTCAATACGGAATTCCTAAGTCAAGCTTATTACGTGAGTGCCGTGTTACCGAGCGCCGTGCTCTAGTTTGTGGATGAGGGTGGTGAGGCGGTCTTTGAGATGGGCTTCGGGTTCGATTTTTTGCTGCTTCTTGAGGGGTTTTAGGTATTTGGCGCTTTTGGCGTGCTCGAAGGCTTTGATCGCGGCCTCGCGGTCCGTGCTGTCTTTGCTGCGTAGGTAGGGAGCAATCCACTTCAGGTCTTTTTCCTCGCCCAGCACGGCCAGCGGTAGCAACGCCCCGTAGGAATAGGCGGCTTGTTTTTTGACGACCGGGATCAGGTGTTGCACCGCCGCCGGGTTGCCGATAAAGGCCAGCGCAATCGAGGCGTCGCGGGCCAGTAGCGGGTTGGCCAGTTGGTCCACCAGGAAGGGGTAGGTCTCCTTGGCGCGCAGTTTCCCGAACAGCGGAATGAGCGCGGCGCGAATTTCGGTCGCGGATGACTCGCAAATGCTGATCAGTTGCGGCACGTCGCCGATGACCGCGTTTTGCGCGATTTGGCGGCGGGCCTCCAGGCGTTGCGCCGCGGTGCCGCTCTCCAACTTTTTGATCCAAATGCCGATGCGGTTGACGAAATCTTGGGCGGTAAGGTCGCCGCCTTCCTCGCTAAACAAACCGTCGCGGTACAAGGCGATGAGATCTCTTTGCAGGTCGATGATCTCCTTGTAACGTTTGGTGGGATCGTGGGCCAAACAGGTGAGAATCGCTTTTTCCAGGTCGACCGGGAAGGCGGGGTTGAGCACGGTGGGGTCCTGGAACCGGCCCACGGTTTTTTTGCCGGTGAACACCTCGTACAGCATCGAACCAATTGAATAAATGTCGGTGCGGTGGTCGACGGTGCCAGGCTCGGCCTGTTGTTCCGGCGACATGTAGCTGAGCGTGCCCATCACCATGTTGGTGTGGGTCAGGCGTGTGTAATTTTCCTTGGAGAATAGGGAAATGCCGAAGTCGACCAGGCGCGGTAAGCCGTCCTCGCCGAACATGATGTTGCTCGGTTTGAGGTCGCGGTGCACGATACCCATGCTGTGGATGCAGGCGATGCCGTCGCACACTTGGATCATCACCTCGAGGCGGCGGCGCAACGAAAAATCCTCGTAGCGGGCCAGCGAGCCGCCGGAGAGGTATTCCAGGATCATGTAGAAACGGCGCTCGTAGTTGCCCGATTGGAAAATTTTGACGATGTTCGGGTGGTTGAGGCTGCCGATGACGCGGGCCTCGCGCTGCAAACGGCTGCGCATGGCGGGGTCGCCCGAGTACTTTTCGTGGAGCAATTTGAGCGCGGCCTTTTGCTGGTTTTCGAGGCGGGTGGCGCGGTACACGGTCGAGGAGCCGCCCTCGCCGATGATTTCGTGAATTTGAAAACCGGGGATTTGAATCAAATTCACGCCTCCCGAACGATGACCGGGAAAATGCCCGGCTGATTTTCGCGCTGAATAAATACCCACGACCGTCCCGCGTGTAAGGTGCTCGGGGCACCGCTGATGACCGCGTGGGCGCGGTACAAACTATCCAACCTCTTCGGTTCGAATCGGACAAACTTTAAAGGGGCGGCGGGAAGCATGAGGCAAGCGCCGACAAACTTAACTTGATTGGGTTTGACTTGCAATGTTTTTAGGACGCCGGCACGAAAGCGGATCACCAACTTTTTTGGGAGCTGGTCCATGGTATGCACCGGCAACAACATCGGCAGCATGCGCCCGTAGCCTAAGTTGCTGTGCAAACGCATGTTGAAGGTGAGGCGGGGCGATTTGATTTTTTTTGGGGGGAAACGGTAGCGGGTGGCGCGCACGCGCGGTGCCTCAACGGCGAGGTCTTGGTCGTGGATTTCGGCGGGGTCGAAGGCCTCTTCGCCCAAACCGTTGTGGATGGGAAAGGATTCGGCTTGCCAGCAGTCGGCACCGCGAACGGTGGCTTCCATCTGGGATAGCGGTTGCGCGGTGAGTACGGTGGCCGGGTCGAGGCGCGCGTGTTGCACCTCGGTCGTGACCAGCTCGCCGCGTTGGTTGACGGCCGTGCTTGGCGTCGGCAAGGTCTGGATCGGAACGGTTTCTCTGTCCCGCCAGGTGACCACGCCCGTGTCGATGCGGCAGCGGACGACGGTTACGCGGGGGAAGTGGAACTCGCGCGAAATTTTGGCGATGATTTTGCGCAGGCCCGAATTTATTCTTGAATCTTTTCCAAACATAAGGTTTTCAGCGCCTTTTCCAAGCGTTCACCGGGTTCAACCAGGTCCATGGTTTTGGAAAGCTGAATCAGGTCTTTGATCAGGGCTTCCTGTTGATCGGCGGGGATGCGCCCGAACACGATGCGCAGCGGGTGCTGGTCGTTCCAACCCTGGAGCAGGATTTCGTTGTCCTTGGCGCGGGTCACGGAGCCTTGCTCGCCAAGCGATGCGAATTGGGTGCGCTGGATGGCGACGAGGGTCAGGCTGTTGGCTTCTTCGATATCAAACAGTTGGTGTTGCGACACGACGTAAAAGGGCGGCGGCACGCTGATTTCTTTGATCAAGGCGCCGATGATGACGTGGTTGCGAATGTACTGTTCCAGCACCGACCCGTAGATAATGCGCTGTACCTTGGTGGGGATCACGGGATCGGTGTACTTGAAATCGACGGGAATGGCATGGTGATCGGTGATCATCACGCCGCCGACGTAGGCGTTTTGCTCGCACAAAGTGACAAGGTAACCAGGCTTTTGCGTCATTCGGGCCTCGCTTCAGCGGATGGGCGCGGGAAGAAATCGCGGTTGCGCATGGCAATGGAAAACGTGGGAGAGACGCCGCGGCAAGAGCGGGGGCCGGGAGCGGGCGAAACGACACGGTTTTCACTGGTGGTATCGGTTAAAATACGATAGAGTCATCATCCTCTAATTAATCGAGTTCGTCAAGTTTCTCGCCCGCGCCGCGCTGCACCGCCGGCGGTGGTTTTCGGCCCCTTCGCGGGTTCCGCCTCGCCGACGCACGGGTGTCGATCCGACAGAGGTACCCATCGCGCATGTCATTTGATCGCAACGCCTTGCCCCCCGAGTACCGCATCCTGTTGGTCTGCGCCAACGACCCGAAACACCCACCGGACCCGGCGCAACTCCGCGACACGGCGGCGGCGGTTTCGGACTGGGATTTTGTGGTGGCGGCGGCGGTGGAACACCGGCTGGCCCCGCTCCTGTTCCATTGGCTGACGCGCGAAACACCCGACCTGTTGCCGGGGACGGCCAGGGTGGCGTTGGAGAACCACGGTCGCGAGCGCGCGCTTCACATGATGCGGTTGGTGGGTTACCTAAAGCAGGTGATCACCAGCCTGCAACAGGCGGGTATTGACGCGATGGTGTTGAAGGGGCCGATGCTTGGTCAGCGCGCCTTTGGCAATATGGCGCTGCGGCCCTCGAATGACCTGGACATCATGGTTCGCGCGGAAGATCGCGACCGTGCCCATCGCCACTTACAACAAGCGCTTGGTTTCGACATCGACGCCCATCAATTGGACCGCTTTTCGCCGCGTCAGCGCCGGCACTTCCTGGCCTACAGCCACGAACTCTGTTTGGCCCATTCCCAATGGAACTTGGTGCTTGATTTACACTGGCGCACGTCTCGTTTTGAACTGAGCCAGTTTGCCCGTTTCGAACCGCTGTTCGCCCGCGCGGAACGGGTCCCTTTCGCGGGATTGACAGTGCCTTATTTTCGCGGCGACGATTTGTTTGTCTATTTGGCGACCCACGGTTCCCGGCATGGCTGGTTGCGGCTGTTCTGGCTCAACGATTTGGTGGCGCTCACCCGCGGCGGGCATGTCGCGGATTGGGAACAGGTGCTCGCGGCGGCGGATGAACACCGCCAACGGCGCTCGGTGTTGATGGGGATGTACCTGTGCGCGCTCCTGTTTGAGCTGGTGCTCCCGGAACCGATTGAACGCGCGCTGGCGGCGGAACCCAAGCTGAAGCGACGCGCGCGGAGCATCCTGCCGCGGATTTTTCCCAAAAAACGCGATGCCTCGGCTTTTCCCCTGCAGCTCCCCCTCGGGTTTGCGATTCGCTGGCTGACCAACCTCAACGACAGCCGTCGCATTCGTTGGTCGACCACGGCCCAGTTTATGTTTGTGCCCAATGAGGGCGACCTGCGCGGGCTGCGCTTGCCGGATGCGTTGTTTCCGGCCTATTACCTGATTCGCCCGTTTCGGTTGATTTACCAAAATCTGTTTCGGCGCTGATGGATGGGCTAGGCGGTCTCCTCGTCTTCTCCACGTGCCTCTTGTCGGTGGATCGGGAACCTCAAGGTGAAGGTGGTACCCTTGTCCGACTCGTTGTTGCGGACCGCAATCGAACCGCCCATTTCCGTCATGGCGTTGGCGCAGTAGTGCAGGCCGAAGCCGTGACCCTTGCGTTTGGTGGTGTAGCCGTAGGAGAAAATTTGTTGCGCCTTCTCGTCGCTAATCCCTGAACCGGCATCCTTGATGTGAATTTCGATTTCGCCCGCGGTATTGAGATCGGTCCAGACCGAAACCACCCGCTCCACCACGATGGGGTTCTTTTCCGTGGCCTCAATCGCGTTTTTGAGCACGTTGATCACCACCTGCATCAACTTAATTTTTGCCACGGAAGCAAACGGCAGGGGTTTGAGGTCCTCGATCAATTCTATGGATCGGTTGCGGAACATGTTGCGCAGAATGCGCAAGGCGTCCATCACCACGATGTTGGGGTCCATGCGCTCGTAGTACTCGATTTTGGCGTAACTCTGCTGGGTTCTGACGATTTCGTTGATGTGGTGAATCTGATCCTTGAGCGCGTTCACCTCTTTCATGACTTTGCTTTGGTTGCGCTCCATCAAGGTCATGGTTTTTTCCAAAGTCTCCGCCAGCCTGAGGTTTTGGCCAGGTTGCGTTTCTTCACCTTGGTTTTGAATGACTTCTAATAAACGGCGCATGAAGCCGGAGGCGTTAGATTTGCGCACGGTTTCGTCCATGACCTCAACCGACACGTTGATGCTGTTGAGAATATTGCCCACGTTGTGCAAGATGCCGGTGGCGATTTCGGCCATGCCCGCGCGGTGCGCGGTTTCCACCAAACGCTGGTGGGTTTCGAAGAGGTCGGCATTGGCGGTTTGCAACTCGGACGTGCGTTCGTCGACCAATTGCTCCAAGGCCTGCTGCTGTTTGGCGAGCCGGAAGACGTGGATGCGGGTGTAGGTCACCACGGTCCCGATGACCAGCAACACGATGAACACGGCATAAATGGGTTTTTGCCACCAAATGCGCGGTACCTGGAAGGAAAAACGCACGGTGTTGCTGTCCTTGTAGTCGGCGTGGGCCTGGACCTCAAAGGTGTAGTTTCCGGCGGGCAATTTGAAATAACGTGCCTGGTAATCCTCGGTGTATTCGGCCCAGCGGGGGTCCAAGCCGAGCATACGCCAGCGGAAACGCAGGGTTTCCTCCTTGGCAAAATGGGGCGCGGCGAAGGTGAACACCATTTGGTGCATGTCGCGGGGAACCACGGCCTCGCTTTGGTCGAGGAGCGCGATGTCGTCGACCATCACCTGCTCCAGGTACAGGGTCGGAGGGGTGGTGCGGGGATGGACCTCGCTCGGGTTAAAGCGGCTGATTCCCTCGCTGGAACCAAACAAAACATTGCCGGCGGTATCTTCCATGGTTGCGGTGGCGGTGCCCTCGTTTTCGGCAATCCCATCCAACGTATCGTAATGTTCAATGCGCCCGCCGATCAGGCGGTCCAGGCCGCGGTTATGGCCGTACCACACGGAGCCGTCGCTCGCGCACTTGATCTGCCAACCATAGATGCTGGTTAACCCGTTTTCGGTGGAAAGGCGGGTCATTTTCTGGTTCTCGACCCGCAGCAGGCCGTAGCCGTTTGACGCGGCCCAAATCACCCCCTCGCGATCCATGTCCACGGACCAGACGGTGACGTCGTTAAAGGCGTCAAAGGTCACCACTTCTTCGCTGTCGGGTTCGTACCCAATCAACCCGCGCCCGGTCGCCAGCCACAACCAACCCTTGGCGTCTTCGATCATGTCGTAAATGAAACACAGGTGGAGCGGGTGCCCTTCCGGTAAGGAGGAAACCTTGCCTTCGCCCTGCCACAAGCCGAGACCGAGGGTGTTGATCCAAACGCGTTCCTTGCTGTCGGTATACACCGAGCGCACGTAATCGGTGCGCAACCCGTCAAGCGAATTATAGGCGGTAGAAACGCCGTCTTTAACAATGGTGAGTCCGGCGTAGGTGGCGAAAAACATGGTGCCGTCTTTTTTGCCGCTGATGGAAAAAACGCGTGGGCTGGGAAGCACGATGTCGTCGCGCGGGGTGAATTGGTAATCGGGAGTCATGGTGGTTACCCCGTTACGGGTCCCCAGCCAAATCAGGTCATTGTGGTCCTTGAAAATGGCGCGAACAAAATCATTGCCCAAACCGTGTTCGCTGCTGAACACGGAGAACGGACCGGGCGTGTATTTGGTGAGCATGGCGTCGTTGCCGATCCATAAATTACCCTCGCGGTCTTGGAGCAAGGCGGCGACCGAGGCGTTGATGAGGCCCGACTTTTTGTCGATCAAAAAAACGGTCCCATCGCTTTGTCGCAAACCCACGACCCCCTGGCCGCGCGTTCCGACCCACAGCATGCCTTCTTGGGTACTGAGTACCTTGGTCACCGGCATGTCGAAGATGGTTTCGCCGGATGTGAACAGGGTCATTTGCTCATTTTCAAGCACGAACAATCCGCGATCCGAGCCCACCAACAAACGGCCGTCCAGGGTTTCGCCCAATGCTAGGATTTGGAACGGGGTGGCTATGTTGGCGATGAGCGGGGCAAGTTGGTTGTCGACAATTTGGAAAACCCGTTTGGTGGTGGCCACGATGATGCGGCCGGAACGTAATTGGTACAGACGAAACGCGGGGGTTTCCGCGACGGTGGCGGGGATGGCGAGAATGTAGGTGACCCCGTTTTGGATCATGGCCAAACCTTGGGTGGCGGCGACCCACAGGCGCCCCTCGCTGTCCAGCAACATGTCGTTCACATTGCAATTCCGCCAAAACGGATGGCCGGGGTAAATGGTGAAGCGGCCGTCTTGGTAAACGTTAAGGCCAAACCGGGTCCCGGCCACGAGGCGGCCGAGGTTGTCGCGGTTGATTTGGGTGATGTAGTTGCGCGACAACCCGTCCTCTTTGGTGTAGTTCTTAAAACGCGAGCCGTCGTAACGGGACAAACCGCTGTAGGTGCCAACCCACAAGAAACCCAGCTTGTCCTGAAAAAGACACAGGGCCTGGGATTGGGGCAGACCTTCGTCGGTGGAGTAATTGCGTAGGTTGCGCTTTTGAGCCCATAGCGGCGCGGCCAGAAACACCATCAGCGCCAACCACAGACCGACGCGGCGCCGGGTCTTGTCGCTGTTCCATCGATCCGCAAAACCGGATAAAAAATGCAGGTCGGCGAGGTTCGGCCGAGGTTGGTGGTTTTGTCGCATCATCAAAATAAGGTCCTGCCCGCCGTCAATCCCAAGGAACTCCGTCGGATGATTATCATCTAAAACGCGCGATTAATCCAAAAGACTCAGCGCTATATTTTAGGAAGAACAATCGATTTTAATTCGAAGCCGCGCCGCCCACAATCGCTGTAAGGGGATGACCCGGCGGGCATGCGGTGCATAAGGGATTCGTCTAGGTCACCTATCGGTGCCTGGCGCCAAATGATAAACTTTGCCTGAAAAATATCCGGTTTTCCTGACCAAGCGTTGTACTTCGAAACAGATGCTCTTGCGGTTCCAGTATGGTTTACGGCCTTTCGGTGAAAGTGGTCCCCAAGGCAAACATCCGGCTTGCGGCGTCGGCTAGGATGTAGCGCCGGGTTGCTTGGGTTTTGCCAGTTTGGCTTGCACCTTTTAGCCTGTAAATCTCACAAGGATTCGTCGTGAGAAGCTGAAACCTTGTGCGTACGAAAATGACGACCAAGCCACGGCACAGCGGGGCCGACCTTTCTCGGGGCCTATCATTCGGGGTAGCAGCTGAGGCGAAGGCGGCTTGGCCGAGTCATACGGTGAGCCCCTCGTAATCGCATCGGTTGCCCCGTAGCAGCATTCCTTCTGAGAAATGCGGGCTAGCTTGAGAAGTGGTCGTCCGGCCGTCATGAAGTGAGAAATGAGGCTTTTCCCCAAAGCCGCGGGTTGAAAGCCGAAACGATACGGTGGATTTTTTTACCCGCCCAAAAATCGCCCACGCGGGCCGTGCCTTTCCGAAAAGCCGGCTTGTCGTATTTTTTACCTTCTAGTCGCGTTGTGTTGACGACTGAGAGAGGTCTGTCTATGATGGGCTGGATAATTTTGTGTTGAGGTCCTTATGAACTTTAGGCATGTTTTGATTTTATGTTGTTTTTGTTTCCCTGTATTTGGCACACGTTTCATAAACGTCGACCCCGAGCGGGAAAATTTCAGTCCCTACCTTTACGTTGCAAACCAACCGCTGACAGCAATTGATCCCGATGGAAAAAATGCCAAGGTGGTTGTTGATGAGAAAGCCCAGACGATCACCGTATCCGCCAAAATCGTGGTGTGGGGTGACGCGGCAGATGAAAAAACGGCCAAGATGATGGAAAAAAATATCAATGCGGCTTGGAATGGGCACGTTTACGAGGATACGGATAAAAATAAAACCTACAATGTTGTCTTTGATGTGAAGGTTCTTTACGAAAAAGAGCGTCCTACGAATTACAAGGAGAAAGCCAAAAGAAATCCAGAGCTTAATTATGTTGAGTTGAGGAAAGAGTTTCGGCGTAGCGAAACCTTCGGGAATGGTTTTGAGGGTATCTGGAAGGGTAATGATCAAGTTTCCCCAGAGAATGACCCCGCCCCCCACGAGTTTGGCCACCTAATCGGCTTGGATGACAAGTACACGAGTACGGCCCCATTTAAGGGTTGGGACGGCAACATCATGGGCATGCCTGCTATGATGGGTGTTGTGGAAAAAAAGAATATCCATATGTTTCTCAAACCCGCCATGGAGAAACATCACAAAAACATGACTCGGTTGATTCCTCGGAAAAAGACCGTCTACCACATTAAACCAAGGAACCGGTTCTATTGACGACGTATTTTTTTCTCTTGGCGATCCTTCCTTATTTCAAGGGCGAGGTTGTGCCTATTGAAGGTTTTTATATTTTGGCGCCTGAATATTCAGCTTATACCGTCTCGTTGGAGCCTCTTACCGTAGGAACTTGGCTTGAAATTACAACTCAAGTTCCCCTTGAACAGCAGCGTGAGATGGGGAAACACTTAGAACTCATTTACAACTACCAAGGTTTCCAAGAGGCGCTTTGGTTTCGGGGTAAAGCGATTATCCACGAAAAGGGTGGTCCTTTTGGGCATTGCTGTGGGCCGATTAAACACCATCGCAAGGTAGAAGTGGTTGAGGTTTTTGAGTTTTCATCCAAACCGGTTAAAGCTTTTTTGAAAAAACATCCACAATATGTGCCGCCTCCCGGTTGGGAACCGATCCGGTTTTAACAAACATGCCGGTCGGATAGACGTTGGGTACCGAAGTCGGCGCGGTTGCTCTGTCTGTGTATGGTGGGAAACCACACTAGTTAATGGGTTGGTCAAGATCGGCGCGCGTGGCCGCGACAATCGGGGCCATGGTTTCGATGCAACTTCGCCAGGCCGCCGCCGTTTCGATGAGTTTGTCGCGCTCTTCACCAAAGACCGCGAGGTGGTCGTTTTCGTCTAGCTCAGCCGCCGCCTGCTCCGCTTTGACGAAGGATTCGGGCAAGAAGGCGCGCCCGAACGGGAGCTGCTCGAAAAAACGCACGAAGGCCGCGCTAAAGCGGCTCAGGGTTTCGAAGGCTTGTTGGAGGTTGGCTAGGTTGGTGGTCGGCGGTTCGTTCTGCCAGTGCCGGCAATCGGCCGCGAAGCCGTCCAAAGTCGCCTCGGCTGCTGTCAGCGCCGCTTGGATTTCTTCGATTAAGCCCCGTTGCAGTGCGGTGTCGGCCACCATTTCCGTCATTTCCCCGGTTAGCCAGGTCGGTGGTTCGAATCGGATGGGTTCGGGTGCCGCCTCTGTGGCGAGGAGTTCGCGCAGGGTGATTTGTTCGAAACCGGGAATGGCGGCGCCGCCTTCGGTGGCATTGACGAACCGCTGATCCGGGCGTCGTTCGCGGTAATTGACGACGGCCTCCGCGTACCAGTCGCGAAAATGCAGGTAATGGGCGTAGGTGGCGACCTGACCACCGAAATAACCTTTGGTACGGCGGGTGTCGGCCTCGCCGGCCACAAAGTTGCGGTTGCGTCCGTCGTCGGCGTAATGGCGGCCCTGGCGGCTGCCGAGGTCTTGGCCGATCAGCGCCACCGGCGAACAGCCGAAGAGGGTCGCCAGCGAAAAAGCCTCGGTTGCGACCGAGCCGGCGGTTGGGATGAAGTTGCGGCGCAGGCCTTGGTAACGGCCGACCACCCATTGTGAGAACAGGTTGGCGGGGTTTTGGTAGGTGAGGGTGAGTTGGTGGGGGAAGCGGTAGAAGCCCTGGTGACATTGCTCGGACAAGAGAAACACGGTGTCGGCCAGGTTGCTGCAGCCGTAGATCAAGGGCAGGTAATCCTTGGCCTCGGTGTGGACCAGAAAGTGGGGGCGGATGCCGTGGCGTTCCAGCAAGGGTACCGAACGGGCCAGGGCGAAAATGAGCACGCGGTCGCGGTAGGCACGTAGGGCCGGTAGGTTCTGTTCCAGCGAGGGTCCGGCCGCGACAATGACCGCCGGCTTGCCGAGAAAGCGGTCGGTCAGCAGGCCCACGCCGCGTTTTCGCGTCCACCATGGGAAGGAACGAAGGGTCGAGGCGATGAAGGTTTTGTAGACGGTTTCCTCGGCCTTGCGCAACACGCCCGCGCGGTTGCGTTCGCTTTTGAGCGTTTCCAGCAAAAAGGCGAGTTGCTTGCCGTGGACGCGCCGGTGGTAGGGTGAAAACAACAGTTGGATTTGTTTCATGGCGCCCATGTGACGGCGCACCCATGCGCGCAGGCCTTTTTCCGTGGTGCGGACAAAGACCCGCCGTTGCCGCCACAGGTCGGTTAAGTCACGGGACGAAAGCGCGGCCAACAGCAGGGTGGGGTTGGGCTCATAGATGAGGATGGGCCCGGCGAAGCTTGCCGCGTCGGCTTCGGCCAGAAAACCCAAACCAAAACCGAAATGGACGTGGTGCGAGGCCGCTTCTTCCGTTTGGTTCTCAGCGGCGGCTTTTTGGATGAGCTGGGTTGCTTCCTTGAACGGGTCGTATTTGCTGTGGACGTAAACGCCGTCGACCGCAAGGGTCAGGCCGTTGCGGCGCGCGGCTTGAATGGCAACGCCGGGGTCGGGGGTGAGGCCGGCGAGCACCGCCAATGCCGGGGCGTCGTATTCGGCGAGGGCGGTGCGATTGAGGGACAAGAGTTCCATGGTGGGTTGGCTCGTTTGGTAATTGCGGGCTAACCCGCCTTGCTTACAAGGAATTCTGTTACGAAGCCGAAACCCGAATCACGCAACTCAGGTTAAAGCGCGGCCTCCGATCCTTCTCCGACGGGTTCGTTCGGTTGGCGACGGCGACCCAACCATGCCTCGGCGAACACGGCGGTAAAGCGCTCGCGGAAGTCGTCGAAGATGGTGTAGGCCCAGGGGACGACCAGCAGGGTCAGGACGGTGGCGGTGGTCATGCCGCCGATCAGCGTCATGCCGAAACTCATGTAATCCAAGCCCATGCTGCTCTGTTTGGCGAAGGTCAGTGGAATCATACCAATGATGGTGGTTAATGCGGTCATCGCAATCGGCCGAAAGCGGCGATCCGCGGCGGTGAGCAGGGCTTTTGAGCGGTCAAACCCGCGCCCGCGTAGGCGAATCACGTAATCGATCAACACAATGCCGTTGTTGACGACCACGCCGATCAGCAGAATCATGCCGATAATGCCCAGCATGTCGAGGCTTTTGCCGGTCAGGAAATGGATCCAGTACACGCCGATGGACGCCATGGGGATGGTGCAAATGATTGAAAGCGGCAGGATGAAACTCTCGAACAACAGGCCCATCAGCAGGTAGATAAAAACGACGGAGAACAGGGCGGCCATGGCCATGTTGCGCAAATCTTCCTCGTCGCTGCTGGAGGTGGTGGGAATGCTGAAGCTCAGGCCCTCGGGTAAATCGACGTCCCCCAGGATCTTGCGCAGGCGGGTGCGGGTTTTGTCGACGTCCTCGGAATCCAGCTCCAGGGAAATCACCCGCGAGATCTGTTTGTTGCGGCGGAAAATACTGGTCGGGGTTTGTAACATGCGTGCCTCGGTCAGCGCCGAAAGCGGCAAAAAGCCCTGAGTGTCGGTGGGTACGGAGAAGGTGTTGAGGTGGTCCAGCGTTTCGCGGTCCGATTCCTTAAAACGCACCCGCACCGGGATCTCCCGCGATTCGTCGCGGAACCGCGGCAAGGCGCTGCCGCGCAGGGCGAACCCCACCACCGCGGCGATGACGTCGGGTTCCACGCCGACCTGATTGGCACGGTCGCGGTCCACTTGCAGCGCCATTTCGTTGGGTGGCAACTCGGCACTGCGTTTGGCGCCGATCACGCCTTCCACCTTGGTGAGCGCGCGCTCCAGATCGTCGGCGGTTTGGTCCAATTGGTCGATGTCGTCGCTGTACAACACCACGTTGTAAATGTCTTCCTTGATCTCTTCGCTGTTTTCGTTTTCGCCGAAATAGTATTCAACGCCGGGTTTTTTCGGCATTTGTGCGGCAAGATCTTTAACGATTTCTTTGACGTTGGCGTCGGGCATTTTGTCGCCGTCGAACGAGCCTTGGGCGCGCCCGTAGCGGGAGCGATGGAACACCATATAAAAGGTTAGGTTGAGTTTTTCCTCGTTGTTTTCCAGAACCTTCTCGACGCGTTTAAAAAAGGCCTGGGCCTCGACGAAACTGGTGCCCTGCGGCAGGCTGATCTCAATTTCAAACCGGTTCGATTCCTCGGGATCGCCCGCGACCACCTTCACCTCTTTGGCGACATGACCGGTCGCGCCGAGCACGATCACCAGCAACAGCAACAGGTCGACCCGCCGTCGCAGGAAATAAGCCAGCACCTGGTTGTAGCCGTGGTTCAGTGGTTCCAGGGTCCGGTCGTACAGCCCGCGCAAAACGGCGTTGAGTTTGAGGTGCAGCGTCTTAAAGGTCGCCGATCCGTAGCTCAAATCTTTTTCGGACAGGGTCAAGTAGGTACAGAGCGGAATGAAAACCAGCGCGACCACGAGCGAAGCAAGCAGGGAAACGGAAATCGGAATCGACAGCCGCAGCAAAAAGAACTGGGCTTTGCCTTCTACCAGCGAGACGGGCAGGAACACGATCACGGTGGTCAGGGTCGCCATCGTAATCGCCAGGGCGATTTCCCCCGCGCCGCGAATGCAGGCGTCTTTTTTGCTCGCCCCGTCGTGGTACCAGCGGTGCACGTTTTCGGCGACAACCACCGAGTTATCCACCAGCAAACCGATACAAATGACCAGGCCCAGCAGGGTGAGGATGTTGAGCGTCTCGCCGACGAAAAACATCACAATCAGCGCCATCACCAGGCTGAGGGGAATCGACAAGGCGATGATCGAGGTCATGCGGAAGCGCCGCAGGAAAAAGAACAGCACCACCATCGCCAGCAAAATGCCGATGCGGCCGCTCGACACCAAACTCGAAAGTGATTCTTCGATGAGGTCGCCTTGGTTAAACAGCAGCGCCATTTCCAAGCCGGACAGGCGCGGGTCTTTTTGCATTTCTTCAAAGGTTGAAGCGATGCGTTTTGAGACATCGACGGTGTTGGCCTCGCCTTCCTTCAGCAGGACCAGGGCAAACGCCGGCTTGCTGTTCACGCGAATGCTGTAATCCCGTTCCGGTTGTTCGTATTTGATTTGGGCCACATCGGAGAGCACCAGGTTGTCGGCAATCGGCCGTTGGCTGAGTTCTTCGATATCGGCGTAGCGGGCGACGGTGCGCAGCAGGAGTTTTTTGCTGCCCTCGCGCACGTGACCGCTGGCTTGGGAAAAGTTGTCCCCGCTGAGCTGTTGCGAGAGTTGGTAGATGTTGAGGCCGTGGGCCTCCAGCAAACCGCGGTCGGCTTCAATCAGGATTTCCTTTTCTTCCAAACCGTCCATGTTGGCGGTGGCGATGCCCTCCAACCGTTTGAAGGGAAACACCACGTTTTTTTGGATCAGGTTGTAGGCGTCGCTGATGCTGGGATCCACCGCGACCCCGATTACGGCGACGGGCACGCCGCTGGTGTCCTGTTTGCTGAGGAACACCCGCTCCACATCGTCGGGGAACTGGGCGCGTGCCCGTTCGACGCGGTCACGCACCTCGCGGTAGGCGACGTCCATGTCGACGCCTTGTTTGAAGGTGAGGAACACGGCCGCGCCGTTGTCGTTGGAGCGGCTGCGGATTTGGTTCAACCCTTTGACGGTGCTGAGTTCGTCTTCCAGAGGAACCGTGAGTTTGTCCAACACCTCGCGCGCCGGCGCGTCCCGCCAGGGCACGTCGACCCGAATGGAATCGCCCTCAAAACCGCGCGGGATCAGTTCCAGCGGGATGCGCATCACCGCGATTAAACCCACCACCAAGGTGGTAAAAAACAGCACCAGCACGGTGACGCGACGTTCCAAGGAAAACCGCGTCAGGAAGTTGCTCATGCGTTCGCTGGTATCGCCGTCCTTTTCACCCGGTGCCGAGGGGACGGCGGGTTCTTCCGGCTGGGGTTCGTGTGTGTCGACCATTAGGTGCCCTCCGCGGCCTCGGCTATCGGACGGGATTTGCGGCCGATGAGCCGGGCGATTGCGCTGTCGACCATTGCGTAAACGGCCGGAACAAAAATCAAGGTTAAGAAAGTGGAACTCATCAGACCGGCGATGACGGCGACGGCCATCGGGGTGCGTATTTCGGCGCCGTCACCCTGGCCCAAGGCCATGGGCAACAAACCGAGCACGGTGGTGGCGGTGGTCATCAGGATCGGCCGCAGGCGTACCTGGCCGGCTTGCACGATGGCCTCGGTTCGTTCCAGGCCTTTGGCTTTGAGCGTATTTATATAATCGACCAGGACGATGGCGTTGTTGACCACAATCCCGGCCAACATGATCATGCCCAGGAACACCACCACGGACAGGCTGATTCCCAACACCTTGAGCGCGATCACCGTGCCCAAAAACGCGAGCGGGATGGTGAACATAATCACCAGCGGATGCACCAGCGATTCGAACTGCGACGCCATGATCACGTACACCAAAAAGATGCTCAGGAACAAGGCGGTGTACAGGCTGGCCGCGCTGCGCTCCATTTCCTCGTTTTGGCCGGTGATGTAAAAGGTCATCCCCTCGGGCAGGTTGATCTGCTCGGCGACGGCCACTTCAATCGCGGCCACCGCGTCACTCAGCGAGCCGCCGCGAATGTTGGCACTGATCACCGCGGCGCGGCTGCCGTCGATGCGGCGCACCTCGCTCGGTCCCTCGTCGAGGTAGAGTTCCGCGACGGATTCCAGCGGGATCGGGTTCTCGCCTTGCGGGTTAATCGTCAGCATGGCCACGTCTTCCACGCCTTTGCGGTCCTGTTCTTCCAACTGAACCAAAATCGGGATGCGGCGGTCCTGGAGGTTGTACTTGGTCGCCTCCTCGCCTTTAACTTTGTTTTTGACGAGGTCGGCGACTTGGCGCAGGTTGAGGCCGTAGCGCTGAATTTTTTCGCGGTCGAAGCGAATCTGAATTTCGGGGGCGCCCGCTTTCAGCGTCGACTCAACGTCGCTGAGGTTGGGGATGGCCGCAAAAATGCGGCGCGCCTGGTCGCTGACCTGTTTGAGTTCCTTGAGGTCGGTGCCGTGGAATTCCACCTCAATCGGGGTGGCGGCGCTAAACAGCACCGGCCGCACCACGCGGATGCCGACATCGGGGAGTTTTTCGAAGCGCGCACGCAGGCGGCTGATGACTTCTTCTTCCAACAGGGCCGGTTGTTCCGAGGCTTGCAGCAGCACCTTGAACTTGGCCGAGTGCTCTCCTTCGTCCGAGCGTTTGGTGTTGGTGACATCGTAGCCGAAGGTCACCAGCAACTCTTCAATGTGCTCGCGCTCGGCCAGAATCGCTTTTTCAATCGGGGAAAACACCGCGGCGGTTTGCTCAATCGGGGTGCCGACGGGCAGGCTGGCTTCGATGGTGAATTCGCCCTGGTGAACCTCGGGCAAGAGTTCACTTTCCAGGTCTTGCGCCATGTGCCAGGTCCAGGCCAGGCAGCCAACCAGGAGGAGGGCGACCACCACGCTGTTGGCCAGCGCCCAGCGAATGATCGGCGGGTAGATGCGGCCCGCCCAATAGAGCAACCCGTCCATAATGCGCAGCGGTAACCAGAAAATCACCCCGAACAGCAAGCCGAGGACCGGGACCAGCACGCGACGAACGATCAGTACCAGGTAATACATAAGGAAGAAGAAGAGGTTAAAGAGCCCTTCGAAAATCAGGGTCACCAGGAAACGCAGCGGGATGAACAGGGTTAGGATCCCCAGCAAGCGCATGCCGGTGCTTGCCTCGCGGAACATGTTTTGTAGGTCGCGAATCGATTGAAAACGCCACATGGGTTTGCCGCCGCTGTCTGCCAACAGGTTGTCGAAACCTTGACGGCTGGCGAGCATAGGGATGAGGAATAGGGCGACGACCAGTGACGCTGTCAGCGAGTTGACCACGGCCAAACCCAGGTCACCAAACACCTGACCGGCAATGCCCTCGACAAACACCATCGGGAAAAAGACGGCGATGGAGGTCAGGGTCGAGGCGAACACCGCGCCGCGCACTTCCTTGGTGCCGCGAATGGCGGCCTCGAACACGGAATCGCCTTCCTCCAAACAGCGGTAAATCGATTCCAGCACAACAATCGAGCTGTCGACCAACATTCCGATGCCCAGCGCCAAACCGCCGAGTGACATGATGTTGAGCGAAACCCCCATCAGGTGCAAGGGTGCGAAGGTCATCAAAATCGACACCGGGATGCTTACGCCGATAATCACGGTGGATTTGAAGTTGCGCAGGAACAAAAACAGGATGAGGACCGCCAGCAGGCCGCCCTGCACGGCGGTGTTGCGAACCTCGTTAATGGAACTCTCAATAAATAAGGAGCGGTCGGCAACGACTTTGAGTTCGACACCCTCTTGGGTGTACAGCCGTTGTGCCAAATCCTGCTTCAAACGGAAGGCACTGACCCCGGCGTCCCGTGCCGGGCGGCCGTGGCGGCGGCGGCCGCCCGCTTCATCCGTTTTGGCTTTCTCTTCCTCAGCCGCTTTCTCGGCTTCGGTTTGGAAGGTGCCCACCTCTTTTTTGATCAACTTGGCCAGCGACACGATGTTGGCGTCGGCCTCTTTGTAAATCTCGATGATGACCGAATCGCCGCCGTTGGCGCGGGTCATGATTTCCCGTTCTTTGTGGGAAGCTTTGACCGTGGCGATGTCTTTGACGCGCACCAGCCGGTCGCCGTCCTTGGCCACGATGGTTTCGCGCATTTGCTCGATGGACACGAATTCGTTGAGCGTGCGCACCATGTATTCGGTACGACCTTCTTTGATGGTACCGCCCGCGACGTTGATGTTTTCCTTCTCCAGCCGCGTGATCACGTCCTGAATCGAGAGGTTGACGCGGCGCAGGGCTTCCTCGTTGAGCGCAACGTGGATCTCTTCTTCCAAACCGCCGCGCACGCGCACCGCGGCCACGCCTTGCACCTTCTCAAGGGAGCGTTTCACCTGGAGTTCGGCCAAACGCCTGAGGCGGCGCAGGCCTTGCTCCTCACGGGTGTCATCGCCATGCGCGGCCAAGCTCAGTTCCATGATCGGGTCGAGCGAGGGGTCGAAATGCAGGATCAGCGGGCGTTCCGCGTCCTCAGGCAAAAAGACCAGGTCCAGCTTTTCCAAAACGTTTTGGGTGGCTTCCGACATGTCGGTGCCCCAGACGAATTCGAGGACCACATCGCTCACGCCGGAGCGGCTGATACTGGAAATTTTGTTGAGGCCGCCAAGCACGCTCAGGGCTTCTTCAATGGGTCGGCTGATGTCGTTTTCAACTTCTTCCGGCGCGGCCCCGGTGAATTCGGTGCGCACCGTGAGGGTCGGGTAACTCAGCTCGGGCATCAGGGTCAGCGGCAAACGCGCGATGGAGAAGTAACCAAACACGGTGGCGGCGACAAACAGCATGGTGACGGCGACGGGGCGGGTGGTGGTCAGGAGGGAGAGGGCGTCGTGTTTTTTCATGAGGTGCTCGCTTGGTGGGAGTCGGCGCGGCTCTATTCGGCGGCGGGCGCTTCGTCCGCTTCGCTTTCGACAATGTTTACAAGGGCCTTATTTTTCAAGCCGGCCTGGCCGGCAACAACCACGCGGTCACCGACCTGAATGCCGGCGGCGGGTTGCACGTAATCGCGGTTCTTCAGCAGCGGGGTCAGTTCAACCCGCTGCACCCGGCTGTCGTCGCCCAGGCGGTAGACGTAGGTTTGGTCGTTGTCGTAAACCAAGGCTTTTTTGGGGACCAGCACCGCTGATTCGGCGACGTCCAACACCAGGTTGACGTTGACGTACATGCCTTTGCGCAGCGGACCGATGTCGGTCATGCCGACGGTGACTTTCACCGTGCCGGTTTTGTCGTCGACGGCGGGGGCGATGCGGCGGATGCGGCCGCTAAAAGCTTGTTCGCCGAAAACCGGCGAATCGATGCGGCACATCAAACCCACTTTTAATTGGGGCAGGTATTTTTCGGGAACGTAGATGCGCGCCACAATGGAATCGAAGTTGACGATTTGGAACAGCTCTTTGCCGACCGAAATCTCGTCACCGAGGTTGACCGCGCGCATGGTGATGGTGCCGGTGATCGGCGCTTTGATTTCGGTGTATTCCAACTGGAGCAGGGCCTCATCGAGGCTGATCTGTTGTTGTTCCACCTCGGTTTTGGCGTCGTTGTAGCTCTGCTCGGTGGTCATTTTGCGGTTAAACAGGTTTTCCTGGCGTTTCAATTCGCGTTGCGCTTTGGCCAGGGCTGCTTTGCTTTTTTCCACTTGGAGCTTTTGGCTACGGTTGTCGAGGCGGGCCAGGATTTGGCCGACTTCGACGCGATCACCTTCTTCAACCTTCAATGCAACCAATTCGTTGCCTGCTTTGGCGAGGACTTTGACGTCTTCCTCGGCGATCAGGGTGGCGGTCATTTTCAGGATCGATTCAATTTCGCCGGTGCGAATGGTGGCGACTTCAACGGGGACCGCTTCTTCCACGGCTTCTGCTTTCTCTTCTTTGACGTCGTCTTTTTTGTTGCCGAAGCGAGCCTCGCAGGCGACCAGGGTAAGCAGCAGGCAGAGCAGACAAGCCGGAATGCTGAAATGAAAGGGGGTTTTTTCAGTTTTCATGTTGACCATCCAAGAAAAATTCATGGGGAAATGGGGGGAATCAAACAGGCACCAAGGTTGTTGCAGGCGCGGGGATGCCGGAATCGGGGCCGCTGACGGGGCGATGGCTGGGAAAAAGGCAAGCGTGGTGCGGCATTATCATAACCCGGTTGGCGCAAGCCCAGAGAATGAGAACAAGGTGAAGGGGCTTCTTTTCATCTAGGAACCATTGGAACGGTGGGTGGCAGGGGAAGGTTTACCGCTGAGGTGAACAGGTACGCTAACGGGCATGGTAAGGCCTGTCCCAGCATTCGCCGGCGCAACACCTTTTGGATGCAAAAAATTAACCCATGGTCTCGGCCGTGGCCGGGGGCTGTTTCGGTGGGCCATCGGCCACGGCAGTTGGTCCTGTTATTCGGGAATCTCAGCTATTTGAGGCTGGGTTTTTGTGCTCGAGAGGTAACGAGGAGCCGGCGCGACAAACGCTGGTTGCGCTAACCTTGCGTCAGTCGCATCGGGAAAAGGGTTCAGGTGGCTAATCCCATTCGATTTCACTTTGATGCGCACGAATGAACGTCATTAGCCGTGTTTCATTTGTGAGCATGTCCCGCAAATACGCTTCGAAGCGTTTCATCTTTTCCAGGTTCTCCGGCGAGAAGGATGTGTAGCCGGAGTACATCCCAGCTTCGGGGTCCGATTCGATTTCGCTCATGAGCTGGGCGTCTTGCTTTCCAATGTAGCAGCGGATTAATGCGTCCCAGTTGTACCCGTTCATGTAGGCTTCTTCAAACTTTGCGTTGATGCGCTCCCCCAGCGCAAAGAGGTCGTCATTTTCGCAATACAAACAGACCGAAATACAATCGTTTTCGGGCATTTCGATAAGGGCAACACGCTCGTCGTACATTCCGTTCTCCTAAAAGAGGTGGTCGAAAATCTGTATGGTGATGGTTTCTCGCTCAGAGGGAACTCTGAAGACACACTCGGAACTTGAACCTAAGAAGCGCGATAACTCGCGGCGATTTTGGCTAAACCTCTGGGCTGCAACGGTCTGTGAAAATGCTCACCGCACCCAATGGGTGCGCTTCCGCTTTTCCCAAACCATTTCGCTCCAGATCTTTAGCCAAAATCCCTCGCTCTTATCGCGCTTCTTAGGTTGAATTCCGCCATCTGGTTGGTACTTCAGCAAGCGGCACCCCTCATGTGCCGAAAACCTAAGAAGCGCGATAAGTCGCGGTGATTTTAGCCAAACCTCTGGGCTACAACGGCCTGTAAAAATGCTCACCGCACCCACCGGGTGCGGTCGGGCGCGACCCCGGTCCGCTTTTTCCAAACCATTTCGCTCCAGATCTTTAGCCAAAATCCCTCGCTCTTATCCCGCCTCTTAGGGAAAAACGGGCTACAGGTCTTGATGCTATTCAGTATTGACGATTACTTGCTGGACCATCTCTGTTTTTACACCAAAATGTTCATGTTTGTTCACCGGTTTTTCGACTGAATTGCGCTTTGATTTGGGAGCACACTTTTGAAACCATCTTAATGCGCGAGCAAGCAAGCCTTGCCGCCCAGAACGATGATGAACCCGGCCTCCGTCCTTGTCGGAAACTGACTGACACCAAGCCTTTGTCCTTTCGCATTCCCACCATTTGTGGGAGTTTGTCCTTCAGCACGTTGACCAGGCACCTTGCTTGAGTTGACTCCAGAAATCTGGATGTCCTCGCATTTTTTTTACCCGCTGGTTTGTATGAAACCAGGAAGGGTCGTCCTGCAAAAAAAACACACTGTACTTGATCTGCATCTAAAAAGGTTGAGCGGCTGTTTTTTTACTGTCCTTGTTTCTTTAGTTTTATAAAAATCACACGCCCTTTTAGGAGCATCTATGTATTGCGATTTCGCCTTCGGGCATCGTTATGCCTTCTTGCGTCCCGGTTTATGTACCGGACTCGCAATGTGGGTCGGCCTATGTGTGTCGATCCACCTTTCAGCCCAAGATCCCGCTTATCGGGTCGCGGTTGCCGGGTCCGGCCCCACAACCATCCACGGCTTTCAAGAAGCCCTTGCCCTCGAGCCCTTGATCCAAACGGAAACCAATGACCGCAATGCGGTTCGGCCCTATGCGGTTGATGTGTCGCCGGACGGTCAAACCGTTGCCGTCGTGACCGAGGATCGCCACCAGTTCCTGCTCTTGGACCGGGCGACCTTGCGCATCCGGCGCCGCTTGTCGCTTTCAGGTGCCGGTATGGATGTGTTGTTTCACCCGGACGGCGCAACCGTGTATGCATTGAGTGAAGGGCCCTGGGGTCGGCCTTCCCAGCTTCTCATTTTCCAGTTGGTTGAAAATCAGTGGCGGTTTATGGATTTGCCACGTTTCTCGCAGCCCGGTGACTTGATCCTGAGCCCCGACCAATCAACCTTAATCGTTCGCAATGCTCGGAACCTGTATTTCATCGATCCCAACGCGGGCACGGTGAACCAACTCACCCTGTCAACCGCGACACGGGATTGGGTGTTCACCCAAGATGGGCGCAGCATGTACCTGAGCAACTTCGGTACCTCGACGCATATGCCAGGGACAACGGTGACCAAGATCGACCTGGCAACACAGAGGGTGGTTGCCGAGATCCCTGTAAAGAAAAACCCCGGTGCCCTGGCGATTTCCCCTGACGGCCGATGGTTGGCGGTGGCGATCTTTGATACCTACGGGTCCACACGACCAACCGGCCTGGTCTATTTCATTGATACCCAATCCGACGAAGTGCTGAGTCGCCCTTATCGTGCCAATTCCTTCATTGAGGAACTCCAATGGTTTCCCGGCGATCAAATGATGGTGTACCACGGCGATTCATTTGGGCAGGTCTCGCTCCGTCTGATTGAGCTTTCGAGCGGGCCGGTATGGATTGCCGGCGATGCGACTTTTGTGGGAGGAAATGCCAGTTGGCGCCTGTTCAAGCAGGCTTTGTACAACCCAACTGACAACATGATCTACGCGCGCTTTCAAGATGCCGTGATTGGCTTTAACCAGGCTGATAGCAGTCGCACGTTGCGGTTTCCTATCGGTGCATTGACCACCGACATGGCGCTTAGCCAAGATGGCCGCGATCTCATCTTGACAACCTCTTCGACCGGCAATGACGAAGAGAACCTGGTGTTGTCGCTGCCGACCAAGAAGTTCACTCACGTACAGCAACACCACTTCGATTATCAGCTTCATGCAGCGTTCGTGGATCATCAAGACCCTACTTTGCTTTTTGCCGAGAGCGGTCGACGCTTTTACACCGTCGAAGCAGGTGCCCTTTGCCAGGTTTCCGAAACACCCATGGGCAGCTACCTCACCAAGCTGGTCCGCACCCGTGATGGGAATCGCATCATCGGCATGGATTCCGCGCAAGTCCGTTTCTTCGATAGCGGGACGGGACAGAAGCTGTGCGACGTGCGTGTTGGCAGCGCTCCCCGAGACATGGCCGTGACGCCCAATGACCAGTTTGTCCTGGTGGCGAATCGTTCATCGGACACGGTGACCTTGATCGATGCCGCCGGCCAAAGCTTGATCGCGCACATTCCCGTGGGCGATTCCCCGCGTGCGCTGGTTGCAAACGATACGTTTGCTTACGTGCTCAATTATTACGGTCGCTCATTAAGCGTGATCGACCTGAATGTTGCCTCGGTGGTGAGCACGATTCCATTTAGCTATCGGCCTTCTAAAATTCAAATGGCGGCGGACGGCGAAACCCTACTGGTGCTTCATGACAGTGATGGTCGCGTAAGTGTCATCGATGTTGCCACGGGGCAGATTCGCCAGGAGCTGATTGTTCCTACGCGGGTCACGCTCTTTCAGTTGAATCCCGCCGGGGACCGACTTTTCCTTGGGGTGAGCAGTCCGCGTGAAGTGCGGCTGTTTGGGGCAGACGCGATGACCGGCGAATGGTCTTTGATCGATTCGCATGCTTTGTCGGTCGCGCCGAGTTTGGTCTCTTTTACACCGGGCGGTGAACGGGTTTACGTCGGGATTGACCTGGGCCGAAATGGTGCCGGTGAGCTGTTCATCTATGACGGCCGCACCTTCAATCCGCTGGCAACCTTCCCCACCGTGCCGGGTCCCAAGGCGATCCATTTCAGCGAAGCGGATGCTTCCAGTGGCGAGATGTTGGCCATTGCCGACCCGATCCTGAAACGTCACCTCGTTTCGCTCTATGACCTCAACTGCGACGAGGCGTTGTCACCGGCCGAGATCGAACCCCTGTCCGTGCTTGAGTTTCCCGCCGATCCCGAATCGGCCGACAGAGTGACAAGCCTTGGCGGATTAGACACGTTTCCGAACCTGGAGCGGCTTGTCCTTACCAACCACGAGATCACGGCAGTGGGAGCGTTACCGCCACGTTTGGCGGAGCTAAATCTTTCCGGGAACCAACTCTCGGAGATCGGCAGTCTGCCCGAAGGCCTGCGCATCCTTGATCTTTCGCACAACCCGCTGACGGCGATGGGCGCCATGCCCAGCACCTTGATTGCGGCGTTGTTGGCGCACACGGAGTTGACGACCTTGCCCGCGGTTCCCGAGGCACTGCGCATCTTGGTACTCACGAACAGCCGGAATGCAGCTTTGCCGACGACGGAACTCGCCCACCTCTGGTGGCTCGGTCTTTCCGATTGGGACCAAAGCCAAATGCCGGAAAACCTCCAGCTCGACACGCTTCGCTATCTCGACCTGGTTAACAACCGTTTCAGCATCGTGCCGGATGTCGCCGCGATGCCGAACTTGATCTTTTTAGATCTTAGCCAAAACCCGCTGACGGAAAGGGTTTGTGCGCAATTCGCGGATTTGGCGGACCAACGTCCCGACCTTGATATCGCGATTGGAAACCTCACCGACGACGGCCCGCAATGCTCTGCGAGCAAACAGTCCAAGCAGCGTCCAAACCTTGGCGCGCTGCTCCAACACATTCGCAACGGAGGTTCCCTGTGAAACGCGTATCCCTTTTTCTGCTTGCCCTGCTGGGCTGCCAAGTCATGGGCACCGAGTTGTTCCTACGTCCCAAGCCAAATCTGGCGGGACATGATCCGCGGGCCCGGGAAATACGGATTCATGAACTGTCCGGCAACGGTGAATTCTGGATTCAGGTGATGGTTGCCAATAACACGGAGCCCATCTCGGCCGCCCAGGTAGAGATCGTCTATCCGGCCAACTGGGTCCTCGTGGAAGGGCCTAGAGTGCAGGGCACCGCGCCATTGAGACGCGGGGCCGACTTATCCACGGAGGTCGTCGCTTTTTTGCCGAGCAATCAGGATGGCGTATACCAAGACACCCTGATCGATAACGCCCGTGGACATTGGCGCGCGATGATGGTCATCGGTGACTTTCAAAGTCATCTTTCGCCCTCGGTCGATCCGCAAGTTTTGTTCGAAATGCGATTTCGGGCGGTCGGGTTGAGCCAGGCACCGTGCAGTTCAGCAAATGGGTTGATTTCGCTTCGGCCCACCGCCATGGACCCACAATACGGCAGCATGGTGCTGAACCACCGTGCCGAGATGGTTGCTGTCGACTGGCAACGCAACCAAGCGATCCAACTGATTCACGAAGGCGCGATGCACAAGGGCAACCTGACACGCTACCTTCCCGGCGGTTCGGATCAATCCCTCAACTATGACGATCTCGCGGTGCTGCTCCGCTGCATGGCCACCAACCAACGTGGCTGCGGCCTGGTCGCTTTGAGCGTGGCCGAGTACGAACAACTGACGGACATCGATTGCAGCGGTGGCGACCCCAATTGGTCGGATATCCAGTCGCTACGTGTGCTTATTGAGCGTTCCGCCATGACTGCAAAAACCAAGAAAGGCGAGGCTTTGGTTTTGAAATCAGAGCAGGGTTCCTTTCGTTTGAGCCTGGCCGGTTACCCCAACGGGTTGGTGATCGAAGCGCCTCGCGATACACAAAACATCGAGCCGTTTTTGGCGGCGGTGGATGCCTTGCCCAAGTGGCATGCGGTGGTTCTGGATCAGCCGAACATGGCGATGCTGGTGGTGTTCACGCCGCAACCCGGTGAAGGCGACCTGCCGGACCAACTCACTTGGACAGCCGAAAGCACGCGCGTTCAGCCCTTCACCCTGACCCCGCTTCACACCGACCTATCGTTATCAGAACAGGAGTAAGACCATGCGTTTATCGATTTTATTGGCTTTGTGCTGGGCTGTTTTATTGCCGGTCCATGCTTCCAAGAGGGCTGCTAATCCAGAGCGTCCTTCCCAAAGGGTTGCTGCCTTTAGCGTTTACAATCCGGCCGCGCACAAAGCGCCGGGCGATATTGAAACCAATCTTGACCGACCTGAATTTGATTTGGCACGCGCCTTCGACGGCGCTTCACCCAATGCGAGCGTGGACCTTTACAGCGGCGGCCTGGTCATCCAAGCCCAAGACCTCTTCATGCCCGGTCCCTACGGTGTCAACCTGGAAGTGAACCGCGACTTCAACGGCAAGGTGTATGTACCCCGCGCGGATGATCAGCGTGTTCGCGCGCCGGATTCGTGGGTTGGCGTCGGTTGGTCCCTCAACTGGGGCATTTTGACCGTTACCGAACCCACGGTCGTTTTCCAGCTTTCCGGTTACCCCATTCAGCGCATGTACTTGGCCACCGATGGGACCGGAACCGATCCGGCCGGTAACCCGACCCACGATTACCGCTTCGCTTCCCCGATTACCGGCGACCAAATTCAGCCCTACATGTCGAAAAACTTTTGGCGTGCATGGACGGAACCCAGCCAAATCGAGGGCGATCCCATTTGGTATGTGCAAGATACCGCCGGCAAGCTTTTTCAAATCGAGAAAGTAGACCACGCGGTGGGCGGCTATGCAACAACGCGCATCTGGCACCCCAAGTCGCCGTCGACGGACATCCGTTTCGCCTATGAACCGGGTTTCATTCGAATTACCCACCGGCCCGCGCCCGAAAGCCAAAATCAAGTCATGGTTTCTTTGTCCAATGGGGTGCTGCAAGAAATCCGCGCGGGCAATCGCAGCCTGCGCTACCAAGTCTCGCGGTGCGGCGGCAATCCGCAAGATCCTGACGAGCGCAACTGTTTAACAAGTTTCACCAACAGTGAAAACGAGACGACCGCATACGATTACGGCTCCCAGACCGGGAACCGCTACGCGGAACTGGACAAGATCACCACGCCGATGGGTGGGGAATACACCTATGAATACGGCGATGAGACCTATTACCACTTTCTATCGCCCACCGGTGAATACAACACACGGGTGATCTCGCGATGGCGGCGCGGTGATCAGGTTTGGAACTATGACTACCAACACCCGCAAGTTGATCGCTACGACCAGGAACGTCAGTTCTACGTTGCCACCGACGTGATGCTGTTGACGACGGTCACGGGACCCGAGAACACCAAGCAGCAGTACCATTTCAACACCTACAGCGGGGACATCGTAGACGACCAAACGCTGACCACCTGGGCGCACGATGCCGGGCGACTGA
Organism: Acanthopleuribacter pedis; assembly: GCF_017377855.1. Taxonomy (GTDB): domain Bacteria; phylum Acidobacteriota; class Holophagae; order Acanthopleuribacterales; family Acanthopleuribacteraceae; genus Acanthopleuribacter; species Acanthopleuribacter pedis. Next base: position 261,809 of record NZ_JAFREP010000004.1, read on the forward strand.
TCCGTTCGATTGATTACCACCGCGAATACTGGAACCTTGAACCCATCACCGGCGGGCAATATCAAATCGCAAGCGGGTTGACCGAGGACGGACGACTGGCGTCCCTTTATTTCACCCACGCGGCCCACCCGGAGGACGGTAAACAACCCCACGCGTTCCTCTCGGCCAAATCGGCGGACGGGTTCCACCCCAAGGATGAATTCCCGGGCGTTGGCGACGGTCCAAACCCGCTGATCCTCAACGAGACGTCTTACCGGTTCGAGGAGCGCGGCGAGACGGAACTGCCGAAAGGCGCGGTGCTCATGTGGCTTGACGACCCTTACGCGCGGCCCAAGGAAGTTTTGACCAAACGTTTCAACCAAAAGGCGCCTGAAAATAACCATGTCACCCGACGTGAATTGGTTTATGCAACAACCGACGCCCAGAAAACCCACAACCAAGTGTTTTTGGTGGAAGAGGACCGGTTGTTTCACAACGGGCGGAACCCCTCCGTTGACACCGTGATTCTTCCAACCAAAAAAGCGGAAGCAGACACGCCGGCCACCGTCCTCATTCGGGAATACAACGACTTCGGCGATCAAACCACAAGCACCGCCCGCGACAGGGTAACCGACCAAGAGCACACCGTGATCACCACGCCGGAATACCGCAACTTCCGGGTCACGGTTTCAGAACCCAACCGCGACGACATGCGCGTGAACTACCGCGCCGGTTTAGCGTGGCAGGTAGAGAACTTGGTTGAAGGCCAATGGATCACGCTCCGAACGGCGGACTACGACCTGTTCGGCAACATGATTGCCTGGCGCAACAGCTTGGGCCAAGAAACGACCTTTGAATACGACCGCACCGGCCGCATCCGCTTTGAACGCTACCCGCTCATGGTGCCCACCGAAACCCAATACAGCATCGGAAACGGTGGTGTCGTGCGCCGCCAGATTGGCCAGGGGCCCTGGGAAGAGATCTCTTTCGATGTGTATGGTCGCAAGACGGACCACCGCAAGAGTGAAATTCCCTCGGCACAATTTACTTATGTCTATGATGAATTAGATCGTTTGGTCGAACTCACCCATCCCAACGGCGGCGTCGAAACCTGGCGTTTTGATGAAATTGGTCGGGTCACCGAGCTGAAGCGGGAGCGTGACGACCGGGAGGAAATTCAACGATGGCGTTACCTGTCCGGCACGAGTGTGCTTCACACGGACGCGCGGGGTGGTTCAACCTACAAGGCCGATGACGGCGGCGGTTTCCCCTTGCTGTTTGTCGATCAAGCGGGCAATCAAACCGACATCGAAACCGACGCCTTTGGACGGGTGGTCCGGGTAGCGCACGGCACCGCGGTTCGAACCCGAAAATACAGCGGCTTAGGTCGTTTGCTGGAAGAGGTTCACCCCGAAACAGGGCTGCAAACGCTTGAATACGACAGCACGGGCGATGTGCGTATCACGCGGTTTTTTGCCGATCCCGAACAGCGTAACAACCCTTATAAAGTTCACCGCTTCAGCTACGACGGTCGGGGACGGATCAAGCACCAAACCGCTGATTCTCCGGTCTCAAACGCGCCCTTCATCCGGTGGGAATACGATCACGAGAACTTGGTGTCGATCCACAATGAAGAAGCCGACATCGTGTTTGATTACGATGATGCAAACCGGCTTGAGGCACGTCGGTTCCAACTGCGACAGTACAGTGGCGGCCCGTTAATCACGCGCTACGGATACACCGACGAGGGCCACTTGGAGTGGATGGAATACCCGTCCGGTTCCCGTGTCACGCAGACCTTTGACGAAGGGAAACACCTTCGTGGCGCGACGGTTGCAACCGGCTTTGGTGCCGGCCCCCTGGTCGAAGATCTTGAATACGCGCCGGGCCTCGGCCAATCGCCAAACCCGGTGCCTCGTGCCTGGAACTTGGGTAACCAAACGCGGGAAGATCGTTTCTTCGGTCCTTACGGCCGTCCCTTCGCCGAAGAAGTCCGTCAAACCTGGCTGGATGGCGCCCGTGTGATCCGCAAGGAGCGAACCTTCGACATCCTCGGCCGCGTAACCACACACGCGTCTTTTTCCGGCGAAGGCAGTGTCCCCAGCCAGGTGGCGGAATATCGTTATGACGCGTTATCCCGTCTTGTTCGCGCCGATTACCGCGATCAACAAAGCGGGCATAGTCAGTTCGATGAGTTTTATTACGACGTCGACAACAACCTGCTGGCCTATGGCGGCAACGGCGAAAACACGCCGATGCAGTACCCCGTGACGGCTGACTTCAATGAAGACGGCGAAATCAGCATAGCCGATCTGCATGGCTTCGCGTTTGGTTCGGTCGAGGATGGTGAAGCTGAGTTTGCACGCGACTTAGACGGAGACGGAAAGGTCACCTTGCTCGATGCCGCCAAACAAGGCATTAACGTGGCACCATTCGCGACGCCGGAGGAGCCGGTAACCAATCGCTTGGTCGGCTGGGAATACACCGACGACGGCAATGTCACGCAAACGCCTGACGGTAAGCGCTACCAATACAACACCTGGAGCCAACTTGTGGGCTTTGGGGACAACGAACGCTTGGCCTACGGCCCCGAAAGCAACCGCATTCTGGAATGGCGCGACGGCGATTCGGCGAAGAAGTTCACGCTTTTCAATGATTCCGGTGATCCCATTGCCGAGTACCGGTTCGATGGTTCCTCGCTGACCCTGACGAAAGAAACCTATTATTTCGGTGGTAAACCCGTCGCGTCAGATATTTATGAATCTGAAGGCTCCAGTTGCCACGAACGCGTGTGGTTCCACGCGGATTACCTGGGCTCGCCCACCGATTACACCGACGATTCCGGCTCCCTGGCTGGGTTCCAGAGCTTTGCGGCCTTTGGGCAGAAGTGGACATCCGACATGGAATGCGTTCCGGTTGGACGTGGCTTCACCGGTCACCAAGGTTTGGCCGATTCCGATCTCACCTGGATGAAGGCGCGGAGTTACTCGAACCGTTACGGCCGTTTTCTGCAACCAGACCCTATCACCATTACCTTGGGCCGTTTAGCGGATCCCGGCCAACTCAACCTTTACACCTATGTCGACAACAGCCCAACCTTGGGTGTCGATCCTGATGGTGAAGCTGTATGGCACGTCGCCGGAGCCTTAGTCGGCGGCGGCGCAGATTTAGCCTCCCAACTCATTCTCAATGGCGGAGATTTTGACAAGGTCTCCTGGGCCAGTGTTGGCGGAAGCGCGGTCGCGGGGGCCTTCGGTGGCGGCGCATTACGCGCGACAGCCAAACTCGGTGGCTCCGTCGTTAGGGTCGTAGGAAATGAGTTCAAAAAGCAAATGATCGATAACCTAACCGACGAAGTGATCCCCTTGCCAATTCCTTCGCGGAAACCCAAAGGTGCCCCGAAAAAAGGCCCCAGGAACCAACCCTCGAAATCCGAGTGTTTCCCGGTCGGGACCTTGGTTTTAGCGGAGAACGGACTCATTCCGATTGAGGAAATCGAGGTCGGCGATTGGGTTTGGAGTCGTGACGATCAGACTGGGATAGAAGACTGGCAACAAGTGATACGCGTATTTCAACGTGAAACGGACTCACTGCGAGTGCTGAGCTTTATCGATGCTGACGGATCGCTCTTCGAAATTCAGGCAACGGCGGAACACCCCTTCTGGGCAGAGCCTGGGTTGTGGGTTTCCGCTGGTGATCTCGTTCGGGGTCAAAAAGTGTGGACCCGGTTGGGTTGGACTGAAGTTCAAGTAAATCGAACCAAATCAGTGGAGAAGGGGGTTTATAATTTCGAAGTTCGTAACTTTCATACGTATTTCGTCGGTGCTTTTGGATTCTGGGTGCATAATTCCTGTGATGACATTCAACGTATTGGAGGCTCAAGTGTTGACAATTTGAGACTCAAGGAAGCCGAGAAAAACTTGAGCCCTCCGGGAATTTCTGTTTTAAAATCAGATTCACCCCAAGAAGCCGCCGAGCAAATGAGATCGGCCTTTCCGAAAGCAACTAAACTTCATGAAGCGAGTGAAACTGTAGGATCTTCAAGTGCTGAAAAAATTCAAGAAGCAGGATTTAGTGTCATGAAAGATCCAACGAAAAAGTTTCCAAACCATAACAGAATTACTCATCCAGAGGGCGTGGATGGTTTTTCGGATGCCAATCTTGAAAAACTTTCTAACGCATTCAAAGACTCAAAAGGGAATTGACCGTGATAAATGAAACTATTACTATTCTAAACAATACTAAAGAGCCAATAGGAGAAGTCTTAGTAATGGAATTCAAGAATTCTTGGTGGCATGGCAACTTAATTGTTAATCGATTTCCAAAGGACTTGGTGGCGTTATTCTTGGAAATGGAGAAGCTGGTGGAAAATCAAATTTTATCTTTGGTTGACGAAGTATCAGACAATATTGAACTGTTTGATCTTGAAATAACAAAGCCTAACTCTAAACATGGTTGGAAAATCAAAGAGATTCAGATTTATGGATTAGATAGCCCTGTACCTACTGTCTGCTTTAGGCTCCTTGACTAAGTCTAAACCCTGACGCAATTTGCTTTTTGTCTGATAAGCGGCCGCCGTGAAAAAGATCGTGGCGGCCGCTAAATATCTTAAATCAAGAAAGTTAGAAGGCTGTTCTTTGAAAAAGCATCAAGGTCACCGCAATTTCCGATGTTTCGAATAAGGGTTGTTTAAAGCAGGTAGGTTCTGCTTTCTGTTTCGAAGGAAAAAAGAAAATCGGGATAGTGTCTGTGAAAGTTATACTTTAATAAGTGGTCCCTACCGGATGGAAGGGCCTCTCGCAAGGATTAGTTAGATGCGGGGGCTTTTAGCCTCGCGTCGAGCTAAGGCTCTATGATTAAATCGTAAGCTTGAGAAAAAAATGCAAGCCTTGATTTTCTTAGAAGGGGTAGGTGATTTTTTAACATGAAGGATTTCTACGCTTTCCCGGATGTCAAATTTCAAGCGATCTTGAAGAGAATCAGGTTACCTGAGTGCTTAACATCAAACCAGGCAGTTAAATTTTACAATGAGACTGCTTGTACCTCTCACTTTTTGGAGAAGTCGTGACCAAGAAAGAAATTTACATTCAGTTATTGAGAAGCCTATTGCCCGCGGCAAGAAACCTGCTTGCTCATCTTAACCGCGGTTCTGTTTTTCAGGCGAAGAAAAACAAGGCGATTGCTCAAGATGTGTTTGACATACTACGTTTTACCCATCATATCCCCCATCTGTTGCTGTGCGAAAAGGACCAAATAACCAAAAGTGATTTGCGGTTCTTAAGTTGGCAGTGTGATGAGTTCCTCGCCTCTGAGGTAAGTAAAAGTGCTTATGGCGAAGAACCTTCTCGTCTGATCCAGGAACTTCAGGCATTGGCAGATGCACATCCCGAAACATCACAAGGATGTACTGTTCTTTGAGAAACCGCTTGTAGGCGAGTCTAATCTTATTCTTGGAGCTGGAAAATATTGCGGAAAGCCAACCCCGGCCCCTTGGTAAAACCAATCTGCCACGCTTACGCGAAATGGAGCTGGGCCAATGTTTTTTCGTTGTGTTGCCCGATCCATTGGTAGAGCCGGGCCGCGCCCGCCCGGTGATGTGCGTGGGGGGCGCCCTTGATCCGCGCGAGAACCGCATCCGGCCGGAAATCGTCGAGGATCAGGCCCGCGTCGAATCGGTTCACCAGCTCGGCGAGGAAGTGCCAGCCCGAATCGAGGATCAGGGGCAATCCCGCGGCGAGGTACCCGATGGCGCGGCTGGGCAACACGCAGATTTGGTCCGGCGCGAATTCCTTGCGGTGGATGACGGCCTGCCAGCCGTAGTCGCCCCGGGCCGCGTGTTCCAGGAACTGGGCGTAGGGTAGGCGGGCGTGGTAGCGCAAGGCGCCCGCGGCAAAACGTTCGTGGTAGGGGTGGAAACGGGGGTCGCCGTCGTCCAGCGAATTAAACAGCGAGATGCTGAGGTTCGGTTTTGTGGCCAGGGTTTCGAAGAGCGGCAGGAAATCGTAGTCGATTTGGTAGTTGGCCAGGAACTCGGGGTCGGGGAGGATGCCGCCGTAAATGAGGTGGGTCCCGTCCGCGCTACGCGGGGTGTGGGTCGGCGTGTTTTCCAAAAAACCCGCGTGAAAGGCAAGGTAAGGACGGGGCCCCGCCGAGACGACCCGCGCCCAGTAGGGACCGTCGCGTTTACTGACCACCGCCGCCGCCCGTTGCAGGCTGACGTATTCGCCCAACAGGTTGCGCTGGATGGTGCCGGGGTGGTGGCCGAAGGCCGCGACCGTGGTGTCGCTTGGGAACAAGACGTTCCAGTCGAAGATTTCGTGGATGATGCGGCGGTCCGGGAACTGCTGGTAAAGGGCGAGCGCCAGTTCGTTGTTGAACCAGCCCGTGCTGAGGTAGATGGTTTTGGCGCCGGTCCGGCGGATGATGGTGAACACGGCTTGCAGCGATTGGGCGACATTGATTTGGGGGAAGCGGGTGGCCGGTTCGAAGTAATCGCGGCGCCCCGCGAAGACGGAAAGGGTGGTGTCGGGGTTGAAGCAACGGGCCAGATGGGCGTCATCGATAACGGTGGAGCGGCCGCAGCGAATGATTAGGTTTTCGATGCCGGCGGGGATGCGTTGCTCTAGATCGGCGTACCAAGGCGCGCAGGCCGCGGCGTAATCCGGGTGGCGGTAAAGCGCGTGGATGCGCTCGGCTGGGAAGCCGGCCTCCGCGAGCGTGACGGCCATGTCCCATTCGCGACAGGTATGTGACAGCAACACGCCGTCCGCGTTTTGATCGCGGGCTTGGCGCGGGGTGAACACGGGCATCCCGAAACGCGATTCGATTTGGTCGCCCAGCCGGTCGATGATGCCAACCGGTTTAAAGTCAGGTGCTTGTTGGAGCAAGGGGAGCAGGTCGCGGGTGTGGCTGCCGGCGCCGTGGATCAGCCAACGTCCCCGCGGCGCGGCCGCGCGCAGGAAGCGTTTCACACAGTCGGGATCGCGGGGATGGGCGAAATTGGCGGTGACCCGCTCGGCCTCGGCCGCCGCCTGTTGCGGCCAATCCTGCAAACGTGCCTCGGGAATCAGGGTCCAGGGCGATTCGGGGAAACGGGAAACGTGGTGTGGGCTTTTGGGCAAGGGTCGGCTCCCCAATTAATAACGGCGGACGTGGTCGTACAAGCGAATGATGCGGTCGTCCGGTATGCCCAGGGCTTGGGCTTCCGCGACCATTGCGTCCTGGTGGCCGTAGCTGCTGATCACGATTTGGCGGTCCGGCCGGTCCAGCTCGGCCAGTGCTTGCGGGCCGCTGATGGGAATGCCGCGCCAGCGCTGTCCTTGTTTGCGGGGATCGCCGTCCACGATGTGGTAACGACGTTGGGGATCGGCGTGGAAAAGGGTGGTCAGTTGGTACAGCATTTCGGTGTGCAAACCGCCGCCGCGCAGGATGATTTCATGGGCCGTCAGCCGGTTTTGCAGGCGTTGGTGGATTTGGTGCAGTTGCCCGCGCCAATCGGAAAGGTAATCGAGAAGCAGGCCGTGGTCGTTGGGATCGCCTTTGGCTTCGGTCTGGACTGGACCGGGGACCGCGATGATGCGGTAGCCGTTGTAACCCGCTTGCGCCTCCTCCGCTTCGATGCGCCAGCCCGCCTGCTCCACCACCTGCCGCAGCGAGGCGGTGCTGAAGTGGGTTAGGTGCGAGGGCGTGAGGTATCCGTTGATGTCGTTGGTTTTGGCCTTCTCGAGGACCGGAACCTCGACCACCAGGCGGGTTTCCTTTTGGGCGCGGTTGCCCAAATTTTGCAAAACGCGGATGGGGTTGGGCAAATGTTCGAGTACGTGGAACATGGTGATCACGTCGACCCGCTCTTCGACGGTGAATTGCTCAAAATCAGCCACCCAAAACCGGCGTTGCGGCGCGGTCACTCGCTCCCGTGCCGCGTCAATAGAGGCTTGGTCGATGTCGACACCGAGACAGCGGACCGATGGGGGAACGGCGGCGATAAAGCCACCCGCGCCACAGCCGACATCCAACAGCGTGTGGTCCTGTTTGAGCAAGCCAAAGTTCTGTAGCCACGCCACTTGCTCGCCGGGGCGCAGGTCGGTTGCGCCGTAGGAGCGGCCCGCGTCGGCGAACAAAACCGCGAACCCGCGCGGGGTGTAGCAGGGGTTCATGTACAGCGCGAAGCAACGGCGGCACTGGACCTGGTGCAGGTCGACCCGTTTGGCGAGGTGGGGGTGGTCCCCGAAAAACTGGAAATCGGGCAAGCATAATTGGGGGGCGGGGGACGCCGCCTGTTCGCCGCAAACCGGGCAGGGCCGATCCGCGAGGTAGGCCGGGTCCCGCGGCAGGGGTGTGTTTGTATCGGCATGCGCAAATAAAAGTTCGCTCAAAACAGCTCCTGGGTGATGGCGGGTTGTGGGCTCTATCGGCATTTTGCCGTGATGCTTGTGCCTTTTTGCGGAATCGTGCCGCTTTGTTGCTTCATTCGTTTGATTTAGCGTTGTTCGCCCTTCCCCGGAGACGCTATCATATTTTTTCAACTTTTCGCGGGAGGTAGGGTGATGGCGAGCCAACCCATTTCTTTGGTCTGCCCTGTTTGCAGTTCGAGGGCCACCGATCCCGTCACCGAACAAAACCAACAGTTTCTGTTCTGCAAAACCTGTTTTCATCTCAGCCGTCACGATTGGCAGCCCCTGCCCTACCAAAACCGCTACCTGGCCCCAACCTATACGGCCCCGCGCTTGGCCGACCAATACCGTTTCCTCAAACCCGCCTTGAAAGAGGTGTTCCACGTGTTTGAGTTGGGCTGTGCCGACGGGTCCTTCGCGGCCTACCTCAAAGCAATGCAGCCTTCGATTAAACGCTACGAGGGATTGGAAGTCTCGCCCAACGCCGTCGACGCCGAGGGGCGTTTGGAACGGGTTTATCGGAGCTGGCAGGAGATGGAGGCGCTTTCAGAAGGCTACGATTTAATCATCGCCAGCCACGTCTTGGAACACCTGGAAGATCCCAACCACTGCCTGGCCCTGTTTAAGCAACTGATGGAACCCAATGGTTGGTTGTTTATTGAAGTACCCAACCGGTCCGGTCACCCCTGGGTCGATATGGACCTGAACCCCGGCCATTTCCACATGTTCAACACCGCCTCGCTCTCCCGACTGCTGGCCCAACACGGTTTTGAAGTGGTGCACATTGCCTCGAATGCCTGGGAAAGCGTGCGTTACCCCGACAGCTTGCGCGTGTTGGCGCAGCTCTACCAGCGCCCGATGTTGCGACCGGACCGCTGGCAACCGCGCCTACCTGAAGGAATTGAGAGCTTGGTCATTTGGGGCGCGGGCGGCATGACCCGAGAGTTGATCCTGCCCCACCTGCGCGCGTTTCATATCAAAGCCGTGATTGATCGCGATCCCAGCAAGCAGGGCTCCTCGCTGGACGGGATCCCCGTTTACGCGCCGGAAATTCTGCGTTCTCTGGGACCGACCGCGGTGCTGATTGCCTCGCTGGACTACGAGGCCGAGATCGAAGCCGAGCTGCGCGGGCATTTCGATCAGGACGTGACCGCCTTAATTAAGTTAAGCGATATTCTGCGAGAATGAGCGACAGCAGGGTTTAGGGGAATCGCTTATTCAGGCGCCGTCGCGACATTTTCAATATCTGCCCGCGTAGGTTTCGGGTTAAAATTTCCAAATACCCCTTAATTGATTGAACCCGTTCAAGGAGTTATGTCCTCGATGAACACCGCCGTTGCGCCCCGATTCATTGCCGAGGTCTCCAGCAATCACAACCAAGATTTAGACCGCTGTCGGGCCTTTATCGATTGCGCCGCCGACTTGGGTTGTTATGCGGTTAAGTTTCAACTGTTTCGCATCGAACAGCTATTTTCGCCCGAGGTTCTGGCGCGCTCCGAGGCGCACCGGCGCCGTAAAGCTTGGGAACTACCGGCCGCATTTATTCCCGAGCTTGCCGTGCGTTGTCGGCTCAAAGGGATCCAATTCTGTTGCACGCCTTTTGATTTGCATGCGGTGGAGATTTTGAAGCCCCATGTCGATCTCTACAAAATTGCGTCCTACGAACTCCTCTGGGACGCATTGTTGCGGGCCTGCGGCGGCTCCGGCAAACCCGTGGTGCTCTCCACCGGGATGGCCGATATGACCGAGGTCGGTCACGCGGTCTCCGTCCTGCGCCAAACCGATTGCAAGGACTGGAGTTTGCTGCACTGTAGTTCCGCCTATCCCGCGCCGCCCGAACACTGCAACCTCGCCGCCATCGAAACCATGCGCAAGGCCTTTGTTTGCAACGTCGGCTGGTCCGATCACTCCCATCACCCCGGCGTGGTGATACGCGCCGTCCACCGCTGGCAGGCGCATCTTGTCGAATTCCATCTCGACCTAGACCGCGAGGGCGCCGAGTACCAAACCGGCCATTGCTGGTTGCCGGAAGAGATCCGGCCGGTGATTCAAGCCGCCACCCTGGGTGCCGCCGCCGACGGCGACGGTATCAAACAACCCAACCCTGCAGAGCAGCCGGACCGCAATTGGCGCGCCGATCCAAGCGACGGCCTGAGACCCTTGAAAAGTGAGCGTTAAGTCTGATGCCTGAGGCCCAAGCCACCAAAGCTTATGCGGTATTCCACTTGAATTTGGCTTTTTCCGCCTTGGCGATGGAATTGCGCCCAACCGTGATCGAACGTTGTTATCGCCCGCTTTTGGATTTGGTGGAAACCCACAAAATACCGGTCGGCATTGAAATGTCTTCTTGGACCCTGGCCCAGATTCAGCAATTCGATCCCGATTGGGTGGTCCGTTTTCGGGCATTACTTGATCGCGGTGCCTGCGAACTCATCGGGAGCGGCCTCATCCAATTAATCGGTCCGTTGGTGCCGGCCTCGGTGAATCGCGCCAACCTCGCCTTGGGCATGGCGGATTACGAACGGGTGTTGGGACGACGACCGCGCATCGCTATGGTGAATGAGATGACCTATTCGTCCGGCTTGGTGGACCTCTACCACGAAGTGGGTTTCGAAGGGCTGATCATTGATTGGGACAACGCGCGACTGGCGCTGCCCACTTTGCCGGAGCACGGACCTTGGGTTGTGCAGGGACCGGGGGGCGCCTGCCTGCCCGTGCTTTGGTCCGATTCGATCCTGTTCCAAAAATGTCAGCGCTGGGTCCATCGCGATATTACGTCCGTTGATTACCGCGAATATTTGGAACGCCGCCTGGCGCGTGCGCCGGCCGCTTTGCCGCTGTACAGCAGCGATGCAGAGATTTTTGGGTTTCGGCCCAAACGCTACAGCTACGAAACCGAGGCGGCGCCGCCTGACGAATGGGACCGAATCTCCTTTCTTTTTACCGATTTCCTTAAGGGTTACCGCCTCGACTGGTGTCTGCCGTCGCAAGCCCTGCTCGTTCCCGAGGAACCGCCCGGCCCGACGTTTGCGCTACAGACCGCCGCCCACCCGATCTTGGTGAAGAAACAACCTAAGTACAATGTGGCGCGTTGGTCGGTCACCGGCCATTCCGATCTGCATATGAACACCTTGTGCCACCGCGCCGCCGACCTTTTGGCCGCCGATGAGACCGCTTCGCCCGAGCTGATGCGTGCGTTGTGCCTGTTGTGGTCGAGCGACTTGCGCACCCACATCCTGCAAAAACGGCTTAGCCAAGCCAAAGCGAAACTGTCGATTCTGTTGCACCAACTGGGTGGGAACCCCGTGTTCACCCAGGAAGAACCCTTTCCCACCATGGCGCCGGTGGCTGTGGATCGCCTGGCGGATTACGGCGTACGCGAATCGGTGGACTGCGAACATTTTTTCCTGTCCCTCGAAACCGACCATCTTCGCGTGATCTTCAATCTGCGCCGAGGTTTGGCGCTACAGGCCTTGGGGTTTGCCGGGCACGATTTTCAGCCCTTGTTGGGCACCTTGGCGCATGGGTATTTTGATGGGATTGATTTGGGTGCCGACTTTTTCACCGGCCACCTGGTGATTGAACCCACCGGGAAGCGACGCATCACCGATCTCAACCGCGTGCGGCCCAAGTTCTACCTGGACCAAGCCGGCCCGGACCCGTTCCTGGTGGTGGAAGCCGAAATTCGCACGGATCTGGGGGCGATGATTAAGCGGTACCGGCTGAACTTGGCCCAACCCGAGATAACCTTGAGCTATTCATTCCCGGAATGGTCGATTCCCGACGGCACCATGCGTTTGGGTCATTTCACCCTGGTCCCCGAAACCTATGCCGGCCCGTTGCAACTCCAGTGTCACCAGGGAGGCGCGCTGCCGGAAACCTTTATTCTGGATAGAGAAGTGGACCAAAGCCAGGCGCTTAGCTCGGTTGTGTCCTGTTCCGGAGGCCTTGGTGCAACGAAGGGGGTTCTGGCCGTTGGCGATCAAAACCGCGGTGTTTGCATCTCCTGGTGTCCCGGCCAGGCCGCCGTGTTCCCCATGATTCGCCATACGCCCCACGCGCCGGGTCATTTGACCCGCATCATTTTTTCCATGGCCGAGTGGGATGAAACCCGCAAGACTGGTGGGGTTTTGCCCAATATTAACTTTGTACTTCGGCCCTATCAGTCTTTTTTAAATGCGCTACAATAAACGGGTTTTTGTGGTTGATCCCAGCCTTTTTGTGAATGACCGATGTTCTCGGATTTTGAATTGCGGGCAAGACAGGCCCGCCGGATTGCTGTTGGGGTCCCGTTTTCTCCGTTGAGGTCAGATTTATGGTCCATGTGATTGCCGTCGTTGGGGCGCGGCTCAGTTCCAGCCGTCTCCCCCGCAAACACTTGCTTCCCCTTGAGGGAAAGCCTTTGATTGCGCGCATCTTTGAGCGGCTGGACGCCGTGCCGTTGATCCGCAAATCGATTCTGGCAACCACCGCCGACGCGGAAAACCGCGATTTGGTCGCCTGGGCCGAGCAAGCCGGCCGTCCCGTTACCGCCTACGACGGCGATGTCAACGACCTCGTCGGGCGAATCGATTACATCGTGGCCCGTGAGCGACCCGACTTGGTGGTGTACATCTGCGGGGATTGTCCGCTAATTGAACCCGGCATCATCACCAAAATGATTCGCGCCCTTGCGCGCGGGGCCGATGTGGTGCGGGTTCCGCCGCGCGACGGGCAAGGCGTGGTGCACGAAGGCATTGACATTTACCCCTTCCGAATTTGGAACAAATTGGTGTTGGAAGCCGAGGAACCCTTTGAACGGGAGCACGTTGGCCAGAGTCTTAAAAAGTTTGCCGCGGATTTTAACGTGGTTGAGGTGGCGGACGAACCCTGGTTTTACGGACCGAAACAGCGTTTGTCGGTCGATACCGTGAGTGATTACCGTTTTATGGCCGAAATTTACCGGCGTTGGTACCAACACCACGGCGCCGATGAGCTGGTCGATTTGCGTTGGGTTTTGGATGAAGTTGCGCGCGATCCCGAGTTGCGTTTCTTGAATGCCCACGTTCGTCAGAAAAAAGCACGTGAATCCTCGTTGCGTGTTCTGTTCGCCACCGCGGGCGGACCCGGCGTTGGTCTGGGCCACATTTCGCGTACCTTGGTGGCCGCCGCCGGTGTGCAAGACGTCGCCGCCGCCGGGATCGAGATGGTCATTCAGGGTGAACCCTTTGAACGCAAGGCCTTGAATTTGTTGCCCCATCAGTTCACCGAACCGGAACACACGATCAACACGCTTGACGGCGTTTTAGCGGAACGGCCTTGCCACGTTTTGATCCTCGACCTACCGAGCCGTTCCATTGACGACAGGTGGCGTGCCTTTTTGGCCCGTCATCGCGCCCAAGGCGTGCTGATCGTTTCCCTCGATTTCGCCATTCGCGATTCAACCCTGGTTGATCTCCAGTGGGTGCCCTCTTTTTACCTGCGCGGCGAAGATGAGGAAACCAACAACGTGGTATTTGGCTGGGAGTGTTTCCTGATTGATGCCGGCGCCGCCGCGCGGACCTGGAAACCCGGATCCGATGTGATCATTTTTACCGGCGGCAGCGATGTCCACCGCGTCGGCGATACCTTGCCCGCGATCCTCGACGCGCGCCTACCCGCCCATTTTCGCATCCATTGGGTACGCGGCCCCTTCGCCAAGGAGCCGGATCTTCCGCCCGCGCAAGGCCGTCGCCTCGAATGGGTGGTTCACAACAATCCCGCCAACGTCCAGCAGCTCATTATGCAGGCCAATTACGGCCTCAGCTTGTACGGCGTCACCCTTTTCGAATGCCTGCACCTCGGTCTGCCCACGGTCACCTTCGCGCCAGGTCGCAAGAAGGGAGATCGCGAGCTTAAGGCGTTGGCACAGGCGGAGTTAACTGACGTAGGTCACAACCTGGAACACGCCGTCGACCACCTGTGTTCGCTCATTTACGATCCCCACCGCGCGCAATCCTTTTCCGAGGCGGGCCGCCAGCGTCTCGACGGCCTCGGCCCCCACCGCCTCGCCAAAAAAATCCTCGAAAAAATCAATGCGCGCTAATTGGTGCCTCGGGATCGAACGACGTCCAAAAAAATCCTCGCTCAAGGTTGCGCGCGACCGAGCCGATCAGCATAAAAGCGATTGATCCAAATCCTAGAATGGGAAGCGAAACTCGCTTCTCAGTTGCCGACCATGAAAACCCACGGAAGGGTGGGCCGGCGCGGGGGGACAATCGTGGTTTCCGCGTTGCGCGCCGCCCGGCTTGCCGGCCGAGCTGTGCAATGGGTGTCCCTTTTCCGTGTTCCTTCAGTGCGTTCCTCGCGGTTGCCGCGGAACAGCGCTGAACGCAACCAAAGGTTGTGTTCGGAGCATTCCCGCCGTCCGGCCTCCCGGATGGGGGTTGCGCCGCCGCGGGTGGACGGATGAGGGCTCGGTAAGCTTTCCGCCAACTGACGTTTACGTTAGAATGAGCCTTTCCGCGAGGTAAAACATGAAAGCTTTAGTGACCGGTGGTGCCGGCTTCATTGGTAGCCATTTATGCGAGTTGCTCCTGCAACAGGGTCTCCAAGTGACCGCCGTTGACAATTTCGAAACCGGCCGCGAAAGCAACCTGGCCACGTTCGGTGATAACCCCGATTTCCAACTCGTCACCCATGATATTTGCCAGGCCGATGGGCTCTCCGCGATCTTTTCCGGCGCGGATTGGGTGTTCCACTTGGCCGGCTTGGCCGACATTGTGCCGTCCATCGAAAAACCCGAACGTTATTTTGCCTGCAATGTGACCGGCACCCTCAACGTCTTACAGGCCGCCCGCGACAACAACGTCAAACGCCTCGTCTACGCCGCCTCTTCCTCCTGTTACGGTTTGCCCGACACCTTTCCAACGCCTGAAAGCGCCGAAATCCGCCCACAATATCCCTACGCGCTCACCAAACGTATGGGCGAAGAACTGGTGTTGCATTGGGCTCAGGTTTATCAACTTCCCGCGCTTTCCCTGCGCCTGTTTAACGTTTACGGCCCGCGCTCGCGCACGACCGGGGCCTACGGTGCCGTGTTTGGTGTCTTCCTCGCACAAAAACTGAACGGCAAACCCTTTACCGTCGTCGGCGACGGCCGACAAACCCGCGATTTCACCTTTGTTACCGATGTGGCCCGTGCCTTTTACGCCGCCGCCGCGAGTGCGCGTTCCGGCGAAGTCTACAACGTCGGCAGCGGCGATCACTACAGCATCAACCGTCTGGTTTCTCTCTTGGAGGGGCCGGTCACCCACATTCCCAAACGGCCCGGGGAACCGGACTGTACCTTTGCCGACACGACCCGCATTCGCGCCGACCTGGCGTGGCAGCCGGACGTGTCTTTCGAGGACGGCGTCGCCCGCATGCTGGCTTCGATTCAAGATTGGTCGAGCGCACCGGTGTGGGATGAGGCCGGTATCAAAAAAGCGACGGCGACCTGGTTCCGTCACTTGGGGGAAACGTCATGAACACCCAAACCCTTCCGTCCTTCGCCGAAAAGGCCCTTGCCTTCCAACAGATTGTCTCTTCCGTCGCCTTTCGCGACCACGGTGGCGAAACCCTGGCCACGAGCTTGGGTTTTGATCGTGCAAATGCGATGTTGCACGCCGTGGGCGCCGCGGGCGGCACCGTCTATGTCATTGGCAACGGTGGGAGCGCGGCCATTGCCGCCCACATCGTCAACGATTTGGTGAATGTCGGCGGGTTGCGCGCCACCGTGTTGCACGACGCCGCGCTGATGACCTGCATGGCCAACGATTACGGCTACGACCAAGCTTATGCCCGCATGATCAGCACCTGGGCGCGGCCGGAAGATTTGCTGATCGCGATTAGCAGTTCCGGCAACTCGGCCAACATTCGCAACGCCGTCGCTCAAATGAAACAAAACGGCGGTGCGGCGCTGACTTTGTCCGGCTTTAAACCCGGCAATCCCTTGCGGGGATTGGGCGACCTGAACCTCTGGCTCGACAGCGGCGATTACGGCATGGTCGAGGTCGGCCATCTATTTTTACTGCACCACATGGCGGATCGCCTGCGGGTGGAAAAGGAAACACCATGAAAGCGGACAAAATTGTCGATCTGGATCAGTTGGGCCGGCTGGCCGCCGAGGCCCGTGCCGCTGGAAGGCGCGTGGTGCTGTGCCACGGCACTTTTGATCTGATCCATATCGGCCACGTCCGCCATTTACAAAGGGCAGGCGCCGAGGGCGATTGTTTGTTTGTCACCATTACGGCCGACCGTTTTGTCAACAAAGGACCCGGCCGACCCATCTTTAACCAACAGTTGCGCGCCGAGAACTTGGCCGCGCTGGAAGTGGTCGCCCATGTCGCGATTGTGGATGACCGTACCGCGATCCCCGCGATTGAAGCGGTGAAACCGACCGTCTACGCCAAAGGCAGCGATTACCAAAAACCCCAGGACGACCTGACCGGCAACATCGTCAAGGAACAAAACGCGGTGATCGCCGGGGGCGGCCGCACCGTTTATACCGACGACATCGTGTTTAGCTCCAGTCAGTTACTTAACGAACACTTCAATGTGTTTTCGCCCGATGTGAAGGATTACCTGCGCCATTTCGGGGAGCGCTACCAGGCCAAGGACATCATTGAGCAGGTCAAGGCCTTGCAGGGACTCAAGGTGTTGGTGGTGGGTGACGCCATTGTCGACGAATACCACTACACCCAACCGATGGGCCAAACCGGGAAAGGCAACATTCTGGCCGTGAAACACCAAGAAGTAGAGCAGTTTGCCGGCGGTTCACTGGCCGTGGCCAACCATGTGGCCGGCTATTGTGATCAGGTTTCGCTGTTAACCCTGTTGGGCGGTAGGGAGAGTTTCGAACCCTTTATACGCGAGAAGCTAAAAGACAACATCAAACCGACCTTTTTCTACCGCGAGGACGCACCGACCGTGCGCAAGAGCCGTTTTGTCGACGGCGCCTCTTCCAAACTTTTTGAGGTGTATTACTACGAGGATTCGCCTTTGCCGCCCCGTTTGGACGAAGAACTCTGCGATTGGCTGTGTCAGCATCTGCCGGAATACGACTGTGTGATTGTGCCCGATTTTGGCAATGGGTTTATTTCGCGTAATATGGCGCGGACGTTGAGCGAACACGCGCCCTTCCTCGCCGTGAATACCCAGATCAACAGCGGCAACCGCGGTTTTCATACCGTGAACCGTTATCCCCGTGCTGATTTCGTGTCCTTGAACGAACCCGAATTACGGCTGGCCGTCCACAATCGCAGCGATCCCATCGACGTCGTTGCCCGTCAGGTGGGCGAGCGGGTCAAGGCCCATTACGTGGTCACGACCCTGGGCCGCGAGGGCTTGTTGTTGCGCGACATGCACGACACCCTCAGTTACCAGGTCCCCGCGCTGTCATTTAAAGTAGTTGACCGCATCGGCGCCGGTGACGCCTTTCTGTCCTTGGCCGGAATTTGCATCGCCGGCAAATTGGAACCTGAGGTCGCCGGATTTATCGGCAGTGCCGCCGCCGCCATCGATGTCCAAATCGTGTGTAACCGCGAAAGTGTGGAACCCGCCGATTTGTTTAAGTACATCGTCACCCTGTTGAAGTGAGGCGGGAATGGGCGCGGTTCGACCCAAGCGGGTTGGTTTCGATCTGGACAACACCATCATCGATTACCGCGCCCTGTTTTTGGCGTTGGCACGGCGCGAGGCTTGGGTTCACGAAGCTTGTGTCGCCGAAAAACATGCCGTTAAGCGGGGTTTGCGCGATTTGGCCGGGGACGCCGATTTGGCCGAACAGCGCTGGCGTCAATTGCAGGCGTGGGCTTATGCCGACGCCTTGGACCAGGCTTATGTGTTTGAGGGTTTTGCAGCTTGCGTGGCAGCCCTGCGCGCGTTCCACGTGGAACTGGTGATCGTCAGCCACAAAACCGAGGTCTCCAATTACGATCCATCGGCCCGTTTGCACGATGCCGCGCTGCGGTTTTTCGAAACGCGTGGTTTTTTTCGCCCCACCGCCGAGGGCGGCTTGGGGTTTTCCCGCGCCGCTGTGTTCTTTGAGCCGACCCGCGAGGCCAAGGTGCGCCGCATCGCCGAACAAAACGTCGATGTGTTCGTCGACGACCTCGCCGAGGTGTTTACCTGTGCCGGTTTCCCAGAAAGGGTTCAACCGATCTGGTTTCGGCCGCCTGCCGCGGACGGCACCCGCGCCCAACCGAAACCGGGCGAACCGCCCACCTTTGCGCGTTGGTCCGCCATTCAAGCTTGGTTCGAATTAATGCTCGGCGCCGAACCCGCCCTGCCCGCCACCCTCTTCTGGCATGCGTTGCGCGCCGGCGGCAATAACCGACTTTTTTCCCTCGGTCTGGAAACCGGTGAACGCCTTGCTTTGAAGACTTATCCCCGCCTCGCGGCTTCCCAAGAACGGGTTCATCGCGAGGAAACCTTCGCGCGGGTTTTGTCCGAGCAAGGCGAAACCGCCGTGGCCCCACCGCGCTGTCGGGGGCCGTTCTGGCTGCTGTCCGATTGGTTACCCGGCCGACCCGTGACCGAGGAATCCGAGGATGCCTGGGCGCAAATGTTCGCATTTTTAGATCGCCTCGGACGAATGAGACGCGGTCTAAAAACGTCGGATCTGCCCCACGCCGCCCATGCGCGTTTCCGGCTTCAGGATTTTGTTGTCCAGATTCAAGCGCGTTTTGATGCAATATCGATAGCTTGCGCAACAGATGCCATGCTCAGAGAAGTGAACGATTTTGTTTCTTCCATTTTAGCAACAGATTTGTTGCAGCTAATCGCCGATTTCGAAACCTTTTGCCAAAAACACGGGCTTGACCCGCGGCAACCCCTTGCACCTGAACTCTGGTTTCCCAGCCCCTCCGACTTTGGTTTCCACAACGCCTTGGCCCATGACGGTGCCCTTCGATTTTTGGATTTTGAATACGCCGGTTGGGACGACCTCGTCAAATTACTCGCCGACACCGTGCACCATCTCGGCTTCAAAACGCCCCACGGCGAGCGCCTGCGCTTGGTGCGCCGGTTCGCCGCGACACAAAGCGAGGACCCCACCCTGTGGACCCGCTTCGAGGCCGTTCACGATTTGGTGGGTTTCGAATGGATCCTGATCGTGCTCAACGTCGCCTTGCCGGAGGAACGCGCCCGCAAGTTGGGCGCCGCCGCCGGAACCGACGATGAAATCGAACTCATTTCTCAACGATTCGCACGGGCGAAACTGTTACAATCTGGGTTTCGTCGTCTTCAAGAAACATCGATAAGTGTGTGACATTTCAAAGGGTTGGTGACCTTAGGGAGGACTTATGAGCCAAATTCCGGCACCGCCGCGAGACGCTGAATTTCGCGCCCGATGCCTGCACATCCGCAAGGAAGTGCTGCAGATGGTACGTCACGGCAAACGCGGCCACATTCCTTCCGCGTTTTCCTTGGTCGAAATTTTGGTAACCCTCTACGATCACATTCTCCAATACCGTGCCGATGAACCGGAATGGGCCGACCGCGACCGCTTCATTCTCAGCAAAGGCCACGGCTGTTTGGCCTTGTATGCGGTTTTGGCCGACAAAGGATTTTTTCCCAGAGATTGGTACAAGGGTTTTTGCCATTTTGACGGCGAACTGGGCGGCCACCCGGAAGAACGCAACCCGGGCGTTGAGGCCACCACCGGCTCCCTCGGTCACGGTCTGTCGATTGCGGTGGGTTTTGCCCTGGCCGCGCGTTTGCAAAAACGCCACTTCCGCAATTACGTGGTGCTGGGCGACGGTGAGTGTGGTGAAGGTTCGGTCTGGGAAGCCGCCCTTGCCGCCGCCAAACACCGCCTCGAGAACCTGGTGGTCCTGGTTGATTACAATAAATATATGTCCTACGGCCCGACCCACGAGGTGTGCGACCTGGAACCTTTTGCCGAGAAATGGCGTGCCTTCGGTTTTGCCGTCGAGGAAATCGACATGGTGGCCACGCCGGAACGCCTGCGCGCGGTGCTGGAGCAAACCCCCTTGGGCGCCAACCAGCCCACCGCGATCATTTGCCACACCATCAAAGGCCGCGGCTTGCCCTACATGGAGAACAACCTGAGCTGGCACCACAAGTCCAAGATCAGCCATGACGACATTGAAAAAATGATCCGCGACCTGGAGGAAGCCCATGCGTAAACGCGGCTTGCAGACCGTGACCGATTTGGCGCGGCAATTTGAAGATGTGGTTTACATTGGTTCCGACGTTGGTCAAGGCACGATGGATGATTTCCGCGAGGCCTGCCCGGACCGTTTTTTTGTGGAAGGCATCAGCGAGCAATACGTGATCGGTATGGCGGCCGGCTTGGCGATGAACGGCTTCATCCCTTACGTGAACACCATCGCCACCTTCTTGACGCGGCGCTGCTACGAGCAAATCGCCGTCGACATGTGTATGAACAACCACCCGGTGCGGCTGTACGCCAACGGCGGCGGCACGGTCTATGCCCCGCTCGGCCCGACCCACATGGCGGTTGACGATATTGCCTTGATGCGGGCGCTGCCCAACATGACCGTGATCGCCCCGTGCGATGCCGACGAAATGGAACGCGCGATTCGCGCCTCCCACGATTGGAAGGGCCCGATTTATTTCCGCGTGGCGCGTGGCGGCGATGCGATTGTGTCCAAACCCGAGCATGATTTCGCCATCGGCCGCGCGCTGGTGTTTGCCGAACCCGAGGATTTGCTGCTAATTACTACCGGGGTGACCCTGCAAGTGGCGCTTGGTGTGGCCGAACGGTTGGCCGACCTCGCCATCGGGGTTGGCATCGTCCACGTGCCCACGATTAAACCGCTCGACCGGGATACTTTGGTTCCGCGCCTGCGTGAAGCCCGTTTTGTGATGACGCTGGAAGAACACAGCACCATCGGCGGTTTGGGTTCGGCGATTGCCGCGTTGATGGCCGCCGGCGAGCGTCATCCACGTGGGGTGCTGCGCCAATTGGGGATTCCCGATACCTTCCCCGACCGTTTCGGTCGCCAAGAGAACCAATTTGAATATTTTGGTTTGGACCTGGATTCCGTGATTCGTTCCGCCTTGGGTTTTCTCAAGCTCGATGTGGCCGAAAGTGTTAACGGTTCCGGCAAAAAGACACGTTAGCCAGGGATATTCGCCACATGACCGAAACTTTTTTTGAAGCCGACGAACAACAAGCGATTGATCAGTATCTCCAGCAGGGGTTTGTGTCGTTTGAACTGGATGCGACCCTGCTCGACAGCTTGCGGGAACGGCTGTTTACCGGGGCGCGTTCCTTGCTCGACCTGCCCGCCGACCTCAGCGTCGACGCCTTTTTCGACCAAATTCACACCTGGGTGCCGGTTGCCGACCTCAACCGCGTGCGCTTGGGTTTCATTCGCCACCTCAACGGCGATCCAAGCGTTCGTCCGCTGTTGTACCGGCTAGCCAAACAGCCCTTGGGTTGGATTGTCGGCAACGAATTGGCGATGCAGCGATCTTTGAACCTCAGCATTCAGTTTCCCAAGGACGCGAGTTCGTTGTTGCCGCTTCACTCAGACGTGTGGTCGGGTAACTCGCCCTACGAGGTGGTTTTTTGGTTGCCCCTGGTGGATTGCTACGCCACCAAATCCATGTACGTTTTGCCCAAGCCGCAAACCGACGCGGTGCTGGCCGATTTTGGCCGCTATGCCGACCTTTCGGCCGAGGCCTTTTTCCAAGCGATCAAAGCGGATGTGGTTTGGATGGAGGTGCCGCGCGGGCATGGGCTGATTTTCTGGCATGGGTTGATTCACGGCAACCGCATCAACGAGGAAAACGACACCCGCTGGAGTATGAACACGCGTTTTAAAAGCTTGCTTTCTCCCTACGGCACCAAGGAACTCGGCGAAAGTTTTTTGCCGATCACGCTGCGGCCCGCCACCCGCTTCGGCTACGCCTACCGCAAACCCAGCATTCACAAGCGGGAGTCTTAGATGGGCGAGGTTCCCAAACGCGGTTGGCGCGGTTACATTTCCAGCCGAGAACAAGGCGGGCATTTCATCCCGCAACGGGTGCAGAATTTGGTAATCCGCGATTACGCGGCGCGCCACGGGTTGTTGTTTCTCCTCAGCGCGGTTGAATACTACATGGACGATTGCACCATGATGTTGCGGGCGTTGGTGGACGAGGCCGACAGCTTGGCTGGTATTTTGTTTTACAGCACCCATCTGTTGCCAAAAGACCCGGTTGTGCGCGAGCAGCTTTGGCAACAGGTGCGTGAACGGGATTTCACCCTGCGCTTCGCCCTGGAAGAGCTGGTGGTGGCCGATGCGCAAGGAATTACCGCGATGGAAGATTTGCTGTTGGTTCGTGATTTAACCGAAAATCGATCTGATTTTGATTTAGTAGATAGATAAGCGTTCTAAATTGATTGGTAAACAGAAACACAAGGAGAAAAGCGATGGTCAAGAGTTTGGTTCATTTTGTGACCCCGCTCCACGAGGGTACCAAACGCGATTACGTGGCGCGGGTGACCGGCGCGGACAAAGCGGCTTGTGCTGAAATTGCCAAGCAATGGGGCAAAGAATACTGGGACGGCGACCGCAACCACGGTTACGGCGGTTACCGCTACGACGGTCGCTGGGCTAAGGTCGCGCGCCTGTTGATTGATTATTACGGCTTAAAAGACGGCCAACGGGTGCTGGATATCGGCTGCGGCAAAGGTTACCTGTTGTTTGAACTCAAGAAGATCCTGCCAGGCTTGGACGTCGTCGGTTTGGATATAAGTGAATACGCCGTGGAAAACGGGAAAGAGGAAATTAAGGACTACCTCCAGGTGGGCGACGCGGTATCGCTTCCCTTCGAAGACGATTCCTTTGACCTGGTGATCAGTTTGATGACGCTGCACAACCTGCCGATTTACGATTTGGGCAAGGCGCTGCAGGAGATGGAGCGGGTGAAACGCGGCGACGCCTACCTGTACATCGAGTCTTACCGCAACGAACAAGAAAAGGTGAACTTACTCTATTGGCAGTTGACCTGCGAAAGCATGTTCTCGGTGAAGGAATGGCACTGGGTGTTTGAGAACTTCGGTTACACCGGCGATTTCGAGTTCGCCTTTTTCACCTAGGCGTCCGCGGATGGAGATGGTCGCGATCATTCCGGCACGGGGCGGCTCGAAGGGGTTGCCGCACAAGAATGTGCGTGATCTCAATGGGAAACCGCTGTTGGCGTGGACGGTCGAAGCGGCGCTGGGGGCGACCTCGGTAGGCGAGACCTACGTATCCACCGAGGATGACGAGATCGCGGCGGTGGCACGCACCCACGGCGCCCAGGTCATCGCGCGCCCGGCGCCCCTGGCCACGGACGCGGCCTTGTCCCGCGACGTTGTGTTGCACGCCTTGGACGTTTTGGCCGCGGCGGGTCGCGTCCCGAAATGGGTCGTGCTGCTCCAACCCACCTCGCCGCTGCGAACCGCCGCCCACATCGACGCCTGCCACGCCTTGCTCGCGGACGGCACCACCCGAAGCGTTGTCAGCGTGTGCGATGTCGCCCACCATCCCCTTAAAACCTTGCTCCTAAACGAAGAGGGCGTCGCCCAACCGATTTCCCAATGGGCCGATCTCGAACAACCGCGCCAACAGCTCCCCGCGGCCAAGCGCCCCAACGGCGCGATTTACATCGTGGACCGTGCCGCCTTCCAAGCCGAAAAACGCTTCTTCCTGCCGCCGTTGCGTCTGTTCACCATGGGCGCCGAACAAAGCATCGACATTGACACCCTAGCCGACCTAAACCAAGCGGCTGTTGACCTCGCGGATTAGCCTTCTTTTTTGAGGTGGACCGTTTCGGTGCTGACGCGGACTTTGACCAAATGGTCCGCGGGGACTGGGCCGAGTAGCAAGGCGCCGGAGGAAATGACCGCGCCGGCGCCGATGGTGACCAGGGGTTCGATGAAAATGCCGGTGCCGAAACGAACCCGATCCGCCACCGATACGAAACTCGAACTCATCACACCCGGCCCGGTAAGGATGTGCGAACCCCATTGGTTGTGGTGGTCGATGTTGCACTTGGCCGCGATGAAGTTGTTGTCGCCCAATCGGGTGGCCATGCCGATGTGGACTTGGGCGCCGATGATGTTGCCCTCACCCAAGACCACGCCCGCGCCCAACACGGCCGAGGGGTCAATCGCATTCGCCATCGGGATGCCCAGAGCCTTGCAGCGGTCCCACAGTTTTTGGCGGGTGGCGACCACCGCGGTTGCGCCGATAATCGCCTGGTCGAAGCGACCTTCGCGCCAAAAGGTTTCTAGGAGCGAAAGCGGGCCGAGCACGGGCACGCCGAACAGGCGATGGTCTTGAAGCGCGGGATCGTCGTCCAAGCAGCCGACCAAATCCAGGCGCGGATCCTTGCGCAAAATCGCGATCAGGTGCATGGCACCGATGCCGCCCGTAATCACCAAAACACGGGTTAAACCGTCGGGTAATTTTAGGTTGTCCAGGGAGGAGGTTTTGGGTAGATCGGGAAGCGCGGATTGACGTAGCCGGCTTTGGACGTCGCGTTCGGTGATGATGCCGGTTTTGTCGAAATCGGCCGCGCTTAAGCCGTTTTGTGCCGCCAGTGCCGCTGCTTTTTTGGTGAAGTTGCCCGCCGCCTCCCTGTTGGGTTTCGCCTCGGGTGCCTTGGGCGGCGCGGGTTCCGCGTCCGTTTCGCTGATGACCGCGATCACCGACAAAAAGTCGGCCTCGTCGCCTTCTTCAACCCGTGGGAAGAAATAACCCGCGTGGGGCGCGGCCAGTTCATGCACGCTTTTGGCGGTTTCCCAGTGCGCCAGAACCTGGCCTTTTTTGATCCGTTCCCCTTTTTCCACCATCCAGGTGACCAGCAGCGCCCGCTCGCTGTTGACTTCCAATTGCGGCAAGATCACTTCAAACATGGCAACGCTCTCTTTCGGGTTTTGGTGAGGGTTCAGGAATAGGATGGTGGGGTTTCAATGATGTCAACATAACCCAAACCGCTTGGAGCACCAAGGCTTTAGCCCGCATTTCTCACAAGGATTCGTCGCGAGAAGCTGAAAGCCTTGTGAGTACGAAGTTTACGACCGAGAGACGGCACAAGCGTAGCAGCGCTACGGTGAAGGGGGCTCGACCAAGTAAAGCGGAAGGCCGCCCCCTCGTAATCGCATGGGTTTCGGCTTCGTAGCAGAACTTCTTGTGAGAAGTGCGGGTTAGGTACGGCTCATCAGGGTTTGCACGGCTTGAATGATGGTGTCGGTGGAAGGGAGAACCTGTTCCTCCAAGGCGCGGCTGTTGGGCAGGACCGGGGCCGTGCAGGCTACCCGTTGGATCGGCGCCTTGAGCTTCCCCCACAGCGCGTCCGTAAGTTGGGCGGCCCATTCGCTGCCGATCCCCCAAGCCCCGGTGCCTTCCTCAGCGATGAGAACGCGGCCGGTACGTGCGCACGCCGCCGCCGTGGCTTCCAGTTGAACCGGGCTCAAGCGGCCCAGGACCAAGACGTTGCTCGCGATTTCCTCGTCGAGCAGCAGCCGCCGCGCCGCTTCCAGGCAGTGATCGGTCATGCCGCCGTAGGTGATCAGGGTGACCTCCTCGTGGGCGAAATCGGTGAGGGACAACTCGGCGTCAACCACATCTTGGCCGTGGCGGCGCACCTGGAAATCGCCGTATCGGGCAACGGTGTCCAGCGGTTCTTGGCCGTACATGATTTTGTTTTCGATGATTAAGCTTGGCTGATCCCGTTGCAAAATGGCGCGCCGGTAAAAGGCCTCAACCGGTTGGAAGCGGTGCAGCGCGGTAACTTCTAGACCGGGGATGCCCACAAAAAACTTTTCCAACGATTGGCTGTGGGTCGGCCCGTAGCCGCGACGACCGCCCATCGGGGTGCGGATCGTGATCGGACAGCCTACCTCTTGGGCGTACATCAAGGGGTACTTGGTGGCGTGGTTGAGGATTTGGTCAAAGGCCAAACCCAAAAAATCGCCGAACATGATTTCGCAGACCGGGCGCATGCCGCGCAGGGCCGCGCCGGTGGCGACGCCGACGATGGCGGCCTCGCTGATCGGTGTGGTGTGGACCCGTTGCGGGAATTGGGTCGACAACCCTTTGGTGACCTTAAAAGCGCCGCCGTAGGGATCGAGCAAATCCTCGCCGATCATCAGGACGCGTTCGTCCTCGCCCATGATGCGGGTCAGCGCGCGGTTGATGTGGTGGACCAGCAGGCGTTCTTGCGGTTTCATGATCCCTCGCTTTCGGCGAGGCGGTTGACGATTTCGGCCAAGCGGTTTTGGTTTGCCTGCTCGATTTCCGTCGCGCGAGTCTCCGGTAATTTGGTGCGGTACAAACGGATCGGGTCGAACGTGCGCCGGGCCTCGATTTCAGCCGGATCGCGGTGGTCGTCGCCTTTGCTGTGGGGTCCCAGGCGGTAGGTGTGCGACACAAAACAGCGCGGGCCTTCGCCGGCGCGGATCTGTTCGAACAAGGGTGCGACGGCCGCGTGGACCGCGTCCGCATCATTGCTCGCCAGGGAAAGCGTGGGGATGCCGAAGGCGCGCGGGCGGGCTTCCAATTCACCGGCCAGTTGCAACCTTGTCGGCGTGGATTGGGCGTAACCGTTGTGTTCGATCACAAACAGGACCGGTAGCGACCACAGCGCGGCCAGGTTCATGGACTCGTAGACCAACCCTTCACCGAGCGTACCGTCACCGAGGAATACCGTCGTGACCGCGCCCGTTTCCGCGTGTTTTTCGGCCAAAGCCGCGCCGACCGCGTTGGCGACGATGCCACCCTGAATGCCGTTGGAGTAAAAGCCGTCACGGCAGAGGTGTTGGCTACCGCCCCAACCGCGACACACACCTTCCTCGCGGCCCATGATCTCGGCCAACAAACCGAAGGCGTCGTCGGTAAAGGCCAAATAATGACCGTGGCAGCGATGGTTGGAAAATACGACGTCGCCACGCCCCATGGACGCGGTGATCCCGACGGCGTTGGCTTCCTGGCCGATGCAGGTATGGGTGGTGCCGCTCAATTTGCCCCAGGAAAATTGTTCCAGGAGATGGGATTCGAATAGACGAATGAACGAGAGTTTTCGAAAAAACTGCTCGGTTTGTTCTTGACTCACCGCTTTCCTACAGGCATATCGGCTTCCATGTGAAACGCTTCGTCGAACAGGCGGCAGCCGCGGCAGAAGGCGATTTCGTTGCGTTCACCGCTGCTGTGCAATTTGCGAATTTTGTTCCAGCCGTCGCCACGCCAGATCTCGGCGATGGAGTTGTGCCACACGTTGCCGAGGTTGGCCTTTGCGTCGTAATCCTGGGGACAGAGCGGCACCGTGCCCATGGCGGTGACGTGCATGGTGGACCAGGGCAACACGCAGGGGTGGAAAATGTCGGCGTATTCGGGCACGTCGTCCCACGCTTTTTGGTTGCCCCAGTTGTGGGGTTTTTTCATGTAAATGCGGTCGTGGGGTAACTTGAGTTCGTCCCAAAAATGGGTCCATCGGGCCAATTCGTCCATCGATTCCTCGTTTTCGAAATCGTGGAAGGAAACGCCGCGCACACGCACAGTCACCTTAGGATTCAACTGGTTGCGTAACTTGAAAAAATTGCGAATGTTGGCGATGACCGCGTCGTAATCCAAACCGACACGCATCTTTTCGTAGCTGGCGCGGTCGATGGAGTCAATCGACATCATCACCTCGTCCAGCCCCGCGTCGAGTAACTCGCGGCTTTTTTCCTCGGTGAGGAAGGAGGCGTTGGTGGACATGGTCACCATGTTGACGCCGGCGTCCTTGAGGCGTTTCACGCGCGGCACGATTTTTTTATCGAGCAGCGGTTCTCCGGCGCGCTGAATCGACACAAATTCGATCCAATCGCTGTAATCGCTCATTTCTTCCGCGATTTTTTCGAACAGTTCGTCCGGCATCAACGGCGTGGATTTGTCCCATTGGTCGACGGCGCAAAACGGGCATTTGGCGTTGCAGACACGAATGGTTTCGATCTGAAAGTATTTGGGGAAATAAAGTGCGTCTTCAATGTTTTCGATGTTAAGGCGCCGGGCGATGTCCTTAAGTTCGGCGTCTAACTGCGCACTGCTACAAGCTTCTTGGGAAAAGATCATCGGGTCCGTCCTTAATTCTTTCCTTTTTCCTCTTATCTGCTCCGCGAGGTGCCAACTTGAGCATGAACCGACAAGCACCATTTTTTCAAATGCTTAAAGGCGCTTTTGCGATTCTGTCATCTGGGTAAGGCGGGAAAAGGCCGCTTTTGCGTGGGGCGGAATGCCTTATGTTCGCCGCTTTTCCGGCCGATAGTTTAGGAAAAGGTAGCCAGGGAGGGCGCGCCGCTGTAACAGCGAGAAGCCCAAGGCATGTCTAACCTGTTAAGATGAGCCATCCTAACTGGAAAAGACCCTTTATTGGAAATCGAAAGCCCCGTGATTTCCCCCCAAATGGATGTGGGAGGCGTTTTTGTGAAAATCGGTGGTGGGAAGCTTTCCCAAAACCCAGAGCATTTTGCGTCATGGCAACAGGGTCACCCTGTCGGCCCCTTAACGATTGAAGTTGGTGCGACTTACGGCTGCAATCACGACTGTTTTCACTGCGGATTTCAGCAGTACAACCCCTACGGAAAGAAACGCAACTTCCTGGATAAGGATGCATTTTTGCGGTTTTTGGTCGATTTTCGCGCGTTGGGCGGGCAGGAAGTTTACTTTGCCGGCAACGGCGAACCCCTGTTGAATCCCCACATGGCGGAATGGGTCAAGGCCGGCAACGAACTCGGCATTGACATGGCGATGAGCAGCAACGGCATTCCGCTGACGCCTAAGAACGCGACCCAGATTTTGCCCCACATGGCATGGATCCGCTTTAGCGTGAACGGCGGCACGGTTGAGGATTATGTTCGGGTCCACAAGTGCAAAGAAAAAGACTTCGATATTCTGTGGAAAAACCTAAAATTCTCCGCGCGGCTCAAAAAAGAACAGAATTTGAAGGTCAATCTGGCGTTGCAATTCATTGTTTACGATTTGGATTGGGACAGCATTGAGCCGATGGTCGAGCGCCATCTTGACGCGGGTACCGATTTGTTGATTTTCCGCAATGTCGGCAAAACGGACGGTTCGCTTTCGGTGATTCCCGACGAGGTCCGCGAACGTTTGAAGAAAGCGGAAGGCTATGATCGGGTTCAGGTCCGTTGGGATACCTTTGCGCCGCCGAAACAAAGTTTGAACTGGACGCAATGTCAGGCGATTCACTTTAAAACCAACATGGACGACCGCGGCAACCTGGTGACCTGTAACCGGAACTTGATTAAAGACAGTGTTTACGGCAATATTCACGAACAAAGTTTTAAAGAGATTTGGTTGGAATCGGTAAAGAAAAAAGAGGTGTTCCAAACCGTGTGCAGCGGTGCCGACATTCCCAACTGCCGTCAGTGGTGTCAGGTTTCTTACGATAACGACACCATCGAAAAAGCCCTAAGTCAGCTTGTTTAAGGAAGTTGTATGATCCATTGGTGGAATATTGATTTGGGTGAAACGGCGGTTGATGCGGTTACCCATGCGATTCGCAACCGCAAAATCAGCCAAGGCACGGTTAGCCAAGCGTTTGAAGAAGCGATGGCGGCGCAACTGGGCGTACCCCACGTGGTGGTCACCACGAGTGGCACCAATGCGCTGATGCTGGCTTTTCTGGCTTGCGGCGTGGGGCCCGGCGACGAGGTGATCCTGCCGGACCGGACTTATATTGCCACCGCCCACGCGGCCATGTTACTGGGTGCCAAGGTGCGGTTGGTGGATGTGCGCGCGGACCGACCGTTAATGGACCCGGCCAATTTGAAGCAGGTGCTGACGCCGAAAACCAAGGTGGTGGTGCCGGTGCATTTGAATGGGCGCGCCGTGGACATGGACGCGGTTAACGCCTTTGCCGCCGAACACGGCTTGATGGTGGTGGAAGATGCGGCCCAAGCGCTGATGTCCCGTGACGGTGCCGGTCGTTTTTTGGGCACGCAATCGCGTTTTGGTTGTTTTTCACTGGGGATGGCCAAGTTGCTGACCACCGGTCAAGGTGGCTTGGTGGTGGTTCACGAACGTGCCGACTACGAACGCCTGCAAAAAATGAAGAACCAAGGCGTATACAACCCCAGTGTCGACAAGGCTTACGAGATGTTGGCGGGCAATTTTAAGTTCACCGACATCCAGGCGGCGATTGGTTTGTCGCAAATGGAGCGGCTCGAAAAGCGCATGGTGAATCAGCGGCGCATCTACGAAACCTACCGCGACGGCCTGGCGGGGGTGGCCTGCCTCGAACAGGTCGCCGTCAACGTGGACCAAGGTGAGTTGCCGTTGCGGGCCGAGTTCTTGTGCCGCGACCGCGAGGGTTTTTTGGCGCGTTTGTTGGAACACGAGATCCAGGCGATTCCTCAAATTCCTTCGCTCCACCTTTCACCGCACCTGCATGCGGTCGGTGATTTTCCCAACTCGATGGTTTACTCCGATCATTTGTTGACCTTGCCGTGCGGCCCGGATCAACCGATAGAACGGGTCGAGAAGGTGGTGGCAAAGCTGCAAACCATCTGCACGGATTTACCGTCTTGGTCGTAAAAAACGT
Organism: Acanthopleuribacter pedis; assembly: GCF_017377855.1. Classification (GTDB taxonomy): domain Bacteria; phylum Acidobacteriota; class Holophagae; order Acanthopleuribacterales; family Acanthopleuribacteraceae; genus Acanthopleuribacter; species Acanthopleuribacter pedis. The sequence continues at coordinate 292,744 of NZ_JAFREP010000004.1, forward strand.
CGCCCTTATCGGCTGGCACGAGGGGCTCGCGGGCCAAGTCCATTCGTGGTTGGCGGAAAGTGGGCCGTACCGCGTAACTTGTTTTGTTCATCCCGAGGATTCGCCGCCGCGGGTGACCTCGGTTGCGCGCGACGCGTCTCAATTCGACTATCCCACCGAAAACAGCTTTAAAGGCTTGCCGTTGGTTTGCCGGGCGGATTGGCCCGAGGTATTGCGGCACGATGGGATTCACCATGTATTGGTGACCTTGGACGATGCGCTTGAACGTCTGGCCGCGTTGAAGCAGGCCCAAGCGGCGGGGCTGACCTTAATTAATGCAATCCATCCCAGCGTGCGGCTGATGGCGGACGCCCTACTTGGCGAAAACGTGATCCTGCACGCCGGGGTCCACGTGGGTTACCGTGCTGAAATTCGCAACGGTGCCTTTCTCAATACCAACGCCCAGGTCGACCACCACGATGTCATAGAAACCTGTGCCACCATCGATCCCGGCGTGGTTCTGGCCGGCAACGTGACGGTGGGTGCGGGCGCGCGGGTCCACACCGGCGCGGTGGTGAAAAACCGAATTCGCATCGGCGCGGGTTCCATCATCGGCGCCGGCGCGGTGGTGATTCGCGACATTCCCGCGGGCGTGACGGCGGTGGGGGTTCCCGCCGAAATCATCAAAACGAAAGCGGGGAATTGACAGCGCCAAGATCCGTCATCTAGCCCGCATTTCTCCCAAGGTTTTCAGCTGCTCGTGACGAATCCTTGTGAGAATTGCGGGTTAGACGATATTCCGCGCAAGGAAAAGCCTTGTTGCTCGCCGAGATGGCGCGGGTGCTATATTTTTTCGGAGCTGCGCCGTGATCGACGGGATGGTCCTTGTCAACAGGCCATTTAAAAGAGACGGCACCACGATTACGAATCGGTGTGGGGTTTCACCACGTAACGGGGCGTCTCGCGATAGGGCAGGGATGCGATGGTTAGGCCCAGTGGTCCGAAAAACTCGTCCGCGGCTTGGGTTTCGCCGGGGAAGACGCCGTAGTCGTCGAGGAGTAAGATACCGCCGGGTTCCAGACGCGGCCACAGGTATTCGAGGATGATCTGGGCCGGTTCGTAAATATCTGTATCGAGATTAATGAGGGCGATCATTTGGTCGGGGTTGGCGCTGCACCAAGCGGGTAGGGTGTGCAAAATATCACCTGCGACCAGGGCGATGTTTTGGTCGATCCCTTTGTGACGCAATACCTGGTGTAATTGGTCAACACCGATGCTTTGGTCGCCGGCTTCGTCGATAAAACCTTGGCGTTTGGCCTGATCGGCCTCAAATTGGGTTTCGGGAAACAGGTCAAAGGTGTCAAAACCGATGATGGGCCGGGCCGCGTTTTGATCCAGCAAGTGACGCAAGGTCGCCAGGCCAATGAGCGAGGTGCCTTTGAAAACGCCACATTCAACCACGGCTCCCTTGAGGTGTTGGATCTTGCGGAATAAATCCGCGTGGGCAAGGAACTTCGCGAAGCGTGAGGGGTGCGCGGAGAGGTAGAAGTTGTTTTCGTAATCAAAGGCGCGCTGAAAGTCGGGAAGTTGGATCATGGCAAACTCGGCGGTGATGATTTAGGAATGGGCGCGGTAGGTGGCGGCCAGTTGATCGACGATGGTGGTCGCCGGAGTAAAGGGCGCATGGTAAAAACGGCGCAGAAACGTGTTGCACATGCTGGTGTTTTTGGGGCGAACCGGGCCCGCCTGCAAGTCATCGAGGGAAATGGGTTCAACCAAACCTGGATCGGCGCCGAAACGCGCGGTGACCTGTTGTGCCAATTGGTGGCGGCTGATGGGTTGGTCGCCACAGACGTGGACGATGCCGGTAACGCCTGAGGTTTGAAGGGTTTGGATCACGGAAATGAGATCACCGATGTAGAGCGGGCAAAAGATTTGGTCAACCGCCGCGCGGATGCTTTGTCCGCGAGCAAGGGTTGCAACCATTTCGTCAAGCAAACTCCCGTCGCCGGCCACCGCGGCGTAAATTTTGCTGAGACGAAGCACCGTCGCCGCGCCGCCCGTGATCGCCAAGACCGCTTCTTCCGCCGCCCGTTTTTGCCGTCCATAGGCTGTGATCGGATGGGTTGGGTCGTCCTCGCGATAATTGCCTTTTCGCCCGTCGAAAACGTAATCGGTCGAAATAAAAATCGGGCGAATGCCCCGTTGCCACAGCCAACGAACACAGCGCTCAATGCCCGTGACATTCACGCGGTGGGATCCCTCGGGATCGTTTTCGCAGACGTTTACCCGCGAAATCGCGGCCATCAGCACCGCTTCGCGAACGGTGTCGCCGAGCTGATCGAGGTGGTCGGGTGGGGTTTGAACGAGATCGTAGGCGAGCAGGGCGTCGCCGTCGCCGGTGCGGGTCGTGCCGCGATGAAGGGGCGAGCGTTGGTGATAAGCTTGCCATAAAGCGCTGCCAATGAATCCTTTGGCGCCGATGATGACGGTGGGTGGCGGAGCCGGCATGGTGGACCTTTCCGGGACAACAAAAAATTGCATAGGGATCGGGGGCAAAAACCAAACGAGGTGGAATGGCTTTATCTTAACCGATTCTTGTTGCGGCCGGCAGCTTTCATGAACCCCTAGCCGGCTCTGTTGCCGCGGTCCCTTGGCCGCAAACCCTTTTGGGGCAAATGCTTGATTTCTTTTTTGCCAAGGCGCTTGGGTTACCTGTCGTCGCTGTTCCTCGTCCGCCGACTTTGCTATGATTGGCCCAATTTCCGAGCATAGGTTTGAACCGCACCACCCGGCGGGTGTCCCCAACCGGGTTCCGCATCCGCCGCTGGATTGCTGTTTCGCGCGCGATGCCGACCGCTGCCGAACCCACGTGATTCCGACGCGAGGTGAATCCCCGATGAATGCCACGTCCACCGCTGCCGCACAAGGCAAAGAAGTCCTGCAAATCCATTCCGTGACCGAGTGTTCCCCTGGGATTTTGTGTTTTTCGGATGAGTTTCAGCACCGTCTGGGGTTTTTGACCGATGAAACGGGGGAAACCCGTTTTGTCGGTGGGGAAGGGACCGAACCGGGTCAGTTCCGCTACCCGAGCGGGCTCGCCTTTTGGCAAGAGCGGCTTTACGTGAGCGATACCTGGAACCATCGTGTCCAAGTATTGACGCTTGACGGCACGCCGGTGACCGCTTTCGGTAGCTACGGCCCGGAGAGGGCCCAGTTCGATTGCCCCTTGGATTTGGCGGTAGCCCCGGACGGCGACCACCTTTGGGTACTGGATTCCGGCAACCATGCCGTCAAAATATTTAACCGCGACCATGAATTGGAGGACGTGCTCGATCAAAACAACCTGGACCTGGCGCCGCCGCGTTTGGGTGCCGCCCTGGCGATGAAAGCCAACCCGGAGGAAAAGAAACCCGCTTTACACTATCCCCGTCGTTTGTTGCTTGACCGCAACCGCTGGTTGGTTCTCGACAACCACGGCGGGTCGCTGATCCAGGAGAGGCGTGCCTCGGCGCGGTTTACCAATTTGTACAGTTGCTACCTAAAACCGCTAAAACTGTTTGATTCGCACGGTTTGTTTTACTACAGCGTCGACCACAGTTTGGTCGTGCTTGATTTTAGCGGGGCGGTTCATGTGACCGTGCAAGTTTTGCCCGAGGATACCGTCGCGGTGTTTCGCCGCGGTGACGGCCTTTACCGTTGTGACAACACCTTAAGTATCCACCCCCAACCCGTACCCGAATTAAGCGATATCGTTGCGGCGGTGCCCGTCGATCCACAAAACAAACGCGCCCTGGTTCGTTTACTGGGCGATGGACCGCAAGCGCTTTTGCATGACCGGGATTGTTCGCCCGCGCAGCGCGCGTTTTTCCAGCGTTTGGATCGCGGTGTTTTGGCCGCTGAAGACCTCGCCCTGGTTCGCGAGACCATGAACGCCTGTTTGCGCGGGATCGATCAGGCATTGGCCGCGCTTCAAGCGTGCCCCGTGGCTTACCTGCCGCACATCCGTTACTATGGGCCGATGTCCGAATGGATCGCGCCGGACCAAAACATCAAGAAGAGTTACCTAACCTATTCTGCCGCCAAAATCTTTGCCGATCTTGAAAACCAAATCGCCGCCTTGGCCGAGCTGGTGACCGCACTCCCCAAGGAAGTAGGCGACGAAACCGCGCTGGGTTTCCTGGGTGAGGCTTGGGCCGTGCTGATCCAAAGCGGTGAGCGGGTATTTACCGTAAAAAAAGACGCCTTGGTCGCCGTGTACGATCTGATTAAAGAGGAACTCGGCGGGGTGTCCACGGCTGTGGCGCTCAAGGCCTCGCTCCAATCCGATTTTTGGTTGGCGCAGTCGGACGTAGCCCACCAGCAGGATGCGATCATAATGGCCGCCGATCAAGTGCTGGCCGCTTTCGAGCGTTTGTTGACGGCGATTTCCCAACGACCCGGCTTGGAAAACCTTCCGGCGGATTGGCCCGCCTCGGCAGAAATCGCGGTGTCGCGCCACCAAGCCTTTGCGCTGAGCAACTTTTACTTTAAGGCCGCCCGTGAAAATGAACCGGTGCTGCAGGCCTTTGACCCGACGCATCCCGAAACCGCCTTTACCCCGGCCTGCCTGCCTTATTATGCCGCGGCGGTTTGGGCCGGCTCCGTGGAAAGCTGGACCGTGGATCAGGTGGAGCGCGCCCGCGCGCGGGTTTGCTCGGTGGCCGCCGGCAATTTGGTATTTTTAGCGCAACAAGTTTATTTTCAGCCGCAAGCGCTCGTGTTGCGGGAATTCTTTTTGCTTCCTTCCCGCTTCTCGGTTCACGGTATCGGATCCTTTTTGGCCCGGTGCGGGCAAACGGACCTGCTCGATACGGTGGTCGCATTCCGCGAGGAGCCTTTCTTCGCCAACCGCAAAACCCATGAGCTGGAAATGGCCGGTGTTGAGACGGTGTTGGGTCGTTTTCCCAGCGCCAAATCCTGGCTCGCTAAGTGGATTTCGGACGGCAGCGCCAAGGTTGCCCTCCTCCATTTCGCCTTTTTGGAGGCGGCGGCCGGTGAACAGGCCGCCGCCGAGACGCGCTTTGCGGCTTTGAGCGAGGATCCGGCTTACCCTTTGTTTTACGGGCGGGCCGCGCCGTTCCTCGGCAAAATCGATGAGGCAGTCGCCGTCATTGAAGCCCGCTGCACGGACTTTTCCCTGGACCTGTTTTTGGTTTACAACGGGTTACTTAACCTGAACGGCGCGGCCGAAAAGGCCCTGCAATTCCAAGCCACCCAAGCGGATCAGCCGGAATGGAGTCGGCATTGGGTCGCGGCCAACAGTTTCTGGGCCTTGGGGCGCCTGGACGAAGCATTGGCTCGCTTGCAAGCCTTGCCACGGGGTACCGCTGCCTGTTTGGATACCCACCACGTTGCCTTGCTTCGCGCGAACGGCGACGAAACCGGCGCGGCCCAACACGCGCTTGTCGCGCTGAAGGACCGTCCCGGCGACATGCTGATGCAGCTTCAGCAGATGATGACCTGGCTCAAGGCCGGCGACGACACGGCGGCCGAACAGCTTCGCGCCGCCACGCGGGCATGGTTGTTTACCCGCGAGGGTGTCCTGCACGGCAAAGATCCCGATTTCTTTCCCATGCTGCGGCGAATGGTCGCTGCTGAAGGGACGGCCCGAACCTGGGGTGCGGATCTCGCCGCCGACGCCGTCGCCCTTCATCTCAACCTGGTCCATCCTTTCTTCCGATTGACTTAATCCGTTTTTTGCCGGCCACATGCCGAAAAGGAGCCTGTCTTTGAAACCTCTCTTCTTTCTCGCGGACCAGGGACACGACGATTTGCCGCCGTTGGTGATTGCCGAAATCGGCATTAACCACGAGGGTGAACTCAACAAGGCACTTCAGATGGTTGACGACGCCGCCGCCGCCGGCTGTAACTGCGTCAAGTTCCAATGCCATGTGATCGAAGATGAAATGATCCCCAATGAGGTGGTGCCGGGTAACGCGGACGAATCCATTTGGGAGATCATGAAACGCTGCGCCTTGAGTGAAGCGGAGGAAATTCGCCTGAAAAACTATGTGGAAGAAAAAGGTCTTTTCTACCTGTCGACCCCGTTTTCACGGGCCGCCGCCGACCGCCTCCACAAGATGGGCGTGCAGGCTTTTAAAATTGGCTCGGGTGAATGCAACAACTATCCCCTGATCGAACATATTGCCGCGATGGGGAAACCTATCATCCTCAGCACGGGCATGAACGATTTGGCGTCCATCGAACCCGCGGTTGCGATGTTACGTGCCGCCAAGGTGCCTTTTGCCCTCATGCAGTGCACCTCGATGTATCCGACCCCTTATGAAAAAGTTCGTCTGGGCGGCGTTTCCGAGCTGGCGCAAGCTTTCCCCGATGCGGTGCTGGGCCTCAGCGATCACTCCTTGGGTATTTATACTTGCCTGGCGGCGATTCCCCTTGGCGCCCGTATCCTGGAAAAACACTTCACCTCCGACAAATCTTGGCCGGGGCCGGATGTACCGATTTCCATTGATCCCGGCGAACTGAACCAATTGGTCGTGGGCTCGGAGGCCGTGTGGCGTGCCTTGGGCGGCGGCAAGGACATTTTGCCGGAAGAGCAGCCGACTATTGATTTTGCTTACGCCTGCGTGGTTTCGATTCGTCCGATTGAGGCGGGCGAAACCCTGTCCAAGGACAATATTTGGTGCAAACGGCCGGGCACGGGTCAGATCTTGGCCAAAGATTTTGATTCCTTGTTGGGCAAAACCACGCGGCAGGCGATTCCCAACAACACCGCCTTAACCTGGGACATGTTCGAATAATTCAGGCGTCCCAAAAAAAAGGCCACGCTTCATGCGTGGCCCTGGTTGTTCGGTAAAGGGTGCTGGGTTAAAACGGTTTGCCGTCGTTTACCGGAATGGCGTAGCCACTTTCTTTGGTGCTGAGGGCCTTGCCCCAGAAACCGTGGGCGACCAGTGCGATGGTGTCGTCGTCGGAACCGCGGTTGACCCATTCAATCACGGCGTAACCGTACTCCTCAGTAGTCGAGGTAATGATGATGTTGGCGGTGGTGTTGGCGGCGATAGAAAGGTTGCTGTTGATCCAGTTGTTTTGCGTAATGGTTGAGGTCGCGACGGTACCGTCTTTTTTGTAAAAAGTGACGGTGACATCGACATCGTTGCCGGCAATATTGGAAATATAAAGTGCGGTAACTTGGGACGTATGGCTGTACCACATGGGGACAATCGCTTTGCCGCTGCCGGCAAAAGCGGAAAAAACACTGCTGAGCACAAAAAGTAAAGACATGATTTTGAAAGTTTTCAAGATAGACCTTCCTTATTTAGTCACGGACATTTCCTGGGCCGATTTGTTCGGCTTGAATAAAATTACAACACGGAAGGGGCTTTTGGAAGTCAAAAGTTCGTTAAAAAATCGTACTATTCCGGTTTTTTGTTTTGTTTAGCCTCGATGGAGAAATGCTTAATTTGGGAATGCTTCAAGGGGAAGGTCTTGAAATGTTTTCTGTTTAGGGGTCTGCCAAAACGTGTCTTTGTTTAAGGCTTTGGCAAAAAGGTCCGCGCTGTTGCCGTCGCCAAAATGAAAGCTACCGGGCCGGTGGGGTGGATGTTTGGTGAGGTAACCCAGGATTTGATCCTTGTCTTCCGGGACGTTGGTGATGGATTCGGTGGTGGCGCGTGCGCTTTGGCGGGTGCCGATGTTCAGTGTGGGTACCCCGTAAACCGGGGCCTCACGAATACCCGCGCTGGAGTTCCCGACAATGGCTTTGGCGTGTTTGAGCAGGACGAGAAAGTATTCGAACCGCAACGAACTGTAGAGCTTGAGATTGGGGTTGTCCTTAAGGTGGTCAAGTTCTGTGAAAATGATTTCGGAACCCGCGTCGTTGTTGGGGTAAATCACGATGAACTTTTGTTGTGAGGCGACCACGGCCGACAACACCGCCTCGAGGTTGGCGGGCAGTTGTTCCAACTCGGTGGTGACCGGGTGGTACATGAAGATGAAGTATTCGGAAAAGGGGATTTCGTAGCGGTTTTTCGCTTGTTCCAGGCTGGGCAAATGCTCCGAAAGCATGACGTCGATATCGGGCGAGCCAATCACGTGGATCGATGCTTCCCGCTCGCCCAGTTGCAACAGCCGTTGTTTGGCTTCCTCGTTGGCGACGAAATGCAAATGCGCCATTTTACTGACCGCGTGGCGGATGGAATCGTCGATGGTCCCGCTGCGTTCGCCGCCTTCGATGTGGGCGACAAGTACGTTGTTGAGCGCGCCGACCAGGGCGCAGGCAATGGCCTCAATGCGATCACCGTGGATCACAATCAGATCGGCCGGGTATTCGCGCAGGTAATGGGCGAAGCCTTGCACCGTGTTGGCCAGCACCGTGTCCATCGCAGAACCGCCGTCGGCGAACTGGTTGATGTGCAGGAAGATGTTGGCAAACCCGGCTTTTTTGATTTCGTTAACCGTGTTGCCGTAGCGGCGCAGGGCGTGCATGCCGGTTGCAAAAATAAAACATTCGAAGGTGGGAGACTGGTCGATGCGTTCGATCAACGGTTTGAGTTTGCCGAAATCGGCGCGGGTCCCGGTTACAAAACAAATGCGTTTGGCCATATGGTTGGTGATCTCCCCGTGGGTTGGTATCAAAAGCAGCCGGGACCGCGACCGATCCCGGCAATGCCCTTAGTCGAAGCGACGGTTTGCCTGCCAAAGTTGCAGATGGCCGGCGCCAAAATGCCGAGGCTGGTGACGATCACCGCGACCACGGGTCCGTAGATTATGCCGAAACCTATGCTTTTGAGGTTTTCGGTGTTGGAAAAGACGATGGTGTCCGCCAGAAGCACCCCGGTCAAACCTTCACCGCCGACCAGGCCCGAGGCGAACAAGGTACCTTGCTCACGGCGGCGTTCGCTTTCCTCTTCTTTTTGCTTTCGGCATACCAGGTGACGAACTAAACCACCGGCGAACACGGCCGCCCTGGTGCTTAGCGGCAGGTAGACGCCGACCGCGCTTTTCATCGTTATACGAACAAGCAAGCAATGGGAACCATGCAACGCTGATGGGTAAATACGCGCCAGATGTCTAAAGGGCGATTGCTTTGTATAGAAATTTTCGGGAATAAGGGCGCCCGTTTGCCCGATCTGGATTCCCTCATGCAGCGGCCTTTGATTTGGCGTAAAATGCCGTGGGCGCTTGGGAGAGCGGCGTTCCGTAAGGGCTGTCGCTTAGCCTAGCATGTGGCGTGCGGCCCCGGCGGCTGTTTTTAATTCGCGGTTGGCCTCCAATTTGCAAAATGCCACCCGGCCCCAATGCACCACCGCGCTGTTGTGCCCGATTCCTTTTTGAAATGAGATTTCGCCATGAATGCACCCCGTAAAAAATCCGTGACTGCTCCCGACCTGCGCCGCCAAACCCGCGATGCGCTTGAATTTGAAACGATTTTGGCTTTTTACGGGCAATTCGCGCAGACCCGCGTCGGCCGCGAGCGGGTGATGGCCCTGGATCTGATGCCCGCCGTGGAACAGGCTGCTTTTTATGCCCAGCTCGACCAGTGGTTTCGCCTGTTGGCGCAACGCGACCCCCTGCGTTTTCCCACCATTCCCGACCGCACTTTTTTTGCGCGCAAAGCCGAGGTGCAACCGTTTGACGGCGAAGAGTTGCGTATTCTGGCGCGCATCCTCCAGTTTTTTCTCGACCTCGGCGACGATGATCAAATGGCTTTTGCGCTCAACGCCTTGCTGGTGGTGGAAGAGGACCCCGAGGGTTTGAATCTGGAACTCAAGCGCCTCAAAAAACGTCTGGGTTCCCTATTTGATAAAGACGGCGATTGGCGCGAGGACATTTCCCCGCTGTATAAGAAGCTGATTCACAAGTTTCGCGGTACCGACGGCCAACTCCAAGCAACCATGCAGCAAGCGCTCCAGCGTTTCGGCGACATTCTGAGTGAACCGATTATTTTCGAGCGCAACCACCGCCAAGTGCTGGCCGTAAAATTGGACTTCCGCGGCAAGGTGCGCGGCATTTTGCAAGATTACAGTGCTTCCGGGCGCACGGTGTTCATCGAGCCGGAGGCCAGTGTGGGTTTGCAAAACGCCCTGGCCCAAATCGCGGCGGAGATTGAAGAAGAACTTTGGCGCATTCGGGTGGAAATCTCGCGGGAAATTCTGGCGATTCCCCAGCTAAGCGCGGCGATCTGCCCGCTGCTCGCGATGATGGACATGTTCCAAGCCCTTTCCCTGGCCGGCAAAAACTTCGACGCGCGCCCGATTACACCCAACCACGAACGCGACTTGTTCCTGCTCAATGCACGCCATCCCTTTCTTGATCAGCAGTTCGCCAAGGCACGCCAAAAACATTTTTCCTTAGATGAACCCGATGAGAACCAAATGATCGCTTTCACACTGCGGCTCGACGCCGATACCCGCGGGCTGATTATTTCCGGGGCCAATACCGGCGGCAAAACGGTCACCCTCAAAACCACCGGGCTGATGGCGTGGATGGCCAACAGCGGCCTGCCGGTTCCCGTTGAAGAAGGCAGCGAAATTCCCTTCTACGACATCATCTTTGCGGATATCGGCGATCACCAGTCGCTTAGCCACAACCTTTCGACCTATGCCAGTCACCTGGTGAACATGCGCCAAATTTTGGAGCGACCGAGCCGGACCGGTTTGGTACTGCTCGACGAACTCGGCAGCGGTACGGATCCCAACGAAGGCAACGCCCTTGCCCAAGCCATGTTGGAGGTGATCATGGAGCGCGGCGAACACCTCTTGGCCACGACCCACCAACAAATTTTGTGTACGCTGGCGCTGACCCATCCGGCCATGGAAAACGGTTCGATGGTTTTTGATCCCCGTCAGCTCAAACCCACCTATCGCTTTACGCAAGGGGTTCCCGGCCGTTCCCACGCCTTGGAAATTGCCTCCGGTGCCGGTTTACCGGACGTGGTGTTGCAGCGCGCCAAAACCTTGATCGACGAGGATCAGGTGGATGTCCAGGCCGCGATTCGTCAGTTACAAGCCCAGCACCGCGAGTTGGAGAAACAGAAAAAGAAGGTGCGCAAAGACGAGTTGCGTTTGCATCGCCGCATTCAAGAGTCGCGTGCCGAGGGCGACAAGCTGCAAAAAATGCAGGACGAGTACCGAGAGAAAGAACGGAAACGCGTGACCAAGGCGGTCGAGCAGGCCGAACGCAAATTGCGCCAAATGTTGTCGGATGTCGGCAGCGCCAAGCAAGCGCGCAAAGGGTTCGCCAAATTCTCAGCGGTGAAAAACGAATTGATGGAACCGCTCACCACGGAGAAGCTGCCCGCGGTTCAGGTGGAAACCTCGGAACTTACCCCGGATAAGTGGTCGGTCGGTGACAAAGTCTGGCTCAAAACCTGGCGCATGGAAGGCATGATCCAAAGCATTGACCGAAAAAAGGTGCGCATCAACTGCAACGGCAAATTGATGACGGTCTCCTTGGGTGATCTGCTGCATATGAAACAGGAAAAGGCGGCGGAGGCACCGCGCATCACCAATCACTTGGAAACGGCCGAGGACCATACGCTGAGCATGGAAGTGAAAATGTTGGGTTTCCGTGTGGACGACGCCTTAATTGAACTGGACCTGGTGATTGATCGCTCGCTGCAAAAACAAATGCCGATGGTGCGTGTGATTCACGGGCACGGAACCGGCGCCCTCAAAAACGCCATTCGCGAACATCTGCGCAAACACGAGGCGCGTTCCATGTTTGAGGTGGTGGTCGATTTAGAAAACGACGGCTATACCGAGTTGCGTTTCGACTATTGAGCCGGCGTGTTTTAGCCGGCGAAAACTTCCTCTAGGTTGTTGGCGACCAGCACCCGATCAAACCAAATGCCGAGTTGCTCAAAGTCGGCATTGTCAATGGTTTGGCGAACGGTGTCCGTGACGGTAAAGCGGTGGGCCATGACTTTGGTGAGGTTGTGGCGGCGTTCCTGGAGTTTTCCGTCATTAAGCGCATCTAGTTCGTAAGTGCTCAAAAAAGTCATATCGTGCGCTCCTTCCAGCTTTGCACATTCGGTCTTAAAACGTTCTTTAGGTTCGTCGGGTAGGGTAAGGATCCAGTCCAAAAAGCGAAAAATTTGGACGAACTGCTTTTCGGAGAATGGTTTTTGGTACAAGTGCCGAACCAATGCGAGTTTCTCAGTGAATCGTTGCCGGGGTAGGCCGCTTGTGTCCTGAGCAATCAGGTGAGCGAGGACCACAACCGCCACCGGATTTGGGGAATCCCAAAGCCGGTCCTTTTGATTCTTATACTCCCATAACTTAATTGCTGGAAAACGCATCGACAAGGAAAAGGTCCATTTCTCAAAGAGATATTCATTGTCGACGGGCTCTTTTTCGGGATGATCCAGGATCGCCATGCTTATCACCGGCCTTTTGAATTTGTCTTTGATTCGGAAATTGTATTCCGCCATTCGGTCCGGGAGTTCGGGATCGGGTTGGCTTTGTATCTCGATGTGAAGGTAGTAAAGGGCGTCGTCTGCTTCCTTGGCATAAACACGGTAGAGCTTATCGGCAATGCGTAAACCGGTCGCATTGTCCACATCGGGCTTAGGTAGTTCCTTGTCGGCGCAGGTGACCGGTTTCGTCCAGTCGACGCCTCTGAAAGCAGGCGGTAGAAACAGGCTGAGCAGGTCGGAAAAAAAGTCGTCGCAAACATGTTTCCAAGGACTGTCGTACTCATTCACGGGTGCCTCCATGGACGCCCGGCGTTGACAGTTCACGCGACAATCTCGGGCGGGCGCATAGGTTCTTTGGGTTGGTGGCGCCCAATCTAAAACAGAAAAAAGAATCTCCAACATCAAAAGTGAAGATACTTTTTATGTTGCTGTTTGCGATTATGAGAAATTTACGTCATTGTGTGATTTCCTGTGTTGTTGCAAAGGCTCAGGGGGCTCGGACGGTCGCGGTGCACCCAGTAGATCAGGATTGTTGCGAAGAAAATCCGCACCGATGCGGCAGAAGTTTTGGTTTTCAGGTGGGGTGGAAAACAGTTTCCAAAACTGAGCTTGCAAAGCTTCGTCTTCTGGTTTGGTTTCCCACGCGCCTTCAACCCGTTGCACCAGTTCCTCGGCCAGCGCCCGAATCTCTTCCGGGCTGTTTTCGTGACAGACCAAACCGTCCGCCTCGTATTCTTCCGCTCGGAAATACTGGGTCGAGGGACCGTTCACAATTTCGTCGTAGGTCAAGAACCGTTTCAGTGGTTGGGAATAGGTGCGTTTGGGAATGAACAGCCCGAGTGGTTTTTCCCGCATGGAACCGAGGGGGACCACGTTGGTACAGGCAAGGGGGCGGCGGAACAGACGGGCCACGGAATCGATCCCGGAACTGCTGGCGAGCATGAAAGCGCAGGCGGCGCAGAGGTAAATGTCGCCGAAAGGCGTGCGATGGGGGCTTTGTGTGTAATCCACGAAGTTCGGATGGCTTAAATCCATAGCGCGTTCTACCACCGCGCCGATGCGTACCGCGTAATAGCCGCGCGCCAGGAGCATGTTGATCGCAACCTTGTAGCTGTTGATATCCACATCGCGGAAGCGGTGGTAGCTGTAATTGGTGTTGGGGTCGGCGGTTTTCAGGTAGCCGGCGTCGCGGGCGTGGAAAATAAAAAACGGCGCGCCCTCGGGAATCCCCAGGTTATGCAATAACCGGCGCCCTTCCGCATGTTCGGCCCGTGAGAGTTGCAGGAAGGGACCGTTGTGGTGGAGCATGCCGTGTGGGTCGCGGTCCGTGGCCAAGCTGCCGAAGTAACGGTCTTGGTCCGGGCGATGTGCATTGAGCGCGATCGCCAGCGCGCCGAACTTGAGGATCGACAAACGGCGGTCCCACATGGTTTTTAAGGCGTGGTTGGCCACGGGTTGACCCACCGGATAGGTGTAAAAGTGCAGCGTGCGCTTTGTTCCTTGATGCGCAAGCGTGGCGAGATGGACATCGGTATTGGCCGCAAAGTGGCCGATGCGGTCGCAGCGAAGGCGCCATATCCGAACGTGAACCAAGGGCCTCACCAGCCGCATCAAAATGCCGCCGACGTGGTAGGCCAGGTTGGTTGCGGTTGCTTGGGGCGCGCTCGTCAACAGGTTCCCTTTGGTGGCAAAGAGGTCGTGCAGGTAGGCGCGCATTCCGTAGCGTTGTTCGGGGTCATCGATCCAAGTCAGGGGCATGAAGGTGCGGGGGCTGAAAAGGAACCGGGTGTCGGCCATGTGTTCGAACGCTTGGGCCGCCTGAGCACCGTCTCCGTCACAGAAGAGGACCACCAGCGGATAGGTTGCTTCGGTGAGTTGGGAAAACGAGCGGCCGGGATAATGGGGATGGCGTTCGGGATCGGCGTCGTAGAGGTGGACCTTGCTGTCGATATCGGGAACTTCCTGCCGCAGCGTTTGGTAACAGGCTCGGGTTGCACGATTAATGGGTGCGAGCGCGATGGGGTGCGACGCCGTGGCCGCGAGGCGGGCGATGCGGTGGAAAAAGAGTTGGTTGTGCAGATTGTTCAGAGATTTGAACCAGCGCTGCCAAAAACCGGCTCGGGGTTTACTCACGGAAAAGGCCTTCTTCGGGGGTGTGCTAGGGTTCCTCACGTGGCATGGGTGGTTTGAGGACCCGTGGGGGCGGTTCCGCCATGGTTTGGGTCTGGGCACGGTGGAGGAAGGCTTCAATCGCCGGGATATCCCCGTCCTTGGGTCCCCAAGGTGCGTAATCCGTTTGGTGGCGAATGAAGGGACCGTTGGTTGTTTCGTGTAGAATCACAAATTCCGTCAAAGGAATCACCGTGTGCCACAGTTTACAGTTTAGCCGGTAAATGGATGGTTTGCCCGTACTTGGGTCACCGAGGGTCACCCGGTAGGTTGGCTCCCCCGCCTCGTTAAAGGTCACAATCATGACCTGGCCCTCTATTAAATGAAACGATTCCGATTTATCGTGATGGCGATGCGGCGCCACATAGGAATCTCGGCAAAACGCGATGATCATCTCGTGCAACGGATCCTCGCGATCCGGGTGCAGGCAGATACGGGCACGCCGCAGTGGGCTTTCCACGGCCAGCCGTTTTAACATCGCGTAATGGTGTTTTTCGATCAGGGCGATGTCGGTTTCCACAAAAAAAACAGCGGTCATGCAACCTATCCTTTGTAACCAAACCTAAACGGGTGCGGTGTCTTTTGAAATCCGGTGGTTTAGGTTTCGAAAAAGGCGATGATCGCATCGGCGACCACTTCAATCTGTGCGTCGGTCAGCTTTTCATTGGCGGGAATGCACAGCACCTTTTTGATGACCTGATCGGCATGGGGCACCGAACTGTTGAGCGGCGCGTAATAAGGCTGATGCGGCATGAGGATTGGGTGCTGGATTTTACACTCAATGCCTTGTTCCGTCAGGTGGGCCAGCAAGGCGTCGCGTCGGTCGGTTTGAATGGTGTAGGTGTAGTAAATGTCGTGGCAGTCGGGGTCCTCGCGCGGGACACGGACGTAAGGCGCCAGACGTTCGTGGTAATAAGCCGCGATGGCGCGGCGGCGCTGTTCCAACAGGTGGAAGCGGTCCAAGCGAACCAGCAGCATGGCGGCTTGTAAGGTGTCGAGGCGGCCGTTGGGACCGGGTTCTACGCAGGTTTCGCGGTTAACCGTGCCGTTGTAGCGCAACGTCACCAGACGTTCTTTAAAGACCTCCTCATCGCAGAGGATAAATCCGGCTTCGCCACAAGCCGCCAATACCTTCATGGGGTTCATGCTGAAACAGGCGGCGTGGCCGAAGGTGCCCGCGGGTTTGCCGTTGCGTTTGGCACCGAAGGCCTGGCTGGCGTCTTCGATGACCCTCAAGTCGTGTTCTAGGGCGAAGGCGTTAATCGCCGCCATGTCGGCAATTTTCCCGGTGAAATGGACCGGGACCACGGCTTTGGTTTTTTCGGTTCGGCAGCGCGCCAAATCCTTGGGGTCGAGGTTGAGATCGTCGCCGATATCACAGAAAACCGGCGTGGCGCCGGTCAGTGATACCGCGTTGGCCGTGGCGATGTAGGAAAGCGCGGGCACAATCACCTCGTCGCCCGGACCCAAACCCGCCGCGCGAAAAGCCAGGAACAGTGCTTGGCTGCCGGAACCACAGCCGACCGCGTAGGCGCGACCGTGGTGTTGGGCTAGCCGCGTTTCCAGTTGGTGGTGTTCCGGCCCGAGGACGATGCGGCCGTGGCGCAAAACGCGTTCGACCGCGGCCAAAAGTTCAGCGCGCTCTTCGTCGTCGTGAACGCTTAAATCTAAAAAAGAAACCTTCCAGGGGGTTGTCATAGGCGTGCTCGGTGGGTTCGAAGATATAACGCGGGGCGCGACCGTCCCTCGCAACAGATCACGCGCTTGGCCCAACGGGCTTTTCGTCGGGAAACGTGTTGGATTTGTTGGCATTATTCAGAATGGCTTAGTTTATCACGAAGCCTTGGGAGCACAGGTAAAATGCGCGTCGCCTAGGGCTGTTCGTATTGCTGCGCGTTGGAGGTTTTGCCGCCGTAGGTGCGCAGCGGGGTAAGCAGATCGTTGCCGAGGATGGTGCGAACGCGGGTCATCGGACCTTGGCGCAGCCCGGTATAACCCCAGGGCGTGTTGATGCTGGATGCTTCCATGTAGGCATTCTTGAAGGCGAACCCCAGCGAGAACCGCAACGTGCTACGACCCGAGGTACCGTGCAACAACAGCGGGTGGAAAAACAGCACATCGCCGCGCTGTAAGTGCCACACCGGGATCACCGGTTCCGGTTCAAACCCTTCAATCGGCAACAGGTTGCGGTTGCGGTTGGGCATCATCCCGTACAAATGGGACTTGGGTACCACCGTGATCGTGTTGCCTTTTTCCGGGGCGTGCAGCGGGATCCAGGTTACGATTTCGTGGACGGCCAGGCCCGTCCAGGTCTCCTGGTGCAGCGTTTTGAGGGTGGCCGGGTTGGTGTCGACCGGATCGTTGATGAACAAGTCGCAATTGTTGTACACCATGATGTCGGGGCCGATGAAGCGCTCGATGGTGTCCAAAAACCGGGGCTGCTGCATCAAGCTGTCGTAGGCGTCCGATCCCTTGAGTTTCTTGAGCAGGCGTTTCGACATTCCCAACACCGGGGGAACGGTGTCGGCGCCTGCTTGGGCGGTGTAGTCGGCTTTGAGTGCCGCGTAACCCTCGCGAATGTCGGTTTCTATCGATTGGATGTGGGTTGCATCGAATAAACCGCGGGCGACCACAAACCCGTTTTGCACAAAATAATCCAAAAACTCGGGACCGGTTGCTGTCTCGAAATAGGCGTCCGTGATGTCCATGGCGGTCGCTCCTTGGCGGGGTAAGGGTTTGCTTGCCGTCGGTTTGTTACGCGGGATGACCCGATTCTACACCTTTTCCGGGTCGCAATCGCCGGGGAAATTTGCTGGAGCCTTGCTCGCAAACGGGTTATCGTTAACCTCACCCTTCCCCTATGTGATTCGCGCGGTTTCTAACACGAGGTTCGTTTATGGCAACGCCTTTTACCTTGAGTCAACACTGGACCTTCAACCTAATGGACGATCCAAAACGGCTTGCTTTTGTGATGGCGCGTTACCAGTTCGTGGTCGACATGTGCACGCCGAACAGTTCCGTGATTGAGCTGGGTTGTAGCGAAGGCATTGGTTTACCGCTGCTGCTGGAGAAAGCCGACCGCTATACCGGGGTCGATATCGACGGCCCCGCGCTTGAATTTGCCCGCAAGAACTGGCCCGATCCGCGTTTTACCTTCCTTGAGGACGATGTGTTGGGCAAACAGTTCGGTACCTTTGACTGTGTGTTTAGTTTGGATGTGGTCGAGCACATCGAGCAGGCGCGCGAGCATCTTTTTTTCGAGGCGGTCCATCAAAACACAGCTGAAACCGGGATTGCCGTGGTCGGCACGCCGAACCTTTCCGCCGAGGCCTACCAGTCGGAATCCAGCCGCATCGGACACATCAACCTGTTTAGCGCCAAACGCCTCAAGGCCTGCCTTCAAACGTATTTTCACCATGTGTTCCTGTTTGGCATGAACGATGAACTGGTTCACACCGGTTACCACAATATGTGCCATTACCTGATCGCTTTGGCCTGTAACAAGAAGGTGCATTCATGACCCAAACCCTCGACGATTACGAGTCCCGGTTCGGCGACGGCCTGGCGTTTTCCCAGGCGTTTGTCAAAAAGCCGCGTGCTTTTTTGCAACGGGCCGCTTGTTTTAAATTTGCGACCAAAATGCTCGGCGAAACCGGACCGGTGCTCAACCTCGACGCTTCAGATGGTTTCGGCGCCTGGATTTTGGCGCGGGAATGCGGGGCCTGCCACGCTGTGGTCGATGACAACGAAGCGCGCTTCAAGGCCGAGGCTACCTGGCGGGGCGACGGGATTTCCTTCGGCGGATCAGCCGCTTTGGCAACCCGCGATCAAATCTGGCCGGCGCTGGTTTGGTTGACGGGGGATGTGCCGGAAGATGCCTTTACGCGGTTCGAACGGCTGCTCCCCAAACTGGCTCCCATGGCAACCGTCCTCATCGGCTGGGGCTTAGAGGCGCCTGACGCTGTTGCTTACCAGGACCAAGCCGCCGTTCTGAAGCCGCGTTTCAAAAAATGCTTCACCTTTTTCGTTTCCGGCGCGGTCATTCGTCCGGCGTCTCCCGCCGCCCAAGGTCCGCTGCTGTTTTTGGGTGCCGGTATTAACAATCGATAAGGACGATACTCAAGTTATCGCCACCGCCACGCCAACCCATGCAGGCTTTCATGATCTTTTGCGCCACCTTGGCTGCCGGATCCTTGGTGCGCAACAGGTCGCCTAGCTTTTCGAGGCTTAAGGCGCTTTGGTTTTCCTCGATCCCGTCGGTCGCAAAAAACAAGCGGTCTCCCGGTTCGAGGTTTTTGGCGCCATAGCGTGGTGCGACCCGTTCCAGGCCGATGTAGAGGTCCAGCCACGAATTCTTGAACTCGCCGGCGGGGATCTGGGTTTGGAGACCGGTCAGGCCATGGAGCCCGGTCAATACCTTGGCGACCTCTTCGTCGGTGAGGGGACGCCGTTGGCTTTGGTTGTACAGCTCGAGCAACGCGAAACAGGTCAGCGATTTGTGCGCCGGTTCCGACAAGCTGTCGGTGAATTGGGCGCGTTGCAATAAATCATAGATGCGGTTCAAGGGCGAGTTGTCTTCGCCGAGGAAAAGTCCTTGCTGAACGGGGATCAGGTCTTGGAGCTGATCGTTGCGCATCAGCCAACAACGAGAATCACCGTAGGCGGCATAGTGGAGCCGCTCTTGTTCAATGACCGCGGCGATGAGGGTGGTGGCACATCCCGGCCGACCGCCGACCCGGTCCTTTTCTTCCTGAATCGCGTTGTCGATGAGAAACATCGTTTGGAACAAACGCTGTTTCCAGGTCCCCTTCGTTTGTGCCAACTGGTCCGCGAAACGCGAGATCGCGACATTGGCGGCCACGGCCCCGTAGTGGGAATCCGCGACAAGGACCAACATGGCCCCGTCCATCGGGATCAGTGCCAAGGCGTCTTCATTCGCGTCCTGTTTGCGGCGGATGCTGCTTTTTTTACCCGCGGTAATGGCCGCGACAAGGCGCTCATTGAACTGGAAATGATGGATTTCGCCCGCTTTGGTGTAGTCGGTACCCTGAAGCAGGGCGGGTAAGGGAGTGAAAGAAGCTGCCACAAGATCCTCTATCGCAAAATGGGTTGCTGCGATTCTTACACAATCCCCGCTGGCGTGCGCTTAATTATGGTTGGGAATTCTTGCCGAAGTCGGCTTGTTTCCTCCATTGGCTTCAGGGGTGGGGTGCGACTGCTCGCACGCCAAAAGCTGCTGCTTGCGATCCGTGCCCCATCGATAACCGCCGACGCCGCCGTCCCCGCGCAAGACGCGATGACAGGGAATCAAGAGCGCGATTCGGTTCGCGCCGCATGCGTTGGCAACCGCGCGATGGGCTTTGGTTTTCCCAATCGCGCCGGCGACTTCTTTATAAGTGGCGGTTTGGCCGCGTTCAAGGGTTGTTAAAAACCGCCACACGCTGAGTTGGAAGGCGGTGCCGCTTAGGTGTAGCGGAATGTGGGGTAAGGGTTTGTTGCCGCGCAAGTGGTGTTCCAAGGCGGTGATCCATTGGTCCAACTGCCGGCTTTCGCGGGCGGCGGATACCTGAAGCGCGGCTTGGGGGAATTCCCGGCTAAGGGTTTCCGTAAGGGCCGCCTCTGTTTCGCCGAAATGAAC
This sequence comes from Acanthopleuribacter pedis, assembly GCF_017377855.1. Classification (GTDB taxonomy): domain Bacteria; phylum Acidobacteriota; class Holophagae; order Acanthopleuribacterales; family Acanthopleuribacteraceae; genus Acanthopleuribacter; species Acanthopleuribacter pedis. Next base: position 312,951 of record NZ_JAFREP010000004.1, read on the forward strand.
CAAACACACGCCGCGCTCGGTGGCGGCCATGAGGAGCAAACCGAAGTGGGTGTCGCGGATCGCATAGTGGATCTGAAGCGAGGCCCCGCCCGCGCGGTAGGTGGAGGGCGTCATGCCGAGTTGTCGGTCGACCGTCTCGTAAACGCGGCTGGTGGAGCCGAAACCGGCTTCAAAAATGGCGCCGGTTACATGGTCGCCCGCGCGTAAGGCTTGCTTCAGCTGTTCAAAGCGCTTGGCGGTTTGGAACGCCTTGGGGCTCACACCGAACGCTGCCTTGAAGCGGCGCTGTAAGTGGTATGGGCTCAGGCCGAAGCGGGCGGCCAAGGCCTGCAGGGTCAGGGTGTCCGCGGCGTGCTCACTGAGGTAGTCGGCGACCGCGATCAGGGTTTTGTCTTTTTCCCCGGTTTGCCCGTGTTTGGACGCACAGCGAAGGCAGGCGCGGAAACCCGCGGCCTCGGCGGCGGGTGCGTTCTCGAAAAAAACCACGTTTTCGCGTTTGGCGCGGCGGGACGGGCAAGACGGCCGGCAATAAACGGCCGTGGTTTTCACGGCAAACACAAACCGGTTGTCAAAGGTCGCGTCGCGATCCACCACCGCTTGCCAAAACCCCGTTTCGTCCATGGCTTCCTCTGTTTGATGAATGGGGAAGGTACAAACCCCGCCTGTCAGTGCGTGACGCATGCCGCGACGACCCTCGCCAGAAAGCAACCGCGTTTGGCGGAATGGACGTGCAAATAGCCAACCTCGGCCCGCGCCAACCATCGACTGAATAGGTTGCCGGCCTGTTCCCCCGCGACAACCTCGGCATCCACCATCATATCCTCCATGTCAAAAGCGCGCACCGACAACATCCGACCGCTTAACATCGCCGGTACCTGATCCGGGGCGGGATAGGTGGGCACCGCCCCGAGGGTGACAAAGACCGCGTGGCAGGCGCGGTAGGGGTTGTCAGCCGATTGGTGCTCATAATTGACCAGCAACAGGCGTTCACCCGGCTCCGCGTCCTGTAGCCGGATGCGGCAGGGATAACCGGGTTTGGTGTCGGCAACCATGGTGATCGCGCCCTGTTTGGCACGCGTCGCTTGGTCCGCTTTGAACAAAGCCTCAAAGGGTTCGGAAGGAAGGGGCATTACACGAAAATGGGCCATTGTGGACCTCCAAAGGTGAGATGCCCTTTATCTTGTCGCCAAATCCGAGCGCCCGCCATCCGCTTCTTGCGCTTCAAATCAAGTGTTAGGGATGGGCGTCCTCTTCGGGTGAGGTGTTTGGCCCCTGGACCGCGTTGGGCGCCACCCAGACCCTGTCCTGGTCTCGGCCGACGGTATAGGTTGCGATCCTGCCTTCGCTGATCAGACGGTAGCCTTGACTGAGAAGGCCGGTGACGGGCTCGCCCAGGAAAAGTGGATTGCCTGGTTGGGTTGTCCAGCTTTGCTGAACTCGGCCGCTGCCGTCGATTAGTTGAATCCGGGTCGGTTCGGGACGGGTGCCACACACAACCAGCCGCGTCCATTCCCCCGGTAACCGCGTTGGGGTGATGGGATGGTTTGAGCCGGGGTTTAGGGGAAGGCTTGTAGGCGGCTGATCGGCATAACCTAAATCCATCCAGGCGGCGAGGTTGCCACTGCTTCCCGCCGCGGTTGCATAGACCGTGTTGGCGGCGAAGGGATGGGTGAGGGTGTGCTGTTCTCCGGGCCCTAGTTGGATGGTTTTGCGATGGGAAGGCGCGGTGTAAAGGGTTACCCGTTGGGCAAAAGGTTCGGGATTGAAGAGGGTTAAGCCTGCTTGCCACACTGTTTGGTCGCGGGGCACATGGGGAACCACGAGCGGCGCGGCGGCGGGGGCGGCCCCGAACAGGAACTGCTTTTGGTGCAGGAGCAGGGTGCTGATCGGTTGTTCCGCTTCGACTTCATAGCGTATCGCGTTTGGTGTTGCCGGGCTGGGAAAGGTTAACCACTGCTTTGGTGGCAATAGAAGGGTTTGGGTTCTGTGCGGGCAGCCGGCGGTGTCGACGGCTTGCAGTTGGACCCGCGTCGGTTGGGCGTTGGGGTTGTGGAGCAACCAAAGTAAATCGTTATAGCCCCGTGGTTTGGTTCTGAAAAAAGCCACGTCCGCGGGGGTTGGCAGCGGAACCAAGCCATAACGCGACATCCAACGGTGGTTGTGGACAAAGCTGTCCGCGCCGTTGATTTCGGCGAAACGGCGGCCGTCCGGTACTGCTTGGTGGAAGGGCATTACCCCGTCGCGCGCGTTCAGAGAGACGGTTTGGTACAGGGCGTCGTTGCGACGGTAACCGTCCTCGTGCCAGGCCCATAGGGTATCAAAACGCTGGAGGCGTTCGCGTACACCGGAGAGGAACATGTGGTGGGTGATGACGTGGGGTTTGCGGTCTGCCCCATACAGCCGTTGCACGCCTGGCATGAACCAGGGCGCGGGCAGGTTGGAATAAAGTAACTTGTCCGGGTTGGCGAGGTAGAACGCGGCTTCTTGCTGATAGCGCTGTTTGCCGGTGTCCCAGCGTTCCGCCGTCTCCCATGCACCCGCGCCAACCGCCGCGACCGCAAGGATCGCCGTGACGACGCGGTACCAGGTGCGCTGCTGATCAACCAACCAGGCCGCACTCGCGAGGAAAAACAGATTAAACAGGAAACCGACCCGGTACCAGGTGCCCAACGCGCGGTAACCGTGGTGAAGGTGTACCGAAACCGGAAACACTGTCGCCAAAACGAAAAACCCGTTGAGGAACCAAAGGAAGAACAGCAGCTTGTGACGGGGACCCTTTAGCGCGCGGTAAAGCAGCGGGGGCAGCAGCCACGCGGCCAAGAGGTAACCGCCTTGATTTCCCGTGAAGATAAAGGGAAGGCGGGTTAAAAACGCGGGGTAATCCGCCCAAAAGGCCGCGGTTCCGTCGAATGCTTTTTGGGTGAGGCCGATGCTCCAAAGTCGGTAAATTGCATAAAGTGATCCGGTAAGGAAACCGGGGACGATGAAGGGAATCCGGCCGCGCCATAGGTACAGACACGCGGGCAGGAGGAAACCGCTTGTTACAAAAATTTCCTTGCAGAGTGCGGCGGCAAGACAGAGCAACGCCGAGGTCCAAACCCAGGGCCAAGCCTTGTCGGTTCGGGTTTCGAGTGCTTTGAGCGCCGCCGTCCAGGCCGCCAGGCTCAGGACCAGTCCCTCTAAATAATGGCGCGTGGAGAGAAACTCCACCACCGAGATGGTGGTGGGCAGGTACAACATCAGCCCGGTGGTGACCAGGGCCGTGCCGCGGCGGCAGAGGCGCGTGAGCAGGTTGTAAAACAACCCCGCCGCCGCGGCTGTGGCCAGGCCTTGGTGGAGGTAGGCGAGTTGGGGATCAGCCCAACCGAGGAGGCCGTCGAGCCAGAAGCTCGCGGGCAACATCGGGGTCACCGTGCGGCCGTAGCTAAAGGCGTGAAGGCCCTCTTTGGTGAAGTAAAACCACGGGTGGGGATGATCAATGAGGTAGCTGAGGTGGCTGGTATCGTCCTCGAACCACCAATCTTGATGTAAGCCGAGGAAACCGAATAAGTAAAAAAGAAGGAACAGGAAGCCTGCACCGTAGTGGTAGTGCGCGGGATACCGTGGTTTGCTCATGAGCGGCCCTCACCGGTTTCACTTTGTTCGCTCACCAAATAGCGGGGTCGCGCTTTGACCTCGTCAAAGATTTGGGCGATGTAAATGCCGATAATGCCAAGGGAGATGAGGATGGCGCTGCCCAGCATCAGCAGCAGCAGGATTACCGTGGTGAATCCCGAAACCGCCTGAGCGGTGAGCTTCATGTACAGCGTTTGCACCGCAAGCGGCGCGGAAAAAGCCAGGAAGAGACATCCCAAGCCGGTGGTGACGTGGAGCGGGGCCGAGGTGAAGGCCGTAATGCCGTTGAGCGCCAGGCGCAACAGTTGTTTGAGGGACCATTTGGACCGGCCGCCGACCCGATCCGCGACGTCGAAGGTGACCAGGTCGCGGCGAAAGCCTAGCCAGTCGCACAAGCCGCGGAAAAACAGCCGTCGTTCGCCCATGGTGTTGAGCACGGAGACGACGCGACGATCCAAGAGCTTGAAGTCGGAAGAACCGTTCATCTCCATGCCGGTCAGGCGGCGGTGTAGCGTGTAAAACAGCGTGGCGGCTAGGTTTTTCAGCGGCCCACCGCGATTGGCGTGGCGTTTGACCGCATCCACAATATCGACGTCGCCCCGTTGCCAGCGTGCGACCAAACGCGCGATGACCTCGGGTGGATGCTGCAAATCGCCGTCCATGGTAATCACGGCCTGGCCGCGGGCCTTGGCTAAGCCTGCCGAAAGGGCGGCTTCCTTGCCGAAGTTTCGGCTGAACCGCACCGCTTGCAGACGCGCATCGCGGTGACAAAGTGTTTGCAGTTCGGACCAAGTCCCGTCAGTGGAGCCGTCATCCACCATAATGATTTCAAAGGGCAGTTGCAGTGGTTCAATTGCGGCCGGGATTGCGGTCAGGACCCGGCCCACATGATCGGCTTCGTTATAAAACGGCAATACCACACTAAGGATGGGTTGGCCGGGATTGACAACATTCATGATCGACCTCAATGGTTAAACGCACTAAGACAGTGATGGAAAAAGGGGATAGAACGGATCGCCGCATCGACAAGGGACTGTCGAAAACCCGACGATCCGCGGCGGCCGCTTTTGCTGTTGGCTATTACCTAAGAAGCGCGATAAGCGTGAGGGATTTTGGCTAAAGATCTGGAGCGAAATGGCTTGGTAAAAGCGGAGGCGCACGACGCGCACCCGGTGGGTGCGGTGAGCAGTTTTACAGGCCGTTGCAGTCCAGGGGTTTAGCGAAAATCACCGCGAGTTATCGTGCTTCTTAGGTAGTAATCTCCGATGGGTTTGCCCATGTTCGCGGCTTGCGGTGAAACACCATCGCTCATGCCGACCTTAGAGCAACCCCTGTGCCGGCGGAAGCTGTCTCTTTACCTTGTGACAGGGGCCGTTAGAATCGATTAAGCATCTTTAAAAAATGAAGTTACTCTTGGTTAAAGCAGTGTTTGTTTTGCCTTTCGGTTGATGGGCTTGTTCCCGATCTAACCCACAGATCTCACAATGCTTGGTAGCAGAATTCCTTGTGAAATATGCGGGCTAACCCTTTTTTCTGCCGTTTTTGGTGCGCGGTGTTTCCTCTCATGGCAGGGTATTTTGTTTGAAACGTTCTACCCAATTAACCATGCACTGTTGCTTGGTCACCGTGACACATGACGCTTGATAAAGGTGTTGTTGAACGGCCTGGATATCGAAACCGTTTCCGTTTCCTTCTTATCCCTGGTTGCAATTTGTTTTTGTGTGATTGGCATGATCCCGACTGATCAAGGAACAGGGGCGCTCGGTTCAGGAGCGGGTGATTTGTTGGTTCGTTCCCCCTACCGCGTGTGATTGGGTTTGGCATGGGGATGCAACCACGGCCCTTCTTTATCTCAGTGGATCGATGGGTGTAAATGCTTGAGTTGTTGGTAGCTGTATCTCGTGGTGATCCCCTCGTGGGGCTGTTTTTGGTATTACCTAAGAGGCGCGATAAGCGTGAGGGATTTTGGCTAAAGATCTGGAGCGAAATGGTTTGGGAAAAGCGGAGCCGCACCCGTTGGTCCTAAGCATTTTTGCAGGCCGTTGCAGCCCAGAGGTTTAGCGAAAATCACCGCGAGGTATCGTGCTTCTTAGGTATCAAGCTTTTCTGCGATTCTCCGATAGGCTTAGGCACGTGGGGAGGTTTTCATGAGTCGGTCGACAAAACTTGCGACTGCTGCCCACATCATGATGTATCTGGCTTGGAATGAAGGTGATCGCGTGCGTATTGACGACATCGCCAAGAGTGCCAACGCCAATCCGTCCCGTCTGCGGCAACTGTGTAGCCAACTATCGCAAGGTGGTTATATTCGTACCTATAAAGGGGCGAAGGGCGGCATTGAGGCTGTTCTGACGCCGGACCAAGTCTCTTTGCTCGATTTATGTGTTTGTATTGAAGATCTCAATTTTTTTGCGTTAACGCCCCATGAAGCGAACCGCAAAGATCCGATTGGTAAGGTGATTGCCCCCACGCTGGCGCGGCTATACGACGATTACAACAATATTTTCCGTGAGTATCTAAAAGCCACCACCATTATGGATCTGATTGACATGGCCGATCAGGCACCCAGCCTCTGACCGAAAGGGTGAATTCGGGTTTGCGAAATCCCGCCGGCTGTAGGCTTGCCGCCGGTTCGCATGGGAAAAAGTTTAATCTTTTGGCGTCGTGGACGATACACCCAAATACCCGCTTTGTTTGCATCCTTCGGGCGTGCGGCTGAAATACCGGGGCTCCCGCGAGGGTTCCGGTTTTCATCTTAAGGGCCGAGGGTTATCACTTAGCGTGTTCCCCTGTCTTCGATATAATGGCTGAACCCCGTCCTTCGCCCTCCGTTTCGTCACCATCGAAAACACTGTTCTTTCTCGAGAGTTTTATGCCTTCTCAAACCGAAATGATTAAATCCTGGATGCGCCTTGTTTCCGATCCCCGTGCTTCGGGCGATCAATTGGAAAACGCCGCCTATTGGGAATCCATCAACCAGCCGTCGGAAACCCAGATTCGCCTGCGCGTGGCGCGGCATCGTTCAACCCCGGGTGAATTGCTGGCTAAGCTTTCGATGATCAACAACCTTCAAATTCAAGTGGCGGTGGCGGGGCATCCCAATTTACGCGAGTCGACGGCGGGTCATTTGCTGAAGTTACAGATTCGCGAGTTGCGCCGGGCCTTGGCTTCGAATCCGCGTATTCCTATTTTTGTTATGGAGAGGTTGGCCACGGATTATCGTGACGTACGTATGGCGCTCACCCGCAATCCGGCTTTGCCGCGTCAAATCCAGGCCGTTCTGGCCCGCGAGCGCGACAAAAAAATTCGCCTCGCTTTGACCAAAAACCTCAAATTGTCGGTGGGGATTCTGGAACGGCTGAGCAAAGACAAGGTGGCTGAAATCCGTGCCTCGGTCGCGGCCCACCCCAACGTGCCTTTGGCCGGCTTGCGCGCCATGGGTCGTGATCGCTCGGAAATGGTTCGCGATGCGGTGTTTAACCGCGGTATCCAAGAGTTTTCCGACGATATTCCGCTGTTTCGCGAACTGGTCAAGGTTCGCCCCTCGCCCGTGGCCCTCAAGGCCCAAGAACATTTGGATTTTCTGCTCCAGCGCGATAAAAGCGCCAAGCTTATGGAAGCCGCGGGCCAAGGCGACTAAAGCGCTTTGAATTAAGGTTCTTCCTTGGAAACCAGGGCCGCGCCGTTGGTGAGGCTGTCCAGTTCTTGTTCGAAATCAGCAATTTTTGGGCTTGGAATGCGTAGCGCGTATTGGGCGTCGAGTTCGTAGTGCTCCTCGTCGATGACGCCCTCAAAGCGGGTTAACAGGAGCTTGAACTGGGTGACGAAGGAATAGGGCAGCACTACCTCAAGGGCCGTATAGGTGATTTTTTCCTTGGTGGGCAAGGTCGCGAGGGCCGCCTGGACGCCGCCGCTGTAAGCGCGTACCAAACCGCCTTTGCCGAGTTTGGTGCCGCCGTAATAGCGGGTCACCACCGCCGCGATTTCGCCAATCCCGGAATGGGTGAGCACCAGGAGCATCGGGCGACCGGCGGTGCCGTGGGGTTCGCCGTCGTCGCTCATGCCCACAAAGGCGGAACTACCGGGCGGACCGGCCAGATAGGCCCAACAGTTGTGGGTGGCGTCCTCGTATTGTCCGCGCATGCGGGCGATAAAAGCTTGTGCCGCCGCGGGGTCCGGTGCATGACACAGGGTGGTAATGAAACGGCTGCGCTGGATTTCCTCTTCGACTTGGTGTTCGTCGACAGGAATTAAAAAACGATCACTCACGTGCTTCCTTTGCGGGCGCACCATATGGATTCGGCTTGCGAGGGCGTCCTGTTCGCTAGGCTAGCACATTCAAACCGCGAACCGTGAGGCGTGGCGGCCTAATCAAGCGTGGTGCTCACCATGTACCAAATTGCGGGGATCCACTGTTCCCTTTCTGAATTGGACCAGATTGTCCAAGGTGGTTAGCACGATTCGGTCCATCGCTTCCTGGGTAAAAAACGCTTGGTGGGCGGTAATCAGCACATTGGGGAAGGTCATCAGGCGGGCGAAGACATCATCGGGAATGACCCGGTCGGAGAGGTCTTGGAAAAAGAGATCGGCTTCTTCCTCGTAGACGTCTAGCCCGAGGTAACCGAGCTTTTCGGTTTTTAGTGCTTTAATCGCGGCGCGTGTGTCCACCAGGCCGCCGCGGCTGGTGTTGATCAGCATGACGCCTTTTTTCATGGCCGCGAAGGCCGCTTCATTAATCAGGTGATGGGTGGTCGGGGTGAGTGGGCAGTGAAGCGTGATGACATCGCTCGCCCGGATGAGTTCCTTGAAACCGACCCATTCATAGGGCTGATCATCGGGTTGGGCGACCGGGTCGCTTATTAACACGCGGCAGCCGAGGCCGTGCATCATGCGCGCGACACATTGACCGATGCGACCGTATCCCACGATGCCCACGGTTTTGGCGTGGAAATCGAAACCCATCAAACCGCCCAGGTTGAAATTGAATTCGCGGGTTCGCAGCCAAGCGCGGTGGATGCGGCGGTTGAGTGAGAGCATTAAAGCCAAGGTGTGTTCCGCCACGGCGAAGGGCGAGTACTCGGGAACCCGTGCCACGGTCATGCCGAATTGTTCGGCGGTTTTAAGATCAACCTGATTAAAGCCGGCGCAGCGGAGGAGAATCAAGCGCACACCGAGCTGGTGAAGTCCTTCGACGACCTCGGCGTTGAGGTCGTCGTTGACGAAGACACAGACCGCATCGCCTTCGCCGACCATAGGAAGCGTGTGTTGACTGAGGCGTGCATCCAGAAACACCAGTTGGTGCTGGTCGGGATCCTGGTGTTTGAGAAAGGTGGTTCGTTCGTATGGCTGGGTGCCGAAGATGAGTAAACGCATGGTTTCCTCCCCGCTGGTCGAAAATACCTTCACTTCAGCGTTTCTAGCGAGGGATGTCAAGTGAGGGCATTGTGAATCAGAGCGCCTGTTGCTGTACCCTATTGCGCAATTAGTTTGTCGCTTAGGATGAAAAATTGGTTAAAATAGTTCAAGATGCAATAAATCTGTTGCACAATCTTTAACTGAGTCCAGTTTCACTCAGTTTTGCATTGCTTTATGTGTGCACTTATCAATAAGCAACAAATTGGTTGCTAAAATGATCTGGTTGGTTGGGGTTTTGGATCCGATTTGCGGGAACTGGCGCCTCGTGACCCCTCGCCGCTTTTACCGGTTGGATCGCTCGGTTTCGATGACGATGTCCGCGACAGCCCGTTCGGCGGCTGCTTGGGCCTCGGCCCGGGTTGACCCGATTGCAATCACCAAACCGGGCCGACCCGGATGGTTTTCGATGCTTCCGATTTCATCCCCCGCTTGTACGCGGACCTCGCAGAAGGGAATCTCTTCCCGTGCTGCGACGGCTTCGGCGCCGGACACGCTGACGACCCGACCCGGCTCTGGAAAAAAGTAGCGCTGGCAAACGTGGCGTTGGTATTGGGGGGTCAAGGCTTGCGCGGTGACGGCTTCGCCCAAGGCCTGGCGAATGGCGCAGCCGACAAAATCGACCCCGGTATTGAGCGGAATCGAGTGCGTGCAAAAATAGCCACCGCTCAAGCGGGTGGCTATTTCAATGACATAGGCACGCCCGCCGCTGAGAACCATGTCCCCTTTGACCACACCGTTTTGGACCCCCATGGCTAGGGCGGCGCGGGCAACTTCCTCGCGAATCAAGGCTTGCTCGGGCTCAGCCAAAAAGCTCGGCAAATTGCCGCCGTCTTCCACCACGTGGGGGGCCAGGGCCGCCATGAGTTCGTAGTTCCGATCTGAAAAACCCGGCGTGTGCACGGCGCCGTTGAGCACCAGTGATTCGGTGGATATCTGAGGACCTGGCAAAAAGGCTTCGACCATCACGCGACCCGTGGGCGAGAAGGGTTGCGCGTAGGAAAAGGCCCAGTCGAGATCGATGCGGTTGGCGGCGTCGCCCAACTGTAAAACGCCCCGCGCGCCGCGGCTGTCGACGGGTTTTAGGATCAAGGGTTCGGGGTGCGCCTCACTTAGGGCCTTCAAATGCGCGGCGTCGCTTACGGCATGGTACCAAGGCAAGGCAACCCCGCCGCGCGCCAACTGATCCTTCATGGCCAATTTATCCATGGCGGCGCGGGCCGTGGCCAGGGAAATACCGGGTAGGCCGAGCGCCTCGGTGACGGTTGCCACCGTGGCGGGCACGTCGGAGCCCAGGCACATGGCCCCGTCGAGGCCTTTGCCTTGCGCCAGCAGCGTCCGCACCGCGGCAAGGGTTTGAGCGCCGTTGTAGGTGTCGGCGATCAAGGCCTCGTCGGCGTGCGCAAAACAGGGGGCCTCGGGATTGCGGTCGCTGACCCAAACCCTGTAGCCCATGGCTTTGGCTTTTTGGACGCCGGGCACGGTTTCAATGCCGCCACCGACAAATAGAAGTGTTTTCACGGCTTCCTCCCGGTGCGGCTCCTGGTTAAAAATACAGACCACCGTTGACGTTGATGGTCTGGGCGGTGATGTAACGCGAGGCGTCCGAACCCAGGAACACCACGGTTTGTGCGATCTCGGCGGGTGAACCCATGCGACCAAGCGGAATGCCTTCCAAGGCTTTTTGAACGGCCGGACTCTGGAGTCCGGCGGCGGCCATTTCCGACTGAACCAGACCGGCGGCCAAGGTGTTGCTGCGAATCCCACGTGGGGCGAGGAAGCGTCCGATGACTTGGCCCAGGGAGATCAAACCGGCTTTACTCGCGGCGTAATGGGCGGTGCGCGGTCCACCGTACTGACCACTGACGCTGCCGATATGGATCACCGAGCCGCCGTCCCGTAAAAAGGGCAGCGCGGTTTGGGTAACCACAAAGGGGCCCTTTAAATTGACGCCCAGCACCGCGTCCCAGTCTTCGTCGGTAATTTGATCAAAATCCGTGGGTTTGTTGATACCCGCGTTGTTGACGAGGATATCCACCGCGCCCCATTGCTGTTGGACGGTTGTGAACATGGTCGAAACCGCGGCGCGATCACAGACATCCGCCTGGAAACCACGACCGGTGCCCCCGTTTTCTTCAATCCAGGCGGTGACCTTGTCGGCCTCCGTTTTGTTTTCGCGGTAAGAGAAGGCGACTTTGGCGCCCGCGGTGATGAAGGCTTCAATAATGGCGCGACCGATGCCGCGACTGCCGCCGGTGACGACGGCGATTTTTCCCTTTAATTCCATGAGTTTCCTCTTTCGGCTTGCTTAGGCTTTGCGGGCGATGACCCGTTTCGCGGCGGCGGCTACCGCGGCCGGGGTTAAACCATACTTGTGGTTGAGTTCATCTGGTTCGCCGGATTCGCCAAAGGTATCGCGGACGCCGACCATTTCCAGTGGGGCCGGGCGGTGAAGGGCCAGCGATTCGGCAACCGCACCGCCCAGACCGCCAAAGATATTGTGGTCCTCGGCGGAAACCACCGCGCCCGTTTTTGTGACGGAGGTCTCGAGGGTGGCGTGATCAAAGGGTTTGAGCGTGGCGGCGTTGACGACCTCGGCGGAAATGCCTTTTTCGGCCAAGTGCGCCGCCGCCTCAAGCGATTGGGCGACCATCTTGCCGCAGGCCACGAGGGTCACGTCGGAACCCTCGCGCAACACTTGGGCTTTGCCGATGGTGAAGTTGGGTTTGTGTTCAAAAATCCGCTGGGCGGGGCTGCGACCGGAGCGCATGTAAACGGGACCGTCGTATTTGAGCATCGCCTCGGTGGCGGCGGCGACCTCGAGCGGATCGGCCGGTGAAATCACGGTCATGCCGGGAATGGCGCGGTACATGGCCAAGTCTTCCAAGCACTGGGCGCTGGCGCCGTCGGGGCCGACGTCCAGGCCCGGGTGGCTGGCAACGATTTTGACGTTCCGTCGGGCGTAGGCGACAGAAAGTCGCACCTGTTCCACGGCGCGCAGGCTGAACACGGCGAAGGTGGTCACAAAAACGGGAAGATCCACGGTCGCCATGCCGGCGGCCAGTGAAACCATGTTCTGTTCGGCAATGCCGCATTGATAAAAACGGCGCGGGTAGTGTTTGCGGAAGTGATGGGTGCCGGTGCCGCCGGCCACGTCGCCGTCCAAGACCACGAAGTCGGGGTAACGTTCGGCCAAATCCACCAAACTTTTACCAAACGCCTCGCGCAACGAATCACCGCTGCTACCGATGAGTTGGGGTGCGGCGCTCATGGGTTCGCCTCCTCAAAAACGGCGCCGCTCAGGTAGGCGGCCCCTTGTTCACGGGTCACACCACAGGCAGCCAGTGCATCTAACAAGTTGTCATCAGTTAACTTAACGCTGCCATGCCAGGCCGGTATGTCTTCCATGTAACCGACCCCTTTGCCTTTAATAGTGTGGGCGATGATCACCGTGGGCTTGTCTTTTTCTTGGTGAAAGGCGCCAAAGGCTGCCTGGATCGCCTCCAAATCGTGGCCGTCGATTTCCTGAACGGCCCAACCGAAGCTACGCCATTTATCACCAAGCGGTTCCAAACCCATAATCTCACTGTTGCGCGCATCGCTTTGCAGTTTGTTGTAGTCAATAACGGCACAAAAGCGGTTGAGCCTGTAATGTGCCGCGAACATGGCGGTTTCCCAGACCTGACCTTCCTGGAGTTCACCGTCGCCTAGCATGGCGAATACGGGCAAGTCGACCCCGCGATGGTGGAAGCCGAGCGCCATGCCGAGGGCGATGGAAAAACCCTGCCCGAGGGAGCCGGTGCTCGCTTCCACGAAGGGGGTGGCACCGACGTGCGGGTGCCCCTGCAAGGCGCGGTTGATTTTGCGCAATCCGCCCAGTTCGGACATCGGCAGTAACCCGGCCAGCGCCGCCACCGCGTAGTGTGCCGGGCAGGCATGACCTTTGGATAAAACAAAACGCGGCCGATTCCAATCGGAAAAGGCCGCGTCGGTTAACTGAAGTTCTTGGAAATAAAGGACTGTAAGCAGATCAACGGCCGAAAGGGAACCACCGGGGTGCCCGGACTTCGCATGGTAGATCATCGCCAGACTTAGACGGCGCGCCTGCAATGCGCGCCGCTCTAAATCGGCTGATGCAAGTTTGGTTTGAGGTGCATCCAAAGCCAAACCTCCTGAAAGAGAAGGTGTTTACAAACCGTGGTTGACAGAGGTTTGTCGAAGGATAGCAGGAATTGCTTCTGGTGCCGAGTGTGATTGCGTGGAAATCCGGTTCGATGCGGTTTCCCCGGTGTTGTCCCTTGGTTTAATCCGTGGGGACGCCGAAACGAATGCGTGCGCCCAAATTAAACTGCCAACGTTGGGTTTCGAAGGTGCCGCTTTCCCCGGTCGCGATGACGAAGTCGTCGGTTTCGGTGGAGGGCACATAATCAAGGTTGGTTACCTGGCGGTCGCGGTTCTGGGTGTATAGGATCGCGGCTTCCAGGATGTAGCGACGTTGGTAGGTGTAGGACACGCCGAAAGAGTAGGAGAAACGGTCGCCGTCGGGGAAGCTGGGTTCGACGGTTTCGCTGGGCATGGCGCGACGTACGTTGGCGAGGCCGATGCGCCACAGCAGCGCCTTGCGTTGCTGGAAGTCACCGTTCAAGCGGTAGCTGTAGACCTCTTCCCAGCCGCGTGGTTCCACAATGTTTTCCCCGCCGACGGAAATCACTTGGGTTTGGTTGCCGGACCAGTCCTCGCGAGACACGTCGAATTCGATGCGGGTCCGCACGGTGACCTTGGTGGCGAAACCCACTTGAATGCGCTCCGGCAGCTCCCAGGCGGTTAAGGCGTTGGTGTCGTTGAAACTGTTGTTAAACACATCCACCGCGCGCTGGTCGTTGAGCCGCGTCAGTTGGCTGACGCGGCTGTTGCCGTCCAGGTCGAGGTCGACCGCGGACTGGTAACTGGCGCCGATGCTGAACTTGCGGCCGGGGTAATACTGAATGCCGAAAATGAAGCCGGTGCCGTCGCCGTCGGTTTCCACTTTCTGGTGCGTTTCGAAGAATAGCGGATCGGCGTTGCCGTCGATGGGCCGATTCAGGACGCGGTCATAGTTGTAGTCGGCCAGCACGTAGCGGTAGCTGAGGCCGATGGACCAAGCGTCGGTCAGGCGGAAGCCGATACCGGCGAGAATGTCTTGGGTCAAAAATTCGGAACCTCGTGAAAGGAAACGGCCGGGGAAATCGGGCTCGTCCCAGTCAAGACGGAAGTGGTTGGTGGTGGTGGTGGCGAGGCCGAGGCCGAAACGGCCCATGGGTTTGGCGTAGAACAGGGACGGCAAGGCGTCGATGCTGCCCTCTGAGTCAAAAGTGGTCTGGCCCGCGTTGCTGTAAAACGATTTGCTGAAATGGGGACGAACTGAGAAAGCCAGCTCTTGGTAAGGCAGTTGCGCCAGACCGGCGGGGTTGTGAAAAACGGCCGAGGCGTCCTCGGCGCGGGCGACGACGGCACCCGCGGCACCGGTCGATTGCACACCCTGATCGTAAATGCCGAAGCCGGAGGCGGCCAGAGGGGTGGTCAGCGACACCATCATTGTGATTAAAAGAAAAAAGAATCGTGAGCGTAAATTCATCAAACCATTCCTCAAAAAAGAATCCCTCCGTGTCGGCGAAGGAACGCGCGCGCGCCGGGGCCGGCGTGCGAGGCGACGCGCTAGCATAGCAAAATATCGGCCATGACTAAAGCGGGCGCGCGCGACCTTTGCGACGATTGTTCTTTTTCCCATTGAATCACTTTGGTGATTTGGTTAGACTGCGTCATTTAGCCCTAGCAGGGCGCCGTACTAGGGCTTTTCGACCGCGAGAACCTAAAACGGCTCGTCGCGAACCGATGCCGGGTTCCTTCTCCCAGCGCGGTTATTCCTTTTCGGTTGCAACAGAGAACCGCCGGATCGCGTTTCGCTACGGTTTGGGATCAGACCCCGCAACCCGGGTTTCGGTCCTGTTCCCCCCAATCCATCGTTATGGGAAGGTGTTCGCCTTCCAAAGAGGTTTGCCATGCTCGATCATTTAGGCGATTTGAAACGGACCCATCACTGCGGAGAACTGCGTTCTGAGCAGGTGGGCGAAAAAGTAACACTGTTAGGCTGGGTCGCCAAACGTCGCGATCTGGGGAGTTTGACCTTCATCGACATCCGCGACCGCTGGGGTTTGACCCAGTTGGTGCTCGATCCCGAATACCAAGCCGAAAGCCACGCCAAAGCCAAGTCCGTGCGCACGGAATACGTGCTTGGTGTGATCGGTGAGGTCCGCGCCCGCGACGCCAAAACCGTCAATAATAAATTGGCGACGGGCGAAGTCGAAGTCTTCGTCCAAGAGCTTTTTATTCTGAACAACGCCCAGACCACGCCTTTCCCGGTTAAAGACGATATCGACGACGTCGGCGAAGAATTACGCCTCAAGCACCGCTACTTGGATTTGCGTCGTCCCGCGCTGCAAAAGAATTTCATCCTGCGCCACCAGATTGGGTTGACCGTACGCAATTACCTCAATGCCAAAGACTTCTTGGAACTCGAAACGCCCATGCTGACCAAGTCGACGCCCGAGGGTGCCCGCGATTACTTGGTGCCCAGCCGCGTCCACAAGGGTTCTTTTTACGCCTTGCCCCAGTCGCCACAAATCTTCAAACAGTTGTTTATGGTCAGCGGTTTTGAGCGCTATTTCCAGATCACGCGTTGCTTCCGCGATGAAGACCTGCGCGCCGACCGTCAGCCCGAGTTCACCCAAATCGACATGGAAATGTCCTTTGTCCAGCCCGACGATGTGTTTAACCTGTTGGAAGGCATGATGGTTGAAGTGTTGAAGTTGCTCAACCATGATGTGCAAACGCCGTTCCCGCGCCTGCCTTACGCCGATGCGATGGACCGTTTCGGCAGCGACAAACCCGACACCCGTTACGCGATGGAATTGAAGGATTTGTCCGAGGCCGTCGCCGGTTGTAATTTCGGTGTGTTCGCCGATTGTGTCGCCAACAACGGCGTGGTCAAGGCGGTTTGCGCCCCCGGCGCCGCCTCCAAGTCGCGCAAAGAAATCGACAGTTTAGAGTCTTGGCTCAAGCAAGATTACGGGATTCGCGGTTTGGCCTGGCTCAAGTATGGTGAAAACGGTGTAACCGGCCCCATCAAAAAATTCCTCGGCGAGGAACTCTGCGTCAAGCTGTTCGAACAGGCGGGCGGCGGTCAGGGCGACATTATGTTTTTTGTTGCCGATACCCGCGAAAAAGCCAACCAAGCCTTGGGCGCCTTGCGCTGTCGCTTGGCCGAAATGCTCGACCTCATTCCCGAAAACACCTTCGAATTCTTGTGGGTTACCGACTTCCCGCTGGTCGAGTTCGACGACCAAGCCAGTCGCTATGTTGCCTTGCACCACCCCTTCACCTCGCCCAACGACGAAGACATGAACCTTCTCAAGGACGAGCCCGGTAAAGTGCGCGCCAAAGCCTACGACTTGGTCCTTAACGGTTTTGAGATTGGCGGCGGTTCTATTCGGATCCACCGTCGCGATGTTCAGGACGCGATGTTCGCGGCCCTGGGTTTGTCCCCGGAGGAAGCGGAAGAAAAGTTTGGGTTCCTGCTCAACGCGCTCAGCTATGGTGCGCCGCCCCACGGGGGGATCGCGCTGGGTTTCGACCGCATCTGCATGTTGATGTCCGGCGAGAAGAGCTTGCGTGAGGTCATCGCCTTCCCCAAAACCACTTCGGCTTATTGCTTGATGACGGAATCCCCGTCGCGGGTGGCCGTGGATCAGCTGGTTGATCTGGGTGTAACCGTCTTGCACGCACCGAAAAAAGAAAGCTAATCGTTCGTTTTACGGAACAACCGAGGCGGGGCTGTTGTCTGAAAAAGACAACAGCCCCGTTTTTTATTTTTTGGGTTTGGGTTTGGTCGGCCCGCCGCTATCGCGTCGCTTGCCAATCATATTTGGCTTTGCTAGGCTGAGTCTAAGTTTCATGATTTCAGAATTTTCCAGAAGCATTGACCATATGGGCGGTTTCCCGTCGTTGCCCAAAGAAGCGGATTATGCAACAACGTCTCCTGACCATCTGTATTCCGACCTACAACCGCGTGGATCTGCTCACCGGCACCATTCAATTTTTTTTCGATCAAATTACCTCGGGCGACCTAACCGAGAAAGTCGCCATTTCAATTACCGACAATGCTTCGACTGATGAAACACCGCAACGTATCGCCGAGATGCAACAAACGGCGCCTTGTCCGCTGCTTTACCATCGCAATGAAACCAACCTTGGTTTTGACCGGAACGTGGTGCAGGCCCTGAAAGGGGCGGAGACCCCTTGGGTTTGGACTTGCGGTGACTACAATCGTCTTTTTCCCGACGCGATTCGCCAGGTCTGTGAGGTTTTACAAGAAACCGATCCCGAGGTTTACGCTTGGGTGGCGCCGCGTGGGATCGAATTCCATCCCCCCGACCGTTTTGGGAACCACGATGTCTCGGTTTACACTATTTTCCCCAACCGCCCGCTCGCCTTCGACGTGCCCGCCGAGGACATGCTCTCGGTGCGGATCAACATGCGCGGGATGAACGATTCGATTTTTAACCGTGAGAAACTGTGGCATGTGCTCGAACACCACCAAGACCAAGTCGCCCAAGGCGTTGGCTTGCTCTACATGCACGCCTGGCTACAAGGTTTGGTCGCGCTCCATTTTCCCCATATGCGCTGCCGCGTGATGAACCGCAACATCATTCTCATGGTTAAGGTGGATCGTGGCTATAACCCGGTCGACCAGTTTTTCGACCTGTCCTACCTTGGCAACATGGTGTTTTATCGCCGGATGGTCCGTTTGGCAAAGGCGCAGGGTTTCGACAAGGCCGCCGGCTTGCTCCAGCAAATTAGCGACAGCGGCTACCTCGGTTTTTTATGGGTCATGATCGGTAATAAAATGGTCGGGAAATTTAGTTGCCACCGGCCGTTTCATTTTCTCCTGCGCTTGTTGCGTGGTTTTACCTTTAAACGATTTCTCCAGACGGCTTCGGTGTTTTTGTTGTGTTGGTTGTTGCCGCGGCGGTTGCTCGATATCTTGTTAAAGCTGTATTTTGACCTGACCCGGGGCGCGGCCGGCCGCCGTGTGTTGGCTGCCAACATCCAGGGTTTTGCCCAGAAAAGCAATCAATTTCAGATGCTGAAATACTCGGCCAAAAGTTGGATGGGGCAACGTCTGCGTGGTGAACGCATCTGACGACCTGCATCGAAAACAAGGAATCCCGCTATGATTTTCGCCATTGTCTTGCAAAGTATTGTCTCGCTGATCGTTTTGATCTTGGCCTTTTACATGTACATGGCGGTGCAGCGCGAGCAATTGCAAGGTGCGGAACAGCTTCAGGCGCTCGAAAAGGAACGCGTTTTGAGCGAGGATTTGTTGCGTTGGCACCAGGCCAAGCTGCAAGGTTTTGATATAGCCGTGACCTTGAAACAGCTCGGGGTGACCCAACTCAGCATTTACAGCGCCGACACGGCCGGCCGTTTGTTGGCCAAGGAGCTGAAAGGCAAAATGGAATTGGCCTATTTTATTGATCGCAATCCCAATGTACAGGAACGCGAAATCGACGGCTTGTTGGTGATGGGGATGTACCCACGCGACGATTATGGCGACGGGATTGTGGTTGCCCTCATGAACGACGGCGACAAAACCATGAAACGCCGATTGGAAGATTTGGGTTTGCCCGCCAAGGTGTTTTGTTTGCGCGATTTAATTGGTGCGGCCCTGCTGGAAAACGCGGGCTAATTGAAAAAACGGCGCAGGCTTTCGGCCACGATTTCGAAATGCCGTTGATCCAGACCAGGGTAAACGCCGATCCAAAAGGCGTCGTTCATGACGCGGTCCGTTTGCGTGAGCGTGGTCGCCACGCGATAGCTGTATTCGCCGCGGGCGAAATAGGGCTGGCGGGTCAGGTTTCCGGCAAAAACGAGTCGGGTCGCGATGCCGTCGCCCTCCAGGTGGTTGATTACCGCGTTGCGGCTGAAACCGCAATCCGCGCGCAACGAAAGTGGGAAGCCAAACCAGGCAGGATCGCTGTTTGGGGTTGCCTGGGGTAATTCGAAGCGATCAGACCAAGGCTCAAAAAGTGCTGAAAGGGCGGCGAAGTTCGCTTTGCGTTTCTCGATAAAGCCTTGCAGTTTATCGAGTTGAGCCAGACCAAGCGCCACGTTGAGATCGGTGTTTTTGAGGTTGTAACCAAGCTCCGCGTAGATGTATTTGTGGTCGTACCCCTCGGGTAGATCGCCCAGTTTCCAACCAAAACGTTTGCCACAGGTATTGTCTTTGCCGGTCGGGCAATAGCAATCGCGACCCCAGTCACGTAGGGCGCGGACTATTTTGGCCAAGGTATCGTCCTGGGTTAGCACCACGCCGCCCTCACCCATGGTGATGTGGTGCGCGGGATAAAAACTCACCGTGGCGAGGTCGCCGAAGGTTCCGGTGAACCGGTTGTTATAGCGGGAACCAAGCGCGTCGCAGTTGTCCTCAATCAGCCACAAATCGTGCTGGTCGCAAAAGGCGCGTACCGCTTTTAAATCAAAAGGGTTGCCCAAGGTATGTGCCAAGAAAACCGCCTTGGTTTTCGAGGAGAGCGCCGCGTTCAATTGAGACGGGTCGAGGTTATGGGTTGCGGGTAACACGTCACAGAAAACGGGTACACAGCCCACCTGCAAAATGGGATTTACCGTGGTGGGAAAACCGGCGGCCACGGTGATGACCTCGTCGCCGGGTTGGATGCGGCGTTCGCCCAAAACGTGGGAGGTTAACGCGGTGAGCGCCAGTAAGTTGGCCGATGAGCCCGAGTTAACGACCAAACAATGTTTGAGGCCCAAAAACCGCGACAAGCTCTTTTCAAAGCGCCGGCTGATTTTTCCCTCGGTCCACCAGCCGTCGAGGACCGCGCCGACACCGTACTGCAACTCTTTTTCATCAAACACCTTGCCGGATACGGGAACCCGTTTGATCGCCGCCTCCCCGCCGAAGCGGGCACGGTGGTATTTGGCGACCAACGCCATGATTTCCTGTCGGATCAGTTCGGGATTTTCCAAGGCGGGTTTACCTCACGTGGGAACTTGTTGTTGCAAGTCGGCCTCGAAGTCGGCGATATCTTGTTCGCAACGTTCTCGGATACTTCGATTTTTGGGGTTTCGGTACCAATCGGCCGTGTGTGATAGCGCCGATGCTAGCGACCAGATTGGACGCCGGCCGAGGTGTTGTTCCGCCTTTTGACTGTTGAGTTGCAGTACTTGGGCCTCGGCGCCTTGGCCTTGCTGTCGGCCCACGACCTCAAAGGTTCCCGATCCCCACAATGCGAGCCAGCGGTTGACCAGTTCCTGTACCGAAACGCAGCTCTCCGGCGTGGGTCCGAAGTTCCAGGCGTCGGCCGCCTTGTGATTGCCTGCGAGCAGCGCGGTTCCCAGCAGCAAATAACCGTAAAGTGGATCGAGACAGTGTTGCCACGGTCGGATATGGTCGGGATTGCGAATGCCGATGGGTTTTCCTTCTTGTAGCGCACGCACCATATCGGGAATCAGGCGGAAGGCTGAATCGTCCCCGCCGCCGATCACATTGCCCGCGCGCGCTTCCGCAATCAGCAGAGGTTGGGGGCGTTGTGCGGCCAAGTCGCGGTAGCAATGGGTCATCAAGGCCGCGCATGCTTTGCCGGCCGAGTAGGGATCTTTACCGCCCAGCGGGTCGTTTTCCACAAACGCATGGGTTTTGCCCAGGTTGCGGTAGCACTTATCGCTGGTCACCACCACCACGCCTTTGACGGATGTTTGGCGTCTGGCCGCTTCTAGCAAGTTGAGGGTGCCGGTGACATTGGAGGAAAAGGTAAGAAACGGTTGTTGGTAACCGGTTTGCACCAATGACTGAGCAGCGAGGTGGAAGATGAGTTCGGGTTTGAAACGGTTGACAGCCGCTTGCAGTATGCTGAAGTCGGCGACATCGCCGTACGCTTCCTCGTCGATACAGTCAAAAATACCGCGGTAGACGGTGTCGTTGGGATGGCCGTATTTGGAGAAGCCGATCACCTCGGCGCCCAGCAGGTGAAGCCATAAACTGAGCCAAGCGCCTTTGAAGCCGGTGTGTCCGGTGACCAAAACACGGCGACCGCGAAGGTTTTCCAATCGGCTCATCGGTTCGCCTCCGTTTTATGGGTTGCCGCCGGGACCAAGGCATGCGCGGTTGCTCTTAAACCCGCGGCGAGCGAAAAGCGCGCCCGCCTGCCCAGCAAGCGTTCGGTTTCGGCGGCGTCGGCGACCAAGAACGGCAAGCTGTCGGGGCGGTCGGGCCGCGCGCCGAAGCGAGCTTGGCCCGGTGTTTGAAACAGCGCTTGGGCCGCGCTGACCAGATCGCGGACCGAGGTGCCTTGGCCGGTGCCTAGATTGATCACGGTTCCGGCGTGTTGTTCCAGGGCGGCGCCCAGGAGAAGCAAGTCTTCTACCGCGTCGGCAACGTAAAGAAAATCGCGGATCTGGTTCCCAGAGGTCAGTTCCAGCGGGGTTCCGCGGCTTAAGTTGTGCAGGACATAGGGGATCAGACGTTGTGCGTGTTCGCCCGGCCCGTAGACGTGAAACAGCCGGGCGCAGGCGACCGGGACCTTTAGGGCGCGGCCGAGGCCCGCCAGCCAGGTTTCGGCCGCCAATTTAGATGCTGCATAAGGGCTGAGCGGGTTGGTGTGGGCGAAGCGGTCGGCCGGTGTTTCGCGTTTTCCGTAAACGAAACAAGAACTGGTGTGGACCAGTCCCTTGACGCCGACATTCGCGGCGCCCTCGAGCATCGCCGCCGGGCCGACCACGTGCTGTTGTAGCAGCGCGGCGGCCTTGGCATCCTCGGTAACACCCGCGGCGGCAAGGTGGAAAATACCGTTACATCCCATGCAGGCGTCTTCCCAAAGGCGTATGTCGGTTTCTTTTAAATCGCCGGGAACGACTTCGACACCCTGGATACTGCCCGACCAACCGCGTTGATGAATGGTGACGCGCACCGTGGCGCCGTATTCCAGCAGGCGGTTAACCAGGTGTCCGCCGATAAAGCCGGTTGCGCCGGTCACCAGAAAGCGTTTTCCACGGTAAAACGTGGCCGTCGCGGTCACGACCACACCTTCCAGGGTGGATGGTCACCGCGCCATAGTGTTTCCAACTGATTTTTTTCACGTAGGGTGTCCATGGGTTGCCAGAAACCGGGGTGACGGAAGGCTGCGAGTTGCCGGTCCTTGGCCAGTGCGGTTAAAGGCTTGAATTCAAAAGGCTCTTGGTCGCCTCCGATGTAGGACAGAACCTTGGGGTCAAGCACGAAAAAACCTGCGTTGACCCATGCGCCCTCGGACACCACTTTCTCGCGGAATTGTTCGACACGGTCGGTTTCGCCAAGGGTGAGGGCGCCGAAGCGACCGGGCGCGTGGCCGGCGGTGACCGTGGCAAGCAAGCCGTGCTGTTGGTGGAAGGCGACGAGTTTGCCGATGTCGACATTGGCGACGCCGTCGCCATAAGTCATCATAAAGGGTTGGCCTTCGAGGTAGGATGCGGCGCGCAGGAGGCGGCCGCCTGTTTGGGTTTCCAAGCCGGTATCGACCAGGGTGACGCGCCAGTCCTCCACTTCTTTTTGGTGGCAGGTGACCGCACCTTTGGCGGGTTCAACCGTGATATCGCTCTGTAAATAGTGGTAGTTGAGGAAGTAGTCTTTGATGAGTGCGCCTTTGTAGCCGAGGCAGATGACAAAGTCGCGAAACCCAAAAGCGGCATAAATTTTCATAATGTGCCATAGGATCGGCTTTCCACCGATCTCCACCATGGGTTTGGGACGAAATTGGGTTTCTTCGGACAGGCGCGTCCCAAAACCACCAGCCAGGATCACGACTTTCATGGCGTTTCCTTAAAAGGGGTTTGCGTGGCAGGCCATGCATATGGCGCTGAAGCAATGGGTCATCGAATGATGCATTACTGGAACTTGATGGATTTTATCAAGTTAGTGCCGGAAATGCAGCAGTGACAATGGTGCGTTCTAAACCCCTTCGTGAATCGTTGGCTATTTTTCGTCGCGGAGCACCAGCAAGGTGTCGCGGTCTATTTGGAACGGGGTACGGCAGAAGTTGCAATTAATGGTAATGCCGGCCGGATCTTTGGCCAGATCTTCCAGCTCGTCCTTGGGTAAGGCGGCGACGACCCGCACCATGCGCTCCATGCTGCAGCCACAGTGGAAACGGGTTTCGGTATCGGCGAGGTGTTTGATGGGCATATCCTCAAAGAGGAAATCCATAATCGCTTCCTCGCCGTTCCCCGCCGCGAACAATTCGCCCAAATCGCCCAATTCCATCAGCCGGTTCTCAAGCACAAACAGCAGGTTTTCGTTGGCGCCCGGCATGGCTTGAATCATTAGGCCGCCCGCGCCTTTGACACCGATCTCGGGATCTAATTTGCAGCCGAGGCGAATGCCGGTGGGGATCTGTTGGCTGTCCAGGAAATAACGGGACAGGGTTTGGGCGACTTCCCCTTCGATGTGGACCACGCTGTTGTACAGGTCGTCAACGCCTTTGATGCGGCGGGTCACTTGAAGTAGGCCGTTGCCGACGGCTTGTTGAAATAAGCCCACGTCGGGTTTGGGGTCAAAGGCGGTGGCGGGGTCTTTGGCCGTGCCGCGTACCTCGCCGAGGCTGTTGGCCTCGGCGACCAGGTAACCCATGGGGCCGTCGCCTTCAAATTTGAGTTGCGTGGTGGTTTCCACCTTGAGGTCGGAAATAAGCAGCAAGGCGCCGGTCATTGCTTGGGTGAGCAAGGTGAGGGTAATTGGGGAGCAGGCGAGGCGGTCGTATGCCGCGCGGCCGATCAGGGTGCTTTCCACCAGCACCACCTTAAAGGTTCCGTCTTCGTGCATGTAGCGTCTGATTTTTTCCGTCATGGTTCCCATTCCTTCGGTCTTTGACGCGCGATAAATCGCGCGATGGGGGCCTGTGTCAGCCCTTTTGCGCCGTCCGGCGGCCCAACATTATCTTGGTTTTCGGGATCTTTGTCCATGCGCTTCAGCCAAAAGAAGTACCGAGGGATGGGTTTTTGGCGAAAGATCTTGAGTGAAATGGCTCGAAAAAAGCGGAGGCGCACGACCGCACCCGGCAGGTGCGGGGGAGGATTTTTGCAGGCTGTTGCAACGCAAAGGTTTAGCTAAGATACCGCGAGCTATCGCGCTTCTTGGGTTCAAGGGCGCCGTTCGTGCCAAGCCATTTTTTACCTTTATCCTCGTTTCAATCTGTAATAGAATCATCTGTTCTTGACAAATAAGACCTTAGTGTCACGGGGTTTTTCGACATATGACAGAAAACAAAACACTTGACTCAGCGGTTCAGCAATTTAACAAAAAGAATTGGGAGCAGGCCGCCAAGGCGTTTAACGAGCTTTTGGCAGATGAATCGGTTACCAACCAGATTAAACACCGCATCCGTCAATACCAGGTGATTGTTGATCGCAAGCTCAACGGTTCCTCCGCCGACGATGAAGCCAGTGATATGAAATTGGTGTCCTACCACATGAACATGGGTGAGCGCGACCGCGCTCGTGAAATCCTCAACAATTCCAGTTCTATTGACGAAGGCGCCAAGTTGACCTTGCTCGCTGAGATGGCCGTGGAAGAGGAGCAGTTGGAAGAAGCGGTTTCTCTGTTGGAGAAAGCGATTGAGATCTCCACCGACAACCGTGGTTATGCTTTAAACTCGCCGGTTTTTGCCGCCGTCGTCAACCAGCCCGAGTTCGAATTTTTGCGCCAGGGCGGGGAAGAGCAACCGCAAGAAGATTAATCGTGTCGCGTGCGGTCCGTCTTTGATGCGTCGGCTCCGCCGCTTGGCTGTTTTTGGCCGCGGGTATCAACTTTTTATTGGGTTCGTTCGGTTGGAAAGCGACCGAGCGACGCCCCCTGTCTGCTCGGTGGCATCAGGTCGGTGCCGTTTTATTTTTTCGCTTTTGCCGCCTCCTGCTTGACCCCTTGCCTTTAATTGGTGAAGATGACCTTTCCTTCCTGGTTGGCGAATGCTTTCACCGCGCATCTCAGCACATACGACCCTTATCCGGGCCGTTTCTGGTTTGGATCGCGTTCTGTTTCCAAATCGCCGCCGGGGCCGATTTTGTTTCAGTAGCGAGGATCCCCCATGCATATCACTAACCTCAAGATTCAAGTGCGTGTCACCGAAGAATGGCTCGCCTGGCCGATTGCAGGTTTGACCCTGCGTGAGCGGCTCACCCGTGTCTTGCAATCTTTCAGCGAGGCACCCATTGCCTTCGTGGAGCCCGATACCCCGATTTCCTGCACCGATCACAGCGATTACCTTATCCTGGGCGGTGCTTTTCCTTTTCTCAGTAGGGGTTTGCTCCTGCAGCTTTGCGAGGGCAAAAAGTATGGCGAGCCCCGGGTTGCCTTCCCTGATAAAAACCAAAATGCAGGTGTTGCTTTTTTACCCGCTAACCACGCCCCGGTCGAGGCCGATTCGTTTCCCGCCTTTTTAGATCGTCTGTTCGATTTGGCCGATATCGACAACCAGCATTGTTTGCAAGAGGTAACCGGGCCCGTTTCCCTGAGCAGCGTTAATCAGTATGCTTTTGACCGGAAGATGGCCCAGGTCCTCCGCGAGGGCGCCATTATTCCCGTGCCCCATCAGGTCTTTATTGAGGAGACTGTCACGGTTGAGGCTGGTGCCGTTATCGCACCCAATGTGTACCTTGGTGGGACGACTTACTTGGCCACGGGCGCTCGGGTTGAGATGGGTTCTGTCTTGCGCGACGCCGTGGTTGCCTTCGGTGCACAGGTTAAGCCCTACTGTGTGTTGGAAAAGTGCAAGGTGGGGGCAGGTGCCGCCGTGGGTCCCTTTGCACATTTGCGAGAGGGCACTGACTTGGGCGAGGATGTCAAGGTAGGCAACTTCGTGGAAACCAAAAAAGCGACGTTGGGAGCCGGCAGCAAGGCGAGCCACTTGACCTATTTAGGGGACGCTGTGATTGGTCGGCATTGCAATATCGGCGCGGGCACGATTACGTGCAACTACGATGGGTTCAGCAAGCATCAAACCGAGCTGGGAGAGGGCGTGTTCATCGGCTCCGGCAGCCAGCTGGTGGCGCCGGTCACGCTGGGGGACGGCAGTTATGTCGCCGCGGGCAGTGCCGTTACCCATGATGTTCCCGCCAATGCCTTGGCCGTTGCCCGTTCCAAGCAGGCCAATAAAGAAGACCGTGCTGAAACCATTCGCCGCATGGCGCGCAAAAAAGCAGCGCGAACGGATAGCGAATAACCCCGTGCTTCGCCCGCATTTCTCACCAGAATTCGTCGCGAGGCTTTGAAATTACTGTGAGTGCACAGGTTGCGACCGAAGGAAAACGCAGCGGGGCCGACCTATCGCGGGGCCGACCTATCGCGGGGCCGACCTTTCGGCGTAGCAGCGCTACGTCGAGGCTGCCCCACCGTTGCTTTGCAAGGGTGCAACCAAGTAACCTAAGTAATCGCAGTTCTTTCAGCGCCGGAGCAGAGCTTTTGGTGAGAAATGCGGGTTAGTCGTGCCGCGAGAACATGTTAGGGTTCTTTTGCCGGTACCGCGGGGTTTGTTTTCCAGGGCTTGTGGGTGGACCCCTCATCGGGGTCGCTGCACGCTTGTTTTTGCGGCAGAATCGTCGCGAATGAAATTGCTTCATCCCGTGTGTTACACGATGGTGGGCGGCGCCTTTAGCTCTTTTCTCGCGGGTGCCGCGGGAAGAGCGCCTTGCGAAACCGAAGGTTGCGTTCGGTGGGTTGGTGCGACGCTTGGGCGGCGTTCGTGCTGAAGGCGGCGGGAAATAACGGAGGATTTATGTTGCTGAAAGGGAAGAAGATTTTAATTTTAGGTATTGCCAATCACCGCTCCATCGCGGCAGGTATTGCCAAGGTCTGTGCCGCCCAAGGCGCACAGCTTGCCCTCACTTATCTCAATGATCGTTTTTTGAAGTCTGTTGAAAAAATTGCCACCGACTTTGAAAACCCTTTATTGTTGCCTTGTGATGTCAACCAAGACGATCAGGTGGTCGCTTTGTTTGATCGCATTAAGGAGGAATGGGGTCATTTGGACGGTTTGGTCCATTCCATTGCCTTCGCGGATCAAAACGACTTAAAAGGTTCCTTTGAAGAGACCAGCCGGGACGGTTTCCTGTTGGCGCACAATGTTTCGGCCTATTCATTGCCGTTGTTGGCCAACCATGCCAAGCCGCTTATGGCGGAACGGGGTGGCAGCATTCTTTGTATGAGTTATCTGGGTGGCGAGCGTGTGGTGACCAATTACAACGTGATGGGTGTTGCCAAGGCTTCTCTGGAAATGTCGGCCAAATATTTGGCGGCGAGTATGGGTGAGCACAACATTCGTGTCAACATCGTGTCGCCGGGTCCCATTAAAACCTTGGCGGCCTCGGGGATTGCCGGGTTCCGCTCCATTCTCGACGAGGTGAAAGAACGCAACCCATTGAAGCGCAATGTCGACCCCAACGATGTGGGTAACGTCAGCGCCTTCTTGTTGAGTGATTTTGCGAGCGCGGTGACCGGTGAAACCATTCACGTTGATGCGGGTTATCACATCCTTGGAATGTAGCTTGGAAAACAAAAAACCCCGGCGATTGCCGGGGTTTCTGTGATTTGATTCAGGTTCGATTATTTAATTTTTTCATCCAAGTGCTGGACATAATCCAGTGGGCCGCCGGGGCGATAGCCGGTGGTCAGGAGGACCTGTTCCTTGGCGTCGATCATCAGGATCGTGGGAAAACCGCGAATGCGGTAGCGGCTGGCCAATTTGTCGTTCTGGACCATCTGTTCTTGGGGCAATTTGCTGTATTTGGGGAAGTCGACCTTGAGCAAGACCAGCTTTTCTTCGGCGTAATCGTCAAAGGTGTCCTTGGAGAAGACCTCGCGGTCGAGGCGTTTGCACCAGCCGCACCAGTCACTGCCGGTGAAGTTGATTAAAATAACCTTATTTTCGCGTTTCGCGATTTCCAAGGCTTGGTTGTAGTCGGTAATCCAGGCATCGTCGCCGGCGACGGCGGAAGCGCCCAAAAAAAGCAATGCCGGCAAGAGGGCTTTCCAAATTCGTTTCATAAGCTTCTCCCGTTGATGGTGAACCCGAGCCGCGGCTCCGGGTGGGTTGCTCGTTCGCCTTTGGGCGGAAAACCATGCCGGCCGGGCGATTGACGAGGGTGAACCCGTGGTGGTTCCCATCTTAAACACCCATATTGTACATGATCTTCCAAAATCCCGAAAAAAAGGTTCGGCGCATACGGTGGTCCGCGCAAATCCCACGCCGGCTAACTTAAGCAGGACCCGTGCCACGCTTAAAAAGCTTCCTAAATAAATAAAGCTCGGGGGAGCAGCCCCGAGCCTTATGTAATCCGAACTTCTATGGATTAAGATTCTGTTGTTTTGCCGTCGCTTTGGGATAAAGCTGAGGCACGCGTTCTTGTGAAAGATACGATGACTCGTGACGGCAGCCGACAAATAATCGCACGGATCGGGTGCTGTTGGAAGTCCTCTTTTCCAAAAAAATCGGAAAAACATGGATTCGCTGAGATCGTCCCATCGTGTCCCGATTCTTAGCCCAAAAAAATGGCCGCTGATCAACGAGGTGGAGGCAATCCTCTTGATGAATCGCCCCGTGGTAGTAAAGAACTTAACACGCATGAGGGACTTCGAGAGGGTCGTCGAAAGGGGGATTGTCGCTGTGTGCGCTGAAAAACGCTGCTGACAGGTTTGTCGTCGCTAAGGGGCGAGGTAAGGGTCGCTTAATCGTCTTTTTGGGTGTAATGAACCGTGGTTCGGTTGGTGTCTTTCTGCCTTTGTGACGTCAAATGGGCATGCCGCGCGGCGGTCGTCCGTCGCGGCATGCCCTCGCTTTTTGGGAACCTCTATCGAGATTTTAGGTTGAGGATGAATTTGGGTGCCTTGGGGAAACGCCTGAGGTTGTTTTCCCCGTGCCCGATTTTTGGTTTGCTCAGAAAAACCGTGGATCGTTTACGGCGCGGCCACAGCCGCGGGGCGGCCATCCGCTTTACTCAGTCGAGCTATACGCGACGTCGCGCAGCTGCGCCGAAAGGTCGGCCCGTTTGCGCTTGGTCGTCACCTTCGTACTCACCAGCTTTTCGGCTTCTCGCGACGAATCCTCGTGATAAATGTGGACTTAGGTTTGTGACGCTTGTTTTTTGGCCGCCTCTTGTTGCTCTTCCTCCATCTTGCGGAACAGGTATTGAAGGTCGCGGAAGCCGCCGATGGTGACCCATACCGAAAGGATCGCGAAGAGCGCCAGTACTATGAAAAAAATGACCTTCCAAAACAACATCCAGCTTTCCATCTTAGACCTCCTCGGCGGTTTGTCGGTACAGGTTGGTTTCTTGTAGGGCTTGGGTGGATTCGGCGCGGTCTGGGAACAGCAGCGATCCAACCACCATCACGATCATCGAAAACAGGACCGTCATCAGGCCGATGCGTTCACCGGAAACATTCCAGCCCAACATCTCCTGAACCGGGCCCAGGCCGGTGATGGCGAAGATGCCGCTCAGCAAAGCCATGAAGGCGCCGGTTGAGCTGGCGCGTTTCCAGTAGAGGCCGCCGACCAGCACCGCGAAGGAGCCGGTGAAATAAATCGCCCCTGTTACCGCCATGTAATCCCAAATATCATCGCGACCCTTGTAGGCCAAACCCCAGTAGAGGATGTATACGCCGATGGCGACGATGGCAATGCGCGTGCATTTGATGCGAGCGGCCGCGCTCATGTCCTCGCGGCGCAAGGGGGCGATGATGTCTTGGGTGATGACGGAAGACCAGGCCAGCAGGTAGGAGTCGTGGGTGGACATAAACGCCGCGATCATCGCTGCTGAAATCAAACCCAGGAGGCCGGCCGGAATCATGCGGCCCAGCAGGATCGGCATCGCATAAAGGTTGTTGACCGCCTCACCGCCCGCTGCTGGGAAAAAGGCTGCTTTGAGTTCCGGTGCCTGGCTTGCAATGTACACAAAGGCCGCGATACCCAGAAAGTTGGGGACCAGGAAGCGAACCATAAAGGAAATGGACGAGAACATATATTGTTTGCGAACGGTTTGGGAATCTTTGGCCGCGAGCGCACGGGCGACCGCCGTCGGCCAAATCGCGCAACTCACCAGGCCCGCCGTGAAGGCCATCCACAGCACGTATTCCAGCCCAAAATTACCTTCCGCCGCGAAGGGGTCGAAGCCGGCCGGGCCCATTTCGGCGGCGACCGTGTTAAACAGGTTGTCCCAGCCGATAAACTGAATCGCCAAAGCCGTGGCGACCAGCAAACCCACCGAAAGCACCACGAATTGAATGTAATCGGTGACGACGACCGAGAACATGCCGCCAAGGGTGGTGTAGACCAAAACCAGAATCAGCAAGGTGGTCATGACCAGTGGGAGCGCCCAGCCCTGGGCCGAAAGGCCGGTAACGCCGACGATAAAAATAGAACCGACCTTGAGAAACAAACCCATGTTGAGAATGCCGCCCAGGGCCAGCATGATCCCGCCCAGCACCCGCGTTTTGCGGTCGAACCGTTTTTCATAATATTCAGGAATGGTGAGGACCTCGGTATCGCGTAGCTTGGCGACAATAAACCCGGAGATGCCCACCAAGAAGGTGACAATTCCCGCGACCAGGGCGATGTGGAAGGCGGCGAAACCGCCGGTGAACCCCTTTTGGGCGCTGTACATGACCGTCACCAACCCCATCTCGGTGCCGGTCATGGTGGCGATACCGAGGCAGGTGCCGATGGCTCGGCCGGCCCCAATGTAATTGGTCATGTCGACGACGTATTTACGAACGAAGAGCCCGATGACCAGGGAAATACTGAGATAAACGAGGACGATGCCCCAATCAAGGGGGGTGAAGTTGGTTTGGCCGAGAACGGCGACGGTGGAGTCCTGCATCGTAACTTCCTTAGCGAATTAGTTAATTGAAAATACAAAAATGGTTCTCGCTCGTCAAGGTCCGATTGTTGCGGTTTTTTGATCTTTCGTGTCTGAATAAAGTTACGGCTGCTAGGTTTTGCTTTTTTGCCGAATAATTGGCCTTTTTGTCGCGCTTTTGAGGTCACGCCCCCCCAAAGCCTTGATTTTTTCCTTGTCAAGGTGATGTGGCCTGGTTACAATGCGACATCTTGTTTGTTAAATGAAAAAACAAACTACGAGGTAGCACATGTTTTCCCCCTCCCTCAAAAAGACGGGTTCTTCCCCCGTTGATTCCAATAAAAACACGATTACCATCGGTATGGATATCGGGGGGACTAATTGTGATATTGGTTTTGTCAATCAACATGGTACCTGTTTGCAACACCTTTCACTACCAACCCAAAACGGCACCGCCTTCGAGGGGTTTCGCGATGCGGCCCTGCGTTTGATTCGCGAGCAACTGCGGCAACTTCCCACCTATCAATGTGTCGCCATGGGGATTGCCGCTCCCGGTGCCAATTCGCGCAACGGTCGGGTTAGCGACCCATCCAACCTGGGTTGGCCCGACGTTGATTTAACCGAGGCCTTCGGCCGTTACCTTCCTTTTCCGATCTATGTCACCAACGATGCCAACGCCGCCGCGCTCGGCGAGAAAAAATATGGGGCCGCCAAGGATATGGACAACTTCGTGTTGCTCACCCTCGGCACCGGGCTTGGCGCCGGCATTTTTGTCGACGGGAACCTGCTGCTGGGCCGCTCCGGTTTTGGCGGTGAGCTGGGCCATACCCGTATTTCCGACGAAAGCCGCCTGTGTGGCTGTGGTCAAATGGGTTGTTTGGAAACTTATGTTTCGGCCACGGGTCTGCGCCGCACGGTGATGGAACTTATTGCCAAATACGGACAAAGCGCGGGTGCCCTGGCCCACCTCGATTTTCACCAACTCAGCGCCGAACGCGTTGGGGTCGCCGCCGCCGACGGCGACATTCTCGCCTTGGAAGCATTTGAAAAAACCGGCGCGGTGCTCGGCAAGAAAATGGCCGATTGGGCCACCGTGCTCGATCCCGAGGCTTTTATTCTGTTTGGCGGCCTCACCCGAGCCGGCGAATTTCTGCTCGATCCCGTTCAGCGCAGCTTCCAAAAAGCCCTCTCCAACTTTCTTCGGGATCCGATTCCCGTGGTCTTGTCCGGTGTGCCCCACGGCGAAGCCGCCGTGTTAGGGGCCTGTCACATATCAGAATTTCTCCACCAGATTCAGGAGGTTTGAGCCATGGATGTTTGTCTCGCGTCAACCGGTTCGGTTGTGGAGCGCGCGCTCCAAGAACACTACGGTCAAAAGGACCGCTACGCGCCGGCTGAGAAACTGCGCACCTTGGTGGTCGAGAACTTTCCCGCGCTCGGCAAGGTCACCGCGCTGCGATTTTTGGAATGGGTTCAGGGTCATCCCGAGGGCAGTGTTGCCCTTCCGACCGGTAAAACACCGGAACACTTTATCAAATGGACCCAACACCTACTCGAAACCTGGGAGCGCCCCGAAACGCGGTCTCTGCTGGAAACCTACGGCATTGAGCCGGGGCTCAAGCCGCGCCTCGACGGTTTGCATTTCGTCCAAATTGACGAGTTTTATCCGATTCACGGTTGGCAAACCAACAGCTTCTTTCATTACGTCAATAAATACTATCTGACCCCCTTTGGCTTCGATCCCAACAAAGCCTTGCTGATCAATCCCGATGAAATCGGCCTGCGCGAGGGTGAAACCTTGGAATCGGTTTGGGGCGAAGACGGGGTCGACCTTTCGCTACGCACCCGGGCGCCTCGCAACGCCGCCGAGCAGCGGCGCCAACGCCTGCTGGCCGAGGTTGACGATTTTTGCAGCGATTACGAAAGCCGCATTCGCGCCTTGGGCGGGATTGGTTTCTTCCTCGGCGGGATCGGGCCCGACGGACACATTGGTTTTAATGTGCGTGGATCCGACCACTATTCCACAACCCGCTTGTGCGAAACCAACTATGAAACCCAAGCCGCGGCCGCGGGTGATCTGGGCGGCATTGAGGTGTCCGGCAAACGCTTGGTCATTACCATCGGGCTCGGCACCATCACCTACAACCCGGAGGCGGCCGCGCTCATCATCGCGGCCGGGGAGGCCAAGGCGCCGATTGTAAAAACCGCGATTGAAAGCGAAGCCGGCAACCAAGTTCCCGCTTCCGCCTTGCAGCCCCTCAAAAACGCCTGCTTTTTCATCACGACCGGCGCCGCCAAGAGCTTGACGGAGCGCCGTCATCGCGAGTTTGCCGCCAACGCCGAGGACCCTGCTGAACACGGGCGCATTCTTATCGACGCCGCCCTGCAAAGTCACAAGACGGTGGCACGGGTGACCCGCGAGGAAACCGCGCGGTTGCGTTCCGGCCCACTCCTCCTGGAGAAACTCGGAACCGATTTTGAGGTGTCTCGCGAGGCGGTCCAGCTCCGGCTTCAGGAAAAAATTCGCAGAGGTTTGACCAATCCGACCGGTGAACGCATTTTTCACACCGCGCCCCACCATGACGACATCATGCTGGGTTACCTGCCCTACCTGTTGCAGTTCATTCACGACCCCGCCAACAGCCACAGCTTTAACTACCTAACCAGTGGTTTCAACGCGGTGACCAATGACTTTATGGCGACGCGTTGCCGCTGGGCCCGTCGCGCCTTGGTGACCGAACCGGCCGCGACTTGGTTGCATCTGGGTGACGCCGCCGCGGACCAAGGTGTACGTCAGGTTCAGGTTCAGCGCTACCTCGACGGCTTGGCCAATCAGGACGAAACCTTGTGTGAAACCCAGGTGGGCTTGCGGTTCCTGCATCTGGTCCAAGAGATTTTTGGGGATAGCTGGGGGGTGGCCGACGATCTTACCCCGGTTCGCGATCAACTCGATGCCCTGGAAACTATCTTCAAGACCACCTATCCCGGCAAAAAAGACGCCGCCCCGATCCAAAAACTCAAGGGGGCCTTGCGCGAATGGGAAGCAGAGGTGTTGTGGGGTCATCTTGGGTTTGGGCTCGGTCATGTGCGCCACGAGCGCCTGGGGTTCTACAAAGGCGACATTTTTACCGAGGAGCCCGAGGTGAATCGCGATGTCAAACCCTTGTTGGAGCGGTTACGCCGTGAAAAACCAACCGTGGTCACCGTGGCCTTTGATCCCGAGGGGAGTGGCCCCGACACCCACTACAAGGTGATGCAGGCCGTCGCGGAGGCGTTGCGACGCTACCGCGACGAAACCGGCGACAACCAAATCCGCGTTTGGGGTTACCGCAATGTGTGGTACCGCTTCCACGCGGAGGAAACCGACCTGATCGTGCCGGTAAGCCTCGGCCAAATCGCCGAACTCAACACCCTGTTTATGAACGCGTTCGCCTCACAACGGGAAGCCTCATTCCCCAGCTACGCCTACCAGGGTCCGTTTTCGGAGTTGGCGGCCCAAATTTTGGTCGAACAATACGAACACGTAAAACAACTGCTAGGGGCCGAGTGGCTTCAAAACCACCCCGATCCCCGCGTCCGCGCGGCGCGTGGTTTCCAGTATTTGGTCGAAATGGACCTGGATACCTTTTTCGGCAAAACCCGCGCTCTCAAACGCTCCATCGGCTAAAACCCTTTCCGACCAAGACCTTGTCCTAACCCATCGTGCTCGTCCGGCCTTCTACCGCCGCGTCGAAACCGGGCGAGCAATATGGGTGAATCCTTCTTTCTTTGTTCATTTTCCTCGCTTGATTTTTCGTGCAGGCTTGCCGCTGAACCTCGTTCTCCTAGAGGTTCAGCGGCTTTTTTTGTTGCTCCTTCCACCTGCCGGCTACGAAAGTGCAGTGGGTTGTTGCCATGGGGTTATCAAGGATGCGTGGATCTGCTAGGCTCTGATCAATCCATGTAAACAGTATTTTCAGCATGCCTTGGCGCTTTGTGCCTGAACTTAGGTTGCCGGGTTTTCATGTTCTTTTCGGAAGGAGCGTGTTTTGGTTTTTCAGAAGTTGCTTTCCCGGATTCCGATTCGACGCAAAATGTGGATCATGATTGGGATGACCCTCGGAGGTTGTTCCCTAATCGGCCTGGTTTTTTTTGGGTTTCGAACCCTTGAGGATCAGGCGCGCTTCCGCGAGGTAGCTCAGCTCGAGAAGAGTGCCTCACTTGGGCGGCTGCATATGCTTTTACTCGAGGCGCGTCGCCTCGAAAAAGAATTTCAGTTGCGCCGGACCCAAGCGTCACTGGCTGAATTTCGCGATAGGTTACATGGGCGAATTCTTGCTGAGCTCAGTGCCCTGGATCATTTGGTTACCGATGGGAAACAGAAGGATCAAGTGACGGGTTTGGGACAAACCTATCGCGCCTACGTGGACCAATTCAACGCCATCGCAGATACCTATGTTTCAGTCGGTTTGGATGAGAACTCCGGCTTGCAGGGGTCGTTGCGGGCTTCGGTTCGTTCGGTGGAAACCAAGCTCAACGAATTCGATAAACCGCGTCTTGGTTACTTGATGTTGATGATGCGCCGCCACGAAAAAGATTTTCTGATGCGTTTGGACGAGAAATATGTCGCGCGCATGGACGAGCGTTTGGCTGAATTCAAAGATTTGTTGGGGAAATCCCGCCTCCGAAGTTCTGATGTCGCGGAAATAACCACCTTGATGGATACCTACCACGCCGACTTCAAAAAAATGGCCGAGGGTTGGCTGTTGATTCGTGATCAGGACGATAAGCTGGATGCCTTGTTTAACGGGCTTCCGGTGACGCTTAACCAATTAGGTGCTGATATCCAGGCGGCGTACGAACAAGCCAGGAATCGCTACCAATCAGTGCGTCGTTCCAGTCAAACCGCGATCTGGGTTTCCTTTGGTTTTATTGTGATTGCCACCAGCCTGATTGCCCGTGCGATTGGGTTCGACATGCGTCGTACTATTACGAATTTGGCGCGTACCATGGGTGATCTGGCCGAGGGCCGTTTGGATGTCGAAGTTCAGGGCACGGAACGGGCCGATGAAATCGGACGTATGGCGCGTGCCACCGAGACCTTCCAGAAAACCGCGGTTGAAATGGTCGATATGCGCGAGGAAGAGCGTATCCGTGAGGCGGCTGAGGCTGAGGAGCGCGAAAAACGCCATGCCGCCGCCGCGACACAACATCAGCAGACCCATCAGCTTGTTGAAGCTTTTCAGCAACGGGTCAGTGCGATCCTCAATGATTTTCGAACGCAATTTCAGCATCTCCAGCAGCTCGCGGAAACCACGACTGGAACCGCCGATCTGGCCCGCAAACAAAACCGCGTGGTGGGCGAAGCCTCCAAGGTTACCCAGGACAAGGTCGCCGAGGCTTCTGATTCGGTCCATGCCATGGCAACCTCGATTGAGGAGGTTGCCACGCAAGTCCACCGCAGTGCCGATGTTGCCCGTGAGGCCGTGGAGGAAGCGCGTACCACCACCACCATCATCGAACATTTGGCCGAAGCAGCGCTGAAGATTGGGGATGTGGTCGGCATGATCCACAAAATTGCCGGTCAAACCAACCTGTTGGCGCTGAATGCAACCATTGAAGCGGCGCGCGCGGGCGCGGCGGGCAAGGGTTTTGAGGTGGTGGCCACCGAAATCAAGAATCTGTCGCTGCAAACCTCGGCGGCCCTGGACCAAATTACCGAACAGGTCCACAGCGTGCAGGAGAAAACCGACCACGCGGTGACCGCCATTAGCAAAGTCGATACCATCATTGGTGACCTGGACGAAATTACCGAGACCATGGCGGGGAGCATTACCCGCCAAGGCGAAACCAATCGTTTGATCGCGGAGAACGTGCAGGAAGCATCGGCGGCCGTGGTTCAGATTGTGAGCAATTTTGACCAGGCCCGCCAACGTGCCGAAACCATGGGTGAAATTAGCGCGGAGTTGTTGGAAGCCACCGAGCTGCTACGCCGCGAATCTCAGGACCTCCAGGACGAGGTCGGTAGCTTTCTGGAGCAAATCGACCGCAACCGCGGCGCGGCTTAGCCCCCATTGCTCACGAGGATTCATCGCGAGAAGCTGAAAGCCTTGTGAGAAATACGGGTTAGGCCCGCGGGCTATGAAGCTTTATTGCCGGGGATTTTGGGGTTCAGGTCGAGGGTGCGGATGAGGAAACACAGGACGTCGGTCCATGAGTCGAGGGTTTGGTGGTTGTTGTTGCCGTACTGGTAATGGCCGCCGTCCCAGATGATACGGGTTAGGATGGGTGCCTCGCAGCGCTGCGCGTGTTGGAGCGCTGCTTGGAATTTGTAGCCGTGCGAGGCCGCGGTGGACTCGTCTTTTTCGCCGAGGAGCAACATCGTGGGCGGAAAACATTGGGTTTGGCCGAGGTTGTGGTAGGGCGACCAGCGGTACAGGACCGCGAAATCGGCGGCGTTATCGGGATCACCGTTGCCCCAGACCCAGTATTTGCCGCCTGGATAATCCTTGAAACGGAGCATATCGATCATCGGCCATTCGATGAGGCAGGCGCCGAATGACCGCGGTTGTTGGATCAGGGCCGCCGCGACGAGTGGACCGCTTGCGCTGCCGCCGTTGACGGCGAGTTGTCGGGGGGTGGTGTAACCCGCATCGACCACATACTTAATCGCCGCCAAGAAATCGTTGATGCTGTTGGTTTTGTTGTGTTTAATTCCTGCTTGATGCCAGGGCTGACCGTACTCACCGCCGCCGCGGATGCCGGGGATCGCGTAACGGCCGCCTATTTCCAGCCAGGCGACCAGATGGGGTTGGTACCAGGGATAAGCCGACCAATTGCCCGCACCGTAGCCATAGAGCAGCATGGGTGCCGGTTGGTTCTTCGGTAGGTTTCGTTTTGCGACAATGAACATCGGAATTTTGGTGCCGTCGTAGCTCTGGTAAAAGGTTTGGTCGATTGTAAAATCGTTGGGATCGAGGGTCCAATTTGCCCGGGCCGCGACGGTTATTTTGGCGGTGTTGAGGTCGATGCGGTAGATGGTGCCCGGTTCGATGAGGCTGGATACGGAAACGGTGGCCGTGCCGTCGCCGAAACGGCCTGGCTGCAGCGCGAACAAACCCCCGTTGGGCAAGGCGACGCGGCGTTGGGTTCCGTTAATGCGTTGCAGACGGAGGACGGGGCGGGCGTGTTCACGATAGGAGAGCAGCACCACACCTTGTTCGAGGGCGGCACCGACGAGGCTGTGTTCGCCCTCCGCCACCACATCGCGCCAATGTTCGGGTTGGGGTTGTTGGGGATCGACGGCGACCACCCGGCCGAGCGGTGCCGCGTGATGGGTGCGAAAGTAGAGCCGTCCTTGCCAGTCGCCCAGGTACACCGTGTTTTGGTCGATGGTGAACAGGGGGCGTGCCGGTGTATCGGGGCGGCGCGCGTCGGCGACGAGAAACCTGTGTTTTTGGTCTTCGCGGTAGAGGACGACCAAATAGCGTTGTTCACCCGCCAGGGTTTTGGCGGCGTATGCCCTGTCACTTGGGGTTGGGGTTTGGATTCGGGAATCGCGGTTTTGGGGGCCGCGCAGTTGGTGGCGGTAAAAACCCAGGAACGTGAAGGTTTCGGTTTGCTCGGCGCCGGGTTTCGGGGTTTGGTAGCGTTCATAGAAAAAGGATTGATTGTCGCGAGACCAGTGGATGGTGCTGACACGGGTGTTGAGTCCGGTTAATTGGTCTGGTAAGTGTTTGCCGGTGGCGATATCCAAAATATTCACCGTGACCCAGCGGCCCGCTGGGTGTCCGTGGTAATAAGCCAAAAAGTTGCCGTTGGGACTGGGAACAAAACCTTTGAGGGTGTGGCCCTCGGGAAAACGGTCGGCCGGCAGGCGGCGTGGTTCATTGGTACCGTCCTGCATCCAGATGCCCAGCATGCCGGAGTCGGGCCTTGATTTGGCAAAAAACAGGCGGTCGCCGATTAAGGTCGCGGAACCGAGGCGGTCCACATCATTAATGGTTTTCAGCCGGGCGCGCAAGGCGTCGCGCGTGGGGACGGCTTGGTTCCATCGGCGGGCATAAGCGTCTTGCTCCATGGCCCAGGTACGCACTTCACGGGTGTCCATGGCTTCCAACCACTGGTAAGGGTCCACTACCTCGGTTCCGTGATAGTGCTGGGTGACCGGCTTGCGTGGGGCAACCGGCTGTTTGAGATCGGTAAATGCCGGTAAAAAAGAAACGCTTGTCAAAACGCCGATGAGAAAAAGGACAGCGCGATGCATCATGAAAATCCTCCGTGTCTGAATGGGTGGTGCTGAATCGCAGCCTAAGGGGTTGGTGGCGCTGCGACCATCAATCGCGGCTTAAATGAAGCTTAAACGGCGCTTAAATAGCGATGGCTTTGGCGTAAGTATTTTAATTTAAATGATTTATGCTTTCCTTGTGGTGGCAGGCTGTGATTCTTGAATCCTCAGTTTTTCGGTTAGAATGGGGTCGGAAAACCAACCAAACACGGCCGTGGCCGCGGAGGATCAACCCCAATGAGCCCGCGTTTTACCTGGCACTTCGGTGTCTTTTCTTACGATCCCGCCACGGGTAACCTTGTCGGCCCGGCGGGGACGCAACGCCTGCACGAAAAGCCCGCCTTGGTTTTAGAAACCCTGGTCGAGGCGGGCGGCGATGTGGTTTCGCGCAAAACCCTGCAGGGACGGTTGTGGCCGGACGAGACCCATGTCGATTTCGCCAACAACCTCAACGCGGCGGTCAAGCGTTTGCGCGACGCCTTGGGTGATCGCGCCGCCGAGCCAACCTACATCGAAACGCTGCCGCGCAAGGGGTACCGTTTTTTGGTGACCGCGGAGCGCCGTGTTGTCGCACCATCCCAACCGGTTGCTCCCAAGCCGCCGGAAACCAAGAACGTCCCAACCGCGTCAGCCCCGTTTCCTGCCCAGCCGGCTTGGTGGCAGGCGCTCGCGGTTTCCTTGTTGGTGTTGACCTTTACCTGGGTGCTGGTGGCCTTCCAGGCCGAGCGCACGGCGCGTTTGCCCACTGGAAAAATAATGCTCGCGGTATTGCCTTTGCAAAACACCACGGGCGACCCGGGGCAAGGGGTTTTTGTTGACGGCTTGACCGAAGAACTCATCAATCATTTGGGCCGATTACAGCCCGCGCGACTCGGGGTGATCTCCCGGACCTCCGCGATGACCTACCGCGACAGCGAAACGTCTGTTGCCGAGATCGCGCGTGCACTCCAAGTGGACTTTGTGTTGGAGGGTGCCTTGCGACGCGGTCGCGCCGGCGGTCGGATCAACCTTCAACTCATTCAAATAGAGGATCAAACCCAACTCTGGTCGGAACACTATGACTTTGACGACAGCGATTGGTTGGCGGTCCAAGACCGCATTGCGGTGAAGGTTGCCAAAACCATGGCCCTTGAACTGTTGGAAGGTGCCATGCCGGCCGTGGCGCGCGCGGAACTGAGCGATACCCGCGCCTATCGCGCTTACTTACGCGGTCGACACGCCTGGTTTTCCTTTAACCGCGAGGCCTACCTACGCGCCGAGGCCCATTTCCAGGAAGCCCTAAGCGTGGCGCCGGAGGCGGCCGTGGTCCACGCGGGTTTGGCCGACACCTACAATTTGCTGGCGTTTACCGATCACCTTCCCCAAGCGGAAGCCTTTGCCAAGGCCAAAAAGGCCGCGCTCCAGGCCTTGCGGTTCGATCCCGATTCAGCCGAGGCCCACAACGCGCTGGCCTTTGTGTTGCTGTACCACGACCGTGACTTTACCGAGGCCGAACGCCATTTTCGCACCGCACTTGATCTCAATCCCGGTTATGCCATGGCCCATCATTGGTACGCCGGCTTGTTATCAGCGCGCGAACGGCACGACGAGGCACTTTCCGCCATGAAACAAGCCTTAACCCTCGACCCGGTTTCACTCAGTGTGGCCTCCGATTTGGGCTGGTATTACCTGTTCGCGGATCGCGACGAGGCGGCGGTGGAAGCCTTTAAAGCGACCCTGGCGTTGAACCCCGATTACGGATGGGCGATGCACGGCTTGGCGGTTGCCTATCGGCGCTTGGGCCTGGCCAAACAAGCGGTATTCACCTTGCGCAACGACTTGCATCTTAACGGGATGTCGCCCACGGAGACGGCCTATCTCGACGGTTCCGATCCCGATGCGGCTTGGCGCGCCTGGCTCGAACAACGGGCGACCCAATTCGGGACGCCCGAGGCTCCGGCCTCGGGGGTACGCCCCCTTGATGCGGTCATGACCCTGGCCCAACTCGGCCGTCTCGACGAAGCCTTTGCCTGGCTGGAAGGCACGCCCGACAATACCTGGCTGATTTTTCTCCGGGTTGATCCGCGTTTCGACGGTCTGCGCCCCGATCCCCGTTTTGTGTCCTGGTGCGAACGCATCGGAATCGACCCTTAACCTTGCTAGAATGAGCACTTATTTTCAAACCGAGGTGGCTTATGGGTAATCATCAGGGATCTTGTCTGTGCGGTGCTGTTTCATTTGAAATCGAGGGTGATTTTGAACAATTTTTCCTGTGTCACTGCAGCCGGTGCCGCAAGAATTCCGGCTCGGCCCATGGTGCAAACTTGTTTTCTTCCTCGGCCACGCTGATATGGCGGCGCGGTGAGGATCGGGTTCGTGATTTCCACCTACCCGAAACCCGTCACACCCGAAGTTTTTGTGAGATCTGCGGTTCCGCGATGCCACAGCGCATTTCGAATGACGCGGTGTTGATGGTCCCCGCGGGTTCTTTGGATAGTCCGATCACCAAACAGCCGGACGGCCACATCTTTACCGCCGACAAAGCCGCGTGGGAGGAAACGCTGTCACAATGCCCGCGTTTCAACACCTTTCCTGGAATGGATTAAGGTGCAATTTTGGCGACCATGACGACCTTGGTTTTCGAGAGGCTGTCATGCCAAGCACGGATCTCATCGGAAAAGAGAATGGAAAGGTGGTCGAAAGGAATGTTGCGGGCGAAGCTACGACCCACGATTTGACCGAAGGAGGGTTTGTCCCCGTCTTGCGTGACGACCATGGTCCCGGTCAGCCATTTTGCCGGTGAACGCTGGAATAGCGTTTCGAAGAAAACGTAATAAGCCACGGTCATTAAAAGGGTGATGGGGAACGCAAATTGGTCAACCAGGCTGAAATAGCTCTGAAAAGCGGCGGATTCAGGGCCCGCCGCTGCCGCGACGACCATGCCGGAAACAAAGAAAAAGGCAGTGATTAAAACTTGGCTCACAAGGATGTCGAGTAAGTTGTTACAGAAACGACGGCCCAATGATGCCGAGATCAAAAGGTCGGCGTCAATACCGCTGCCTTGGGCATAGTCGGAGGGCGTGGCGTTTAGATTGTCGGCAATATAGGGATTTTCCATGGGTCGATACCTCAAAAAGGAGAAAAGCGGGACAACTTGGCCAAACCCATTGGCCCGGCGATCGCTTTTCTCTGGATTCTCCGCGTTCTCAACGCGGGTCGGCAAACGTTGGATTTGCCTGCTCACCAATCTTTCGCGCGGTTTTGGCGCAAATCTGGTGAAAGAAAAATGAAAAAGAGGTGATTTTGGGTCTTTGCGAGGGTTTGCATGTGGTTTCCGGCCGATCCAATCGCTTGGCGCCTTGGCGCAACCAAAACGCTGAAAGGCTTCTCTGCTTTTCTGGCTAGGTAGTTGTACTTAGTTGGGCTTTTTTAAATTGAGTAGCCGCCTCCATTGTGACTTGAGCCGTGGGGCGCTAGGCTTATCACACGCATTCATGTTTGTCCTGCTGCTTCACCTTTATTCCTTCCGCGGCGCCGGCCCGGAATGCTCGTCCGTGTTCCGTCCTGCCCGTGAACACCCGCGGTAAGCCTCCCGGCCCTATTGTCTCGCGGGCGGGTCAACCCGTGTCTTGATGGAGGCTCTATGATCGTTCGTCGTGTTTTGTATGTTTCGGCCCTCGCGGCCTTGTTTTTGATTTCAATGCTGTCGGTATGGCCGCCGCCACCGGGGGCGGCCGGCCT
The DNA here is from genome assembly GCF_017377855.1 of Acanthopleuribacter pedis. GTDB lineage: Bacteria > Acidobacteriota > Holophagae > Acanthopleuribacterales > Acanthopleuribacteraceae > Acanthopleuribacter > Acanthopleuribacter pedis. The sequence continues at coordinate 355,900 of NZ_JAFREP010000004.1, forward strand.
TTCGCAAGGGTCGGCGCCAACGCCGACCATCATCGATCCTCACGCATTAACCGCTTATTTGTCGCGGCAAATGGCCGCCGCCGAACCGGGTTCACCCGAGGCAATGAACTACGCGCGCCTGATCAAAAAAGTAAAAATGAAAATGCGGCAGACGGCGCGACCCGAAAACCCGGGCATGTTAATCGAAGCCTTTGCCCAACTCAAAACAGACATCAACGGCCAAGGTTACCAAGCGGGTTATCGCATCGAGGCCGTCAAGGAAGTACGCACGCGTGGGGTGGTTGCCAAGAAACGGGCCGATTGGACTGAAATTGGACCCGGTAACGTCAGCGGTCGCATCCGCACCGTAGTGGTTGACCCCGACGATCCGACGATGAATACCTGGTTCGTGGCATCCATTGGCGGCGGTGTGTGGAAAACCAGCGACGGTGGTGCTTCCTGGCGTCATCTCACGGCTGATTTGGGCACGCTTTGCATCACCACCTTGGTGCAGTCCCGTTCCAATCCCAACGTCCTTTATGCCGGGACCGGCATGGGTTACGGGCGCGTGGTGGATTTGATCGGCAGCGGTATTTGGAAATCCACGGATCGCGGCGAGAGCTGGACCCAGTTGGCGTCCACCGCCGAGGGTCAACTCCTGGAAGCGATTAACCGTATCGTGGTAGATCCCAACAACGAAAACCTGGTGATTGTGTGCAGCAACGACGGCTTCAGTCACATGGGTCCCAAGGGCGGCGAACGCAAATCCGGTATTTTCCGTTCTACCGACGGCGGCATGAGCTGGACGCAAACCTTCGACGCGGACGCTGTCCTAGGGACGACCACCGACAACCGCGTGCAGCAAATTGTGGCCGATCCCACCAATTTCAACCGGCTCTACGCCACCGTGAACGAGGTCGGCGTGGTCCGCTCCAACGACGCCGGGCAAACCTGGTCGATTTCTGCCGACCATTTCGCCGACCCTTCCGATGTGGGCGTACCCTCGGGCAATGGGTTCGGCTTGGCCGGCATTTCAGTCCGGGTTGAGATGGCCGTGGCGCCTTCCGACCCCAACCGCCTTTACGCCGCGGTGGAACGGCCACGCGGGATCGCTGATCTGTACATGTCACGCGACGGCGGGGATTCTTGGGTGTTGGTCGAAGATACCGGCAACGATCCCAACTGGTTTAACGCCTTCGGCCAGAGCGGCGCCGCCGGTTATACCGCCGGTTGGTTTGACAACTGCATCGCGGTTCACCCCACCAATCCCGACATGGTGTTTGTCGGTGGTGTGAACATCTATCGACTGATCATTAATCCCGATGCGGCCAACCGCACCAGCACCTTGTCCGCCTATTGGCTGGTCAACAATTTCGGGGTCGACAATGTTCACGCCGACCACCACTGGCTGGAAATCTTGCCGCATCCTACCGATCCCAACGGGATTCGCATCCTCAACGGCAACGACGGCGGGGTCGCGCTTTCCGACGACGGCGGCGTGAGTTGGACCGAATTTCGCGGCATGCGGACCAGCCAGTTTTACGGGGCCGCCAAGAAACCCGGCGAAAACGTGTACATCGCCGGCGCGCAAGACAACGGTACTTGGGTTTCCGGTTCGGATCCCGACATCAATTCTTCCTGGCGCGCGGTGGTTGGCGGCGATGGGTTCGAGGCGGTTTGGCATGCGGCCAATCCCAATTTGGTTTTGGGCAACTCGCAATTTAACGGCATCGCCCGCTCCGAAAATGCCGGATTGAGTTTCGTGCCCGCCCGGCCGACCGGTGCCGGTTTCGGCCCCTTCATCACCAAAATCGGCTACGGCAATACCGATCCCGATTTGATTTTTGCGGTCAGCACCAACGGCGTCAGTCGCTCCGACGATTTCGGCAAAACGTGGACGCTTTCCCCGGTGAATGGCAACTGGTTGGGTTACCGACCCTTTGACAACGTCGAGGTTTCCGAGGCCGATCCGCAAGTGGTCTGGATTTCCTCGCGCTTGGATGTGGATCCCGCGGGCGGCGCCCGCGGCGGGGTACACGTCTCGACCGACAGCGGTTTGACCTTTACCGAAATCTCCGCCAATTTGCCAAGCGACCTCACCGAACCCTCGGGTTTGGCCCCGGACCCGGTTGATCCCCAAACCTGTTACATTCTGTTCTCTGCGCCCGGCCGTGCCAAAGTCATGCGTACCCATGACTTGGGGCAAACCTGGACCGACCTGTCCGGTTTTGCCGAGGGCGCGGATCGCGGCTTCCCCGATGTTGCCGTGTTTGACTTGCAGGTGATGCCTTTTGATCGCAACATCCTGTGGGCGGCCACGGAAATCGGTTTGTTCGTTAGCGAGGACGACGGCGCCACTTGGGCCTTTGATCCCGGCCTGCCCCATGTGGCGATTTTCGAGCTAAAAATCCAAGAAGAGCAAATTCTGGCTTCGACCCAAGGTCGCGGCATTTGGACCGCCCGAGTGCCGGAAATGGCCGACTACCAATATCCCGAGGCAACCCTGTCGCCGCGGCTCAGCACGCTCGCGCTCGATGCGCGCGGCAACGTGCAAATCGGCTTTGACGCGCGTTCGGCTTACGATCAGGTTGAACTGCTGATCAACGGTGAGGCGCAATTACGGTTTGCCGCCAATGCAGCACCCTTCAGCGATTTGGTATTGTTCCCGCGTGACACGGACGGAACCGTCACCGCGCGGGTGGTCGCAACCAAGGACGGCCGTGTTTATCAATCCCCCACCAAACAGGTGAATGTGGTGGCCCGCGCGCCGGTGACCACCTTTAGCACCACCTTTGACACGGGCGGCGATTTCGGCGATTTCCTGCTCAACGGTTTTATCGCGAACATCCCCGCCGGGTTTGATTCGTCCCTGTTGAGCACAGTCACGCCCTACCCCACCAACAACGATTTGACCGCCACCTTGGCCACGCCCCTGATTGTGCCGAGCAGCAACGCGGTGATACGGTTCGACGAAATTGCACTGGTCGAACCGGGTACCGGTTCCGGCGTTTTTGGCGATCCCCAGTTTTGGGATTATGTGGTCGTGGAAGGTAGTTCGGACGGTGCGGAATGGAAAGCGCTGGCACCGGGTTACGATGCGCGGGCGCACGCCGATTGGCTGGCCGCCTACAACAACGGGAGCAGTGTGTCGGTCGACCTCTATAAGTCTCGTGAAATCAACGTGCTCGATACCTTTTCGGCTGGGGAGCAAATCCAAATTCGGTTTCGGCTCCACAGCGACGCCGGGGTGACCGGGGTGGGTTGGCTCATCGACAACTTGACCATTTTTCCGGGGAGCACCCCCGCCACGCTTGGCAACGACACCCTGTTCCCCTGGGTCTCCCAAAACGAGGTGTTTGAAAGTGTGCTGGTCATCAACAACCCCTCCGATCAGCCCGTTCGTTACCAGTTAACCGCCTTACGCGAGGGCGGTAGTGGTGAACGCACCGCGCTGACCACCTTGGCACCCGGCGCATTCACCGCGGCAACACCCGCCGAACTCTTCCCCAGCATCAACAACGGGACCGGCCTCAGCATTCGTCTGTCGGCTGAATCGGACGCGTTGCGCGGTCGTTGGGTCACCAACAACCTGAGCGCGGCGACCGGCGCTTCCCCGTCCCAAGGGGTGGGTGTCGATCTCAATGCGCTCCAGGGTGGTAACTCGGAGCAGGCGGGAACCCGCATTATCTTCAACTACTTACCGCAAAGCGCGGGCATGACCTCGGCGCCGGTGGTGGTGAATGTCGGTAACAATCCCACCGATGTGACCCTGTCTTTCTACGCCGCCGACGGCAGCTTGCTGCTGCGTGATACCCAAAGCTTGCAGGGTTTGCAGCCCAACCAACCCTTTGCACGGGTGGTCGGCGATTTGCTCGACAGCGGGGGCCGCGATGTGACCCTGGTGGCTGAATCCAGTGGGGAACCGATCACCGGGGTGACCTTTGTTTTTAACGAGCAAGGCGAAACCGCGATCGGCAACGCCGCGGCGACCCTCGGGGCCGCTGATCGGCCGCGTGATTTGGTTTATGCCTGGGTCTCCAACAGCGATGACTTCGAAAGTGTGGTGGTGGCCAACAACCTGGCCGAAACGGCCGCGCAAGTTACCTTGACCGCGCGTCGCGCCGATGGTTCGGAGGAAAGCGTCTCTCGCACAATCGGCGCGGGCGGTTTCCTTGCCGAACAAGCTTCCTCGTTGTTTCCCACGCTTGGCAAGGGTCCCGGTTACACCGTGACCTTGACCGCCGCGACCGGGAACCTCTACGGGGCTTGGGTGACCAACAACCTCAAGGCCGCCTCCGGTCAGTCACCGGCACAAGGGATCGCCGTTGAGGTGCCCCGTGCCGGCGACGGTCCGCGTCAACGCTCCGGTGAAGTCGTGTTGTTTGGTTATCTGCCAGGACAGAACGGCTTTTTCTCCGCCCCGGTTGTGGTGAACCTGCACGACCAACCGGTGAATGTCACCTTGACCTTTACCAACCGAGTCGGCGAGGTGTTGTTCACGCAAACCTTGGAAAACCTGGGTCCCAACCAACCCTATGCGGTGGTGGTCCAACAACTCATTGCCGGTTTGAATCAGGACGTCCAGATGACGGCCCGATCTTCCGGCGGCCCGATCACCGGGGTTGCCTTTGTCTTCAACGGCGGCAACGAACCGGCCATCGGCAATGTCAACGTGATTGACTAGTTGAGAACCGTGGCGCGGGGAGCGCTATTCCCGCGCCATTGGGTTCTGGGACGGTGGCAACATGTTGCATGCTTTGTTGTGGTTGATGGTTTGGGATGGTGCCGGGGAACCGGTTTTGCCGGAGCGCCTTCGTTTCGAGCACATTAGCGTGGAACACGGCTTGTCGCAGAGCACGGCTCAGACCATGATTCAAGATCAAGCCGGCTATTTGTGGATTGGTACCTTTATCGGGTTGAACCGCTACGACGGCTACCGCTTCGAAACCTTTCGCCATGATCCCGCTAATCCTCAATCGCTTCCTTCCAACCATGTCAACGCACTGATGGAAGACCACCGCGGCCGGTTATGGATCGCCACCATGGGTGGTCTCTGCCGTTACGATGGTCGCGATACCTCGGCACCCCGTTTTCACAGGTTTCCCGTGAATCCAGACGATGAAAACGCGTTGTTCGGGGACGACATCACCCATGTTTTACAAGATCACCGCGGTGACATTTGGGTGGCGAGCCGCGGTATGTTGCACCGTTACCGTGAGGCGCATGATGATTTTGAACGGTTTTCCGTGCCCCACTACCAAATTACCGGATTGGCCGAGGATCGCTGGGGGCGTCTTTGGGTTGCCACCGTTCACGGGATGGTGATGTTTGATGTCGCGCGGCAACCCATTACCCTGTTTGGGCTGTATGGCAGGCGTTGCCGGACCGATACCTTCATGCCCATCAACCATGTGACCAGTTTGTTTCACGATGCCGCCGGCGATTTGTGGGCCGCCTTTCCCGGGGTCGGTATGGTGCTCATTCCCGAGGATGTTTCCGAAAGCCAACCCTTAATGATCAACATCCGGCGGTTGGTGGTGCACGACGGTATCCAGGATCGAGACGGTCTTTTTTGGTTGGCGACCTCTGCCGGGGTGTTGCTGATTGAACCCAAAACCATGGCTTGGACCCGCGCTTATCACGATCCAAAAAAGCCAGGTTCGCTCTCCACCGACACCACCCATTTTGTGTTTCAGGATCGTCAGGGTACCGTTTGGATCGGTTCCCTCTTGGGTGGTCTCAACAAATACGTGCCCCACAAGCCTGTTTTCGAGCATTTCAAACCCAATCCGTTTCTTGAGGCGACCCTAAAGGGTGGTTTCGTCAATTCGTTCAGCGAGGGACCCACCGATGTATTGTGGATTGGATCCCGGCCCGGGCTTTCCGCGTTTCAGGTTTCGGCGCGCCGGTTCCTGCGACTCGTGGGTGATCCCGCCTTGGACACTATTTTGCAGAATCACCGCGTGGTTGCGCTCCACGTCGATCAACGGGGTGATTTATGGATCGGCGGCGACCGTCAACTGCTCGTGGTGACCCCCGCCGATTTTGATCCCCTTGCCGGAACCATCGGGTTCCGCAATTTTCGCCGCTATCATGCCCGTGATTTAGGTCGATTCGCCCATGTCAGTGGTTTCTTTGAAGATGGCGACACCATGTGGGTGACCACCTTTGGGGCCGGCTTGTTGCGTACCCAAATCGGTGGCGACAGTCATCGCTTCCAGCGATTTACACAAACTGGAAAACCCGGTTCGCTGAGCAGTCATTTGACCCGCTGTGCATTCCGCGACCGTTTGGGGCAATTGTGGGTGGGTACTTGGCGAAATGGGCTCAATCGCATGGATGAGCGCGAGGGTACCTTCACCACCTTTCGAAGTGGGGTTGGGCCTGACCGCCTCAGTGAGGATACCATCACCGCCCTGGCTCAGAGCGCTCGCGGCAATCGGATTTGGGTGGCCACTTATGGCGGCGGCCTTAATGCGTTGGATCCGGCCACCGGCCGCTTCACCGCGATAACCACCCGCGACGGTTTGCCGGACAACACCGTTTACGGGATCCTGGTTCATGGCGATGACCTTTGGGTCAGCACCAACCACGGTATTGCCTGTATTGCTGATGCCGACGATCCGGGACGGCGCACCATACGCCGTTACGCCGTACACGACGGGCTCCAAAGCCAGGAGTTCAACCGCGGTGCTTTTTTCAAAGGGCGCGCCGGTTGGATGGTCATGGGTGGGATTAATGGATTTAACCTTTTTGATCCAAGCACCATGAACGAACCCATCGATGCCGGCGATGTGGTGCTCAGCGATGTGTTTGTGAACGGCCGCTCCCGTCGTTTTGAAAAACCGCTGCACCAGCTTTCCGAGCTAAGCTTCGGCCCGGAAACCCGAATGATTGGTTTTGCCTTTACCTCGCTTAATTTCGCCGCGCCCGGCCGCAATCATTACGCCTATCGTTTGGACGGTGTGGATGCCGAATGGCATCAGGCCGAGGATCGAAACTCTTTGCAATACAGTAATTTGGATCCTGGATCTTACGTGTTGCGTGCCTACACGCTCAATCGTGAGGGTGACCTGAGTGGGCGTGAACTGCGCCTGGCGTTGACCATTGAACCGGCTTTCCACCAAACCTGGTTGTTCCGGGCGAGTTTGCTCTTGGCCGTGGGATTGATGATTGGCGGCGTGATTTGGTGGCGTTTCGATACCTTGCAACGGGAGCAGCAACGGCGCCGTGACTTTGCGCGCGGTTTAATTGAGGCCCAGGAGCGGGACCGTGCACGGATTGCCGACGAGCTCCACGACAGCTTGGGCCAAAATCTGTTGGTCATTAATAATGAACTGCAACTCCAGGCCCAAATGCCACACGCGGCGGCGCTCCAAGAAGATCTGATGCAAATGTCCCATTGGGTGGTTGATGCCGTCGAAGAAGTGCGCCGCATCGCCTACAACCTGCGTCCCCATCAATTGGATCGGCTGGGCCTCAAACGTGCGATTCGTTCCATGGCCAACCTGCTGACCCGCGGTGGCAATCTTCAACTGAAGCTCGTTTTGGATGACATTGAGGGTTTGCTGGACAAAGAACGCGAAACCCATTTGTTCCGAATTGTGCAGGAAGGCCTGCATAATATGGTGCGGCACGCGGGAGCCGATCAGATCGAATTGCACCTGACCCACGCGGCGGATCGTTTGACCATGGTGCTGACCGACAACGGCCGCGGTTTTGATGTCAAAGCCGCCGAACGTTTGGGGAAAGGCATGGGTTTGCGCACCATGGCTGAACGGGCCGATCTCATGGGCGGCATCCTGAAACTCGAATCACAACCCGGCGGCGGTACCCGGCTGACGCTTACGGTTTCTACGGTGAGGTGAACCATGGCGAAAACGACAATCGTTCTGGCCGACGATCACCCGATCGTTCGCCAGGGATTTATTCGCATTATCGAGCGGGACGATACCTTTGCGGTGGTGGCCGAGGCGGACAACGGTGATGAAGCGTTGGCCCTCATCCAAGCGTACCAGCCCGATATTGCCGTGCTCGATATTGCGATGCCGAAACGCAACGGACTAGAGGTCGCCAAGGCGATGCGCGCCCAGCAATTAACCTGTGTCCCGATTATGCTTACCATGTACCGCGACCGTGAGTATTTTGATGAAGCGATGGCGCTGGGCATTAAAGGTTATTTGCTCAAAGACAGTGCCGTCGCCGATTTGCCAGCCTGCCTCCATGCGGTGGTGCGCGGCGAATGTTACATCAGCCCCGCGCTCAGTGGTTACCTGATCCAGGGCACCGCGGGACCTAAACCTTTGGCGCAATTAACCCCTTCAGAAACCGCCGTCCTCAAGCTGATCGCCCAAAAGAAGACCAGCAAAGAAATCGCCGATGCCTTGTGCATCAGCTACCGCACCGTGCAAAACCACCGCACCAACATGTGTCGCAAATTGGAACTAACCGGGCACAACAGCTTGCTGCACTTCGCCCTCGACCATCGCGCCGAGTTGTAACCCCATTTAAATGGGTATGTGGCCCGCACCGTGCCCGTCTAGGGCAACCGCTGGGTGATCATCGGGATCCTGTTTGTCGGCCTCTCATTAAGCTTGCCGCTGCTCCTTTTCTTCGCGAAACATGGGCGACAAACTTCAGCCCCTTCGCCCGCGCTTTCTCCCAATTCATGAAAGAATAGCTCTGATGCAAGGGTTGCTTGATGAGGAGTTGCGATGCGCAGTCGCTGGTTTCATATCCCAAAGTTCCACACCATCCAAAGCAATATGGAAAAACGGGTTGGCTGGCTCGAGCTGTTCTACGACCTGATTTTCGTTGCGTCTTTTATCCAGCTCGGTAATACACTCAGCGAATACGTGTCCATCGAACGCTTTTTCGGGTTCATCGCCCTCTTTACGCCTATTTGGATCGTTTGGTACGGCTTCACCCATTTTGCCAACCGCTTCGATGTGGACGACTTCCTGCACCGCTCCATTGTCTACTGCCAAATGTTTGCCGTGGGTGCCATGGCTGTCACCGTACCTCAGGCTTTACGCGGCGAGCACCAGCTCTTTGCCTACGCCTACGCCGGCGCGCAGTTCTGCATTTTCTTGATGTACCTGCGTTGTCGTTTTCACCAAAAGGAGGGCCGTGAAACCACCACCCATTGGGCGCTTGTTTGGTTGGCCGGCACCCTGCTGTGGTTGATCTCCGCCTGGTTGCCCACCCCGTACGCCTATGGGGCCTGGGTGTTGGGGTTGCTGTTGGTTATTGGATCGCCGCTGCGCCGCAGTGTCCGCGCCTTTGAAATGCGTTACCCCGTTGACTTGGAACACCTTAGCGAACGCTATGGTTTGATGACGATTATCGTTCTGGGCGAGTCCTTCGTGAAAATGTTGGGTGGTTTGGTCGCCAATGAACCCAGTCTTCCGGCCCTGGCCCACGCGAGTTTCGCCCTTATCGTCACCTGTGCCTTGTGGTGGATTTACTTTGACGACATCGCCGACAGCCGTTTGCGTCGCTTTCCCTTTGCTTATCCCTTGTGGTTGTTTGGTCACCTTCCTCTCCATTGCGGCACCATTGCTGTTGGGGTTGGTTTACAGAAGGTCATTTATTTTGATCTTTGGGCGCCCGGCGATCCCAAATACCGCTGGCTGTTGTGCGGTGCCTTGGCTTTGGTTTTTTTCGCCACCGCGCTGGTTGAATCGGTGACCGAGCGCAAAAACGCCGTGCTGAGCGATCAACTGCGCGTCTATGTGCGTTTACTTTTCGGATTCTTGATGGTGGTGCTGCCCGCCGCGGCCGCGACCATGCCCTCACTGTGGTTTTTGGTGCTCCTCGCCGGCGCCTGTTTGATCCAAGTTGGGTTCGACATGATGACCGCGCCCTTTGACGAGCGAAATTTGCTCAAGCACCACGGTGGCGAGCACCCACCGGCACCCGCGCCTAAACCGGGAAGAACCGTTGGCTCGGGTCATTCTGTTTCGCGAGGAGCGCCGTCGAATTTACGGCAAGACCTGTTCACCTACTTCATGCAAGCTTCTTGGATTGCATTGTTTATCACTATTGCCGTGTTCTTTTTCCTGCTCAATGTTTTGTTTGCCGCCCTCTATCTCATGGTTCCCGACACCATCGCCAACGCACGCCCCGATTCCTTTGCCGACGCTTTTTATTTCAGCGTGCAAACCATGTCGACCATTGGTTACGGCACCTTGACGCCCACCTCGGATTACGGCCATATCATTGCGACCATTGAGGCCGGTGTGAGTTGGATTTGTGTCGCCCTGGTCACCGGACTCATTTTTGCCAAGGCCTCGCGCCCCAGACACGCCGTGCTGTTTAGTGAACCCATCCTTTTGACCCGACACAACAGCCAACCGGTTCTGATGTTTCGCGTTGGTAACGCCCGCGGCAATGACATTATTGATGCGTCGCTTAACCTGACCGTTTTGATCGACGAGGTCACCGACGAGGGCAACCACCTGCGCGCGGTCAAAGACCTGAAACTAACCCGCTCAAGCACGCCCTTTTTTTCGATGACCTGGCTGGTCATCCATCCGGTTGACGAGGACAGTCCCTTGTTCGGGTTGGGACCTGATCAAATAGCGGCGCGGGTGTCCGCTTTTTGCGCCGTGATCGTAGGCCACGATGGAACCTACAGCCAATCGGTTTATGCGCGTCATACCTATTACCCGGAGGATGTGAAGGCCGACCATACCTTTGTGGACGTTCTCTCGAGTTTGGATGACGGCCGGGTGGTGGTTGATTACCATCGCTTCCACCAAACCCAGCCCGTCAAAGGGTCCCCCCCCGAATGAGTCGGCTGGGGACCGGGTTTGCCTAAAAGCGGTCGGAATGGACGTTGGTTAACTTGGTCATGGTGTTGATGGAGACGTGCGGCCAGCCGATCAGGCCGGGCAGACCGTCGCGACGACCGAAGAAGTCCAGCATCACCACTTGCAGGTATTGCAGGCGCAGCTTGATTGTGTCGCCGTCTTTCACCTTTTGAATCCAGAAAGTGGATTTCATCGAGGCCGCGTTTGCTTGGCGGACGACGAAGGGGATGTTTTTGATGCCCCCGGTTTCGAGGGTGGAATCGAAGGTCAATACCGTTGATTCAATGATGTCCACACCTTGGTTGGCCGCGTCCAGTAGAGCCTGAGGCGCCGTGGGGTCGAACAACCCCTCGAAGAGGTTGTTGTGAAAGTGTTTGTAGGGTTCCAGGTAGGGATTGCGTTCGAAGTCGTCGTTGACGCCGGTAGGCAAACCACTGGTAACCGGAATGGTCGGTTTGCCTTTTTCCTCACTGGAACGACCCATCGCCAACACCGAATCACCGTGGGGGATCGTGGCCAGGCGGCAGATGTCCAGTTCGTTGGTTTCTTCGTTCAAGATGCGAAGAAACAAACCGGGCTCGTGGTGGATATCCAGGTTTTTGGGACCGGCAAGACCGCTGTCGGGGAAATCGGCGGCGGCGATTTGTTTAATATTTTGTTCGTAGCTCAAGGCCATCAAAAACTGATCATTGTTGGCCTTGGGCGTTTGTGGGGGCAATGGTTTGATGCCGCGGTTGGGGATGGGGCCGTCAACCGTGGAAAAGACAAGCTGTTCGTTGTACTGGTTCAGCAGCAGACGGTAATTAAAAGGGAATTTGTCCTTGGGTGGGGCGTGGAACGGGAGGGCGATCATGTTCCAGCCGCGACCGGGCAGTTCCTCGTTATTCCAAACACCGACCAAATCTTCGAGGGGACCCAAGCCCTCCGGTGTGTGACCTTTAGGATCTACAATAGAACGGTTTTTATTCTTTAATTTTTCAAAATCTTTAGCAACCATTTTAAATGCTCCTCGCTTAGGGGCTGTTGGTGCAAAAAAAGACAGAATCTTGCACTCATAAAACAAAGCAAGATTCATCGCGGAATTGGTTCAAGAACGGGTATTAAATTTGTTTTAACGGCTGAGGGGTTCCTGAAACCGCTGGAAATAATGGCTATAAACGTGAAAGGTTTATGTGTTCGGGACCCAGGCGGGTGAACAGGCGAAATAACCTTGACGTGGGGATGGGCGGATTTAAGGGGTTGGAGCCGTGATTGCTTACAATGTACATCAATGGAAAAATGATGCCAAGAGGATGTTGTTTTGGTTGTGGTAAGTGTCTGAGTTTGGTGGTTTTTATTAGTGATAGAAGGGTTGTGACGATTATGTGTATGTTAATAGTGTTTTTTTGTTTTGTGGTTATCTTTTGTTTGTTTCGTCTCGCGTTTAGCCTGGAACCTAAGAAGCGCGATAAGAGCGAGGGATTTTGGCTAAAGATCTGGAGCGAAATGGTTTGGGAAAAGCGGAAGCGCACCCATTGGGTGCGGTGGGCATTTTCACAGACCGTTGCAGCCCAGAGGTTTAGCCAAAATCACCGCGAGTTATCGCGCTTCTTAGGTGGAATTCTCACGAGGATTCGTCGCGAGAAGCTGAAGCCTTGTGGGCAATGCGTGTATGGGTTGGGTCGAGCGCGCTTCGATTGGATTTATTGAAAGGGGCAGGAGAAAAAGCTTGCGCGATGCGTGAGTGATCAAGTAACATGCACGCATGTCACATCAAGAACTTTCAAACCACACCGAAGCAACTGTTTTGCAATTCCTCGAAACCGCCCACGCCTTGCAGCGCGATTTGGACAACGCCCTTTCGCTTGCTCGTGGGATCAGCTTTAGCGAGTACCGAATTTTGCGCGCTTTGGCCAATGTCTATTCCGGCGGTGCGCCCCGGATCGATCTGGCCCGCGCGGTCGGGCTCACCCCTTCCGCCGTAACCCGTGCGCTTAAACCCCTCGAAAAACTAGGCTATGTCACCACCGAAAAAGGAGGTCGGGACGCCCGACAAAGCCGCGCCGTGTTAACCACCGGCGGTCGTACCTTATTGGACGATACCCAAGGGGTTTTGCGCGATACACTCATGTCGCTACCCATTAACCAACGCGGCATGGACGACATTGAACTTTTCCGTGCCTGTCTCGGCGAATGTCGCCGTTAACGCACCATGTAGGAGGCTTGGGGCGTCGCAAAGTAATGATTCAGGCACTGGTCCAGACGGCCCAGTGCCTGCTTGATGCGGGTTTCGTCGAAGCCGGCGAAACCCAGCACCAAACCCGAACTTTTTCGTTTGCCGCGGTAATAAGGCGACAGCGGTCGGATTTCCAAGTTGCAATGAACCGCCGTCTCCGCGAAGGCCGTATCGTCAAAAGGAACCTTGGCAAACAAGGTGACATGCATCCCACCGGAATGCGGTCCGGTTTCGAAATGGTGCGCTTGGTTATGCCTCAGCCACTCGCAAACCTGATCGCGACGCGCGCGGTAGCGCTGGCGCATGCGACGCAGGTGCGAGGCAAAATGACCTTGATCGATGAAATCGGCCAAAACCGCCTGGTTGATCGTCGGCGATGAGTTGTCGACCAAGTAGCGTAACTCGCTGAGCGCGCCCACCAATCTTTTGGGAACCACCAAGTAGCCAATGCGTAGCGCGGGGAAAAGGACTTTGCTAAAGGTGCCGGTGTAAATCACGCGGCTTTCCGGTGCCAATCCCTGAATGGCGGCCAAAGGCGGTCCGTCGTAGCGAAACTCACTGTCGTAGTCGTCTTCCAAAATCCAAGAACCGCTTTTTTGGGCAAAGTTCAGTAACTCAAGCCGTCGCGGCATCGTCATTTCGGTGCCGGTTGGGTATTGGTGTGCCGGGGTGACAAAAACCAACTTGGGGTTGCCGTGAATCCGTTGGCCTGCCCGCACATCCAAACCTTCGCCGTCTAACTCGACGGGAATCACATGGGCTTGGCATTGACGAAGGGTCCCCAGAAAACCTTGGTAACAAGGGTTTTCCACCCAGACCGCGTCGTAAGGCGCCAACAGGAGCCGGCAGGTCAAATCCAGTCCCTGCTGGGAACCACTGACCACCAACACCTGATCCGGGTCGCAAACGACTCCGCGGCAGGCTTTGAGGTAGGCGGCGATTGCCTCGCGTAACGGCTGGTAACCGGTTGGACTTGCATAGGTTAACATCGCTCGGCTGGCCTGGCGCCACTGCTTGGCCGACAGCCTGGCCCATAAATCGAGGGGGAAGGCGTCAAGATCGGGAATACCCGGTGTGAAGGGTTTTATTTCACGCGGCGTGGGGCGCTGGTCGATGTCCAAGACCTTGGGGGACGCTTTCATCGGGGTCGGCTCTGTGCTCGTCGCCCTTTTGCCGCTGGGTACCAAAATAGGGTCCAAGTTGGCGCTCACATAAAAACCCGAACCCTGACGAGCTTCTAGAAGTCCCTCGGAACGCAAGACTTCGTAAGCATTGTTGACCGTGTTGCGGCCCAGCGCCAGCATGCCCGCCATGGTCCGCGTCGGCGGAAGATGGCAATGTGCGGGGAACCGGCCACTTAAAATACGCGTGCGAATGGCGTCGGCGAGTTGCAGGTACAGGGGTTTATCGAGGCCTGAATCCAAATCAAAATCGTGTAGCTCGGCGATGGGGAGGCGCTTGTTTTTCATGGCAAATTGGTTCCAATCAAATAACGGAAGTGGATCTAACTTTAGATCCAATTTGTCGGTAGGATCAAGCATATCTGCTTTACATGGGGAGATTATGAACAACCAACTACCTTTTAGTCAGAGCGAAAAATCGCAAACCGAGGCCTTTTCGGTCACCGACAAAACCCGCATCAAACGCGCGCCGCAACGGGCGGTTTACGACAAAGAAACCGTCTACCAAATTCTCGACGAGGCCCTGCTGTGCCATGTTGCCTTTACCTGGAATGAGGCACCGGCGCTCATTCCCACCATTCACTGGCGCATCGACAACCACCTCTACCTGCACGGCGCGTCCAAAAGCCGCTTGATGCAGCATCTGGCAAGTGGCATTCCGGCCTGCATTTCCGTGGCCCTGGTGGATGGTTTGGTGTTGGCCCGTTCCGCCTTTCACCATTCCATGAATTACCGTTCCGTGGTGATCTTTGGGTGTGGTCGCTCGGTTGAGGATCCCGCCAAAAAAGAGAATGTGCTGGCGCGTTTTGTGGAACACGTGATTCCCGGACGTGGGGCCGACGTGCGCCCCGCCAACCCAACCGAGTTAAAAGCAACCCGTTTGATTGAATTTGATCTGCTCGAGGTTTCGGCGAAAATTCGTCGCGGCGAACCCAAGGACGATAGCGCCGATATGGGTTTGGATGTCTGGGCCGGCACCATTCCCCTCAAGCTCACCGCGGGTGAACCCGTTACGGCCGAGGATTCGTTGGTCAGCGCCCCGCCGGCGTACACGCGCAACTACCAGCGCGACGCCGTCGGGACCGAGTCGGCTCACTAACCCGGGTTATTGAGGCAACAGCGATTGCCAAGCCATGATGTAGCGTTGTTTGGGGAACAGGGTTTTTACCGTGCGCCGCGCCATTTTGCCCATTTCCCGGGCGAGCTCGGGATTGTCAAGCAACAGCTTGATGCGTTCCCGCAACAGACCCAAGTCCGCGCTGATGAAACCGTTGACGCCGTCTTGGATGGGTGAACTGGGGTGCGCGGTGGCGACCACCGGCATCCCGGTCGCCATGGCCTCGAGCATGGCGAAATTAAACCCGTCCTCCAGACCGACCTTGGCCGTGTGGAGGTACACGCGATGATCGCGATAGGCTTGGCGCAGGTCGTCCCAGGACGCGGCGGTGCGGGCCTCGGGTAGCGAGGGATTGTGTCCGATTAGGGTCGCCGGGAAACCCTCGGTGAGGGTTTGGTGGGCGGGGTAATCGAGGATTTCACCCCGTTCGACCAGGTGATTGGCAACCCGTAAGACCGCGGCGTTTTCCCCGCGCCAGTCCTGGTAGTCATCCAGGTCCACGTAGGTTTTGATGAGGTGCCCACGCAGGTTCCAATCCACCATTTTGTGTTCCGAAATAAACACCATCTCGCCTTGCCCACGAAAAACCAGCTCGGCGAATTGCATGCGGTACTGGTCGGGGGTCATGTCGGATTCATCCTCGGTGAAACGGCTGTGAAGGCTGGTGTGCATGACGAGGATGCGCTTGACCGGGTAAGGAAGGAAATCAATGAAATCACTGATGTTGTGGGCAATCGCCAGTTGGTAGGCACCGGCTTCCAGGCCGGCCTTGCCTTCATCCCACGAGATCAATCGCCAGCCCTCCGGCAGAGGACGCACGGAATCGGACCAGTTCTGTAGAAAACGCTGATGACCGCTGATTTCCACCAAGTCGAGCTGCCAATCGAGCGCTTTAAACTGGAAAAGGTAGGGCTGGTGGGCGCAAAACGAAATGATGCGGGGTGGTGTCACGGGTTTTACTCGGCGGCCGTGGTTGCAACCATCCACTCCGACGATTCCAGCCACAATAACAGTTCACCCGCGGGAACGGGATGGTTGACGTAAGCACCCTGCATGGCGTCGCAGCCAAACTCTTTGAGCATGTTGTAGGATTCTCGGGAGCTGACGCCTTCGGCCATGACCTTGAGGCCGAGGTTGTGGCCGAGGTCGATCATGGACCGAACGATGGCGATGTCGTTGAGGTTGTGGCCCATTTCCTCGACGAAGGATTGGTCGATTTTGATTTGGCTGACCGGCATGGTTTTGAGGTAGGCCAGGGATGAGTAACCCGTGCCGAAGTTGTCGATGGAAATGGAGATGCCCATTTGGGAAATGGTGAGCAGGCTTTGAATGGCTTGGGCCGGGTCCTCCATCACGCCGCGTTCCGAGACCTCGAAACCCAGCCGCGAGGGGGGCATTTGGTATTCGGTCAAGACGTCGCGGACCTTACTGGGCAGTTGCGGGTCGAGCACGTCTTGGGCGGTGAGGTTAATCGAAACGGCTAAGTCGATGCCCTGATCGTTCCACAGGCGCCATTGGCGAGGGACTTCTTTGAGGACCCAAGCGGTGAGGTGGCGAATGATGCCGCAACGTTCGGCGAGCGGGATGAATTCGCTTGGCGGAATAAAGCCGTGGCTGGGGTGGGGCCAGCGCGTGAGCGCCTCGACGCCTTCCACGCAGCCGTCCACCAGGTTGATCTTGGGCTGGAAGTACAGCATGAGCTCGTCCGAGGAGATCGCGCGACGTAATTCGCTAAGGAGCAGCAGGCGTTGCGGGGTGAACAGGTTCATGTTGTCGCGGTAAAAGCGGAAACCCTGCTCGGTGCTTTTGGCGCTAATCAGCGTCATGTCGGCGTGGCGCATCAACATGTCCATGTTGCAGCCGTGGTCGGGGTAAATCACGATGCCGATGCTGGGATGGATTTCAATGCTGAGATCGCCCAAATCAAAGTGGGGCTCGAACACGCGTTGCAGATGGTGGGCGATTTTGGAGGTTTGCGCCATGGAGGTAATGCGCGGCAGCAAAATGGCGAACTCATCGCCACCCTGGCGAAACACGGTGCCGATTTCCCCGAAGGTGGCTTGCAGGCGCGAGGCGACTTTGGCGAGTAGTTTGTCGCCGTTTTGGTAGCCGAGGGTGTCGTTGACTTCCTTAAACCGGTCGAGGTCGACAAAAAACAAGGCGAAACGCGTGTTTTGGCGCCGCGCTTCTTCAATCGCCTTGGCCAGCTCGATTTGGAGCTGGTTGCGGTTGGCGAGTCCGGTCAAATCGTCGTGATTGATCATGTGGTTGAGGCGGGTTTCCGATTCGCGACGTTGGTCGATTTCGGTTTTGAGCCGGCGTACGTGTTGGCGTGCTTCCTCGTGCAGGGTCCATTTGCGCGTTAGCGACAGGGCCATTTGTTTGACCACGATGCTGTCGAAGGGTTTGTTGAGGAAGAGCAGTCGGTCGGTGGTGCCCAGCTTTTGGAGAATCTCTTCGAAGCTGTAATCGGAGTAGGCGGTACAGATGACCACCTCGACATTGGGGTTTTCGGCCCAAATACGATAAATGGTTTCGATGCCGTCGATGCCCGGCGGCATGCGCACGTCCATAAAAATGAGCGCGTAGGGGCGCGCTTGTGCGTTGGCCTCGGCAACCATAGTCACCGCGTCTTCGCCCTGGTAGGCCGAATCGATTTCGTATTCGACGTCGTAGATACCGGGATGGTTGTAATCGGTCTTGGGTGCTTCGTCAGATTCGTCCTGTTCGTCGGCGAACAGTTGTTGTTCAATGGCGTCCAAATGCGAACGCCTCGATTTCTTCTGTGAAGAACCGAGAATTTTCCGGAAATCTTTGTGGATGTCCGCATTGTCGTCGACGATGAGGATCCGGCGGTTGACCCAGCCCATTCAAAAACACCTTACACGAGGCACAAAAAGCATCTCTTTGAGCATAAGCCCTTTAGAGAAAACCATCTGCGCGTTACCAAGCTCGAAGCTGTACTGCTGTGGGACGTACAAAACATCATAGCAGGGCCCCCAAATTTTTATCAAGCATTGAGTCTACCTGGGATAGCAACCGCCATGGATCCGGGATAAACGACCCTGCGCGGCCGGTTTTTTCCCGGTATCCTCTCCATCGGCCTGCTGACGAGGAACATGAGTTGCCGCCGTTGCTTCAGGCGCCCGGCAAGGGGAAAAACCTGGTTTCGGTTTGGGCGGGACAAAGCGCGTTAAGTATATGGGATTCTGGGCTTTGGGTGCCTGAGGCGGCCTGTTCCGTGTATTTTTTTTCCGTGCGCGGTCTTCGCGGTAAGCAACCTATTTTCAGGCCTTTCAGTTCGGGGAATCGGCCACCGTTACCCTTTGCCCCTCGCCTGAAGAAATGCGCTATTTCGGTGCTGTCGGCGACCGGGTTCGCCCCCTTTTTACGACCTTTTCTTAGCTGGAGCAAAACTTTTGGTGGATCATCTTCACTTAATTGATGACCCCTTTTAGGCTGAACCACGCCTTTGCGAGTCGGAAAACGGTGCAGTGGGTGTCAAGGATTTGGCGACACACCGGGTTGAAGCGGGGGCCGACACCGCTTTTGGCAAGTCCCCTCCGCGTCGCAGATCGCGGTGGGTTTTCCTTTCTCCGGGCCTGTCGACACTCTTACTTCTCATTTAAAGTCTTCCTAGGTACAATGTAACGTTACCCCCAACTCGTTTGTCACCATTGATGAGATGTCCGAATAATTGATTGATACCAATCCCACGCACCCCATTTAAAACCATAGCTTTATTCATTGAATCCAATCCAATGGGAGCTTCCTCAGCGCCATGACTTCAGAAGAAAAACGATTTTCACGCTATATCATTAAAGATATTCTCGGCGAAGGCGCCATGGGTAGCGTGTATCGTGGCTTTGACCCTCACTTGGAACGACATGTCGCCATTAAAACCATGAAGAACTTAGGTGGTGGCGAAGACGACCAACTCAATGATTTTAAAGAGCGTTTTTTTCAAGAATCCAAGGTTTACGCGCGCCTTAATCATCCCAACATTGTCTCGGTTTTTGATGTCGGCATTGAGATCGATAAGCCGTTCCTGGTCATGGAATACATCAAAGGGATGCCGCTTGACGCCTTCGTGCGGCATCATTTGCAGGATTTGGGCAAAATTCTCAACAAGCTGCTGCACCAAATTGCCGACGGTCTGGATTACGCCCATGAAGAGGGCATCATCCACCGCGACATCAAACCCGGCAACATCCTCATCAACCACAAGCGCCGCGCCAAAATTGTCGATTTCGGGCTCGCCAAACTGCAGGATTCCAAGCTCACCCAAACCGGGTTATTCCTTGGGACACCCAGCTATTCCAGTCCCGAACAAATCATTTCCGGTCGGATTGACCATCGCTCCGATGTTTATTCGTTCGGTACCGTCATGTACGAACTGCTGACCGGTAAGCTTCCGTTCGACGCCGACAGTCTGCACGCCATTCTTTACCAAATCGCCAACGAGCCGCCCAAACTCGCGTTTGATCCTTACCGCGACATCCTTGACATTCCCGCTGTGACCGAGGTTTTTGCGCGTGTTTTCGCCAAGGACCTGGATTCTCGTTACCAAAGCGCGGGGGAATTCGCGGAGGACCTTTCCGATCTGCTCGGACCGATCAAATCGCTCGACATGCTCAAGCTGTTGGGTGAGCCGAAGGGTAAAAAGAAAAAGCGTGCACCCGCCAAAAACAAAAAGGCCGCACCCAAAAAAGCTGATCCCAAGGCATCCCCCGCTAAGCCGCGACCGAAGTTGTCCGACAGCAACCCCTCCCCGCTCGCCCAGGCGGAAAACGCGGAGGAGCGCAAGGTTCGCCAGGCGCGCGAGCAATTTTCCCAGGCGTTCCACACCGGCAATTTGTCTTCCGTGCGTTATTGCCTCAAGGAACTCACCGACCTGGGTGTCGATATTACCGAGGAAAGCCGCCACTACCATAAACTCCGCCAAGAGATTGAACAAAAAGAAGTTAAGACCCGAGAAGCCAACCTAGACCGCCACATCAATAAAGCGCGCCAAGAGTTTTTGATTGCCTACAAGGCAGCGAATCTTGCGTCGACCCGTTTTTGCCTCGAGGAGTTGCGCAAGCTGGGCGCTTCCGTGGACAAAGAAGAGCGTGCGCTGAAATCGTTGGAAGCCCGATTGCAGGAGGTCGAGCAGGCACGCAGTTTGGCCCGCCAGAAAACAGAACAGGCACGTAAGCTGTTTAAAACCGCCATGGACAACCGAAAAACGGAAGCGGCGGCGCGTCACTTGGAAACGCTGAAGCAATTGCAAGCCGATGTGACCGAGGAAACCAAGGCGCTGGCGGCCCTGGAAAAAGCCATCAAAAGTCAGGAAGAACAGGTGCGGGTGCGGATCCACCAAGCACGGCTGGGTTTTTTCAACGCCCTCAAAAAAGCCGACGTCGAAACCTGCCGACGGCTTATTTACGAATTGGAAAACGATCTCCAGGTCAATGTCACCAAGGAAGTGCGCGACTTACA
This sequence comes from Acanthopleuribacter pedis, assembly GCF_017377855.1. Lineage (GTDB taxonomy): Bacteria > Acidobacteriota > Holophagae > Acanthopleuribacterales > Acanthopleuribacteraceae > Acanthopleuribacter > Acanthopleuribacter pedis. The sequence continues at coordinate 376,687 of NZ_JAFREP010000004.1, forward strand.
GGCTTTGGAAGAGGAGCTCCGGGCAGAGCAGGCCGGCCAAGTCAAGCAGCAGCGCGCCGGTGAAATCAAAAAGTTGTTCGTGACCGCGTTGAGCCGCGAAAATGTTCGCGCCTGCAAGCAGCACATCCAGGAGTTGCAACAATTGGGGCAGCCCGTGGCAAGCGAGACCAAGGCGCTCGAAGTGTTGCTGCAGCAGGTTCGTGACAAAGAAGAGCAGCAGCTTCGCGAATCCATCAAACACCGCGTCCGCGAGCGATTGGCCCAGGCGCTTACCGAGCAGAACCTAACGGATGCCGAGAAGGCGCTGCGCGAGTTGCGTCAGTACGCCGGCGACAACAGCGCGGAGGAACAAGCGGTCAAGTTGTTGCGGCAGCGGTTCCAAGAGGCCGAGGCGCTCAAACTCAAGCGCAACATGGCGGCCCATCTTCGCCAGGATTTCAAAAAAGCGGTGACCGCCAAGAACCTGGATTCGGCGCGTTACTACTTCAAAGAATTGGTGTCCCTGGATGTGAATACCCGCAACGAAAAGCAGGCTTTGCGGAAATTGGAAAGCCGGCTTCAAGCGGAGGCCGAGTTACACCAAAAAATGATTGAACAGGCTCGGGTTAAATTCGCGACGGGTTTGGACAAGAACGACGTGGACCAATGTGACCACTACCTGCGGGTGCTCAAGGAATTTGGGGCCGAGGTTCGCGAGGAAACCAGGCTGTTGGCCAAGTTACGGGCTTCCCTGCGCCAACGGAAAAATAGCGAAGCCGACTTGGATCTCCAGGAAAAACTGAAAAGCAAAATGATCGATCAATTCCGCTGCGAGTTTTTGCGTGCCTTCCAGAACCATGCCTTAGAAGGTTGCGAATACTACCTGGGTGAGTTGCGCCAATTGGGCGCCGAAACCGCCGAGGAAGAACGCGCGGTCAAAATCTTGAGAGGAAACCCGGATAACTCCGCCAAGGCTGTTTAGGCAGGTTTTGCCGCCAAACAAACGCCATATTCTCCGGGAAACGCCGAACGCTCAGGTTTTAAATTTCCGGAGTGCCTTGGTTTTCTCCCGCGTGCGTCCTGTTATAATGGGGCGCTTTTTCTATAGCCCGCATTTCTCACCTTTTCTCTTTGGAGCTGATCCATGAGCCATGAGCCCGCTTGCGATGTCGAGGGCGGCATTGCCGTCATTGGGATGGCTTGCCGATTTCCCGGCGCCCCCGATCTCGAAACCTTTTGGCGCAATTTGTGCGCCGCGGAAAACGGCATTACTTTTTTCCCGGAAGAACCCGCGCGTGACAACTTCGTTCCGGCGCGGGGCATTCTCGACGATATCGAATCGTTCGATGCCGACGCCTTCTCCATGAGCGCGCGCGACGCCTTGCTGATGGACCCGCAGCAACGGCTGCTTTTGGAAACGGCCTTACACACCTTCGACCATGCGGGCTTGGACCCCGATCAGGTAGGTGCCGCGACCGGGGTGTTTACCGCGGTCGGCGGCGGTGCCTACGCGCAACGCCTGTGGCAGAATGCCGCCGTACGTGAATCGGCCGGCATGTTGCAGCTCGAAATTGGCAATGAAAAAGATTATTCAGCACCGCGCCTATCCTATTTACTTAACTTGCGCGGGCCGAGTGTTCCCGTTCAAACCGCCTGTTCCGGGTCCTTGGTTGCCGTCCATTTCGCCTGCCAAAGCTTGCTGAGCCGCGAGTGTGACACGGCGCTTGCCGGTGGGAGCGCGATTCCTTATCTGGAAGCGGGTGGTTATGCCTACCGTGAGGATGATATTTACGCCGCCGACGGTTTCTGCCGCGGTTTCGACGCTGAAGCAAGCGGGACCGTGCCAGGCAGCGGGGTCGGTTTGGTGCTGTTAAAACGTTTGGAAGATGCGGTACAGGACGGCGACCGTGTGTTGGCCGTGATTACCGCAACCGCGGTCAACAACGACGGCGCGCGCAAGGTGGGTTTTACCGCACCCAGCGTGGCGGGTCAGCGGGATGTGATCGAAGAAGCCCTTGCCGTGGCGGACCTTGACCCTGCACAGATCGGGAGCGTTGAAACCCATGGGACCGGTACCCGCTTGGGCGACCCCATCGAAATCGAGGCCCTGCGGCAAGCGTTCGGGCCGTTGCCCAGCGGTCAATGTGCCTTGGGCGCGGTGAAAAGCAACATCGGCCACGCGGGCGCCGCTTCCGGTATCGCGGGCCTGATTAAAACCGTGCTCTGCCGGTGGCACAACACCCTGGTACCGACGCTCCATTTCAAAACACCCAATCCCAAACTCGGCCTGGAAGGTTCTCCATTTTACGTCAACACCGCGCTGCGCCCATGGCCCGCCGCCTTGCCTTTTGCGGGGGTTAGCTCCTTCGGCATCGGCGGCACCAATTGCCACGTGCTACTGGCGCCGGCGCCGGCGGGGAATCATCCCGTCGCCGAGGTGCCGCGCGCCGCGCACCTGCTCACCCTTTCGGCTCAGTCATCGGCGGCCTTGGCGCGGCACGCCGGCAACCTCGCCGACGCGTTGGCCGGGGATGCGGCCCCGAGTTTGGCCGAGGCGGCCGTTTCGCTGACCGGTGCGCGCAAGGCGTTTGCGATGCGCGCCTGGGTGGCCGCCGAGGATCGCGACGATGCCGTGCGTGCCTTGCGCCGGCTGCAGAACGAACCACCGACCGCGGCGACCGTGACCGAAACCGCCAAGGTGGTGTTTTGTTTTACCGGTCAAGGTGTGGCCGGCGGCGATTGGGGGGCCGCGCTCTATCGTGAGCAGCCGGTCTTTCGCGCCGCCGCGGACGCCGCCTGTGACGCCTTAACACCCCACCTCGGTTTTGACCTTGCCGCGGAGATGTTCCATGTGGAACCTGACTTGGTACGGCCGTGTCGTTACCAGCCGGCACTCTTCGTCTTGGGTTACGCCGGTGCGTCCCTGTGGCGGGCGATGGGTGTTCAACCCGCCGCCGTGCTCGGGCACAGCTTGGGCGAGTTCGCCGCGGCGGTGGTTGCGGGAATGCTTTCCCTTGAGGATGCCGCCTTGTTGGTGGCGACCCGCGCCCTGGCAACGGAGGCCTTACCCGGTGGCGCGATGATCGCGTTGCCGATTCCGGCGGCCGAGGCCACCCACTGGATGGATGATTCGATTTCCCTGGCGGCAATTAACGGGCCCAACTTATGCGTGTTTTCAGGCGCCGAGGCGGCAATCGCCGAGCTGACGGAACGTGCCCGCGCCGCCCAAATCAACCCGATCCCGATCACCACCACCCACGCCTTTCATTCACCGATGATGCTGCCGGTCCGGGCCGCGCTTGAGAGCCATACCGGCCGGATTTTTGCCAAAGCGCCGACGCTTCCTTTTGCCTCCACCGTGACCGGTTCTTGGCTGAGGGGGGACGCGACGACCGACCCCGCCTATTGGGCGCGGCAAATCACCGAACCCGTTCGGTTCCACGACGCCGCGGTTGCCGCCGCGTCCCTGGACGACACGATTTTTCTGGAGATTGGACCGGGCCACACCCTCACCCGTCTGATCCAGCGCAATCTCGACCGGCCCGCCTACGCTACCGCGCCGCCCAAACAACCGGGACCGCGCGCATTTGCCGAGGCACTGGGTGCGCTTTGGACGGCGGGCGTTGGCGTAACTTGGTCCGCCTGGTTCGCCCATGCGCCCGCCCGCAAAGTCACCCTGCCCGCCTACCCGTTCCAACGGCGGCGGTTTTGGGTGGAGGCCGAGGCGGTTGATGCGGCGTCCGCGCGTGCCCTGCTGGAAACCCGGCAACCACCGGAGCATTGGTTTTACCGTCCGGTTTGGCGTCAAATCGTCAACCAACGCGCCGACGCCGCCCAACTCGCGGTGCAATCGCCGGGGGCCGTGTGGCTGCTCCTGATGGACGACGGTTTGTTGCTGCAAAACATCCGGCAAGCGCTGGCTGATGGGGGTTTCCGCGTGATTACCGCCGTGCGGGGCGGCGCTTTTGCCGAAATGTCGCCGGACCACTTCACCATCGATCCGTGTCGCGGCGAGGATACCACCGCCTTGATTCGGCACCTGGCCCGCATGGACCGGCTGCCGACCCACATCATCCACGGTTGGTCGCTTGCCCAAGCGCCGGTCACGCATCCCGATGCGGTTGCGCCCGCCGTGGCGGTAGGTTACGCGAATCTGGTGCATCTGGCCCAAGCTTTGGCCGAGGCGCATGCGGCGGAAACCCGGCTAACGGTGGTCACCCGCGGCATGCATTCGGTGGGTGACGGCGCGCGGCCGGGGGCGGCCTGGCAAGCTACCTTGGAAGGTGCACTGTCCGTGCTGCCGCTCGAATGTGAATTCCTCAAAACCTGCTGCCTCGATATTGGGGATCAACAGGAAGCAACCGCCGTGGGCGATGTGCTCGGCCGCTTCCACGGCGATTGGCGTGATGAAACCACCGTTGCCGCCCACGGCCTTCACTGGCATCGCGACATCACCCGCGTGCCCGCGCCCGTACCCGCCGGCGTAACCAGGGGCGGCGTGTACCTCATCCTCAACGGTTTCCAATCCTTTGGTTACGATCTTTACCGCCTGCTCCAGGATGAAGGTGCCCTCCCCATTCTTGTTGATCGCGCCTTCCTTCCGTCACGCGATGAATGGCCTACTTGGCAACAAGAACAGGGCGCCGACGATTGGACCTCGGCGGTGATCACCCAGCTTGACGCGCTCGGCCCCGACCTCCGCGTGCACACCGCCGATACCAGCGACCACGGCGCCCTGGCCCAGCTCGCCCATGCCGTGCGTGCTGAGCAGGGACGTCTCGACGGCGTGTTCCTCCTCGACCGTCCGGCTCGCGCCGGTCTGGTGCTTGCCAAATCCGCGGGCGATATGGCACCCGTGCTTCGCGAAAAAGGAACCGAATTACTCGCGGTCACCCATGCCTTTCGCGACTTGGAACACTTGGTGGTGTTCACCACCAACGCCGACGACGCCGGCGGCATCGGCCAGTCCGAACTCGCCGCGGCCTACGCTTGGCTTCATGCTGCGTTGCGCGGTGTGTCCCCGGAAATCGCACGTCGCTGTCAGGTTATTTCCTGGGGGCGGGCCGCCGATGAACACGAACAGGGGGCCGAGCCCGGGCTTGGCGGACAGCTCGCTGAAAAGCAGGCGCGCTTCGGCTTGGATTCGGCCGATCGCTTGACCGTCTTGCAGCGTGTGCTCGGTACCGATTGGCCCGAAACCATAGTCTGTACCCGCGATTACCCCGCGGTCTTGGCTCAGCGCCGCGTCTTCACCACCACCTACTTCAAACAACAAGCCGGCCCGGTTTCGAGCGGATCTCGTCCCGACCTGACCACCGGTTATCTCCCGGCCGGCGACGATGTGCAGCGATTGCTCGTCGAACTTTGGGAAACCGCGTTTGCGATCCAACCCATCGGCATCCACGACGATTTCTTCGAACTCGGCGGCCATTCACTGCTTGCTGTCGATTTACTCGCCGGCATGAGCAAGGTCTTTTCAATGACCATCAGCCTGGAGTTGTTGTTTGCCAACCCAACCATCGCCGCCATGGCCAAAATCGTGACCGGTGACAGCCTTCAGGTGGAAGACGCCGCCTTGACCGCCTCCTTGCTGGATCAAATCGAAGGGTTATCTCCCGAAGAAATTGAGGCGATGCTGGCCGAGGTTGAAGACGTTTAAGAGGTAACGATCATGGATTTACAAGAACGCCTGCGCCGATTGTCGCCGGAGCAACAGCGCCGTTTGTCGGCCAAACTGGAAGCGAAAAATCAAGAAACCCATGCCGATTCGGTTCAAATGGATTTTTCGCTGTTTTTCTTCGCCGCCGACGGGCGCGATGCCGGCAAAACCCCCTACGATTTGCTGATGGAAACCGCGCGTTTCGGCGATGCCCATGGTTTTTCAGCGATTTGGACGCCGGAACGCCATTTTGGTGACTTTGGCGGCTTGTACCCGAACCCCACCGTCCTCGCCGCCGCGCTGGCGATGGTGACCCAAAACCTGCAACTGCGCGCCGGCAGCCTCGTCTTGCCGTTGCACCACCCGGTCCGTGTTGCCGAGGACTGGTCCGTGATCGACAACCTCTCCGGCGGTCGGGCCGCGGTCTCGTTCGCGACCGGCTGGCACCGGGACGACTACGTCATTAACCCGGACCAATTCCACGACCGCAACGCCGCCATGTTTCGCAACATCGCCTTGGTTCGCCGCTTGTGGGCCGGGGAAACCGTCTCACTGCCGGGCGTCGACGGCGAAACCACGCGGGTGGCCACCCTGCCGCGCCCGCGTCAAGCCGAATTACCCGTGTGGATTACCGCCACATCGCCAACTACCTGGGAACGTGCCGGCGCCGTCGGGGCCAACATCTTAACCGCCCTGATCGCGCTCGAACCGAATCAGTTGGCGGAACGCGTCGCCTTGTACCGTGAGGCGCGCGCGAAAAACGGGCACGACCCGCGCACCGGTGTCGTTTCCTTGATGCTGCACACCTACGTTGGCGAGGATCGCGAGGCGGTGCGTCAGCTCGTGCGGGCGCCGATGAAGCGTTACTTGGCGCAATACCTCGACCAGTTCCGCGCCATGGGTGCCTTTGGCGAGGCCGACCACGACGAGGAAACCCTGCTCGAATTTGCGTTCGAGCGTTACTTCCGCGACCGCGCGCTCCTGGGAACCCGCGCCGATTGCGCCGCCATGGTGCGCCGCATGCACGCCGCCGGCGTCAATGAAATCGCGTGCCTGCTCGATTTCGGCCTCGACGACACCAGGGTGCTCGCGGGTTTGGAAGCGTTAAACGCGGTGCGTTCACGGTTTGCAACGCGCGCCGGGAAAAAGGTCCAGCCCGCCGCGGTATAACCCATCCCGCGTCTTGGTTTTTGCTTATTCGGGGAGGTCTTCCGCGGGAAAGGCGGTTCGAAGTGCTTTTCCCAGGCTTGCTTTTTTGGTGTGCGGGTCCGGTTCCGCTTGCGGCGGGTTGGTTGCCGTGAAGGGTGACGGGGTGCCCCCCTCCTTTTGGCTTGTGGGAGCGGTTGCGAGATCCGCCCCCCAACAAGATGCGCTTGACCTTGGCCAACCATTCGGAAAGGGGCTGGATCGGCCAACAGAGAATTGGACCGGCCAGTATTTGATGCGCGCGAAAATCTCACTTCCACCGCACGACCTCCCATCCGCTACCAAAGCCCCTATAGTGGCGAAGGCTCACTTGTTGTTCGCGTTAGTGTAAACGGCCAATATGTCTACAAGCGCGATGAGCGTGGTGGTAAGGACGCCAATCACACCCGCGCCCGTAGCCTTTTGGGGCCGGGCTTCGACTGCTGGGCCCAGCGCAGTTGCGTTTATTGAGGGCGAGGATGATCGCGGCAACGAGTTCCTTCTCTACAGCCGAGATGAAAACGATCATTGTCGGCCGATTATTTCCCCAGGCGACCCCGAACCTTAAATAAGAAACCCCGGCTTTGGCGCCGGGGTTCTCTCATTCGCCCCCCAATCGGCTCGAAAAAGCGCGGTTTGGACCCGTGTTTGTTTTCTTGATAGGAGTCACCGCGAAGGCGGGTCCTGCTGTGGTTAACTACTCTGGTTGAAGTTTGATTTCTTTTAATTCATTTAACGACACTCCGAAGAACCATCGAAGGACAGATTTTTCGATTGGAGTGTTTTCATGGCCCGTGCTAGCGTCTGTCTGTTTTTCTTTTGTGGGTTCACCATCCTGTTTCCCGCACAACAATTTGATCCACCCGCGCCCTTAAACCCACCCGTCGCGCCCGCTGAAAACCCGGTCACCCCGGCCAAGGCGTTCCTAGGCAAGGTGTTGTTTTGGGATGAGCAACTTTCGTCGACCGGAACGGTCGCTTGCGGCACCTGCCACCTCCCCACCGCCGGCGGTTCCGATCCCCGTGTGCTGGACCCACAAAATCGTTTGGTCCACCCCGGGCCCGATGGTGAATACGGTTCCGCCGACGACATTGTCGGTTCCGCCGGTGTTGCCGCCCACGGCGACGACGGTTCCCTGGATACGGTTGATTACTTTGGTTTCGACGTTCAGGTAACCAGCCGCAAAACCCCGCCCACCATCGACGCCGGTTACCCTGGCAGCTTGTTTTGGGACGGCCGTGCCAGTGGTCGTTTCCGTGATCCCGATACCAACCGCGTCTTGATCGCCGCCGGCGCGGCCCTTGAAAGCCAGGTACTTGGACCACCCGTGAATGAGGTGGAAATGGGTTTTCTCGGCCGGACTTGGGATGAAATTGAGGCCGAACTCACCATCGCCAAACCCTTGGCGCTGGCCCAAAAAGTACCCGTTCGCCTTGCCACCTGGATTGGTGGCCGTTCCTATCCCGACCTCTTCGAGGAAGCCTTTGGGACCCGAGAGGTGAGCGCGATTCACATCGCCTATGCGATTGCCACCTACGAACGGGTGTTGTTCTCGGACCAGACCCCGCTCGACAATTACCTGCGCGGCGACGAAACCGCGCTGACCGAACAAGAGTTGCGTGGCTTGGCCGTGTTTGACACCACCGCCTGCGATGCTTGCCACGGCGGTGAGCACATGTCGCTGCACGGTTTCCGGTTCATCGGCGTGCGCGACCAAAACGACGATTTTGGGCGTTTTAACGAATCCGGCGATACCCAAAACCTGGGTTCTTTCCGTATTCCCATGTTGCGCAACGTCGAACTGCGACCGCCCTTTTTCCACGTCGGCGCCTTCGACACCTTGGACGAAGTCGTTGATTTTTACTTCCGAGGCGGCGATTTCGACGGCGACAACAAACCGTTGTTCATTCGCGACCGGCCCAACCGTCCCGAGCAGGACAAAATCGACTTGGTTGCGTTCCTCAAAAGACCGTTGACCGATCCCCGTGTGCGTGGCGGCTTGGCGCCTTTTGATTCCGTGGATCTGTATGCGAACTCAAACCGTGTGCCGTCGATTGAAGGTAGCGGCCGTTCCGGCTCCGGTGGTTTGGCACCCGAACCCATTGCCATGGAACCGCCCCTCGCCGGCACCACCGCCTTCACCGTGGGTGTCAAAGGCGGTCTCGGCGGTTCCGGCGCCGTATTGGTCATCGACAATCAGGATCCCGGTGTAACGAGCACCATCCCAGCCGGCGCCGCTTACCATGTGGAAGAGATCACCTTGCAGGGTTCCGGTGCGGGTCAGGGTTACGGTTCGGTCAATGTTGCCATCGCGCCCACCGCCTCGCCCAGCCAGGGTTTTTATTACGGCCGTTGGTACGTGCGTGATCCGGTGGCGAGTGGCGGTGTGGCGGTCAGTAAGCTGATCCGTTTCCAAGCGTTGCGGCCCGCCTCGGAAGATTGGTGCGGTTTGGACCTTGATAGCGACGGCTACAGCGACGTTCGCGATTTGGTTTCCCTGATGAACAGCCGCGGCGATTGTCCCGTGCCGTGTCAGGGCGATTTGAACGCGAGCGGCGCCAACGATACGGCCGATTTCACCATCGCCGTGCCTCGCTGGAACGCCTGTGACTGATCTTTGGTTGAAAAAAGACCGGTGGCGCTTGCGGCGTTCACCGGTCTTTTTTTTACCAAGCTGATTGGCTGGGACGGGCCGGGGGCCCGCCGTGCATCGCCGGTTGCCGACGGGGTACGACCCCGGCGGCACCTGCTTGCCGGGATTCGTTGAATACCAACGGGGGACGGGGTGGCGGCTGTTGCCCCATTAAGCCGGTATGCAGGGCTGCCAAATACTGTTCCTCAACGGCCTGGCTGAAGACCCAATCCTTGAACAGCAGTTTCGTGTTGTGCGCGCGGCATTTTTTACCGAAGTACATTTCACCTTCGGCGAAGTTGTGATGCATGATCTTGTCGCGGTCGGCTTGTTTGACGCTTTTGTCGATGGTGAGCACGTTTAGAGCAACCAAGGCTTGAATCAAGGCATCATTGATATCGTGCTTGTGATCCAAGCATTTGGTGTCAAACCGGCTTAGGTCGACTTGGGTGGGGTTGGTGATTTGAATGCCCCGCGCGGCCACGGGTTGCACGTAATACGGATGGTTCCTTGCCATGCGTTCGCGGAGCAGCAGCCGGGTTAAGTTGGTTTCAACGATGGTGCCCATTTGCTGTGTCCAGCGGGGCAAGTGCGGCAGTTTTGGCAGAAACTGTTCCGGCTGTTGATCTTGTGCATTGTTGAGAATATCGAAAAGGTGGGCGCCGGCGCGGGGAACCGACACACCTTGCCAAATGCCGCGCGATTCAAACACGGCGTAATGGGTCAATTTTCGGATCAACCAAAGGTCGTTTTTGGTGATGTCTTGAATCCTCTTGAACTCATCCGACATGCCGCATAACACCTCGGTCAAACGCTGGACCAGTGTAGAAATGCCGAGTTCGGTGTTTTTGTTGGGGGTTTGCACCGTTTGAATTTTTTTGATCAACCAATCCTTGGCGCCGTCGCTGCATTGGCCGAAGAAGTTGTTGCCGGCGTTGACCAGTCCTTCCATAAACCATTGTGTAGCACCGTTAATTGCATCATCACCGTCTTTGTTCCAGTTGCCGCCGTAAAACCTTTTGTTGGGGCCCTTGGAGAAATTGACGGCGAGGGTTTGGCCGGGTTGTAGGCCGGCGAACTGTTGGGCTTGATCATAGGTAACGGCCGCGCTGGGTTGTTCCTCCAGCGCATTGGCACCCGCCACATCGGCCCAGTGGGACAGATAGGTGTTGATGAACTGCGCCATCGGGGTGGTTAGAAAGGCGGGAAGAAAGGTTTTGACGACACCGACCGCGAGCGCGCGGGCTATACCTTTTTTCGCGTCAATCTTGGCGCAGTTTTGGCTCCAGACACTGTTGACCCGTTCCTCCGCGCGCTCCACGGATTGGGTTAGGTTGGTGGTGATTTGGACCGCGGTTTCGAGGTATCTAACCGCCGGCAGGAAAAGTTGGCCGCTGATGAAGCCCGCCATATTGGCGCGCATCGTGGCCAGACTGCTTTTGTTGCCGGGCAAATCCCAGGGAACCATCATGCGTTGACAGAGGAGCAAGGCCCCTCGTTTTTCTCGGATAAGCCGGTCCGCGTAGTGGGTGTTGATTTGGGCACTGTGTCCATCCGGGTCCACAAAAAATTTTTTGAATACCGCGGTGGACGAACTGCTTACCTCGCGAAAAATGGATCGATTGTATTCTTGTTTGAAATTGTATTTCAGGATGCGGCGCAGGCGAACGGCCGCCGGCTTTTCGCTTTGATTCAAGCCGGCCCAGTCGCCGTGGGTGAACATGCGGCCGAGATCGGGGTCTCGTTCGTGCAAGGCCTGGGCAAAGAGGCGAACCTCTTCGGTGATATTCATGGAACACTCCTTTGAGAAATGGGTTTAAGCCAAAGGAGAAAAGACATAGCCGGCGGTTCGAAGAGAGAGAGGCGAGCCATAAACGAACCGGTGCGGGTAATCCGGCGGGGGGCGGGAAAGACGCCGCGCCAATAGTGGTTAAGAGGTGGCCCGTGGGTGGCAATGAAACGGGAGTGTCGGCGCGGAACCTTAGCGGACATAGAGCGAAATTGATGCCGGCCGAAGCTGCGTCGGTCGCGGCATGGTCTGTGACCTGTATCACCTTGATTGTGAAGGGTTAGCGGCCAAAGGTGGCGACCGCCCGGTTTGCATGCCCGTACCGCTTGCAGATACAGGTGTCACCCCGCGCGTTACAGGTTGTCTTGATGGGTGCCCTTGTGCGCAATGCGGATTAAGTCTCCAGTTGGACTGCGCGAAGTAACCCGGCCCGGTGCCTCGCTTTCCCGTGGATCGCTCTTGAATCAACCGAACTTGGGTACGGGCTTTTTTTGTTCCGGGGTAAAACGTGATTGATTGTCACGTTATTTCTTGTAGAATGTAAAGCATCAGTAAATTACCCATCCTTGGCCTCTTTCGAAATTCGCGTCCTTCTCCGTCGCGGCACCGCCTGCTCACACCCTGTTAACAGCGTTTTGGTTTTCTCCAAGTTGTTGGATCTCATGAGGCTTGTGCTTTTCGGCGCGAGGCCGCGCTATGCCCAATTACACAGACCCATCCCTCGGGTGATGGGAAGGAGTGCGTTCATGGTTGCCCTGCGTTTTCTGTCCATTTCGGTCCTGACCGCCCTGTTCAAAACCACCTTGTTTCTTGTTTTTTGGTTCCCCGCGCCCGTTGTGGTTCAGGCGGAAACCTATGTATACCTGCAAAACGATACCCCCGAACCGCTGACCCTGGAGGTCTCCGTCAACGGCGGCCTCAGCAAAGGCCGTCACTGGAACCAAACGGTGGTCCGGCTCGAGCCCTGGCAAAAATCAACCCCTTACCTTTGGTTCAACCGCGACGAAGGCATCACCTGGCGGCGTACCTTTTATTTCGAAACCCGCGTTTTCCAGTCCGGTCGCCTCATTGCGACCCTGCACCAAAAGCTTCGCGGTAACTGGATTGGTTCCAGCCTGTCCCATACCGCCGACGGGCTCGGCTGGCATGGAGATCGCGCCGTTCACCAAAGTCAATCAAGTTCCGGGATCTTGACCTCGTTTAAATCGGCCTACACCGGCTGGTACGACGATCTGGTGTACGTCGTTCATCAACAAAACGTCTACGACGATTTGCGTGGCTTGGCGGGAAGCGTCGATGAACTCTCCTTGCTCGCCTACAACCTGCAGCTTTTGCCAACCAGCATCAGCAACACCGATCAACGCTTGCGGGCCCGCCACGTGGCCGAAGCTTTGGCCGGTTTTGATGTCATTGTGTTTAGCGAGGCGTTTGCCGACGACGTGCGCGGCTTCGACGAACAGGGCGATCTTTCCGACGGCAACAGCTTGTGGCAACTGGTGCGCGCTTTGTATCCCTACCGAACCGACATCGTCGGCAAGGACGAGGGCTTGGAGCAGGACGGCGGTGTGTTTATTGTCAGCCGCTGGCCGATCATCACGTGGAACGACTTGGTTTACGATGAATCCGTGTGTGCCGCGAGTGATTGTTTGTCCGAAAAAGGGGTGATGTACGCCGCGGTTGAAAAACAGGTCGGCAGCCAAAGCAGGGTGTACCATGTATTTGGCAGCCACCTACAAGCCGATTACGACAACGACAACAACAGCCACGTGCGCCGTTCCCAGTTCGACGAAATGCGCCGTTTCATCGACCAACAGGCCATAGCCGACGACGAACCCGTGATTCTGGCGGGCGATTTCAACGTGGATCGTGATACGGGCGAATACGCGGACATGCTGAACCGCCTCGAGGCGAATGATTACGAAACGGAAAACCATGGGGTTGCCTATTCCTTGGACGGACGTACCAACAGCTTCGCCGCCGGTGCAACCCCGCAACTCTTGGATTACGTGTTGGTTGACAAGCTCGGTCCGCAACCGAGTTACGGCGAAACCGCGGTTTTGGTGTTGCGCTCCAGCGCGCCGGCCATGATGGCGACCAGCGAGGGCCAACGCCGCCAGGACATGGACGTCATGGGCAATTACTCGGACCACTACCCGGTGTTCGCCTACTTCGATTTCAGCAACTAACGTTTCCGGCCACAAACGACCGGGGCTCGCCGCAAGACAGGGTCCGAGCCCCGGTTTTTCCCAGAGCCCCTGGGCGATTCATTCCTTAATGTGCAAAAAGGTGTTCATGTTGTTCGACATTGAAAAGTAGCCAAAGCGGCGGCCATTGGGTTTTCACTGAGAAGCTCCTTGGCCGGCCATTGCAGGTGTTCTTGTTTCGTCTTTTAAATAATTGCTCCTTGCTCTCTCGAAAAGGTGATCGCCTTAACGCGACGGTTAAATCTTGGGGTCCTCGCCGGGGGTGGTCCAGTCGCGGTGGTGTGGCAGGCCCCACCACAGGATGCGGTGGTACAGCCGTTTTGGCAGCAGGCGGCGCATCAGGTCGAACAGGTGTGCGTCGAAGGTAACCGCCACGCGCAAGGGCGGATGACGGCGATTGATCAAACGCACGATGCGTCGCGCGATGTGTTCCGGGGTGGTGAATGACCCGTACATCAATTTGGCAATCATGCCGATCATGTTGGCGTAGTAGGGATGGTAAACCCGCTTCGGGTCCGCGTAGGCCGCGCGGCTTTTTTCTGTGAACAAGGCGTTTTCGAAGGAACTGCTGCGTACAAACCCCGGCTCCACCAGTGAGACCGACACGCCCCAGGGCCGCATTTCGTACCACAACGCCTCCGAGGCCCCTTCCAGCGCGAACTTTGAGGCGCTGTAGGCGCCCATGGTCGGCATCGCCATCATGCCGCCCACCGACGACAAATTAATAATGTGCCCCCGTCTCCGCCGACGCATGCCAGGCAACACCAAGCGGGTTAAATGCATGGCGCCGAAAAAGTTAACCGCGAATTGGTGCTGTTCGTCGCGGTCGGTTAGGTGCTCGATCACCGCGCGGTAGCAGATGCCCGCGTTGTTGATCAGCACGTCGACACCGCCCCAATCGCGCTGGATCTCCGCCACCAAGCTGTCCGCTTCTTCCGGGACCAGCAGGTCGAGCGCGCGCAGACGCACCCGTTCGTTTTCCGCGATGCCCGCCTCGGCGAAACGGGGCAGGGATGCGGCCCGGGCCGTCAGGACCAGGCGGTGATCTGTCGCCAGCAGCGCATGCGCAATCGACAAACCGATCCCGCCGGCGGCGCCGGTGACGAGGACCACCTTAGATTTTGGTTGCTGTGACGGCATCGTTCGCCCCGACTTGGTAACCTGTGCTGGTACGGCCGTTATCGGGACAATCAAAAAGCTGCTTTAGCCCGCATTTCTCACAAAGATCCGTCGCGAGAAGCAGAAAGCCTTGTGAGTACGAAGATTGCGACCGAGAGACGGCACAGGGGTCCGACCTTTCGCGGGGCCGACCCTTCGGCGTAGCAGCTGAGGCGAAGGCGGCTCGACCGAGTAACGCGGAAGGCCGCCCCCTCGTAATCGCATGGCTTTCGGCTTCGTAGCAGAATTCCTTGTGAGAAATGCGGGTTAGCGACCTGCGACCGATTTGTTCGGGGGGCTCAGGAAATCCGGGGCTGGTAAGACGATGGTTTGGGTCGGCTCCGTTTGGCCCGCGAGAAATTCGATCATGGTCGTGGCGATGCCTGGATCGCCGCTGATCAAATCGTCGCCGTGCCCGCCGTTTTCGAGGATCAGGTGATAGGCATTGGCAAAACCCTCGGCCAACGCTTCCTGCTGTGAAATTGGGGTGCGGCCGTCCAAGGTACCGCCGATAAATAAGGTGGGAATGTCGCTTTGCAATGGCGAGCGGTTTTCAAAAGGCAGGGCCGGCAGCCATTTTTCGGCGAGTGCACCTTGCATCCAGACGTTGGGCGCGTTGCCGAGCAAGCTGTAGGCCGCCTCTCGATCAACACGGGCCCTTTGTGTTTTGGAGGCACCCGCGGCCAGATCCGTCGCCAAACCCATCGCGTGCAAGGTACCGGTGCGGGCTTCTTGGAAAAAGCGACCCAGCAGCGTGTATTGTCCGGCCGCCGCGGCCGCAACGATTTGGGGCACCAAACGCACCGTGTCCCCTTGGGAAAGCGCACCCGCTAGCAACAGTTGCAGGTCGTAGGGGCCGACGACGATGGTTTCATCCGCGCCGCTATGGGGATTGGTTGCCGCGATGCTGACGGGAGTCGTCGCCAGTTCGGCCAGAACCCGGCGCAGGTCGGCACGAAAATCGGGAAACTGTTGCGCTGCCAGGGGATCGGCCGCGATCAAGGTTTGGATGTGCTCCAGCACCGTGTCCGCGTCGAGGGGCCGTTTTAGCGTGTCGTCGGGGCCTTCCGCGCCCGCCAGAATCATGCGGTGAATGCGGTTCGGGTACAAACGCGCCGTCGTCATGGCCAGGTGCGTGCCGTAGCTAATGCCCCACAGGGTCAATTGCTCCACCCCGAGGGCGCGGCGCATCGCATCCAAATCGTGGGCGCTCTGCACACTGGTGTAACCTTGTAAATCCACACCCTTGCTTTCCCAAAAGGCCCGTGCCGCTTCGGCGAAGGCGCCCACCGTTTCAGTAAGCAATGCCTCGGTGGTGGGTTGATCCGTCGGGGTTTGGTACCAGCCGGTAAAGGTTGGGATGCTGTCGGAGCGACCCGTGCCCCGTTGCTCGAACAGAATCACATCGGCCGCGGCGCGCATGCGGTCAAAGGTTTCATAACGCACGCCGGACGCCGCCGCGACCGCCGAACCACCCGGTCCCCCGGCAAGGTAAACAATCGGTGGGCCCGGTTGGGACGTGGTGGCCGGCAGGCGCACAAAATGAATCGGGATCAAACGGGAATTCGGGTTGTCCCGGTTTTCTTTGACATGGAAGGTGCCCAGTTCGGCGTCGATGGGTTCGCCGAAATCGGGTGTGAAGATCACCGGTTTGGTGGTCAGGTCCACCGGGTTGGCCAGATCCGCCGTTTGCAGATCCACCGCTTCACTTTGCCATAGCACCGCGCCGTCTCGGCTACCGCGCAGGGCCGTGATTGCCAGCGGGACCTCGCTCAAGATCTCGAACCAACCCTGCTCGACGGGGGCGAAATCGGTTTCGAACAGGTAGAGGCCCTTGCTGTTGGGGGCGACCGCTTGCAACGTGTCGGGTGTGGTGCGGTGGACCACCGCGCCGCGCCCGTCGACCTGCACGATTTCCACCGCTGTTGGGACGGTGCCCGTGTTGACGAGGGCGATCCCGTCCCAGGCATGGTTGACGTTGCCGGGAATGAGGCGCCAATGGGTTGAGGTGCCCGTGGTTTCAAAGACCTCGGCCGGGGTCCCTTGGGCCGCGGTAGATCGGTAGGCCACACCGACGTGAATGTCGACGCCCGACACCGACAGATGCGATACCGGGAACCCGTTAAACAGTTCGGTGCGGTCCCGTTGCAGGCTTTGGCCCGCGGCCAGGTTACCGGATACCACCATCGTTGCTAGGCCACTCTGGTCGAACGCCGTTAGGGTGTAGGCGCGCGGTCCGGTCGCCACATTGTTGATCGAAATATGGGTATCAAAGCCGCCGCCCGCGCGGGTCACGTGGGGGATGAACCGGGTTTGGGCGGTGCAGGTGAAGGTGAAAAGCAGCGCAAGCATAAAATAACGGAACATGGGGTTCGCCTCCTGAAAAACCGGGAAGATTCCCGTCGCACTTTAAGTTACCGGCCGGCCGCGGCCCATGCCGGCGACAAATGACGAACGTCACCCAGCGCGGGATGATCGTCACCCACGCCACGTTATAATGAGCCATTCTCTTTTGACGGCGGTTCCAATGCGCTTTTCTTTGCACCCCTGGCGGCGGTAAGCCGTGTTTTGGTTGTGTTTGCTGACTTGGTTCGCGGTGCCCCCATTCGGGGTGATCGAACAACGGACGACCACCGCCCCGCCCGCTTCGCTCGCGGCCCCGCCGCCGGATTGGGCGAGCTGGTCCCACGATCTGCCGCGCACCTCGGCGACTTGGGTTTGGGGCTGTCGGATTGCCGTGGGCGAAGCCGAAACCACGCCGGTAGAACCGCTTGGCGTTTACCTGTCCTTGTTGGGCGCCTACGAGGTTTACTGGGACGGCGTGCTGATTGCCCGCAACGGTCTACCCGGTAATGACCGGCGTGGCGAGCAACCGGGTCGCCTGCGTTATACCTTCGTCGTGCCACCGCACCTGCTCACACCCGGCGAGCATTTTCTCAGCGCCAAAATTTCCAGCTTCCACGCACCGCCCGGCAAACAATTCCTCGATTTTGATGCGGGCGACAGCCGCCGTTTGGCGCGGGCGGATGTACCCCAAACCGTGTTTTACATGAGCCTGCTCAGTGGGTCGCTCCCCGCCGCGCTCCTGTTCCTGGGTCTGTTCGTGTGGGTAGAACGACGCTGGGAATACTTGATTTTCAGCGGGATCGCGCTCCTTTTTCCCATCCTGTTGCTGCTCGAGTTCAGCAAGTTCCTGATCAACTACACCTACGATTGGCACTTCACCCGTCTCCAGGCGATTGTGGTGGTCACCCTGGCTCTGGCTTGGCTGCTGCCGTTGTTTTTTACCCTGCTCTACCGATTGCGTTTATCGCCGCGGTACTACGGCGGTTTTATCGCGGCTACCTTGTTCATCGCCTGGATCGAACCCTACTACGACGCCAAGGGCACCATCGCCGTGATTCTGGCGCTGATCGCTTCCCTGGTGTTGTCCTTCAAAGGGATGAAGCGGCGTATGGTCGGCGCCCGTGTCATGGCCCTGGGTTTGGCGACCGTTCTCGTCAGTTTCATCCTCGCCAACAGCGTATTTCACGACAACACCTTTTTTCTCAGTCTGCTGGGGCTGATCATCACCGTGATGGGTTTGTTGATCCATCGCTTTCGTGCCAAAAACGAAGAAGTGCTCCAGGCCCGGCTTCAGGCCGAACAACTCAAGGGCGAACTGCTGCGCAAACAGATTCACCCCCACTTCCTGATGAACTCGCTCACCACCGCCATGGAGTATATGGAAGAGAACCCGCGACAAGGTGTGGTCATGGTTGACGCCTTGAGCGCCGCCTTCCGGCTGATGTTGGATCTCTGTGATCGCGAGGTGGTGACGGTGGCGCAAGAAATTGAACTCTGTCAGGCGCACCTGGCCACGATGAACTTTGTGACCGACCGGGCCATGCGCTTGGAAACACAGAATCTGGACCCTAGCCGACCGATGCCGCCGGGCGTTTTCTTGACCTTGCTGGAGAACGCGATCACCCACGGCCGGTACGATGTCGCGCGGCCCTTTGTGTCGGTACGTCGCGAGCCGTTAAACGGCTCGGCCCGCTACCACGTGGTATCGCTGCTGAAGAACGGGACCGCGTCGCCGCGTATCGGCACCGGCACGCGCTACATCGAAGCGCGCCTGCGCCAGGTGTTCGGCGAGGGGTGGCACTTGGAAACCGCGGTCTCGGATCAAACCTGGACGACCCTGCTGGAGGTTCCCGAAGATGTTAAACATCCTCGTCGTTGAAGATTACCCCATGGTGGCCAAACGCATTCGCCGTTTCGTCGCCGCGATTTTGGACGTCACGCCCGAGGCGATCCCATGGTGTGAGGACTTCGAGCAGGCGGAACATTATTTGGCCGAAAACCCGGTGGAGGTGTTGCTGCTCGATTTGAACCTGGCCGGTGAGGATGGTTTTGACCTGCTCAAACGCGGCACCGCGGGTGCTTTTGAAACCATCGTTATTTCCGCCAACACGGCACGTGCCTTGGAAGCCTTTGAGTTGGGCGTGGTGGATTTTGTGGCCAAACCCTTCGATCAGGCGCGGTTGGCGACAGCCCTCGGCCGGGTCAAACAGCGGCGCGAACAATCGGTGCGCACCCTGACCATCAAAAAGCACGGCCGCATTCAACTGGTCGACATCGCCGACGTGGTAGCTGTTAAAAGCGAAGGCAATTACGCCGAACTCTGGACCCGCGATGGGGAAACCCTGTTACACGCCAAAAGTTTGGAGCAACTGTCGCGCGTCCTTCCCGAAACCTACCTGCGGGTGCACAAGTCCTACATCGTCTGTCTTGGTGAAATAAAGAGCCTCAAACGACCGGGCGGCGGCCGTTACGGCGCGGTGCTGAAAAACGGGACCGAAATCCCCATCGGCCGCGGCCGCTGGCCCGAGGTCCAGCGGCGCGTGACCGAACCTGGTTAGCTACCCAAGGAAAAAGCTTTGGTGTAGCCGGGGTTTTGATACTCGTAGATCTCGAATTGTTTGCCCACGTGTAACTCCCTCGCGATAAAAAGTGCGACAGCGGAGGGGACCGCGAGGAACAGGTGGATTTTTTGCGCTCTCAGCGCGGTGATTTTTTGGATGACGGCATTGCAAAAACCATTGGCTTGCTGTCCATCTTTAAAGATGCGGCGGTCGGCATCCGCGATGCTGAGCTGCAGCCACGGGAGGTGATCGTGGCGGATTTCGGCTAAATAGACGCCGACATTTTGTTCCATATGGGGGTCAACCGAATTCACCGAGACCACCATTTCATCGCCATGTCGGTTGCCTGGCCAAGATGCTTCAATCGCCATCGGCTTGGCCTGGGGATTGGGATGCCACCATTCCAGTTTCTTGGTTCTTTGGTTGAATTGTTGGTAGGCAATGATGAATCGGGTGGATTGTTGAAAGATGTAACCCACGGTAAACCAAACCGAGAGCGGGCATTTTCCCTCAAAATGAACCGGTGATGCCGTACTGAGGGTTCTGCGCCAATATTTGAGTTCGGATTTGACGGAGGCCCAATTGTCTGGATGGACGATGCGCCGTGTGCGCGCCCCGTCGCCTTGGGTGAAAAAAGGGGTGAGGTTGCAATACTCAATTTGCTGAGATCGCATGGCGCGCTGATCCTTTGGGTGCAACAATTCGAAAGCGTTAATGTGAAGGCGTTGGGATTCCGGTAGGGTGTAAAGGCGCGCGTCCCTGTTGCGCAGAAAAACAACCGGTGTGGCCCAGGTGAGGTTGTTGTTGCGTTTCACCCACAAACGAATGCGGGCGTCGTCAACCGCTTTATCCAAGGGTTCGCCCTTGGCGATTCGATCATAAAACGTCGTCACATAGTCATAGGCATCTTGAACGTTGATGAGAAACTGCATGGCGACGACGGCGGGAATTTTGGCCCCAATTAAGGCGTGGGTCAAGCCGTGAAACGGGCTAAAGCGTTTGCCGGAAGCGGTGTTCGCGGTCTGGCATGAGACCAGATGAACCAAACGCAGGCGTGGACAACTCCGCACCACGCTAACAAATCGTCGGTCCGCAACAGGATCACAGCGACCGTTTTCGTCTTCAAACAATAGGACGGCATTGTCCTTGTAAAAACCACCGTGCCCGGTGAAATGGAGCACATCATATTCGTGATCCAAAAGGTGAAGGTAAAGGGCTTCCAGGGTCGGTTTTTCGAGAATGTGGAGGCTAAAGGGTTCTTCCTCGGAAATTTTTTGCAGTAACGCGAGGTGTTCATTTCTGTCAAACGTATTGACCTGTAGTTCCTTGTCGCCCGTTGGGTTGGGAATGACGGCCAAAACTTTGAGCGGCGCCGGCAAGGGTGGGCCGACCTCGTGGTGGGCTTGCTCCAGGTGCCTCACGAGCGTGACGTGTTTTTCATGGCAAAAGAACACATTCGTACTGGGGTCACATAACATTTCCCAGGGCATGCTGGAGAGGATGAGATGTTTTTCTGAATGGGTGTCAAAACGCAGTACGATGCGCAGGTTTTGGCCGTTTTCCTCGCAAAAAGTACGTGTTTTATCGAACACTTCCTTCACACGGCCGGTGAACAGGGTTTTGTAGAGCAGGACGCCGATATCGGTGGCGCTTAAGTTGTGAAGTTGGTGGTCCTGTTCCGTCTCGGTGGGCTCGACCAGCATTTCTAGATCGGTATGGTTGTTCGCCCAGTGCATGAGCGCGTGAAAACTAAACGGCAACTCAAAGCGTGCGCGCGCTTCGCCGGCGGGGCTTTCGAGAACCTGGGCTTGCCAGGATGGGTTTTGCCAACTTAAGGCCAGGACAAAATTTTGGGTCGTCTGTTCCATGGGGTGTTCCTTCGATCAGTGGGTTTGATCTTGAAAAAACCCTTTTTGGTGTTGGGTTCATTGCTGCTGCTTCTTTGGTTTTAGCCCCTATTTCTCACCAGTATTCGTCGTGAGGCTTTGAAATCACTGTGAAAAAACAAGTTACGACCAAATGCAAACGTAGCGGGGCCGACCCTCGGCTTAGCAGTGCTAAGTCGAGGCTGTTCTACCATTGTTTTTCAACGGGGTGGTCGATCAAGCTAATTAATATCAGGTATTTAAATGCAAGATGGAGGCTTGTGGTGAGAAGTGTGGGTTAGATTTTTTCTAAAAAAAATGGGCACAACACCGAAAAAAATCTCGCTTTTTCCCTTTCACCTGGCAGGCCGGAATTGAAACCCGGGGTGGCGATGGCATACCCCGGAGGATTTCAGCCGAGCTTTTTCCACGAAAGGAGCAATGCATGATGCATCAAAGTGTGCTTGCCAACCCCGCTCGGGAGGTTGGTGAATGATCGTAAATTTCAAGGCGACTTATCGGGTGGTGACGCCGATGTTCTGCGGCGGCGCGGACGGAGCACCCGAATTGCGGTTGCCGAGCTTTAAAGGGGTGCTGCGTTACTGGTGGCGCGCTTGGTACTGGTCCCGTTGCGGCGGTGATCTGAATGAATTAAAACGACTCGAAGATGAATTGTTTGGAAGTGCCGCCGGCGGGCAAGGCCGTGTGTTGCTGCGATGGGGAGAAGAAACCGAACCGCTTGCAACCGTTGCGCCCGGAACCGTTCTTGAGGATTCCCAAACCCGCGAGGTGGTGGGTGACGGCGCCCGTTACCTTGGTTACGGGGTCATGGAGGCGTTCGGCAGTAACAACAAAGGAACCAAGGCGGGACAGTTGACGCGTGGTTGTTTCGCGGCATCTGCTCCGCAATTGCCGACGATGACCGTTCACCTTCGGTGTCGCGATTTAGAGACCGCCGAGGAAGATTCGGTCATCGCTGCCTTGAAACTTGTCGGTTTGCTTGGAGGCATGGGTGCCAAGAGTCGCAAAGGCTACGGTTCCTTAGCTATGTCTCTGCTAGCGCGAGAAACGGAAACGATCTGGACGCCGCCGGCCGACCTCGTCTCGCTGAAACACTGTCTCCGCGATGTGCTTCAGCCCATGACGGGGGACGCTTATCCCGAAATAACCGCTTTTTCCAACCAAGCCAGGATTGTGTTGATCACCGCCGGCAAGCAACTTTCTCCCCTCGGTTTGTTGAACCTCGTCGGCCGGGAAATGGTTCGCTATCGAAGTTATGGAAAAAACGGCCTCATTCTCAACAAAATCCCGAGCGAAAAAAACTTCCAACAGGATCACGACATCATGCGCATTGGTCCGCGCGACACCTACCCGGAGCGCATCGCATTTGGGTTGCCGCATAACTATGGTGCGGAAAAAAAGGATGAAGTTGGGCCGGCGGATCCTCGGTTGGATCGTCGTGCGAGCCCGTTATTGATTCACGTTCATCCCCTGGCCGGCCGCGTTGTCGCGATCCTCTCGTTTTTACCGAGCGTTTTTCTCCCGAAACATGCTCGGATGATTTCCGTCGGGGGTCGCAAGCATCGACTTGAACAAGAGGACCAAATCTACAAACCGGTGGTTCGGTTTCTGGATCGCTTGGTAACCGGGAAAGCACGACAGGAGCCTTTTGGTGAAGCCTTGGAGGTGCTGACATGACCGAAATATTGGATGTTTCCATCGGCCCGGTTCAGCAGTTTGTGGCTCAGTCGCGGCGGACCGGTGACCTTTGGGGCAGTTCCTACCTGCTCGCCTACCTCTCCGCGCACGCGATCAAAGCCGCGCTTGATCGGAATGGGAAAATTATCAAACCCGTGGTGAAGGGTGACCGGTTGTACGACTGGGTTTGCGGCGAACGGGAAGGTGAACCGCCCGCGATTGGTTCGGTGCCCAACCATTTCACGGTAAAGGTCGAAGCACCCGCGGCCGAGGTAGCCGAGGCCTGCATTCGGGCCGTGAACGGCGCTTGGCGTCGAATCTGTAATGCTGTTTGGCAACGAGCCTTTGCACCTGAGGTAATGGCGGGCTGGGACGGCCCTGCTATTTGGCGGCGGCAGGTTGAAACCTTCTGGGATATTTCCTGGGTTGCCGGTGAGGCGGGCACCGATCCAGCCGAATTGGCCGAAAAGCGGAGCCGCCGTAAACAATGGGCGGCCCGTTTGCTGGCTCCCGAGCAGGGTACCAAGTGCACCATGATGTACGACTACCAGGAACTGTCCGGTTTGGTTCGCGCCACCAAAAAAGAAGAAAGAAAAGCACAAGATGTGTTCTGGGAACGGGTTCGGGAGCGCTTGCCCCGCGGGACCTTGCGCCCGGACGAACGCCTGTGTGCTATTGCCGCGGTCAAACGGTTGTTTCCCTTGGTGGCCGAGAAAGCCGTGGGTTGGCGGCTCGATCCCAACAAATACCCGTCCACGGTTGACCTGGCCCTCAAACCTTGGCTGGCGCGAATCAACCAAACCGCGCCCGAGGAAGCGCTTGTTTTCCGCAAACACATCCGCGAGGCCTCGGCAGATCAGGCCCTCCGTGTCGGGCGCAAAGCCACGACCGGCGTTCTCGAAGATCTCGATCCCAATTACCTCTACGAGGACTCGCTTCAGGATGCCGAATTATGCCCCTTGAAGGACCAGGCGACCATTGGTGAGGATGCGGATAAAAAGCGGCGCCAATACTGGGCTGAACAACTCAATCGGCTCCAGGCGACGCCGGGGCCTTCGGGTATCGCGGCCGGCACGCCGCCCAACGCCTACGCGATTTTGCTGGCTGACGGCGATCAATTGGGAACACTCGCCGCACGCTTGTCGGCAAAAGAAATTGGTACCGCGTTACAGAAATTCACCCAGGGGGTGGAAGAAACTGTAGCTAACCATGGCGGTCAGGCGATTTACGCCGGTGGTGACGATGTTTTGGCCATGTTGCCGGTTCCGAAGGCGCTTGCCTGTGCGGCTGCCTTGGCCGAAGCCTATCGTGCTGCATTTTCAGCCGTTTGTAATAAAGAAGGCGTAGATCTCAAAATCAACCCAACGCTTTCCGCCGCGGTGGTGTTTGCCCATCTCCGCCAGCCGATCACCATGGCTTTGGACGAGGCCCATCGTTGTCTCGACGATGTTGCCAAAAACCGTAACGGCCGCAATTCCCTCGCGGTTTCCGTTGCCAAACGGGGCGGTACCCGTGCCCTCTGGGTCAGTACTTGGCAGCGATTGCGCGCTGACGGTTCTTGTGAGGGGGCTGTTGCTTTGATCCAAGAATTGGCGGTTGCCTTGGGCGCGGCCGACGGGCAAACGGATCGGCGTGGCGAACTCTCTACGTCGCTGGTTTACCGTTTGCGCCAAACCTTAACGGTGTTGTGCGCGGGGGCGACCTGGCATCCCGGCGATTGGGTTGACTTGCCGGAAGGCACCGATCTCCACGGATTCCTCTACGCGGAAATCGTGCGCGGGTTCACCATTCGCGGTGAAGACGTGGATCAAAACAGCGCGGGGTATTTGACCGACCTGATCGTCCGTTGCCTGGCGCCCGCGCCTGCTCAGACCGAGACGGCGGCGCCGCAAAAGGTCGGCCTGGACGGGTTGATGACGGCCTGTTTCCTGGCTTTTCCCGAATTTCAGGAGGTGGCACCGTGATCAGTCTCAAATTGATACCCCACGACGTTTTGTTCTTCAGCGACAACACCCCGTTTTCAACCGGGACCGCCGCGCAATCCGAGCCGGGCGGCCTGTTTCCACCCTATCCGACCACGATGGCGGGGGCGATTCGCGCCTGCCTCGCCCGTGAAAACGGGTGGTGTGGTTCTCGTAAATGGCCGAGTGAGATCAGCGCCGTGCTGGGTGACGGCCCTAAAAAGTTGGGCGCCCTGCACGTCGCCGGTCCCTATTTACTGTTCAAAAATGAACCCGTTTTCCCGCTGCCGCGTCATGTGCTCGGCTGCATGGAAAAGGACACATGGCAACCGAAGGTCGTGGCACAACCCGGCGAAGCAGTTACCTGTGATTTGGGGTCGGCGGTGCGCCTGCCGGCTTGGCCGCGTCAAGAAGGACCCAAGCTCAAGGCAGCCGAAGGCGTTTGGATTCGCGCACGCCACCTCGGCCCCGTGCTCAACGGACAACTGCCCGATCCCAAATCCTTGATCCCGCGCGACAAACTCTGGTTGGAGGAACGGCGGGTCGGCATTGCCCGTGATCCTGAAACCCGCACCGCGGAGCGGCGCAAACTCTACAGCGCGCGCCACATCCGCCTCAAACCCGAGGTTTCGCTTGGGGTTCAGTGTTTCGGATTGCCCGCGGATTGGCGGATCCCTGTAGGCACCGCGATGATCCTGGGCGGCGAACGTCGTTTGGTGACCTGCGAAGCTTGGGACGCGCCGGCCTTTTGCCCGCTACCGGAAAAGCCGCCCCAAAACGGACGCTTGACCGTGACGGCACTGACCGCGCTGGATTTGGAAGAGAAAACGCCGTTGATCGGCCGCACCCTAACTACTTTGGGCGGCGTCCGCGTGGTTTCGGCGTGCCTGAACCGGGCGCAACGGGTCGGCGGCTGGGATGCCCGTAACCGCAAACCCCTGGGCAGTCGGTGTTTGTTGCCGGCGGGAAGCGTGCTTTTTTGCGAGCTGCCTGAGAAAGAAAAGCTCGGGCCGATGCGCACCAATCAAGCCGGCCGACTGCAAATCGGACGACGCCGCAACCTGGGTTACGGTGCCGTCGCTTTGGGAACATGGACCGAGGAGGGTCAACGATGAAAGGTATGATGATGGGCTTATTGGCCGAAACACCGATTCACCCCGGCAGCGGCCGCGGCGACGGCGTGATTGATTTACCGGTTGCACGCGAGGCGGGCACCGATTACCCGGTGCTGGTGGGATCCAGTCTCAAAGGCGCCTTGCGCGATCATGCGACGAAGTGTCTGCCGGAAAGCGAGGGACATGAAGAAAAACGTGAGAAGCGGCTTGAGGACTGGTTTGGGAGCCGCGAATGCGCCGGTGGGTTTTTGATCACCGAGGGCCGGTTGTTGCTCTTGCCCGTTCGCAGTTTGACCGGCGCCGTTCGTTGGGCGACCTGCCCGCAATTACTGGAACGTTTGACGCGGGATTTGGGCCGGATTGGCGTGAAGTTGAACCATGCCCTGCCGGACGTGAAGGACGGTGAGGTTCTTGGGTGCAACGTAGGCAAGCTTTTTCTGGAAGAGCGCTTGTTTCAGGGGGCGGGGTCTGTACCCGAGGAATGGATTGCCGCCGTCGCCCCGCTCATTCGGCATCAGCTCACCCGGGAGCGCTTGGCAAAAACCATGGTGATCCTTACTGATAAGGACTTTGCTTGGTTCGCGCGTTACGGCCTCACTGTTCAGGCGCGCAACCAATTGGAGGCCAAAACCAAACAAAGCAAAAGTCTGTGGTACGAGGAAACACTGCCACCCGACACGCTGATGTATACCATGTTGTTTGATCGTGCGGGGGCGGCCGGCGCCGCTGCCGAAACATGGTTCCCCGAGTCGCGGCCCTACCTGCAGGTCGGTGGCAACGAAACAGTTGGTCAGGGTTGGTTTGCCGTGGCGCCTTACCCCGCCCAAGGAGGTGGCGCATGAAAACCTTGGCACAAGACCGAGCCTCTGACGCCCTGCGATGTGTCAAGGCCTTACCGGAAGGTGATGGATCAGCCGCCTTGTGTTCGCGTTACCGGGCCTACGTGGAACGCCTCGGCCCGGCGATTTTGATCAATGGATTGGGCCAGGCCGTGGCCGGCGAACTCGCCGCCGCCGGCGCCAAACCAGAATCTGCCGAGGAAAAAGCACACCAAAAGCTGGTCGCGAACTTAAGTGGCTGGTTGTGCCGGGACAATGACGGTGTGTACCCGCACCGAAAAAATGCCGACGGCAAGTACCTGCTGCAACAAGTGATTGAGGGTAATCAGGCCGACTACACCTTGGCACAGGCTGAAGCGATTGCTTGGTTGACCTGGCATAAAAAGTTCTGCCGGGCGGCGATCCCAACCGAGGCGGTGCCGGAATGATGCGACCTTTGTACACCGCCGCCGCGGGCAAGGACTCGGTTTCGTTTCATCCCGACGGGCATCTCGGCCTCTGGTTCGACAAGTTTTGCAACACCTGGGAGCAAACGCCCGGCGGCGATTGGTCGCTCAAGGCCGAGCGTCAAAGTGCAAACCCCAAATTTGATTGGGCGAACCAGGTTGCCGCCCAAAAACTTGAAGACACGGCGCAGTTTGAGGAGCAACGCGACCGACGCATCGCACTGATCGAAGCGCGAAAAGGTGCCTGGCGGATCTTCCAAACCGCGTCCACCTTTGTTTCCGGCACGGGGCGCGCCCATCCCCTTGAGATTGGTTTCACCTGGCACCCGACTTTGCCCGCGCCTTATTTGCCGGGGAGTTCCGTAAAGGGCATGGTCCGGGCTTGGGCCGAGGCGGAGGGGATTGCCAAAGCCACCGTTTCGCGATTGCTCGGTCCTCGAGACGGCAAAGACAGCGGCTTATCCGCCGGTTCCGTTTGCTTTCTCGACGCGCTCCCGATCAAAGCGGTCGACCTTAAGGTGGATGTCATCACACCCCATTTTGGGAATTGGAGCCCGGATGATCCACCCGGCGACTGGCGTTCCCCCATCCCCATCCCTTTTTTGGTGACCGCCGAGCAAGCGCCTTTTTTGTTCGGTTGGCTGCCGCGGGTGCCCTTGGAAGAAGGGGACGCGGTCATGCTCAACGACTGGATCGAGGCGGCTTTGACCTGGGCCGGCGCCGGCGCAAAAACGGGCGTGGGTTATGGCCGCATGAAGCGTTCAAAAAAGCTGGAAACCAGTTGGTTGATGAAGCGGGAAGCGGCTGTACAAGCCGAGGCGGATGCGCGGCGTCGGGCCGCGATGGATCCGTTGGACCTTGAACTGGAAGAACTGGCCGGGGAGCTTCCCGACCCATGCGTGCCCTGGCTGCAAGCGATTGAGGCCGGGCGCTGGCAAAACGAACCCGCCTTGATGTGCCGTGTCTTGCTGAAAATGAAGGCTTTGCAGGATGCCGCCCCCAAAACCAAAAAGAAGAAAAAGAAAAAGGGCAACAAGCAGCTTGAGCGAATCGCCAAGGTTCAGAAGTTACTCGACCAATACGGTTGTCAGGCCAAACCTGATTCCTAAGCTGACGGGGAACCCGTTTTGATTGCGGTCCGGGTGTGTTTTGGGAAAAACACACCCGGGCTGTTCTTTTTTGGGTAATCTCTTCCCTCGGATCGTTGTTCAGGCAAGCAATCGGTGGCCCCCCGCCACCGTTGCGTCCCATCCCGCAAAAACCACCGCCCGTTCCGGCACCTTTCCATCGCACCTTCACCGACCCTTTTCCCTCGTGCCGCGGGTTCCTTGACACCATCCATTCGGCCTCCTTTTTTGCCGTGGTGGTTTTGCATGTTGCGACCGTATCCTGTTGGTGTCGGTCAGATCTCTCGTGTCGTCTGCCCGTGACACGGCACGATTCAGGTTCCGAGGAGAAATATTGATGAACTACCGCTTGATGACCCTGTTCCTTTGCGTCGCTTGGCTTTCGGCCGCGTCGCCCGCCCTTGAACCGCCCGCGGCAACCGAGCGAGACGCGGCGGCCTCCGTCGTCCTCCAGAACGCCACCGACCAAGCATGGGCTTGGCTGCGGCGAAACCGGCCCGCCGACCCCGAGGGGCGTCGTATCTGGCGCTTGACCCGCCACAAAGAAAGTTTGCTCGGCCATCATTTCACCTTTACCCGCGTCCTCGACGGGATTCCCGTCCACGGTGAAGAAGCGACGGTTTCCCTCAACAAACGCGACGGCCTGCAATACCAGGGTTTTCTGCCTGAGCAAAGCCGCCTTCCACCGCGCCGGGCCGCGAAAAACCTGCTCAATGCAGACGACGCCCTCGAAATCGCCTGGCAGGATTTGGATGTGCGCGGCGACCTTGGCGCCGAACCCCGTGCCGCACGCCGTTACCTATATGTCGACGGCCGTCCGCGTTTGGTTTGGCTGGTGGAAATCTTGACGAGCGAACCCCAAGGCGATTGGGCCGTGTTTGTTGACGCCGTCGACGGCGCCGTGTTGAACACCCACAACCGTCAGCGTTACCACGGCCGCGGCGAGCCACGCCAAGCCGCCGAGCTCCCGCCCCGCAACCGCGCCGAGGCCGTGGCTTGGTTCCGCACCCAACGCGCTTTGCGTACGGCGCCGGCGCGCCCCGCCAAACGCGCCGACGGCAGCGCCACCCTGTTCGATCCCGATCCGATCACCACGCTTGGCGACTTCGACCTCACCGACGCATCGCCGCCCGAGGCTTTTGCCGACGCTTATTTCCTGCGTACCCTGCGCGATATCAGCACCGCGGAGGGGCGTTTCCATCTGTCCGGGCCCTGGGTGCAAATCGTGGATTTCGAGGCGCCTAACACCGCGCCGACCACCACGGCGGACGGTTTTTGGCAGTTCGCGCGCGGGCAACAAGGCTTTAACGACGCCATGAGTTACTACCACATCGACGAAAACCAGCGTTACCTGCAAAAGCTCGGTTTCGTCGGCGCGACCGGCATTCAGGACGGTCCCATTTCAGTCGACGCCGACGGCCGCTTCGGCAACGATGATTCTGTTTACACCAGTACCCAAAACACCATCGCTTTTGGGCACGGCTGCGTGGACGACAACGAGGATGCCGACGTCATCATCCACGAGTACGGCCATGCGATTCAGTTCGATGTGGCGCCGGGTTTCTTCTCCGGCGGCGGCGATACCTTCATGCTCGGTGAAGGGTTCGGCGATTACTGGGCGGGCAGCTGGAGTTTGCGCTCGCTGCAGGGATTGCAAGTGCGCCCCGAATGGGTGTTTGCTTGGGATGCTTTTGGTGGCTGTTGGGCCGGCCGCCTGCTCAACGACTTTGAACAGAAATACGACCCCGAAATGACCTACTTCAGGCACGAGCACGGTCAAATTTGGTCGACCGGTGCCTTCCAAGCTTTGTTGGAACTGATGCGGCGCGGGATTCCCCGCGAGCAGGTCGACCAAATCGTGATCGAAAGCATGTTTGGTTTGGGTCGCGGTGTCACCGCCCCGCAATGGAGCGCCGCGATTGTCGCCACCGCCGCGCGGTTGTACCCGGAGGGACCGCACGCCCGCGTGTTTCAAAACGCCTTCGCGCGCCAAAATCTCGTCGATCCCGTTGCGGCCTACACCTACGTCAGCGCCCACATTCCCCCCGCTTCAGCTTCTTGGCAAAGCCAGGTTGCCGTTGCCAATCCTAACCGTGAGGCGGCCACCATCATCGTGACCACCTACAGCGACGCGGACGGCGCCTTCGCGGAACAAGCTCGCGAAACCCATATCCTGGCCGCGGGTGCATCCCTCACTTTGGTTCCCGCGGGCGACGGTCAGCGCTGGTTGCGCCTTGAAAGCAGTTTACCCTTGGCCGGCCACAGCTTGCTCAGTCGCCACATCGACGATACGACCGGTCGTGAATCGGCCGCTTTGCCGCTTGCCGCCCTGGGCGCGAGCGGGCAGACCTTCGTGTTGCCCCATGTTCCCGCCGACCGCGCGCGCTTTTGGTCGGGTTGGGTGTTGGTGAATCCGGTGAATCGGGAAATCAATCTGGAAATTGAGTTAATAGGCGAACGCGGCGGCGATCTAAGCCGGCTCTTGCGGGATGATGCCCCGTTTGGGTTGGCGCCTTTCCAAAAATGGGTCGGTTTCTTGGCCGAGGGTCCCGCCGGCGAGCCCGGTTTGTTTGACGACACGGATTCGGAGGAACGGGTCGCCTGGGTGCGTATCCGATCTGATCAGGCCGTCAACAGCTTCCAGCTTTACGGTTACCGCGCGGACCGCGGCGAGGCGGCCGTGGCCGCGGTGGCCGCCTTACCCGACCAAGTTCGCGCGCTGCAACCGATCAACCTGGCCACCGGTGAACTGGATTGGAACGGTTTCGCCGTGGTGAATCCCAACGACGCGGATGCCGATGTCAACCTGGTGGTTTACGGGGCGGAAGGTCGCATCTTTGCCGAGGAAACCGTGCGCATTCCCCCACGCGGCAAAAGCTTGGGCCTGAACATCAAAGGCGGTGTGTTTGCGTTTCCCACCGATGCGCCGCGGATTCAGGTCGAGGGTGACGCGGTCCACACCCTGGTGGCACGTAGCGACAAGCCGCTGCGTTTTTTCGGGTTAAGCGGAGATCACGGCAACAGCACCCTCGACGGGGCCGCCGCCGAGGGTTTGGTGACCCACGCCTTGTTCGTGCAGCCCGCCGGCAGCCTTTCTCTTTTTAAGGCCAAGATTCCCGGCTCCGTGGTGCTGACCCATGTGTATGAGGACGGCGAAACCCGAGTTGAAACGTTGGAAATGGCCGTCGGTGAGCAGCGGGTCATCTCGTTAGAATCCGGTTTGCGTTCCCTTGAGCTTCGCGGCGATTTCGTTGTCGGCTCCTTGCAAACCAACGACCCGTCGCGCGCCTTAACCATCTTGCCGGGTCAACAAATCGAAATTCACCATCCCCAAGCACCGTAAAAAAACAGCCGCAACCACTAAATGGGGTTGCGGCCGCTCTTGTCTAATGGAAACGGGCGGCTTTGCTCATGGAGGCTTCGCCCGCCTCATTGAAGTGAAACACCGTCCCGGCGAGGGGCAGGTCGGCGCGCGACTGGACGCGAACCGCGACCGTTTCGTCCTCTGCGCCGAGTGGTAAAAAGTCTTCAAGCGGTAGGACCAAGGGACGGCCGACCGACAAGGTTCGCGTTGTTTCCAACCTGCCGCCGTCGCCGCGGAAGACCGTCACCAGCACCTCGCTTTCGGTTTCGGCACGGGGTGCCGTGACCACCATGGCGGAGAAACCGTGGCGGGGAACCAGGGCGAAATCGAGGATAGGCCCGCGTTCCTCGTCTTTGACCGCGGTCGTCATGCTGGGCGACGGCAGGCCCCTGTTGTTGGTGGCCAGGGTGGTGTAGGTCACGTCGAGATCGCCGTGCAAGCCCTGCAAAGTCAGGGTGTAGCCTTTTCCGAACGGAAACAAATCGGCCGCGTGGAGAACCGTTAAACCACGCTCAATCGGGCGGGTGATGGTGATGGGTGCCGTGTCTTCACTGGGATAAGCGGTGAAAACAGCCTTTGCCATGCGGGGGCCGCGATTGACCAGGGTGATCTCACTGACCCAGCGATCATTGGCAACCACCCAGGGAATGAGTTGTTCCGTGGCAACACCCGTTCGCCAGGACAAGGCCGTCGCCATCGCCGGTGCGCGCTGTTCGTTAAAACTGAACACCGTGCCGGCCAGGGGCGCGCCGCTTTCAGTGGTCGCGCGCAGGTGCATGGTGGTTTCGAAGCGATCCGCGTCGAAGAATTGCGCCAAGGTGAACGCACCGGGCCGTCCCTCGGTTAGGGTTAGGCTGTGGCGGCCGATTTCCCCGCCGGCACCGCTCAGAACAAGATCAACCCGTTCATCGTCTGGTGTGGTTCCCGTTTGGGCCGGTGCCGTTAAGACCAGGGCCGGAATCAGATCGCGGGCCAGGTAACCGAAAGTCAGTTCCGGTGACCATTGGTTTTCCGGGAGGCCCGTGGTTTGCGCCGGTGCCGCGTTGTGATTGCGGGTGGTGAAGGCGCAGCGCACGTTGATGTCTTCCGCGACCATGCGCAAACTGTAGCGGTCCAAGCCGGGGAAGAGGTGTTGCGGGCTGGGCGTTTGCAGGCTGTGCGCGGGTAAGATGATGGTGCGCCGGCGGGTTTCGCCGCTGTCGGCGGCGGCGGTTAGCTGCACGGTTTGGGTTTGGTCCGTGCCGTTAAAAAAAGCGAGTTGGTTTTGGAACCGTTCGTTGTTGACGACCCAGGGGATCAGGGTCGCGTGGCCGCGGTGCAAGTAACCGGGCACGATCAGTTCCGTTTCTCCACCGGTGCGCGGGTCCAGGGCGGTGACCTGCAGGTCGATTCGCTGATCCAGAGCGGGAACGGGTGGTTGGCAATGGTACCGGCCCACTTGGTTTGGATCGCGGGTGATATCCAAGGGTTGCCAGTCCGTTTCCCCGCCGCGGCGAGCGGCGACGGCCACCACCAGGTTGGTTTCATCAAAGGTGAAATCGGGATCGTCCGGCTGGTGGGTAGCCCGATCCAAGAAATCCAGGGTCAATCGGCCGTCGCTGTAGGCGGCGCGACCCACAACCGGGGAAGCCGCGTGGTGGCGAGTTTCACCGTCGTAACGGGCGCGGTACCTTGCTGATGCGCCGCCGATAGTTAGGTGGATCTCGTAATCGCCAGGCCCCCAGTCGGTTGCGCGTTCAAGGACGGCCCACAGGTTCTCCTGATCGACCAGGACCCTGTCGTCGCGGATGACCGTGATTTGGAATGCGGCGCCCGCGCCGATGCCGTCTGAATTGACGGCCATGTCGGCGAAACGCAAGCTGTCGAGAACCAAACGCAAGCGGTCGGGATCAAATGCCAAGCCCAGGTGCGGGATCGGATTGCCGCCGTTGAGGTTGATCCTTGTGCGCGGTGTCCCCTCGGTGAGCGGCCAAACATCTTCCGGGCCGCGTCGTCGGTGGGCCAGGAGTGTCCCCTTCTCGGTTACCTGGTAGATCGGGGTGATGCTGCCGCCGCTGACGCCGTTGCGTACCGATTCCGTCGACAGCCAAAAACCAAGATGTTGCGCCTCGTTGCCCTTACGCCGCGGCAGCAGCGAGGACCAATCGGCCGGCACATAGAGTTCCAGGTTTTGGCGGCCTTTGAGGTGGTGCTCGCGTGGGTCACCCTCGGGATCGGGAATCGGTTGGATGATGCGATTGCCGAAAAACCAATGACCGCGGTCTGAGTTAACTTCCAGGTACAGTGAACTCGCGTCGGCGGCCGCGGCGAGGTCCAGGTCGACGGGAATTTTGACAAAGTCGCGCACATCAAAAACAGGGCTGGGTTCGTCACCGAAGTTGCGCAGCGGGGCCCCCATCAGGGCGACCCGATTGGCGCCCAGGTCCACCAGGGCCATGGCGGTGAGGTCGAGGTACGCCGGCAGGTCGGTGGTGCGTACTTCCTGGGGAAACTTGTTGTTGGTGTCGTGGAGGGCACCGCCGCGAGGGCGCGGGTAGGCAAGGTGATGAACCAACAGGTTTTGGTGGGTGAAGGTTTGTTCGCGGCCGTCCAAACCGATAAATCGCGGCGACCAGGTGTTGGTGCAATCGGCCGGGTCAAAAGTAATCCGCGTATCATTCTCAACCTCGATTTCCTTGTACCAAACATAATCGCGTGTCGCGTTTTGGCCGACAAACGCGGAAGCGTGAACCAGAATCGATTGCGGGCCCGGCTCGGCGAACAGGTCTTGGGAACCGAAAAAGTCCTCGTCGGGCGAGAGATCCTCGCCAATTGTTCCCGCGTGCAGGATGATGCTCTGGTTGTCTTTTGGAACCAGGTCAACCTTCAGGTACTTGTCGGCGAACAAAGCGACGCGTTGGTTTTGCCCGTCGGTTGAGACTTGGATGGGTAGCTGAAAAAACCAACCGTGTTTGCGGCTGTATTCGCCGCGGCGGTTGTCGACGGTGATCGTCGCCGTGACGGTTTCCGTTTCGCCGGGGCCCAGGCGCAGGGTGGTTTCGGAGAGTGTTGCCGTGACCGAAACCCCGAGCGGGCGTTGCGCGCGTGGGGACAGGGTGACGGTGTGCGCCTCCTCAGCGTGGTTGGTGATCCTGAGCGAAACACCTTGTTGCCAGGATGCCGTTTTTTGGTTGATGCGGCCAAGGTAGGTTCGCGTGCTTTCCACTTGGAGCCTGTTGTTGAGGACCGCGTCCAAACGCAGCGCGCCGCTGCCCGCCGCGTAAAAAGGTGCGTCGCCGACCGGTTCGCTGGTGGTCATTAACCGTTGTTTGACCTGTTCCGGGGTGAAATCGGGGAAACGTTGCAGAATGGCCGCCGCCGCGCCTGCGACCGCCGGTGACGCCATGGAGGTGCCGCTTGCCTCACCGTATTGGTTGCCCGGCATGGTGGAGGTGAGGGTGCCTAGTGCCGCCAGATCCGGCTTGGCGATTTGGGGTCGGCCGGGGCCGAATGAGGAATAGCCTGCGACCGCGCCCGCTTGATCCAGGGCGGCCACGGTTACCGCAAGCCGCGCCGAGCCGGGGCTGTCGACGCGGTAGCGCTGGTTGCCGTTGTTGCCGGCCGCGACCACAACCACCATGCCGATTTCCACCGCGGCGTCGACCGCTTTGCTGAGGATATCGTCGGCGTGGCCGGGTCCGCCCAGGCTGAGGTTGACCACGTCGGCGGCGTCATCGGTTAGCGGGTTCTGGTCCGGGTCGGCGGCGCGTTCTAGAGCCGCAATGATGTCGGTGTCCAGGCCGCCGAACGGGCCGAGCACGCGGTAGGCGAGTAACTTGGCCTTGGGGGCGATTCCCTTGACCTGGCCGTCACCCGCGGCAATGCCGGCAACGTGGGTTCCGTGCCAATGCCCGTCCATGGGATCGCTGTCGTTGTCGACAAAGTCGTAACCGCCGATGACCTTAAACTCCGGCCCAAACCCACCACCCAGATCGGGGTGGCTGTAGTCAACGCCGGTATCGATGATCGCGATCACCCGGCCTTCACCCCGGTTGGTGTCGGGGGTTTCCTTGGTTTGTTGTGCGGGTGCCGCCATGCGGGTGATCGCGGTCGGGCGCACGTGGCGTCGCTGGTTGGGACTGACCGCAATCACGCCGGGTAAATCGCGAATCCGCGCCGCCGTCGCCGCGTCAGCCTCAATCGCCACCGCGTGGATCAAGGTTTCGTAGCGTTGTTTTTCGACAAATGCCACATCTGCCTGTTTCAGGTTACCGAGAACCTGTTGGCGAATACCGGCCAGGTGGGCGCGCTGGTCCAGCGCCGCTTTTTTGTTTCGTGCCGGGGCATGTTTCAGGTGTCGGGCAAGGGGGGCGCCTTCCAGTTGGACCAGCCAACCGTCAGCGCCGGGTTGGTCCTTGGTGAATTGTGCGGACAGGGGAAAACAAAAAAGAACGGATATCGCAAGGATGATGGGCAAGGTTAATAAACGAGCTCGAGCGGCCCGTGGAATCGGGGTCATGGCAAAGTGCTCCTTAATTGAACGGCTGGAAAGTATGGGTAAGTTCAACTAAGACAAGAAGAAGCAAGGATTTAATAAGATAGATGCTTGAAACGTCGCCTGCCGCCGCGGCATCGCGGCGGCATGACCCAAAGCGACATGACTTAATTAAAAGCAGGTTTAGTGCCCGTTTCCAAAAGGCCCGGTTGGCGTGGGGACGAGGCCGGTTTTAGGTCTTCAGTGATGCCGGTCTTGGTTGCAAATGTTTGATGTAAGGGATGTTGTTGGTCGTGGTGCGTTTTTTTCTCGCGCGGCGGATAAAGACATGATTGCCGGGTCGGGCGCTTTCTAGATCCCATGGGCGGCCGTTTGTCGCGGTTCTTGGTGACGGAAGAGCGGATAGACCGCTATTGTAGAAAGCGTGCTGCCGGCTGGATGAACCCTGGACCGCGCCGGCGCGCCGGTAAACTGGAGCGGAACCACGGGGGGAAACCATGCGACCGTTGCTAAAAATCATGCTGATGCTGTTTTTGTTTTTCACCGCGATGTTGCTGGTGCTGAAATTCACCGGGATCCTTACGGTGGACAACATCCAGGCTTGGCTGGCCCACGCGGATACCGTGGCGCCTTTGTATGTCGGCCTCTTGGTGATCCTGCTGTTGTTTGCCGATTTGTTCGTGGCGGTGCCGACCCTGACGATTATGATCCTTGCCGGCCATTTTCTCGGCCCGGTTGCGGGCGCCGCTGTGGCGATTACCGGCTCCGCACTGGCCGCTTTTACCGGTTACACGCTCGCTTATCTCAAAGGGGAACCCCTGGTTGCCCTGCTCATCAAAGATCAAAAAGAACGAGACAGCGCGAAAGAGACCTTTCTGGAATACGGCGTGATCATGATTTTGCTGGCGCGCGCCTTGCCCGTATTGCCCGAGGTCACCGCCTGTTTGGCCGGGTTGACGCGCATGCCGTTGCTGAAATTCACCGCGGCCTGGAGTCTCAGTTGTGTGCCCTACGCGGTGATTGCAACCTACGCGGGTTCGATCAGCAGCCTGGCCAATCCGATGCCCGCTATTTTTACCGCAATTGGTTTGGCGACCTTATTCGGCACTGCTTGGTTGATTTTTTCGCGAACCAAATTATCCCGCGACCGCCGCTCCGCCTTTAATTAGCCTGCATCCAATTGAGCGCACCCTCCGCGGTGCGGTCGATGCCCTGATAATCCGCTTCCGAAATAGCGCGGATCACCACCTCGGCCGCGCGGGTTTTGGGGCGGTCGTGGCGGTACACCAAACAAATCACATCGTGGTACGAGGGCGTATTCGGGATCGGTTCCACCGGGCTGCCGGGAAAAGCCAGCGCAATCGTGGCCGGCAATAAACCCGCGCCGCCGCCCGCCGCGATCATGTGGTGAATGACGCCTAGGTCTGTGCTGTAACGGAACCGTGTTTGCTTGAGGAAGCCCCGTCGTTTGGCTTCCCCCAACAAGGTTTCGCTTTGACGAAGGTTCGGCGGTAGCCACAGCACGCTGTCGGGTCCCGTTAAATCCTGCAAACCGTTTGGTTGCTGGTGGGTCCAGTAACCGATGAAGTCGTTGTACAGCTTGCGGATGACCAGATCCTGGTGTGCCGGCGGATTGACCACAATGCCGAAATCCAAGTTTCGGTTGATGACCGCCTCGGCTATGTTGCGCGAGAGATCGTGGGTCAGGCGCAGTTCCAAGGCCGGGTAGTCCATCAGCAGTTGCGGCAGAAAGCAGGGCAAGGTGTAAGTACCCAGCATCGCGTAAACGCCGAGGGTGTAGGTGCCGCGTACTTCCTCGCTGTCCGTCTGAATTTCGTCGCTCAGATTTTGGAATTCCTGGATCAGGTTACCCGTGTGTTCCAACAAGGCCTTGCCCGCCCGCGTGAGGGTGACGCCCCGGTTACCGCGCACCAGTAAGGGTTTGCCCAGCTCGCGCTCCAGCTTTTTCATCGTCCAACTCACCGTGGGTTGGCTCAGGTTTAGCACGCGCGCCGCGGCGGAAACTTTGCCCAGGCGCGCTACCTCACGAAACGCTTTTAGATCAGCCAGTGAAATGTCCATGGAACCCTCCGCTATAAAGAAAGCCTATCACGAGTATAAAGACAATCAGCTTTTCATTAATACCAGCGTCGCGGAGAATGGGGACCTCAAACGATGATGGAACCGGGAGGTCCTTGTGCAGCAGCATCGCAACCTTTTTTTCCTGTTAACCCTGATGGCCGGGATGACGGCGCTTTCCGTCGACATTTACCTGCCTTCCATGCCCGCCCTTGCCGTGGCGATGAATGTTTCGCCCGGAACCATCGGCCTCACCGTCAGCGTCTTTATTCTCAGCTTCGCCTTTGGCCAGCTTATTTACGGGCCCCTTGCCGACCGCTTCGGCCGTCGCAAACCCTTGCTCGTCGGTTTGGCCATTTACCTGGTCGCCAACCTGATTTGTGCTTTTGCCACCAACATCGAGGTGCTTCTGTTCGGCCGCCTCTTGCAGGGACTTGGCGCCTGTGCCGGTTCCGTTGTTGCCCAAGCCGTGGTGCGCGATGTCGCCAAGGGCAGTGAAGGCACCCGTTTGTTGGCCTCGGTTGCCTCGGCCATGGCTTTGGCGCCGATCATTGCCCCCGTCATCGGCGGCATGTTGGAGACCCATTTCAGTTGGCGTGCGTCCTTCTACTTTTTGGTGGTGTTTGGTGCCGCTTTGTCCGCGCTGCTGTTTTTCGCCTTGCCGGAAACCGCGCCGCCCGCCCGGCAGCGATTGGGCGTGGGTCCGGTTGCACGGGCGTACCTCGGTGTTTCCCGCCACCCGTCTTTTGTATTTTTCACCATGCTCGGCGGTTTGGCCTCCTGTGCCTTGTTCGCCTTTATCAGCACCTCGTCCGCGTTGATTGTCGACGGCATGGGTTTTACGCCCGACCTGTACGGCATGTTGTTTGGTGCCAATGCGGTGACCTACATGATCGGCAGCATCGTCGCCAAAAAGTTGGCGGCCCGCATGGATAACCGCTCGCTGGCTCTGGCCGGAACCGGCGCGGTGGCCGTGGGTGGTGGTTTGATGGTGATTGGCGGCGCGCTCCTCGGCGACCAAATCTGGGTGTTGCTGGTCCCCATGGCATTGACCACCATGGGCGTTGCCGCGGTGACCCCCGCCGCCATGTCCGGTGCGATGGAACCTTTTGGTAATCAGGCCGGTACCGCCTCGGCTTTGCACGGTTGTTTCCGGTTTGTAGCCGCCGCGGTGGTAACCGCCGTCCTGGGTTTGTTCACCGTGGATGTGGTGGTGCTGGGCATTGCCATCGCCGCCTGCGGGGCGTTCGGGTTGCTGTGGCCTTCGCTAGGCAGCCGTCGCACCGAGGTGGTTGGTGAAGCGGTTAACGCCGGTTAAGGCGTTGTACCACCAAGCGGCTGATTTGGCGTTCCTTCGCCACGCTGAGCGGCCAGGCCGGTAGCAGCAAAGCCGCCGCGATAAAAAAGGCCCCGACCACCGGGCCGAACAGGATCGCCAAACCTTGCGCCGTTGCTTCGCTTTGGGTTGGCGCGCCTTGCTGGAAACCAATCCATTCCAACAAAAACCCGCTGAGGGCCAGGCCCAGGGCGCGGGCCACCTTCGCCGCCATGCGCCAGTAACCGAAGTATATGCCTTGATCCGTTTGGCCGCGACGGAGATGGTCCAGGTCGGCCGCGTCGGAGACCATGGCGTCCAGAAGAAAAACGGCCCCGATGAGCAGGCCCGCCACCACGCCGTAAATCGCCGGTGGTAGGGCCTGGCCAACCGGGAACAGCGGGTAGACGATGACGGTGGAGACGCCCAGAAAACCGATGCCGACCACCGCCGGCCATTTTTTGCCGACCCGCTTGGCCGCGGCGACCCAGCCGATGATCGAAACGGCGACCACCAGGGTGAACGGCAACAAGACCTTGAGGAACATCGTTTGTTCGTCCAGGTGCAGGCGGACCTGGTAGTAAAAGAGGGCGATGGCACTGTTGAGGGTGCGGCCGATGGAGCCCAGCACAAAAGCCGCGGCCGGCAGCAGAAAGGCGCGGTTGCGCAAGGGTGCCGAGGCCGCCTGCCACGCGAGCCGCATGTTTTGGGGGTGGGTCGCTTGTGCCGGGTGGTCGTAGCCGCGGGTGGCGCGAAAGGACAGGAGGGCTGTTGCCACCACCAGGCCCGCGATCACCAGGACCTGTGTACGCGTGGCCGCGCCGGTTGCCGCGTTTTCCGCCGCCACCAGGCCGGGTACCAGGATCGCCGTGATCAGGCCGATGTTGGCAAACAGAAACCGCCAGCCGAACAGGGCGGTTCGGTCGCGTGGGTTGGGCGTCATGTCCGCCGCCAAGGCCAGGTGGGGAACCGCGATCACCGTCATCGCCGTGTTGAGCAGGACGTAGGAACCCAGTAGCCAGGAGAAGGCCGCTGTTTGGCTGAGGTTGTCGGGCGGGCTGAACAAGAGGACGAAGGTCAGGGCCAGGCCGACGGCGCCCAGCGGGAGGTAGGGACGGCGCCGACCCGCCGCCAAGCGGGTACGGTCGGAGAGGTAGCCCATCAAGGGATCGGAAACCGCGTCCCACACCACGGCAAGGCTCAGCGCAAGCCCCGCCAGGCCGGGGCTGAGTCCGACCGTATCCACGTAAAACTTGAGCAGGGTAACCTGAATAAAAAATTCGCCGGCCGTGATGCCGATTTCCGCGGCCCCATAGCCGGCTTGGACCGAACGGGGCGGTGGCGCCGTCAGCATGGGTACCTCCCATTGCACCTGCTCGCATATTCGTTGCCCACCGCGGATTGGATGCGTCGTGGGGCTTGTTTTGCGGCCGCCGCCTTGCTAAGTTGCACGAACACACCGATTCCACCCTGGAGGCGCCCATGCCGTTTTTCGAGGTCCGTCATCCCCTGGTCCGGCACAAGCTCGGGCTCATGCGCGACAAAGACATTTCCACCAAAGATTTTCGCGAGTTAACCGCCGAGGTGGCGCGTTTGCTGACCTATGAGGCCACCAAGGATTTAGAAGTGGGGCCCCACACCGTGGAAGGCTGGGCCGGCCCGGTTGAGGTCGACCGTTTGCAAGGCAAGAAAATTACCGTGGTGCCGATTCTGCGTGCCGGACTCGGCATGATGGACGGCGTGCTCGATTTGATTCCCAGTGCGCGGGTGAGTGTGGTGGGTTTGTTCCGCAACGAGGAAACCCTGGAGCCGACCGCTTATTATTGCAAGTTCACCTCGCAAATCGAGGCGCGTTTGGCGCTGGTGATTGACCCGATGTTGGCAACCGGTGGTTCCCTCATCGAAGCGGTTAACCAATTAAAACAAGCGGGCTGTAGCCGTATTCGTGCCTTGGTCCTGGTGGCCGCGCCCGAGGGTGTCAAGGCCATGGAAGAAGCCCACCCGGATGTGGCGATTTATGCCGCCGCCTTGGACGAGCGCCTTAACGAGATCGGCTACA
This sequence comes from Acanthopleuribacter pedis, assembly GCF_017377855.1. Lineage (GTDB taxonomy): Bacteria > Acidobacteriota > Holophagae > Acanthopleuribacterales > Acanthopleuribacteraceae > Acanthopleuribacter > Acanthopleuribacter pedis. Next base: position 418,542 of record NZ_JAFREP010000004.1, read on the forward strand.
TCTTGCCCGGTTTGGGCGACGCCGGCGACAAAATTTTCGGTACCAAATAAGGGCTCGCCCACCGGCGAAACGGCCTGCTAAAGGGCCAGGCTTTCGAAGTTGGGAAAGGGACCGGCGGCTTCCGGCAAGGCCGACATGCCGGGGAAATCGGCGACCGCACCCATGGCTTCCCAAATGGCCGCGACGCCGGGATGTTCGTGGGCCGCGCGGGCGCTGTCCGCCGATTTCCATTCGAAGATTTCGATGAAGGTGCCGTCTTGCGAGCGGGCTAGGTAGGCGTCGCGGTCCGTAACCAAGCCGAATTCGCGCAAGGTGGGCAGGTGTTTTTTGACCAGCGCCATAAGGGTTTCTTCTTGGCCCGGGTGGGGTTTGTACATCGCAAAAGCGGTTTGGGGTTGCATGAGATCCTCCTTTTCGTTATGCGGTTTCCGACGGCGTCTTTGGGTTAACCAACGCGGGTTGCTGAAACCAAGCCAGCCAGCCGCCGGCGACGGCCGTTAAACGGTCTTGGTTGAGCAGGTAACTGTTTTCGCGGCCGGATTTGGCCGTGGTGACCAAACCGGCCTCCTCGAGTTTGCGCAAATGTCGGGTGGTGGTCGGCCAACTGCAAGCGAACCGTTTGGCGATGTCACCGGCCGTCATGCGCCCGCCGCGCGCGTGCAAAACGACGAGGATGTGTCGCCGGGAGGCGTGGGCCAAGGCCTTGAAGACCAAATCCATGGCTTCCAGTTCTTGTTCAGCACGACTAGGGTGTGTCACGGTCCCTCTTATACTTAGCGAGTTGGCTAATTTTAAAAATTAGCTAACGCGCTAAGTAAAGTCAAGCCGCTTTCTTCATCGGCAAGGCATCCTTCCCCCAATTTTTTGCGTATACCTTCACGATAAGCTTTCTTTTTACACGCTCCATTCTGGGAGGCGCCTTATGGTGGGGGTTCTGTTGTGGCTCATGCTGGGAACGGGGGCTGCTGATGTGGCACCGTCGCATGGGTTGGCTGATGCGTTTCAAATTCGCCGTTCGGGAGGTGCCATTACCATCGACGGCGATTTGTCGGACGCCGGCTGGCGCGATGTTGTCCCGATTGAGGGTTGGGTTGAAACCAATCCCGGCGACAATATCGCGCCCAAGGTACGCAGTCAGGGTTACCTCACCTACGATGACCAACATTTGTATGTCGGTCTGTATTTTTACGATCCCGACCCCGGCGCGATTCGCGCGCCCATGGGGGACCGCGACAATGTGCCTTCCTACACCGATTACGGCGGCATCATTGTTGATGCCGACAACGACGGCCGTTCCGCCGTGATGTTTTTGGCCAATCCCCGGGGGATTCAATACGACGCGGTTTCCAACGACGCCTCGGGCGAAGATTCCTCGCCCAACTTTTTCTGGGAATCCGAGGCCGAAATCACCGAGGACGGTTGGGTCTTGGAACTCAAAATTCCCTTCGCGACCTTGCGTTACAAACAAGGCGACCCGCAAACCTGGGGCATTATGTTGTACCGCAACCGCCCGCGCGATTTCCGCTACCAAATGTTCACCTCGCGTTTGTCGCGCGAACGCAACTGCTTTATTTGCAATGTGAAGCCCCTGCACGGTCTGACCAAGTTGCCCCGTGGCGGCAATTTGGTGTTGGCGCCTTTTGTTTCGGCGATTGAACAGGCGCGGTCCGAGGGCGATCTTGGTGGCGAGCTGGTTGCCGAGGATCCCGATTACGAACCCGGCCTGGACGTGAAGTGGGTACCCAACCAAAACATGGCGCTTGATTTAACCATTAACCCCGACTTCTCCCAGGTAGAGTCGGACACCGCGCAAATATCGGCGAATGAGCGTTTTGCATTGTTTTTTCCCGAGCGACGGCCCTTCTTCTTAGAAGGGATCGACCTCTTTTCAACCCCGATTCGCGCCGTCTACACCCGAACCATGACCGCGCCGAAATGGGGTTCGCGGGCGACCGGTCGCCTGGGCAAAACCGCCTTTACCGCCTTGGTGGGCCAGGATCGCGGTGGTGGTGTGAGCATTGTGCCGGGCGCCAACGGGTCGTCTTTGGTGGACCAGGACTACGATTCCGACGTGGCGATTATTCGGGCGCGCCATGATATGGGCGAATCCTTCGCCGGTTTTTTGGTGACCCATCGCGATACCGAAATTGGGGGACGCAACACCTTGTTCGGGCCTGACGCCTCTTGGCGCCCAACCGATTCCGATGAGGTCACCGCCCAATACCTGTTCAGCGTGGGTGAGACCCCGGAGCAATTGGACTTGAGCGATGATTTCGACGGTCGTTCGCTTTCGGGGCACGGTCTTCGGCTGAGTTGGCATCACCGTACCAGCACCATCGATTGGTACTTGGCGTACAACGACTTCGCGCGCGAATTCCGCGCCGACAATGGTTTTGTGCCCCAGGTGGATTACCGCAAGGGGTTCGGCGAAATGGGGCGGACCTTTCGTTTCACCGGACGTTTCATTCACCGTTTGCGCATCTTCAGTTTTACCGATTACAGCGCCGACCGCGACGGTGCCTTGTTGACCCAGTTATTCTCCGCCGGCTGCGGTATGAGTGGGCGTTACAACTCTTTTATGCGCTACCGCTTTGCCCGCGAGGAGGTGCGCGCGGGCGGTGGCACCTTTACCCGCGACCGCTTCTTTTTCACCGCGGACTTTCGGCCGGGTGGTTTTTTGTCACGGGTTTACTTGAATGGGATTGTCGGTGATGAGGTCGACTTTGCCAATGAGCGTTTGGGCACGGGGTTTACCGGCGAGTTCAATGTGACTTTTCGACCGGGGAACGCCACCCAGCTTGAGTTCAACAGCAACTACCGCGATTTGGACATAAACGACGGCGCCGGTGATTCGCAACGCCTGTTCCAGGCTTGGGTGGCGCGGCTGCGCGGCACCTACTTCTTTAATGCGCGCACTTATTTCCGGTTGATTGGCCAGCGCGTGGAAACGGAACGCGATCCGTTGCTGTACGTGGATGAGGTTGATGAACGGAGCGGCTTTTTTACCGGTTCCGCGTTGCTGGCCTACAAGCTGAATTGGCAATCGGTGGCCTTTTTGGGGTATGGGGATGATCGCGAATTATCCGAGTTAAACCATTACGAGCGCACCGGTCGCCAAATCTTTTTGAAGATGTCCTACGCGTTTCAGCGCTAGCGATGGGATGATCGCTTTGGGGCGGACTTGGCGGGCCGGTGGTTTGATGTCTCCGCCGAGGTTTGTCGATTTCAATAAACAGGAGCGGTCATGATGTTTGTGACGCAATCGGATCGGCGCAAGCCGTTTGAACCGGATCAAGAAATACAGCGGTTGGTCGCGACCGTTTCCCGGGAACGGCTGGAGCAACAGCTCATCACCTTGGCCGTTCCCCGCCATTACCATGCTGAACAGGAAGCCAACCATCGCATTGGCGATTGGCTCGCCCAAGAACTCGGTGATTTGGGTTATCGGGTCCTGTTTCAGGGCAGCTATCGCAACGTGGTGGCCTTGCCGCGGCTTCCCGCCGAAACCCCGCTGGTTTTGGTTGGCGCCCACTACGATACCGTGCCGAATTGTCCGGGTGCCGATGACAACGGCAGCGCCGTGGTGGCGCTGATGGAATGTGCCCGTGTGGTGGCCGGCTCGGGGTCGGTGCCGCCGATTGGTTTTGTACTGTTCAATCGCGAGGAAGACGGGTTATTGGGCAGCCGCGAGTTTGTGGCCGAATATGATCGCGACAAACCCTACCCCATTCGCGAGGTCCACATCTTGGAAATGTTGGGTTTCTGCAGTCATGAAGAAGGATCCCAGACCTTGCCCACGGGGCTGCCGATGAACCTGCCGGTTTCGGATCGCGCCGAGTTTTTGGCCGTCCTCAGTAACCGGCATTCCAATCGCGTCAATGATCGGTTGATGCGGGTTGCGGCCACCTACTGCCCCGGTTTTTCCGTGCTGGGATTGAAGGTGAAGCTGGGGGTTGAGCAGTTTTTCCCCGTTTTGCATCGCAGCGACCACGCGCCGTTTTGGGAAAGTTCGATTCCGGCGCTGATGTGGACCGACACCGCCGAATTCCGCAATCCCCACTACCACCAACCCAGCGATACCGTCGACACCATCGATTTCGATTTCCTGCAGGCAGGCACGCGCCTGTTGGTTGCTCGGGTAATGGAACAAGGAAGCCGGGGGTAACGAGATGGTAGGCTTTATTCCGAAGCGCGCTTTTGGCGACGGCACGTTACTTTTGAGCGGCTTGAGTCCGTCGCATCTCGCGGCCTTGCCAAGAAAAGAATGGGGCCGAGTCGTGATGCAATGCGACCCGGCCCATTTTCCAGCGTTGTCGACCTTCTCCGCCTACTTGGATTGATCCGGTAGGCGAAGGCCGTGGGGTTCCTCAGGCTTCCGCCGCTTCGCCGATGGATTCCAGCTCGGTCAGTGTTTGTTGGATCCATTGCGGGGTAACGATTCCCTCTGCAAATCCTTTTTTGAGAAGGGGGTCGCCATAGAGGTTGACGCCGTCTTCCAAACTGCCCCCCTCATTCAGGTGATCCTGAATGATTTCCAGGGCGTTAAGTGTCTCGCTTGCTTCGTCATCCATAATGCCTTCATGGATGTTTTTGTCGCTGCGTCTGCCATCTTCATCTTCGTAGAACAAGAAACGGTCTTCCATGTCGTATGTCCTTTTTTAAGGGGTTGCGGCATTGTACCGCCAAGAATCGCCTGGTTCCGGTGGAAGGATGTTTTGGTCTAAAAACCTAATTTGTCCTTAACGTAGTTAATTTTATCGCTCATGGTGGACTTACTACTGATGTAGTTCATCATGATTTTGCGGTCACCTTTGGTGTCGAATTCGGCTTGGTAACTTTGGTTTAACAAGGCTGCTTTACCAATGGTGATACTTTTATCGCCCGCTGTTTCTTTGAGTTTGGAGAAGAAGTCGGGGACGTTGTCGAACCCAAGCTCTTTAACATCCGCCTTAACCAGGAAACTTATATCGGTTTTCATATTGGCGAGTTTGCGGATGACCTTGGTGTCGGGCGGGTCCAGTTTGGCTGCTTTCGTGATCGCTTGCATGATTTGATCGAGTTCTTTGCTGATATTTTTCAAGGTCTTTTTGTCAGGCTGGTCACTTACCGTGATCTTGCCAAGGACCATGTCGTCAATGAGTTCTTTAAGGGGTTGAAGTCGTTCATAGGCCTTGCTGGCGATTTCTGGGAATCCTTTATTCGGCGTGGGGGTGAAGCCGTATTTCGGCCAAGCGTAACTGCCAACCGTGATATTGGCGTCCATGATCATTTTCCACGGCTGCTTGGTTTTGTCGACGACTTCCAGCAAACCCTGGAAGGCCCCTTTCATGATGTCGCCACCTTGGACTTTTGGGTCTAGCTTGGCGAGCTGAAGCATCATTTCGTTGTCCCGGTGGTAGAACTTCACGTTAATGTTTTTGATGGGACCCGCGCCGTCTACATCGAACTCAAAGCGGTTGCCACCCATGGGCGTGAAGGTCACTTTGTCCATGTGTTCCTGAGGAATTTTGAGGTGCTTGTTAATAATGTCGAAGGCTTGCTTGGGTGTCATCTTAAACGTCTGTTTGAATTCTTGCAGGTCGTTCGACGGCCATTCCTGATCCAGGGTCAAACGATTATCTTCCAGTTTGGTCGTTGTTGTTTCGTTGTTCGTCGTTGGTGTGGGTTGCTGCCAACCGATTTGGACGTCCGATTCCTGGCGTTGCCGCACGCCGTATTTCTGCATATCCTCACTGTCCATTAAACTGAGCGGGGGGCGGGTCGTGGGCAGGCTGTCATCAAAGGTGAGAATGCGCGGGGATTGGAAGGATTCATCGTCGACACCCAGATTCAACATTTTGGGTGACTGTGGGGTGAAATCTTCATCGATTTCCGATTTGGTGGACGTCAGTTTCAGCATCGGGGGTGGGGGATTGTTGTCCTCATCAATGCTTTGCTGCGAGGACAAGGTGGGTGAGTCCAGAACCTCGTCATCCATCGATAAAGAGGTCGTCGAAGGGTTCAGCGTCAAGGGGTTGGGCGAGATGTGTTGCTGTACCGTAACGATGGGTGGATTTTGGTTAACATTCTGAAGCGTGGGCTGTTGCAGCACCAGGTCGTCGGGTGGGGTTCGGGTCCGCAGGCCGACCGAAACGTGGTCTTGGGGCGTGCGTTGCTGGAACTGCCCGAAAGGATTTTGTAAGTGTTGCGGCGTTTGGTGAACACCTTGGCCCCGTACGCGGGTTCCTTGTGGTCCGTTTAGCATTGGTGATCCTCCATCTAAAATCGGCCATGTCTTTTTACCGCGGCTCTATACCGCGTGATGGTTTGGCTAAGCGTTTTTTGGCACTCTAGGCCGATCAAGCCTTCAGGAACCCTGGATTCATCATGCCGCCCGCGGGGATTTCGCTTGGTGTCGCTTCCTCGGAACTCGCTTCGCCTGTGCCCTCATTGAGCTGGGCTTTGAGCTTGGCCGCGCGCATGGCGAACGCTTCAAGCGTTTTGATGAAGCTGTCACTTTCAAATGAGAGCGGGTTAAAGCGTTTGCTGTAGATCACCTGGTCGCTTTGGTCGTCATACCCGATGGCGCCGCCTTCCGTTTCATGACTAAACAGGTTCCTTTTCAGGAGGTCTTGGAACAGTTCGGTGCGGTCCCGCCCCTGGGCATTGCCGACCGTTGCGTAAAAATACAAATACTCATTGAGTTTGTTGAACTCAACGGATAAGTCCAAATCGCCACTGTAGGACAAAGTTACTAGGCCGTTTTCATCAAGCTGGATCGCTGTGCCGATCTGCGTACCGATATCGCTGAGCCAGCTGTTGACCGTTTCAATCGTCGTCTGCATGCTGTACCTCTTGCCGCAAATTTGGTTGCCGAGAAAAAGTGCGCGCGTGTCGCTTTTCGGGCTGCCTGTGTGGATAGCGTGTTGGCGGGAAAAATGATAACCCTCGAAAAGGCAGCCATTTGAGTTTGGTTGTTTTTTCGTGCGGCAACGTTTACGGCATCATAGCAAAATGCGCCATTCTGTCGCTTGAAAATTTTTTACCGGCTTTTTGATATGGTCCTTTCTTGGTTATTTGGTGGTTTTTACGTGGTGGCTCGATTGTTCTTGGGGGGCGAACTGCAACCCGTTTTTTGGGAATCATCGGCGACTTGACCCGGCTTGTCCCAAAAAGCGACCTGCCCTGCTTTCGACTAAAGGAGATAGGCGATACCGATGCCGGCATTGACAAGGGTCATCAACAGGTCCGTTACGAAAATGAACAACATCGTGCCTTTGAGGACCGGCCACACCCCGCCGCCGCGGCGGTTCTCCATGGCCACCGGTACGTTAAAGGCGAATTGGGACCCATGGGTAACCGCGAAGAAAAACAGCAAAAACGCCCGTTGTTGTGCATCCGGGAAGAGGTTCGGCAGCAACAGCAGGGACAGGTTACACAGGGCGAAGGCGAAGTTCATACCGCCGAGGAAGCGGCCTGATTCGGCCAGAATCTCAAAGACCGGGGTGTCCCGTTGCGCTCGAGGTACCACCACCTTCGCAAAAACGCGGTGGTTGATGGAAAAGGTGTAAAATCCCATGGAAAACCAAAGGGTATTTAGGATCAAGGCAAGGGTAAACACGGCCACCTCTTTGTGAAACTGAGTGATGATTCACTTACAGATTAGGCTTTGGATGTTGCGGTCGGCAAGCGAAATACGCACCACTGTATCGATGCGCCTATGGTTGCCCAACTGCCTTTTTGGCTTTTCCCATCCCATAACTAGATTTTCGATAGGAGTGGCACAATGAACCGACTTTTTCCTTTCTCGTGGCTGGTGGTTTTGGTAACACCGCTGATTGTTGCCGGCGAACCCACTGTTTCCTGGGATTCCCTCACCCAAAATTTGACCGGTGTTTGGAAAAACGAGGCGGGTACCACCGAGGAGCATTGGACGACCGCGGCCGATGGTTTGATGCTTGGTATGAATCGCGACATGCGCAAACCGGGGCGGCCCTTTTTTGAGTACCTACGCATCGAGCAACGGGAGGACGGCGTTTATTATGTGGCCCAACCCAGAGGAAAAAGTCCGACCGCGTTTAAGTTGGTGAAACAAACCGCGAACGAGGTGGTGTTCCAAAATGCCGACCACGATTTTCCCCAGGTGATTACCTACGTGCGCGAGGGCGCGCGGCTTTGTGCTTGGATCGGCAGTGTGGCCGAACCGAAAAAAAGCCACTGGTGTTGGGACAAGCAGGCATCGAAGCCCTGAGTTATTGGTAAGTCATTTGTTCCGTAAACCAAGAAGCCCATTATATTGAGGTGATTCATGTTGATCCGTTTGTTTGCCGGCTTGTCGGTCGTGTTGCTGCTTTGCGCCTGTCATTCGCCGGCGCCTAGCGTCGTCGAGCCTGCCGTGACCTTGTACCACGGGGGCAGCATTCTGTCCTTGGAGGGCGCGTTACGCTTCGACGTGATGGCCGTGGCCGAGGGGCGTATTCTCGACTTGGGCGACGAGGGCTTGCTAAAACACTACCCTGACGCGGCTAAGGTGGACCTGGCCGGTGCCACCGTTTTGCCGGGAATGATTGATTCTCATGTGCACGTGCGCGAACTGGGCGAGAACCTGATAAAAGCCGACCTGCGCGGCACCACCACCGTTGACGCCATGATCGCCATTTTGAAGCAGCGCTATCCCAAACCCGAGCCAGGTGTTTGGTTGATTGGCCATGGCTGGGACGAAGGGGTTTGGGCCTCGCAAGGGTACCCTGACCGCGCCGCTCTGGACGCCGCCTACCCCGAGAATCCCGTCGCACTCAGTTCACTGCATGGGTTTGCCGCTTTTTACAACGCCTCAGCCCTGGCCGTTGCCGGCATTGACGCGGCCACGCCCAACCCCGAGGGCGGCACCATTTTGCGGCGGGACGACCAAAGTGCCACTGGTGTTTTGTTGACCAATGCGCGTTATTTGGTGAACCAACACATCCCGGCGCTCGATCCCGCCGCCACCCGCGCGGCGATCCTGACCGGATTGAACACCCTCGCCGCCGCCGGGGTAACCGCGGTTCACGAGGCTGGGATGGACGGTGAACAGTTGGCCGCCTTTCGCGAATTGGCCGCGTCCGGCAAGCTTCCTATTCGCGTTTACGGCATGCTCAACGGCAACGACCGTCCCCTAATGGAACAATGGTTCGCGCAAGGTCCGCTGCTCGATTCCTCCGATTTTTTCACCGTCCGTTCCATCAAAGTGTTTTACGACGGTTCGCTCGGCTCGCGCACCGCGCTGCTTGCCAAGCCTTACCACGACCACCCGGACAAAGCCCATCCCACCGAGCGGATCGCTCCCGAGGCGGTCACCTGGCTGGCCGAAAACGCGGCTGAGAAAGGGTTCCAAATGGCGGTCCACGCCATCGGCGACGAGGCCAACCGGCGTGTGCTCGATATTTACGAGGCCGCGCTAAAGGATACGCCGGACCATCGTTGGCGCATCGAACACGCGCAGGTCGTGTTGCCCGATTACTATACCCGGGCCGCCAAGCTTGGGGTCATCTCCTCCATGCAACCGAGCCACGCCGTCGGCGACAGCGGCTGGGCCGAAGCCCGACTTGGGCCGGATCGCATTCGCGAAGCCTACGCCTGGCGAAAAATTTTGGCCGCGGGCGGCCGACTCGCCCTCAATTCCGACCTACCGGGCGAGCCCTGGCAGCCGATGCAAACCCTGTATTTTGCCGTTACACGGCGCAAGTTAAACGGCGAACCCCCGGCCGGTTGGTACCCGGATCAGGCCCTGTCGGTGATGGAAAGTTTACACGGCATGACCGCGGCCGGCGCCCACGCCGCCTTTCAAGAGGCACGCCTGGGTACCTTGGCCAAGGGCAAACACGCCGATTTCATTGCCCTGGACCGCGACCCAACTCGGGTTCCGGCCGAGGAACTGGCTTCCATTCGCGTGCTAAAGGTGTGGGTCGGCGGCCGTTTGGTAACCCAGGTCGCCGGGGGCGGGTCAGCTACGATGTAACCGGTGTCCTTCCGCTTAGGGGGCGTCGATCTGTTTGCACGCGTTCACCAAACGCGGTACCTCCTCCGTCGCCGCTTCCAGGCGCCGCTTCCAGGCGCCGCTTCCAGGCGCTGTATCGGACACGACCACGTGGACCGATCACCAGAGATGCCCGCGTAAAAGCAGATCCCGCCAAGACCCCGCCCCTATGGGAGAGAACCTTAACTTTTGGTCGGCATTGAGCCGGGTATGGGTTTGGGTCTGAAAATAGCCAATGGCTCTTCAGGTAATTAACAAGACCTAGGTAAGAAGTCTTCTTTGCGTAAAAATGCCCTTGTGGAGACCTTGTGCTTCGGCGTATGCTGTCGTTGTAAACAGGCGCTTTTAAAAGTGCCTATCGTTCATGAATGGAAGGGCGTTGTCCTTTCTTGATGCCCTTTGTGAAAATTGGCTGATATGAGAAAAATAAAAAATAGGGGTCTTTTGGTGATGAAAAAAATGATCATCTTGTCCTTGCTGTGTTCGCTCGCTGGGTTTTCTGCTCTTGCGCAACCGATTGACGACTTGGTCGTCCGCAATGCTGAGGGTGACCTTGTGTTTTTTCCCTTCCGCGACGGTTCTTTTGATGATGGAAAACGAGTTGGTAATGGTTGGGACTTCACCCATTACCTGGTTGGAAACTGGACTGGTGACGGCAACGACGATCTGATTGTTCGCAATGAGCTAGGCGAGTTGCTGCTGTACCCTTTTCGTGACGGCACCTTCTATGAGCACAACGGTGGTCAAGTGGTGGGGCACGGCTTTAACTACACCCATTACTTTGTCGGCGACTGGACCGGTGATGGGACAGACGATCTGATCGTTCGTAATCAGGCCGGCGATTTGTTGCTGTATCCCTTCCGCAACGGTACTTTTTACGGCCACAACGGTGGTCGTCGGGTCGGCAACGGTTGGGACTTCACCCATTACTTCGTCGGCAAATGGGCCGGCAACGGCACCGACGACTTAATCGTTCGAAACCAGGCCGGTGACTTGTTGCTTTACCCCTTCGTTAACAACACCTTCTACGACCAGGGCAATGGGATCCGTGTTGGCAATGGCTGGAACTTTACCCATTATTTTGTTGGTGAGTGGACCGGTAACGGTACCCCGGATTTGGTGGTTCGCACCGCCGCGGGTGAGTTGCTGCTTTATCCCTTTGATCGCGGTACCTTCTATGAGCAAAACGGTGGGACCGTTGTCGGCCATGGTTGGGACTTTACCCACTATTTCGTGGGCAACTGGACCAACAATGGGACGGATGATTTGGTGGTGCGCAACGCGGCCGGTGAAATGCTGCTTTATCCCTTCCACAACAATTCGTTTTACGACCAGGGCGGCGGCCGAATTGTTGCCCGTGACTGGAACTACACCCATTACCTCTTGGGCGGGTGGCTGCGTAACGAATAAGTTTGAAACAGGTTCCCGAAGGACCGAAGCCGGTCCTTCGGGAACCCCAGCCCGCATTTCTCACGACGATTTCTCGCCTGAAATGCGGGCTAGAGGCGGGTCTTGCCTGGAAGCGATTGCTTGCGATGAAGTGTGCTTCCAGAAAAGACCTTTTCTTTTGGTTTGCGCTATCGGCGCATGACGGGTTTTGGACGGACGATGCGACTGGGCGGCCTCGGATCCAAGGACTGCAGGGACCATTGGCGGCCGTCGTCCATGATAATTGTCGCCAAGAGCTCGCCCCTCGCCACCACTTGAAGCGATGCGGCTTCCTGAAGGTTGGGCCAGTTGAACATGGGGTGCGCCACCGATCCCCGCGGCCGTAAGGGGGCGAGTTCAAGTGAGCCCAGTGTCGCGGCATTTGCATCAAACCAGGTAACCGTGATGGGGCCGTCGACCGCGCCGGGGCTGGCGAGAATCAAGGTGCCCGTGCCGTTGCTTTCAGGCAGAGGACCCGACAGAACCGATTCCTCGAATGCAAGCGTTTCGCATAGGATGCCGCGTCCCACGTAATAATCGATGCCAAACCAAACGCCGAGCGGGTTGCCCCATTGGATTTCGGATGGATCGAGCGCCGTGGTGACGCCTTGGGTTGTTTCGTCAAAGAGGGACGGGTCGGCGGCCAGGCCGGTTTCGCTCAATTGACCCTCCGTTTGCAGGCTTGTGGCGGTCAGGTTGACGAAAAGCAGGGTGCACGCGGTTTGTCCTGAAGTAAATCGATTGGCGTCCGCGTTGGCATTCTGGTTTTGGTTTCGTTCAAGGGATGTCGCTGGGTCGATTCCGATTTCGAAAAACACTTGGTGATCCAAGGAAGGGGCACTAGTCTCGCCGTTGTGAGACAGCCATTCGGTGCTGCTTTGGTTGATACGCAGCCAGATGCGGTGTTCGCCGCGACGCCACCGCACGATTTGCACCGCATCCTGGCGCATAGATAGGCGCGGTGGTTCGTCGGTTGTCGACACGCGTCGTGCGGCTAGGTTGATTGGCGTGTGGTTGCCTTGTTCCGATGCGGTATCTACGAGGGTTTCCGCCAAGGTTGTGTTTTTAGCCAGTGTCCAGGTCAGGTAAAGCGGCGTGTCGGGGGATGCATCGGCAAAGTCGTCATCCGTAATAGAAACCGCAAGTTCGCCGGCTTTTTCAAAATCGCGGCCGATGCACATCTCTTCAACCGTGGTTATGATGTCGATTCCGGCTGTTGTAAAGGTGCTGAAAGAGAAAAGGACCAAGAAACCTAAATAGGGTTTGCGCAAGATCGTCTCTCCTGATTCCCGTGGGTGTTTTCCTTGCGAGACGGAATGGCTGGGGCACAGTCGCCGTCGCTCGGGAATTCTGCTGTTCGGTGGGGTAAATTGTTGCGAAGCCGAGGCTTGTGCGCAACGCAAAACTCAGCAAGACGAATGCCGAAAGCGTGCGGGCGTGGGTCAGTGGCGCCGGTCCTCCTGGTTCCCTCAAGGGGAGGCGGGTTTCAGGGAGCTCTTTTTTGAGCGCGTCAGGGGGTGACCGTCTCGTTTAACCAGGGATCAAGCGAAAGGAGCGGCCAGGTCGGTGCTGCTGGACCACCTGGTGCCTCTGGTGGGTTTTGGCCAGGCTTGTCCTCAGACCTTAGCCCGCATTTCTCCCAAAAATTCGTAGCAGGATTCGTTGTAAGCAATGCGGGTGAGGCGTTTGACGGTTTGGTTGTAAAAAGGAAGTGGTGGACCTGGAAGGACTCGAACCTTCAATCCCTCGGGTAAAAACCGAGTGCATTACGCAATTTTGCTACAGATCCGTGATCGTGCAGGGTGATGTTCCCTAGGTAGAGCGGATGGCGGGAATCGAACCCACATCTCCTGGATGGAAGCCGGGAATAATAGCCGTTATACGACATCCGCGAAAAGGGTTGGCCCAGGCCTCGAGCCGGACAAGAAAAGGAAGTGGTGGACCTGGAAGGACTCGAACCTTCAATCCCTCGGGTAAAAACCGAGTGCATTACGCAATTTTGCTACAGATCCGTGATTTTGTAGGGTGATGTTCCCTATTGTGGAGCGGATGGCGGGAATCGAACCCACATCTCCTGATCGGCAATCAGGTGTAATCGCCGTTATACGACATCCGCGAAATTGGTGCCCGTGAGACGATTCGAACGTGTCGCCCGCTTTTCTCGTCTGCCTGTCAAAAAGCTGTTGAGAAAAGCGGGCTCGTCGCTTCCTTCGCCGGGAAGTGCCTTTCCAGTTTGGCCACACGGGCTTATGTTGTTGAAATCGGGTCGCTGGGTGAGCGGTGCGATTTCGAATGCGCTTGGTAGGATTCGAACCTACGGTCGTCGGCTTCGAAGACCGATGCCTTTCCACTTGGCCACAAGCGCGGAAAAGTTGTGCCTCTGTTAATGCAGCCCTCGGTTGCACCTAGAGTTACAGCGCCGGCAGAATTCGAACCCTCCCCGGTCGGGGACGTTTTCTTCCGTTGAACGTTGCACTTCCTGATCCCCTTGGGGGTCATGTTCCTTGCACAAGTAAAAATGAGTGGACCGGTTGGGTAACCGGCCTCATGTTTGGTACTCCCACGGAGACTCGAACTCCGGTTTTCGGGATGAAAACCCGACGTCTTAACCACGAAACGTAGGAGCAAATTGGCTGACTCGGGTGGATTCGAACCACCATCTTTCTGCTTAACAGGCAGATGCATTACCCTTATGCTACAAGCCAATAAATTGGCCGGACCGATGGGATTCGAACCCACATCACCTTGGGAGACAACCAAGTGCATTTAGCCGTTATGCTACAGCCCGGTAAATGGTCATGCCCGTATTTCTCACAAGGATTCGTAGCGAGAAGCAGAAAGCCTTGTGAGTACGAAGATTACGACGGAGAGACGGCACAGGCGTAGCAGCGCTACGGCGAAGGCGGCTCGACCGAGTAAGCGAAGTAATCGCATGGGTTTCGGCTTCGTAGCAGAATTCCTTGTGAGAAATGCGGGCTAGGTGGTTGGATTCGAACCAACGACATCGTGCGTCCAAGGCACGGAGGCTGACCAGACTGCCCTACACCTAGATATTTAAGGAAGGTAGAGGGATCGAACCCCGCGGCTTTGACACGCGCCCATGGTTTTCAAGACCACTTGCCGTCCATTCGGCGGTACCTTCCAAGATATTTTTGATTCAGTTGTCAATGAGCCCTGAAACCTGCCCGATTGTCGTTGCGGCGGGCAGGGAGGGCTATTTCACGACCGGTGCCAAAAATAGCGATGTTGCGAAAGTTGTTGATAAAAATAGACTTATGTTGATTCTGTGTATTGTGACTTTTCTTGTGGTTTATCCTTTTGGATATGGTCCTATCTAATTCTATTTCGGGCGAGCCTGTTGTCTTGGTGGCATCTGGGTGCTTTTTTAATTCAGGTGTGGCGGCTTTCCAGTTATTTGTCCTTTCCGCTCGCCTTTTGGCGCTTTTTTCGTCGCCTGAGTTCGCTTTCCTGTTGGTGCAGCCAGTCCAAAACGGCCTTGGTGGTTTCTTGCGGCCTTTCTTGTTGGATCCAATGGCCGGCGTCCAAGCTCAGTACCGTTACGTTGGGTACGAACTCGGTGAGTTGCTCATTTTTTTGGATCTCATCGCGTTCGCCATAGATCATGAGCGCGGGGTGTTTGATGATCGGGTCCACATCGGCCAGGAGGTGCCAATTGCGATCCAAGTTTCGGTACCAGTTGATGCTGCTCGTAAAACCTGTTTCCTCAAAAGCTGAGACAAACACCGCCAATTCCTCATCGCTCATGATCGCTGCCCCGTCCGGTTCTTCCGCCCTTGCGATATGGCTGAGCGCGACCCCTGGCCGAGGTTCTCGGGTCGGTATGTTTTTTCGGTACATATTGCGAAGAAATTGGGCGGTGTTCTCCTCCAGCACGGCGTCAACCACGCCGGGGTGCCGGTTAACGTGGACCATGTAGTGGTCACGCCCGGCGATTTCTTCGAGGAAAGCAACCCATGGCTTCTCGCCGCGCGCGAGATAAGGCAGGCTGAGGTTGATCAGGTTTTTGACGCGGCCGGGGTGCAACATGGCGAGGCCCCAAACGACAAAGGCGCCCCAGTCATGACCGATAAAGGTCGCCTTCTCGTAACCGAAGTGATCCAGCAAAGCGACCAGGTCACCCGAGAGGTGGACCAGGTCGTAATCGGTTACCTCGCCCGGGCAGGATGACCGGCCGTAACCCCGTTGATTGGGTACGATCACGTGGTAACCGGCCGCGGCGAGTGCCGGCATTTGGTAGCGCCAAGAAAAAGCATGCTCCGGCCAGCCGTGGCAAAGCACAATCGGATTGCCCGCGTGTTCTTGTCCCGCTTCAAAAACTTCGAGGGTGACCTCGTTAACTGAAATGAGGGTGGGTTGGGGAAAGTCGTTTGGATAAAACATTTTATGTCCTTTTGGTCATGTCGAGACAAGCAGCGAACACCGTTGTTGGTTTGGCCGCGGCTGATATCTCGGGTTGATGGCGGTGAGTTGTTGGGACAGTGCAGGAGCACTTGAGACAGCACTTAACCTAAGACCAAAAGGTGCCAAATCCTGACACCATTGAACCTAAGAGGCGCGATATGAGCGAGGGGTTTTGGCTAAAGATCTGGAGCGAAATGGCTTGGGAAAAGCGGAACTGCACCCGCTGGGTGCAGTGAGCATTTTCACAGGCCGTTGCAGCCCAGAGGTTTAGCGAAAACCACCGCGATTTATCGCGCTTGTTAGGTTGAATGCTATGCTTGGGTCATGAATGTTCACCAAAGACAAGACGCCATTGTGCGCCTTCTCCGCCGCAACGGAACGGCGACCATTGCCGATCTAGCCAAAGAAGTGGGTGCCTCCAGACGCACCTTGCTGCGAGATATCGGTGCCTTGCGAGAGGCGGGTTTTGTCATTCATGCCGAACCGGGACGCGGGGGCGGCCTCAGGCTCGATCCGCAATCCGTCCAAACCACCGCGCGTCTTTCGGTTGCCGAGGTTTTTGCGTTGCTGATCAGTGTGGCCGCGGTACGTGCGGCGGGTGGCTTGCCTTTTTCAAGGCTTGCCGATGCCGGACTCGCCAAAATAGAAAAAGCCTTGCCGCCGGACAAAATCCAAGATTTACGTCGCTTCCTGGAATGTTTGTACATCGGTGAACTCTCACCGCGCGTCGATACATCCGATATGGGGGTGATGGACCCCTGCTTGCTGCCGGCATTCGAGACCGCTTTTCTTGGGCGACACCCTTTGCGTTTTCAATACCGCGATGCGAAAGGTATTGTGACCAAAAGGCTTGTGGAACCCCAGGCGATGTTGATCTTGCCGCCGTTGTGGTACTTGGTCGCTTGGGATCCCGCGCGTGACGACTTTCGGCATTTCCGCATGGACCGCATTAGCGAGCCGGAATATGTTGAAGGTGGAACTTTTCGACGGAGAAATGCGCCCTTCAAGAAGGGTATTCGGCCGCTAGGGCCGCTGCCGTCCTGAGTCCACCTTGGGTGTCCCGTTTCGATCAGTCCGCCTTGTTCGTGTTTCCTTGGTGTGGTCTCGGGGCACGGAAACCTGAGTTGTAAGGATTCAGTCCGCGCGCGAAGTTGCTTGTCCAGGTTACCCTAAAAGCGTATTATTGACGAGAAATGATACTTGTTTGAGAGGTCTGACATGTACTTGCTTTGTATGTTTTTAATGTTTCAAGAGCCGACGTTAGATGTTGAAAAGCGAATTCCCATCAAGAGAGAGATAAGCTTTTATCCGGGTAAAATGAAGATGCATTCGGATGGAAGTATTACGATGTTGTCGGAGAGTACCGTTTTTCATTTCGACCAAGCCGGCAAGCTGATTCGGAAATTTGGAAAACATGGCCAGAATCCGGGCGAATTATATTCCCCTTCGCGGGTTGTCTTTAATGGCGCGAACTATTATGTGACTGACTTCAACGCCGCGTTGCAAATGTTTGATGCATCTGGAGCTTATGTCAATAGAGAGATGGGTTATCAAGTTAATGTTGACGCTACGTCAAAAGGGAACGTATTTGTTACTTTGCTCAAGCACTTGAAGCGGAATGAGCAAGGCCATTCACAAAGAGGTGACGTTTTATGTAAGCTTGTTGATAATAAACTTTGTGATGAGAATTCCATGTTTGGTCCGATTTCTGAAGTGAATGCAAAGGTTCAGTTTCGTGGCGCCCAACATTTTGTAGCAGAAGATGAGAACATTCATGTAATCGGCCAACTAGAGCCAACGATTTACACTTACTCCAATGACTTTAAGCCTGTTGGGAAAATCAACTTCTCAGCTCCCGATTGGGTTCAATCGAAGAAGGGCTTACCCAAGGAGCGTACGCGAAAAGCGATCATGGGTTACTGGAACTCCTTTTCTCGTTTCTATGGTTTGTGGAAATACAACGAAAAAGAATTTTTGGTCTTTTACATGACCCCGGATTCTTCGACCAGCTTGGGTTTCAAAAGTGTGATTGCGCGCGTGGGTCTTGATGGAACGCTCACGAAGCCCGCTTTTCGTTTTGATGGTGTTTTCTTGGGGCCACATGGTTCGAAGGTTTATTTCCTTGAGCATCGAGAGGATGAAGAAGAGGTATGGCCCGTATACACGTTGAAGGGATTTACTTGGGAATAGCAAGAAGGATGCTGAAGGAAGAAAAAATGAAAATGGTAATGGGTTTTTCGGTTGTAAACATTCTGTTTGTGATGTCTTGCTTCGCCTTTACCGAAGGCGACGGTTTTGTGGCGCCCCATATTATTCAGGATAAGAACCCGAGCATTGTGGTTGTTTTGGAGAAAGGGGCGACCCCTTCTTGTGTGGCCGGTTATCAAGAGGTTTCTTATTTCAAGGAAATGGCCGAAGAGTTTGATATCGCCAACCTCTATATTTTTTACACGGACGACCAAGGTTTAGCCGCCGCGAATCGATTAGAGAAGATGTACAACCTCTCCTTTGTAAAGATCAAGATGGATCCTGGTTATTGGAAGAAAACGGGGAACACCGAAAGCGGCCACTACTATATTTTGAATCGGGAGCGGGTCATCATCGCGAACCTTCCCAGTTTGAACATGGATGAGCGTTTCCTAAAAAGGCTCTATTTTAAAATCCTCGCCGGCGCCTAAAAGAAATGGCGGGGCCAAGTTGACGCGCCCCGTTTTTGTATCTCATGGTAGCAGGGGGTTGGGCTTTCAGATTTTGTCCCTCCCCCGGCTATTGTCTCGACTTTTCCAACAAATTCCGCCCAATATCTGTTGCGACTGAACCCACCCGATTCGCCCTTTTTTAGGTTTTAACCCTTCTGTTTGCATATAAAGCTATTGTGAAAAGAAGTGGTGAGCGTTGGGCTTTGTGTGTTTTGACCTAAGAAGCGCGATAAGAGCGAGGGATTTTTGCTAAAGATCTGGAGCGAAATGGTTTGGGGAAAGCGGAAGCGCACCCATTGGGTGCGGTGAGCATTTTCACAGACCGTTGCAGCCCAGAGGTTTAGCCAAAATCGCCGCGAGTTATCGCGCTTCTTAGGTTTGAGCCAGTTGCTTGTGGAGAACAAAGTAGGGGGTGGATATTTTGTGTTTTGTGTTTTTTTGTTGTCTGGGGTTGGATACTTTGAACATCTAAGCGTTTATGGTAAGGTGTTTTAATCCAGAGGTTATTTGTAAATAAATGGTTGGTGCGTTAATACTATTAGAGGAAGTGATTTCTTGAGCCGAAAAACGAAACTTTTGGTGACCGGTGCTAATGGAACCATCGGTACCCGATTTTGCCATGCCATGCAAGAGCATTATGAGCTCCGCATGGCCGATCAACAGACCCACGCCCTTGCCGGCATTCAGGGAGAAAGGGTGCCTTTGGACATCACCGATCTCAGCGCTTGCCGGCGCGCTTGTGACGGCGTGGATGCGGTTCTCCATCTGGCGGGAATTCCCTTGCCCGATGCCCCGTTTGAACCCCTGGTTGCCGTCAACATTGTCGGCACCTACCATATGCTTCAAGCCGCTTATGAATCAGGTGTTTCCCGGTTTGTTTTTGCGTCGAGTGCCCAGGTGAACGAGGGTTATCCCAGCGATGTTCAAACAGAGGAGCGACAGCCTGTTCGGCCAGGCAATCTTTACGGCGTAAGCAAGTGCAGTGGAGAGGCGATGGGCGCCTATTTTGCGTATCAGCACAACCTATCGAATGTGGCGGTACGCATTGCCAACTACCTTCCCGAGTTAACCCTTTTAAATTGCACGACCCACCGTGACCGTGCGGCCTACCTGAGTCCCAGGGATGCCAATCAATTACTGCGCCTTTGCATTGATACACCGAGCATCCAGTTCCTGATCGTCAACGGTGTTTCCAACAACCGCTACAAACGATTGGATCTGACCACGGCCCGCGAGCGTTTAAACTACCAGCCCAAAGACGATGCCTTTGCAATACTTGACCTCTGAGTAGGTGCCTGCCCGGAAACATTGCCTCGGCCTAATAAGGGCGTGGCTGTTTTGGGGTGGGCATTCTGGTGTTGGTAGGTGTCTCAGCAAAGGTCCCAAAAAGCATAAAGCCTTGTGAGTACGAAGCTGACGACCGAGAGACGGCACAGGGGTCCGACCATTCGGGGTCCGACCATTCGGGGTCCGACCTATCGGGGGTCGACCTATCGGGGGTCGGCCTATCGGGGTCCGACCATTCGGGGGCCGACCATTCGGGGGCCGACCATTCGGGGGCCGACCATTCGGCGTAGCAGTTGAGGCGAAGGCGGCTCGACCGCGTAATGCGGATGGCCGCCCCGCGGAAGGCCGCCCCGCGGAAGGCTGCCCCCTCGTAATCGCAAGGCTCTCGGCTTCGTAGCAGAATTCCTTGTGAGAAATGCGGGCCGGCTATGTGTTTTACATGCTCTCGCTAAGGATGTACAACCCAGCGACAAGCACCGCAAAGATAACCGGAGCAAGCATCGATTGAATAAAGGTCAGCTTCGGAAAAAGCAGAAATACGATCAGTCCGCTGACGAAAAATGCCTCTGCCAAAAAAACAAGAGCGTAGGTTTTGTGCTTCCTCTCGTGACTTGGCTTCCAATAAACCGTAGCTGCGCCCTCGACGATTTCAGCGCCTTTTTTGGCTGTTCTTTGGAGTATCTTCGTGAAAACAACCCCAATCGCGAGCACCCATGTGAAGATATGTAGCTCAAGGAAGGAAGGAAACGAAAGGTAATCCGGCAAAAAATCCATTCGCGTATGAGACCATAAAAACAAAAAAGGCGATTCCGGTTTCTCGGAAAATGACTTTAAAGTAAAGGGGATAAAAATCGCGACCCAAATCGCGGCAGTCAAAATTACACCAGTTAGAAACCTATTTAAATTTGTACGTTGCTCCATTTGCACCTCGCGGGCAGTTTGAACAATCCCGTGTTTTTATGGGATACAGGCGCCGTGCTTGCCCTTGCGGTTAAGTCCCTTTAATGCGGCTGTTTAGGTGGTCGTGATGACAAATAAGCCGGCCGGTAAAGGCTGGCTTCCGATACGCGACCAAAGTTCGCGCTTTTTTAAAAAGTGCAGCGATTTTTTCCGCTTCGAACTGCCCGGCGCGATATTTCTTTTGGGAAATATGCACCCTGAGCAGATAAAAACCGAAGTCCCTTTTGGTACAGATCCATCTCAAACCACCGAACCCAAAGTGCCAGAGCCCTCGCGGGCTGGACGAAATGGTAGCAGAATAGTTCGGAACGAAAAATGAAAAGATCTGGAAGGTGAAGGCTTAGAGCGCTATCTAACTGGCTCGAATCAAGGGTGTGTTTCCCTGGAGCTCTAACCTAGGCTCATCTTGTTGGCCGGCTCGTCGATGAGAACAGAGATTCCGTTAAATTCGATGAAGATACCTTGAGACGGCGTCAGTTTGGACCCTGGGGTGGGCAACGGTCTTGTTTGGCTGGAGAATAAATTCAGGAAGAGGAGACAAATCAGGCCGGGAGAATTGAATTTCCAGAGATTTGCTGTGAGCTCGGTTGTGGGGAAAGTGCTCGCTCTCTTGATTCAGTGGTTTTGAAACTTTGTCATTTCGACTATTGGGATCGGAGGTACCAAACTCTTTCAAGCGATACCCCTGCCCACACGTCGCGGTTCCCCCGTTTCACTTTTATCCAACACTCTGCTCTTTGGTTTGATCGTCTAATCAAGAGAAGGTCTTTTGATTCACCTTGACTCGCAAGCGTTCTTCCGATAGGATGGCTGAGCTTGCTGAGGTGCTTCCCCGCTTCAAAAAATGATCCCAGATAGTTTTCTCGGGAGAAGCTTCAGTATAAAACACACCTGAAAATGTATTGAGTTTGTATGCTGGGAGCGAAACATTGAAGGTGTCCGTCGTGAGTTGAGAGTTTCCAGTTTAGGTCGTTTCATTTATTAGTTTTCCTTTTTGTTTTCTTCGGAATCTTCTTTAAAGGGATAGTTTTGGCTCGGCAATTTTGGAAGTAATCTTCCTTCAGTGGTTTTTAAACCATCTGAATCAATAATCAGGGATATCATTAAAACCCTATGAAGTTCGTAGCCAACTGGCCCAAAAAATCACAAGGTCTGGATCGAGAGCCATGCTGAATGTTCTCATGTTCTAACCGTAACCCTTTGAAGAATTCTTGGAGAAATTGAATGAAATTATTTGTCGGAAACCTAAGCTGGAACACCGGAGAAGTTGAATTGCGTGAGGCTACAGAGGTCTATGGCAATGTTGAAGATGTCCACATTGTTACGGATCGGGAAACCGGTCGTTCTCGCGGTTTCGGATTTGTTAAATTCACGGAAAGAGATCAGGCATTAGATGCCATTGAAAACCTTAATGGGGCTCTATTAGATGGCCGTAATCTGAATGTAAATGAGGCTCGCGAGCGTCAGCCTCGCCAGCATGCCAACGCATGGTAATCATTTACCGCTGATCTAGCGAAAAAGTGTAAAAACGCCGTAATCGTATTGACGATTGCGGCGTTTTTCATTTCAAGACCCCGTACCTAAATCATGCCTATGCTAACCAGGAACACGCCGAAAGATTTTATAAACTGACCGAGCCTTTCGACTCTTTTCAAGATCTATTCAGTGAGATATATCCCGGTCACATAGAATAGTTTCGATTAAGATTTGAGTGTCAAAAAAATGGGCGATATTATTTCAAAACACCGCTTGGTTGAATTATCTCTTGTTTTCCCGAAAAGAATAATGGGGCTTCCCCGATTCAGTGGACCATCAGAGGGCGAGAATCTCTTCGAACCGATTTGGGCTGGTGGATTGCAGCCAAAAGTGAGCCACTAAATCGCAAGATTTGCATCGGAAATTGAGCCACGTGTAACCCTAACCTGCCGAAACCTCGATAGGAGCACTGCATTTTAAAGGGCATGAGAATCCATTCCCGGTTTAGAGGGGGTGTTCAATGGTCAGTCCTGTACTAGCTGGTTCAACGAATTTTCCCTTTTTAGCGGGAGGCGGGGTCAAACCCTGGTTCTCGTTGAGGGGCTATTTGGTGTATCGGGTCGTAGCTTGTTTAGATGGCGAGGTTTGGAAAATGACTAACTTTTGCTGGTTGGCTCCAGCTTGCCGCGTTGTTTTCGAACTCGGTCGTCAGAAACCAAAACCGCTGGGGCGAACCCGTTTCGAACTTTTTGGTTTTTGGTCATAACCAAGGTTATCTGGTTGTAACCAAAAATGGGTTTGCTTTCCGATAAAACCGATAAAGTACCGAAATCGGGCAGAAATTCGGCCGTATTTCGCGCTGTTTTGGTAACCACAAAGCAGGCCGGTTTTGGTGGGATGAAGGCGGCGCGCTTGTTTCGTTCTGGCGATTAAGTCTTTTTAATATAGTTGTTTAAGTTGGTGTGAAGACAGAAAAGCCAGCCGATAAGGGCTGGCTTCCGAAAAGCGACCAAAGTTCGCGATATTTCTTCTAAAGTGCCGCCACCCAGAGTCGAACTGGGGACCTACGGGTTACGAATCCGTCACTCTACCAACTGAGCTATGGCGGCGCGACCGGCCTATCTTACACTACCTTCATAGATCGGGCGAACCCTTTTTTGGGGCGCATCCGCGTTCAGCGCATCCGCGTTCAGCGCATCCGCGTTCAGCGCATCCGCGTTCAGCGCATCCGCGTTCGGCCCTTCCGCGTTCGGGCCTGGCAACTCTTGCTTTGCGGGCCTTTGGTGGTTCGCCGCCTAACCGACCGAAAACAATGGTACAATGCCCCGACTTGGCCTCGTCTGACATTTGTTTTGGGTCCACGGCCCCGTCTTGGGGTTCACCCGTGGCGCAAACGCCGGCTTTTTTGCCGCGAGGCCGATCCTTTTTTCGTCTTTGTTGCGGTGCCGTGCGTCTCATCTCTGTCTCTGCACCGCCTCGTTCCATTCCGCGCGCTGTGCGCATCGTGCTCGCTTGCACCATCTTGCAGGAAAAAAACACCTATGGCCCAATTTAAAGTGAAACTCGGTTCCGGGGAAGGTGAGATCACCGAACGTGTCGTCCACGGCACCTCCCTCCAATCCGTGAAAAGCCACTACACCAACGAGGGGTATTTCGTCTTTTCCGTTAAACCCCAGTACGATCTCGGCGGCTTTGGGTTGCGCCGCAAAATCCCCGCCCGCCGCTTTATCCTCTTCAATCGCGAATTCCGCGGCCTGCTCAAAGCCGGCTTGCCCGTGCTCGAAAGCATCGATATCCTGTTGCGCCGCATGAAGAAGTCCAACCTGCGCGACCTGCTGGAACAAATCCGCGAAAAAATTACCAAAGGGGTCTCCCTCTCCGAAGCCTTTGCTTCGTTCTCCGACCTTATCCCCCGTTATTACCCGGCGCTGCTCTCCGCCGGCGAACAATCCGGCAACCTGGTCGAGGTGCTCGAACGGTTTATCGTGCAAGAAGAACGCCTACGCCGCACCCGCAAAAAGTTCATGCAATCGCTTACCTATCCCGCCATCTTGCTGCTGGCCGCCATGGGTGCCCTATATATAATGTTAACTCGTGCCATGCCCGAGTTCGCCTCGATGTACGAAAACAGCAACGAGGCCCTGCCCTGGTCGACCCAAATGGTGGTGACCTTCTCCGAATGGATCAACGCTTATTTCACCACGTTTTCTGTCGCCGGCCTCGTGGTGGTGATTGCCGCGGTGGTCGCCTCCCAAACCGAAAAAGGCATCATCACCCTTGAAAATCTGCTGCGGCGCCTGCCCCTGATCGGCACCCTGTGGACCCTGCAGAATCAAAACATTTTTGCCCGCACCCTGCGGCTGTTGCTCAACGGCGGCGTGCCGCTCACTCAGGCGATCGGCATCCTTTCCAATGCCATTCCCTCGCGTGCCCTTGCGATTCAACTCAAGTCGGTTCAGGCCGACGTCGAGTCCGGCAACAAGTTCCAAGAAGCGCTCGAGGAACATACCTTCCTCGGGGATTCGGTAGGTGAAATGGTGCGTGTCGGCGAGGAGACAGGCACGCTCGAAGAAATGCTCGATTACCTTGCCGACAACGGCGAGGAGCAAGCGGAAGACATGCTCGAAATGATTTCCAACCTGATCGCGCCGGTCGTCCTGCTGTTTGTCGGCCTCCTCATCGCCTTCCTCGTGCTCGCGATGTACCTGCCGATGTTTAACAGCTACGAACTTATGGGTCGCTAAGCGACTCGCCCCAGGAGTGTTCTTTTTATGGCCGAACCCATTGCCGTCGAACAAGCACACGCGTTGGCGGAAGCGCACAAACTACCGTTCACCGACTTGGCGGGTTTCAAACTCGACCGCGAAACCCTCGCGCTCATCCCTTTTCAGTTGATGTCGCGGTTCAAGGTTGTGCCGCTTGGTCAGGAGGGGAACCAACTCAAATTGGCGTTTGGCGATGAAGGACTGCTGAACCAAATTGAGGAACTGGAGCTGCTGGCCAAAAAACGCATCACCCTGGTGGTCGCCCCGAAGGTGCGTATCGACGCGATCCTCGATGAGTCGGAAAGCTCCCAGAAAATTTTGGAAAAAGCGACGAGTGGCTTTCAATCGACGGGTGAAGACGACGACATTGGCGAAGACGAAATCGATCTCGATAAACTGGGCCGCGACGGTTCACCCCTCGTCCGTTTGGTGGATACCACCATTTACAATGCGCTCGAACGACGCGCTTCCGATATTCATATTGAATCGGAAGCCGACAAAGTCTTGATCAAGTTTCGTATCGACGGCGTGCTCTACGAGGCGATGCAGCCGCTCGACCGCAAGTACCACACCACCTTGATCTCGCGCATCAAGGTGATGAGTGAATTGGACATCGCGGAGAAGCGGGTTCCTCAGGATGGTCGGTTTAAGCTCAAGATCAAAGGGCGCGCCATCGACTTTCGTGTGTCGATCATGCCGACCATCCACGGCGAAAACGCGGTCATCCGTATCCTCGATAAAGAATCGGCCAATTCCGATCTCAAAAACCTGAACCTGCCGAACCTCGGTTTTGAGGGTCAAGTTCTGCGTGACTTCCGGCAAAGCATTCGGGAACCCTATGGCATGGTGTTGGTGACCGGGCCGACCGGTTCCGGTAAAACCACCACGCTGTATGCCTGTATTTCCGAAATTCGCAATACCGAGGACAAAATCATTACGATTGAGGACCCGGTTGAATACCAGTTGTCCGGTATTACCCAGATCCCGATCAACGAAAAGAAACAGCTTACCTTCGCGCGCGGTCTGCGTTCGATCCTGCGCCACGACCCGGACAAAATCATGGTGGGTGAGATTCGTGACACGGAAACGGCGCAAATTGCGATTCAGTCGGCGCTGACGGGTCACCTGGTCTTTACCACGGTTCACGCCAACAACGTGATCGATGTGATCGGCCGTTTTGTCAACATGGGGGTCGACCTCTACAACTTTGTGTCGGCCTTAAACGTGGTGCTGGCGCAACGCCTTATCCGTTTGATTTGCAAACAGTGCCGCCGTCCCTACGAACCCACGGCGGAAGAATTGGACATGTCGGCGATTGACCCGGCCACGCTGCGGGGCGTTACCCTTTACGAGGGGCGCGGTTGTATGGCCTGCCACGGCACCGGATACCGCGGACGGACGGTGATCGCCGAGGCCTTGCGCCTCAACGACGAGGTGCGCGAGGCGATTCTCGAACGGCGCCCGATCCGTGAGCTCAAAGAGCTGGCGATTCGCAGCGGCATGGTGTTTCTGCGCCAATCCGCTATCGACAATCTGAAACAGGGCGTGACCAGCCTGCACGAAATCAACAAAGTGACCTTTATCGAGTAACCCGAATGGAACCAACGCCCTCAGGACCAACTACATGAAAACCAAAAACGCCTGGATTTACCTCAATACCAATCAGTGTTTCGGCAGCCATCAAGGCGGCTGGTCGCGTGAGATGACCTGTCGCGGGGAACTGCCGACGCCCCATGATTTGGAAGAAATGGTCGATGAACGCGCCTTTGGCGAGAAACGCCTGGGTTTGCTGATTATGGACGATCTGCTGCACCCGCTTCGCTTGAAGCTGGACAAGCCGGAGAAGGACCCGCGTGCCTTCCTGCAATTTGGCCTGAGGCACTACCTCAATTTTTCGGTGGAGACCGCCGAGGTCCGCTTTTTCCCGCTCAGTGAAGAATTGACCTATCTGACCATGGCGCTTCCCAAGCCTTGGATTGAAGGGGTTTATGCCTTCTTTGAGAACAAAGGTGTGCAGCTCGGTCACATTGGCGGCCTGCTGACAACCTTGCTCAGCGAAACCAAGTTGGGCTGGAACGCGGTGACCATCGGAATCTATCGGGAGGTTTACCTTCTGGTTGAAATGGACGAAAAGGGCGGTTTTGTTCAGTTCCGCACACGACGTCTCCCCCTGGCGGCAGACGGACAGCTCGATATCCAAACCTTGGTTCACTCCGATTGGGAGGGTTTTATGCAACCGACACCGGCGCAACGCGCGGTGAAGTTGTTGGCGCTGACGGAAGATCACCAGGACCAATTGGCCACAATGCGCGCTGAACTGGGGCGATTCCGCGACACCACCTTGGTGCCCCAACTCGGCGGCAACAGCCTCGCGCGTTTCCAGGCCTTGCTTCAGCAACCCAGTCTCGCGGCGGCAGGGGGACGGGCATGAACGGTTCCGTCAACTTTTCGCCGAACCCTTTTAAACGGCCTAGCAAATCGCTTTACGGTTTGTGGTTGATCAATCCGCTGCTGCTGGTGCTGGCCGCGGCCTTGCTGTTTCATTGGAATCAGTTGAAGCACCGCAATACCCTGACCCACGCGGAAATCGACAGCATCGAGGATCAGGGTCGTGAACTGGACCGGAACCAGGCACGGGCGCTCAAAGAGTTGGCGGAGATCAACCTGGTGGAATACCGCAAAAAGGTCAGCCAGTTCCAAAGCATTCAAGCGGGTTTTGACACCCATTGGGGCGGACTGCTGGATGATTTGGGAGAACAACTTCCCGCCAACGTGCGCATTCTGGCGATTAAACCGCGCCAGTCACGGCGGCGCCAGAGTGACGGTGCCCAAAAAATAGTGCTCGAGGCGGAGGCGCGCGCCAAACAAAGCCAACTGGAATTCATACGCGCCTTGCAAGAACACCCGGCCTTTCGCGCGGTCCAATTTGAAGCGGAGCGCTACGAGAAGGCGGACGGCGGCTTAATCACTTTTGAGATTTCCTTTTCCTACCGCAAACAAGGGGGACGCTCATGATGGAGAACTTCCTGTACAACAAGGTTTACCAGGCGGTTACGGCCGGGTTCTTGGCGCTGGTGTGCGTGGGGATTTGGTCGTTTGGGATCCAGGAAGAGCAACACATCTTGGAAAATAGCGAATCCCGTTTGGAAATGCAGCGGCTGGAATTGGATCGCCGCGAGTTGGATTCCGGTTTGGTCAACAAACAACTGGAACGCTACCGCAACAACCTGAGCGAGATGACGCGTTTCCGTCGCGATTTCCTCAAGCAAAAGGACGAACGGGTGGTGGCGATCTCCGATTTTCTCGCGGGCCAAGCGGCCGAACACGGCTTGGCGCTCGATCAGGTTCGCTACAAAACGCGACCCTTAAAAGAAGATCAACTCGAACTGTACGAAATCGACCTGCCGCTACGTGGGCGCTATCGCGACATTCGCGCTTTTGTCGAAAAGGTGGAAACTTCGGATATGTTCCTGATCATCACCCGTTTGGCGATTCAGGGCGAAAGCGAACGCGCCAACGCGGTGGATGTGGAGCTTTCGTTGGCAACCTATTTTGAAGGCGGCGCCCCATGAACGAGCAGAAACGTGTGAAGGTCATGTTGGCGGTGGTCGGAATCTTGGTGCTCGGCAACCTCTACGTGCATTTCGGTGGCGGGGCCTCGGAGATCGGCGTCTTCAGCGGCGGCCCGAGCCTGGTCAATGCCGCGGATCGGAGCCGGGCCGAGAAGTCGATGGAAATCATTAAACGTTTGCCTGAATTGAACTTTGCCCCGAAAGAAGCCGGCGTGGGTGAAGGTGAAGATGCCGAACGCAATCCCTTTTTGTTCGGGGGACCCGATCCCCGCGTGGTAGCTGAACACCAACGCCGCCAAGCCGAGTTGGAAGAGGCGCGGGTGGCGGCGGTGGTCGAGGCGCAAGCCCAGGCCGCGGCGGAAGAAGAAACGGAAGCGGCGGCCCCGCCCAAACCGACCTTTCCCGGCAAGGTGCTCGGTGTGCTGGCCAGCCACGACGACGGCCTGATCCAATTCGCGGTGCAACTCAACGAGGAACTGCTGGTGGTCGGCCTTGGCGAAACTTTTGATCAACAATACCAACTGATGGATTTCCAATATCCCACGGTCCAACTCGTGTTCACCCGCCAAAATGAACGCATCGAGATCAATTTGGAGTCTGAATAGATGACGGGAGCAGTCATGCGCTATCAATCAAGCCTCCTCGTCGGCCTACTCGTGGTCGCGATGATTACGGGAGGCTGCATTCAACGTAAAAGTGTCCGTGACGCGTTGAACGCGACGGAACGAGAGAATTGGGACCAAGCCTACGTACTCTGGCAGGAAGTGCTGGAGGACGATCCCAAAAGCACCAAAGCCAAATTGGAGTTGGAGCGGTCGCGGGTTAAAGCCGCGCTGGACCACCTGCGCAAAGCCAATTATTACTACGAGCGGGGTCAGCTCGGTGAGGCCAAGTTCGAAACCCAACTGGTGCTGAACCTGGATCCCAGCAACGGCCAGGCGCGGTTGCTGGCCGAGCGGATTCAGGAACAGGAAAAAGCGCTGGCCGAAGAACGTCGCGAAAGTCGTGAGTCGGCCAATCGCATTGGCAGCGGGAACCTTCCGCAACTTAATCCGCGTACCTGGGGTGCGCTCGATTTGATTTTCAGCAAACCCACCTCGGTGCGCGACATCTACACGGCCCTGGGTCGCGGTTACGATGTCAACATTGTGGTGGACACCAAAATCCGCGATGAAAAGATCAGCCTCGATCTGCGCAATCTCGATTTCCTCAAGGCGCTCGATACCTTAATGGTCTTGAACCGCCACTTTTTTAAGGTGATCGACGACAACACAATGGTGATTTTGGAAGACAACAAAAACAATCGCGACCGCTACGACAACCAAATTATCCGCACTTTCTACCTTTCCAACATCACGCCCAAGGATTTGAAACAGCACTTGCAGCGTTTGGGTGGGATTAAGGAATACGCGGAAAACGAATCGCTGAACGCGATCACGGTTAAGGGTACGGAAGAACAAATCGCCCTGGCCGAACAGATTATTGTCGCCAACGACAAGTCCAAGCCGGAAGTGATCCTGGAAGTCGAACTTTTGGAAGTTAACAAAAGCCGCTCCCGTCGCCTGGGTATTTTGCCGGTGAATCCGGTCAACCAGAACTCGCCGCTGTACCGGGCCGGGGTGGTTGCCGATCCGCTGGACCGCAGCGACGACGATGCGGACGCCAACGGCTTGCGGGGGATTTTCCCCAGCCTGAACAGCAACGATTACCTGACCGTTGTGCCCGCGCTGGCGATTGATTTCCTCAAAGAGCACGGCGACTCAACTCAGGTTGCCAACCCGACGATGCGGGTGACCAGTGGTGAAAAAGCGAGCATCCAGATCGGGCAGAGTATCCCGATTGCCAGTACCTCGTTTACCAGCGCGCAACTGGCGGGGAACCAAGGTTTTAACAATGTCGGTGACCAGGCCTTGACCTCGTTTAACTACAACGATGTGGGCATCAACATCAAGGTTGAGCCGCGTGTTCACTTCAACCAGGAAATTACCTTGGTTATGGAACTGAGCGTGACATCCGTGTTATCCGCCGGATTACAGCCCGTCTTAGGGCAACGCCAGGTGACCACGACCATTCGTTTGCGGGATGGAGAAACCAACGTGATGGCCGGCTTGTTGAATAACGACGAACGCAAATCATTGAGTGGGATTCCCGGCCTTTCCGATATCCCGGTATTGGGTCGCTTGTTTTCCAACGATGAGAAAACCATTTCCCAAACCGACATCATCATGACGATTCGCCCGATCATCATCCGCGATTCCGATATCAATGAAAACGACCGCGCTCCTTACGAGGTTGGCAGCTTGCGTCTGTCGTCCTTGTACGCCAAGGCCAAAGAAGCGGCGGAGGAAAGACAGGAGCGCGAGAACGGCACCCTGATTCCGCGTTCAAGCGGCGGCCCCTCGGTGGAAGAACCGGAAGCGCTTAAACCGGCGTATCCGGTGGGGTCCGAGCCGCCGCCGGAGGAGAATGGCGACGACGCGCCGGACGAGCCGCAACCGGAAGAAGCATTGCCCTCGCCGGCCATGTTGTCCTTCATGCCGCCCAACCTCAGTGGCCGTCAGGACGATGTGATTGAGGTACAACTGTTCATGACCAATGTCGAGGCCATGTCGTCGGGTGAAATTGTGGTCGGCTTTGACCCCGAGGTATTGCAGGCGGAGTCGGTGCAGATCGGTCAGTTCTTCGATGCCCGTGGTCAGCAGCCCTTATTGCGACCGGCCTGGAATAATTCACGGGGCCGCCTGAGCTTGGTATTGGCGCAACGGACCACGGCCGAACCCTTTAGCGGTTCCGGCATTTTGGCCGAAATTGTGTTCCGCGCCAAGCAACCGGGCGACGGCCAGTTGGAAATGATCAAATTGGCCTTGCAAAACGCCGAGGGTGAATTGTTGCCGGCCGAGGGGTTGAGCGCGACCTATGAGGTGAACCCGTGAAACGGCGCGGCTTTACCCTCCTCGAACTGATCCTGGCCATGGTGGTGTTGGGTGTGCTGGCTTCGGCGGTGTTCCCGACGACGCGCCACATGGTGAAGCGTCAGAAAGAGGTGGAATTGCGGCGCGCGCTTTTGGAGATGCGAACGGCGATTGATCGCTTCAAGAAAGCCCATGACGAGGGGTTGATTGAGGTGCGCGATCTGCGTCAGTTTGGATATCCCAAGGATTTTGAGCAATTGGTGGACGGGGTACCCTTTAAAAAGGATCCCGGCCAGACGGTTCGTTTCCTGCGCCGCATTCCGGTTGATCCCATGACCGGTGAGCGGGAATGGGGCATGCGTTCGGTGCAGGACGAACCCGACACACAGAGCTGGGGTCGTGAGAATGTGTTTGACGTCTACTCGTTGAGCGACGGTGTGTCGCTGGACGGCGAAGACTACGGCGAATGGTAGGAGGGAAACCCATGTGGCACAACAGAGGACGGCGCGCTTTTACCGTGCTGGAATTGATCATCGTGTTAACGGTGCTGGGTATGCTGGCGGGACTGGCGACCTCCACCCACAAAAACACGGCGCGCAAATCGCGGGAAACGGTTTTGCGGCATAACTTGGCCCAAATTCGGTTGACGCTCGATCAGTACAACGTTGACAAAGGCCGTTACCCGGACAGCCTACAATCCTTGGTGGACGAGGGTTACCTTCGCGATTTTCCGGTTGATCCGATCACCCGTTCCGCCGATACCTGGGAAGAGGTACTCGAATCGGAGTACAGCGACGAGGACAGCAGTTACGAGCCGGGCGTGTTTGATGTGCGCAGCGGCAGCGATGAACGCGCGCTCGACGGCACCTTCTATTACGAGTGGTGAAGCATGCGCGGGATGTTTCGGCCGACCCGCCGCAAGGGTCACATGTTGTTGGTCGCGGTGATCGCGGTGACCACGCTTAGCTTGGCGCTGTCGATGGCGGTTCAGCCGTTGCGCACCGCACGGCAACGGATGTTGGAGCAAGAACTGATGTACCGCGGGAAACACATCGCCGACGGTATCCGACGCTTCTATATTAAGTACGGCCGTTTTCCTTCGGACTTGGACGAGCTTAACGATCAGGAACCGCGTTTCCTGCGCAAGTTGTATACCGACCCCATGACCGAGGACGGCGAGTGGACCTTGGTCTACTTGGACCCCACCGACTTGCGCGGTGTCAGGCAACTTAACCGCGCTTCGCGGCGGTTGCTGGAGACCGTGGGCGGGGATGAGGTGAACCAAGATTTGGTTCAGGAAGAGCGCAATTCGGAAAATGAACCGGAACGGCAGTCGGCCTTTCAGATCAACAGCCGGCAAATCACCGGGATTCGTTCTAAGTCGGATGAGGAAGGGTTAACCGAGTTCCAAGAATCGCGTATTTACGCGGATTGGCTGTTTTCAGCCATTCCCGAGCCCGAATCGGGTGTTCCCGGGATCAACAAACTGATCGAAACCCCCTAATTTCGGCGCGACCCGCCGAGATGGGCGGTTTGGCCCCCATTCTCCACCCGGGTTCCCGGGGGGCCAAAGGGGTTTTCGGTGCATGGGCACCGTGGATTTACACGGCGCATTTCAAATCCGCGCGGGTGAGCGCTTCCTTGCTCACATTAAGCTCAATTTTCACGGGTTCAACTGGTTGCGACGAAAAAAATCGGCTATACTCCAGTGGCGCAAATTCACACCCAACGAAAAGCGAATCCCCTGCGAAAGAGTAAGCCTAAAGGGTTTCTTTTCTGGATTTTGGGTGTGGATTAACTGCAACGAACCTTTGGGTTGGTGGTAAGGGGCGGACGTCACAAGGGCCAGACGCGGATGGTAAAGGCGCGGCCTTTGAAAACAATGCGGTTATCGCGGTTTTCGAATGCACCCCCACGACCGAAAAAAACCGAGCTTCGTTGACAAATCCTTCTCAAAATCACTTCATCAACGGGATCAACGCCCCGTCCAGGTCCTTCTGAGAAGGTTGCATCTTTTGACGGAACAGGGACAGACCCCATGGGTGTCTCGTGATAGAACGCATGCCTCGGCGCGGTGAACCGTGAATTTCTGCTAAAGCGCTGTTGGATTGAGGATTAACCAGGGTGAGAAACCAAAAAAGCATGGCGAGAACGATGGTCGCATGGTTGCTGGGCGCGTGTTTGCTGCTCTGTCCCGGGTCCGCGTGGGCCTTCGCGGGAACCGACCTGGAGATTCCCCTTTTAACCCGCCCGCCCGAGCTGGCTGATTTTGCCGGCATGCGACCGAGCAGTGAGCTGGCCGCGACCATGATTCAGTCCACCGGTTTCTCCCAACGTTCGCCGCGTGAGGGCGAGCCGGCAACGCAACGTACCGAGGTTTATTTAGGTTACGACAGCCACGCGTTTTACGCCGTGTTTGTGGTTTTTGACGAGGCGCCCGATGCGATTCGCCACGGCATGGCGCCGCGCGAGGAAGTGGGTGAGGACGATACCGTCAGCCTGTTGCTGGATACCTACAACGATCAGCGCCGCGCTTATGTGTTTACCTGCAACGCACGCGGGGTCCAGCGCGACGGCATTTACATTGAATCGGTCGGTGAAGATCGTTCCTTTCACACCATTTGGCGCTCCGAGGGGACCCTGACCAAAAAAGGTTTTATGGTGCTGATGGCGATTCCCTTTCGCAGTTTGCGGTTTGCCTCGAAGCCGGAACAAGAATGGGGCGTGATGTTTAGCCGCAATATTGTGCGCCTGAGTGAAGATGTTCACTGGCCGCAATACCTGCGATCGGTGCAGGGCCGCCTGAATCAAGCGGGACGGTTGCGTTTTCAAACGCAAGCCGGCTCGCAAACCAATTACCAGTTTTTACCCTACGTGGCTTCTCGCTCCTTCAAAGTGTTGGAAGGCCCCAGTGGCATGGCCGAATACATCCGTGACGACGGCGATCACAAGGCGGGCGCCGACGGGAAAATCGTGTTCCGCGAGTCCCTGGTTTTGGATTTAACCGCCAATCCCGATTTTAGTCAGGTCGAGTCCGACGCGCCCCAGGTTACCGTGAACAACCGCTTTGAATTGCGGTTCCCCGAACTGCGTCCGTTCTTTACCGAAAACAGAGATGTGTTTCGGTTACCGATTAACTTGTCTTTTACCCGTCGTATCGGTGAGCCGGAAGTCGGTGCCCGCTTGACGGGAAAACTCGGCAAAACGACGCTTGGGGCTCTGCTCATCAACGACACCTCGCGAGGCGAAACCTTGCAACCCGACGAGGTGGGTTTTGATGACAACGCCAACCACGGGATCCTTCGTTTCAAATACGATGTTTTGAACCAGGGCCACCTGGGCGTGTTTTATTCCCATACCGAGTTTGCCGGCGAGCGGGCGCGGATCTATTCGTTCGACGGCCGGTTTCGCCTCAACCCGAAGTGGTCTGTCGGCTTTCAAGCGGTACGCAGTAACGTGACCTTTCCGAGCGAGTTGGACGAGGATGGCGAGGAAGTGGCGCCTGCCGAAAGCGAAAATGATAGCGCGGTTCGGGTTGAGTTTCGCCGCCAAGGCAATTACTTCACCACCGCCGTGCGTTACATCGACATTGGCGAAAATTTCAGTTCACCCCTTGCGTTTTTAGGTCGTGAACACCGCCCGGACAACCGCAGCCTCAACAGCTTTAGCACCTACCGCTTCCGCCCGGACAATATGCCTTTTAATGCCTGGGGCTTTAATTTGGAAACCGAATACACCGAGGATCAATCGGGTCTTGAGCTGGATAAAATTTTCACGCCCGGCTTGGTGGTAGAAGGTGCAGGGCGAACCACGGCCTTTCTGTACGGCCGAACCCGTTGGGAGACCTTGCGTGAAGGCGAGTTGGGCGTTCCTGAAAATACCACCTTCCGCACGGGTTACCTCGGTGCATCGATCCAGACATCCATTGCGCGCAAGTTTTCCACCTTTGCCTTTATCGAATTTGGCGAAGATGTGAATTACGGTGCCACCGACGAGATTGGGATCAGCAACGGTGATTCAATTTCGTTTTACGGCGAGTTCACCTGGCGGCCGATCAGCCAACTGCGTGTGGAGCAGGAACTGATTTATTATCAGTTGGACGACCAGATGGGGCGTGGCGATATTGTGTCCCAACGCAGCAGCCGGCTTAAGTTGAATTGGCAGTTTAATCGTCGCTTGCGGCTGCGGTTAATCGGGGATTACGAATCAATCCGTGCCAATGCGGCACTATCAACCGCCACACGGCGGCGTGGCATAAACGGCGATCTCTTACTAACCTACCAGGTCAATCCCTGGACCGCCTTTTACTTGGGCTATAACGGCAATTACGACAACCGCTTTCTCGAAATGGGTCCGAGAGGACCGCGCATCAGTCGAAACGATGATTTGCAGAACACGGGCAATCAGGTGTTTTTAAAGTTTTCCTATCTGGTTGACTAGCCCGCATTTCTCACGAGGGTTCGTCGCGAGAAGCTGAAAGCCTTGTGCGTCCGGAGATTATGACCAAGCGCAAACGGAGCGGGGCCGACCCTTCGCGGCGGGGCCCTTCGGCGCAGCAGCGCTACGTTGCGTATTGTTCGACTGAGTCATGCGGATGGCCGCCCCGAGGAAGGCCGCCCCGCGGATGGCCGCCCCCTCGTAATTGCATGGCTTTCGGCTTCGTATCAGAATTCCTTGTGAGAAATGCGGGCTAGCCTGGATGGATCAAGGGACGCCGCTCGGCGGATACCCGGCACGCGGGGTTGTGTCGGTACGCGGTGCGTTCAAAAGGACGTGGTTCGGCCCAATAAAAAACGCGGATTGAGGCGAAGCAGGAGCCACTGCTTCTCTCAATCCGCGTTTGGAAAACGGGTGGGGCCGGGTGATTAGGAAAAATCGCCTGCCCAGAGTTTGCGTACCCATTTGGAAAAAACCTCCATCTGAACAACAAAAGCACTGTATTCTGGTTCTTTCCAAATGCCGTATTCGATTTTGGCGTTTTTGTTCTTTTTCGCTTGGTAGCGGATCTGATGCGAAGAAAAGGGAATCTTTTCACAGACCTCGGTAAGGAAGAACTTGCCTCTTTGTTGAAGCAATTCGTTACCGTCCCATTCAGGATTCACGCGTTGAATGCGATTTGGGCGACGCTTTTCGTACCACTTTGAAAACACCTTCATGCGGACAATCCAGTGCGTCCAGGTTTTGCGAATACCCATCTCTTCCCAGGAATCTTCGCATTCTTTCGCTTCTTTTTTGAGTTTGACGGGACTCAGATCAAGCGCTTTGACAACATCTTTAAGGAAAAAAATACCTTCCTGTGAAAGCAAGGTCGGTTCATCCCAGTCATCTTCGACTTTGCGAATCTGCATCTCGTCCGCGGCAAAAATGCGCTCTTCGTTTTGAACGTCAGACATGTGTGAATATACCTCATAGCAATAATCTACATGGTATTATGCCATTTTTTCACCCAAAGGAAAGCGCGTATTCGCAACGAAAGTACGGTTTGTTGGCGGATTACCTTCGGTTTGCTCCTGAAAAGGGAATATCTTGTGGCAAATCAGTAGTTCGCGCTGTCTCTGCTGTTACCTGAAAGAGTCAATTATCTTGAAAACGGACTTGCTCTTCTGTTGCGTTAGGCGCATTGAGGAGGATCCTTTGCGAATGGGCGCGTCGCGCACTATTTTCATACGGAACGGAAAAGGAGCGCGAGGCTTATGTTTTCCTGCTCCCAGCCGTGGTTGAATCGGGCTGGTTGGTCAACTGCTTGTTTTTATTGTGGATGGGTCGGGTGTAGTGCCCGGTCGGGAGACTTGCCGGTTCATTGTTTCGATGCCCTGGTTTGTACTGTTTGTTCTTTTGAGATCGGCCTATTTTCCAGATACTCGAAAGCCGGCGGCGGTTGGAACGACCGCGCCGGTTGGATGGATACCGATCCGCCCAGGTGAGAGGTTCCCCTCGAAACGGGCTGCTGAATCGGCACCCCGCATTCCTTGCTTTCTTCCATGATGCGCTTGTGTTAACTTGGCGCTAAACACTTATCCTTTACACATATGTGAGATCGCGCCCTAGGGTGCCGCTTGAGGAATAAACGCCGTTTATGGAAAACCGACCAAAGAACGTAGGCCATGGGTTTCTTTGGTTTTACCTGTTGCTCCAGACCTTTGTATTGGGTGCCGACGTGCAAGAGACACGCTGGGTTCCGCCCGAGGCTTCGCTCAATTTTCACACCCTGTCGGTGGATGACGGCCTTTCCCAAAGTACGATTTACAGTATCTTGCAAGATCGTTTCGGCTTCATGTGGTTTGCCACCCAGGACGGGCTCAACCGTTTCGATGGTCGCGAATTTACCGTGTATCGCTCCGCGCGCGATGGGTTGCCCGAAAGTTTTATTTACAGTTTGGCCGAGGACCGTGCCGGCAACATTTGGATTGGTACCCAATCGCGCGGGGTGAGTTGCTTTGAGCGCGAACGTGGGACTTTTACCCATTATTCCGTTCATGACCAAACCTCGGGTTTGCCCTCGGATCAGGTGAATTTCATGATGGTTGACCGCCGCGATCAGGTGTGGGTTGCGACTGAAACCGGGGTTTGTGTGTTGGACCGGAAGCGGGGCGTTTTTCAGCCGGTACCGGTTTCGTCTGCTGCCGGGAAAATTCTCGACAATCTCAAGATACGCACCATGGCCGAGGATGATGCGGGTGGCATCTGGCTCGGTGGTGAACACCATTTATTACGGTACGACCCGAACACGACGGAGTTGGGCGCGCATTTTCAGAACGCCGAGATCCGCTTGGATATCTATACCTTGAGTGCCGACCCCCGTGGCTTTTTGTGGTTGGGAACCAACAACCACGGCCTCGTTCGTTACACCGTTGCAAGTGGCGCCTTTGCTTCTTTTTCCACGTTTGACGCGGGTCAAGGGGACTCGGTATGGTCGCTCCAACCCGCGCCGGGTGATCGCCTTTGGATTGGTACTGAAAACGGGCTGGTTCTGGGTGAGAACATGCTGGCTGAACACCCGACCTTCCGGCGCTTTAAGCGCGATCCCTTGCGGCTTCGATCACTGCCGGGGGATGTCGTTTATTCACTCTACCGAGATCGCGCGGAGCAGCTTTGGATTGGCACCGTGGAAAGCGGGTTGGCCGTGTTGTCTCCGTCCTTTCGCGCGGTTCAGTGTTACACCACCGTGCCGGTGGTGGGTGCCGCCGAGGGAATGCCCTTGGGACGGGTCAGTGGTTTTGGCACGGATGCTGCCGGAAATTCTTGGTTGACTTCGGAACACGGGGTGTTCCGCTGGGATCGCGGCGGTGGTGGCTTTGTGCCATTTGTCCCGAGGGATCCCGCGCTTCAACATGTTTTTCGCGAACAGCGCTTCGAAAAAATGCAAGGTGATCCCGCCGGCCGACTCTGGGTGTCTTCTGGAAACGGTTTATGGCGGATTGAACCCGCAACAGGCGTCGCCAAACGCGTCCCTTTTCAGCAGAGTAGTGAGGACACCGCGGTTGTGATTTCCGCCTTACGCGCCTACCAAGGGCGTATGTGGGTGGCCGTGTACGGCCGTGGTTTGGCCTGGGTTGATCTGGAAACGCAGGACGTTGCCTTCGTGTCGGACACCGAGACCCAAGGTGACCCACTCAGTGTTTTTGTGACAGACATGGCAGGTGACGACCAGGGCCGCTTGTGGGTAACAACCCAGGATTCCGGTTTGTATTGTTATGACACGGGGACGGGTATCGCCCGGAACTTTCGTTATGATCCCAAGAATCCCCACTCGCCCCCAACCAATGCTTTGAGCCAGGTGGTATATGTCAATGAACAGGATTTGTGGTTGGGCGGCTTGGATCGCGGTTTGATTCGCTTTAACCCAGGCACCGGTTCCGTGAAGGCCTTGCCCAAACACCTGCGGTTTGACAACTGGGCGGTCAACGCGCTCTATCACGATCACCAGGAGCGCCTGTGGTTGTCGGGCAATGCAGGGCTTGCCACCATCGATTTATCTGCCGGCCGGGTGCGCACCTTTTCCGCGATTGACAATCTCCAGGGACGTGAATTCTCAACCTCGGCGATCCACGCGAGCGGGGACGGCTTGTTATGGTTCGGCGGTCTCAACGGTTTTAACCTGGTTGATACGCGCCGTTTCTCGGCGTCGGAAAAACCTGGCGGCGTGATGTTTACGGGTTTTACCCTCAATGATCGTTCACCGGCGGATTTTCCCTCCGCTGAATCGCTGAATCATGCGCGTGGGGCGCAACCCGTCACCTTGTCCTATCGTGATCGGCGCGTGTCCTTTGAGTTTGCTTTGCCAGGCGCGCCGCTGGAAGAGCCGATTCTTTTCTACAGTAAATTAGAAGGTTGGGACGATGGATGGCAGGTTCACAAGCCGAATCGGGCCGTCGCAACCTATACCAACCTGAAATCTGGTGACTACGTGTTTAAGGTTCGTGCCGAACACCGCGACGGCCATTGGCGTACCGAGGAATCGTCGCTGCGGATCAGCATGCCGCCACCGCCGTGGCTCAGATGGTGGGCCTTCGTTCTGTACGCCTTGCCGGCCTGTATGTTGGTCGCCTTGGCTTATCAAACCTTGCGCCAAAAATTGGTTTTGGAGCGGAATCTAAACGAGCAATTACGCCAGAATGATCGCTTCAAGGATGAATTTACCCAGTCGCTGGAGCACAAATTGGCGGCGCGGACCCAACAACTTGAAGAGAGCAACCACCAGCTCAAAAAATCCAACAACGAGATGATGTTGGTGGAACAGATTGTGTTGGCGATCAACGAACAACTCGAAATTAAACCCTTGCTGCAAACCGTCACCGACAAGAGTTTGGGCCTTTTTTCCAACGCCGAGGCGGCGCTGTTTCTTTTGCGCGACGGGCGCAGTGAGCGCTTTTTGGCCGTGGCCGGTTCGGGCTTTAAAGAGGTCCCCTCGGCGACCGATTTCTTGACCGAGGATACGTTGATTCGCCAGTTCACCAATAACGGGCGGCGCCTGATCCCCGGCATTACCGTGTTGCGCTCCTTTCCCGGCTGGCGCGATGAACCCAGTTTGAGTAAGTTCCGCGAACCCAAAGTTTTGCTTTGTTTGGGCGTGGGTGTTTCCGAGCGCGTGTTGGGTTTTCTGATTTTCTTTCACTACGGCGACGCCGAGGCCTTTGATATTCAGGATAACCAGCGTCTGTCGCGTCTGTCCCAGCATTTGGCTTCCGCGCTGATTAAGGCGCAAATGATGGAAGAACTGAAAGCCAAAAATTCTGAAATTCTGCGAACCCAGCGACAGTTGATTACCCAGGAGAAGATGGCGTCGCTTGGGACCTTAACCACCGGCATCGCCCATGAAATGCGCAACCCGCTTAATTTCGTGACCAACTTTGCGGAGGTCTCGCGTGAGTTGCTTGTCGAGCTGGAAGAAGCATGGCGGGAAGCGGCGCAGGATGAAGCGGAACAGGAGCGGTTGAGCCAGATTTTTGAGGAGTTAATCGCCAACGCGGAGACGATCCACAAACACGGAACCCGCGCGGCTTCGATTGTACAAAGCATGATGGACCTGGTGCGCGGTCCCTCGGGGACCTGGCAGGAAACGGAATTAAACGGCATTGTATGGGAGTTTTCCCAGCTTGCTTATCGCGGTTTTCGGGCGCGCGATGAGTTGTTTTATGTGGCCTTTGACTATGCGCTTGACGAGAACTTGACCCACTTGGAAGCCAACCCCAAGGATTTACGGCGGTTGGTCATCAACCTGGTCAACAATGCGATTGAAGCGGCCACCGAATCCAAACATGCTGAATCCGATGAGGTTTCGCCTCAGGTTTGGTTGCGCACCCACGGCGATGACCGGCGCGTGGTGTTCGAAGTCGGCAACAACGGGGGCTCATTTTCTCCCGAGATCAAAGAGCAGATGTTTAATCCGTTCTTTACCACCAAAGGTTCCAACAGTGGACACATTGGTTTGGGGCTTTCGATTTGTTACGACATTGTGGCCCAACACAAGGGTTCGATTGACGCCGAGATCGACAGTGACGGGTTAACTTGGTTCCGCGTGGTCTTGCCGCGTGCGCGGCGCGCCGACAAAGGCAGTCGACCGACCTATGGTTAATCGGGAAGAAAGGTTATTCCGCGTGGGCTAAATTTTGCCAGAGGAAGCGAGAGCCCTTGCGATCCCCGCGCAAGGCGAGCAGCGCGATTGGGGCGTCGGCGCGGACAAGGATCGCGTCGCCGGGTTCAGGACGCTCCCCCAGCTCTTCCAGAATCAACAGTGCTTTGCCGTTGGTGGGTAAGTCGGCAAGGGTTTGCGGGCGCCACACGCCGGTGACCTCGCCGTCCGGTTTCACCAACTCGATGCTGACCTGGACCGATTCGGCCTGGGGATTGACCAGCGCCAGCCCGTCCCAGACTTGGTCCCAATCGCCGGGGAACAAACGCCACCGTTGGGCGAGGGTACGGGATTCCGCAACGAAGGCCGGGCTACCCTTGTCAACCGCGGCGTAAGCGGTGGTGAACACCAAGTCTTCTGAGGCGGTTAGCCGGCAATAGGCCGCGGGGTCGGGCCCAAACAATTCGCGCTGGTCGAAATCAAGGGTGACCCCGGCGGGTACATTGACCCGAAAAGCCGGTAGGGGTTGGCCGTCGGCCAAATAAGGTTGCAACAAGGCCTCTTGCATGCGGGTACTGTTGTTAAATACCGCGATTCGCGTGGTGAACCCGGCGTTCGGGCGGGTAAGGTGCGCGATCATCCGAGGGGCGGGTTCCGCAATGGTGACAGGGACGGGGACACGAACCGCGCCGCCGGGACCCTCGGCGATGAGGGTGATCTCGCTGCTTTCAAGCGGAAAGAGGGTGACACTATCCTGGGGCCCGAAACGTCGCGGGTCGTCGGCCAAGCGTACCTCGGTTGCGTTGGCCACGTCCCATTGGAGGGTTACCGGTTGGCCGGGCGGGGTGTCCGTCTCCGAAACCGCCACGGCGGTTACGTCCGGTTCCGTCAGGTTCCCCACGGAAAAATGATCCAACAGCGTTACGCCGAGGTGATCGACCTCGACCAGCCAAATCCCGTGGGGCACGTCGACGGGGAGATGGACTTCCCAGTACCAGAAGGTGACCGGCAGGTGATCGACGCTTTGTTGCAAATCCCAGCTTTGGAACAGGGTTCCGTCAGGGCGACGAACCCGAAAACCCAATAATTGGTGCGCCCGTTGATCTCTCAAATAGGCACCCACGAAGGCGGACATACCTGGCTGGAAATAATCGAGTTGGTTGACCTCTTCGCGGTCGTGGCAGCCGATTTTCGGGGGATCGAAATGGGTCATCAAACGAATCATTTGCGATTCAAAATAAGCGGGTTGGTTCTGCCACCAGCTCCGGGTCGTGGTGGGGTTGTCGTCGCCGGCGAAGGGGTCCACCAAATTTCCATCGCGGTCCAGGACTTCAAAGTGCAGATGGGGGGCGTCGGAAAAACCCGAGCTGCCCGGA
Source organism: Acanthopleuribacter pedis (assembly GCF_017377855.1). Lineage (GTDB taxonomy): Bacteria > Acidobacteriota > Holophagae > Acanthopleuribacterales > Acanthopleuribacteraceae > Acanthopleuribacter > Acanthopleuribacter pedis. The sequence goes on from NZ_JAFREP010000004.1 coordinate 461,505, forward strand.
ACGCCGAGGTATTCACCCTGCCGAACCCAGTCATTGATGCTTTTTTCCGTCAAACTCCCTTTTTTGAAATGGCCGTACCAGGCGACCGAACCGTCGGCATGTTCGACGGCGACGGCGTTCCAGGAAGTATTGGATGCGGCGCTGCAATGCATGTCGTCGGAGCCGTCGCGTTTGGCGATGATCACACCGGAGGCGGCGGCAACGACTTCCGCGGCGTTGTCTTGCATTTGCGACCAATAGAAGGGCCACAGGAGAAAGTCGGTACCGGTGTGGTTGTAACCGTTGGCCAAGTCATAACTGCGCGAGCCGCCTTGGTAATCCACGACTTGGTCGGGGAACCCGGCGTTGTGGTCGACATAATTGCTGACCGCGTAACAGGCGTCGTTATCCCGACAGCGAATGGGTATCACAAAGCGCGGTGGTTGTTGGGTTTGAAGCAACGACGTGTTGGGGTGACGTTTGTCGCGTTGTTCGGTGACCGTTTGAAGGAAGGCGGTGCGCGCGGCGGGCGTCAAACAGGCCGTGTGGGGGCGGTGTGGCGGGTTTTGGGCTTGGACGGGTAAGCTGCTGAGCCAAAAAAGTGCGACCGACAAAAACGGCGCGAGGGGTGAGCGCAACCGGGGGCGAAACAAATTGCATAACATAACGACACCTGGCTTGAATCTTACGGTGAGGAGCTAATTTCCCCCAAATGTAGCAAAGCTCCTGCCAGGTGCCCATGAGGGTGCCCACATTTGGGAAGAAATGGGGAAGGGGGAGGTCGTCCCATGCATTGGTGCAGGTGGTTTGCGCCGAATCGATGGGTTACCGAACAAAGGCTGCAGAGAATGCACCGACTAAAAGTGGTAGGTTTTCCCCTGGATCCCCATATCGATGTTGGGGATGTTCAGCGCGGTCAACTCGGCGATCATTTGGTCTTCAAACATCGGTTTGATGTGATAAATCATGATTTTACAATCGCGTTTGAGTTTCTTCAGATCGGCTGCCAGCATGGCCGGGGTCATGTGGCCGCTGGCAATGGCGAGATCGTCCATGTGGTTGGGAAAGGAGCAGTCGACGATGACGGCGTCGAGTCGATCAATTTCATTGGCGACCTGCCACACGCGATCCGTGGTCGAGGTGTCGGCCGTGTATAGGATGCAGCCGCCGGTTTCGGTAGACGCGACAAAATAGGCAAAACAGGGGACCACGTGGTTCACCGGGACCGCGGTGATGCGCAGGTGCCTAACAGAAAAGGTGATCTCGGGGAGGACCTCGCGAAAGGCCATAGTGGCTTCTTCGGCATTGGGCAATTGGGTGAAATCAGGCCAAATAACTTCGTTAAAAATATGTTGCTGCATGGCCTCGATCATGGCTTTGCCGGACCAAATCTTGAGCGGTTCGTCGCGCAAGCCAAACATGTTATCGACCAAAAATCCGAGTGATAAAGTGTGATCTAAGTGAGTGTGACTAATTAAGATATCGGTGACTTTTACCTGCCCGTCCAAGTTGAGTGTTTGGGTCAAACAGCCGGCATCAAGGGCGAGAAAATCATCAATGAGAAAGCTTGTCAGAAAACTAGTATCAGTGCTGCCGCCGTAGGCACCAAGGATTTCAACCTTCATAAATCAACCTAAGAACAAACAGGTATTTAGATGTTCTGGAACGAATTTTAACACAAAAAGGAACACCCAATGTTGCCGCCCATGGGAAAACGCCGATTCTGTAACGAAAGCAACGGGAGAAGTGAGGTGGCGTGGAACCGCCGGTTCCGTGCTTGCGAGAACCGCGTCTGAAGCTTTGAAACCAAATGGGTTGGTTGACACGAAGGTCACCAGGAAGCTTATCGCCTGACCCGGCCAAAACCTTTACCCGGTGGGTGTGCCCAATTGCGTTTTTGCCCAGCGCGCATCTGATGCAACCTATAACCTCCGCGCGTTATCGCGCTTCTAACCCGCATTTCTCACAAGGAATTCTGCCACGGGGCAACCCATGCGATGACGAGGTAGCGGCCTTCCACATTACTCGGTCGAGCCGCCTTCGCCGTAGCGCTGCTACGCCGAATGGGCGGCCCCGCGAAGGGTCTGACCCCTATACCGTCTCTCGGCCGTCATCTTCGTTCTCACAAGGCTTTCAGTTTCTCGTGACGAATCCTTGTGAGAAATGCGGGCTTAAAGGTACAAAGCTTGTTCTCTCACGCGGGGCAAGCTGGGGTCGGGTTGGCAACACCTAACACAAACCGGTTTGGGTTCGGTTTAACAGGCCTTGGGGGAAACGTCATCGGCATGGCGAAGTACCGCCGCGTTCCCGTCTCCGTTTCCAGGCCGGCTGTTTGGTGAGCCCATCGTCCCCTGTGTCTTAGGTTGCTCGGTCCCGAGCTTTCTGTCAAATACCCGCCCCTGTTTCATGATCTAGCGCACAATCTGAAATATGCAGGCATCTGGGGAAAAATGCGATTTTATGTCAAAAATTGTCGCGCGTCTTGTGTCCGGTAGGCGTGATTTTTCGCTTTGTCGTTTCCCGTGCACGTGCGGTCACCCTGTGAATTGGATCGAGATCGGGTCCGCTTGGGTATAGGTCACGAAACCGCAATTCTCACAAGGAATTCTGCCGCGGGGCAAGCCATGCGATGACGAGGGGGCGGCCATCCGCGGGGCGGCCATCCGCCTTCGCCTCTGCTGCGACCCCGAATGGTCGGACCCCGATAGGTCGGACCCCGAATGGTCGGACCCCGATAGGTCGGACCCCTGTGCCGTGGCTTGGTCGTAATCTTCGTACTCACAAGGCTTTCAGCTTCTCGCGACGAATCCTTGTGAGAAATGCGGGCTAACCCGAGGATCAAAGTCGCTGTTCCCGGACCGGTGCCGGTGTAAAATAGGCGGGTCATTGCGGTCTCACCGCCTTGGAGGAACCTTTTTGCTGACCATTATCGAAACCCACAAGGTTGACCCTGCTTTTGAATGGTTGGAAGTGCGCGCCGCGGACGAGGCCCACGAGGACGGTGAAATCGTGCGTTTGGTGGTCGACGACGCCCAGGCGATGGTGTCGCGCTTTGTGAAGCGCTACGTCGCCAAACGGGACGCCGCGCTCAAGATCCCCGACAAGCAGGTGCAACTCCTGGAAGAATTTTTTGAGGAAGCCTGCATGGCCAAGGCGGTTTCGGCCAAAGGCCTTGATTCGACGGATTTGCCGGACCTCTTGCCCACCACGGTGATCCACTTCAAATACCCGGAACGGACGACCTTTCGCAAATCACGCGCCGCCCGTGTCAAACTCTTTTTGGATCAAGCGCTGTCCCATATCAGTCGTCGTGACTTCGCCGCCGCGCTCGGCCGTTTGGATTGGGTGCATCATTTGGATCCCGACAACGAGTTGGCCTTTGAACTCAAAATCGTGGCCTTGCGTTCCTGGCGAAAAGCGGCCGAATGTGTCGCGGTTTTTGAAGCCTACGTTGCCGCCCATCCCGACAAGGTGGAACCCCGACTGGGCTTGAGTGAAATTTGGCTTTACCTGGACAACAGCAAACGGGCGCGCGAGACGTTGGAGCGTATTTTGGAACAGGAGCCCAATCACCCGATGGCGCTGGTGGGCTTGGCCCAAGCACGTTGTAAATTGGGTGAGGACCCGACCCCGGAGTTACGCAGGGCATGGCTGGTGGACATGGATTACACCCGGGAAATGGTCGAGGAACACTTTGACTTCCGCGAGACCAAGCCGGAAAACCTCGCACCACGCACCTTGCAATCCATTGCCAAGCATTACCATATCCCTTTGAAACGGATCCTCAAGCGGGCCAAGTCCGGTGTTTTGCCGATGCACCCACCCACGGACGAAAGCGGCCTGTTTCAATTCACCGAAAGCGAGTTGGACCGTTACTACAACATCCTCAAAACGCTGGGCTTGGAAATTCCCAGCACCAGCTTCGCGAAACCCAAAAAAGAAGCGGTGGAAGCCGAACAACCCAGTTTGTTCGATGATTTGTAACCGGGAGTAGGTTTATGACCGAGAAGGGATCTTTGTGTGAGGCGCGTTTGCGGAAGAATGATTTGATTGAGGGCGCCGCCTTCTTTCAGGACGAGGTGGATGAAGTCGCTCTGGGCGATCTGGCCGCTCTGGCGCGGGCCGTGTTTGATCCTCGGAATCTGATCCTCGAGGAGGGTACAGCGGATCGGTGTTCCGAATAGGATTGGTGCGTAACACGTTTTTTATCAGGGTTTTAGGGTTGGCGGATGCGAATGGGCGCCGTGCCCTCTGTCGCCCAACCTTCGGTTGGACTCAAGCATTCCCGACGCGGATGGTGCCGTTGCTTCGCCTTGAAAAACGCAAGTTTGTGGGCACCTGCTTGTTCGCGGAAGTGGTTCAGGGGGGCAAGGTTGTGTTGCCAAAAGCGCGGTTTTGCAAATCGAGGGGGATGCCGACAACCGGGCATTTCAGGCGGTCAACCGCTCATCCAAAAAGCCGGACCGATTCCTCAAAACCTCAGGCGATCCACGCTAAAACCGGTTTTCTCATCACTTCCTTACGAAAAAACTACTTGACTTGCGAAGAAACAAGCCTATACTTCGGTCATCAAACTTACCATGAGGTTTCACCATGGCACTTCAACAACGCAACGTAATGAATCAAGCTTGCCCCTGTTGCTGTTGTTGTTGCTGTATGCACGACTCGTTCGTCGGTATTCGGGAAACGCACTTCGTCAAATAGACGACCGCCCACCAGGTAAGCGTTAAAGCCTTTCTCGATTCCCGAGAAGGGCTTTTTTAGTTTTTGGGCCTTTTTCTCAATCCGAATACCACTGAACAGTCGACCCCCGATTGCGATTCCGAGGACAGGAGCGTTCTGCTCCCCCCAAGTCCTGCGAACGCCTTGTGCTCGGAATCGAGCCCCGTCCGGTCCCCCAACCGGGCGGGGATTCCCCCTCCTATGCGGTTAACCTGTTTAACAGCAGGTTGTAACGAAATTAACCGGTAGGGTTTGCGGTCTGCTCAACTGCAAATCACCCCAACAATTGCTCACAACACACAAGGAGAACGCGGACATGACACTCCAAGATAAGGTCGAGCAATGGCGGCGGGAAACCGCCGAATTGGAACCAGGCGTACTGATTGCCTGGGCTTGGCGCGAATTTGGTAACGATGTCGTTCTGGCCTCGTCACTCGGCGCCGAAGACCAAGTGCTCACCCACCTGATCGCCGAACACGCGGCCCGGATCCCGGTCATTACCCTGGATACCGGTCGGCTGTTTGGCGAAACCCACGACCTGCTCAATGAAACCCGACGCCGTTACGACGTCGACCTGCGTGTTTTTTTCCCCGACGCCGGCAAGGTAGAGGAAATGGTCAACGAACACGGCACCAACCTCTTCCGCGAATCGGTCGACCTGCGCAAAAAATGTTGCGCGGTTCGCAAGATTCAACCCCTCAAGCGGGCGCTTGACGGCAAAAAGGCCTGGATTACCGGGTTGCGCCGCGATCAATCGCTCAACCGCACCGCCATCGATTTCGTCGAATGGGATGCGGGTAACAACCTCGTCAAAATCAATCCACTGGCGGCATGGCGCGAAGAAGATGTTCGCGACTTCCTAATCCGCCACGACGTGCCCTACAACCCACTTCACGACCGCGGCTTCCCCAGCATTGGGTGCGCACCCTGCACCCGCGCGGTCGAACCGGATGACGATCCCCGTTCCGGTCGCTGGTGGTGGGAACCTCGCGAGCAAAGCGAGTGCGGCATTCACATTGTCAACGGCAAAGTCACGCGGCGCGTTCCGGTTCTGGTGGAATAACCAGGTCCGAAACCCCCGACAAGGGTGCTGTTCTCCCCGCGCCGTCCCGCCCCAAGGGCCGGTGACTCGCCCGCCTTTCTCACAAGGATGCGTCCTGAGAAAGGTGGGTCGGACGTTCTCTACCCTGAATTATCTTGCTGTTGGATTGATTCAAACATCTTGAAATGAACGGCTTGGTGCGATCTTATCTCTTTTTCGAGCCGTGAAACCGCGAATGACGGGCCAGGTTCCTGCCGGGACCCACCCCAGCTTTCGCATCCACGAGGTTTTACCGTGTCCAATGATTCGATTTCTCGATCCGCGATGAAGGCGGTCTCTTGGCGGATTTGCGCCACCGCGGCCACCTTCACGCTTGTTTACTGGTTAACCGGCGAATGGACCATCGCCGCGTCGGTCGGCGGTCTTGAGGCCGTCGCAAAAATGATCCTCTACTTTGTCCACGAGCGCTTCTGGGCAAAGATCCCCCCAAAATTCACCACGGCGGGTGACGCCTCCGGCGAGGCGGTTCCGGCCCGAGAACGGGCCCCCGTGACCGAGACGCCGCAACCGGAACCCTGTGGTCGCTAAGGCCACCCCATCAGCAATGTTTTGAACACCATGGAGATTTCAATGCTTGATACGCTCGCACCCGTCGAAAAAAAGGCCTCTTCCTTTCGGCTTCTGACTGCCAAATCGCAATCCCCGGCCCGTGCCCTCCCCGATCAGTACCGGCTCTCCCACCTGCGCCAACTGGAAGCGGAAAGCATCCACATCATGCGCGAGGTGGTCAGCGAATTCGAAAACCCGGTCATGCTGTATTCGGTGGGCAAAGACAGTTCGGTGCTGGTTCGCCTGGCTCAAAAAGCATTTTATCCGGGCCGCGTCCCGTTCCCGCTGCTCCACATCGACACCTCCTACAAGTACAAGGAAATGTACGAATTCCGCGATCAGTTCACCCGCGAACAGAACCTCGATCTGCGGGTTTACGGCAACCAAGCCGCGATTAAAGACGGCGCCAACCCCTACGATCTGGGAACCGCCGCCTGCTGCGGTCAACTCAAAACCAAAGCCTTGCTGGACGGCTTGGCCGCCGGTGGGTACGACGCCGCTTTCGGTGGCGCGCGCCGCGATGAGGAAAAGTCGCGCGCCAAGGAACGTATCTTCAGTTTTCGCGACCGTTTCGGCCAGTGGGATCCCAAAAATCAGCGCCCCGAGTTGTGGAGCTTGTTCAACGGCCACATTCGCGAGGGCGAATCGATTCGCGTGTTCCCTCTGTCCAACTGGACCGAACTCGATATTTGGCAGTACATCGAACTGGAAAACATTCCCATCGTTCCGCTTTACTTCGCACGGGAACGCGAGGTGATCGACGCCGGCGGGACCTTGATCCCCGTTGATAACTTCCCGTTCCGTGAACGGCTGCGCGGTCCCATCAAAACCGTCAAAACCCGTTTCCGCTCCTTGGGCTGCTCCCCGTGCACCGGCGCGATTCGCTCTGATGCGACCACGGTCGGCGACATCATCCAGGAAATGTTTGAGGTGCGTACCTCCGAACGCGCCAACCGCGTGATCGACCATTCCAGTGACGACGCCATGGAACGCAAAAAACGCGAGGGTTATTTCTAACGCTTTCGCCAACCCATCGGGATAAGGCAAATTCGGGCGCCCGTGCGGGCGCCCGCCATCAAACGAGGATAAAGTGACTTCATTAATTGCCCAAAAAGAAGAACAAGAGTTGTTGCGGTTTTCCACCGCGGGCAGTGTCGATGACGGTAAATCGACGCTGATCGGGCGTTTGCTGTACGACGCCAAAGGCCTGCTCGAGGACCAAATCTCCGCGCTTGAGGCCAAAGCCAAGGTTGACGGCAACCAGTTGGACTGGGCCTTGCTAACCGACGGCCTCAAAGCCGAACGCGAACAAGGTATTACCATCGATGTCGCCTACCGCTTTTTTGCGACACCGAAACGGAAATTCATCATCGCCGACACCCCCGGCCACGAGCAATACACGCGCAACATGGCGACGGGTGCTTCCACCGCCGACCTGGCGATTGTCCTGATCGACGCCCGTCACGGTGTGCGCACCCAATCCAAACGCCACGCCTTTATCGCGGCCCTGCTGGGCACCCCACGCCTGGTGGTGGCCGTGAACAAAATGGACCTGGTCGATTACGATGTCGCGGTCTTTGAACAGATCCGTGCCGATTTCGATGTTTTTGTCGACCAACTCGGCATTCATCCCCCGCAATACGTGCCCATCAGCGCCTTGCTCGGTGATAACGTGGTTACCCAAAGCGAGAACATGCCTTGGTACGAGGGACCGAGCCTGTTGCATTTCCTGGAAACCACGCCGGTCGGCGTGGGTCGCAACCTGAAAGAACTGCGCTTCCCGGTCCAATACGTGTCGCGCCCCAACCAAAACTTTCGCGGTTACAGCGGCCAACTTCTGTCCGGTGTTGTGCGCAAGGGCGACGAGGTGCTGATCCATCCCGGCAACGAACGGGCGACCGTGTCTTCCATCGTGACCTACGACGGTGAGCTGGACGAAGCTTTTGCACCCATGTCCGTGACCGTGACCCTCAACGGCGAGCGCGACATCAGCCGCGGCGATATGTTGGTGGCGCCCGACCAGCCCGCCACCGTGTCACGCGATGTTGAGGCCGTGGTGGTGTGGATGGACCACACCCCGCTCCAGCTCAACGGTACCTACATCCTCAAACACACCAGCCGCAAAACGCGGGTCGTGGTTGAAGCCGTCCAATACAAGGTCGATGTGGATGAGGCCGAACAGGTGGCCGGCGATCAGTTGGTCCTCAACGAAATCGGCAGCCTAAAACTCACCACCATGCAGCCGCTGTTTTTTGACGCCTACCAAGACAATCGCAAAACCGGCAGCTTCATTCTCATCGATGAACAGACCAACCTGACCGTGGCGGCGGGCATGATCCTCAAAGCCGGTCATGTCCACGCCGGCGATCACCAGACGCGCGCGCTGAGTTCCGGCGAACGGGCGCTGCATTTCAACCAGCAGCCCTTTACCCTGTGGGTGACCGGCCGTGTCGGCGCCAAACAACTGGAGATTGCCCAAGCACTGGAGCGGGCCTTGTTCGAGCGCGGCGGTTTTGCCTACACCCTGGATTCGAGCGAGCCGCGCAACCTGTTTCGCTTGGCCGAGGACGCCGCCCTGCTCAACAAAGCCGGCCTGGTCGCGATTGTTGTCGACGACCTGTGGCAGAACCCCAGCCGTGAGGCGGCCCGTTCCGTCATCGGCGGCGACGCTTGGTTCGTCGTGCACGTCGATGCCGGCTTGGGTTGGGTCGAAGCCAACGATCAATCCGGGTTCTACAACCACGTGCGCGGCCAAAACAAGCAACTTGATCGCTGGCAGCAATACCAACGCAACCAGGTGGTTGACGCCGACTACACCGTACAGGTCGAACAGATCGAGACCGGTGTCGTGGTCGACCGCATTTTAACCGCACTCGAGGAAGCCGGCCGGATTAGCCCGGCCCAAGCCGAGTACCAAATTTAGTTTTCGTGTCCGCCCGGCCCGCGAGCAACGGGTCCTCGGGTGGGTCGTCTGATGTCGCATCGCGACACGTCCGCATTTCCTGCAAGCAATGCGGGCGAGAGCAACGGACGGCCCACCCTTCCCCCGGACAAGATCCATCGGTTGACCCCCACAACATTTCCCCAAAAAGCGGAGAAGACCCCCATGAGTAAAAAGCCATTTGAACCCCAGTTACGTACCCCCTTGGAAGAGCAGAGCAAAGAGGAACACAATAAACGCAACTCCGACGGCATGCGCGGCACCCTGGGTGCCGACATTCGCGACGGCGAGCGTCAAGACATTGCTTGGGAATCCGAGCAATTGGCCAAGTCCTACGGCATCTATTTGGAATTTAACCGTGCCAAAACCGGCAAGGAAAAAGACTGGTTTTACATGATCCGTCTGGGCATCCCCGGCGGCGGTCCGATCACCCCCCAACAGTGGGCCGTGATTGACGCCATCGGCAGCGAGTACGGCGCCAACCCCGAGGGTTACGGCTCGATTCGCCTGACCACCCGCGAAAACGTCCAGTTCCACTGGATCAAAAAAGAACACGTGGTGCCGCTGATCCAGCGTTCCGCCGAACAAGGCCTGCTCAGCTTAAACGGTTGCGGCGACAACGTGCGCAACGTGATGGCCTGCCCCTTCTCGCGCAACAGTCCCGACTTTGACGCCCACGCCTGGGCCGCCAAGGTGGCCGACTACTTCCAGCTTCCGGCGCAACCCTTTATCCAAATTTTTGCCATCGATCCCAACCAGATTCGCGAGGACAACGCCGCCGAGGCCGCGGCCGTCAAAGGCAAAACCCGCTTCGAATACGGGCCCGGCCTGCTCAACCGCAAATTCAAAATCGCCTTTGGCGCCGTGCATCGCAACGCCGACGGGATTTTAGAAAACGACAACTGCACCGAGTTGCGCACCCACGACATGGGCGTTTCCCCCGTGATCGAGAACAACCAGGTCAGCGGTTTTCAAATTTACATCGGTGGCGGCCAGGGTGAGAAAAACGGCAAACCCTCCGGTGCCATGTTGGGCAAACCTGTCGGCGTGGTCAATGAAGAGAACCTGCTGGCCGCCATGGATGCCGTGGTCCAGGTTCACCAGACCTGGGGCGACCGTGCCAATCGTCACTGGGCGCGCCTAAAGTACGTCGTCAAAAAGCAAGGCATTGACTGGTACCGCGACCGCATGCACGAAATCCTCGACTTTGAGCTGGGCGCCCCCATTGAAGATCACGATGTCGGCGCGCGCGAGTTGCACCACGGTTGGCAGGTCGATCCCATCACCGGGCTTGACGCCTACTGTGCCTTCATTGAAAACGGTCGTTTGATCGATAACTCCCCCAATGGTCGCCTCAAAACCATGGCGCGTGAGGTGGCGTTGAAGTTCGACACCCCGCTGTTTATTACGCCCAACCAAGATTTGGTGTTCAGCGGCATTGCCCGCGAGCAACGCGCGGCCTTCGAAGCCGCTCTGGCCGAGTACGGCTACGGCCAACGCAACGGCGTCGCCTACAGCACGCTGCGCAAGAACTCCGGCGCCTGCGTCGGCCGCTCCACCTGCCGCTTGGCCTACACCGAGTCCGAGCAATTCGAACCGGAACTGATCGATGCCTTGGAAGGTTTGGGCTGGGCCGATTACGACTCCAGCATCGGCATCACCGGTTGTGAGCGTCAGTGCTTCCGCCCCGCGACCAAAGCCATCGGCCTGGTGGGTTCCGGCAACAACCGCTACCAGTTCAAGTTGCTCGGAACCGAGGACGGCCGCCACCAGGGTCAGCCCGTCATCGACAACGATTTGGTGTACCTCAAATCCGTACCGCGCGACCAGGTCGCCGTGCTCATCAACGTCCTCTATTCCTGGCATCGCGCCGAGGGTGAGGATGGGGAGACCTTTGGTTACTTCATTCGCCGTAAGGGTTTAAGCGCCGTGGTGGCCTACCTGAAAGAACGGGAAGAGACCGCCGCTTTGCTGGCCAAACCGCTCAAGAACCTGACCGCTTTGGTGTAGCCCCTGAAGCGACGGCACCGGCGCCAAACGTCGGTGTCGTCCGCGCGCGTTAAAAGGAGACGACCCCGTGAAACCCGAGTTTTACCCTATTTTCATCGATCTGCGAGGCCGCGCCGCTTTGGTGGTTGGCGCCGGCGAGGTCGGTGAACAAAAAATTGAACCGCTGCTGGAGGCCGGGGCGAAGGTGACCGTGATCGCGCCCTGGGCCAAACCGGCCGTCGCGGTTTGGGCGGAGCAGGGACGGTTGACCTACCACGCTCGCGCCTTCGAGGAAAAGGACATGGACGCCGCTTACTTTTTGGTGATTGCCGCAACCGACAACCGCGCCGTCAACAAACGCATTTTCGAGATGGCCGAAACCGCGCAGCGCCTGGTGAACGTCGTCGACGATCCACCCCTGTGTAATTTCATTGTGCCCGCCATTGCCCGTTCCGGTCCCATCCAAGTGGCGATTTCCAGTTCCGGTCGCAGCCCCACCATGGCCGGTCAAATCAAACGCCGCATTCAGCGCGATCTGTTGGGCGAGGACACCGGCCGCTTGGCGAGTTGGCTGGGTGAGAAACGGGAATGGCTCAAACCCCACTTGGGCGACTTCAAAAACAAACGCGTGTTTTGGCGTGCTGTTCAAGATTCCAACATCCCCGGCTTGGTGCGGAGCAACCACCTGGCAACCGCCGAGCAGCGTTTGTTGACGTTGCTGGAGGCGAATTTGGCCGCGGCGGGATTGCCGTGGCCGGAAGCGGTCGAACGACCCAAGCGACTGGTGGTTTAAACACATGATTCGGCGCGTTCGGGATGGTTTCACGCGCGCCGTTTTTTCAGCCTAGAGCGAGGACGATATGAAAAGTGGAAAAGTTTATTTGATTGGTGCCGGCCCCGGTGCGCCGGATTTGTTGACGCTGCGGGCGTACCGCTTGTTGCAGCAGGCCGATATTTTACTTTACGACCGTTTGGTTGATCCTGAGGTGATTGACTACGCCGTGAAGGCCGAGAAGATTTTCGTCGGCAAAAACAAAGGCGACGACATGCAGAAACGGCAGGAGCGCATTTTTGCATTGATGATCGGTCACGCCCAAGCGGGCCGCACCGTGGTGCGCCTCAAGGGTGGTGATCCCTTTGTCTTCGGTCGCGGCGGCGAGGAACTGATGGTGCTGGCCGAGGCCGGCGTGCAAGGGGAAGTGGTTCCCGGCGTGACCTCCTGCGTGTCGGCACCCGAGTCGGCCCTCATCCCGGTAACCTACCGCGGCATCTCGGCCTCGTTCGGTGTGTTTGCCGGCCAGCCGGGCACCCGCAAGCCGGCCTACATCGATTGGGAAGCGGCGGCGCGCATCGGCACCGCGGTGTTCCTGATGGGTGTCGAGCGTTTGGAAACCATCGTGGGTAAGTTGTTGGAACACGGCCGCGACGCACAAACCCCGGTCGCCCTAATCGAGCGCGGCACCCTCCCCGGCCAAAAGGTCGCCACCGGTACCTTGGCCGACATCGTCGAACGCGCGGCCCACATCGCGGCACCGGCGACCATCGTCGTCGGCGAGGTCGTCACCGTCCGGGAACGCCTTCTGCAGCTCCAACAATTCGCCGCGGAAGACCAATGGGTCGCCGCCGGCTAAGCCCCGGTATCCCGAGGGTCCGTATATAAATGGTTGGATCCCTCGGGAGGACGAATGGTTGCGCATGTTCATTGCGTGCTTTTGACTGCCGATGGTTTATCTAACCCGCATTTCTCACCAACAGTTCTGCCGCGGAACTGAAACCGTTGCGATTACTTCGTTTACTTGGTCGGGAAAGCCTCGACGTGGCGCTGCCACGCCTACGTTTTCCCTAGCCCGCATTTCTCACAAGGAATTCTGCTACGGGGCAACCCATGCGATTATTTCGGTTACTCGGTCGAGCCGCCTTCGCCGTAGCGCTGCTACGCCTATGTCGTCTCTCGGTCGTAATCTTCGTACTCACAAGGCTTTCGACTTCTCGCGACGAACCCTTGTGAGAAATGCGGGCTAGGTCGCAAACTTCGTACTCACAACGGTTTCAGCTCCTCGCGACGAATCTTGGTGAGAAACGCGGGCTAAATGGGACAGTTTGTGCCGGCCTGGGTTCGCGGTGGTAGAATTTTGGAAAAACCACGGGGGGACGGGATGGAACGGCAGGAGCCTGAGCATCAGTTGACGATGACGGTGTTGATGACGCCCGATATGGCCAATTTTTCCGGCAATGTGCACGGGGGCGCGATTCTTAAGTTGTTGGACCAAGTGGCATACGCCTGTGCCAGCCGTTTTGCCGGCACTTATGTGGTGACCTTGTCGGTGGATCAGGTGTTGTTTAAGGAAGCGATCCACGTGGGCGAGTTGGTCACCTTTTTGGCGGCGGTGAATTATGTGGGGCGTTCGTCGATGGAAATCGGCATTAAGGTGATTACCGAAAACATTGCCAAACGCACCAAACGCCACGCCAACAGTTGTTTCTTCACCATGGTTGCCGTGGATGAGAACGGGAAACCCACGGCCGTGCCTCATTTAGAGCCGCAAACGCCGGTGGAACAGCGGCGTTGGCGTTGTGCCTCGCTGCGCAAACAGTTGCGCCGCGAGTTGGGCGAGCGGTTTAACGACATTCGCAAGATCGGCGTGGATGATGATTATGCGCCGCCGTTCCCTCACTGAGGGCCGGCCAATAAGCGGTTAATTTGGTCCAGCAGGCGTTGGTTGCCCTGGGCCTCGGCGAGGGTTTTCGCTTGTTGGAGCCGGCTTAAGGCTTCTTCGCCGCGTTGGTCGCGGGCCAGGGCGACCGCCAGCGTGTAGAGGTAAGCCGGGTTGGTACTGTTGCTTGCCGCCACGGCTTTTTCCGCGTAGATAATCGCTTCTTTGATGCTGTGGAGGTTGGGGTCGGGGGCGGCAGAGAGCAGCCAGGCCAGGTTGTTGGCCACGTCGGCGCGACCTGGTTCTTGGCCGAACAATTTGCGGAAGGGTTGCACGGCATCGGCGTAGCGTTGGTCGAGCAAGGCTTGCATGCCGGTGACTCGCAGCGCCTCGGCTTGGTTGGGGATATGGTTGAGGACGCGCTCCGCGTGGGGCAGCGCCTCGGTGAAGCGGTCGTTTTTGGCGTACACCAGCATCAAGCGCAGGTGGGTTTCGTAGACGTTGGGGCGAATGATCAGTGCCTCTTTGTAATGGGTTTCGGCTTCGTCGATGCGATTGGCCTGCATGGCGAGACTGCCGAGAATGACGTGGGCACGGTAGGTGGAACCCGCTTCTTTAATGGCGTTTTGCCACAGGGCTTCTTCCGATTGCCAATGTTTGATGTTCAGGAAGCTGATGCCGATGAAGGTCGCCAAGAAAAGCCCGGTTATGGTGGCAAACCCGGTCGGATTCTTTTTTGGGTTGAGACCGGAGACGTCCAAAACCAAATGGGCAAAAACCAGCGCAGCGGCGAGGGACGGCGTGTAAAGGTAGCGGTCGGCAAGGAAGTAGGGGGTTAAGGGGATGAAGTTGGCCGTGGGCAGCCAGGTCAGGAAAAACCAGGCCGCCGCGATTGCCGCGATCTGCTTTTGTTGACGGAAGATTATCAGACCGGCGAACAGCAGCAAAAGGAGGCCGCCGACAAAGGCGTAGGCGACGCGGTCGTAATCAGGGCGAAGAGGATACTCGGCGGCGAGATTGCCGTAACCCGAGACTTGGTGTAATTGAACCGGGAGATTGGCCAGCACCTGCAATAGCACGCCGCCGTAATGCTGTATTTCACCGCCGTAGAGTTCGCGGACGGCTTGGTTTTGGAACAACCCCTGGTGCGCGGCGAGGGCGACAGCGAGTAAGAGCGGCAGGGCGAACAGCGCGCCTAAAACCCAAGGTTTTTGAAGGTTGGGCCGGTTGAAGGGTTTTTGGCCGGCTTGCCATTGGTACCAAACCCCAAAAAGGAAAACCCCGACCACGGCGATTTCCTTGGCGGCGAAGGCCGCGGCAAAGCAACAGCCCGCAAAAAACAAGTGGGACGGGGATTTGGCGGGGGCGCGCAGCAGCAGGGTTAACCCGAGCGCGATGCCGATAAAAGCCAGGATATCTTTGCGGTTCACAAAGCTGACCACCACTTCCAGGTGAATGGGGTTAACGGCAAAAAAAGCGGCGGTGAGTAAGGCGAGCCAAAAGCGACGGCGCCAGGTAAAAATCAGCGCGTAAACGGAAAGCACCGCGAGGGCGTGGAGCATAAGGTTGGTGAGGTGGTAGCCAAAAGCTTGATCGCCCCAAATGCGGTAATCGAGTAGGTGGAAGGCATAGGTTAAACCGCGTGGACGCAACAGGGCCCGTGCCGGATTTTGGTTGAGGAAGGGTAACTCCTCCATGCGGAAGGCGTCGTCGTAAACAAAACCCAGGCTCAGGCAGGGCCAAAAAACCGCGAATACCAGCAGGAACAGTCCGCCGATTGCCGCCAAGTGGTGCTGTCGTGGGGTGTCCTTCGGTTGGTCATCCAGGATGGCTTGAGGTCCTTTTGGAACGGAGGGGGGTTTTCTAGATTTGCCGGTTTTTTTCGGGGTCACACCAAGTCTCTGTTAAAGCGGATGAATTTGGATTGGCTTTGTTTATTTTAGCCTGGTGGTTGGCTGTGAGCATGAAGAAAGGTGCGGGAATGTTGCTTCACGAGATGCGAGGAATGCTGCTTCATGGGCGAACGGTTGCCATCGGTAAGGAATGGTGACCGGACCGGGACATCCTCGCCATCGTAGGTCCATCAGCCGAGATTTTATCGGGCTTCACGAAACGGGTATGAAGACGTATCTATCCCCGCGTTGGTCCTGGTTTTCTAAGATGCATGAGACACCACCCAACCGGACACCCTTTTTGGCCGTAAGCGATTTTAGATTTTACCGATGCTTACTGGAAAAGAAACGGCGGGTAATCGATGCCGATGCTCATGGAATCGCATTGGGCTTGGATGCTGGGTGTGCAGGGGTCCTCGCTGGGGACGGACATGGAAACGGAGGCGACGCTGCCTGAATCGACTGAAAGTGAGTTGATGCCAAGCGAAGCCAAGCTATGGGAGTTCATCGATACGGAGTCGAAGTTTTGGGAATCGGGCGGACGGCAATCCTCGACCCTGCCGTTGGTGTTCAAGCGCAGGGCGAGGTGGGCGGTGTCGTAGGTGAAACCGGGGCGGTTGATGTCGAGGTAGGCGCGGTCGGCGGCAAGGGAGAGGGTGCTGAAGGTCAGTTCAATGCCGGTCAGTGAAAGGACGGTAGAGACAATCACGCTGCCAATGGCCTTGGCAAGTGCTCGGGGGCCGAATTCGGCCTGTGCCCAGAATTGGCCCTGCGCGGCGAGTTGCTGATCGGCGGTGTGGTTTTGCATGTTCAATGAGAAGGCAACAAAGGTGTTGTAGGGCGCCACGAAACAACAATCGTCATTCAGTGGCAAAGTAATCAAGGTACGAATTTGGGCTGTTTCACGGCGACCTTCGAAAATCAGTTCCCCGGCCGACATCGTGGTTGGCGGAAGGAAGACAAAGGGATCTTGGGAAACGTAGGCGGGGCCGCCGTTGGCACGCCAGGCCCAAAAACGGCCGTAGGGAAACAGGGTATCGGGAAATTCGTTGGGTGTCGGGGTGGCGAATCCACCTTGACCGAGGGTGACGTTCAGGGGACCCGGCACCGTGATGGTCCCGAAACGCGGTTGGGTGAGGATGCGCTGATCGAGGACTTGGCCGGTCTGAAAGTGGACGGCGGGGTTGCGCGTGCTGCACAAGACGTTGGCGGTGTTCAAGCCGAAGCCGCGACCGGTAATTTGCACGGTTTCGCAAACCGTGGCGCCGGCGGGCCGAAAGCTGAAAATGCCGTTGCCGTCGCCGGACAGATTTTTGCGGGGCTGCACGAACCCGAGCACCTGGGGTTGAAAGGTGGCGCCGGCCGCGGCCGCTGAGGTGAGTGAAGCTTTGATGGCCGTGCGGCGATCCATGGTTGCCAATGACTTTTTGGGTTCCCGCCGTGGGTCTTGCTGCTGGTCGTGCATGATGGAAGTCCTTAACCGTGTGATGATTAATTAAAAAGGAAATCGGGGAACTGGGCGTCGATGGATGGGCATTGGCCGACGGGGAAGCTGTTGCTGCAGGAGACGGCTGAATCGGTGACGCTGACGGACGCGGCCGAACCCGAGAGGCTGTTTTTGGCAAGGCTGCCCGGTTGTACCGAGAAAGAGCCAAAGGTGTCGTATCCCGCCGACATGGAGGCAATCGAACTACAGGTTTCGCTGTCGCCGAGGGTGTTGATGCGCAAATCCAAGCTGCCCGCGGTGAAGGAAAAATCGGCGTAGTTGACAATGGCCCAGACTTGGTTGGCGCCTTGGCGAGCATCCACCGTGGTTTGCAAGGTGCGGCCGGTAATCGAGGCGACGGTGGCCTTCAACACGTTGAGGACGGCGGCGGCGAGGGTGACGGCATCTAGTTCGATGTCGTTGAAAAAAGCGCCGCTGGCGGCAATACCCTCGTTGCTGTTGCGCGCAAAGAAGTGGAACCGAATAAAACTGCCTACCGGCAAGCGATGACAACAGGTGTCGTTCAGCGGCAAGCTGAGCAGGGTGGATACCCAGGAATTGGTCATGCCCCCGTTAAAAATTAATTCACCGGGGTTGAGGTCGGGGCGCTGTCGGTAGCGAACGGCATTGACCGCCACGTAAGCTGTTTGGTTGGAGCGCCATGCCCAGAAACGGCCATGAGGCCGCAGGTTGTTGGGGAACGAAGTGGGTGTTTCGTAGCCGCCCTGACCGCGTTGGAGGTACAACCGGTCCGTACCACTGTAGTTGCCGATGTCAACCCGCGCCAGAACGTGCTGGTCGTCGACGAAAACCGGGGTGGTGTGCACGGTTGGTTGGTTGGTGAAGACACAGACATTGGCTTGTTCCAAACCAAAACCGCGCCCGGAAATTTGGATGCCGCTGCAGTCGGTGACGTTGGTTGGCGTAAACGAAAAGATCCCATTGCCGTCGCCGGATAAATTTTTGCGGGGTTCGACAAAACCCAAAACTTGGGGTTGGAATGTGGCGCCGGCCGCCGCCGCCGAAGTTAGCGAGGCTTTGATGGCGGTGCGCCGATCCATTTTTCCCCCGCGGGAGGGGTTCGGCCGGTCTTCCGACGGAGAATGGGTGCTCATGGGGTTCCACCTTCTTTTGGGGGATTGATCTGTTGCGTAAAGGACGGTGACCGAGGCGACGGGTCCCGTGTAAGCAGCCGAAGAATCCCAGGGTCACCCACGGCCAAAACAGGCTTGGGCCGGTTGGGGTGGTGTGTGTTTCGTTTTTCGGCTTGTGCCATGAAACCAACTCAAGGTGGGATTCGGTGACCAGACAATGGGTCCTGACGCGGGTGCTCGTGGGCGGGTTTTCGGGTTGGGTTCGGGCTGGAGCCCGGACCATTTCGCAATACGACCGCGTGTTGTTGCGGGTCGCATCGCACCAACCTAAATAGAGCCATGTGAAGTCATGATTTTCCTATCGTCTTTTTTTTCGAAGAACATCACCAAAAGGATGATTTTTATTGGGAATAAAAGGTTTATGACGTGAGAATTCAAGCCGGAATTCTCTTGGCCTCGCCCCCTTTTCGGCAGGCCCGCCGTGACAAAGTGCCGCGCTAGGCAGTGGTATCGGCCGCCCTTTCCCGGTAAAATGCCCGCGGCGCCCCCGGTGGGCGGCCGCGGAGGTGCTTTTGAAATCACGATCCAATCTTTCCGTCGTCTACCACGACAATCACCTACTGGTGGTCAACAAGCCGGCAGGCTTGTTATCCCAAGCCGACGAAACGGGTGATATCGACCTGCTTACCCTTGCAAAAAGCTGGGTTAAAGACACTTATCAGAAGCCTGGCCAGGTTTATTTGGGTTTGGTTCATCGTTTGGATCGTCCTGCTTCCGGCCTGATGGTGCTGGCGCGAACCTCCAAGGCCGCCGCCCGGCTTACCCGCCAGTTCCAGGCGCGCACACCCCATAAGCGTTATTGGGCACTACTTCAAGGCCGTTTGGACGGCGCGGGACGTTGGGAAGATTACCTCATCAAATCCGGGCGGGTGGTTTCGGTGGTCTCCCAAAAAAATCCCAAGGCGAAATACGCGGCCCTGCGGTGGCGGGCGCTTGCATACCATAAGGACACGACCCTAGTGGCGGTGGAACTGGAAACGGGCCGACCCCACCAAATTCGGGTCCAATTCGCGTCACGGGGGTTCCCGTTGTTGGGTGATTTGCGCTACCGCGCCACGCGTCGCTTCGACGGCGAAAACCTCGCCCTCCATTGCTTTCAGCTTGGCTTGGAACACCCGACCCGACGCGAGCCGATGCGCTGGGAGCAGGATGCGCCGGCGACCTGGTCCGATTGGTTTGCCGAGGTGCGCGCGGCAGTGTTACGGGACTCAAGCGAGGAACATGGTTAGCGCCGCTTATTGTTCCGCGCGAATGCGACCGGGCTGCTTGGCGGGGAGGCGCATGGTGAAGGTGGTGCCCACGCCTTTTTCGCTGACCACTTCAATGTCGCCGCCCATCATGCGACAGAATTTGCGGCTCAGGTACAAACCCAGACCGGTGCCGGTATGTTTGCCACCCTCGCCGACTTGGTTGTACTCCTGAAACAATTGGGCGACCTCATCCTGACTCATACCGATGCCGTTGTCCGAAACGGCGAACAAAACGTAGTCCTTGCCCTCGCTCTCCACCACGCTGACGGACAAAACGACCTCGCCGTGATCGGTGAATTTACAGGCGTTGCTCATGAGGTTGATGAGGGCTTGGCGAACCTTGAGGGTGTCGGCTTCAATGCGGCTGAGGTTTTCCGGGCAAATCACCTGGACCTGGTTGTCGTTGACCAGTGCCAGCGGCTTGACCATGCCGCTGATGTCCTCGAGTAGGGTCGGCACGGAAATGGACTCCACGTGTAGGTCCATGCGTTTGGCTTCCATTTTTGAAAAATCGAGGATGTTGTTAATCAGGTTCAACATGTGGCGGCCGGCGACCTGGATGCGTTTCAAGTCGCCGATGTTTTCCACCGTTTTGCTTTCCATGATTTCTTCTTCCACCAATTCCGTGTACCCCAGAATGGCATTGAGGGGGGTGCGCAACTCGTGGCTCATGCTCGCCAGCAAGTCTTCCCGTTCCTTGGGGTTGCTTTGCGACATGGCGAGCTGGAAGGCCTCGGTGAGGTCGGCGGTTTGCTGCAAGTTTTTGTTGAGCAGGTTGGTGGTTTGACGCAGGCGCAAGCTGGTCTGGCGGGCGATTTTTTTGAGGATTTTGATGTAAACGGCGGGCGCCCGCTCCGCCATGGAGTTGAGGTTGGATTCGGAGAACAGGATCAGGGTGGCGCGCGCGACCACTTGAATCGAGGCCGAAATGGGTTGGCCGTCGAGGAGCGCCATTTCACCGACCGCGCTGCCCGGTTCAATCGCGGTGATGCGCTGCATACCGCCGGCCTCATTTTTTTTGAGAATGTCGAGTCGTCCTTCGACGAGCAGGAAAAGACGGGGCATGGTTTCGCCTTCCTGCATCAAAAACACACCAATTTCGGCGACCACCACTTGGGCTTGATCCGCGACAAGAAGCAGGTCGTCTCGTGAAAATTCGCGAAACATATCCGTGCATTGCAGCATGGCTGAAATGCGCGGACCGTCGCCGACTTGGGCCAAAATCGAACGCAATCCCTCGGGTAGTTCTTGCGTATTCACCATTTCCCGTTACCCCCTATCCACCTGGGTTCTCGGCCGCGAAACGGGCCGCTCACTGCGTGTCGGCCGCCTCGGAAACGGGCTGTCCCCGCGGTGTGTTGTTGGCTGGTTGAAGTTCGTGGTTTTTTTGCACGTAGGCGACAAAGTCAGCAGCGGGGACGGGTGGGCTACAGTAATAACCCTGAATTTCATCACAGCCCAGTTTGCCCAAGAGTTCGTACTGAGCCTCGGTTTCAACGCCCTCGGCCACCAGCCGTAGGTTCAAGCTGTGGGCCATGGCGATAATGGAACCGATAATGGCGCGGTCATCCTCATTATCGAGGATGCCGTTGATAAATGAGCGGTCAATTTTTAAGGTATGGATCGGGAAACGTTTGAGGTAGGCCAGCGATGAGTAGCCGGTACCAAAGTCGTCCACCGAAATCTTGATGTTCATGCGCTCCAAATCCTTGAAGATAGCAATCGCATGGTCCACATCGGCCATCACGGCGCTTTCGGTGAGTTCTATTTTCAGCAAACGTGCTTCAAGGCCCGCCTCTTCCAGCAATGCCTGGGTGACATGGGCCAAATCTTGGCGTTGTAATTGGCGTGCGGAAATGTTCACGGCCACGGTGATTTCCGGCAAACCCATGTCGCGCCAAACGACGGCTTGGCGACAGGCGGTGCGCAGGGCCCACTCCCCAATCGGCAGGATCAGGCCGGTTTCCTCGGCGATGGGAATGAATTCACCCGGGGAAATCATGCCGCCGTCGCTTTTGCGCCACCGAATCAGTGCCTCGGCACCGATGACCCGGTCGGTTTCGGAAGACAAAATGGGTTGGTAATAAAGTTCGAATTCATCGCGTTCAATCGCGGTGCGCAGGCTGCTTTCGATGTCCATCGCCGAGACGGCTTTTTCGTGCATTTCCTTGTCAAATACCGCGTAACGCGCCTTGCCCAAGGTTTTGGCACGGTACATGGCGATGTCGGCGTCACGGATGACGGCTTCCGCGCTTTTGTAGTCCAAATTGCCTTGGGTCAAGCCGATGCTGCAGGAGATATGGACCTCCTTGCCTTTGAGGTGGAAGGGTTCCTTGATAGAAACCTCGATGCGCTGAACAACGCGAATGACCTCCTCGATTTCCATGATGTTCTCCAGGAGGATGGAGAACTCATCGCCGCTGAGGCGGGCCACGGTGTCGCCCGGCCGCACGGTTTCATTGAGACGGTCGGAGACTTCGATCAGCAACTGGTCGCCGACGAGGTGGCCCATGGTGTCGTTGACGGCTTTGAAGCGGTCGAGGTCGAGGAACAACACCGCAAAGTTGTATTCGTGGTAGCGCTTGCACTTTTGAATGGCGTGTTCCAAGCGGTTTTTGAACAAAATACGGTTGGGCAGATCGGTGAGGCGGTCGTAAAACGCGTCGTGGCGCAGTTGGTCCTCGGCCTTTTGGCGGGCGAAATAGTTGGCCAGCAGTTCAGAGACGAAAAACAACATGCGAATGCCCGTCGACGGCCAGGTCTGTTCGTTTTGCATGTCGAAGAACCCGATAAAGCCGATGGTTTCATCATCAACCGTGCGGACCGGCAAAAACAAAAAGGCTTTGAACCCGATCTCGCTGAAAAAGGTCCGTTCCGCGTCCGCCGATTCGGGAAGGTCGCGCAGGGACTCCGCCGCCAGGGGTTCGTTGGCACGCACCCGTTCGTACCACCAGGGAAAATGAATCAGTTCCAGGCCGATAAACGCCTTTACCGCCGCCTCGCCGTTGGCCTCCGGGGCGTGCCATTGAAAGGTGTTGGCGATCTCCAGCTTGCCTTTCTTGAACAAGGCGATGAAGGCGTGATCCACGCTCATGACCTCGGCCAACAGTTCGAGGAAGCTGTCAAAACGCGGCGCGTGGGGGAGGGTTAGCATACCGGATGCTTTGCCGAGGGTTTCCTCCATGTGCAGGCGTTTGCGGACTTCCCATTCGGCGAGGTTGCGTTCTTCAATTTCGCTTTCCAGGCGGCGGTTGGTTTCCTGCAAGGTGTCGTTTTGGCGGGCGAGGTCGGCTTCCAGCGCTTGGTTCGCCGCCAAAAGTTTCGCGCGGCGCACTTGGAATACCACGAAGGAAACCATCGTGAGTAACGAGAGAAAAATCAGGCTGCGGAACCACAGGGTGGCCGCGCCCTGCTCGAGGAGGCCGATTTTGGTGGTCCAGTTACCCACCTCTTTTTGGAAGGCACGTCGTTGCGCGTCCATGAACGCGTTGCGTGCTTCCAGCCAAGCCCGGTGCTCGCGTTCATAACGGGTTTGTGCTTCCACGAGTGCTGTTTCTTGTTCGCGAGGAACGACGTCCCGAGCGCGAACCTCCTGAAGGCGCAGCACCATTTCGCGGTTCATGTCGTTGTAGCGACGGGCCGCATCACGGAAGCGGCGCAGTTCCGGCATGGGCGTGATTTGGTTGAGTTCCACGCTTGCGGCATCCATTTTGGTAAAGAAGTCCCGGGCCTCCTCGGCGGTGTCCTTGTCTCCGTGGTGCAGCGCGTGGCGGTAATGGAGTTCCATTTGGGCGGCGTTGTCCGAGATGCGATTGAGGATGTCGTTCCACTGGCGCTTTTGCGTCAAGGTGTGGCTCATGGTATCCGACAGTTTGGGGCCGTGATGGCGGCTGATCGCCAACTCGATAAACGGAAAGGAAACCAGGAGGAGCAACAACAGCAGGGTTTTTTTGGAAATTGAACGCCAGAGCAAGCGGGACGCCCCTTTTTAGGCCGTGGTTGCACGGCGGCGGAGTCAAATTCGCGCGACGGTTTTCACCGATGGGTACCGACATGGTTCGCCGGGGGAACCCATGGGGGATCGCGTTGGAAACGCGGGTTAACGCGCGGCCCGAAAATTTCGCGTGATGCCCATGGGTGCGAACTTCTCGGTTTCAGGTCATGTAATGTCTGTCGTCATTTTGGCTTGGTGCATTAACTTATGGGCGGAAAAACCGGTTCGCCCGCAATTCTCACAAGGAATTCTGCTACGAAGCCGAAAGCCATGCGTTTAGGAGGGGGCGGCCATCCGCGGGGCGGCCATCCGCGGGGCGGCCATCCGCGGGGCGGCCATCCGCCTTACTCGGCCGAACCGTCTTCGCCTCAGCTGCTACGCCGAAAGGTCGGCCCCGCGAAAGGTCGGCCCCGCGAAAGGTCGGCCCCGCGAAAGGTCGGCCCCGCGAAAGGTCGGCCCCGCGAAAGGTCGGCCCCGCGAAAGGTCGGCCCCGCGAAGGGTCGGCCCCGCGAAAGGTCGGCCCCGCGAAAGGTCGGCCCCGCGAAAGGTCGGCCCCGCGAAGGGTCGGACCCCTGTGCCGTCTCTTGGTCGTAATCTTCGTACCCACTAGGCGTTCTGTTTCTCGCGACGAATTCTTGTGAGAATTGCGGGCTAGGGTTGGGGCAGCTCCCATCGGCAAGCGCTTCCCCGCTTGCCCCAATTCCTGCTTTTTGCTTGAATCAACCCACATCAAGGACCCCGCCGCACCGGCCTTGCGGTTGGGTGCGTGTTTGACAAAAAAGCAGTTAGCCCGTTTGGCTGAGAAGGAACCACGCAACATGAAAACCCTATGTGTCTTTTGTTCTTCGAGCAATAACCTGGATGCCAAGTATGTTCAATCCGCTGATGAGACCGGTGACCTGATTGTGGATCAGGGGTGCCGATTAATGTGGGGCGGGGGTCGCGTGGGCATGATGGGTCGGGTTGCCGATCAGGTGAAACGCCGCGGTGGTGAGGTGATCGGTGTGATTCCCGAGCGTTTGCGCGCCCGTGAGGTTGCCTTTGAGGGTGCCGACGAAATGATCATTACCACCGGCATGGCCGACCGAAAAACCGAAATGATCGAACGCTCCGACGCCTTTATTACGCTTGCCGGGGGGATGGGTACCCTGGACGAGGTGCTGGAAGTGATCACCTTGCGTCAGCTCGGCTACCACGACAAACCCATTTGGTTCGTCAACACCGACGGCTTCTACGATACCTTGCTGGCCTTTTTCGACCAACTGCAACAGGCCGGCTTCTTGTACCAGAGCGAACGGCCGATGTACGAAATCGTTGCGTCCCCCGCGGCATTGGCCAAGCGAATTGCTGCTTTGTGACGTTTTTTTTCGCCGCGAGGAATAAACCGCTGGGAGCCGGCGTTTTCCGTCTGGACCTCAATGGCACAAACCGAGGAGAATTTTATGTTGAAGTACCTGACGCTGCTGTTGGTCGGGGCCTTTTTCGGGTTGCCGCTTCCCGCGCAAGAAGCGGGTTTTCGAACCCTGGAAGATCTCAAGCAGCAACCCGGCTTTAGCAAGCTGTTGGATCGCGGCAAAATTCCCGCCGTGTACCAGCCTACCTTCGTTCAGGGCAAAGACGCCGACATGCCCGCGGATGCGTGGGTGATCGGTGTGTATCACGGCGGCGAAGCCAAGGCCTATTCAATCAACTTACTCAACAAACACGAAATCGTTAACGATTTCGTCGGCGATAAACCCATTGCCACCACCTGGTGACCCCTCGCCAATACGGCCGTCGTGTACGACCGCAAGGTGGATGGAAAAGTACTTGAGTTCAATACGTCCGGGGCGCTCTACCACAACGCGCTGGTGATGATGGACGACCAAACAGACTCGTTTTGGGCGGTGATTTCGTCCGAGGCCGTCGGCGGACCCATGCAAGGGCGCGGCCTCATCGAATTACCGATTTCGCAAAAAACCCGTTGGGATGCCTGGCTGGAAAAATATCCGGCGACGATGCTCCTTCAGGTCGACGGCAAGGTACATTCCGCCGACAATCCCTATGACAACTACTTCCACAACGACAAACCCTTCCGACCGGTAAAAGACCCTGACAAACGTTTACCACTGAAAGAACCGGTATACGGTTTCAAATTGGACGGAACCGTCTTCGCGCTTCGCCACAAGACCTTGGCGGGGGGTTGGGTTGGCAAAGCAGGTAAGGTGGCGGTGGTCTTGTTTCGCCATGACGACGACGTTGTTTACCGGTCGACCCGTGCCTACCGGCTGGTCGTTCAGGGTCAAGCCGTTCAGCTCAAGAAAGAGGGTGTCGATTGGGTTTCGCCCCAATACGGTGCCTTGGATCCAACGACGGGTCGGTTTGCCGACGGCAAAACGGTGTTGGCGCCCTTGGGCGGCATGGATACCTTTTGGTACATCTGGAGCGAATACCACAAAGGGGTGACGTTGCTCGGTCGCTAATCCGTCATGGGCTCAATGGATGGGAGCGCCGAACCCGCAACCAACGGGTTCGGCGTCTGCGTCTCAGGGCTTGTTTGGTGTTTGTGGGCCTGACCATACTGGTATATCCACAAAATTAAGGGTTCTTGGATAGTGCTTCGATAAGGTTTTTCAAAAAGGAAAAGCCATGAGGCCACCTCATCCCGTTTATGAAAGTTTGATACGTATTACCAATGAAAGTCACGCCGGTTGGCGATTTTTTCTGGGGACCTTCTATAGCCGCTTTATGAATGAATCGCCGGAAATTCGCGATATGTTCGATGGGATTGATATCGAGCGGCAAATCCAGATGCTTCAGATTTCGCTCCAGGCCATTCTTCACGTTGGTTCTCAGTCCGATATACCCATTGGTTTTGAAGAGCTTGCAGAAAAACACGGGCCGGATGGACTCAATGTGCAAGTTCGTCATTTTCACATGTGGATGAACTGTTTTCTGGCCACGGTTGAAGAGCTCGATCCTGACTGCGACAGCCGAACCATGAAGGCATGGCGGCATGCATTACAAACGGGAATTGATTACATGGTGCGACTATCCGGGGTTGCCGGAGAATCTCGTGTTTTCGAATGAATTAGGCTAAATGATTTATCTTTAATAGTATTGTTTGTGATTGTTAAAGTGTTTTCTGTTTCCTTTTTTTGGGTTTTTTCCTTAGGTGTTCCGAGTGAATCAGGAGGGTACCCATGGGATGCGTAGGAATCCGCCTGCCGTGGTAGGGTGCGGAAAATGACGCTGATCGCGGAAAATTACCAAGCGGACCGGGCTTGAACGTGGTTTCCTAAGCAGAGGAAAGCGTGAGATTTTTCTTTAAGCATATACAAATAAAGGGTTTGTATTTGGTGAGGAGAAGCCGGCACGGCCTGTGCTCTATGGGTGGGTGAACACTCCGCTACGGCGATGAACACCAACCGGCCGATCCGTCGACCAAGAAAGGGGACCCTATGAACACCACCAAAACCAACATGACGGTTGTTTTCCGCACACACAACTACGAATTAGGCGGCCGCAATCGCACGCGCCTTGAAGGCGAAGCCGGCAAGCTTGAAGATCTTGTCGCCGATTTTCCCGTTGCCGACCTCCACGTTGACATCCACGAATATCCCAAGGGCGGGTTCCACGTAAAAACAGCTTTGCGTTTGCCAAACGACACCTTGTTTACCGGTGACCGGCACCTGGACATGCACAGTGCCTACCTGCGTTGCATCCGCAAGTTGATGTTGAAGGTCAAAACCTACAAAGCCAAATTATCAGGCGAGCATCGTTACCACAAAACGCCTGAAATGGGCGAGGTTCCGGTGGTAACCCCGGATGCGGCGTCATTGGAACGTTTGGACCAGGCCGTGGAAGCCGGTGATTACCGTGCATTTCGCGAAGGGCTGACGCCCTGGGAGCCGGAATTGGGCGCCGCGGTCGCCCGTTATTGTGAAAACGACACCCATGCCGCGCTCATGATCGGCCATGGTTTTAACCAAAGTCATTTGCTGGAAGAAGTGGTGCTTAACGCGTTCGAGCAATACAGCGAGCGCGGTCGCAACAAGTTGGATCTGTGGTTGCAGGACCTGATTGACACGTCTTTTGGCAAATTGGTCGCCGACCCTAAGTTTGAACGCCATCGCATCGAAGTGATGCGCTAAGCCGCGACGCCGGCGTGCGTTGCCACCAACCTTTTGCATTGCTCCTCCGGGCGTCATGAAAGCAGCATGACGCCGCGGTATTCTCGACGCTCGCGGGTTGTCCCTATGATGGGTAGGAACAACCCGCTTTTTTTGTGCCCGGTTGCCAACGCATCCGTTCGCTTGCAGTGTTTCAAGCGATTTTCCATCACCGCACGGCGCGAACCATGAATCGGCGAGGGGCCAAAACGTGTCGGCTCCCTCAAGGAGACGATCATTCGTGACATCCTGTATGAGGGCTCCTTGTCGGCCATAGATGCTGTCACGAAAAGGGCTCGGTCGGCAAACGAATGGGGCGGTGAAAATAATCCAACTTTAGTGGTTGGTCTGATCGATTAAGCAGCAGTTTTAAAGATTTATTTTGTTTGCTGCGAATTTCTATCGGCAATCTTTTTGCGAAATTCTTAGCCTGTTTATTTTCTGTTTGGGTTTAATATTCGGAATCACCCAAAGGAAAGAACGATCTCTCCCAAGGAGATCACACGCCAAAGCCCTTGTCCTTTTTCCCGGTCAGGTGCGCGCTCGCGTTGCGCCCAGCCTACTGGAAGGCCTCGCATTTTTCCTTTCGCTTCCACCCATCGTTCGCCGTGGGCACACCGGCCGGCTTTGATTCTGATCCATTAGGCTGCTTCTCCGGCAAACCAGCGATGGGTCACCCCTCTATTTTTCTTTCTTAAGCTAAATCTTCCTATACCTGCTAGGAGCCTTTATGACCCGCGATTTCATTTTTGAACGTCGCTGTGCCGCCTCATGTACGCGCGTTCGTTTGCTGTTGGGCCTTTTGTTTTTTGTTTGCCCTTTTCAATTTAATCTGGCGTTTCAGGAGGAAACCCAACATCTGAACCCCGCCGTTACCGGAACCGTGGCCGGCGTGATTCCGCTTTCTTCCGACGCGGATCACCTGGGCCTTAACATCGCCGCGCCCTATTCCAGTGTCAACGAATTCACCGGAAAACTTCAGGTTAGCCTTGACCCAATCGGTGTTCCCGAGCTGAGCATTCGCCCGATTTACAAGGCCTACCAGCAAAAGGTCTGCAATGACGAAAGTGGTTTCCGGCTCTGTCCGATGAACGAACCCGACACCGGTTCCGTGATCGGCGAGGGTTGGAACCTTCATTTCGGGTATATCATCGCGCGCAACGCAATCTACGGTGCCCCCGGTTCGAGCGATTGGGAGCGGGTTCGTTTTGTGGACACCGCCGGGAATGTCACCACCTTCGGCCGCGACGGCGTATTCCAAGCAGACCCGCAAGACGGCGGCGCCTCGGATCACTGCGCGGCAGGTGGCTGCGTGCCCAACCAAGCCGACGTCCACTTCATCGATGACCAACTTCGCCGAATCAGCCGCGGGCGACGCTCGGACGGCTCCAGTTTGCAGGGGTTTTCGTATTTTCCCTATGTGCTTTCGGACCCGAACGGTCAGAAAACCGAATATCGGGCAACCCGTTATGTCACCAACCCAGCCAATGCAAGCAGTGTGACCTTTTACCCCACACAGATTTGGTCGCCGAGCGGCCGGTTGCTGCGCATTGATTACGTTGGTGGAACCGATCCAGACGGTACGCTCCCCGACTTTCCCCGCATAGAGAGGGTCACGGACGAAAACGGCCGAAGTTTGGTGTTCCATTACCAGGGCAATCTTCTTGAGCGCATTACGTTGGCAGCCGGACAAAACACCAAGCTGCTGAAGCGGTTCACCTACCGCCAGATCTCAGCGGGCGGTACTTCCCACACCACGCTTCACAAGGTGATCACGCCCGAGGGTTACGAAACGGTTTTCACCATGGAAGACGTCGGTGAGCGCAAGCCCCTACTTACGGCTTTGACCCTGCCAACCGGTGGCACCGTTCACTACCAATACGACACCCAACGTTTTGAGTACCTCCAACCGGATGCGCGTGATTGCACAAACCGCCGTGTTGATGATTGCGTGACGCTGGAACCTCGCTACCGGTTTTTTACCCGAATCAGTGGGATCAGCCACGGTGGCGGCCGTTACGCTTTTGATTACCGCCAGTGGTCGGTTGAGGAAGAACGGCAAAGCGCAACCGGTCAAGGCGCACTGGACGTGACCGTTACCCAAACGAACGGCGCCCATGCTTTCCAGCGCACCACCACCTACATCAACACCCCACTTCTTGAAACCAACTACCGGGTTTTCACGGATGGGTACCTGGTTGGCCGTCCGCGCGCCAAGCAAACCTCATACCGTGGCACGACCCTCAACGAATCCTGGCGTTACACCCCGGAACTGAGCATCGCCGCGCACGCGGGGGGCGACAACGTCTCGGTCAGCGCCGTTCGCCAATACGCGCAACAGATTACGGTCAATGGCTCGACACCAACTACGATTATTCCTGGTTCGAAAGCGGGAATTGGCAACCCGGTAACTTCCGCGAGGCATTTCTCCAACCGGTCAAGATCACCCGCCAGGCCCGTGGTGGCAACGTTTCATTGGTGCGTGAATTCGATTATGACCACCGCTTTGTCGCCAATTTCGGCTGGGATGACAACACCACCCTTCATCAATATGCCTTGGCCCTGCTCACCAGCGACCAACAAACGCTGGTTGAGGTCGACCGCGAAACCTTGCTTGGCCGAACAAGCTACCGCTACGAGGGCGTAAACGTCCCCTTCCCCACCAAAGTTGAACACTGGCAAGACAGCACCACCTATCGCACCGAGCGCTACAGCTACATCCAGGAGGGAAACAATCGCGGGCGTTTGCGCACCGCCAAACGCCTCGGTCAACGTGGGCTGACGACCTACAACAGCTACCAATACGGCCAGGCGGCAAGCATTAGCTTGCCCGAGGGTGAGTCGATTTCGCGAACCGTCGATTTTGATGGGACCATCGCCAACGAAACCATCAACGGCGTCACCACCGTTTACGGCTACGACGCCGACCTTCGCTTGACCAGCGTTCAGGTCCCCGCGACCGCGCCGTTGATGACCGAGTTCTCGCCGCCGGGGACGTTGCCCGCCACGGCGGCGACCTTTTACGAATTGGGCCAAGGGCTCCGCCTGGCCGAGGATCAGCCTTTCCCGATTGCGACGCGAACCATCGCGGAACGGGTTCCGGTTGAGACGGTGACCCTGGATGATTGGGGCCGCGTTCATCTGGAAACGCGCCAAACTTCGCCAAGCCACATCTACACCCGTACCCATGGCTATTCACCGCTCGGAACCAAGGAAGCCCTGGAAGCGGAAAACGGCCGTTGGACCTACCACCTTGACGTGTATGGACGACCAACCCGCGCCGAGCACGAGGATATACGGGACGGTTTGGTGTTGCTGCAAACGGATTTCCAATACGCAACCAAGGCAGACGGGGCCACGGTCGTGACCGAAACGACCGTGGCGCGGACCCGAGATTACAGCAGCCTGCCGATTGAACCCCGGCTCCCAGGGACGCGGGTTTCCACGGTAACCAGGACCAGTGAAACGGATCTCGCCACACGGCTGGTGCGTGCCGAAACCAACGGACAACCGGTGATTTTTGACTATGCGCCGCACACCAACGGTGTGGAAATCACCACGCGGCCTTATGACGACCCATCCATGGAACGTGTCACGGTCACCAATCTCTTGGGTGACCTGGTCGCCGAAAACCATCCCGAAATCGAACACCCGATTCATTACGACTACGATGCGGACGGCCTGCTTGAGGAGCAATACCACGGCGGGATCAATGACAAAAAAATGCGGCGGGTGTTTCGTTACGACGATGCAGGGCGTTTGGTTGAGAAGTTGGGTTCCACGCTGGAAGCACCCGGTGTTTTACAGCCGCTCTCTTCGTTCACCTTTGACCCGCTCGGTCGTTTGATTGAGGCCACCCAATTCAACAACCACCAATACCCGGTAACCATCACCTACGACGCGTTCGACAGCGCCAACCGGGTACAGACATACCAGGTGTTCATCCCCCAAATCGAACACACCGATTTCAGCAGCGTGCCTTACCGTGACCTGGGTGGCTCACGGCGATACCGGGTTTCCCTGAATTACGAGGCGCTTGGCCGCGTGTCGGCCATCCAACACGCCAACGGCGGCTATACCGGCTACAGCTATGAATTCGATGCCTC
>NZ_JAFREP010000053.1 GCF_017377855.1 Acanthopleuribacter pedis
GAAAAAATGCCCCCGCTGAACACGGCCGCTTCATCGGCCGCTAGGCCGGGGTATGCCTGGCTCTAACAAAAACGGTGGAACCTGAGATTTCCCCTTGCACTCAAACCCACAACACACTATCTGGGCTGCAACGGCCTGTAAAAATGCTCACCGCACCCAACGGGTGCGCCTCCGCTTTTTCCAAACCATTTCGCTCCAGATCTTTAGCCAAAATCCCTGGCTCTTATCGCGCCTCTTAGGTGAAAAGCTGCAAGGCGACCACATTTGGGTTTTGCATAAGCCTGTCCCCACATCCTGTCCGTCCCCGTATCTTGTCCCCGCCTCGCCGTCCCCGCACCCCGCATCGCCGTGCCCGGGCCTATTCCGGCCTAACGGCCGCCGCGAGAATCCTGTTCCGCGGGGGCATTTTTTCTCCTCAAAAACCTTCTTTTTGTGAAAGGCTTTTGAGGAGAAAAAATGCTGTTAGGACGGCGGTCCATGGAGCGTGAGACCAACGTGCCGCGTACTGTTGCCCGAGGGTTTCGGGTAGCGGAATCAAGGGTTTTCCCGTGATCGAGACGTTTCTCACGGCCGATGGTTCCCCATTCTGGGCGCGATCCTCACGAGAACCGCGCCCGATTGCGTTTTGAGGTTAATCCAACGAGGTTAGGCTGAACCAGTTGAGGTTCCAGCCGCCTTGGGCCGCGTTGATGCCAAAGGCTTGTGCGCCGGCTTCCAGGTTGATGATGGTTTCCACCGTTTGCCAGGATTGCCAGCCGCCCGTACGGGGGATGGTGATGCGTTGGTAGACGATGCTGCCGCCCGCGCGCTCGAATTGGAGCAGGCCGCCGCCGTTGAAGCTCGCCACGCGGAATTGAACGCGGTAGCGGCCCGTCTTGGGAATCATGATCGCGGGGTAGGCCATCCAATCGCCCGCATCAATGTAGCCAACGTTTTCGCCGCCGCCCGTATCGGTGGTTGCTTCGGTTTGGACGCCGTTCATCACCGTGTAGGCCTCGGCTTGGATGGTGATGGGTTCACCACCGTCTGAACCGTCGGAACCGTCGCCGCCATCCGAGCCGTCGGAGCCGTCGCCGCCATCCGAGCCGTCGGAGCCGTCGGAACCGTCGGAACCGTCGCCGCCATCCGAGCCGTCGGAGCCGTCGGAACCGTCGGAACCGTCGCCGCCATCCGAGCCGTCGGAGCCGTCGGAACCGTCGGAACCGTCGCCGCCATCCGAGCCGTCGGAGCCGTCGGAGCCGTCGGAGCCGTCGCCGCTCCCGCTGAAGGTGGTGGTGAACCAATCACTTTCCGTTTGCGGATTGCTGAAGATGACGAACTTATACCGGATGCGGTCGCCGGTTTGCAGCGGGATCGCATCGGTGGGCGTGGTGAAGCTGTAGCCGTCCCCGTCGGCCGTGAGGAACCAACCGCCGCGGTCGATGTCGTTCACAAAAAGCAACACGATACCCGCGTGGCCGTTGCGCATGATGAATCTGGCCTGGTCGGCGGAAACCGCCTCAACACAAAACTCACCCTGGCAACCGGTGACTTCCGGCAGGGTTCGCGCCTCAGCGCTTTGCGACGGCGTCGAGCGGTTGCCCGCCGTGTCCCGTGCCGTCACCTGCACCACATAAACGCGATCCGCGGTTAAACCGGTAAGCGTGGTCTGGTTGGTGTCGACCGTTTCGCGTAAGCCGCCGTCGACCATCACCTCATAACGCACCCCACCGCGATCATCGCTGGATGGGTCCCAGGAAAGGGTAAGCGTGGTTTGGGTTGCGCCCTCCAAGGTCGGCGTGCCCGGTTGCGTTGGCGGGACGGTGTCGGGATCGCCCCCGTCGGAACCATCGGACCCGTCGCCGCCGTCGCTTCCGTCGGACCCGTCGCCGCCGTCGCTACCGCCGGAGCCGTCGGGTTCGCCGTTGACCACCAAGGTGCGTGCCGGTACCGACATCGCCGTGCCGTCGCTAAAGGTCACCAAGCGGGTTGTCTCCGTGGGGTTGTACGCAACATGGTTTCGACCCGTCGCGCCGTCAAACACCATGAAGTGCGGCCAATCGGCTGAAACCGCGCCGTTGGGACTGCCCAGCTCGGCTAAGTTAAACAACCAGTGAAACGTGTGGCTGGTGGTTTCGCCCGCTTCGCCGCGCACTTCCAATGCCGGCAAGGGCGGCGCCGGGCCGTCCCACTCGCGTCGGTACCCGGGATTGGCGTCAAAGGCCGCCGTCGCCGCGCCGGCGTCGAACATCACCTGCATCTGCCAAAAAAGGTCCGACCAAAACAAAGTGCGCTGTTTGAAATAATCCGGCGCGGGCACATGATCCAGCCAAATGCGGTTGTTTGTGGCCATGCGTGCAAAAACCTTGGCCAGCGCGTTCTTGTCGCCGTAGGTCATTTGCCCCAGGTGCAGCGACGCCGGTGTGACCGGCAGAAACTGAATGCCGTGGATGAACTGCGGAACCGCGCCGAACCAAGTCGCGTAATCCGCTTTGCTATGCCACACGATACCCACCGAACTCCGGTCGAAATCACGACGCTCCCACACGCCTTTGTCCGTGTTGAAGAATTCGACCTGCTTGGGGAACACCTGTTCTTCCGCGTCGAACCAATACTGGTGGATCGCTTCCTTCTCCGCCGCATAGAGTGCGAGGCCCAAATCGCGGATGGGTGTTTGGCCTGTTTCCGCCCCCCACATCGCCACCGAGGCCGCGAAGTGGACACTTTCCGACGAGGATTCTTGGTTGCCGCCCGCGTCCATGTTGAGGTGGCCGTTGGCCAAGGAATAACCGTTGTAAACATCGAAGAAACGCAGGTATTGGAAGCGCTGATCCGTGCGGTCCCAGTTGGCGCAGTTTTGGATCAACAGGTTGACCATCGGCGCCCAGCGCTGTGCCCAGGCACGGTCGTAACGGGCGATCATCGCCGCGCCGCCAATCAGGTAACCGTAGTGGAAATGGTGATCGTTGAGTTCCACATCGCTGCCGAAGCTTGCCGGGAAACCGGTCAGGCTGTTCCAGTCCGCGTTGTAGTAGAAGTACTTGCGGCGTTGGCTTGCATCGCCGCCTTGCGAATCCGTGTCGCCCTGCCAATCGCGCGCGTCCAGCCAGTCTTCCAACTGGGTTTTGAGCACGGTCAATAGCCGGTCCCGCGTGGTTGAATCGCCGAGCTGCGCGGCGATGGGCACCAGTTGCGCGATGCGGTTGATCAGTTTGCCGTTGCCGTAGGTATCCATACCGCGGCCCAAATCGGCACGCGTTGAAAGCAACTCCGCGACATCGGCCGCCAAAAACTGGCTAAGCCGTTCGCGGTCGAAGCCACTTAATCGCGTGGGGATGTTGGGGAGTAAACCGGGTTGCTGCAAGCGGTTCGTGAAGCCCGCGGCCGCCAAGGTTTTGATCGAACCGCGCGGCCCTCGGTAGTGGTAACGGCTGTTGAGGTCGGTCATGGTGCGGTACTGGTGGCGGAAGAGCAGCAACAAAGGGGCGTCGCTGAAGTCCACGCCGGTCACGCGGGGTTCGCCGTTGACCTGCCAGGATTGTTCGACCGTCGCGTTTGCTTCGTCGTAGCTGAAGCTGTAACGGGTGTCACAAGGCCAAACGAAGGCGTGACGGCGCAGGTCACGCACCAAAGCATCCAAGGCGGCCGTGTCGGCTGAGTTGTCAAAAAAGTCCTGGAACAAAGGCGCGACCGGCATCGCCGCCGCGCTGCCGATCACGTAACGGGGAATGTCCTTCAGCGCCGTGCCCGCGGCAATGGGACCCGCCGGGCTGTTGATTTCGCGGGTCAGGCGAATCAGGTCGTCGACCTCGTCGGGGAGTGGTGCGACGGAGAAAAAACGCTGATTCGCGGGCAGGCTCAGGCGCAAACCCGCCGGGCTGATGTAACGCAGCGCCGCGTTGTCGTAGGTGAAATCCCAGGTGGCACCCGGCGGCGCGAAAATCGCGTAGTGGGTGCGGCGATCTTCCCGGCTAAAGGCGACCGTGCCGTTTTCGTGGTACCAGAGCCGTGTGCCGGGGGCGACCCGAAAGACCACCTCGCCCAGCCCCTTCTGTTCGAAATAAACGAAGGGGAAGGCTTGGCCCGTGGTGATGCGCACCGCGTCCGTGTTTTCGGGCGTGTTGCGCTGGTTCAGCAGAATCGTGCCGTGGAAATCGCCGTAGTCGTCCAGCAGCGTTTCCGTCGCGTCGAGGCCTTCAAACACCACGTTGAGGTCGCTTTCTCCCTGCTCGTTGCGGGGGTAGTCGTGGCTGTAGGCGACCATGGCCGGGTTGTCGCTGCTAGGGGCCAGGCGACCGGCCGCGTTGCGGTAGGGCGTGAGGGAGGGGATCGGCGTGGTGGCCATGCGCACCCCGTCCTTGGCGAACTGCATCGTCCACGGTGGCAGGCTCATAACGTGTGAATAGGGCACGTGCGCCGTATTGGTGACGCCCGCCGGGGTTAGGTTGGCGACCGTAAATTCCCAGGCCGTCGAGGACCAGGGCTCGTGGGTCGGCGTGGCTTTACCGCTTGCCCGAA
Source organism: Acanthopleuribacter pedis (assembly GCF_017377855.1). Classification (GTDB taxonomy): domain Bacteria; phylum Acidobacteriota; class Holophagae; order Acanthopleuribacterales; family Acanthopleuribacteraceae; genus Acanthopleuribacter; species Acanthopleuribacter pedis. The sequence continues at coordinate 4,498 of NZ_JAFREP010000053.1, forward strand.
AGGCCTCGGACAGGGACGGTGTTTGTTCCCGACGCGGCACAAAAATGCCCCAGGCGTCGGGGTTGGTGACTTGGTCGTAACCCTCGGCCGTCGCCGGCGCCCAACGGTGGCTGGGTTTTTCCGTGGTGTAGCTGCCGGCGGGGCCGACCGGGACCACGCCGGGTTGGGCGTGGGTGAAGGGCGGGGCGAAGAACATCAGCAAGACGAGGGTGATCAAAATCCGGTGGGTGAGCAAAGGCATAATAACTCCTTGGCGTGACGCGGCGTTGTCGCAAAGCCGCGTGGTCGTTGGTCCTTCATCCGCATTCACGACCAGCCCGCATTTCTCACAAGGATTCGTCGCGAGAAGCAAAAAGCCTTGTGAGTACGAAGATGACGACCGAGAGACGGCACAGGGGGCCGACCATTCGGCGTAGCAGCGCTACGGCGAAGGCGGCTCGACCGAGTAAACGATTTAATCGCATGGGTTTCGGCTTCGTAGCAGAATTCCTGGTGAGAAATGTGGGCTAGCCGAGCCTCATCAGCCATGCTTGGAAGCCATGCGGGCTGGGACCAAGCGGTGCCCGTCGGCCGTCAGGGGCCGATGCGTCCGTTCGTTGCAGAGAGCGGGTGGGCGCGCTTGATGTGAGGGCGGGGGATTCCGCGAATTGAGAAGCCGACCGCGACGGGTTGGTCGCGTCGCGGTCGGTCTGAAAAGGTGACGGACGTTAGCTATTCGGCGCGTTCATTCTCGCGGAGGTTACTCCGCGCGTTCGAACACGCGCACATAATCAACTTCCATCCTTTGGGGAAACTGGGTCGACCCATCCGGCGATCCTGGCCACGTACCGCCGACGGCTACGTTGAGAATCATGTGGAAACGGCGGTCGAAGGGGGCGGGGTAGGGGGCCGCCGACGACCACCATTCTGTTTGCGTCGCATAATGTTCGCCGTCCAGGTACCAGCGGATTTCGCCTTCTTCCCATTCCACCGTGTACACGTGGAAGTGCTCCGAAACGTCCTTTGCCGGGGTGATGTTGTTGCCCGTGTGGACGTTTTGCGGCCAAGGCCCGCCGTAGTGCAGCGTGCCGTAGATGCGGTTGCCGCCGCGACCGCCCACGTTCACCGCTTCCATGATGTCGATCTCGCCGCTGGCCGCCCAGCCGCCGTAAACCCAATCCGTGGGCAGCATCCAGATCGCCGGCCACATGCCTTGCCCGCGTGGCAGACGTGCGCGGATCTCGAATTTGCCGTACCGCCAGTCGCCTTTGTTGAGCGTGCGCAGGCGGGCCGAGGTGTACTGACGCGTGCCGTCCGCGCCCGTGTAGGTTTCCGCCAAGGCTTGAATCACCAGCTTGCCGTCTTGGATGTGGGCGTTTTGCGGGCGGTCCGTGTAGTACTGCAGTTCGTTGTTACCGCCGCCGGCGCCGTTCACTTCAAAATCCCACTTGCTCGTGTCGATTTGGGGGCCGTCGAACTCGTCCTGCCACACCAAACGCCAGTCGCCGGAGGGTGGCGGCGGGGTGTCGTCGCCCAGTTCAAACCAGTTGAAGTTCAAGCCGCCGTCCGGCATGGCTACCTGGAGCGTACTTTGACCCGCCGGCAGGCTGACCGTGCCGGTGACCATCGTGTAACCCGTCCAGTCGCCGGTGTTGGGCAAGGTGAACGTGGCCGCGTCGTTGCCGTTGACGCGCAGGACCAGGGTGCGGTTGTCTAGCGCCGTGGCGATGCGCAGGCGGACCTGGTAATCGCGTGCTTCGCTGCTGTATACCTCGTAGGCCAGCCATTCGCCCGCGTCCGTCCAGCCGACGCTGTAGCCGTTGTCGCCGTCGAAGCTCAAGCCGATATCGGTATCGTCCTCGCGGTAATGACCGCCCTCGTTCCCCGGCGTTTGGTCGAAGGCGTCGTGGTAGTCTTCGGCTTCGATTTTGGCCGGCAGGCTGATCGCGTCACCCATCGGCTGGATGTCAAGGTAGTTCAGGTTAAACTCGGCGCCGTCGAACACCACATCCAAGGCTTGTTCGCCCGCCGGCAAGGTGACCTGGATTTCCACGTCTTGCCAGCTTTGCCAGCCGCCCGTGTTGGGGACTGGGGCCGTGTCCGTCAGGCGCCCGCTTTCATTGGCAAGGTGGAACGCGCCGCGCTCCGTGGCCGAGGCAACCCGCGCGATCACGCGGTAATCGCCGGAGCTGGGGACGTCAACATAATAACGCAGCCATTCGCCCGCTTCGATCCAGCCCACGTTGAGCCCGCCGCCCGCGTCGCCCGTAGCTTCCAGGTCGACGTCGTCGTTGCCCGGCGCTGTCCCGATGTTACCCGGGGAGCGGTCGAAGGCGTCGTCGTAGGATTCCGCCTCGATTTTGGCCGGTACCGCGCGGTACTCAATCAACTTAATCACCTTGAGGTAATTCAGGTTAAACGGCCCCTCCTCAAAGTTGATTTCCAATTCGTGGGTGCCCGCGGGGAGTTCCACTTCCTGGCTTAGATCGATCCAGGTCTGCCAGGTGCCGGTGTTGGGCACGTCCTGGCTGTCGCCTAGGGGGTTGCCGTTGAGCAGGTAGCGGAAGCGGCCGTTGGTCGAGGCCGAGGCCACGCGGGCGAGCAGCTGGTAACGGCCCTCACGGCTGATGGCGATTTGGTAGCGCAGGTATTCGCCACCGTCGATCCAGCCGACGTTGAGGCCACCGCCCGCGTCCGTGGTGCGTTCCAGGTCGACGTCGCCCGCGCCGGGCGCCGTGCCGATGTTGCCCGGTGTTTGGTCAAAAGCCGCGTCGTAGTGTTCCGCCTCGATCAGGCCGGGCACGGGGTGTGCCGCCTGGAGTGCGGTAATCGAAAAAAGTGCGGCACAAAAAAGCAAGAAGCATGTGTGAAGCAAAAATTTCCTCATTTCATGAAGCCCCTCATTGGTGAAATAAATCGATGACAGCGCTGTCCGGTTTGGTCAAACCAAACGCGGACGGCGGTTCGGAAGCACCCGTTTTTGCGGCGGTTGGGTCGGCGCATCGTGGAAGCAGACGAGCGCAATAAACAAAGGTGTCGCAGGACGTTTTGGACCGCGGCAGCTATCGAAAAACGGGGTAGGACGGTCCTACCCTAAACGAAGGCCGGGCGACTTGTACAGCCGGCGTCGGTGATTATCTTCTGTCGCGTGAGCAACATTACCGTCGCTAAAAAAACACCCGCGCTGATTGCATTCTGCCGCGTGATTTTACGTTCCCCTTCTAGGGCTTATTGTTGTTGAAGGTTCACCACGACGGCGGATCCTGCTGATCGGCACGTTCGGCGCTCGCTTTTTGACGGCGTTTTTGGGTAGAATGGGGCCGTTTGTGCGCCGCCTTGTTTGGGTGTGCGTTGTCCCAAACCGAATGCCTTCCAGGAGAGCCCCATGAAACCATCGCGTTACGAAGAAGCCGGTGTATCGATTGACGCCCAGGACCAAGCCATCGAGCAAATTCGCGGTCATGTTGGCGCGACCAATACCCCGCGGGTGCTTTCCGATTTGGGGAGTTTCGGCGGCCTGTTCGACATTCGTTTTCCCGAAATGGACCAGCCCGTGATGGTGGCCAGCGCGGACGGCGTCGGCACCAAACTGAAGATTGCTTTTGACGCTGAGGTTCACGACACCGTGGGCCAGTGTTTGGTGAACCACTGCATCGACGACATTTTGGTCCAAGGCGCGCGCCCCTTGTTTTTTATGGATTACGTCGCCACGGGCAAACTCAAGCCGCACGTCGTCGCCGACGTCGTCAAAGGCATGAGCATCGCCTGCAAGGCGTCCGATTGCGCCATCCTCGGCGGCGAAATGGCTGAAATGCCAGGGTTTTACAAAGCCGGCGAATATGATGTGGCGGGATTTATCGTGGGGGTGGTTGACCGCAAAAAGCTACTCGGCGAAGACCGCGTACGTGCCGGCCAAAAGCTGATCGGCTTGGCCGCCACCGGTCTGCACACCAACGGCTACTCCTTGGCCCGCAAAATCATTTTCGAAGAACAAGGCCTCAAGTTAGCCGACGAATTGCCCGGCACCGGTCGCAGCGTGCAGGACAACCTGCTGGCGATCCACCGTTCCTACTACAAACCTTTGGCCGACTTGCTCGACAAGGACCACATCCAGGCCATGGCCCACATCACCGGTGGTGGCTTTTTGGACAATGTCCCGCGTATCCTGCCCAAGGACCTGTCGGCCCATATCGCTGTCGACAGCTACAGCGTGCCGCCGCTGTTCCAGTACTTGGTCGACAAAGGCGGCGTCGACCGCGACGAGGCTTACCGGGTATTTAACATGGGCATCGGCATGATCTTGGTGGTTGAGGCCGAGCGCGCCGCGTCAGTCACGGAACACTGCGCCGCCCAAAACCTCGACCCCGTCGCCCTCGGCGAAATCAAAGCAGGCGACGGCACCGTGGTGTTGACCTAGGCTCGATTCGAAAAAAGCTTTTTTGGTACGCCTTCTTGGGGCGAAAGCTACCAAGCTAAACGATTTCATTATGCTACCGATAACCTATAGAGATTTTAGATAGGCTATTTGGTGGTTCAAATGCGGGTAGATGAAGAAAATGAGGCTGGTGTGTTCACGGATCCGAGAATGAGACGTGAGTTCCCAGCCGGCCCGAAAGAGCTGGTGTTTGGATTTGTAGGCGCTGTTGGGACGGATTTAGATTATGTTGCAAAGACGCTTCAAGAACTGTTGCGCTTGTATTCGTTCAAAAGCGTTGAGATAAAAGTTTCCAGAGATATTATAGCCGGCATGTTGAAAGAGGCTTTGCCTGAAGATGCGTTCTCCAGAACTGAGGCTCTTATGAATGAAGGCAATAACCTGCGGAAGAAAACCGGCGAGAATGCTGTGTTTGCTTTGGCGATTTCTTCTCTGGTTAATAATTTGCGTACAGCGGGAAATACTGGTGAGTTAAGCCCTCTTGACAGAACTGCCTTTGTGGTGCATTCGCTGAAGCATCCCGAAGAAATTGAAAAACTTAGGGAGACTTATTCTGTTGGACTTTATGTTGTCGGGGTATTTGCAGACAGAAAGTCCCGGTTAAAAGCATTGACCTTAAAGGGTATGACACCCGAACAGGCCGAAATTTTAATAGATCGGGATGAAGGGGAGAAGGTAGCCTATGGTCAAAAAACGAGAGATGCCTTCCAACGTTCAGATTTCTTCGTCAGCTTTGATTCTGATATAGCGGCACTACAAAATCAGTTGTTGCGAATCTTGGACGCTATTTTTGGGTATCCTTATCTTTCGCCGACCTTTGATGAGTTTGCAATGTTCATGGCTTTTTCCTCCGCGTTGCGTTCCGCGGACCTGTCGAGGCAGGTAGGGGCGGTTATTACCAAAGATCAAAGTATTATTGCAACAGGCGCTAATGATATCCCGCGTGCCGGCGGGGGACTGTATTGGCCGGAAGTCGACGGCTCTTTTGAAATTACAGATTCTCCCAATGGTCGGGATTACTGCCGTGGCAAAGATTCCAACAAAGAAGAGAAAATTAAAATTGTTGACGATATTGCACAACGTCTCATAGACGAGGGGCTTGTCGCGGCTTCTTGTGGTGAATCGGTTCGCAAGATCCTGGAGAAAAGCCGAATAAAAGACATAACCGAGTACGGTCGGGTTGTCCATGCTGAGATGGAAGCAATTCTTGCCGCTGGTCGTCAAGGGATTTCATTGAAGGGGACGACGCTCTTTTGCACTACCTTTCCCTGTCATAACTGTACCAAACACCTTATTGCCGCCGGTATTGCACGGGTTGTTTATGTTGAACCTTATCCTAAAAGCAAGGCGTTTGAATTTCATGATGATGCGATTTGCGAGGGGGGCAATTCGGTAAGTGAAAAAGTTGTTTTCGAGCCATTTATGGGGATTGGTGCCCGAAACTTTTTTAATCTGTTTTCAATGACAATGGGACGAGGCATTAAACTGGAGCGGAAAAATTCAGAAGGCAGGATTCGCGATTGGGCGCGAGAGGCTGCCGACATTCGTGTTCCCAACTTTTACATTTCTCTATTTGACCGAGAGCTTTCTGACGAGCAATATTTGAAAGACCTTCTGAAGCTAGTTGAAACCTAGAGGCGGTGTTCCATGACACAAATCAACCCAAAATTTCTAGAAAGCCTCGAACGTTCCACCGACGAGGTCGCCAAGTGGCCCGAGTGGAAGAGAAACATCATGTTTTACAGGGGCCGGGTTGTTCGGGATACTTCCCCGCAACAAACCTTGGGGAAAAAGTCGGAAACACCCACGAGCAGGGACCCTCACTAAGCCATTTTTTTTGGGTTTGTGAAAAAAAGGGGGCAACGGGTTTGGTGGTACGGCTTCGGAATTTTTTCCAGCGACCTCACAAAAGACGAAGAGTGCCCGTATCGCCGTTGACTTCCACTACTTGCCCGTCTTCCAGCTGGTTGACGATGCCGGCGATGCCACTTATGCAGGGTTTGCCTAATTCCCGGGCGACCACCGCGCCGTGTTGCAGGATGCCGCCCACTTCTAGCACCACCGCGCCCGCGTTGAAAAACAGCGGCGTCCAGCCGGGATCCGTCGTGTAGGCGACCAGGATATCGCCGGATTTGATTTTTTTCTCATCCGGTCGGTTAAGGACTTTGACCGGCCCCGTCACCGTTCCCGGCGAGACCGGACTCCCCTGCAGCACACCTGGCTCACGGGATCTGGGCTCGGGTCGCAGGATGCGGCCGCGCGAGTCGATGACCGGGGGGAAGTGGCGCACGTGGGCGCGCACTTTATCCGTAAAGGCCGTGTTGGTTTGAACCGCGCGGCGCGCGTCGAAATCGGGCTGGGTTAGGGCTTTGGTGATCTCTTCAAAGCGCAGGCCGAAAACGTCCTCGGCGCGGTCCAGACGTCCGGCTTCAACGAGTTCGGCACCGACGGCCAATGCTTTGCGCCGCATGCCGCCGTTGCACAGGGTGATCAGATATTTGGGGATGTCGCGCGTCGGCGTGAACAGGCACCAACGGCGGTAGAGCCAAACGAGCACGCGGCGTTGGAAGCCGCGCAATTCGCCCATCAGGGTTTGGTAGGTTGTTTCGCGCGCACGGACCTGCTCCTGGTGGAGCCTTTCGGGATTGGCGTGGTGCCGGTTTTCGATCATGGGCGTGATTTGGTTGAGGGCGATGCGGGGGTCGTCCTCATAGCCGGGCGTGGCTAGGTCCATTTCATTGGGACCGCGAAAGCCAAAACGCGTCACAAATGCCGACCAGGCTTGTTGAATGGGCACCGGCATGCTTCCCTCGCGCAGTCGGCGCGCCGTTTCGCCAGGGTTTTCGAGGTCGTCCGTGTCGAGCAGCAAGCCGAGGCGAAACAGCGCGAGCCCCATTTCCACCACGATGTGGTTGTCGAAGCCGCGCTGGAGTTGGTCCAGTTGGCGGCGTTGCCTACCATTGGGTTTGCGGACAGCCAGGGCGGCCGGTAGCATGCCAAGCACCAGCATCGGCATCAGTTGCCCAAATAACCGCGAAACCATCAGTCGGCTGATCGGATCCGTACATTCGGTGAGTGATCGGTCGCTTTCGAAAAGCGCCCGCAGATCGCGTTCTACCTCGGCGATTTTGTCCTTGGCGCGGCGGTGGGCACGTTTGGGAAAAAGCAGCATCCACAGTACGTGTGCGCTGAAGCCGCTCATTTGCGCCGCGAACCGGGGCAAGCGGGTGAGCATGTTGATCCCGACCCAAGCAGGCTTCTTGGCCGCGCGGTAGGTTTGTGTGTCGACCGATTTCAGAATGTCGGCCATCAGGGTATCGGTGGCCTCCGCGTTTTTGGCCAACTTCGTGGCATTCGAAAAAACCAGCAGGTTCGAGTAATTGATGTACATACGCCCGCCCGTGCAAAAGAAGAAGGCCGATGCGGGCTTGGGATAAAGCGGAATCGGCCCGACCCAGGACGCGAGAATGGCGTGAAATAGGTGGTTGATCCAGTCAAGACCCAAGGGCGACATCGCCTGATTGAGGGTGATGCCCTTGGATAATGCCGCGTCGGCATAAAGGCGGCGCCGTTCACCCGGCGCTGTAATCATCGACGGCGGCAGTGGAACGTACACCGAGATGGGTCGCGCTTGCAGCAGGTAAAGCTGTTCGCCGACGAAGGCCCACTCCACATCCACCGGATACCCGTGGTAGGCTTCCGTTCGCTTGATGAGCTCCAGCAGCCGCGCGATCTGGTGTTCGTTGAGGCAGGCTGAATCGCCGCGGTTTTCACGGCGTTCGAGCAAACCGCCGTCGGGATTCAACCAAAGCGACGGTGTTTTGGCGCCGAGTTGTTGCTCGATCAGCCGGCCCGAGTGTTTCTCCACGATGAAGGTGTCGGGTTCGGCAATACCCGACACCACCGATTCTCCCTGGCCCCAATTGGCGGTTAGCACCAGCTCTTCATAATCGTTGTTGTGCGGATTCAGCGAAAAACCCACCCCCGCCACATCACAGGCAAGATGCGGCTGAATCACCAACGCCAGTTGCGGCGCTGCCCCGGTGATATTTTTTTGCGCCCGGTACTGAAACACACGCGCGTCCAGGCTTGCCAGAAAACAAGCGCGCACCGCGTTGTCCAAATCCTCTGGTTTGACGCCGGGCAGCGTCTCGTAAATCCCGGCGAAGGAGGCGTTGACACCGTCCTCATCGGTGGCCGAGGAGCGAACAATCAACAAGGCGTCCGGGTGGTTGTCGGCAAAATAGCGCCGGACCCGGCCCAAAACCTGCTCTTGATCTTCCGACCAAGCCAAAGCAGCCGCGGCGCGTGCCACTTCTTCACAAAGCGCGGGTATTTCCTCGGGCGCGGCATTCTGAAGCGCGTGCCACGCTTCGCACCGACCTAATCGCGCGTACCAAGACGCAAAAAACGCGGTGGTCAGCACCGCCCCGTCCGGTACCGGCAGCCCCTCGGCTGCCATCCGAAACAATGATTGGGCTTTGCCGCCCACGTTTGCACGCTCGGGCATCGCGGATTGCCCCGGTAAAAAAATCAAGGCGTCGATGGGAAGCCTCCCTAGGTTGGGTGGGGGATGAAATAGGCGGCGCCGTTTGTGGCGAAAAGGGGCGGCCTTAGCCACGATGTTTCAGTTCAGTGATCGTGTTTCGGGGCCCGTTAACGTTTTTGGGTTTCGCACAAATCAATGTCTTCCTTGCCGCCCACTACCTCCACATCGGCATATTTAAGCAGTTCCTCTCCATTGGGTCCCCGTGCCGGGTCGACGATGTCATAACGACCGGGCGGGGTGTTGGCGAAAAGGAAACCGTGTTTGCGCGCGACCGTAAGGTCCTGGTACACCGAACCATTTTCCATCGTGCCGATGAGCTTGAGGTTGGTGTCGGCCGGCTCACAGCCGCGAATCGTGGTCCCCGCCGGCACGTCGATCACCAAATCGAGCAGGTCGCCGTCTTCCACCACCACCTCCTGTTTAAAGGGTGGCGCCACGCCCATGCTGAGGAACAGGTCGTCCTTGCGGTGGGTCGTGCCCAAGAAATAACGGCCGGGACTGACATGTTTGATGGTGAAGCGACCCTGTTCGTCGCAGGCAACCCGACGGGCGCGTTCATCTTTTTTGACCAGGTCGATCAGGTGATTGGCGACCTTGCCCTGAACCGAAAAAACGCCGGTGAGGGTGAATCGTTTGGGATTGCCAAAGGTCACCTCTTGTTCCGGCACCTTTTCGATATGAACCGTTTTGGTGACCACATCCTGATCTGAGCTGCTGAGCTTGAGATCGGTCGGCCCGGGCGGAAGCCCCTTAATGTGGAATACATACTTGGTGCGTTCCTGTGCTTCTTCCGCGACACCCTTGGCACTGACCACTTCCAAACCCGAGGCGCCGGGGAATTGATCTTGGTCGACGACCACCGTCAGTGAGGTGCCGCGTCGCAGGGTGATCACGGTGGGTTTGGCTTCCGCGTCAAATGGGGTTGGGACAACATCCTCGCGTTTTTCTGAGATATAACCTTCCGCGGAGACCTTAAACGCATAGCGGTGCGCCATGATCAGCGGATCGCTTTGGAAGAAGCCGTTTTGCAGGCGTCGGCTGCCGCGGTAATTGCCCGTGTGCAACTCGAACACCGCATCTTTGACGGGTTGGTGGCGTTCATCAACAACCTGCACCAAAATTTGGCCTCGGCTTCGGTTGATGACGATGTCTTGCGGGGTATCCGACATCTCCGCGCGGAAAAGGAAGGGTACTTCAATTGGGGCAGAGGCTTGCACGTCGAATTTGAGCAATACCTGTTCATCCAAGGGCATGCTGGGAATGTTGAACAAGCCGCCCGCGTGGCGCGTGTGCGACTCGGAATGGATGGGGAACTGCTGATCCGCGCGAAAAAGCCGGAAGCCAAACTGCTCAACCGGGCGCCCGTCGGTTTCGTCGACCAGGCGCCCGACAAATCGCGGCGCGCGGCGCAAAACCACATCCGTGTAGGCGGCCCCGTAGGGATTGATTTCGGCGGAGATGTAACCTTTTTTCGTGAAGCCGACCCGCGCACCCTCAAACACCTTCTCCAGGTCATAACGTCCGAACGCATCGGTTTGACCGTTAACCCGCGCTTTGCAGCCGCGGCAGTAATAAGCAACCTCGGCAAGGGGTCGGCCGTCTTCGTCTCGCACGGTGCCGACAATTTCCATGGCGCCGTCATCCGTCGTCACCCGTGGTTTGGGCGTCAAACGGGCGATGAGATCCGTTTCCGGCCAGTTCAGTGAAAAGTCACCGCGCGCATAACCGACCGCGGTAATGCGCACCTGGTGTTCCCTGTACTTAGGCACGAAAAAGGCGACCTCACCGCGCGCATCCGTGACCCGCTCATAGGCAACCGTGTTCTTTCGATGATGCCAAAGGCGAACGACCGCCTCGTGCAGCGGTCGGCTCTCCTCATCCAATACCGTCACCGTCAAGCGATAGCCGTGAAGTGTCTGCTGTTCCGGTCGCCGCAATGTTTGTTTGCGGCCGGGCGTCGCCTCGGGCAGCGCCGCATCCGCGACCTCTATCGCGGGTTCCTGAACAGCGGTGGGTGTAGGCACCTCCGCCGTGGATTCAGCTTCTCGGTAAGGCCCTGTTTCATTCCGGGCCGGTTGCTGTAGGAACAGCCAAAGGGCGAGAGCGGCAAAAACAAGATTCGATACGACCAGGGCAAAAACCAAGCGACGGTTCACGGCGGGCTCCGGGGTAGGTAATGTCACGCCACATTCTATCCGTTCCAGTGAGCACCGGATACCACAGGGTTTTATTTTTGGGTTGTCATGATCCGGGTTGGTGTGAGCCGCTAGTCCTTGTGGTTGCGGCGCGGATAGACCTTCAGCCGGCTTGAGTGGTGGGGTCTTCCTGGTTCTCTTTCCAAGCAATGGATCAATTGGGGGTCGTGGTGGGGGTTTTCTATGATTCGGTAAGGTCGTTCCAGAAACCGCGCCGCGTGAGGTCGCGGTTCACCGAGTGCAACGCGCCTTGGTGCAAGATCCCGTTGACAAGGCGACGCACCCGACCCAGTTGTTGCTGTTCCTGGTGATAGAGATAACCCGGATAATCCTTGGGGAACTTGCTTTCGAGGCATTGATGAGCGGGGGACGTTTCGGTTTCATTCGAGGCATCTTCTTGAAGGTCTTTCGGCTTTCTAAGGTTCTGACTAAAGCCAAGGTTGATAAGACCACAGAGTTGGAGCACCGTGGCGTAACAAACCTCGGGCTTGACCAGATTAAACGTCGACGATTTTCGATATAGAGGCCAAGAGAAAAGATCTTTGACCTCAAATTTCTTGGGTTTGTTTGGGTCATGTGGCGACGCTTCTAGCTCCTCAAGCCATGGGAATAGTTCTTTAATCTGATGCTCTTCGGGTTTGTTGAGATCAAGTGTCGACGGCTTAATCCCGTTGACCCAACAGAAAAGATCTTGAACTTTTTGAAGCGCGACAGGTTTAACATAAGCATGTTTGACATGGATTGCATTGTGGGGTTTAGCTAACGCTTTAAGGAAGAAGTATTCAAAAGATCCCTCTAGAGGTTTGGTTATAAGCTTATAAGCACTATTAATGATTCTGTTGTACCTGTCTGATCGACCTTGTGGCGAAGGAATCTTGCTTGGGTCAAGCATATTCTTGTTTTCCGCACCGTAGGTTTCACGGTGTCGTGATTTAAGTGGACTATCCTCGCAAGAAGAAAGCCGTTCGATTAAATAGGGGAGTTTGTTGTTTGTAAATGATTGCCATTGTTCTTTTAAGGAGAATTGGGTGAATTCAGATTTATGGATCTCGAAAGAATCTTTTGTTAATTCGGGCATGAGGTGAGTCGCTTTTTGATCAAGCCAGAATGCAGCCCATAAGGTGGAATATGCCTCTTTGGGCCCAGTATCGTCGAAGACCAAGTTAGACGAGTCAAAGTAGTGAAAGTATTTTAAAATAGTGTGTCCAAGGCACAAGCGATCCCATAACTCTTCTATGGCTGAGGTGCGAATTTTAGCGAGGAGGGTGAATTGGAAAGTCATGCTTAGAAAAAAGTCGTCAATGATATCATGTTCCAGTCCTAGAGGGAGGTGTTGAACTCTAGGGAATTCTGGGTGATAGATTTTGTTGACGGCGGGGCTGTCGATCACACCCGAAAGAGGGGAGAAGCAGGTACGAAATACCATGAGGTCACAGCGCGCTTCGGTGAAGATTCTATTGCTACCGTTGCTTTCAGGAAAGGGGGAGGCAGCGAACCGGGCTCCCAATAACTCCGTGAGGTGTTCGTTAAGTCGTCCCTGTGAAGAAGTCGTAGATCGTTTCAGAGTTAGAACTTTTTGGGGTCCTATTGTATCCTTAAGAAAGTTGTCAAAAACATGGCCCATTTCGTGAGTTACCAAGATGAGGCTTTCGAAGGATGAGAGGTGCCTGGCGTTGAGCGAGACGCCGTTTAGTTTACCATCAAGGGAGAGTTCCGGCGAGCTTGTGAAGTAAGGTAGAAAAGTTTGTTTGATTCGGTCTTTTGATTTCCATGAGAGTAAGGTTTTTATGAGATTTGATTTTGCTCTTCGGAGAGCTAGTGGTTGATTAGATGATTTGTTGAATTTTTTGTGTTTTTTTGTTCTCACTGGGCGCATTCGGATCTTCTTTTGAGGGCCACTGTCTTTGGTTTTTTCTTTTATATGCCAGAAGGTTAGGGTGATTTTGTAATGTCGAAGGTTTTTGTTTGATATTAGTTGGTTTTTTGCGTCCTTTAACATGTGGTCTATTTCTGCGAAGAGCCAGTTTTGGACTTCGGTGAAAAAGTTGTCGATCATCCAGGAGCAGCTTTTGAGTTTTTTGGAATGGGCCACTTTGAGGTCTATAAGCCGGGACATGCTGCGGTCGTGGTTTGGAAAATCACCGAACTGGCGTTGGCTAAAGGCACGTTGGGCGAAGTCACAAAAATCGGACAAGTAAGCTTCCATGCCAATAAGGGATTTACTGGATGGGGCAGGCTTTTTCTCGACTCGAAGCCCTTCGGGATCGAAGCGGTAAAAGCCGCCGGCGGTTTCGGTCGCCTCTGAATCTTTCACTTCGGTTTTTAAATCTTTCACTTCGGTTAACGAGAGAATCACTTTGAAAAAGTAGTTGAGGTATTTCAAAACATCAAGGTAAAAGGAAAAGGAGAGAGGGTCGACCAGAAAGCGATCAATGGAGCAGAAAACCGTATTGACCATTTCTAGGGTTTCGGATGAAACATAATCAGAGAGATGTTCTGTAAGAAAATCAGAAAAGTAGTACTGTAGTTTGTAGTTTTCAATATATTCTGATGTATGGTTAGTCCACCAATTAATGGCTGTGGTGATCCTGTCTTCTACCTCTGGGTACTCTTTAAGACTGCTTGATGCCTTGATGCTTGAATCCAGGTCCCTGAAAATCATGCCCAAATTGGCTTTGCTAAAGAAGGTGCAATCCGCATCTGGATTGAAGAACTTTTGTTCCGCCTCAAGACTGCTCGGTGATTGAGGGTGGGCCGTGGGAACGCCCAATTTTGATTTAAGGGTGAGTATGATCGAGGCCGCACGGGCATGAAAGGGTTTCATTTTTTCTTTGGGGTAGTTTAACTGAATTTTGAAGACCTGCAGGGCGGCGATGTAATGCTTTAAGGAAAGCTGACGGCATGCAGAAAACAACTCAAGATCGTAACGACCGTTGAGTAAGGTGCGTTTATTTTGGGTTTTTGTGAGAAGAGGACAGGTGTCGTTTTCATTTCTGACGAGCGCGTGGATTTCTTCGGCCACCTTCTGTGCTTCATGGAGTTGATCGACTTTTGCCGAAACCATGGTTGAAACACCAAAGTCCTCGTCGTCTTGATTGAGATATTTTTCCAGGCCCTTCAAATACTCTTTGTATTTTTTTTCCGTGGTCCAGTCTGGATTTTTGACGATATCCTGTTCCGCATTTTTGAGGAGGGTGCAAGGGACGCCGCTTGTTGTGTGGGTGAGCTTGAATAAGGAAACGTCGTCTGCTTCGGGGCCCCAGCATTTTAGCTCTTCCTTGACGAGGAGATCGAGTTTGTCCTTAAGAAGTTCGCTGAGTCCTTTGACGGTTAATTGTTTGAACTTGAGCATAAGGCGATCCGCGGTGGGAATGCAGGTGCCGCGTATAATCACGGAGAAATCAAAAAAGCCGTCTGAGATGAACGGGCGAACAAAGCTGATTGGTTGGTTTTTTTCTGGTTCGCAAAAATCCAGGAGGTAGTCATGAAAAAGTTTGACAACGGCCAGATAAGCCAACTTTTTGAGATGGGCATAGTTACGGATTTTTAAAAGCGGGTTGAACTTCATCTGGTAAAGCATGAGTAGTTCATTTTCCCCGGGAAGCCGACTGTGGCCCTTGGGTGACGGCTCAGCTTCCGCCGCTGCTGACTCAGCGTCCGCCGCCGCCGCCTCAGCGTCCGCCGCTGCCGGCTCTGCGTCCGCCGCCGCCGCCTCTGCGTCCGCCGCAGCCGGGTCTGCGTCCGTCGCTGCCGGCTCTGTCGGCTTCGTAAGAAGACCGTAAATGCTGTCCTTACCGCTGTAAATGTGTTCTAGGGTAAGCGGTTGCAGGTGGGCGTGGAACGTGAAGTTGTGTTTTTGCCGTCCGACGGTACGGGTGTAGATATCGGTTTTTTCGGCAGGGTTCAGGTCCAGCTTGTGCCGCCAGGCGTCACCGTCGCTGTCTGGGTTGCCGTCGTTTTTGTTACTGATTCCCAAGAGGTGGGTCAGTCCGGTTGTGCGCATCATGGCAACAAAGGTGTTGACTTGGGTGAAATAAGCCTCCTCACCGGGGTCTTGTTCGCGTAGATCCAAGGCCAGTGAGTAGTCGTGGGCGAAGGTGTAACTTTGACCGCGGGAGTGCCCGAGAAAAGCCAATTCGGTGGCCAACCCTTTTTCTGAAACCAAGGTTAGCGATAAAAAATTCCATGGCCCGATGCCCACAAAACCGCAGGCGTTGTTGAAATCAGCGACATTGCTTTTGGTGTTGATGCAGCGGTCGCTTTTGATGTTGATGCAGCGGTCGCTTTTGATGGTGTCCGTTTCGCGGTGTTTTCGCTGGGCCAGCTTGCCCCAGCGCTTCATGGCGGCCGTTAGGTAATTGGTATAAACATCGACTTCGCTTGGTGGGAGATCGATCAACCCCACCATCACAGAGGTGCCCGTAGGACGTAGAATGAGCAATGGAACCTGCCCCGATAAGAATTGCATGTGATTGCGAAATCCTAAACGAGGCGGATTCTGAATTCAATAGGGAAAATGTTTTCTCGCTAAAGGTGAGAGAGAGTTGGTTTATCTTTTCCTCTTGTAAATGTTGTTTATTGAGCGAGGTAGGTGTTTTCTGTAGTTCTTGGTTTTTGGTGTTGTTTTTTTCTTTTGTTCCGGTGGATCTATGCCCAGTGTTATGTTGTGCTTTGGCATCACGTATTCCGGCTTGTGTTTCTCTATGCGCAGGATATGGCTGTTAATTTGAGAGATGAGATCTTGGGTGCGGGTGGAGAGTCTGGACTTCGAGGCATGGGTTTGTCGCTCCAGAGTGAGCCGGAAACCGAGGATTGGTTTCTCATCCTGTGTCGACGCTTTTTGGACTGGGGCGGTTTTTAATCGCTTTCTTGTTTCGTAGGCACCTGTTTTTAAAACGTTTAAGTAGGCGTAGAAGTGGATTGAATCATGCCACTCGCTCACGCTGTAAAACGACACGTAGTTGTTAAGATGGTAGGTCACTAAATCAATCAAGCCTTCTTTTGAATCGTGCTTCGATTCTTCCTGTACCCATGAGAAGTTAAATTTTACCTGGAGGTATTGGAGTGCAGCCGGACCGGGTGGCAGTAAATCGGCCATGCCGTCACAAATGGTGGCGCCTATTTTGACAACCTCTTTCCAGATGCCGTCCTGTACGGTAAAAAAGGGGCCGTCGCTTGATTTGGCCTGGTGGCTTCGGGAAGAAGCGCCGGTTGCGTAAAGGCGGATATCGCGCAGGATGATCAGGACTTCGCCGGGTGCGTCGGTTATTTGCGGGACGTTGAGGGTTTTATCAACAAACTCTTTCAGGTGTGTGGTGACCGTGGTACCGTCAGCGGCATCAAGGTTTTCTAAGGTTTCGAGGTATCCTTCAACGGTGCTTGCATAAAATAAACGAATATCATTGGTGTGCAATTTATCAAAGTTAAACATTATGCCGGCGTCCACTGAAACGGGGTACCAGTTGAGCCGAAATCGCGTTTCAAAAGATCGGTCAAAAATGGCGTCAACTTCTTCTAGGCGGGAGCTGCTGTTTATCTTTTGGGTTTCGAAAAAAAAGGAAATAAACTTTATGTAATCTTCTTGTTTTCCGTGAATAGTGAAATAGTGCAGGAGTCGCGAAAGGTGTGCCTTCTTTTTATGGCAAAAGAATACATAATGGCGGGTCGAAGGGAACTGAACTAATTCCGTGAAAAATGCCGGGGAAAAGCGGTAGAGGCCGTCGAGCAGGAGGATGCGTTTCATTTTTGCGACATCGATTTCTTTGTTTGGATCACCCTGGAGCACTTTGTCTAAATGAATCGCGGTGTTGATGGAGGCGAGTGCCGTGCGGGGGTTGCCTGCCGCGGTTTTCCCGATGATCTCTTTGATTTGCTGATAGGCTACTTTGTCAATGGACAGTTTGTTTTCAGCCGGTGTTTCTTCCCCTTCGCTGGTGTCGCCCCTAAGATGTGCCTCAATAAATTTACCAAGCGCGTGTTTCGGTTTTGGGACGTAGATCCCGTACTGGATGAGTTTGGCGATATAGCGGTCGACGGAAAAGTTTTCTACCCCGAAATCGTCGTGATAGTGCTTTACGAGGTATTCTTCAAAGATGCGCCGGTTTAAAGCAAAAATAAATAAGGTGTTGGGTAAGTTGAGGAGGAGTTTGATTTCCTCCAACGTCGCAATCGCTGTTTTAGGATCACAACGATCCAGATCATCCACAAAAATCATAATTTGGATGGGGCTCTTTTTCATGAGCTCTTTCAGTTCGCTAAACTTTCGGGTGAACTGAGTTTTTTTCATGTACTCCTGGTGAAGTGCCGCCTCGCGTTCAATGGCGCGGCTCAGGTCCATGTCGGCTTTGACCTTGCCGAAAAAAGGGACGCCCGCTTCCAAGTTGAACTTGAGCCCATAGATTAGCGAGCGGAATGCTGTTGCTAGATTTTTGCCTGTGTCGTGCTCGCTCAATTCTTCGGCGATGATGTCCAATAACAGCAAAACGGGTTTTTCGCCTTTGTCACACTGCCATGCGTTAAACTCAATAGTGATCGGTTTTTTGCCGGCTTTACCTTTGCGTTCTTCAATGCTTTTGAGAAGGGTCTGACAAAAGGTTGTTTTGCCGCTGCCCCAGCGTCCGTAAACGCCTAAAGTGAAGGGGCCTTTATTGTCGCGCAGGCCTTCTGCCAGTTGATCCGCGTAAACTTTGAAACCAAATTCTTCCGAAGCCCATGAAAGGTTTGGTTCGCCCTCATAGTAGCCTTCGTTTACGAAGGCCGTGCTCGGTCCTAGGGGCTTGTTGGGAGCCATCATGCACCTCCTGTTTTATAGGAACTGAAGGGAAGAGGTTGAGGACGTTTTTGGTTTGATTTGCTCGGATGGTAACAAGAGTTTCAACGAATGGCGCTCCTTATGGGCAAAGACGACGGGGACCGGCTTCGCCCATAGGGGAACGCCATTCGATGAACTGTGGCGTCAGTAATACAAAAGTGCGGCTTTATCGGGCCGAAGATCTTCGTCGTCAATGTCAAAGCTGACACGGAGACGAATGGCTTTGTTGGGGTATTGCTTTCGCAGTTGTTCCGCCTCGTCGAGGATTAGGGTTTGGGTTCGAAGCGCATCGGTGACAAACTGGGTTAATGTGTACCCCTGTTCTTTACAGATCCGGTCCACCGCCTCGCGAACATTAGCGGGAATGTTCACCATGAGTTGGCGCTTGTTATCGTTTGATTTGGAGGTTGCCATGGAATTTATGTACTCCTTTATAGCCAAGATGGTTGGTTTTTGAAAAAAATGGTCCTTGAATTTCTGCGGTAATCCTAAGTGCGTCGCCGCGGGTTTCTGTTTTGCTATGGGTACCTTGCCTGGGTCGCTATGGGCCGACCGGTTAGGCGGATGTTGTGGGTTTGACGGATCGTGGGCCGATTTGGGGATGAATCCCAAATCGGCGCCGGAGAAAAGGGGCGATTTTCGCGATCACGCAAAGGAACCTTCCGACCGGGTAACCGATGGGAAGGTTCGTGGGAAGCGGTGCGCTCTTGACACGGGTTGTTCCGCGGGTTGGGGTCGAAGCCGCGTAGGAGGAGCGATGGCTCATTGGTCCTATTTCTTTCGGGTGAAAATTCTTGAAAGTGTCTATGAATCGTCTTGACCAAGAGGGTGCTTTTGTTGAGATATGATAATAGGTGTCTCATTTTTGTTATTGTGGAGAGGTGGCTTAAGATTGGTAGGTGTGTGTAACTTGCTGGGAAAAAAAGGGTTCGTTTGGGTTTAGGCCCCTTGAGGGTTTGCTTTATCCAGACGGCTGCACGTATTGGTGTTTGTCGCAAAGTGTGTCGCGCCCCGGTTGCGTGTGACTGGTGGTGGGTGCGCTTTTCTTGCCGATCCGTATCCTTTGGTTGGGAGGCACCTTTTAGGTTGGCGCGCTCTCCGTGTTCCAAGGGTTTTTGTCCGCGAGGGGGTGTCTGAAGCAGGTTCTCTTTATATATATAGGTCGAATGCTTCAGGGTCAGGCTGGTGGCCGCTCTGTTCATCGATTGCTCCCTCGGTAATGTCCACGGAATTCCAGATTCTACCGGGCTTTCATCTTCTTATCAAGTGAAAAGATCTATAGAATGTCAATAAAATGCATTGATTATGGTTTGGGTGAGGGTTCTGGCTTTTGCTGTTGGGTCGTCAGTGCATTCCCTTGTTTGTGGTGTGGTTCGTAGGTGCTGTGGTTGCTTGAGAATTTTTGTTGGTTGGTGGTTTTGGGGGATTGTGCTAGGGGAGGTATCTTTCTGGAGGTATTATGTTTATCTTCTCTGGTTTGCGTTGATAAATTCGCGCCTGGCGCCGAAGTTTCTTGCGATTGGCATCGTCGGCGCTTGGGCCGGCTTTTTGTCATTTTAGATATTATTGATTAAATATTGATCGTGGTTGTTTTTAAAGGCGCCTTACGCCGGTTCGAAGGGCAACCGGGTGACCCATTTTTTGTCGACCAGGCGTTGGAAGTTGCGGCAGTAGGCTTGGGTCAGTAGGGCGTCTTCGATGAGGACGCCCGCCTCGACGTTGCGGATTTGGGCCGCCTCGCTGAAATTGGCGCTGGTAATTAACACCTTGCGCTCGTCGACCATCACCGCCTTGGCGTGTAGGCAGCTCATGGTGGTGCCGTCGTCCACCAAGGCGCGAGGGTCGTAAAACACCTCGGGTAGCACTTCACTTTTCCATACGTTTTTGCGGAAATATCTTGAATAATTCGCGACGATTTCCTCTTCCGTGTAACCGCCCTGGTTTTGACGCCGCCTGATGTTGAGGAAAAAACGGACCGCGATGGCGCCGCGCTCGTGACGGTCGATCAGCTCGTCGAAGAAGGCGTGGGACTTGCGGTATGGGTCGATGTTGTAGCTGCTAATCCACACCCGCTCGCGCGCCTCGCTGAACAAATCGCGGAGCACCGCGAGCGCCCGTTGCGAATGACCCTCCACGTCCAAACCCGACCAAACCGAGCTCACCTTGGCGCCACGCGCCCGCAACGCGGCGCGGTCCCGCTGCACCATGGTCAAGCTCCAGGCAAGCGCGGCCGCATTCGTGCCGTGCGCGTGGGCTTCCGCCAGCAGCTCCGCCAAACCGCGGCGGTGCTTGCCGGTGACATAACGGCTCAGGTCGGCCGGGCGCGGTGGGAACGGCAGGCGACCGTCGCGCAGATCCTCGGCCAACCGGCGCAGCGTGACGTCGTCCAGGTGCGAGAAATCCGCGCTCATCGGTCGTCCAAATCAAAAAAAGCGGCGTCGCGACATTCCACCGTGGGCACCACCAGCGCGCGGTCCAACATGTTGTTGTACTGCTCACAACAGGTTTCCGAGATCAACAGGCACCCGTGGCAGGCGGCCCCGCTCAAGTAACGCTCTTCCTCGCGGCTCTGGGGGTCGTGCATCGCGCATACCGGATCGTTGCTGCACAACTCGCCCAGCGTGCGCGCGTAACGCAGGCTGTCCTCGAAACGACGCGCCACCTCGATCAAACCCCCCAAGGTCCCCTCCGAGGCCGAACTCCAGGTGTAAATCAAAATGCCGTAACCGCGCTTTTCCGGTAAGGCGTAAATCCTTTCCTTCAACGCAGTTGCGCTGTAACCGCAGCTCACCGAGACGGCCGTAATCAACAGGTGCGCCAGCGAGTGCAACATGTAAAAGGCCGCACCGGGAAACTGGCGTTCTCCCGCATCGTTGCGGTCCTTCCACAGCGCAAAACCGCGCTTGAGCGATTCCGTTCGTTTCTGGGTTCCTTCCTGTTGAAGCCAGGCCTCGATGGCGTCGGGGCAGAATTCCAAGAAGACGCCTTCGCCTTGGTTTTCAATTGCCGGTAACCATGTGATTGGTTCTGGATCGGTTAAGGTAGGCGTGTTTTTGGGCCGACGCTTGTATTGGCCGTTAATTTCCGGCATGTCCGGTTTAAAGCGCGTGAAACCGATTTGTGCCACCACCTCGGTTAGGCGGTGGACCAAGGTGATGTTTTTCACCCGGCTGGTTAACCAGTCGGGCAGGTTGTCCAATCGGCGCTTGCGCGCGTGGAAGCGGTGGTCGTCGGTGGGTTTGGTTTCGGTCGGGTACAAACCGCCGATTTCCATGGGGCCGTCGGCGAATGCCGCGAATTCTTCATCTTTGAGGCTTGGCCGTTCCGGTGACGGGGCGGCATTGGTAAGACTTTGGTATTCTGCCCAAGCTTGAGCGCCGCTCCAGGTCTTGCGAACCTCTTCCCAAATATCGCCTTGTTGGTAAACCATCAGGAACAGCGCTTCATTAAACCCACTCATTTGCGCCTGGTTTTCGCGAAGCAGGTCGCGCAGGGGGTTCTTTTGCTCGGGTAACCAAATCGAGGTGACTTTTTGGCTGAAATAAGCGTTGCTGGCGCTGCGAATCAACAGCTTGGATTGTTGATCGTTGCATTCTTCCTGGACATAGTAGCCGATCCAAGGAACGGCGCCGTTGCATTTGCCTAGGATGGCGGTGTCGGGCCGCGTCGCTTTGGTTAAACGTTCGTAGCGGGTGCCGTCGTCGTTGCGGATGAACACCTCGGACAAATCGTTGCCCGAGCCGCCTTCGTCCAGCCACAACTGTTCGCCCCGATGCGGCTTGGCCTCCGCCCCGTAAAGGAAGTAGTACCAGTCGATGTCGTCGAGGTGGCCGTTTTCGCAAGCACGCACAAAACGCAGCGGGGTCACGCTCATTTTTCCGTAAGGCGGAAGATGCGCTTTGCCGCTTTGTAAATAGTCGTGTTTGAACAAGGGCCGGGTGCGGTAGGTCTTGCCGTCGCGTTCCAGGGTTTCGTCGATTAGTCCCACAAACCACAGCGGAAACAACAGGGTGTTAATACCGGGCCCCGTTTGGGTGTCGCCCTCGTCGTCAAGCGGCGGTTCGTGCAAGCTCAGTTTCTTGAGACCCAGATGGTTCTGTAGGTAGCGAATCAAACGGGGTTCGGTAATTTTGCGGCCCCGCTGCCAGTGGTTCAAACCGGGAATTAACACCGATTCATCCGGCAAATCCAACATGGCGCCGGGCCCATAGGTGGTGATCAACTGGCTGCGGTTGAGCTGGCCTTTCGCGCGGGGTTTTTGTTTGTTTTTGCGGCCGGACCGCTGTTGCGCCGTCATGTCATATTCTCCTTGCCGTAACCGGTCGGATAATGAATAAACAAGTTCGTTTTGGGTTCCACCTCGCGCATGCTCCACTGGGCGGTGAAGTGTTCTTCCCCTGCTTTGAATTGGTTGGGCACAATTCGGCCCGCATCGTGGAGCAGCGGGTAACCGTCGCGTTTGTCATAGGCGAAGCGGTTCCCGCGCGGTTTGGCCAAATCGCCCCAGGTTTGCAGCAGGAAGGCGACGCGGTCTTGGAAAAACCGTTGCCATTTTTCGCCTTCTTCCGCATCCATCGGCTGGTGGTTGCGCACGCGTTCGGTGAGGATGGCGGCAATCCGTTCGGTGAGTTCGCCGCGGTACGTTTCGATATAGGCGGCGCCGTTGGGGGGCGTCAACTCGGGAATCAAGTGACGGGCCAAGGCGACGACCACGGCAGCCAAACCCCGGTCGAGCGCGCGGGCGCTGAACGGGGTGACGCTGTTGATTTCTACCGAGCGGTAGAAGCAGGCGTGCCAAAACCCAAAATTCTCGTAGTGGGAGCGGTCGCGTGGGCGGTGGATGTTGAGCAGGTTGACGACCAGGCCGGGTCGGTTGGGATCGCGACCGACCCGACTGGTGGCTTGGATGTATTCGGAGGTACTTTTGGGTTGACCCAAAACCACCATCAAACCGAGGCGCACGATGTCCAAACCGACCTGAATCATGTTGGTGGCGAGGGCGACGTCGACGCTGTCACCGGCGTGGTGGGGTTCGGCCAGGCGGGCTTTGCCCTTGGCCACCTTGTGGGTTGCCACCCGCGAGGTGAGTTCCACCACCTCGCGAAGTTTGGGACGGTTCGCGAAGGAGCCGGTCGTTTCATCCATGCGTTTGCGCACGCTGTAATTGGTCAAACGCGAGGCGATTTCATCTTCAACAATACGCCGTGTGCCGCCCAGTTCGCGCAAGGTATTGAAATAACCAAGCACGGTCATGTACGGGTCGGCCGGGTTGTTGGGGTTGTCGGCACCGCCGTGTTCCAGGTAACGCTTGTTGGCCGCCGCCAGCAACGCCAAGTAACTACGCAGCAGCGAAACCTTTAAGCTGCGACCCTGGGCGGCCACGCCCAGGTAGAGACGGGCGCGATCCTTGTGGGCGGTGTCGGTTTTGGCAAAAAAGATGTCGTCGCGGTTGAGGCCCGGCGGCGGAAAAATGCTGACCCGTTCGCGGCCGAACAAGGCCTGAATCTGCGATTCGGCGCGGCGCACGGTGGCGGTCGAGGCCACGATTTTGGGGCCGTAACCGGTATCCGCGCGCATCAACGCGTCCAGCGCGGTTTCGTAGAGGCCGGCCATGGTGCCCAGCGGGCCCGAGATCAGGTGTAGCTCGTCCTGAATCACCAGGTCCGGCGGCGGCAACGGCTGTTTGAGTTTTTTGCCCGGTCGCTTTTTGGCGAGGCCGGGATCGTGGGGGCCGTAATAACGTTCCTCGTCGTAACGGGTGACTTTGCCGAACAACACGCCGGGTTCGCCGCGCCAGGGGAGGGCCGCGAACTTGTCAGCGGTGGCGATCATAAAACAAGGGATGCGCTTGTAGAGCGGTTCGTCCACGGCCACGATCGGCAAGCCGAGCGGGTTGCGGTTCACCGTGAAATCGCAATCGGTGTTCAGGCACTGGATGCGCAAATCTTCGGGTTGGCGCGCGTCGGGTTCCAGCTTAAAACTGGGCGGTGTGAATTTGAGGCCGCACCAGGGACAGCGCTGCAGCGGGATCGGCGATTCCTTGCCGGCTTCCCGTTGGAAGCGCTGCAGCTTGGTGCGCGCGGCGTAGGGGTTGTTGTCGCCGCTTTTACCCAGCACGTTGGGGGTGGCGGCCTGGCCGACCCAGAGGCCGATTTCAAAGGGGCGTTCGCCCAGTTGGGCCGCGTTGGGGCCCTCGCGGCGTTCCATCTCCATGGCGCAGATCAGGCCGGCGGCGCGGTCCATTTGGTCCAAGGTCAACAGGCGCAGGGTGTAGCGCATCAGCACGGTCAGACCGCCGCCCTCCGGGCCGGGCAGGCGCAGGCGGCGCAAGGCCAGCGTGAACGCGGCCAGGCCCAGGTAGGCCTCCGTTTTACCGCCGCCCGTCGGGAAAAAGAGCAGGTCGACCAGTTCGCGGTCCGCGTGGCCGGGGTCGATCAGGCCGCACAGGTTGGTGAGCAGGAAACCGATCTGGAACGGACGCCAGGCCGCCGGCTTGGCCGGGTCTTGCTTCAGGGCGGCGCGGATCGCTTGGGGTTGGATGCCGCGTTCGACCGCGTCGCGTCGGTAAAAGGCCGCCGCCACGGTGCGGTTGGCGATTTGGAACGCGGTCAGCACGGTGGGGTCCTGCAAGGCGTCGAGGCCGGCCTGCATGCGCGCCGCTACCCGTGCGGCGTGGTTCGTCATCTGCTCGGCGCCGGGTCGACGGTCGTCGTTGAGGTCGGCCAAGGTGGCTTGTTCCCGTTCCAGGTGCGCCGCGAAGCCGTCCAGCAGCGGTTGCAGCATGGCGCGGGTTTGCGCGGCGTCGGCCCGGCCGAGCGCGGTCATCTCGGCCTGAAGCTCGGGGATCTTGGGATGGTCCACCTTGTAAACCGGCGCGGTCGGCATCCATTCGGTGGCCACGCTGGTGCAGTGTCCGTCGCTGACCCGCGCGGTGACCGCCACGTTGTGGCCGACGGCGTATTGGCGCACGTCGCGGTACTGAATGTCGGCGATGTTTTCGTCGTGGTCGTCGTCGCGCCCGCCGCGCGGGTTGGTGCGCGCCACCAGCGGGTGGTCGGCGCGCAGCGTGATTTTGGCTTGGAAGGCGCAAGCGCGGTCTCGCAAACGGCCGGGCTCGGGATCGCGGTTGTTGACGAGGTAGAGCGAGAAGGCGCGGGTGTCGGCGGGTAACTTGGTGGCGCCTTGCACGGGACGCATCGCGGTGCGCAGTTCCATGCCGCCGCTGTCGGCGATGGGCAGGGTCTGCTTGTCCGCGACCGGGACGGCCAGGTGATGGGCGCGCGGGAACCGGCGCCAGGCCCCGAACACGTCGTGCCCGGCCGGGCCCTTGTCGGCGCCGCCGGCTTGGACCACCGCGCTCGGGTCTTCCGGTTGGTAATCACCCCAGCTCAGATCCACCTGGAGCACGGTGGTTTGCGGTGGGACCAGGACGGTGAGGCCCATCGAGGAGGGGAAAAAGCTGCGCCGAATGACGATGCGGTCGTCCTGTTCCTTTTGGTCCTCGCTATCGGTTTCCAGGTCGTCGTCGTCCTCGCCGTCGTCGCGCCGGTCCTCCGCTTTGCTGCGGTAGGGAATCAAAAAGCCGGTCAGGTAAAAGCGGCTGGGTGCGTTGTCGAGCAGTTCGGTCTGGTGGTTGGGGTCCTGTTCGTCGGGACCGACCAGGTCGAGGCGCAAGGTGTTGACGAGTTGATCGCGCACTTGGGCAGAGGTGGTCATGGTGGCTCCAGGGTGGCTTTGCGATGGGTGTGCAAGCGGTGTTTCAGCCTTACCCCATGCCTGGCAGCATGGGTTCGTCGGGTTTGGTTTTGCGCTTGCGGGTTTTGGGTTTGGCCTTGGGTTCGTCGCTTGGTTGGCCGCCGCGAGGGGCGGGGTTGGGGTTGGCGCGTTCGGCCTCGGCGCGTTCCTGGTTCAGTTCGAGCAACAAGCCGAGCACCTGGTCGCGGACCTCGTCGGGCCAGCGGTAGCGCCAGGGTTTCTTGCGTTTGCTGCCGGTATCTTCTTCCTCGTAGTCGAGCAGGTAGTCGTAACTCAGGGTGACCTGGTCCTGCCAACCGTAGGCGCGCAGGACGGCGGCGTCCATGGCGCGATGCAGCGCGCGCAGCTCTTCGATTTCGGCGTTGTCCTCTTCTTCCGGATCGTGGAAAAGGTTGTAGGTGGCGGTCATGCCGAGGTTGTTGTCGACCATCCACTTGGCGCGGTATTCGAAGTAGGTTTTGCCGGCGGCTTCGAGTTCGGCGTTCTCACGCCAGTTCTCGGGAAAAGGAAAGGTCTCGAAGCATTTTGAAGGGGTGTAACGGAAATCGTCTTTAAGCGATGAACCAAAGTTTCTTGCCCAAACCTCATGTACTGTTGATTGAATTGTGGTGAAAGAAGCCCAGTCTTCCAAGATTATGATTGCAAGTGCTTCAGAAAAAGAGTAAGAGCTATTCATAAATGTAGTTGAAAAATGTGGTTGATGTCTGGGGATCACTAGGACTTTTTGGACGCGTTTTTGTGCTTTGATTAATGAAGTATTTAAGCTTCCCCATTGCCACCAGAATTCCCGCCTCTGATCTGCGATCGGGTTTCCTTTTAGTTTGTCTCTCTGTGGTTTTACTTTTGACCTTACTATTTCAAGAAGGTTCGGGTACAAGGACGCCTGATCTAGACTCATTGTTCCGAAATTTATTGCACGACGGTGCGGTGTATGAGTTGGTGACGTATTAACTTCGGCTCCGCCTATATAAGGCTTAATTAAGTCCTTTGCGGAGGGGTTTCTGTCTGTTATTTGGATAATCTGAGATGTAGGGGTGCTTGCGTCACGTTTGTCATTGTCGTCAAATAAAAATCCCTTGCCAAGAATAATAGAGCCCTGAAAGCTTAGTTTGTGGTTTTGTTTTAGCTTGAGAGGTTTTTTGGTGGCTTGTGATTCGTTCAAGAAAGGGGATATGACTTTTGCAGGCTTGTTGTTGAGTGTGATTTTTTCGTTTAGTAGAGGACCTTTCTTGACATGAACTATACAAGCTATTACCGCTGCTGAACCAGGCCAACAGATCCTTTTGGTTGCGTTATAAATAAAGCTGCCGCTTTTGACTATTAATTCGAGACCCTTTTCTCGGTTTTCGCCTTGGCAAATGCTGTTAGTGGTAATAAATCCAATGGTGCCATTGTTTTTTAGCAGATGGTGGAAACGGTGCAGAAAATGGATGCAAAGGTCAAGTGACTTTGAAGTTTCTTTTGCTCTTGTTACCAGCCAGCTATGGTAGTTTTGGCCTAGAGTGCCTGAAATTCGCTGCCCACCAAGATATGGAGGATTACCGACAATAGCATCAAATCCAGGCGTAGCTTTTCGGAATACTTCTGGAAACTCAATTTCGATATGCAAAGGCTTGATTTGAGTATTGATTAGATCTATTACGTCATTAATATGTCTCTTATGTGAGAGGGCGTCTGAAAGTAAACTCTGATAAAATGTTCGTGTCTCCAGCCTGTTCTTTTTCTTTTGGTGGTTGAAAAAAGAAGCAAGAATTAAATCACCAGTCAGCCGCGGCAGGAATAACTCGTTCTCCACCTCTTGGTATCTTTGTTTCTTTTCCTGGTGGTCGCCGTCGCCCAAATCGTGGATCGCGCGGCGCGCGTTGGAGACCACCTCCACCATGCCGGTTAAATCGGCGAGCGGGCCCGGCTCCTTGTAGGGTAACCAGTGGAAACCGGTGATTTGGTCCGGGGTTAATCCCAGCAAGCTGTCGCCGCATTTGAGCGCGTGGTCCAAAAAGGTGAAGGGTTGGTTTTTGGCCAGGGTGACCAGCCACAAACTCAACTTGGCCAGACTTACCGCGAAGGGGTTTTTGTCGATGCCGTACAAACAGCGGCCCGCCACCAACCGGCGCGCGTGGATGATGGGGTCCTCGTCCGGCGGGATCTCGGGGAAATCTTTGTGATGGTCCCAGGCCGCCACCAACTGATCAGCTAGGAAACGGCAGCTCTCCACCAAAAAGGCGCCGGAACCCATGGCCGGATCGCAGACCTTGAGGTCGAGGATCTGGTCCGGGGTGGGATGCTCGCCGCGCTGGGCCAGCACCGGCTCCAAGGTATGGCGCACAATGGGTTCGGTCAGCGAACGCGGGGTGTAGTGGGAGCCGGTTTTGCGGCGCTCCTGGCCGGGCTGGAGGAACAAACCGGCGGGCGGGATCACATGGGGCCGGTGTTTGTTGACCCAGGGTTCCAAGGCGGCTTCGAGCGTTGCCACATCAACGGCGGCCTTCAGCGCCTTTTCCACTTTTTTCGGCGGCTCCAGGTCGTAGCGGTTTTTGAGGTGTTTCTTGCGATCAGCCGGTTTGCAGGCGGCCAAGGCGCCCAGGTCGACGACCACGGCGTAACGGCCCAAGGCCAGCGAGGGCGCGGCGGCGGCCTGGACCTCAAAACCCATCATCGCCTCGTACACGGAACCGATGGTTTCCACGTCCAAGCCGCGGTAACTCAGCCGTTCGCCGTTTAACAGCAGCAGGTTGCGCAACACCTTGAGCAGGGTGCCGTCCGGCACGGCGGGCGGGTAAAGCCGTTTGTGCGGCGACCAGGCGCCGGTGGTGGCGCGGCCCTCCAGGAAGGGGTAGGCGTCGGGGTCAAACAAACGCCCGTAACGCGCGGCCATGTGGAACCCGCCGTGGTCGGCGCCGGTGTAAATCATGCGGAACAAGGCCAAACACTGGGCCCAGGCGCCGAAACGCTGGTCCATGGTGTCGGGGTACTGGGTTTCCTGGGCGCGCAGGCGCTGGAACAGGCCGGCCAGCGAATAGGCACCGGCGTAGACTTCGTCGTCGGGCATTAAACCCTGATCCTCGGCGTACAAAATGAACACGAGCCGCATCATCACGGTTAACAGGCCGCCGTAGAGGTGTTCGGTGGTGCGGCCTTCGCCGATATGCAACAGGTTGGGGTCGGCTTTTTGGAAGCCGCGCAGCAGTTCGTCCAAGGCGGCTTGAACCTGGCCGGCGAGTTGGGTGGAGACTTCGTTCTGGTAGCGGCGGCTTTCTTCCATCAAGGCGGCCAGCCGCCTCTCCTGGCGCGCCACCACGACCAGGCTGTCGTCGAGCAGCATGTTCATGGCGGCGAACAAGGTGCGTCCGCTCGGGGTGGCCATGTCGGCGACGGGGAAGTCGAGGTGGCCCGGTGACTCGCCGCGCGGCGCGTAAATCAAACGCAGGGTGTCGCCGTTGCAAAGCAGGCCGGCGGGGCTGTTCAGCTCGCGCAGCAAGCGCAGGAAGCGGTTCATCGGGCTCACCCGCCAGGAACCTTGGTCGTCGTGGTCGCGGTTGCGGTCCAGGTTGACCCCCGCCGGTTCCACCTGGATCACCAGCGGGGCCGGGCCTTCTCGCGCGCTGTCGAAGGGATCACACACCACATAAGTTGGCGCCAGGTGCAGTTGCAGGTCTTCCAAATAGGCGTGGAACCGCTCGGGGATCGGCGGCCCGTCCGGTGCGCCCGCCAGCTGCTTGGGCTCCCAGTTCCAGAGATCGAAGGCGAGCGCGGGCAGGTCGCTGATGCGGTAGCTGTCGGCGTCGTCGGCGTAGGTTTTGGGTTGCAGGGTGTGGGCCTGGTAACGCTGGTGTTCGGCCATGACTTGGCGCGGCAGGACCAGGCCGAAGCGGTCGAGCGCGGGTGGGGTGACCACCAGGCCGACGGGTTGAATTTCGCTGAGCCACTGTCGGTGGGTCCAAATGTTGACATCTTCGCGCATGAGGTCTCCTAAGCGTTGGCGGGCCACAGCCAGACGACGGCGGTGGGTTCGACGCGCGATGCTTTGACGGCGTAGGTGCCGCTGATGCGGCGTGGTTCGTTGACCAGTTCCTCGTCGATTTCACGCAGCCGGGTTTCCCAGTGCTTTTGTTCACGCCGGTATTGGTTTTGTTCTTCCACGCCGGGCAGCCCCAATTGTTCCGGGTTGTCCGGGTTCACCTTTGCCTGGAGCAGTTCCTTCTGGCGGCGCAGCAGGTCGCGCATCTGCCGGGCTTCGACGTCACCGCGCGAACGCAGGTTGGTGCGGATCTTTTTCTCGCGCTCGGCGAGGCGCTGCTGCATGGTGGGTTCGAGCGCGGCCAAGTCGCGGGCGTAGAGCGCGGCGAATTGGCCGCGGCGCAGGTCGTCGACCTCGGTGTCGCCGGGGTCGGCCAGCGCTTCCAGCAAGTGGTGCCAGAGGTGTTCGGTGCGGTCCGGGTCGAGCGCGGTGAGGGTTGCGTCGGGGTCGGGTGACCAGGGCGCGGCCACGCACAGCAGGTCGTCGTAGAGGCGGCCCGCGTTGGGGCCGTAAAGCGAGAGGCGGCTGATGAGCAACACGTGGGGCACGCTTTCGGCGCGGGTGGTGAGCGCGCAGGCGCGGTAGATGGTACCCCGTTGGAAACCCTGGGTTTTGAAGCCGCCCAGCAGCCGTTGCACCACGCGGTGTTCCAGGTGGAGGTGGACCTCTTTCTGGTCGAGGTTGCCGGGGTCGCGGAAGACGACGGGGCGGATCGGCGCGTCTTGGCGCCAGGCCCAGAGTTTGGCGTCGCGCGGGCGCGGGGTGCGCAGGCTGTCGAGCGTGCCCGCCCAACCGGGGCCGGCGTCCTGGAGGTGTTCCAGGGCGGGGAAGCGGTAGGGTTGGGGTTGCTTGTCGTCGGGTTCGGGTTGCAGCGGCGGGGCGCCCAGTTGTTGGAGCGCGGTGGAGAGCGCGGCGCGGAAGTGGGTTTCGCTGAGGTTGAGCCATTTTTTGGAATGGTCGAGGTTTTCGGCGAGTTCGTCCAGTTCCTTTTTGAGCGCGGCGGTTTCGCGGGTGAACTCCAGCTCGCGGTTGACCACGGCCTGACCGGGGCCGGCGGGGTCGCCGCCGAGGTTTTCGCGCAGGGCGTCGGCCTGCTCGTGGTTAATGCCTTCTTTGACCATTTCCTCCAGGCGGCGCACCACCACGGGCGACATGCTGCCCAGCTCGTTGAGGATGCGGTCGGTTTTCTGCATTAAGGTGTCGAGCACGCTGTCTTCCGGGCGTTGGGGTAACACGAAGTAGCGGCAGTAAACGCGCGGGCTCTTTTGCAGCTTGCGGTCGATGCGGCCGTTGCGCTGTTCCATGCGGGCCGGGTTCCAGGGCACGTCGAAGTGGATCAAGTCGTAGCAGTGGTTTTGGAGGTTGACGCCCTCGCGGGCGGCGTCGGTGGCGATCAGGATCCGCAGCGGGTGTTCGTCGGGGTGTTGGTTAAAGGCTTGTTTGATCCACTCGCGGCGCTCCTCGTCGAGCCCGCCCTGGAAGGTGGCGACCCGTTCGTTGGCGCGATGGGCGCCATGCAGGGCGCGGGCGAGGCAGCGTTCCAGGTAGGTTTTGGTGGCGGTGTATTCGGTGAAAATCAGCAGCCGACGCGGCAGCCAGGGCGCGCCGTTTCGGCCCAGCTCGGGGCATTGGTTGGCTTGGATCCACGCAATCAGGTGTTGCACGCGGCTGTCGGGTTGGGTCGCGGCGGCGCGGGCGATGGTGCGCATGCGTTTGAGCAGGGCGCGTGCCTCGGGTGTGGTCAGCCCGCCGCCGGCTTGTTCCACGGCGCTGTCTTCCAGTTCCGAAACTTCTTCCTCGTTGAGGTCGCTCAGGGGATCGTCGCCGTCGAGGCCTTGGGTGAGTAGGCGGCGTTGGCTTTGGTCGGGCGCGGCCGCTTGTTTGCCGGCTTGCTTGGCGGTGGGTTCGTCGTTTTTGGGGAGCGAACGCAGGTGGACTTCCAAGGTGTGGAGGAAGGCCGGGATCGAGGAGAGCAGGCGTTTTTGCAGGTAGTTGACCACGAGCATGCGGCTGCCGCGGCCTTTTTTGCCGGTGGCCTGCTCGCAATAAGCGCGGTATTGCTGGAGCAGGTGGGAGAGCTGTAATTCGGGGCTGTCCTCGGGGAGGCCGTCGACGATGATGGGTTCGAGGATGCGTTCGGGGAAACCGGGCGTGAGTTGGCGCAGGTCTTTTTTGAGGCGGCGCACCATGACGGGGCCGAGCCGTTTGGGCATGTCGGGGTATTGGATGCCGCGGCAAAAGCGCTGTGGATCGAGGAGTTCGAGCAGGGCGGTGAAGCTGTTGGAATGGCCGTTGTGGGGGGTGGCGGAGAGGAACAGCTTGTGTTCGAAGCGGTGGGCGAGGCCGCGGATGATGCGGGTGAAGTGGGAGTCGACGGCGTATTTGGCGCCGGCGGCGGGGGCGGCGTTGTGGGCCTCGTCGAGGATGAGCAGGGTGCCGGGACTGAAATCGCCGAGCCACTGGCGCAGTGAGGCCGCGTAGGTTTCGTTGCGGACCAGGGCGTGGGACATAATAAAACGGTTGTGGGTGTGCCAGGGGTTGACCGCGTGACCGCGTTCGCGGCGGGTGCGGATCAAAAAGTCGCGGTCGTAGATTTGGAAATGGAGCCCAAAACGCTGGGCCATTTCGTCGTGCCACTGCACCACTACCGAGGGCGGGGCTAGGATGACGACGCGCTGAACCCGTTGGCGCAGAATGAGTTCGCGCAGGATGAGACCGGCCTCGATGGTTTTGCCCAGGCCGACATCGTCGGCGATGAACAGGTTGACGCGGGGCAGGCGCAGCGCTTTTTGCAGCGGGGCGAGCTGGTAGGTTTTGACCTCGATGCCCGCGCGGAACGGCGCTTGGAACACGTTTTTATCGGCTGCCGTGACGCGGTTCCAATAAAGCGTGTGCAGCCAGGCGCTGAAGCGGTCGGGCGGGTCGAAACCGCGCCGCGGTTCGCCGTAGGCGTCGCTGGTTTGAATCAGTTCCGCGTCCCATTCCCGTTGCCAGAGCACCGATAGCGGTTCGCCGTGGGCGTCGTCGTCAATGCAGACCAGGTGGACCAGCGTGTCTTGATCGCCGTGTTTCGGTTTGACGATGTCGCGAATCAGCCAGCGGCGGGCGCGGACGCGCACCATGGCGCCGGTTTTGAGTTGATCGGGTTCGGTGAGGTGGGGGGTTGGGGTCATGAACCTTCGGCCTCCGCGTGGCTGACCAAAAAGGGTTCGTTGGAAAAGGGATAGGGTTTTCGGTCAAGGCGGTGATTTAGAAAAGATCATCGTCCAAAAAGCAAAAGCTTTTGTCAACGAGAAAAAGGACGCGCGCCGAAAACCGGTGATGCGGCACGCATTGTTTCGCGTTGGTTAGCGGCGAGCGTGCCGGCGGTAGCTGGTGCCGGGGTTGATGCCGCGGGGCCTGCTGTGTTTGGCAGTGGTGGTGCTTCGGTTCAGGGGTTCGCGTACGTCGAGGCGTTTGAGGCTGACCTTGTAGCCCAGGCCGGTGAGATGGCGGTAGGCGGAGAGGAGCACGATTTTGCTGAAGAAGGGCAGGTCCGGTTCGTTGCGGAAGAAGGCGTAAACGATTTCGTAGTTCTTAGCGTTGGGGAGCGGTTCGCTCAGGTTCAGTTTGAAGCGGGCCGGGAGTTTGTCGTTGAGTTTTTCGACGAAATTGGCGTCGGCGTGGAAGGCTTTGCCGCTGACCAAACCTTGCGAGACCATGTGGTTAAACGACTTGCTGCCGGTGAAGCGTTTGACGTGGATGAACTGGTTTTGGCGGGTGAAGAGGTCGCAGGCTTCGACGCCGGTGGCGCCGGTGCGGTAGATCAGCTTGCGGTCCATGTTGGTCATGTAACTGGGCGCAGCGTTGGCGGTGATGCGGTTGTAGCCTTTTTCGTCCACGTGCAGTTTTTTGTCGAAGGCGGTTAAGGGTACGTTCGCCTCGGGGATCTGTTGGACGGCGCGGTTAATTTGGGTCATGTAGTCGCGGCAGACTTTGTACCATTGGCCGCCAATCAGCATGTGGACATCGTCTTGGAGTTCGCCTTCTTTGCTGAGGTTGATTTCGAACACCAAACACTTCCACAAACTGGGTTTCTTGAGGTCGACACCGTCGTTGTCTTTGATTTTTACGTGGATGCTTTTGAGGCGATCAATGCTGATGCTGTGGGTGTCGATATGGTTTTTGACCCAGTCCCAGTGGAGTTCTGGATGACATACGGCGGTTTTGCCCGAGCCAATTTGGTAACCCTGCACCAGTTCGTAATCGAGGGCCTCGGGGGGCGAAAGAACCAAGGTGGGTTCGTTTTCGAAGGTTCCGGTGCCGCGAATGTAGTCACATAAATAGTCGTTTAAGAGATCTTTGGTTTCACGATCATTTTCATATTGTATGTTGTAGGCCCATTCAAAACGTTCTTTGTGACGGTCTGAGTTGTACAGATTTAATGCTTCAGCACATTTTTTTGCTAAGTTTCTTGGGGATAAACGGGAGGTAATGCGCAGCCCTTTGCGCCCGCCGACTTGTGTTGCGAATTCCGAATTCTCGGCGCGGCCGGCAAGCGATTTCAGCAGATCTAAATCCGTTTCGATGCCGAAATGTTCAACCCCCGCTGCCAGGGCTGATTGATCCCTGACATTGCGTTGGTTGACGTCGAAGCTACAGTGGTCGATGCATTTGATTTTTTCGGGATCCAGGCTGTTGAGTGCGACCTTAAATCCAAAATCCTGAACCAGATAAGTGTCGTTGAGCATGTGGTGCCCGGCCTGGCCGAAGGTAATCGCAAACCAACGATTTTCAACTTCAAATAAATAGGCTGCCCCGGTGACTTGAGTTCTTAAGTTTAAGCCGGAGAGGTCAAATCCAGAGAGGAATTCCACCAAGGGTGAGGTTTTGATCTCTGATCTGATGAAAAGGGTGCCGGGAAGAATCTCGTTGGGAAAGGACCTTGTTTGATACAAATCATAATTGCGTAGCATTTCACGGTGTGCTTTTACCGATTTTTGAAATAAATAGATGCTTAGAGTGCGGGTCGGTGCCGCTTCTTTTACGTGTTTTGGTTGATCCTTATCGGTTAAACAATCATGAAAATCAAAAACTTCAGTATCGGTGACACGGTCGCGCATTTTTCTCTCCTAAA
This sequence comes from Acanthopleuribacter pedis, assembly GCF_017377855.1. Lineage (GTDB taxonomy): Bacteria > Acidobacteriota > Holophagae > Acanthopleuribacterales > Acanthopleuribacteraceae > Acanthopleuribacter > Acanthopleuribacter pedis. The sequence continues at coordinate 39,356 of NZ_JAFREP010000053.1, forward strand.
TAAGCATCTCAATGAAATGAAGGACATGAATAGAACACCGAGTCGTATTCAAACAAGCGTGGGGTTTGGTATCGCGATACCAAAACACCGTGTCGCCCATGACGGAACAAGGACGCTGCTTCGCTGCGAGAACGAGCCGGTTTCAGCCTAGAACATGGAAAATGGAACAGTACGTTGTCAGAGCAATGGAAATGCCGGAATAAGCCAAGGAGCGAAAAAGTCACCCAAAAAGGGACGAAAAAACGATAAAAAAAATAATGAAAAAAACAATAGTGGATGTTTGTGGTTTGTTAAATACCTGGATAAAATAGCTTTATAATGTGCTTTCGGGGTGTGGCGTCGGCGGTGCCATGGGGCGCTCCCGCCGGGGTTCGCCCGGTTTACGCACGGAAGGACGCGCCCTCGAAGAGGATGTCCTGTTCACTTTGGGTGACAGTTGTCCTGCGTTTGGATTTTCCTTGTCTCGCTTCCACCTTGATGTGGTTCCGGCTTAAACCTGTTTCACCGAAACGCGGCCGTTTTCCACCTGGATGCGGCCTTCCGCGAACCATTGCACCACGCGCGGCAGCGTCTCGCACTCCGCCGCGAAGACTTTGCGCTGGATTTCGGCCGCGTCGTCGCCGTCCGCCAAAGCGACGCTTTGTTGCGCGATGATCGGCCCCTCGTCGTAGTGGTCGTTGACCATATGCACCGTGCATCCGCTCACCCGACAGCCCCTCCGGTACACGGCCTCGTGGACCTTGGCGCCGTAAAAACCCTGGCCGCAAAATGCCGGAATCAGCGAAGGGTGAATGTTAATACACCGATTTGCGTAGGTCTCGCCTGGCAGGAACACGCGCAGGAATCCGGCCAACACCACCAAATCGACCCGGTGCTCCGCCAGGATCTCCTGGATTGCCGCGCTTGCCGCCTGGTCGTCGCCTAGCTTGCGGTAGTTGACCGAATAATCCGGGTAACCCAGTTTGCGGGCGCGCTCCAGACCGAACGCTTTTTTGCGTGAACTGATCACACAGGCGATTTCCGCGTCCAGTGTGCCCGCGTTAATGCGTTCATGCACGTTGAGAAACGTCGTGCCGCCGCCCGAAATCAAAATGCCCAGGCGCAGCTTCTTTTGGTTGGCCATCGTATCCTCATCCCAAAATTGAGATATCGATCCCCGCCCGTTTCAGTAACTTATAAAACAACGTGCGGTTGATGCCCGCCGCCTCGGCCGCCTTGCGCGCCGATCCGCCGTGCTCTCGCAGCAATGCTAACAGGAAACGGCGGTCTAAGTCCCGTTGGTAACTCATCGCCACGTCTTCTACTTCTTTTTTGAAACGCCGCAAATCGTCGCGGCCCGTGGGAATCAAGCCGTCGAAATGCTCGAATGGATGGTGGCGGAAGGGTTTTTCCTGCTCCTGGTCGCTGCTGTTCTCCACCACCTCAGGCGGCAAATCACTTACCTCGATCAGTGGCTTTTGCGTCATCACCACCGTGCGTTGGATGATGTTGTCCAACTCGCGCACGTTGCCGGGGAAGGGGTAGCGGCTCAAAACGTCAAAAACCGTTTCGTCCACCTCGCGGCGGCTGGCGCGACTTTTTTGGATGTACTTGGCGAAAAAAGTTTCGCTCAGGGTGCGAATGTCGCTACCGCGGTGGCGCAAGGCCGGAATCTTCAGGGGGATGACGTTGACGCGGTAGTACAAATCCTCGCGGAAGGTGCCTTCTACAACCATTTTTTTGATGTCGCGGTGGGTGGCGACCACGATGCGCGCGTCTGAGCTGACCGGTTGGTTGCCGCCCACGCGGGTGAACTGTTTCTCCTGGAGGAAACGCAGCAGCTTGGCTTGAAACGACAGCGGCATCTCTCCGATTTCATCCAAAAACAAGGTGCCGCCGTTGGCCTGTTCGGCTTTGCCGATTTTGCGATAGTAGGCCCCGGTGAATGCGCCTTTTTCGTGGCCGAACATTTCCGATTCAATTAACTCGCTGGGGATTGCCGAGCAGTTAATTGGAATGAAGGGGCCTTTGTTACGGCGGCTGCGGGTGTGCAGGTAATGGGCGAACAATTCTTTGCCCGTGCCGGATTCACCGGAAATGGAGACGGTCGCCTCGGAGAGGGCGGCCTGTTTGGCTTGGGCCACCGCGGCGAGGAAGTCGGGGTGGTCGCCCAGGAGCGGGGAGCCTTCCGTGTCTTTGACCGGGCGTGCTTTGACCGCGGTGACCCTGGGTTCTTTTAAATGAGGTAACTTGTCGCGAACCACGGTGCGCAGCAGTGGGCCCGCCTCGGCGATACACATCAGGCGCGCTTGATTGATGCGCGGCATGGGTTTGACACGGCTGAAACGCAACAAAAACACGGCTTTGCCGGCTTCGCGGCCGGGAATACGGAGCCACCAGCATTGCGCTTGGCCGTCTTGGTGGCCCTGGGCCGCCGGCGCTTGAAATGCCGGGAGTGGGTAGGTCAATAAATCTTCCTCGGCCTCCAGTGGGTGTACCTTGGATAGGGTGCCCGCGTGTTCCTGAAAGACCGCCACTTTGTCCGCGTTACAAAATTCGGCCATTTGGGTGGCGAACGCGTCCCAGAAAAACCAGTGTCGATCACCGGCTTGATCGGCGACCGCGCAGACGGCGGCGAACACGGCTTGCCAAGCGAGTTGGTCTTGGAGTTGCTTAAACTGATCGCGTTGGGCTTGCAGCGGTTGGACCAAATCTTGGGTGAAACTGGGGGGCAACAAGCCCGGATCCACCATGGCCAGGCTGTCGAGCAGGGTTTGTACCTTGTCGATTAAAAGTTGCTGGGTCGGCGCGGGGACCGCGTGGTTTCGCCGCTCAAGTGTCGGGGAGTGATGTCGGGTCACGACCATACCTCATGTCTCAAAATATTGGGTGAAGCCGGTGTTCGTTTCTCAAGGAACGAAAAAATAAAAATCGGCTCACAATTTTTGGAGCGCGAGGGAGCGGCGGTTTCGCCCAACCGGCGTGGGTGGGGAAGGTGCCGTTAAAACGGAAGAGGCGACAGAAGAAGCATGTAACGGATCTCACGGGGCAAACCCGGGCGCGAGCCGGATGCGCCATTGTAGCTTGTCTCTGGGCGATGGGACAGGTTTTTTTTCGTAAGGATGTCGTAAACCAATGCCTTTCACGCGGATTTTTGTGGGTTGAAAGCCCGAGTTGTCCAAAGCGACTTGTTTTTTAAACTATTGAAAAAAATAAATATGGCAATCTCAGATGGACGGTAATGGTGAAAAAGGCGCTTGCTGCGAAAAAGTGAGCGCGTTCACGGTTTGGATGCTCGGTGTGTTCAAGTAGGGAGAGTTTCGCTCTCTAGCGAAAAGCATACCGAAAGTGTGGTTGGTCGTGGTGTTCGGTGTTTTGGTTGTACGCCAAACATACAGAGAGGGTGTCGGCTTTGCTGTCTTACGGGATTTTTTGGGGGCATTGATTCGAAAAAAACACCGTGCGCCGCTAGAATGGCCGGCTTTGGTCCCGCTTTGCTGGTCTTTGGTATGTTGCTCGCGTTACAATGCGCCAACAGTTGCAACCCTGTTGTCTGAATGAATGATATGAGTGGCAGGACCATTGAGCTTTTCTCAGGAGGAACGCGAGGCCGAAAGCGCGCTTTTGACCCGCGTAAAAGAATCAGATCGCGATGCTTTTGAACTGCTGTTTCAGAAGTACTACGCCATGCTTTATCGTGTTGTCTTTTATAAGCTTAGGGACCAAGGCTTAGCTGAAGATATCGCCCAGGACGCCTTTCTCAAATTTTGGGTTCACCGGGATCGCATTAAACCCGAGTTGTCGTTTTTCCCCTATGTTGAGAAGATGGCGCGCAACCTTGTGCTTGATCATTTCAAGCGCGAGAACGTGCGCACCAAACACCGCGACCACGTGCAGCGTTTGGTGGATGTACCGCCGGGGAAGCCGGATGAGGCCGTCCAGTTGGGTCAGCTTGAAGGCCGCATTCGGCAGGTTGTGGTTCACGATTTGCCGGACAAGTGCCGCACCATTTTTTTGTTGAGCCGGGTGGAGGGATTGTCCAACCCCGAAATTGCCGAGGCCTTGTCGATTTCGCGCAAGACCGTAGAAAACCAACTCTACAATGCGTTAAAGGTGCTTCGAAAAAAATGTGCCGTCCATCTTAGGTGACTTGGCGGCCCTGTTCGTTTTGGTAGCTTGTGAGGGTATCGTATTGGAGGATCCCAATGCCGTCTTTTTTTGATTGGTTAGAGGATTCATCGCGTGCGGATGTCGAGAAGGGTCACTCGGAACACCGCGATCACGTGATGAACCCGGCAACAGAGGGTGTTGTCGCCAAAGAACAGATTCAATCTGCTTACGCGGGAGACGATGAAGAAGTTTCCGTCATTCCCGAGGGCCCCTTTGAAAGTGACGATTTATTCGCCATGCGCGATGTGTGGCAAGCCGCGCGTTCGGTTGAACCGCCACCACCGGTCGATACCGACCGCGCCCTCATGGCGATGCGCGCCAAAATCCGCCGCACCGAGGAAGGTTCGCGCCGCCTGCCGGCGGTGCCCCGTTTGTTTTGGGCCTTTTTGCTTGGCGGCGCCTTGTTGGTGACGCTCGGTTTGTTGGTGACCAATGTGCCGCGCGGCGGTGCCGGCGGCCTGCCCGTGATCGCCACCGAAATTGCCGCGACGCAGAGCGCCACCTTGCCAGACGGCTCCGTGGTGACTCTGAACGCCGATTCGCGTTTGGAACCGCTGCCTGGCTTCGGCCACGACCACCGTCGGGTTGTCTTACACGGTGAGGCCTCATTTGATGTCGTCAAAGGGGAATTCCCTTTTGAGGTCGTCGCTGATCAGGTTAAGATAGCCGTCGTTGGTACTGTTTTTAATGTTTATGCGCGCTCCGGCCTCGCCGAGGTCGTTGTTCAGGAAGGGGTCGTCGATGTTACGGCCGACGGTTCAAAAGTCCAGTTGACCGCCGGTACCATGACCACCTCGGTAAACGGCGCGGCGCCCATGCCCCCGAAATCCGTCCGCTTCCCCAACTATCCCGGCTGGCAAAGCGAACAGCTCATTGTCGACGGTGCCAAGTTGGGTCGTGTCGTGGCGGAAATCGAACGGCGGCATGGGATTCCCATCAAACTGGAAGCCGAATCCCTTGCTGAATTAGAAGTAACCGGTCTCTTTGTCGACAAAAACCCAACGGAACTGATTCACGCGATTTGTACACTGCTCGAACGAGAGTGTCGTCGTGAAGAAGGTGGGTTTGTTATCTACTAGGCGCCGGCCTATTTCCTTTGTCCCTTTTCTTTTATTTTTGCTGCTCCCGGTCCCGGCGTTTGCTGTCGGGCGGGATGCCATGTCGGCTGTCCGCCTCGATTTTCAGTTTGATGATATACCCCTTGATAAAGCCTTATTCGAGCTGATTAGCCAATACCAGCTCCCTCTCGGGTTTCGGCCCGAGCAAGTTGCCGCCTACCGCGTTCATGCCGCCTGTACCCATTGCGAACTGGATGAAGCCATGGCGGTCCTGTTGCACGGCACACCCCTGAACCTGCGTGCGCGCGGCCGGCAGTACCTTGTCGTGTATGACGCGGAAAAAGTCGGCCTCATTCGCGGTCGTGTTTCATTAGAAGAGGAAGCGGTTCCCTTTGCTCGGATCATCGCGCGCGCGGCCGGCCGCTTTGGCGGCGGTACCCCGCCGAGTTGGCAGACGCGCGGCGATGAGCAGGGACGGTTCGCCTTCCCCGGTATGAATCCGGGCGTTTACGAGTTGTTTATCGACATGCCGGATTACGCCTCGCTGTACCTCGGCCGCGTGCGACTCAAGCCGGGCGAAGATCGTTGGGTGGAATCCACCGTCGTCTTACCGATTAGTTTTGAGCTTGAGGTCAAACCCCATACGCGCATTCATCTGTCACGGGAACGGTTGACCAACGGTGCGGTGGTTTTGCCGGAGGATTTTTACCATCGACCCTACCTGGCCGGCGATGTGTTCCGCGCGGTGGAAACATTGCCCGGTGTCGCGGGCGGCGATTTGAGCGCGAACCTGCACATTCGCGGGGGGCGTCATAACGAAGCTTTGATTTTGTTGGACGGTGCCGAAATCGAGGAACCCTTTCATCTGCGCACCATGTCGCGCGGCCCGGTCTCCTTGTTTGATAGTGAAGTGGTGGCCGAATTGGAGTTGATGACCGGTGGTTTTCCAATCCAGTTTGGCGACCATCTCAGCGGTGTGGTGAACAGCAAAACCCACGATGCGGAATATACACGGCACGGGTTCCATGTTGGTTTATTTAACAGCCGCGTTACCAGCCAGGGGCGCGTTGGGGAAGGACACTATTTGGTGAATGTGCGTCGCGGCTATTTTGATTACAGCGATGGTTTTACCCGTTTGGACCCCAGTGTGGATTCCGACGCCGACTACTTCGACTTCTACGCTAAGTTTGTGCAAGACGTCGGGCCGATCTGGCGCTTGTCCCTGCATACCTTGGTGGGCGAAAGCGAGGGCGGTTTGGCGCGATCCGCCTTGCCCGACAGCCCCTTTCAGTTTGAGTCCGTCGCGAGCCGTGAGAAAAACCGTTATCTGTGGGCCAATTTCCGCGGGCAATGGGACTCCGGGCTCGTGTTTGAGCAACATATCAACTGGGGCGGCTGGAGTGATGAGACGGCCGGCGAAGATCAGGTGGGAATCCGTCGCTATCAGGTAAAGGATTTTCGCGATTTTGAGCGCGTTCACCTGCGTCAGGACTGGCGTTATGGGTTGCGTGGCGGTTCGCCGTTGTGGAAATGGGGCATGTACCTGAAACGAACACGCGGCAGCGTCGATTACGCCAACAGCCGCACCGACAACGGCTCCATTTTCCCCTTGAACGTGGGGACCACCCAAACCAAACGCGATCTTGAAGGCTCCCAGTGGGGCGGGTATTTTGCGGCAAACATGTTGCTCGCGCCTAAATGGACCGCCGAGGTGGGTTTGCGCTACGACCGCCAGAATTATTTGGACGAGGCGCAGGTCAGTCCCCGTTGCCACCTGCTCTATGAAATGAACCCGCGCCATGTTTTCAAATTGGGTTGGGGCCGGTTTTACCAATCCCAAGGGGTTCATGAACTGGAAGTCCAACGCGGGGTGGAGGAATACCAGGCGCCGGAACAGGCCGGTCACCTCGTTTTAAGTTACGAACTGCATATGGGTTTAATCGGCATGGTGCGCCTGGAAGCCTATGAGAAACGGTTTAGCGAACTCAACCCGCGACCGGTCAATTATTTGGAGCCGCTGGTTCGTTTTCCCGAGGTGCGCGCGGATTACACCGTGCTCCCCGTGGACAGTGGCCGGGCGCGAGGTTTGGAGATGTGGTACGCCAACCGAAGCGCGGGCGTGTTGCATTGGGTATTAAGCTACGCGTGGTCCAAGGCCTACGACAAGGTAGCGGGTGCTTCCATCGACCGGCAATGGGACCAGCGCCACAGCCTGAACCTGGCCCTCAACTACCACGCCCCCTCCGGCTGGTATGCCTACGCCAATTGGCAGTACCACAGCGGTTGGCCCACCACCGAGGTGATCGTTAACGAACGCGCGCTTCCCGACGGCAGCATTGAAATCGAACCCGCGCTTGGTCCTTGGTTCGCGTCGCGGGTGCCCGAATACCACCGGCTGGATCTACGCCTGGGCCGCGACTTCGTGTTTGAGGGGCGCCAGTTGAATGTGTACATCGAATGCATCAACCTCTATGACCGCCAAAATGTGCGCAGCTTCGACGAACATGCGCTTGTGTTTAGCGGGGACCAGACCGCGATTCAGTTTCTGAGTCGCGATTGGCTGTCCTTTACCCCGTCCATTGGGTTGAGCTATTCCTTCTGAGGCGGTTCCCTTACATATATATGGGAAGGATGAACCGCTCCGAAGGCAACCAATGCTTGCCTTTTGCGCTTTGCTCGCTGCAACCGCGAGGATCGAGCTGAAGGGCGGTGTGTGGCATGTGAGCACCGTATGAGGTAATGCCGCGGTCAGATTTGCCGACGAAACCCGGGATGGGGCGGTGTGCGCGAGGCCTGTTGCAAGTGTCCAAAAAGGAAAAAGGTGGACAAGCGGTTGCAAAGAAATGAGTTAAATGTTTAAGTGCTTTCCTGGCAACGACTTAAGAAATAATTTAAAAAAAGCAGAAAAAGGGTTTGACAGTTTGAAGGGGAGTCCCTAGAATCTGCATCTTGTCGGCGGCACACAACGCCGAGTTGGTTGAAAGTTGAAAATGGAAGAGAAACACGTCATTACCGACACGAGGTTGGTAATGAACCTAGTCAGTTTCGTTTGTTCTTGAAACAAACAACAGGCATCAACATGAGAGTTTGATCCTGGCTCAGAA
>NZ_JAFREP010000054.1 GCF_017377855.1 Acanthopleuribacter pedis
CGTTGAACGGGACGGGGCGGCCTTCAAGCCCAACGGCAAGGATACGCTGGGCACCGCTCGTTTCAACCGGTTCGGCGAGGTCGTCGGCGGCACCCGTTTGGGCAGCAAACAAACCGTGGAACGCGACGGTTTGGGCCGGGTCACCGCAACCACGCTGGGCAACCAATCGGCCACGTTCCAGCACCTCACCGTCGGTAACCGCGTGGTGGTCGCGAGCGAGAATAAGGCAAGCGATGCCGCCTGGCGCGAAGCCTACGACGAACGTGGTTTGCTCCGCGAGGTCACCGTCGCCAAACCCATCGCGGCGACCACCCGTTTCACCTACGATCCCTTGGATCGTTTGGTGAGCGTGGTTCGCGGCGAGGGGCCGGCCGTGGGCACCACCCGTTACAGCTACTTCGAGGATACCGACATCGTGACGCGGGTGACCGGTCCCGCCGGCATCAGCCAGAGCCAAAATGTGGTGATCGGGGACGCCGGTATCGAGATCACCCGCGCGGATGCCACCATCGCGGGCCAAACCGACACCGTGCCGATCAACATCAGCGCCGACGGCTTGACCGTGCAGCACGAGCTGGGCGGGGTTGGCACCGCCGTCACCCAATTGGACGGCTTTGGGCGGCCGACGGAAACCGGGGCCGGCGAAACCAAACAAACCACGACCTACGCCGAGGGCGAAACCACCACGACCGACGGCTTTAACGGGCGAACCGCCACGTTAAAGGTCGAAGATCCCTACGGCATCAAACAAAGCATCAGCGTCAAAGATCAAAAAACCGGCGACACCCGCGCGGCGAGCTCGGAAGTCACTTTTGACAGCACGGGCATGATCACCAAAACCACCCAAGGCGGGCAGGAGCGAAGTGTCCGTGTGAACGGTGAGGGCGAGATCGAGGAGATCCGGGTCGGCGACCGGGTGGTTACTTTGGCTGACTACCACGCGAGCGGCGCACCGGGTTCGGTCAGCGTCGGGCGCGACGGCGTCACCGGCAACACGACCGCTTCCACCGAGTACGACAGCCACGGCCGGCCGATTTCCGGCACCGATCCCCACGGCCACACTTGGTCCCTTACCTACAACGACAACGGCCAGGTGGCGACTTATACCCATCCACGGGGGATGGTGTTTGATTACGCGTACCATCCCGAGCTGGGCATCCTCAACCGGGTCAGCACCAACGAACCCAACCGGACCGACAGCGAACTGGTTCTGTTCGCGCGTGGCGAAGGTGACAGCGGTTTGCTGAGCGGTACCTTCGGCAATTGGCTGGGTCATCAGCAACAGATCGGCATCGATGTGGGCGACAACAACAAGGGCGTCACCCTCACGGAAACCACCACCACGGCCGGCAGTGCCAAACGCGGCGTGACGCGTAGCCTGCGTTTGGAAGAAGGAACCGGCTTGCCGACCCAAGCCGAGGGCCCGAGCGGCACGAGCCGCTTCAGCCATGAAGCATTCGGCAACAAAAGCGAGGTCACCCTGCCCAACGGTGCCACGGTAGGTCGTGAAAACGACGGATTCGGCGGTGCGCTGCGCAACACCCGCAACGGGTTGACGCAAACCCAGGTGCGTCGCGACGAACGCGGTCGGATCGTCGGCCTGCGCACGCCCAACCGCGAGATCAGCCTGACCTACGACAAAGCGGCCGACGCCTTGGCCCGCATCGACGGCCTAAAAGAGCCCATCGCTTTCACCGATTTCAACCATCTCAGCCAGCCGGGCCCGCATTTCTCACAAGGATTCGTCGCGAGAAGCTGAAAGCCTTGTGAGTACGAAGATTACGACCGAGAGACGGCGCAGGCGTAGCAGCGCTACGGCGAAGGCGGCTCGACCGAGTAAACGAAGTAATCGCATGGGTTTCGGCTTCGTAGCAGAATTCCTTGTGAGAAATGCGGGCTAACCGCGCCGACATCGGCAACGGCCGTTTGGTGATGGAGATGGAATACCACGGCGGCGGTCGCCTCAGCTGCACCACCGAAACCAGAAAAGGCGGACTGAGCACAAAGCGCACCTACAGCAGTTTCGGCGACCTGAGCAGCATCAAACGGGGCAATCAACCGGCGGTGTCCTACAGCTACAACCGCTGGGGCGGCGTGGCGAGCATGCGCTACAAAGGTCGGGACTACGAGGTGTTTGGCAACGGCGCATCCGGCAAGCTCAACTTCCCCGGCGACGTCACCGCCGACATCGATTCCAAGGGCCGATTAATCGAAGTACAACGCCCCGGCCTGGCCCTCAAAGAATTGACCTACAGCGATGACGACCAACTGGACCAACTCTTTTTTGGTGGTCAGTTGCTTCGCGACTACGATTACCGCAACGGCGATCTCAGCGAGATTCGTGTCGTCAACGCAAACGGCCCCGAGGACCTGTACGCATACCAATACGACGAACACGGCCGTCTGAGCACCATCCTCGAAAATGGCGCGGTGTTGGCAGCCTGGACCTATCCCGACCCGGACAACAGCGCCGGCCAGGACCCGGATCAACGCTTCGTGGACGGGGAACGGGTGCTGAGTTATACGGATGGAAACGGGGTGTTGCACCGCTACGGCTACGATGCATACGGGTACACCAACCGGATCGACATCGAAGGCGGCCCCACCTTCCACTTCCGCCGCGACGACGCGGGTAACCTGTTGGAACTGCAATCAAGCGGCATGGCCGTAACCTACACGGATTGGCGAGAAGGCTTGCCGTCGACCATGACGTGGGGCGACGGCACGCGTTTCAGCATTGATCGCGACAGCAACAACAACCTGCAGCGCATCGCCGACGACGCCGAGGTCTTCGTCCTCGACCTCACCTGGCGGCCGGAAAGCGCAAGTGGCGACCCCTGCGAATCAGGCGGCACCGAAGACAAACGACTCACCCGAATCGAACGAAAAGCAAGCACCTTCACCGAAATCATCGAACCCAGCTACAACAGCGACGAACAGCTGACGGGCGTCACCATCAACCGCAACAGCAACAGCGTCACCGACCAAATCCAAGAAAGCTACGGCACGGTGCAAAACCAACTGCTCGGCGGCCTAACCCGCCTGCTGAACAACCAAATCTTGGTCGACGAACAATTGGAAGCCGAAGCGGGCGCGGACAACCGCCGCATCCACCAACGCATCGGCGCGGCGAGCGCAACGGAACCAAGCGGCACCGACCATTACAGCTATGACCCAATCCTGGGCAACTTGCAACAAATCAACCGCCGCGACGGGACGGTGCGCACCTTCGTCTGGGACGGTTTCCGCCGCCTACGCGAGATCCGCGACGACAACAACCTAACCGCCCAATACCACTACGATCACCAGTACCGGCGCATTCGCGCGGCCACCCAACACCACCCGCAACCGCTGGCTTTCGCCTACGAGGGCAGCAAAGTCATCGCCATCGGCCTGTACGAGGGACCGGGCCAAGTCCAATGGACCCACGCCGTCGGCCAAGGTCCCCTCGGGCCGGCCTTCATCAAAGACCTAACCGGCGCGGGCATGGACTACCACATCTTCACCGACCACCTCGGCACGCCACTGGCGTACAAAAACACCAACACGGGAACGATTTACATCAACCCACGATCACCCTGGGGCGAGTCCTTGGCCAACACGCCAACGCGAGGTTCCCCCTACACCACCCAAAACTTCACCCTCCCGCCAGACCCCATCTTCCCAACAACCCCCCTCGGCCTAAGCGGCCACCTCGAAGACGCGGACACCGGCCTAACCTACATGCACCACCGCTACTACAGCCCCGAGCTAGGCCACTTCCTAAACCCCGACTTCCGCGCCCCCGACATCTACGACCCCACCACCTTCACCGAACCGTATTCGTATGCCACCGGTAACCCAATGATGTTTTGGGACCCGAATGGGCTGGAAACAGCTTTAATCCAGCGTAAAGATAATACTTCTCTATCAGTTGACTTCAAACCAAGTGATTTCGGATTAGATTCCTTGAAAGATGCAACACATGAAGAACTGGAAACATTATCCGGTGATATTGTTAATTTATTATTTGAAGAATACAGAAATGAAAATGATTCATATGTTATAAATAACTTCAGTCCTGCCATCAGAGATCTCGTTTTTTCGCGACTACTAACTGAGGATTTTCGGGATTTGAAAGAGCTTGGTATTTCAGTAGACCTTTCTGAAGTAGAGATGATAAACACCCTGGCTACAGCTAATCTAAAAGATGAAAAACTGATGGGTTTAATTCCTCTTTGGTATAAAGAATACAACCCTACGTTTAACGCCAGTGTCAACGAATACCTTTATAGTTTAATCGCAGCAAAGGAACAGGACGAATACTCTGAAATAATTTTTGACACCGTCAGACGTGGAACAAATGAATATACGGTGTTCAACAGGAACTTTGAAAATGCTGCTACCTCAGTTGTTGGAAAGGTATCCAAAGTCTCTTTTGAGCAATTTGGAATAGATAAGATAGGTTATTTCATGACCTTCTTTGTTACCGCAAAGGGCATGAAGTTCCCAATGGAAGAAGTTTTCAAGAATGTCGCTTTAGGCCACTACAGACATGAAAAATACAGGCGGAAAGCAGATCTAGAAGCATTTGCGAACCAAATGAATGCCTCAGTCTCAAAGAACTGGTCTCAAAGGGGTTTTCATAGACTTGCTGAAAATAAATGGCCTGTAGCCTTTTCGGCTGCCATGAATACTGCTATAAACAGGGGAGGAAAAATTTTATTTGATCTGACTGAAGTGAATATCAGACATGCATTAAATCCTAAAAATGCTAACAAGTCTTGGCTAGATGGATATACCGAATGGGAGCTTCGTCAAATCTTAGGAAACAAAAATTGGCTCAAGAATACTATTTTTTACATGAACGGAAAGAGGCTTAACAAGAGAGATCTTAAAAAATTAGGCATTCTTTAAAAGGAGGTAGTCAAGTGTTTGGTGATTTTAAAGTGGCGCATACTTTGGCAGACGGTACTTCTGCTTATGCGTGGGTTCAAGTGAAGTTAAGAGAAAATTATTTAGGAAAAATTCAGATAATAGATTCAGGCAATCAAGGGGAATGGAAAACAGCAGTAGATTTTGGGGTTAATGTGGCTTGGGACTTAATGAAAAATCCCTCAGGGTTGAATGGTGTCGATGTGATTATTGAATCTATTCATGGTCACACAATAGACACAACTAATGTGGTTATGGCTTATGCTGCTTGTATGGCAATTTTAAAAGCTGTTAATATTGCACCGAAAACCATGCCGTCTATGAATGTAAACTCTCTTGAGTTTACCTTTCCAAAATAACACGTAGTGTCCCAAAAATAACCACGCCACCAATTTACACAAAAATCCGTTCCTCGCTACGATATTCAATGGTTTGTTTCATGGAAAACAGTCGATTATTTTGTCGGCGAGAGGACTGTTTTTGGTACAAACGGTTTATTTGGACGCACTCTAGCCTTGGATTTCGATTTACATCCACGTCGTTCTTAACCAGAAACGCGATGATAAAAGCTGAGCAAGCCGCCCAGCCGGGTTCGTCGCCGGATTTTGCCCTGTGATTGGCCCTGTTCGCCGGAGATCAGCCGGTTACCGAGTCCTTGATGGGGGCGTTCCTCATGGTAGTGGGTCACATATTCACGCAAAAGGTACTCAAGTTGTTCCCAGGAGAAAATCACGAATCGATCCAAGCATTCTTCGCGGATGCTACGAATCACGCGTTCCACGTGAGCGTTCAAGTTGGGTGAACGAGCCGGCAGTTTTACCGTGGTCACGCCCGAAGCCGCCAAGGTTTGTTTCAGCTTTTGGCTAAAAACCGCCGCCCGGTCGTGGATTAGGTACGACCCCTCTTTCAAAAACCCGTGGTCTTCATCGGTTTCGTTGCGGGCGATCTGAACCAGCCACGCCTGCGTCGGCTCATCCACGATGCCGGCGACGTGGATTCCTCGGGTCGCCAAGTGCAACATCACCAGGACATGCACGCGCTGAATGCCCCAGCCGCGGGTCAGTTCTACGGTAAAAAAGTCCGCGGCAACCATACTCGACCACTGCTGCTCCAGGAAATGATGCCATGATCGGGCGCGTTTGGGGGCGGGGTTCAAACCGCCGTCCTCCAAAATTCGCGCCACGGTGTTTTTCGAAAGCGAAACGCCGACCTGCTTCAGTGCCCCAACGATCCTGCGATAGCCCCAGCTTGGATTCTCCTCGGCCAAACGCCGGACCAAAGCGACGGTCTCTGGCGCAGTGGCCGGTCGACCTCGTCGTCGCATGGAATCGGCCGACTATTTCTGATGCACCAGCTTTTTATACCAACGCAAAAACGTGTCCGGGCTGTAACTCAGGGCCGCGATGTCTTGCAAAAAAATGGGGCACGGCCCGCGCGAGGATTGCAAGTCGCCGCCGCTGTTGGTCGGTTAAACGTTTGTCCCTGCCATTATTTAATGAACGAATCGTTTCACGCTGAACCCGAATCAGACCCAGAAGAAAATCGAGCACGGCCTGCTGACGCGTTTCCACCTTCCCCAAAAACAAAACCAACCACAAAACGTTCAGCCACGACATCGTTTCTCCTCCATAACCATCCATGATCTTAGGCTCCGTATTCGGCAGCAATAAGGAGAGATAGGCGGAATTGAAGAAATCCACCGCTTGACGAAGCGTGCCCACGGCGCTTTGGGTTCTTACCTAAGAAGCGCTGACGCGGTGGTTTTGACTAAACCTCTGGGCTACAACGGCCTGTGAAAATGCTCACCGCACCCAGCGGGTGCGGTCGGGCGCGACCCCGGTCCGCTTTTCCCAAGCCATTTCGCTCCAGATCTTTAGCCAAACCCCCTCGCTCTTATCGCGCTTCTTAGGTCTTAACCGGCATTCGCCAAACTGAGATAGATTGATGACGCGCGGGAGAAGGGTGAACCCAAATGTGCTTCAAGGGACGGGCGAAGCGCGCACATTCCATGGGAATGACCCACTTCCACGCGGGTAAGGGTCATGCGGTCGCCCCTAATCAGCTTCGCGGTAGATTTTGGCTGTGCCACGCGGGCTAACCGATGGATGGTTCCAATGATGTCGGTTACTTCGCGAATACCTTGCGGAACCAGGCGCCCATGTCGCGGATTTCTTCCGGGCACACGCTGTGGGGCATGGGGTAGTCCTTCCATTCGACGGCGTAACCCATTTGCTGCATCCAGGTGTTGGAGGCTTGGCCGAGTGTGATGGGCAGGACGGGATCGAAGGCGCCGTGTGCCATGAAAACCGGGGTAGCTCGGTTGCTGTCCGTCGCTTCGTTGCCGGCTTTGTCGTGGAGCGGCAGGTAGGTGGACAAGGCCATCACACCCGCCAGCTTTTCCTCGGTACGCAAGAAGGTGTGCAGCGCGATGGCGCCACCTTGAGAGAATCCGGCCAGAACCAAACGTTCGGGGCGAATACCGCGGTCGAACTCGCGCTGCATCAGCGCACGGACGTGGGCTTCGGAATCGCGGACGCCGGCCTCATCCTGCAAGCCGTTGCGATCCAAGCTGAGAATATCGTACCAAGCACGCATGGCCATGCCGCCGTTGATGGTCACCGGGCGCACCGGCGCGTGGGGAAACACAAAACGAACACCCATGGCACCCAAACGCAGCTCTGGAACAATGGGCTCAAAATCGTGGCCGTCGGCACCCAGGCCGTGCAAAAAAATCACCGCGGCGTCGACATCGGTCCCGTGGGTTACTTCAACTGTTTCCAATACATCGGCCATGCTTCGCTCCCTCATCCATCCATTCAATTGCGGTCACCGGGAAAGCCCGCGCCGTGAAGCGCTTAGATTAGCGAGTAAGGCGGGGGAAGGCAAGGACAACCCCATGGCAAGGAAGCCCCGACAACCGAAACAAATTTTTCATCGATCCCAACAAAAGGATTCTTAATCTTTTGGATTCCGCTACCGATAGGAAAGGTGATATCCCGTTACGCACGATGCTAAAAACGCGACAGCGAGCTTCTCCCACATGATGGTGCCTTCGTTACGATTTACTGATCCAACCACGCCAGGGGCAACGTCCGTGAAGCTTGCTGTTTTCGGGTTCCGGCCGACGAAACCAGGGTCCCCACGACCTTTTGGATTGTCAACCGGGATCGGTTCTCCTCGACCGCCACGCGGTTGTTTTCGTGGGTTCAACGGTCACCCCTATTTCCGCCACTTGATCAGGCAAAACCAAAAGCCTGCCGGCGGAACCCGTCCCAGCCCGCGCGACGTTCTTTACCGAACACCCCTGATCACGCGGCCCGACGAACCAAAGCCACAGGGTAAGGAGTTATTCATGACAGAAACCAAACCTTATGAAGAGCGCGAATTGACCGACCGCTCTTTGAAACACGGCATCCACAAATTGATCTACGGCCGCGACACCTTCCAACGTCGCCACGGTCACCCGGCCGTGCATCCCAACGAGTCCACCACGTTGAGCCTAACCAAATCCGAGGTGTGAGGGGTTTTCTTTGGACCCACAACAATACCGCTTACTTGTTGTTGACGATTTCGATCTGAATCGCGATCTGCTCATGCGCCGTCTGCGCTCCTACGGCTATCAAGCCGAGGAAGCGGACGGTGGCTTGGCGTGTTTGGCCCAATTGGAAAAAGGCCGGTTCGATTTGATTCTGCTCGACATCATGATGCCTGATATGGACGGATTCGAAATTGTGGCCAAGGTGCGCGAGCGCTGGGGCAAAGACATTATGATCATTATGGTCACGGCCAAGGACAACAGCAGCGATGTGGTGCGTGCCCTCGATTTAGGTGCCGACGACTACGTCACCAAACCCATCGATTTCGCCATCGCCAAGGCCCGCATTAAAAACCTGCTGGCCCGCAAAGAAGCGGAGGACGCCCGCCACCAATCGGAAGAACGGCTGGCGCTTGCGCTGCGAGGATCCGAGGACGGTCTATGGGATTGGGACCTCAAGCTAAAGACCATTTATTATTCGGATCAATGGAAAGCGATGTTGGGTTTGCAAAAGGTCGACCTCGGCAACACGCTCGACGCCTGGTTCGACCGCATCCACGACGATGATCTACCACGCCTGCGCAAACAAATCCAACAGCATCTCAACCGGGAAACGGAGCGCCTTTCCTGCGAGATCCGCATCTGCAACGCCGCGGGTGAGTACCTGTGGATGTTGTGCCGCGGCATGGCCTTGTTCGACGCGGACGGCCTGCCCTACCGCATGGCAGGCTGGATGAGCGATACCAGCGGGCGCGGTGACCACGACGTGCTTACCGCCCTGCCGGGCCGCAGCCTCTTTATCGAACGCATCAGCGCCGCCGCCAAACGCAGCCAGATTCAGGAAAACCATTTGTTTGCGGTGTATTGCGTGGGCATTGACCGTTTCCGCGTGGTCAACGAAAGTTTGGGTCACCGCCAAGGCGATCACATCCTGCAAATGTTCGCACGCCGCCTGGAAGGATTATTGCCGCCGGGTTGTACCCTGTCCCGACTCGGCAGCGACGAGTTCGCCATTTTGGTGGAACCCCTGGCGGCAGCGACGGCCGCCAAACCCTTCGCGGACAAAATTCGCACCCAATTGGCCCGCCCCTTTGTTTTCCGCGAACATGAGCTTCACATTACCAGCGGCATCGGCATCGTACTCGGCAGCCCGGAACTGACCGGCGAAGACATGTTGCGCCGCGCCCATACGGCCTTGGACCAGGCCAAATTGCGCGGCAAAAACTCCATCCACTTCTACCAAAACTCGATGAGTGAATCGCTGATGAGCGAACTCAAGATGGAATCGGAATTACGCAAAGCCATCGAACGCGACGAACTTTACGTGGAATACCAACCCCAAATCGACAGTGAAACCGGGCGCATCATCGGCGCCGAGGCCCTGCTGCGATGGCACAGCCGCGAATACGGAAAAATGCCGCCCGGCCGCTTCATCCCCCTTGCCGAGGAAACGATGCTGATCCTACCCATCGGCGAATGGGTATTGGAACAGGCCTGTGCCCAAAACCAGGCCTGGGTCGAGATGGGGCTGCCCGCGATTCGCATCGCGGTCAACCTTTCCTCCCGACAGTTCCAGGATTACGACATCGTCGGGCTGGTCAAACGGGTACTGGACAAAACGGGGCTCGACCCCCACAAGCTGGACCTAGAGCTAACGGAAAGCCTGCTGATGGACAATGTGGAGGAGACGATCGCCCAACTGGAAGGCCTGCACGATTTAGGGGTCCAGCTTTCGGTGGATGATTTCGGCACGGGTTACTCGTCACTGGCCTATTTAAAACGCTTCCCGCTGGATATGCTGAAGATCGACCGTTCCTTCGTCACCCACATCACCTCGGACAAAGACGACGCCTCGATTTGCAGCGCCATCATCGGCATGGCCCATAACCTGCGCATGAAAGTGATCGCCGAGGGCGTGGAAACCGAGGATCACTTGGTATATTTGCGTTCACTCACCTGTGACGAACTTCAGGGTTACCTATTTAGTCCGCCCCGCGACGCGGCGGGCATGGAACTGATGCTGCGGGAGAACAAGCGCTGGTTTGAATAGGAACGCCTCAAACAGAGAAAGCGTTAAGCAGTACGGTTCAATAACTGGTTGATCTTTTCGAGCAAACGTTTGAAATCAATGGGCTTGGTATCGTAATCATCGCAACCCGCGTTGAGGCCTTTCTGACGATCACCACTCATGGCGTGGGCGGACAAACCAATCACGGGAATGTGTTTGGTGGTATCGTCCGATTTCACCCGTTTGGTGGCTTCCCAGCCGTCCATGCGGGGTAAGCTCATATCCATCAAAACAATATCGGGTTTGAGTTCGGCAATCTTTTCCAGGGCCTGAACACCATCAACCGCTTCCTCCACGGTGAACCCTTTGCGACGCAAACGCCGCGAAAGCATGTCTCGGTTCATTTCGTGGTCTTCCACAAGCAGAATGGTTTTCATCAACAAGTCTCCTATCGAACGGGTTCGCGCCGCTTGTTCCTCAGCGCCGATCAAAAGCTAGGGCGATTTCTTTGAGCAAATGCTTTTTGAAATCGGTCGTGAACGGTTCCTCGAAGTAAGGAATATGGGTGATACGCGACGGAGAGTCCAAGGCGGTTTCATGTCCGGGTAGCCCGGAAGCCAAAAAGACGACAGGAACCCGGGCGAGTCCCCGTTCGTGCAGGTTCTCCAGCAAGCTAAACCCGTCCATATCGTGGAGCACCAAATCAACAATCAGGAGTTGGGGTTGATGCGCATCAAGGTAACGAATCGCGTCGCTGCCACGCTGCACGGCTTCGGTACGCCGCTGTCCTGTCGCCAGAACATCGTTGAGACTGTGTAACTGATCGGTATCCCCGCTGACCAGCAGAATGTGCTGGTCGGGCCGATCCTGGAACAGAGCCGAAAGGATGAGGTGGAGACGGGCCTCGGCCACGGGTTTCACCAAGTACCCGAGAACACCGAGGGCCAGGGTTTCCCCAATGTAATCAAACATTGAGATCAGCATGAGGTGCGCCTGGTTTCGCGCGGTTTGCTCTCGAAGTCGGATAAACACCGAACTAGCCACCGACATATCCATCATAACGTCTATGAGGACAAGGGTGGGACTGCTTTTTCCGAGAATTTGGGCGTCCAAATCAACGGGATCCACCAATTCCCACTTTAGCAAAGGGTTATCTGTGTTTTCGGCCAAGGCACGCTGCCGCGCGCTGTTGTCTCCGACAAACACCACCCGGTAACCCTCTGCTGTTGCTTCGGATACCTTGGCCAAGCCACCACCTTCGCCACGAAGCGCGGGTACACTGAGTACCGCATTGGTACCCACGTTAAGGGTGCTTTCCAAGGTCAATTTTCCGCCCAAAAGCTGGGCCAAGCTTTGACACAGTGCCAAACCCAAACCACCCTCTTCACTTTCCGTGAGAACACCGGCATTGGGCGAGAGCACGCCTTTAAAGAGTAAATTCAGTTTTTCCGGGTCGATGCCGCGCCCGTTGTCGCGAATGGTGAAATGAATCCAAGGCAAGGCGTGCACCTGCTCAGTGGTCACCTCAAGCGCGATGGTCCCGTTTTCGGTGAAGCGGTTGGCATTGATCAACAGCCGCTCGAGGATTTGGTGGAGTTTGCCAAGGTCGATTTCCAACCGGTCGGAAACCTCGGGTGCCTCCAAAACAAAATCATTGCCACGTTCCTCGAACAGCGGCTCAAAAGTTTGCTGAAGCTCCTCCACCAAATCGTTGAGCGCGAACAGGTCGTAGTGGGAATGGACCCGGCCCGCGCGAATTTTGGAGAGCTCCAGCACGTGGTTCACTTTTTCCAGCATCTGGCTGCCCGCGGTGTGAACCTTGGCAATGTCCTCGCGCATGTCCGCCAAGGATTCATCGGAGGCTCGATCTTCCAATAACTCGCTGTAGCCGAGAATGATGTTAAGCGGGGTACGCATTTCGTGGCTCATGTGGGCCAAAAAGCTGTCCTTGGCCCGATGCCGTTCCAGCGATTGTTTTTCTACCCGAATACGCAAACGGGTTAACTCTTGTTTGGTGTGCTCGTAGCGCTCCCGCAGTTGTTCCAAAACCGCATGTTCCCGGGTCAGGGGCACCGTTGGTTCATCGGCGTGATTCACCATGTCGGGACCGGTATCGGCAGCCCGTAACGCAAGCGCTTCCTGCAACTGCCGCCGCGCCGCCTGTTCCCGCGCCAGGATCTTTTTGACGGCGAGCAGCTTCCAAAAGGCAACAGCCAGCAAGGAAAATCCAAGCGCACTGGTCAAAAAAAGAATTGGCTGGAGATCAAAATCCATAGCAACCACACCTGGCCGTCACTCATCGCATTTCTGATTCTATCGGCATGTTTGCCAATCTATTGATAGGAAGGTTGGACAGGTTTCGGTTCCCGTCCGACTTTATGGGTGGGATGACGAGGCGGCGCAGCTCATCGTTCATCCAACCCAAAGCCCCCCACCCAATGTATTTCCAATGGTTGCCATGGCCCAAAGCGGATCTTTACACATTGGGGAAGCGCGTCCTACCAAGCAGGCGGGCCCAGACAGCCATCCGCGGCATGGGTTCCGCCTAGAAAGGGTGACTCACGGCCGCGAAACACCCGCCAAGCGAAGATCAGGCAAGCGAACACCCCTTTCCCCCTAAACAGAAACCTTCTCTTCCTACAGCCGTATGGAAGCCTATCGGACACCCTTATTGCTTTGCGTGTCAGCACGCTATTACCCAATGTCGCGGGTCACCCTTTGGCCTCGTGATCCACGAACCAACCGGTCGGCGCCCCGGCGCCTTTCCCTGGTCCGACCACCAAACCTGCCTGGAGGCACACGATGAAATGGCTTACCGCACTTGCGCTTCTTTCCCTGGGATTTGCCATGGCCGGCGAACCCGCCAAAACCACCCTCACCGGTTCTTATGTCTGGAACCACATCCCCAATGAACCCGGTAATTTGAAAGCGGTATTCACCCCAAAAGGTGAAAAAACCTATGACGTGGCGTTTTATTTCAAATTCGACGGCGTCAACCACGTTTACTCGGGGACGGCAACCGGCTCCCTTGAAGACGGGAACCTGGAAGGCAAAGTGAAAAACGAAAACAAGCGGCGCACCTTTACGTTTAGCGGTACCTGTAAAAAAGGCAGCTTTAGCGGGGTCCACAGCGAAATCGGTCGTTCCGGCGAGAAAAAAACCGGCACGCTCACACTTGCCGCCAAGTAAACAGACGGGCGAGCGGGGCACGCCCCGTTCGCATTTGCAACTTTTTCGGAAAAAACATTCTTTTCACACATCTTTTGGTTTCTCTCAGTAAAATAAAGCTTCCTTCTCCCTAAAACTGAACAGCGAGGAACCCATGATTACCGCGCGCCCCTACGACAGTGTCGCTTCATTCGACCAAGCCTGTTTACCTTTTTTGGAAAAGGTCGAAACCCTGATTCCCCGGCTATACACCGACCATCTCGGGGTACCTACCTGGGGCATCGGTTTTGCCCTCGTCGTTCAATCAGGCGGCTCCTGGATGGTAAGGCCCGATTTAAAAGTCGTTTTTGAGAAGGCAGGCATTGTTTTCACCCTGGAGCAAAGCCGTAAATTGGACGAATTGGTCAACGGCTGCGCACGGGGTCTCAACGAAAAAAACCCCGAGGCGGCTTTTGCACTGATCCCCACCTGGCGCGCGGGCGAAGCACCCGACACCAATCCCACCGGTTTGCCCCTGCTCAGCCAAGAACAAGCCTATGCCCTGCTGAAAACAAACCTGCCCGATTACGCGGCCATGTTGAAGGGCCGGTTCAAAACCCATTTGGGTGAGGCGGCGGCCGAGGAATTATCGACCGCGCTGGCGGGGTCCCACGAGGCGGTTGCGCTGCTGTCGCTAACCTACAACGCGCCCAGCTTGATTGGACCGGGTTTAACCAAAGCGCTTTATCAGGGTGATCGCGCGGAGGCCTGGTTCCAAATCCGTTATTTCTCCAACGGTAGCAAAAACGCGGGCCTCGCCAAACGCCGTTTCTACGAAGCGCACCAGTTGGGTGTGCTCCCCGAGGGGACGCGGGCTGAGGCGCAAGGTTTTCAAGCAATGCTGGCGCGGCGCGCTTCCAAAATCGATCCCTACGAGCGGGACTTCGCCAACCAAATCGATGCCGCCAACCGCGATTACGATTTGAGCGCGGACCCGATTGAGACCTTGGCCCAAATCGTCGCAAAAGCCAACAATCTCTCGACTTAAGCCACGTATTTCAACGGGTAACGGCTGTTTTGCCGTCGCGGTAAGCCGGCGTGGTCAGGTAATTTGGCGGCGCGCCAGTTTGTGAAAAATTCCGCCCTGGGCCATCAATGCCTCGTAATTGCCGCTTTCCACCAAGCTGCCGTCCTTGAGCACGAAAATGCGGTCGGCATTGACGATGGTGCTCAAGCGGTGGGCAATGACGACACGGGTCACCTTCAAACGATCCAAACTCGCGGTAACAATGGCCTGGGTCTTGTTGTCCAAGGCACTGGTGGCCTCGTCGAAAAAGAGAACACGCGGTTTGTTGGCCAAAGCGCGCGCGATCATCAACCGCTGAACCTGGCCACCGGACAAGGTACCACCCCCCTCCGAAACCTCGGTGTGCATGCCCATCGGCATGTCGCGGATGTCTTGGTCGATCCCGGCCATGGCGGCCGCTTCCCAGGCGTCTTTTTCGGACAGGGGCAAGGAACCGATGATGTTGTGATAAATGCTGCCCGGCACCAATTGGCTGGTTTGCAGCACGATGCCGATTTGGCGACGTACTTCTTGTAAATCCAAACCGGCCAACTCTTTACCGTCGTAATAGACAGCGCCCGATTCCGGTTTTTCAAAACCCAACAACATGCGAAGCAAGGTGGATTTCCCGGAGCCCGACGGGCCGACGAGGGCCACAAATTCGTTGGGTTTGATGGTAAAAGACAAATCGTCCAAAATCGCGCGACCTTCCGGCTGGTAGCGGAAGGTCAGGTGGCCGACCTCAATTGAACCGCTCAGTTCACCGGGCTCCACCAAACCCTCGTCGGCGGTCTCGGGTATGGCCTCAAGAATGGGTTTGGTCCGTTCGTAAACGGGTAACAGGGAGAACATCATGACCGCGGTGTCTGAAAGTTGCAGGGCGGCGCCCAGGAACAGGCTAAAGGCGGCGGAGAAGGCAATGAAGGCGCCGACACTGAGCCCGGCCTGATCTTCTTGCAGCATCATCATAAAGATGAACAGCACGATGGTCGAGAGTTGCATGTTGATGCCGTTCCAGGTGCGTACCAAGGCTTCAATCAAGCCGGAACGGTAGGTAAGCCGCCGGAGCGCCACGAAGGATTCGGCCCAGGCGGAAAAAGCACGCGCCTCGGAACCGGACACCCGCAATTTAGAAACGCCGCCAATCAGTTGCAGGAGCAATCCGGTAAGACGCCCCTCGATCTGGTTGGCGTCGCGCTCAAGGCGCACCTTTACCAATGACAAGGTCAGGGGAACCAAGGCCAGTACCACCAAACCCAAGGCGACCCAGCCGAGCCGAGGGCTAATCAAAAAGAGTTGGGCCAGGTAAAAGACGCTGAACACGCCGTTAATCAGCGTGGTGATCGCGGGACCCGAAAGGCTGCGCTGGATTTGCATGAACCCCATGGCGCGTTTGATTAAATCGCCGGAACTGTAATCGCGAAAAAACGGAACGGGCAAAGACAAGATGCGATCCCAAACCGCCGCCTGTAGGGACGGGCCGATTTTGCCTTCCAGGCGCAGGAGCGCCAAACCGCGCACCAAGGACATGGCGGCCTTGGCCAAACCGGCAATCACCAAGCCGGCGGCAACCACAACCAGACTAATGGGTTGCGATTGAGGAATGATGATGTCGAAAACCATCCCAATCCCCATCGGCACGGTCAGGCCGAGCAAGGCGATGGCCACGGCCATGGCGAGCAGCGTCACCCATTCCCCTAAAATACCGAAACGAACGTGGGCCACCAGGTCGAAAAAGTTCAGGGCGCGCGCGGGCAAGGGACGGTAAAACATAAAGGCGGTGGGCGAGATGGTTGCGATGTTCTTATCGCTTACCCGCCACCGACGTCCGCTGACGGGGTCGACGGCGTCGTAACGCGCGCCTCGCCTCGGCAGCAAGGCAATGGGCCGTTTGCTTTCGGCGTCGATCCCCAACAAGGGACCGTTTTCTTCACGCCACCACTCCCCGGCCAACACCACTTGGCGGTAGCGGAACCCGGACCGGCGGCTCACTTGTGCCAGCGTCGGGCTGCCTTTCATGCCGGCGAACGCCTCGGTATTGAGTTTGATGTTGGCGGCATCGGTCACCAGCGCACACACGGCCAGCATCCCGTCGCCGCGCACCTCGGCCGGCACCACCTGGGCGGCATCGGCCCCGGTCACCCCGGAGAACCGCGCCCACGTGGCGTCCACCATGCGTTCTTCATTCAAGGCCTTTTGGTTCCAACGCCGGTGTTCGGCCTCGCGTTTGGCGCGGTAATTCCGGTGCAGCCAGGCCAGCACATTGTCGTGATAACGGTCCAAATGCTGTTCCCAATCGGGTTCGGCCAACAGGCGCTCGGTGGCGAGGATCTCTGCCTCACTCTCACAATCCGTTTGAAGCCAAGCACCGCCACTCAGAGGAAAAAAGCGTGAGCCGTCGACGGCATCCACCCCGTCATGGTTAAACGGTCGCGCGGAACCTTTGGGAAAGCGCACCCAGCGCGGTGCATCGGCACAGACAACCACATCGTCGGCGGCAAAGTTCTGTTGTTGTTCGCCCCCGAGCTGATGGTGATTTTTCGGGGTCGGCTCGGAGAAAAGCGCGTTGGCAACCGCGGTTAACCAATCATCCAGGCGGCGTGCGATCTCCCCGGCCCAATCGGGCTCGGCCGACATTTGGGTCAGTTGCCGCCGCGACAGTTTGATCAGCGATCCGCCGTTGGTGCCAACCCCGGTCAGCAAGGGATTGGGCCCGGAAGCGGCGGGTTCCAGGCCAAAAATCAAGGAGCCGGCTTCCATGCGCAGAAAATGGTTGGGTCGCGGTGCGCGATGGTCGGGTTCGGGAAACCCAAAAAACACGTCCAACTTGCCGGACTTCACAAACCACACGTTGTCCGCATCGCCGAGGTCGACCCGTTCATTGCCGGCGGCGGACACCACTTCGGCAAAAGATTCTAAATGACTGAAAAAGGCACTCATCGCGGACCCTTCCTACATGCTCTTGACCAGGTCGGCATAATGTCCTGGCTGTTCCATAAGTTGCTCGTGGTTCCCACGTTGTACGATCTTGCCGCGCTCCATCACGACAATTTCGTCGCAATCGCGGATGGTGCTCAAACGGTGGGCGACGATGATACAGGTGCAACCCCGTCGGCGGACGGCGTCATCAATCCACATTTCGGTTTCGGTATCCAAGGCGCTGGTCGCCTCGTCCATCACCAGAATGGTGGGATCATTCAAAAACCCACGTGCAATTTCCAAACGCTGCCGTTGACCGCCGCTGAAGTTGGCGCCGGCCTCTTCGACCCGACTGTCATAGCCGGCGGGTCGTTCGGTAATCATTTCGTGGATGGCGGCGTCTTTGGCGGCCTGAACCAACTGCTCGTCGGTAATGGTGTTGTCCCAAAGGGTTAAATTCTCGCGAATGGTGCCCTCAAACATGGAAATGTTTTGGTCGACCACGGCCAAGGAGTTCACCATGGTTTCCCGCGGATACGCCTCGCGCGGCTTGCCGTCAAAAAGAATGGCACCGTCCAAAGGCTGAAAAATGCCGGTAACCAGTTTGGCCACGGTGGACTTGCCGCTCCCGGAACTGCCTACCAACGCAACCCGTTGCCCTGGGCGGAGTTCGAGGTTAAAGTCCTCGATCAGCGGGGGTTCAAGGGGATTGTAACCAAAAGCCAAATCGCGAATTTGGATGTGCCCGGAAAGCTTGCTGACGGGTTGTTCTTCTTCCGGTTCCCGCAAACAAGGATCCCTGGGGTACTGGTACACATCGTCGAGTTGCGCCATAAACCCCTTGGCCTGTTGGAAATCGGCACCCAACCCAACCAATTTGTTAAAAGGCCCCATGAAGTTTTTCATCAAGGCCATGAAGGCAACCAAGGTACCCAGCGTCATGCTGCCCTGCATGACGCGTAACCCGCCCAAGCAGAGAATGGCAACGGTGTTGAAATTGGTCAAAAACGGCGGTACGACGGCAATTAAGTAATTCACGCGGCCCAGGCGCTGGTAGGTATTGACGGCCTTGGCCTGGTAACCGGACCACTTGGCGAAAAAGTCATTTTCACCGCCACTCGCTTTTAAGGTTTCGATCAGCCGCAAACCAGTGGCACCGTAACCAAACATTTTGCCGGTATCCACCATCAAATTGACGTTCATGGTTTCCCGCATGCTCGCCACGGAGCGCAGCACCAACAGGTTGGTCATGGCAATCATGACACCCACCATCAGCAACAAGGGGTCAAAAAACATCATCAGCAGGGCATAAAAGGCAACGGTGGTCATGTCGAGGGCGGCGGCGGTCAGCTTGTGGGTGAGCAAATCGGCGACACGATCATTGTTGCCGACGCGGTTTACCAGTTCACCGGAATAACGCTGAGAGAAAAAAACCATCGGCAACTGGAGCAAATAACCGAGATAGCGGGAGGACTCGGCAAGGGTCAATTTGGTTTCCAGACGCAGCAGGTAATACTCTTTAAACCAGGTGAGGAGTGCCTGAATCGAAACCATAAACACCATGCCCAGAATTAGCGGTCGAAACCAGCCGGTCATGTTTTGGATCAAGATGTTGTCGATAAAAACCTTGGAAAAAATGGGTGTCAACAAACCGGGAATGACGAGCATTAAACCGGCGAGGATGATCAGCGCGAGGGAGCGCACGTCGCGAATCCGGCTCCGCAGCATGGCGGTCATGGTGTTTATCACACCGCCGCGCTGAAATTCGGGGCCGGGCTCAAAGGTCAGAGCAACGCCGGTAAAACTGTGGTCGAATTCTTCCACGGTGACCTTGCGCGGACCCGAGGCGGGGTCATTCAGGAAAACCCAGTTGCCCCGTCGACCTTCATAAACGAGGAAATGGTTAAAGTTCCAATGCACAATCGCGGGCGGCGCCATGTCAAACAGGTTTTCCGGTTCGGTCTTAAAACCCTTGGCGGTCAGACCATAACGCCTGGCGGCCTTGAGGATGTTACTGGCTTTGACGCCATCCCGGGAAACCCCGCAGGAGACCCGCAATTCTTCCAAAGGCACAAGTCGGCCATGATACGCCAGAATCATGGCAAGCGAAGCGGCACCACATTCAACGGCTTCCATTTGGATGACGGAAGGCGTTTTCTTCCGTTTGGGCATTGGTTTCTTTTTACGCATAGGACCTTTTCGCAACGAGGATGATCCCGGCGATCCATCGGCTCAGCCGAAACACGAGGAACATCCAAAAATAAGTGACATCTTGAAAACGCCGCGAATAACCCGCGGTCATCAAACCGCCCACCGTTCAAAAAGCAAGGCAGCCGAGAAAAATCATAAAAACGAAGTTGTCTGGGTCTAACTTTAACAGGACGGGATGGGCGGAGGTCAAGCCGGATTCTAAAAAAGCCTTCGCAGGAAAAAAACCATGGTTTTCACCATCAAAGGCCTTGGTTCGCATCCAAACCCGAACCAGGCGTTAGTCGACGACATGCAAAAACCCCTTTGAAACAAAATGTTTGACCAGAAGGATCTTGCTTTGGTCACCCAGGGATTCGGGCATATCGCCTACGCGAAAACGGGTCGCTTCGGCAATAAATCGAAAAGCTTCGTTAACCTTGGCCGGCGCTTTTTGCACATTACCGGGAAAACACAAAGAAACCACGGCATCGCGTTCCCGCAACAGGAAGGGTGCGTCCAGACGGCGGGCAACAACGGTGTCCAAGTCGAGGGAAGCCAAGTCATTCAACTGGGTGAAATGTTGGGAAGGACAGGGTTTAACCGAGGCCAAAACCTGCTCGGCCAAAACATCTTTGGCCGGGGTGAGTTCGGCCGCTTGTGCAATCTCGGTGAGCAAGTTTTTGAAGATGTGTTGGTGGGATGAATCGTTTTCGCGGAACAGATAACCCGGCGGCAAACCCCGGCGCAGACCCACAAGGTGCTGAGCGGCGTTTTGCACGGCGGCAATGATGAGTTGTTCCCAGGTTTTCGTGTAAATACCCAAGGTAAGGTGTAATGAATGCGCATCCTCGGTAAACGCGTTGTGAACGGTGCCACGCGGTAAGTAAAGCGCGTCGCCCGCCCGTAACTGGAGTTCCATGGTAGGTTCGCCCGGCTCGCGCACACTCCGTTCACTTTTCCCTTCAAGGGTTTTTGGCAATATTCGCGGTAACTCGGGCCCGGAATCGTAGACCCGCCACGCCTTGGACCCTTCGAGCTGCAGAATAAACACGTCATGCTCATCCCAATGCGGACCGAAACCGGCTGATTCCCGGGGGGTCGCGTACAAGTTGGCGGCAACCCGCGCGCCAAGTGTATGGCTCAGGGAGGTGCAGAGCGCACCGACCGCGGGCTGGAGATCGGTCAAGTCATTAACGACGAGGGTGTAACCGTCGGCGTAATGGGCGTACAAGGCGCTCAATGACAAACCACCGAGAAATTCAGGAACCAAAACGGGCGTCTCGGCCCCTTGCTTGGCAAGGGTCAACCTCTTTTCGGGTAAACCACTCAGCAATTGGTCAAGCGAAGCCAGGGAAAAAAGCGAAGAAAACCGCTCGGGGTGATCGGAAACAACGGATAAAGCCTTTTGTTCCCAATAATTTTCAAAAAATTGCTCAAGAGGAAGGTCGAATAAAAGATCTTCTAAGTTCACGGCATATCCTTTCTCCGCGTAAACAGAGGCACACAAGACGACTGCCGCTCAAAATAAAATAAAAGAAACCAGGATTCAGTACGCAGCCAAGAAAGCTCACTCAAAAGGGCAAAAAGCCACCATTTATTCCAGGAACATCTCACGAACCAAGCCCCGACTTCGGATTTTCAACAACTGTCGAAACACCGGCGTCGTCTGGCCTTTTAGGCTAAACCAGCCCCCATGTAAAAAGCGAGTTAAAAATTTGTTCCACTTAGATTAACGAGCTAGGCACTTGCCTCCATTGAACTTAGGTCAAATCAGGGTCAAAACCAATCTAGACCTCGTAAAAAATACGCTTGAAATCAACCCACGAAGCGCGATAAAAGAAATAAGACACGATTTTGAAGTAAAAAGACGACCGGCCAGCCAAGCCGAAAATAACCCGGCACCCGGAAAATCGTCTTATTCAGTTCCTAAGCACGCGAACGACTTACCCCATGACCATTCTCGTTTATAAGGTCTGGGTATTGCCGCTTGTCCACGGTCCCGTCGTGATGCGTCTTTCACTTTCATTGATTGGTTTATAGACCCCTATTTTGTACAAGCTCAAAACCCCCACACAATCGCCACAACACCAAGGCAACCCCTAGCGTTTGCCCAGTATGTGCTTATTTTTGAAGCACTTGTTCTCATTAAGGATTTTTTCACAATGCAACAGAGCAACATTCTCTCCGTCTCACCCCACGACTTAAACGACTCCGGGCAGGTTGAGGTTGAAACGGAAACCGCGCCCAAACTAACCCGTTGGGTGCCTTCTCGGTTTAACATTCGCGCCAAAGCCGACAACGGACAAATGGTTCTCTGGAACACCCTTACCCGCGCCATGAGCGCCTTCGATCCAAGCGACGCCCCCCGGGTACGCGAGATGTTGGCGCGCAAGGGCTTTGAAGCCAAAGAAGAAGGTTTTACCGCCTACATGGCCAAACGCGGCTACCTGGTCAAAGAGGGCGCCGATGAGTTGCGTCGCTTCGAGGCCATGTTCGGCCGCCAGCACTACCGCACCAACACCCTTCACCTGATCTTGCTGGCCAGCGAAGACTGCAACTTCCGTTGCCACTACTGCTATGAAAAATTTGCGCGCGGTACGATGCGCCCCGAGGTCCGCAAAGCGGTTAAGAAAATGGTCACGGACCGCCTCGACCGCCTCGACAGCCTGCTGGTGAGTTGGTTCGGCGGTGAACCGCTCTACGGTTATCCGGCCGTGAAAGATCTGGCCCCCTTTTTTAAGGAAGCAGCCGACGAACACGACCTGCGTTTCGTAGGCAACATGACCACCAACGGTTACCTGCTCACCCCGGAAAAAGCCGAAGCCTGCCTGTCCTGGGGCATCACCCAGTACCAGATCACCCTGGACGGCCCGCCCGAAAGCCACAACTGCAGCCGCCCGGCACGTGACGGCAGCGAAACCTTTGAGACGATCTACAACAACCTCAAGTCGATGGCCAAACGCAAGGACGATTTCAACGTTCGCATTCGCGTGAACTTCGACCGCAATAACTACAGCAAAATGGATCCGTTCCTGGACTTGATCCAAAAAGGCATGGGCGACGACCCACGTTTCCATCTGGCGTTCCACGGTGTCGGCAAGTGGGGTGGCGACAACGACGAAAAACTCGACGTGTGTGGCACCCGCGGCGAACGCGCCTTAATCAAAGCCGACCTGAAAAAAGAAGCCAAAAAACGCGGTTTGAACATTCTTACCATCAAGAATTTCAACCAATTCGGCCGCCAAGCCTGTTACGCCGCCCGTCCCTACTCGTTCTTGATCGGGGCAACCGGCAAAATCATGAAATGTACCATCGCCTTGGATACTGCCGACCACAACGTCGTCGGTCATTTTGATAAAGAAGGCAACATGGTATTGGATCCAGACAAAATGGCGCTCTGGACCGAGCCGGCCTTCCAACGGGATTCCCAATGCCAAAAGTGCGCGGTGTTACCGGCCTGCCAAGGGGTGCATTGTCCCCTGATTCGCATTGAAGAAAACCGGCAGCCATGTATCACGACGCGGTTTAACCCCAAAGGTGAACTGCTGGAGGCATTTAACCTCAACAGTGATTCACGGCAAGTATCCGTCGTTTAAAACCGCACGAATCCCCATGGGAAAGCGGTAGCGATTCGATGGGGAGAAGTGTATCAACCCGTCAACCCGCCTCTTTATTGCTCAATAAGGGGCATAACCGATCAAATGATTATTTATCTTCAATCATTACAGAGGAGTATCGCAATGACTAACAAGAAAGAAGAAACCAAACAAGAAGAAAAAGAAGTAAAAAAAGTAGTTGAGTTGGAAGAAGGTGAGCTGGAGGATGTATCCGGTGGCGCGCGCAGCAGCCGTGAACTCTTCGCTGAAGGCGACAACACCTGGTGCGACGAAGGCTGCTAATCCAGCCAGGTAAAGCACATCTTTTGAGATGTGCTTTCCATGGGGACGGGGATCCAGGGCACACCGCATTTGTCGGAACCATTGGCTCCCTTCCCTTATGGCGGCCCGCCGCCGAACCTGGACCGTGTCAAAACGGTTCGTAGAGAATGAACAAGCCGGCCAACTTCGGTTTTTGAAAAAACGCGCCGTGATCGAACCCGCGTACCTCACCGGCGGCAGAATCTTTCAACGGTCGGACACGGCTGTTGCCGCTCCGAAAACGTCTGAACAGACGTTTGAAGCAGATAGGGAAGTCCCTGATGGATGATTTACTTTACGACGTTTACAAAGCTTACCGCGCCGGCCTGTTGGGATGGGCCAAAGCCGAGGCGCCTCAAAAAGAACCCCGCTTCCCTGAACTGCTGCAACAAGCCTTAGAAGCCCGAATCCCGGAAGACTTGCGTCAGGTGGTCCGCGCCATGTGGGACACCAACAAAGCAGGACTCGAAGCAGCCCGTCACGGTGAACTCGAGGAAGCCGCCGAGCTGTTTCAACAGTCGCGCGACACCATCGAAGCACCGGAAACCAAACGCGAGATCGCCCTGCTCGGTTTATCCTCCTTGGAAGCGGCCCAAGCCTATTTGGATTATCGCCACCGCGATTTCCAGGGTGCGCAAAACCGGGTGTTCGCGGCGATGGATGCCGATCTGGAATTAGAGCGTCAATACGGTTACCGGGTTTTGCAATTGCACCGAATCCAGGCGGCGCACAACTTTATGCGGGTCCACCTGCGTTCCAAACGGCCGGCGGAAGCCATGCGTTTGGGCGGCGCGATTGTCGGCTACTTAGAAGGCCGTCGCCGCGACCTTCCGGTCCACCACACCTGGAACCGCAACAACCTTACCTTTACCAACACCTTACTCTCGAACATGATTGCCCAGGTCGCCAAGGAAGCAGCCCTTGCCCTGTTTGATCTAGAGAACCATGAAGGATGGGTCCCTTTTTACGAGGGTCTCCAACAAAATCCCGAGCTGATCGACGACGCGCAGGTGGTCCACCCCAAAGTATTCGATTGGGTCAAAGTGCGGCAAGCACGCGCGCAAGGCGATCAAACGGGCTACCTTAAGGCCCTGATCCAATTCTTAACCCACACGCCCCAAGGGATTTCCGCTATTTGGTACGCCACGCTGATTGATTTTATGAACGATTGCGCGACGCAACCGGGCGAGATGGCGGCTCAAATTACGAAAGTCCTAAACGCGGACGCCAAAAAATGGCCGAACCTTCATCCCTACCTTAAAAAACGCCTCGACCATCCGGTCGAAGCCCACGAATTCGCCGGCGCCCAAACACCGGGTGTCGGTGCTTATTAATTCGCCTCAAGTCCTGGAGCCGTCGACGTGACCACAACGCTTTCCCCCCAAACCACCCTCAACCTTGATTGGTTGCTGCAACCCTTTGATGCACAAACCTTTATCGGGGAGCATTGGGATCAAAAGCTGTTGCACCTCCAGCAACGGGCCGGTGATTTTTACCAAGAGCTGTTCAGCCTCGCGGCGGTAGACGAAGTCCTGCAAACCGGGGGCTGGACACCCGACGAACTGATTGTCGTCAAGCAAGGCAAACACGACGGCGGCGATTACCTAAAAGCCGACGGGCTCCCCAACATGGCCAAGCTGTTTGAGGCCTTTTACCAACAGGGCAAAACGCTGCAGTTATACGGGGTGGAAAAACGTCACCCCGGCGTGGCGGCCTTGTGCCGACAACTGGAACGCTGTTTCCACCAACACGCCCACGCCACGATTTTTTTCACGCCACCGGGCTGCAACGGTCTGAACACCCACTTCGATACCAAGGACGCCTTCATCCTCCAAATCAGTGGGCGCAAACACTGGCTGGTTTATGAACACGCCATGGCTTGGCCCAGCCGTGTTTCGGACCGTTTCAAAGTGGCACCCGAAAACTATGGCGAACTGCTGGTCGATGCCACCCTGCAACCCGGCGACTTGATGTATGTCCCGCGCGGCATGCTTCACGCGCCGTCGACGCACGACGAACTCTCGCTCCATCTGACGATTGGTTTTGACAGCGTGACCTGGTTCGATGTGTTTCAAGAAGCATTGGAACGTGCACGAGCCACCATGCCGGAAATGCGCCAAGCGATTCGACCGGATCAGTTTGAAAACCCGCAAAGCGATCTTTTGCAAGAACAGGCGACCCGCCTTGCCAACCAAATGCTGACGGGCGCGGCGCCGAGCGACATCATCCAGCAGTTCCGCCGCAATTTGCACGAACGCACCCCCGCCCCGGCCGACGGTCACTTTCGTTGGCTCGAGCGGTTACAGCATTTGGACGGGCATGATCGCCTGCGCCACCGCGAGGGCGTCCATCCCTGGGTTACGGTCGACGACCAACAAAGCGACATCATTTTCGCGGGCGGTTCAGTACGCGGCCCGGCCTCCCTGGCCGACGCGATGAACTTTATCGCGACCACCCCCGAATTTCAGGTGTCGGCCATCGGCGGCGGGCTTAGTGAAAACGCCAAAGTCCTGCTGGCCCGACGTCTGATCATCAGCGGGCTGCTCACTTTTTCCGAACCGGGAACAGTGCACACCTGAAGAAAAGGTTTGGGTTCACCTATATATAATGTATGGAAGAACCGCGAACTGGACGAAGGTCGCAACATCAACTTTGTTGTTCACCACGGACGAAGGTCCCAGGTCCCAAGCCGTGAGGAACGACCGCCGACGCGACAAACGAGGCAGCGATCCCATTCCCGGACACCAAATTAAGATACTATTTTATGAACACCTTCTTTTTAACCATGTCAAACACCTACCTAATCGTGCTTTAGATTTAGCATCGGCTCATGGTTTCGCACCATAGGACGGCGATGTATATCCAATGCGCTTTGCTCGAAAAATCAACTTTAAAAGTCAAAACGTGCCACACGAACGACATGGCCAATAACTTAGTAAGACGAATTTAGACTTAACAAGCCATCATTGCACGCTTCCGGGCATCAAATAAAACGTACAAAAACACCGTCTCGGCAGGTCCCATTCCTGAGTAAACCCAATACCATTCAGCATCTCTTCTTGAGCCTGGGTCACTATCCTACGCTCACCGAAAAGGCGCTTACGCGGCGGGTCTTCGCCCCTTTTGAAGCGCTTTGACTGCCGCCGTCACCAGCCGAGTTAGCGCGTCTCCGCGCGAGGAAAAGCCAGAACCGCCGCCTGATCCAACGCGGACATGTCCATCCGATCAAAAGACCCCGTCTCAAATTGCAAGTCGGCCAAAGCCTGCCACAAACGGGCCTGGCTCTCGATTTTACGCAACAGCACCGAGGTCAGGCGATCCTCGTAACTGATCAAATCGATCAAGGTTGAGAACCCCAATTTGAGCTTCTTGCGCTCGTTGGCCACGGCTAGTTCGTAATAACCAACCGACTGGTCCACGGCTTCCAAGGTCTCTAAGGCACGCTGTAAATCCTCGTAAGCAATCATCACCTGCAAGCCGATCTGTCGCTCCAAGTCTTTTAAAGACAAGCGCGTTTGCTCAAGCCGTGCCCCCTCGCGGCGCACATCGCTTTTGGCTGTTTTGCGCCCAAGCGGCAGCTTATAGCTGAGTTCCACCGCATAATTGGCGCCAGGTGTCCGCCGCGACACGGCCGCCAACCATTCTCCTAAGCCGGACCCCTCACGCAGAGTATCGTAGCCGGCTTCCACATTGAGGCTCAAATCCGGTTTCAAGCCATCGGTCGCCAAGGCATAGCGAATTTGATCGGCCTCGCCGTCCAAACGAAGCGCGCGCAAATCGGCGCGTTGTTCAAGCGCGGTAACCACGAGTCTCACCGACTCGGGTAACGCACCTTCGCCCATGAAGGCCGGCTCGGGGAAAGCGGAGGCAACCGCGGGTAAGGCGGCGATCTGCGCGGGTGTCAAGCCCATCACCAGACCCAAATTATGACGCGATTGGAACACACTGTTGCGGGTATCAATGCGGATCGCCCGCTTGTCGTTTTCATTCGCAAGCAACTGTAACAACTCGTTTTCCGGCGTCTCACCCGCCTCAATCAATGCACGCGTTTCTTTCACCAATCGGGTGGAACGGGCTTCGCTTTCTTTGACCACTTCCAAACGCCGAAGATCGGCACAATACCGCCAATAAGCGTTTATGGTCGCCAAGGTGCGTTGGGCGATGCGAAAACGCCGACGGTATTCAGTCGCGGTTAATGCGCGTTCGGCGGCACGCTCACGCCCGGTCACCATGTCGCGGCCCTGCCCGCGAAGCAAGGGATAAGAAAGGGAAAGCGAAACATCGGCCGAATTGCGCGTGCTGCTGTCGTTGTGATGCACATCGCGGCGTTCAAGGGACAGCGACGGGGTGAACTCAATCCCGGATCGGAAGGTTTTTACCAAGGAAGCGTTGAGCCGCGTCGTGTCCGTATCGGTATTGCCACCGTCCGCGGTGGGAATGCGATCACGCTGGGTAGAAGAACCGACCTCAAATTGGTAATCAAAGGTACCCGCCTCAAACTGCAAAGCCGCCTCGGCCAAGTTGACATCCTCACGGGCCAAAGCAATTTCGGGGTCGTGAGCCAAGGCCAATTCAATACAGCGCACCAGGTCCAACTTGGGTTCGGCGGCGAACAAGCCGACGCCACCAAAAGTCACCAGAACAAGCGCCATAAAAAGCCGGGGAACAGCATTAAACCCAAGGGACAAAGTCAAAACAGAAGCGGTGGTTTTCATCGACAGAACTCGCTTTGGAAGGATGGGGTAAAAAAACAGCCAGACTGGATGCCTCACACGGGGCAAGGAGAAGGATTGCGCAACAAGACATCAAAGGTTTTCTTTTTGGCGGCCAACCGCTCGGCCCCGTCGGGCGCGGCGATCTCTTCCAGGCTGTGAACGGCCATGGACAGCAAGGTCGTCGCGCGACCAAAAGCCCCGTCCCAACCGCCGTTTTCGGCCCGGTCAAAACGCGCCACTTGTTCAGCGGCGGAAACTACCAAGGCAGCCAAAACGGCACGTGCGGCTTGGCTCAAATCAGCGCAATAATTTTGGAAACGCCCGCCTTCACGGTACACGGGAGCCCGCTCTAATCCCAGAAACGTCAGGAACCACGTGGGTTGGAAGGAACCCGCGGCGGCGCAAATCCCCATAAAGTCGGCCAACAATTCATCGTGCAGGTTGGTGCGCATGAATCCGAGCAAACGCAACACCGCGTAATGGGTCGCCTCATGCTCCAAGCGCAGCAGTCGGGAACGCCGCAACCAATCAGCCTGGTCCAACGGCTCACCCATCAGGGTCAATTGATCCGCGGGTACATTGCTGTAGGGTGATTCGCCCAAAATGATCAGGCGATCACAATAGTGCGCCTTGTCCTGCAGCATCTCGGGCATGCCCGTGTCCGCAAAATCGCCATCCGGGTGTCGCGCCTCCCAGTTCTCACGGAAACGATGAATCCGCGCCCAATTGGCCAGGCCGGAAATCATGATTGCGCCCATCGAGTCAGGTAACGGCTTGGGTTCGTTTCGCTTGGCCAAAGCACGCACCAAACAGGTGAAGTCGTGTCGATCCGGCGCGGTGATGACGGGAACGGCACCGCCCAAACCCTGATGAAGGTGGAGGGTCAGGGTTTCGGGGCTGCGCAGGATCAAGCCCTCGGCCCCGGCCAATTCAGTGACGGGTTGTCCCCGCAAAGTAGCGGCACGGTAATCGGGATCTTGGCTCATGCCGGCGGCAATGGGAAAAGCGAGCTGGGGTAAACAGGAACGCAAGACCGGCCAAACCCCTTGGTCGTGCGCCTGCTCGGCCCATTCACGCCAAATGGTGACGGAAGCTTCGGAAGACAGCGGCAAACCCGCTTGAAGAAAACGGGTTAGAGCCTGTTCATCCCATTCCGGCGGCCCATTGTAAGCCGCCAACTCCGCCGCGACGGCGTCCGAGGCGCCAAAAGCAGCCAAAATCTGGACGCGGGACTGGGTTCTCAAAGATTGGTTCACGTGTACCTCGCGGGGTTGAGAAGAAAAGCAACCGGGACCACCCACCACCCATACGACGCAACCGAAAAGTAATCGGCGCGTAGGGCGGACGGCCGGGCGCCGGGTTCCCAAGGGAAGAAGCGGGAAAAACAGCCGGCGGCTAGGTTCCTCGTTCGCGTTTCCATAAGGTGTCGTTTTTGTGCCAACACGGCATACAGAACACGACAAAAAATCGGACGTTCAAATCATAAGAAAAGAGACACCGATATGCAAATACGCCATACTTTGAATCGCGCAAAGAATACCAGGTCACGCCCAAAAAAGCCAGCACGTTTCCTACCGGCTTGAAGCCTGAATCCTTTATTCCCAGCATCCTGATCGGGTATCTATGCCATTACGAATTGGTTAAACCAAACGCCAAGAAAACGGATAACATGGCGCGGAAAATAAGAGTTGGCAAAGCCCACCGGCTGTTGTAAATTGAACCAGCGAAATTTATAAAAGTTTTCCGATTTCGTACGGCTTTATTCTTTTTGCACGATTTCCTCGGCTTGCACCGACGGTTTTCTCACATCCCTGCACGCCGGTTGTTTGATCCACGGCGTCTCCTTCGCCAGGGGATCTATTTGCCGGCTTGTTCCGGCCTCTTTCCGCGACCAAGGCAGGGTTTTAACCTAAGAAGCGCGGTTTTTGGGTATCCGTGAACCGCGCCCTGCAAACCCATCTCATGTCGGACTGGATCCCTATGTCTAAAGTTTTTCGCAAAGTCTCATTGGCACGGCTTTCGAGCCCGGAGCAGTTGGATCAGCTCATTACCGTTGCCGGCTCGGGTGCTTGGCTGGCCTTGCTCGCGGTCGGTGTCTTGTTGGCATCCATCATCGCGTGGGCGGTCTACGGCCGCATTCCCACCACGGTTTCCGGCGGCGGCATTCTTATTAAAACGGGCGGCATCGTGAATGTGGTCGCCCCAGTGGACGGCCAAATCGAGGCGCTGTACGTCAGCGAAGGCGACTTGGTCAAAAAAGGCCAAATCATTGCGCGGATTGCGCAGCCACGCCTGCTCGATGAAATTCGCGCGGCCCGCGCGGCCCTCACTGACTTGGAAGAACGCGAGCGGCAAATGACGGGCATGGGCGCCGAAAACGTGCGTTTCGATGTGGTCGCCATTGAAAAAGAACAAGCGGGATTGGTTCAGGAAATCCAGATCACGGAAGACCGACTGAAGTGGCTGCGCGAGCGCCGCAAGCTTCAGAAAGGCCTGCTGGACGAGGGTTTGATTACGCGCAAGACACTGGTAGACACGGAAAACGAAATCAGCAAAGCGGGCCTGACCATTGAGCAGAAACGCGGCGCCATTAAGAAGCTGGAAGCACGCGCACAACGGTTAAACGCCGAACGCGATCAGGAACGCTTGCGCGGTCAACGAGAAATAAGCGATGCGCGTCGCGAGTTAGAACTCAAAAAGGCGGCATTGGAGTATTCATCCCGCATCCTCAGCTCCCACACGGGCATTGTGGTGGAGTTGCGCGTGCCTCAAGGTCAGGTGATTCGCCCCGGTAACCCGGTGCTCAGCCTCGAGCTGTCCGGCGAAGATATCCAAGATTTACAGGCTTTGATTTACATGCCCTCGGGGAAAGGCAAACAAATTGAGCCCGGCATGTTGATGCGGATTTCCCCGCAAACGGTCAAACGCGAGGAACACGGTTACATGCAAGGCATTGTCACCCACGTGGCCGAGTTCCCCTCCTCCAAACAAGGCATGATGCGCCACCTGGAAAACGAAAGTCTGGTGGATCAGTTTTTTAAGGACGGTGCACCCATCGCGGTGTTTGCCGACCCCATCCCCGACCCCGAGTTGGCCAGCGGTTACCGTTGGTCGACCCCCAAGGGACCACCTGATCGGGTGTATAGCGGAACCCTGTGTGCCGGCAGCGTGGAAGTCGAGAACCAAGCGCCGATCAGCCTGGTTTTTCCCTTTCTCAAAAAACAAGCCGGTCTTAACTGAATCAATTAGGAGCACGCGACATGTCATTCATCCACGCCCGGCGCGTCCTCGGCCGGCGCAATTTGCACATAACCATGAGCCTGCTGCTCGGGTGCGCCCTGTTTGCCTGCGGCGGCCTCGCCCCCACGGACACCAAGGCGGCGGAAGGGCAAAGCGACAGCATCCGCATCGGCGCGGCTTGGCCGCTCTCGAGCCGCCAGGACCAATTTCGGGAAGGCATTCAGTTGGCCGCGGATGAATTGAACCGCGGCGGCGGGGTGCTCGGCCGCAAGGTCGAACTGGTGTTTGCCGACGACGAGGGTACGGTTCGAGTCGGCAAATTGGTGGCCCAGCGTTTTGCCGAAAAAGAACAGCTGGATGCGGTCATCGGCCATTTCGATTCACACATCGCCATCGCCGCCTCGGTCACCTACGCCTTCCACAACCTATTGTTTATTTCACCCGGCGCAACCAACCCCAAACTCACCCGCCAGGGTTTTTCCAAGGTGTTTCGCACCTGTCCCAGCGACACTCAGGCGGGCGCCCAACTGGCGGACATCGCACAAAGCTTGGGTTACCGTCAATTGGTGGTGGTACATGAGCAGAGCCGCTACGGCGGTGAACTGGCCAACGCGATTGAGTTTCGCGCGGGCGAGTTGGACCTGGAAATCACCGCACGCATTTCCTACAGTGTGCAATCCGGCGACCTTCGCTTGCTGATGGAACGTCTGGAGCTCGTTGAATTCGACGCGGTTTTCTTCGCGGGCGAAGCGAGCGACGCGGCCCGGTTCATTCGCACCGCGCGCGCGGAAG
Source organism: Acanthopleuribacter pedis (assembly GCF_017377855.1). Taxonomy (GTDB): domain Bacteria; phylum Acidobacteriota; class Holophagae; order Acanthopleuribacterales; family Acanthopleuribacteraceae; genus Acanthopleuribacter; species Acanthopleuribacter pedis. The sequence continues at coordinate 32,444 of NZ_JAFREP010000054.1, forward strand.
GGTTTAGCGCACCGTTCCTCGGCGGTTACGGACTCGACAATCCCGAACTCTTTTCCGGTAACCACGGCGACGTGGAAGATACCTTGGTCCTCTCGGTCTTCCACGGCGACAACCCCAATCCCTACGTCCAATCCTTTAACCTGCGTTTCCAAGAGGCCTACGGCCGGCGGCCCGACGCATGGGCGGCGCAAGGCTACGACGCATTAATCATGCTGGCCCACGGGATTCGCATGGCGCAAAGCACCGAGGACGCGGAGGTCGCCAAAGCACTGCACGCGATGAACGCCTGGTACGGCGTCACCGGCACCCATCGCTTCGACGCGCAAGGTGACGTTTTGGAAAAAGCCATGGTTCCCAAAATCGCCAAAAACGGGAACCTCGCCTATTTCGAACGCTAACCCCAACCCGCGGTCACCCCAACCCCACGAAACCCAATCCGCGCATGGACGAGGATGCCGTCACGGGTCGCCCCGCAACCCAACCAGGCGCGCCCCCGCCCCACCCGAACCGACCGCAAACCCAACAACAACCCCGGCCCGAAAACCCCCAAGAGGTTTTGCTTTGCAGCGAAACGCCTTGGGAACGAGACGGGCGAACCTCACGGCTCACTTCCTTTACGACAAGGGGCACACGCTCTATGTTTTCACAAGAACAACTGATCAAAACGGCCTATCGACTGTTGCTGGGAACGGCGTTTTTCAGCCTGCCGGCCCTGGCCCAAAGCGACGGCCAGCTCTGGCTTTCCACCAGCAAAAGCCTTTACCGCTCGGGTAATTTATCGTTCAAATTCTACGGCGAAACCCGCTTGCAAGATGATGGGACCGACGCCCTAGGCCACTTCTTCGGCCCCACGGTTTCCTACCGTGTCAAACCCTGGTTGAACCTGGGTGGCGCGGTCAAAATGATCCACTTCAAAAGCGGCGACAGCTTTGCAAAAATCCGTCGCCCCGAGATTCAAGCAACGCTTAAGTTCAAGCTCTTGGATCGCTTGTCCTACAGCCATCGCAACCGCTACGAATATTTCTCGCGGGAAGGTCGCGACGATACGGAACGCCTGCGCTCACGGTTGAACTTCTCGATCCCGCTCAAGCATCCGTCCCTTTCGAAAATCTATTTCGGCAACGAGTTTTTTTACCGGCCCGATACCGGCGAATGGGAACGCAACCGATTGGTCCCCTTCGGCTTAACCTTTAAGCTGCCGCGAAAACAATCCCTGTCCCTGTTTTACATGCTCGAGCATATTCGCCGCAATTCGCATGACAACCACACCCTCGGTATCAATTATTCTTTTTAAATACCCACCGAACTTATATCCATGTCGCTTCCGATTGCGACCTTGTTCATCTCCGTTCCAACCCGTCCTCACTCAAGGATTCTCGATTGCAGTACCACCACTACCACCAACTCAAACCGCTGCTTGACAGCTTAAAAACCGAGCTACGCATTGCCATCATTTGCTCGGGTGACCCCCGCGTCGCGGGCGCCAATTTTTACCAGACCTACAACGAACGTCACTGGAAAAGCTATGCCGCCGTGGCCGACGACCTGAAACGAACCTTGGAGGAAGCGGGCTTCCGCCACGTGGTCGTTTTGGCCGACGACAGTTCACTGCCCAACCGGCTTGCGGCCCATCGCATCCACTTGGCCTGGCTCAACACGGCGGGCATGCAAGGTCGCAATGCCATGGCCCATACGGCCGGCCTGCTGGAATCGCTGGGTATCGCCTACGTGGGCCACAGCCCGATGAACTACGCCCTCATGGACCACAAACTCAACCTAAAACGCATGCTGGGCGGTTTCGGCATCGCCACGCCGGACTGGTTAACCTGGCACCCGGAACACGCGCCGGACAAATCCGATTTCGCGCAACGCTTCCGCCAATTCGCCGAGGGTGATCCCGGCCCCTGGGTGGTCAAACCCGTTTCCGGCCGCGCCTCTTGGTACATCCACGTCGTCAACGATTTCAACGAACTGTGGGATGCGGTTCATTCCGTTTATCGCCAAACGTTTAACCAGGTATTGATCGAACGTTTTCTGGACGGTCCTGAATACTGTGTCTCGGTGGGACCGGCGCTGATCCACCGCAACCAGACATTTGAACGCGGGCCCGAACCTCTTGCCTTCTCCTTTTTACAGCGCCTTTTCCAACAGGACGAGCGCATTTTTCAATCCATCGACCACGCGCCGCTGAACCGCAAGCGCACCCGCCTGATCCAGCCGACAGAAGAACCCAAGCTGGTCCAACATTTGGCCCAAATCGGCCGCCGCTTGTACCGCGAATTAAACCTGAACTACCTAATTCGGGTGGATTTACGCGCGGCTAAGGACGGCACGGTCCAAGTTTTGGAAGTCAACCCCAAACCCGACCTCAAACGGCCGGACGAAGGCGGCACCAGCTTGGTATCCATGGGGTTGGGACAACAGAACATGGATTACGGTGATTTGGTGCAATCGCTGCTGGGCGCATACCTCGACAGTAACTTGATCCACCGTCCCAAGGCATTGGCCGGCTTGGCCGAACCCCTTGCCAAGGTATCCCTGAGACCGCCGGTTCGGCTGGTTTCCTCCGCCGAAGGTTTTTAGAAAAAGGAAGCAGTCATGGGATTTCCCCTAACCACCCGCAACAGACCGGCGCGCATCGACACAATCACCCTTTTCGGGGAGGCCGCCCATGCGTGAGGAACAACCCAAAAATACCATCGTTGAACGCGTCACCTTGGTTGCCCCCGGCGCGGTGGTGCTGCTGTTTTCATTGTTCGCGTTACTCCATTTCGGCAGAGCTCACGTCACCCACGCCTATCCCAGCTTGCGCTTGGAACAACTTTCCAGTCAGGCCGAGGAGGTCAAACTCGCGATGGAGTCCTTCCTGCGGGCCGGGGTTCCCCTGGGCCAGTTCGTCGGCTTCCAAGCGCTGACCCAAACGCTGATCGACGGAAGTAAAGACTCCGGTTTACGCGATGTGACGGTGCAAAATACCGACGGCAACATTCTGTTCCTCAACCAGGCCCAATCCACGGGCGCGCAGGACGAGGCTACCCCGTCTTTGCCCTACAGTATAGGCACCCCGATGGCGGTGAGCGACGAACGCGGCGAAGCGGTCCAAGCGGTCCAAGAGCAAGCGGTTTACCGCGTCAGCATGCCGCTGCACAACAAATTTGAGCAGGTCGGCAGCTTGGTGCTTTCGCTTCCCAAAGCCCACATCGTGGCCGAGATCGACGATCTTCTGCTGTCTCTAACCTGGCAACTCATCGGCATTTTCTGTCTGTTCACCCTGTTTATCTACATCAAACGGGTCGCCTTCCATAACAGCGACAAATGGGCGCTGGTTTCCCTGTATATCACCACCATGGTGTTGTCCGGGATACTGGTTAATTGGCAAATCGCCCGCTTTCAGGCCGAGGGCGAACGCGCCAACAACCACGTGGTCGCCCAGAACATTGCCACCCGGCTCAACCGGGTCCTTTACATGGGTTTGTCCTTTGACCAACTCACGGGCCTCGACCAAGTATTCGCCAACGCGGCCGATTCCCACCAACACATGACGGACCTGGCTCTGGTTCACGACGGCGTGGTCTTGTACCACGCCGACCCGGCCCAACGCGGCCAACCCTGGTCGGCCGACGCCGGCGCCCATCACCTTCACCAAGTTCCCTTGCACAACGCCGATTCGGGCACTTTTGTGGCGCTGCGCAGCCCCGCGGATTTAATCCAAACCCATCGCCGCCTGCAACGCGAGGACGCCGCGGCCCCCTTCTTAATCGCGGTGCTGGTGTTGGCCCTGGTCCTGTGGCTGATCGATCACTTCATCCTCATGGGCTACCGCACCATTCGCATTCCCGCGATGGTGGTCCTTTCCCTCTCCTTTGTGTTGCTGTTTAACGTCGGCCTGGGCGAAGCCTACCGCAGTTATCCCAAACTCCAGGTCGAGAAGCTGGCCTCTCAAGGCGAATCGATCAAACACGTGATGGAGAACTTCCTCAACGCCGGTGTGCCCCTGCCCCAGTTCGTCGGCTTCAACACGCTGACCCAATCCCTGCTCTCGGGCGACCCCAACATCAGCGAAATTCGCGTGCAGGACATGGAGGGCCGTGTCGTTTTTTCCAATGCCCGCAATGTGGAAACCAAACGCCGCCAATCCTTTGTGGTTTCCGATGGGGATCAGGGCGCGGCGGACCAAGAAACCCAAACGGCCGACACGACCCAAACCGCGGCGGGCGACACCCCCGAAAGCGGTGACCCGGCCGCCTTTGATTTTGCCGAGTACCAAGGCCACTACATCGTCACCTTGCCACTCAACAACAAGTTCGAACAGGTTGGCGAACTGTCGTTGTCGCTGCCGGTGAGCGTGGTCGACAACGCCATTCTGCCGCCGTTCCGCGGCCTGATCTTTTGGCTACTGGGTATTATTGTGTTGTTCGCGGTGTTCCTCAACGCCGGTGACCGCGTCCTCCGTTCCGGTATTTCCTTCGAAATGCTGCGTTTGGCCTACGGCTTCGCCTTCCTCGCGGCGGCTTCGATTGTGGTCTACACCCTGGTTGATATTTATTCGGTCGCCATCCAGGGCAAAACCAAGGCGCTTTCCATCTCAATCGGCAAACGCTTGGAGCAAGCCACCGAGTTGGGTCTGCCCCTTTCCAGCTTCGCCGGCATCGCCACCACCCTTGCCGATTACAAGGAAAACAACAAAGAACTGGATTTGGTGGCGCTGATCGAAGACGACACCATTTTCATCCACACCGACACCCAAAAGGTGGGCGAACCCTGGGCCGCCAACACGGCGAACTTTGAATACGAAATGCCCTTGGACGGGGTCGGCGCCACGGCCGACGCGGCGGCCAAAAGTTACCAGGTCGCGGTCGGGGTGCCCAAACGCAGCGTGTACTCCAAGCTATGGCGCACGGTCAAAAACTTTTTTGTGCTGTTCGTGGCCACCGCCTTTTTGGCCTCGCTGTTCCTCAGCCTGCTGGCTTCACTCAATTTACAAAAACGCCTGGCCCAACGGGGGCGCAGCGAACCCGACGCCGCCGACGACACCACCGGCGATGTCCATCTGACCCTGATCAAAATCCTGTTTTTCCTGGTCGTTTTTGTGGAGGGGTTGTTCGCCTCGTTTTTACCCCAGTACCTACAGCAAATTGCGGTTGGCAACGGCATGGAATCCAGCGCGGCCTCGATTTTGTTCACCGCCTATTTCGCCGCCTTCGCCGTCAGCCTGATCCCTTCCGGCAATTACGCCGACCGCCACGGCGTGAAAATGCTGATGATCATCGGCGTGCTGTTCAATGTCATCGGGGTATTCGCCATGACCCTGGTAACGGATTTCTACCACATGCTGGTCCTGCGCGTGCTGGCCGGCCTCGGCCAAGGCATGGTTTTCATCGGGGTTCAGAGTTTCATCCTCAAGGTCACCTCGCGGGGGAAAACCACGCAGGGCACCTCGGTGATTGTGTTTGGTTACAACACCGGCATGATCTCCGGCACGGCCATCGGCGCCCTGTTGGTGATCTACCTGGGCAGCGAACGGGTGTTTCAACTGGCCTCGCTCACCGGTTTGTTCATCCTCTGTTTCATTTTGTTTTTGCTGCCCGACCTCAGCTCGGAACACAAACCCGTGAGCGCAAAAGTCAGCCGCGGCCAGGCGCTGTACCGCTACCTCACCAACATGGGCATGCTGTTCCGGGACCTGGATTTCATCACCACCATCCTCCTGATCGGCATCACCACCAAGGCCACCATGACCGGGGTGGTGGTGTATGCGCTGCCGCTGATCATGGCCCACTTGGGTTTTGCCCAAGACGATATTGGGCAAGTGCTGATGTTTTACGCGGGCGGCGTGTTGGTCTCCAACGTGTTCGTACCACGCATCGCCGACAAACTCGGCAAAACCGGCGGGTTGTTGTTTTTCGGCTCGGTCGGGAGCGGCGTGGCGCTGGTGCTGATGAGCCTGGTCACCCACCACTTCTTAGCCAATCCACCCTTCCTCCAATCCGCTATTTTGGTCTTGGGTATTTTGCTGCTGGGTTTGGCCCATGGTTTTATTCATGCGCCCATCGTGACCCACATCGCTTACACCCGCGCCGCCCAGACCATCGGCAAGGCCACCTCCTCCTCCATCTACCGGTTCCTGGAGCGAATCGGTCACGTCGTCGGCCCGCTGATCGTCGGGCACCTTCTGGTACTGAACCAATACGATGCCGTCACCCTGGGATACATCGGCCTCGGCCTCGCGGTATTCGGCGTTTTGTTTTTCGGGATCGGTACGGTTTACCAACTTAAGGAGCAACGCACATGAGTTTCCCACGCCCTCTTCGGCTGTTTGCCGCCGCGAGCCTGCTGCTCGTTACCCTGGTTGCCCCAGGCGCCTTTGCCCAGGACGGTGCCCCCGGCTGGTTCCAATTAAAGGACGAATTCCAAAACCGCTGGACACTCACATGGGATCCGGCCCAACCCCAAACCGCCCAATTGGCGGCCAAAGACCCGGCGGACGGCCGTCTCTTCCGCGTGATGGTGTTGTTCCCCAAGAAGTCGTCGGCTTATGACACGGCCATGGCGCAAATCCTGAGCGTGTTTGACGATAAAAAACTCAACACCGTATTCCATCTCGCCCATTTTGAGGGCGACGATGCCAAGGGCGACGCGGCCGTAGCCTGGGCGCGGGCCAACCGCCAAGACCTGATCTTTTCCATGGGCTCGCGTTCCACCGCCTACATGCTGAAATGGCGCGAGACGCTGGACATTCCGGTGGTCACCGTCTGCTCCAAGGACCCGGTTCTGCTGGGACAGGTCGCCGATTATGATTCGGGCAGCGACAGCAATATGGCGTTTACGTCCCTGGACGTGCCGATCCGCAGCCAACTCGCCTACCTGAAGCAGTTAAAAAACAACCTGTCGCAACTGGCGGTGCTTTACGCGGTCAACAACCGCAGTGCCGTAGCCACTCAGGTGGAACCCCTGGTAGCGGCCGCGGAGGAGCAAGGCATTGTCATCCACCGGGTGGCGGTCCAGGACCAGAACCGCGCGGCGGAAGAATTGGCCCGCGAGGTACCCAAGATGCGCGACGCCATGCTGGCCTCGGATCCCAAGGGCGAGAACAGCATTTTTTGGATTACCGGCAGCACCTCGGTTTTCCGGGAAATCAACACCATTAACCGCCACGCGGGTACCATTCCGGTCCTGAGCGCGATTCCGAACGTCGTCAAGGCCGGTTCCGAAAGCGCCGTGTTGTCCATCGGCGTGAGTTTCGAAAACAACGCGCAGATTGCCGGCATTTACGGCTACCGTATTTTGACCGGCCAGGCCAAAACCGGCGAATTGCCGGTGGGTGTGATTTCACCGCCGGACATCGCGATCAATTTCATGAAAGCCATTGAGATCGATCTAAAGATTCCCTTCAGCTTCTTCGAAAGCGCGGGTTTCGTATACGATCACCGCGGGGTATTGGTACGCGCCAAAGGCCAGAACCTAACCCCTTGAACCACGGGGCAAAAACCCGTTTATCAGTGAGAACCAGATCCCGAGGGAGATACCGAATGACGGCGAAACCAAACAACGCATCATCTGTTGGGCGAACCGGAAGACCGCTTTACCGCATCATTTTTTGGCTATGCGGTCTCATGACCGCGGCCCTAATTGTTTGGGGAGGTACCTACCTCCACCGCCGCGATGCACGCCTTCAGCAAGCACGCACCGATGCCGAGGCCCGCGTTCGCCAAGCCAACCGGGACATGGAAGCGTCGCTGAACCGGCTGGTCCCCGTCAACATCCAGATTAGTGAAGACCTCACCTCGGGTAAGCTGCCGGCCAACCGTGACGCCGTCGAGGCGCGCCTGCGTGCAGTCAAAAAAAACGTACCCGAGATTTTCGGTGTCGGTGTGGCCTACGTGCCCTACGGTTTCCGGGACGATCTGCGCTTGTACGCCCCCTTGTTTGTCGACAGCGGGGAAGGTGCGCATCTGGTTCAAATTGAGGACAAGTACGACTACACCGACCAAGATCGGCCTTGGTACCAGTTACCGCTCAAACGCGGCCCCATTTGGCAGGAGCCCCACTACGGCATCGCCAGCCAAAGTTTTTTGGCCAATTTCACCACGCCTTTTTTCACGACCGATGCAACGACGGGCGAAAAACGCCCCAACGGGGTGGTATTCACGAGTATGTCCATCGATCAATTCGACCGCTTGATTCACTCCTTGCGTTTGTACGAAACGGGTTATGGTTTTTTGGTCTCGGGTAAAGGCGCTTTTGTGGCGCATCCCAACGGGGAATGGGTCAAGGAGAACCACACCATCCAGCAATGGGCGGATGAAAGCGGCGATGCGGCCCTCAAAGAGCTGGCCGCGGGTACGGTGGTCGGCAAACGCGGTTTCGTCTCCCACCAGGACGCCGCCACGGGCAAACATCAATGGGTGTTTACGGAACCCATCGTTTCAACCGGCTGGTCTTTGGGCATGGTATTCGACAAAGAAAACATCGCGGGCTGGAAAGCCCTGGAACAGGAGCGCCAAGCACTCCAAATCACGGCGCTGGTTACCGGCTTGGGTTGGATCACGGCGTTTGTGCTGTTCGGGCAAAATCGCCGCCAACGCCGCCGCGAGGAAAACCAAACCGCGGCACCCACGCAAGAAGTCGCCGCGGCAAGCTAGCCCGCATTTCTCACAAGGCGTTCTGCCGCGGGGCAACCCATGCGATTACGAGGGTTTGCCTTCCGCGGGGCGGCCTTCCGCATTACTCGGTCGAGCCGCCTTCACCGTAGCGCTGCTACGCCTATGCCGTCTCTCGGTCGTAACCTTCGTACTCACAGGGCTTTCAGCTTCTCGCGACGAATCCTTGTGAGAAATGCGGGCTAGAAATAACGGATTCATCCGCGTCGGGAAACGGCAACCAAGGGTACCCTTGATGATCCGCATCCTCTTGTCATCCAGAAATCCTGCTAAAAAACGAATCCCAAGCTCAGTTCCGCGTAACACCGCCCCATCCCGCCCCAAAAAAGAAAAACCCCGGGAGCCACGCGTCACCGCGTCGGCTCCCGGGGTTTTTGGATTATCCAGGAAAAGGAATGGGTTAGGTGGCTGAGTCGCCCTCGGGTTTGGCGCCGCCGCCGTCGCCGAGCATGCCCATTTTCTTTTTGAGTTCCAGCAACGAATCGGACTGTTGCGTCGGGCCGGGCCCCAAGGCTTTGTCGATTTCGTTGTCGACACTCGCATTGCCGATGGCGCTGACCTCGCCGTAGGCTTGGGCCAGGGTTTCTTCCTCGTCGACCTTTTGCTTCATTTTCTCAAGCATGGCGATGGTACCGGAGGAATCAACGGTCGAAAGTTGCTTGTTGATCTTTTTCATGGACTCGGCCGTTTTGGCGCGTGCCTTCAAGGTGACCAACTCGTTTTCGTAACGCTGGATGGTTTTGCGCAGCTCTTCGACCTTGGCTTGTAACTGGTCGGCCATTTTTTTCTGTGCCTTGTAGTCGGCGTCAAGGCGCGTCAATTGACCACTGGCTTCTTCTTTGCGACCGAGCGCCTCGGTAGCCAAGCGGTCGGCTTCGCCGGGATCAAGGTCGCCACCTTGGGCTTTTTGCAGCAACAGCATGGCTTTGCGCTCGTAGTCCGCGGACAATTTGCGTTTGTCGCCGGCTTCGCGCTCCAGGCGCAAGGCCAAGGATTTAACCTGCGCCAAGCTGGTCATCGCTTGTTGTAAATCGTTTTTGAGATCGCGAATGCCCTGCTCGGTCAATTTGATGGGGTCTTCCAACTTGTCCACCACCGAGTGAGCTTCGGTTTGAAAAATCTTAAACAGTCTCTTGAACACCATGTTTCATCCTCCCTCGGTTGGAAATTATGCGCGGGCGTAACCCAATAATTCAGTGCAGTGTTCGGCCATGGCCAAGGAAAGCGCGCGAACCGAACCTTCCAATTCGTTGAGATCCAGGTTTTCCAGTTGCAGCGTGTCGCGCCACAGAACGTACTTGCCGTCCTCGCTCAGCGTGTAGGCGCCGTGCACCAACTCACCGTTCATTTGCAACAAACGCTTGAAAAGCTTGCTGTTCTCAGCGGGCGTGGGCATGATCAACTGCTCCAACACCAAAATGGGTGCCTCGCAGTCGACAATCAAGTTGGAAATCCCGTTTTCCTCGTCTTCGACAACAAACAGCTCTTCTGGGATATTCGTATCTACGATCTTAATGCCCAGCTCCAAAAGGTAATTCTGAACCTTTTCATAATGCTCCGACATTGAATTGCCTCCTTGTTTTAGGGGAAAAACACAGGGGCGGGCGTTTCCCGGCCCATCCCAAGCGCAAGCGAACCCGTCATCGCAAAGCCGCGTTGCGCGTCCGTTGTGCGTTTTCTTTTCACGAGCACCCTTCCCAACCCAATCGCCGTCTGTTCGGCCCCGGTCATTTCAGCTTTTTCTCCAACTCGGAGAACGCGTAATTGATCTTTTGGGTCATTTCCTGCGCCCGTTTCTCGGCCGCCGGTGAACCCGTGTGACGGTCGGGGTGGTTGGCTTTAATCAGTTTCAGCCAGGCCGCTTTGACCGTTTTTAAGTTCGACCCGTAGGGAACACCCAAGGTGGCGAAATGCTTGGCAAGTTCGGGATCCTGCGCCGGTTGGGCGGGCTCCGCGTCGCGGAAACTCGATTCGCCGGCATCCCTTTTCAAATCATCGGCTTGGCCCTGTTTCGGCCCGCGCGAGAAGGGATTGTCCAATCCCTGATTCTCGGTGAAGGCGTGTACATTGGCGCGAACGATGTCTTTGAGTCGAGAAAAGATACTCATGGTAGTTCCATTCACGAGAGATACCTCATCATAACCGGATTGGCGCCGTTTTCTTACAAGATTTCGCGTGGGTGCCTGAAACAAACGAGCGCTCGGTGCTGAAAACCCCGTGTACCCGTGCCCGCTGTTGAGCAGGCGCTTCCAAAAACCAGAGGGGGCCACACAAAAATGGATTTCTTAGGTTCAAGGGCTTTTTGGGTAAAGCGCGCAACCGGTAGCAAACCTGTTGCACCCCATTCCCTGGGTCCATGGCGCACAACGCCGCGTTTCTTCACAACGGCGCCCATCCACCACCCCAACCGTAAAGTGAACCGCACCTTGGGGTGCAGTGCTCGCGCGGGGCACGTTCGGAAGTTTGTCCATGCCGGCGGGGCGAACATTGGGAAACCTCCACTTTTTAAAGGCGGCCCGCCCCAAACAGGAGATCGGTGCTTCTTAGGTCTTAAGGCTGAACACCGCCCGGCCCGTGGTACAGTGAGCATCCATCACCGCGAAAACAGAGAAAGGACGGTTATGGTTTCCATTTTTGACTTGATCAACGATCCCAAAAGCAAGCAGGCCCTGCACACGCTCAATGAGGAACGCCGCGTTTGGCTGGATTGGAAACCCTTTGCCGAAGTCAAAGCCAAAAGCGCGACCTTACCGGACGTCGCCGCCGAGGTTTTTGACTTCAGCCAAGCCAAGGTGGTCATCGGCGAACAACGCGAGGAGAGCGATCCGCTTTTCCAACAGATTGACGAAACCTGCAAAGCCATTTTGCCGTGGAAAAAAGGTCCTTTCCAACTGTTCGGCGTGGACATTGACGCCGAATGGCGCAGTGATTATAAGTGGGACCGGTTGCGCGCCAAACTACCCTCGCTCAAAGGGCAAAACGTGCTGGATGTGGGCGGCAACAACGGCTACTACGCTTTTCGCATGCTGGCCGACGAACCGGCCTACGTGCTCAACATCGACCCGGTGCCGCGCCTGTGGTACCAGTTCAATTTGTTGCAGCATTTCGCCCGCCGAACCGAACTGGAGTTTTTCATGTGGGGCTGGCAGGAAACGGCCCATTTCAAACACCTGTTTGACACCATCTTCTGCATGGGCATCATCTACCACCACCACGATCCGATTCAAATCCTCAAATACCTGTACCAGGCCTTGCGGCCCGGCGGTTTGCTGGTCCTGGAAAGCATTGTGATTCCCGGCGAGGAAGATGTGTGTCTGTTTCCCGCCGACCGCTACGCCAAAATGCGCAACGTGTGGTTTGTGCCGACCGCGGCCGCGATGACCAATATGCTGCGCCGCACCAAGTTCGAAGACATTGAAGTGATTGCGGTGAACCGCCACGAGAGCGAGGAGCAGCGCACCACCGAATGGAACCCCGGCCAAAGCCACGCCGATTTCATGGACCCGGACAACCCGGAACGCACCATCGAGGGTTACCCCGCGCCACACCGCGCCGTATTGTTCGCGCGCCGTCCGCCCCGATAAATCCACCCCATCACGGCGATGATGGAATGAACCCCCCACCATCAACGTTTCACCAACCACGAGATAAAAAACCAGAGGGTGTATGTTTCGGCGGCTTAGCGTTTTTTGGGCAGTATGGCTTGGTTTGAGTTTTGGCGGGCTTTTCGCGCAGGACGCGCACAATGAAACGGTCTGGCACGCTTGGGTTTCGGCGCGCGGACTGGCCGGGGACGGCGACGGTCGCAGTTGGACCCGCGGCGATTTCGGCAAGTTGTTGGTGGATGAAGGTCAAAACGGCGCCTTCGCTGAAGCGCGCTTTGGTGTGGAACGCCAATGGCACCAGGCCTTCGGCGTATCGGCCTGGGGTTTGCTCCGAAGCGAAGCCAATGATTTCGGCGACGACTGGGCGCTCGGCGAGGCCTTTGCACGCGGCGCCTTCCCCATCAGCAACGCTTGGCGGCTGCGTTACAAAGCGGGCCACTTCTTCCCCCCCAGCTCGGCGGCGCACATCGATCCGATGTGGTCGACCCCCTACACGCTTACCTTTTCCACCATCGACAGTTGGATCGCCGAGGAAGTGCGCCATACCGGGCTGGAACTGGGATTCGACAAAGAATGGGGCAACCAAAACAGTTGGTTGCTCACGGGGAGTTGGTTGCGGGGCAACGATACCCAAGGCACCCTTTTGGCCTGGCGCGGCGCGAGTCACGGCCACCGCCTTTCCGGCTATGGAGAGTTTCTGCCGCTGCCGGCTATTCCATCGCTACAACCAGGCAATCTGTTCAGCCTCCAAACAGATCGCGGCACCCAAGCCTACGGCCGCGAATTGGATGGTAACTGGGGTTGGTCGGCGCGAACCGCGCTGGAGTTAGGCGGCCGGTTCTTGCTGCAAGCCCTGCTTAGCGACAACCGCGCCGACCGCGAACTCCACAACGGTCAGTACGCCTGGGAAACCCGCTACCAACACCTCAGCCTCTCTTGGGACCTGGACCCGGATCGTAATTGGACGTTGCTGGCGGAATGGCTCGACGGCGCGTCGGGCATGGGCGAACGCACCGGCGCCCACGTGCAAATTGATTTCCAGCTTTGGTACGGCCTACTCTCGCTGCGCAGCCCGGACCGCCATTGGCGCTTCAGCCTGCGCTACGACGACGTGCACATCATTGATCGGGATCGGCTGGATACAGCCTTTAACCCAGACGCCAGCGACGAACGCGGCGACAGCCTGACCGCGGCGATCTTTTGGGAGCCCCAGCGTCACTGGCGCCTCGGTTTGGAATGGCTGGACGGCGACTTTACCCACGCCACCCTCGACCAAACCCCGCTGAATTTGCACACGGGCCTGATCAGCGTGGAAGCACGCTACCGGTTTTAACCTAAGAAACGCTGACGCGGTGATTTTAGCTAAACCTCTTATGTGTAGCGGGGCACCTCGCATCTCGGAAACCAAAAATAGCGTGATGTGATGTCCCAGCCACTCGATTTTGAAGCTAATGTGTTTAATACACAGAAGTTTAGCGGAAATCCCCG
>NZ_JAFREP010000055.1 GCF_017377855.1 Acanthopleuribacter pedis
GGTCTTCAAAACTGAGACCAAGATAGTGTTCGGTCTTTGGAGGGTGCGGGGTAGGAGCGGGCTAAATCTGGGCTACGGACTGTCAAAGACGTCTCAAGGGTACGAGCGGCTCCGAACCTACCACCCCGGCGGCTCGGCCAAGCTGCCGGGGGTTTCCGCTAAGCTTCTGAGCATTAAACACATTAGCTTCAAAATCGAGCGGCTGGGACATCACATCACGCTATTTTTGGTTTCCGAGATGCGAGGTGCCCCGCTACACATAAGGGTACGAGCACCCTCGTTGCGCAACAGCAAGCGGGAAAAACGCGATTTACCCTCGATCTTCATCGGCAGCACCCAGACCTCGCCCGCTTCCGACGGCTCGGCGGCCCAGCCGGGAACAGCCAAAACCAAACACCAAGCGACCAACGACCAAAACCGCGCACGAGGACCAATGTGTCCCCCCACGCGGCGCAAAACAACACCCATGCGGAACTCCCGAGGTTGGCAGCTTCCTCTTTTTCATAAAATAAGCGCCCGGTTCGGCGAGATAGGGCACGGGCATTTTTCCCATGCGCAACCGGGCAATCTCCTAAGGGCAAGGACAATGCCGGCCGTGCCGGCTCTTTCGGCATCGCTTATAAATTCAATAACTTAACCACCAAAAAACGAAAAGGACGACGGTCGCCGCCATCCAACCCCATTGGGTTGAATCACGACGCTGTCGTCGTCTTCGCTAACAGTGACTGTTACCTGGACGGGGTTATTTCAACCCTTTCAGCGTGTAGGTCGCGATTTCGAATTCATCATCGTCATTGAGCACGACCCCCAAAATGCGGTTGTTTTTGTAAAAAACCCGCGAATCTTCCGGCAAGCGGTAAAAACCCTTGCCCACCCGTTTGCCGCTGTTGCGATCACACACCACGTAGGTGCCGTAGCTGTGGCCGGTGTTCACCGCATCGGTTGAACCAATCGGCGACAAAACAAAAGCAATACGGCTTTTACCCAGCACGAAGTGGGTGTAGTAGGCCTTGGGTTGGCTGAAATCGACCTTAATATTGGGCAGATCCTTGAGACCGATGCGCTGACCGTCGGGTCCGGGAAACGACATCGACATAAACACCTCGCGATCACGCTCACTGGATTCAATTTGCGGTAAATCGAAGCGGTGGGTTTTGAGCACTTTGCCCGAGGCGTCGATTTCCCTGAGGGTTGTTTCCTGGGAAAAACCGGCCAACCAGGTGCCGTTTTCTGTTGGCTGAATGTCGATCTCGGGCATGTAGGCACGGATCGTCACATTGTTGTCGCCTTCGCCAACCCGCACGAACGCTTTGTTTTCTTCTTTCATCAGCTCTTGAACTGGTTCGCCCTGGCCATTGCGCAGTTCGAAGTGCATGTACATCGCGCGGTGATCGCGGCTACGGAAACCCAACAGGAAGAGATCGTTTTTAAGCGGCGCAAAGACGCGCGGACGGGCCGAGGTGGTGTGAAACCGCCGCACAAATTCACCCTTGGGGCTAAAAACGGAAATCACCTGGCGATCTTCCCAAATGTAAACCGCGCCGTTATCGGCCTGAAGCTGGAAGGGATTGAGGAATTCGCCGGGCCCTTGGCCCTCGGTCCCGAACGCCCCCTGAAACCTGCCCGCGGCATCCCAAAAAAATACCCTCTTTTGCTCTCGGTCCAGCAGGTACAAACGCCCGTCGGGGCTGAACGCCATCGCGACCGGATCGGCCAAAAAGGCATCATCAGGCAGCAGATAACCTTTCTGCTTCACCAAATCCTCGCTACCAACGAACAGACCCAACAGCAACAGCAACCACATACAGGAAACCTCCCAAAAATGGAACAGAACCCCAAACGAGCAAAAGTCTCCGAAGGTTTATTGGAATGACGGCTTATCGGCCCAAAGGTTCGTCGCCGTCTTCGGCGCGCCAGAGTACGGCCTCAACCCCGTTTCGTTTCAATTCCGCTTCCAATCGGAGCATCACCTGTTTTTCAACCTCGGCTTCGATGATCGCCCTCGGCCCAATTCTGCTCAGGAAATTGCTGAACCACCGCGTGTTGTTCACCGCCACGTCTTTGCCGTTTTTGATTTTGATGCAAATCAAGGGATGCCTCCTTCGCCTTCAGTAACCCGCCGCTTGGCCGTCTTTACGGGATTCCGAGGCGCCCGTGTAAACACCGGTTTCGGGATTCAGCATAATCGCCTGGTAACCGCCGAACCCGCCGTTGCCGTACTGAACACGGTGCCCCTTGCGCCGCAAGGCCCGCACCGTTTCCCACGGGATCGCGGATTCCAGCTCAACCACGCCGCCGTCCGTCATCCGGGTCCCGGTCGGCTCCGAGGAACCCACGTGCTGCCACCGCGCCGCATCGCCGGCTTCCTGGAGATTCATGCCGAAGTCCAGAATGTTCACCAGGATTTGCACATGCCCTTGTGGCTGCATCGGTCCACCCATGACCCCGAAGCTGAGGTAGGGTTTGCCGTCTTTGGTCACAAATGCCGGGATGATCGTCTGAAAGGGCCGCTTGCCGGGGGCGTAAACGTTGAGGTGGTCCGCTTCCAGGGCGAACAGTTGGCCGCGGTCCTGGAACACAAAACCCAGACCGGGCACCACCACACCGGAACCCATGCCGCGGTAGTTGCTTTGGATCAGGGAGACCATGTTGCCGTCTTTATCGGCCGTGGTCAGGTAAATGGTGTCGCCGTGTTGCAGGGCCGGGTTGCCCGCCTCAAGCCGACGCGCCGCGCGTTCGGGGTTGATTAATGTGCGCCGCTCGGCCGCGTATTCATCCGAAATCAAACCCGCCACCGGGACCTTATTAAAGGACAGATCGCTGTAGTATTTGGCGCGATCCTCAAACACCAGTTTTTTGGTTTCCACCATCAGGTGCAGGAATTCGGCGCTGTTGTGGCCCATCGCCTTGAGGTCGTAGGCTTTGAGGATTTGCAGCATTTGCAAGGCGGCAATGCCTTGCCCGTTGGGTGGAAGCTCCCACACGCGCGTGCCGCGGTAGGCAACCGATACCGGTTCAACCCAATCCGCGCGGTGTTTTTCAAAGTCGACCTTGCGCAGCCAACCCCCGTTTTCCTTGAAAAAGGCGTGCATCGCATCCGCCAATTCGCCTTGGTAAAACGCCGCCGCACCCTGTTCGGCGATCTGTCGGTAGGTCGCCGCCAGTTCGGGATTGCGGAAGATTTGGCCCTTGGCCGGCGCCTTCCCGTCGATGGTGAACGTCTTAACAAAAGAGCCCGGTTGGTCGCGCAGCCGCGGTACGCTCAGCCGCCAATAATGGGCAATCAATTCGCTGACCGGAAACCCTTTTTCCGCGTAGCTGATCGCGGGGTTTAAGACCTGTTTCAGCGGCAAACGCCCGAAGCGATCGTGCAACGCCTGCCAACCGCTCACCGCGCCCGGCACCGAAATCGGCAACATGCCGTAAGGCGGGATGTCCTCGCGGCCCAACGCCGCCACTTCTTTTTTGAGTTCGGCCAAGCTGAGCCCGAGCGGCGAACGGCCACTGGCGTTCAGGCCGTGTAATTTCCCGGACTTCGCGTCCCAGACGATGGCGTACAAATCGCCGCCGATCCCACACCCCGTCGGCTCCATCAGGCCAAGCGCGGCATTGGCGGCGATGGCCGCATCCACCGCGGAACCGCCCGCTTTGAGGATGTCCAGCCCGATTTGGGTCGCCAAAGGCTGGCTGGTCGCCACCATGCCCTGGGTCGCAAATACCTCGGAGCGTGTCGCAAAGGCGCGCCCCGTCACCCGATCAATTTGCGCAAAAACCAGGGGACCGGTCGCCAAAAGGCCCAACCAGACAGGAACCAACAGACGAAAAGCCAACTTCATCACGCCTCTCCCAACCGCGATCCCGTCCGCGAACGGGGCCGACTTAAATGTGTATCATGCCCCTGAGTCTAACGGACTTTTCGATTTGGAGAAATGCCGCCACCGGAAATGAGCCGTTCGGTTGTCTTGAAAAAGGGAGAAGGTGACCCAAGCCGCCTTTTAGTGGGGCGCGGTCGCGTCAATGGGTTCCCTTTGGATCGACGCCGTTTCCGTGGGATTCGCCGGCCCAACTTTGTCCCGCACCTTTTGCCAAAAAGCCTTGAAGGTTTGGGTGACCCCTTGATCGGGCCCCCACTTGCGCAGCGCCGTTTCGAACAAAAGCCGTGCTTCCTGTTCCGCCTCCACGACCCGTCCCGTGGCCGTCCATACCTCCGCCAAGGTCGCGCGGGTCAGCATCGTTTGTTGGTGGGTCGCCCCTTTGAGCTCGATGCGAACCGCCAGGGCTTCATCCAAAAGCTGTTCGGCATGCGCGTAAGCGCCCAGTTGGTTCAGGGTGTTCCCCCAGTTATGCGCCGTTAAACTTTTGGTAACCTGATCGTCCACCACCGCGTAACCCATCGCAAAATATTCAGACGCCTCGGCAAAACGTTTGTGCTTGGCAAGGTGATTGGCCAAAAGGTTGATCAGGGTTAGGGTATCCGGGTGCTCAATACCCAACACACAGTGTTGTCGCTGCAATACCTCGCGCATCAGCTTCTCATCACCCTTCTTTTGCCGCACCTGGCCCCAAGCAAGGTTGCCTAGGGCCGCCAAAATGCGCGGATGATCGGGCGGCAACCGCTGCTCCAACTTGGTCACCATGTCCCTTAGTAACCGCTCGGCCCGAGGACCCTGGTTCAGAAATAACAGAACCCGTGCCAAGGTATTTTGAACGGCCAAGGTGCGCAGGTCGGTTTGGCCTGCCAATTCTTGCCACGCGGCAAGCGTTTTTTCAGCAAGTTCCAGTGCCGCCAGATTCTCGCCCTTGCCCAGGTAGACATCGCTCAAGCCACTTTGCAGGACCAAGCGGAATTCAGGTTTTTCGCGATCATGGGGTTCCGCCAGCAGCATGCGATAGGTTGCCTCGGCCTCATCCAGCTTGCCCAAACGACGCGCTTGGTAGGCGCGATGCGACATCGCCAATCGCCAATCCCCACGCGCCGCATCCCCTTGCGAGGAAAACAAATCCGCGGCCAACCCACTCAAGGCATGAGCTTTGTCAAAAACCCCCAACTCCTCGCATACTTTGGAAAGCGTGAGCAATCGCTCGCCTTTGAGCGCAGCATCCGTGTCAGCCGCCTCCTCCACCAATTCTTCAACCCGGGCGAGGAGACTGCGCACCGAAATCTGTCCCCCGCTGCGACCCGGCGCCAGTTCCCGAAACACCTCAAGCATGAGTTTGTTCGCAACACGCAGCCGTTTTTCCGAGCGAACGACCAACTGATCGGATGCCAACTTTGCCTGTTCGAGTTGGATCGCTTTTTGTTTCATTTCCAACTTTTCGTTCAGGTTATGCACCGCGCCAAACAGGAGCAGCATCACCACCAACGCCGCCACCAAGGGTCCACGATGGCGGCGCAGGGCCTTGCGGGTTCGGTAAAGCAGCGTCGCGGGCACCGCCTGCAGGGGTCGAAACGAAAACCAGGCACGGACATCGGCCGCGAGGTCTTGCACGGTTTGGTAACGGTCACCGGGTTCGGTGGCCAGCGCCTTGGCACAAAGCCGATCTAAATCACCGCGCAGATCGGCGGGCGCAACCGGCGGCTTCGTCTGCGCCGCCGCAACCGATGAACAGGGTGTATCGCCGCGCGGCGGTGCGCCCCCGAGCACCATGTGAAGCACAACGCCCAGGGCGTAAACATCGGTGATGGGTCCGGCGATGAGGCTGCCGGAGGAAAGTTCGGGCGCCATGAAGCCTTGGGTTCCGCCCCGACAACCGTCCTCCTCCCTGCCGGCCAGGCCGAAATCGATGAGCTGTACCAGCCGGCCTTGCTGGGATGCCGTTACCAAGATGTTGCTGGGTTTGAGGTCGCGGTGGGTGATACCGCGGCTGTGGGCATGTTGCACACCGTCCATGACCTGCAGCATGATGTGCAGGCGGTCTTTGAGGGTCAGTGCTTGCTCGCGGCAATACTGATCCAGGGGGACCCCGCCCGAATACTGCATCACCAGGTAGGGAAAAACCCGATCACCAATGGGTAACCAACCACTCCCGTGGATCTGAACAATGTTGGGATGGGTCATTTGGGCCAGCAATCGCGCCTCCGCGTTGAAGCGCGCATCTTCCGCGAGCAAACCCCGCCGCGACAGGAACTTAATCGCCACCTCACGATCCAAACTGATTTGACGGGCACGAAAAACGACACCCATCCCGCCGCGCCCGATTTGTGCTTCCAACCGGTAATCATCGAATTCGCGGGGAAAAGCAGTCCCCTCTTCCGTCGCCGAATACCGCTTGAGACCGCCAAACAAGGCGCTGTCGCTTTCGCTTTCCGACTGCCACCATTTCAGCAGTTTTGGCGGGAAATCCGGGTCCACGCGGCCTGCCTCCTCGAGAATCGCAAGCCGTTCGACGTCGGTTGCCTCAAGCCCGGCCACAAAAAATTCGTGAAACAGCTGCTCGCTGCTCACGACGCACCCACCTGAGAACCCACCTGGTTTTTTAACCAGAGACGGGCCGCTTTGATACGCCGCTTGACCGTACTCACCGAGACGCCATAGCGCTCGGCTACCTCCTCGTAACCTTGGTCGAAGAGATGATAGAAAACAAACATACCGGCACCGCTCGAATCGATTTCGGCATAACGCTCAAGGACCTGGTGCGTCATGATCCGTTCATAGAACTGCGCTTGATCCGGGCTCATCCAGGACTCGTCAAAAGGGACCGCCGCCTCGCCACCGCCCCGTTTAAGCGCTTGGCGGGTTTTACAGTGGTCGGCCAGTTCGTGGTAGATCATGCGGCTGATCAAATTGTGCAGGTGTTCACTGCTTTCAATGCGACGACCGCGCATACTCGCCAGGTTGCGTAACACCTCATGAGCCAGATCGTGACGCGAAAACGTGGGCGTGAGTCGCGGCCCGACACGTTTCGCAATCATCTCGAGGCAATGGGGATAAATGGTTTCAACAAGGACATCGAGAGCGGCCTCGTCGCCGGCATGCCAACGATGGAGCACCATCGTAAGCCTTTGATTATGAAAAGCATTCACGGCGGAACTTCCTGTGGGTACGGATGGATAATGATCAAATCATAGATAAAACACGAAGAAAAATACATAAAAATTGATTCAATCCTAAAAAATTATTTTCCTCTATGATGCTACATTTTTCAAAGACGACATTTAAAACCCATAGCTTGGCCGCTTGGAATGCTTAAACAGAGTACTAATTCGTCTATTAAAACCAATAATTCTATAACTTTACATCTTAATACCCTGTGTTTAAAACAGAGCTACAGCAGGCCAAACGACAATGGCCGGCTATCATCCAGGAAATGCTAACCAACGCAACGTCAAACATCAAAACAGAATAGGATTTACAATATTCCGACAATGCATATTTTTTAGTTTATTCATGTTTGTATTCAAATCACGATCATCTCGAAACAAAACTTCTTCCCGTATTGACCCGCGGCCAAACGATGCCAACCAACAGGATTCCCTCACCCTACCGGAAGTGTTGCCAAATTCCGCGGGGTTTAGTCCCTGAGCGAGCCAAACCGTTCTCGAAATACCCGCCAAGCCGTGCGCCATGGCACCCGCAAGCCCCGGCCGTCGCCTAACAAAAAGGAGCGTACAAGGCGCTCCCTTTCTTTATTGGCAACGGTTGGGTGGTTTGGCCTGCTTCTTTACTTTTTTGACAACGGGTTCTGTTTGGGTAAACTGGTCGCGCCCACCGCTTTCTCCGCCTTTTGCTTGGTGGTGCTGCCATCGCCGTGCGGGTTCATAGGGACGCCTTGACCATCGTCCACCAGCCTGGAATTCAGAGACCCCGCGGTGCCGTCTTTTTTCGGTTTCTTCGCGGATGAACTTTTGCCGTCGTTGTTAGCTTGTACATGAGTGTCGAAATCCTTGGGACATTTGTTCGTGCTATACATCGATTCCTCCATAGGTGGTAAGGGTTGATACCACGGCGGCCGAGAGGGCCGACCATCTCAGCGTCAAACCAAAAAGGTAAAGCGCTTTAGAGAACGAATCATTGAGAAGTAAAGGCCGCGGGGAGAGAAGCAAGACGCTTGCAAGAATACGTCTCACAACGCACACCCAGTTTGTTAACCAGCTAAACAAGCCGTCACTTATTAGGGCGCCGGTGAGAAACCAAGGGTGTCGGAAAAATTCGTAGGTGACGGTTTCCCATCGCTTTTCTTACCACTTTTCCGCCTAACAAAAAGCTCGCGGAAGCATACAAACCAGTGCCCCATAATAGGTTATCCACAACACGCCACCCTGGCGGAACAGGTTACCGACAGGCATTATTTTTTGAGTACCTAGGCGAAATCTGATCTGTTCACGGCAAACACGCCCAGAAAGCGGGGTGGAATCGACAGACTTCACTCATAAGCCGTTTTTGGCACCCCCCCCACCAGCCGAGTCGCCAAAATCCCAATAGCCCAAACGAACCGGCTATGCCACGGCCCCAAAGAGGAAAATTACCCGCCGGCCCGCAAAAAACCTCGCCACAATCTTCCGCCCACTTTTCCGAAAACATGATAAGATACGGCGGTCCTAAAATTTTTATTCGTGTACCCTGCTTGTTCCGTTCCTCATGAGGCGTCCTCAAGCCTCTTTCATGGGTTACCGTCGCCTCACCCCCGAGGCTCCGCTCACACAAAGCTTCTTCATCGTCCCGACGACGCCGCGTTCCCCCGATTCCGCGTGCTTGTCGCGGACCCCATGTTTACCGTACCCCAACGGTCACGGCCCCTTTTGCCGTGTCAACCGCGCCGGATTCGGTAACGTTGCACCAAGGAACACACCATGAGTAAAACCAGGGCCATCGCATATGGCACGGATTATTTTTCACGCAACATATCAGAGCTTTCGCGACAGGTCTTAGAAGACAACCAACCGGCGGAAAACAAGGGCGACGATACCCGTCAATGGCTGACCGCGCGCCTAAAACTCCTCATCTGTCGCTTTAGCTCCGGCGAGTCGATTGATTCGCTGCGCGCCGCCTTCGCCGCCACGATTTCCTACATCACGGAAGAAGAGAGCCGCGAACCTTTGGCCTTTTTCGACCTCGACCAGTTCGACGATTATTACCTGGCCGTCTCCGCCGCGGCTTGGTGCACCCTCACCCAGCTCCCGGCCAAACACCGCACCAAGCTGGTCACCATGTACCAACGCCGCTACCCCGAGCCGGCGGACCGCGATCCCTTGCTGGACCGCCTGCTGATCGGCAACACCACCAACAGCGCGTCGCGGTTGCGTCACAAGAACTATTTCCCCCTGCTGGACGCCTGGAACCGCGAGGACAAACAAAAAGCGGAATACATTCTGGCGGCCTACCTCTGCCAGCTTGACCGCCGCCTCGGCAAACTCTCCTGGCAGCAAGACCCCTGGTCCGACAAAGCCGTCGGCATCGGCCTCTGGTGTTTCGTCACCGCGGTCATCGTCAGCCAGCGGGGCCTCGACCCAGGCGCGGTTTCGGGCCTGCCCACCTTCCCCGCCGATTGGCTCACCCAAGCCTCCGCCTAACCCGGGCGCCCCACCGCGCCCCGGGCGCCCGCTGTTTTTGTTTTATTTTTTGGCCAGCGACAACATTCCAAAGCCAAAACCCCGCCCGTGACCAATGCCCCGTTCGAAACAAGCCGTCATCTTCTCCGGGTCGCTCACTTGCAAAACGCCTTCGAAAAGCACGGAGTTAAAGGTCATCGTTCGAACGGACCGCCCTTGCTTTTTCCCTGATTTCTTCAGCACCATCGGTCCTTCTTCCACCAGGTTGTGCAACCGGCAATCAAAGCCATGAAAAACACCTTTGCGATGAAGCCAAGCCTCGGCTTCCGCCACCCCGGTCACGGCCACACGCTTACCGCGTCGCCCTTTCTCCCCGCAACCCACTGCTTTGGTCGGGTTTGCGCGCAGCCGAAAATGAAAAACCTGGCGCTCTTGGAACCGAGGTGCAACCGTTTTGCGGTGAACGCGCTGGATCAGCGGGTTTTCGGTCAGTGCCGTTAGGCCCGCGGCGTTTGGCTCAAAATTGGTCTGAACCAGCAGAAAAGTGGCTGGATTTCGCTTATCCCGATCCAGGCGCCACAACAGGCGATCCTCTCCCGCGTCATGCGCATCGTTTTTCAAGGCTTCGATACAACCGTGAACGGCATAAGCGTTGCCCAAAAACGCGTTGAGCCGCTGATTTCGCAGGCTGGTGACCGGATCAATTTTCAGAAAGTGAAGTTGCCGATTCATTGAACTGTTCCTCCTCGCCATGTTGGGTTGCCCAACCTAAGCGGCAACCCCTGGTTGAATTCTTTAAGCACGGCTGCATCGACGTCCGCACGAACTTCCTGATACACCGAGGGTTCAAACCGGCGCGCGGCAAACGAAACCGGCACATCAAAATACGAGGGATTCCGAATCGGCGACATCGCCCCCTCGGCAGCTTGTTTTAAACACCGGTGTTTCCCCTGTTGCGCCGCCACAAAATAAGCATCAATCTCATCCGGCCATAAGGCGGTAACCATGGCGACCGGCGCACTGGGAACATGGCTTTTCCGTCCTAAAAACAAAGGCCATTTGGGACGCCGCAATGCCTGATGCACCTTGTTCAAAAAAGCCGAATCACCGCAAAACGCGGCCAGGTATGCTGCACCGCAACGGTACCAGCGGGGCGAGAGAATGGTGCCGCGGGCTTTACCCTCTACCGTGAGGGTATCGCCGACGGTTTGGAAATCCCGCTCAACAATCCCGCGTTTGATCTCACAAACCGCAAATTGGAGTTTCGCAAAGGCCTCTAAGTCGCCATGGTCTTCACGGGAAATCCCAAGGGCGGCACAGGCCAAACCCGTCACCCCGGACCGCGTCGGCAGGTCACCCACACCTCGGGTCGTCAAGGTACTTTCGTTTCCCCAGGATTGCATGGGCCCCACCAGCCGGAGAAATAAGGTTCCGCGACTCATACACCAACCTCACGACAGGCGGTGACGGCATCCTCCAACAAAGCCTTCAGCGCGGGCACTTTTTTGATCCCGATCTCTTCAGCTTGGGGGCGCTCGATGTCAACGGTGCCTCCCAAAAAGGCGGTTCGACCGGAGCCCCAGTCGTAAAACCGATTGATCTTGCCCAAGTACGTCATCAGCGCGTCAACGGAACCGGCCGCTAAACCGCGGTGCTGATCGGCGTAAACCGGTTGATCGAAAGCATTCACCAAACTAATCGGCTGGTTCTCGCCCACGCTCACCAACACGAAATCAGGCACCGAGTGGGGCGCGGTACTGTTGGCTTTGCCGGTGGGCGAGGCCAAAATAAAAGATGCCACAAAACCCGCCACGGCCCGATCCCGATCCGTTTCCCAAGCCTCACCAAGGTTGCGCTTCAAAATGTCCAACGACAAACAGGCGTAGCGGTAAAAACAGGGACTCGCCACCTGGGTGGTCCCAATCATGTTGGCGCCCTGTCGCTCCTCGCTGCCAAGATCGTCAACCGCGGTAAAAAAGTCGTCCTCGATGACAATTTCGTTGGTAGAAACGGCGTGGGCCACCTGAACCGCGGCATCGACATTTAAGGTCACATCCGATGCGGCCATGCGCCCAAACAAGGCGATATCCAAAGCTATCGGCAAGGTCGCATAGCATTCTTGAAAGGCCTTTGCAGCGGCCTTGACGTCGAATTCGTTTTCCCGAAGACAGGCGGCGGCTTGCGCAAGCTCCCGATCCGAGGTGAAAAACAAGGTTTTTAACACCTGACCGTCGGCTACTGATTCGCCGGCCGCCTCATCCACTTTTTTCTTTTTCCCTTTTTTGGGCACTTCGAATTTGCCTAACCCCAAGGCAGTGAGGTATTCGGCCAAAGCCTTGTGTTTTTTGCTGTCTTTGTCTTTCAATTCAAGCAGTTCGGCCATGCGCCCAAAGACGTACTTGGTGCGGTAACTTTCGTTGCCGGCACGCGCTTCTTCCATTGCGCGATGTTGACGCATCGCACGTTTAAAACATTGCGATGAAACCCGTTGCCGCTCATAACCGCCAAAATGAATCGTTTTAATCGCATTGGCGTCGTCCCGATTTAAATTAACTGATGAAAAATGCTGAATCGCGCTCACTTCTAAAAACATAACTTACTTCTCCTCTTGTTCCTGATGTGTTTCCGAACCCGTTTCCCGATCACCAAAAAACTGACGCGCCCAGCGCGTGCGCACCGTCTCATGTTTGAACGCTTCACGCCTACGGTCCCAACGATAGAGATCCCAATACAGTTGGGGCCAATCAATACGGCCGCCCTCAAAGCCGCGGATGATGTTCAACATGGAAAAAAGCTGCCGTTCGAGGTTTCTTCGCGGCAAACGCAGCAACCGCAAAAAACGCCGCTCAACCGCCTCAAGGCGTTGTTTGTCCTTGCCCACCAAGCTCCGAAGCGTGGTAGCTAAATCAACCGGGTGCGGGGTGCTCTCGAAATCCGAGCTGTTGTATTTGACCGCCGCTTGCAAAGGCGCAACCAGGTAAAGCGTTTCCAAAAAGTCCTGTTGCGGCCGCCGGCGTTTATCGAGCTGTGTCCCCTCGGTAAACCCTTTTATTTCCACGGGAATTTTGGCGCCCAGCAAGGACCAAATCAAAACGCTCTTGCGCTCCTCCGCGACCTGACGACAGCGACGCAACTCGGCCAACCTGGCGCGATGGTGGGATTCGGGCGCGCCATAGGCATGAATGGTTGCCGCAATACTTTGGAACAACCCCTTGTAATCCACCGGTGCTTCGGTTTCAATTCTCACAACTTCACCTCCTGCTTCTTTGTGGTTGGCATAAAACGGCTTTGAAGGTAGCCGGCAAGGCGATACCAACTGCTCCCCTTGGGAAACTCGGAAAGAAACACATTCTGTGCTTTGCGAATGAAGTGGTTACTTGCCTGCTTGGCCGCACCCAGCGCCGCCGGCCGGTCGGTCACCAGACCCGGCAGCAATTGCCCAAAAAAGTGAACCGCGCAGTCGTCCCAGTAGGTATCAAATGCGGCCGACCGCGCCAGCAACTTGTTCACATGGTCACGGTCACCCTTTTGTTTGGCCTGGCTAATCGCTTTCTCACATCCGCTTCTCAGCGTGGCGTATAGGCGACGCCCACCTTTGTCAAATAGGTCCAAACCTTCTTTAAGGCCCTCCCGCATCTTCTTGTCGTAGACCACTTCAACCGGGATATGGAACACGGACCCCGTTTCGCCTTCAATCTTTGCCTGACTCGGTGTAAACATCCCGAAGACTTCGATCACCAGCGCCCGTTTGGGTTTGTCAAACACGGCCTGGGACATTTTCAAACACTCAAGAATCGAGTGCAGATCCCGCCACACGGCACGTTTCGGATCGGCACGCACTTTTAAAACCCGCGAACCGGCCACGCTCACTTCTTCGCGATCCTGGGCCGCGATCATCCGGCACATGATGAGGGCCAACTCGGGCACCACCGCACCCTTCGCCCGCCGAAGGAACCGAGCCCGCGCCCCTTCCCACACAACCTGGAATGCGCGGTGCAGCCCGAAACTGAGGTACAGCGGTACATCGGGCCTAAGCTTCTTATCCTCCTCCAGGAAATCGGCGCCACCGTCCGCCCGCTCCCATGCGGGAACAAAGTCCGCAACGACCGCCGCGTCCCGCAACAGCAGATCAACGTTGTAGCGCAGCATTTTTTCTAAATTCTCGGTTTTCCGCACCAGCACCAGACACCGCGAGGCCGGGCAATCTGTAAAACTGAGGTTTTCTTTGCCGACGCCTCCCCCCAGACCCGCCAGCCCATACCAGTGGCCCTGCAATAAAGTGAGCGCAACCTCAGGTGCAGTGTAGTTTTTGGGGCGGTCGGCATCCATCTTGGTAAAGAAGTTAGGATTGTTGCCACTTTCCAGTTCTGTTTCCAAAACCGACAACAGCACCGCCTTCTTCGCGCTCAGTTGCGCATAGGCAGGTACCTGACAAAAGCGGTCTGCATCAAACCAGCCACGGTGCACCTTGAGGTAAGCGGCCACATCCTCGAAGGAATAAGTGCGTGGATCCAAACCTTTGCGGCGCACCGCCGACGCCGTCCAACTGCACAAGCTCAACCAAAGCGAGGCCTTTTTGGTGGGCGCGGCAACCGCAAAATCGTGAACGCGATCTGCTTGCATCAAAAAATCGTGTAGGGTCAGCATCACTTTGCCCGACGCCGACATACAGGGTACCCAGGCGATTTCATCCAAGAAGTTGGCCACGGCCACCTCCCCACCCATCTCGCCAAGGAGCCAACCACGCTAATCGCATAAATCCTCCTCTTTCCTTTCTTTCTGATACCGAAACCCGGCCTGAGGTTCATAAAAAGCGCCGGAAATTTGTGGAAACCACACCCTTTCCCGACGTTCATCCCAACAACCAATCAACTTTTTGGCTTCTCGCAAAGCCGGGTGATCGTAGGGGTTGAAATCGATTAAGTGTTCACCAAATTTGTCCACCCAGCCCTCGTGCAGGTACACACTGCTCTGAATAAGCAGCCGCGCCGTTTCCAGCTCCTCAAGCCGACCCTTGCCCTCGGCAATCCCCTTCTTCAAGGGCATGCCGTTTTGGCCGAGTGGAACCAACTGTTTGTCGCGCCGCACCAACAAAACCGCCTGGGTCGCAAATTCACCGAGTCGGGTGTTCTTTTTGGGTTGCGAACCGTGTGGTTGGTTGCGCCGCGCCATGACTTGGGTGAACCAAGAATGCACCCGCTCCCCGTTTTCCCCAAAACAGCTCGTACGCCAGGCACAATCATCGGGCGCGGGTAAAAGCGAGACATGGGCCTGGGTTTCCTCGTGAGCGCGGGCGTGTTCCCATGCTTCCAAGGCGGCGGCTTCCCTTTTGCCGACAGGCCGCCCGTCTTTTTGGTAAACCATTTGGACCATTTCATCCAGATCATCGCGATCATTAAAGAGTGCGTTGCCCGTCCGTTCAATGCGCTCGGCCAAAAGCCGTAACGTGCGCAACAACAGATAGGCATCGTAGATGAACGCGCTGCCGCAAGTGATGAGGTCCGGGTTTTTCAACGGGCCGAAATGGAACAAAGTCGCGGTCGCCGGCTCGGGAAAAGCACGGTTGGGAAACCAATAAAAGCGCCGGTACAAACGACCGGTACGCTGGAAGAACAGGTCCACCGGGCAGGGCAGGCTGTACATGCGGTCGCAATCGTAATCGAGACTTTGCTCCAAGACACTGGTCCCAATCAGAATCATTAAGGGACGGTCGGCGCGTTTTTCCCAAACCTCTTTAAGGGCATCTTTTC
Source organism: Acanthopleuribacter pedis (assembly GCF_017377855.1). Taxonomy (GTDB): domain Bacteria; phylum Acidobacteriota; class Holophagae; order Acanthopleuribacterales; family Acanthopleuribacteraceae; genus Acanthopleuribacter; species Acanthopleuribacter pedis. Next base: position 15,241 of record NZ_JAFREP010000055.1, read on the forward strand.
CAAGCTCCCGATTAACCCGTGCCTCGTGCGCCACGCGCTGGCCCATGATGAAGCGGGCATGGTGCAACAACAAGCAGTTGTTGTCGAAATCCGGCGATTCCTGGAACAGTGCAAACACATCCTGGGCACAAAACACCGTGTTGCAAATTAGGACGAACACACCTTGCCCGTTACAGGCGGCCACGTCGGCTTTGACATGGTCGACCACATCGGCCGGCGAACGGATCGACTTCAGCTTGACGGCGATCTGCTTGACCCGTTTTTGATCAAGCGCGATGTGCCGGCCTTGGGCCGATTCCGGCCGGTTTCCGACCACTGAGGTAATGCGCGGATAGCTGCAGGCCGGCAAGGCCCCTGGAGACCCACCGCTATAAGCGGCCAGGTACGCGTGCCTTTTGTGTTCCGGTAGGGTTGCCGAGAGCAACACCACATGGCAACCCAAGGCACCCAACCAGGTCAGCAGCAAACGGAAGAGCCCGTCCATATAGGTATCATTGGCGTGAACTTCATCGATGATGATGGTTTTGCCGTACAGCCCGACAAAACGCACGAAATAATGTTTGCGGGCGACCAGTGCCGCGGCCAGCAAGGTGTCGATGGTACCGACCCCGAACTCCGCCAAAAGACCGGTGCGTGCCATCGCCGCCCATTCGGTGGCGACAACCTTGGACGGCGTCGCCTCATCGAAAGAATCCGTTTCAAAGAGACGGGCGCGCCCTGTGCGCGTCCCGTGGAAGGTTTCCACAAACGTTTTATTCCAGCGGCGGTTGCCGTGAGCAAGTTGGAGTTGGCCGGGCGAATCGCTTTCCTCGAGCATGCGGTCCAAAAATTTTTTAACGCGCCCGTACATCTGATTGCCGGTCGCTTGGGTCGGCAGCGCCACAAAAAAGCCGCGGTCCTTGTTCGATACCGCGCTGAGCACGGTCAGCGCGGCCTCGGTTTTGCCAATCCCCATCGGTCCTTCGATAAGCACCATCATGGGTTCGTGCATCTGGTCGCGGAGCGCCAAAATCTCGGCCTGTAGAGGGTTCGGTTTGATGAAGTTGGGAAAAAGCTGTTGCCAAGACCGGCCCTGAACGCGGCGAACATGGTGCCCGGTCCAAACCAGTTCATCCAACACCGTCGCGGCACGTTTAAGGGATCCTTGAAAATAAGCCGCCAAGTCCCGTTCAACCGGCACCAGGCCGCTAGGCGGAAAATGGTCTTTGCCCGAGGCGATCCAATCCGCCACGGTCGTTTGGCCGGCAAACAACAGCTGTTCGACCAAAAACGACGGGTCCCATGTTGTGCCGGAACAGGTGGGCGCATCCGCCAAGGCCGCGCGTACCTCGGACACCAAGCCGGCATCACCGACGATGGTTTCCCAAAGGCAGTTGAGCAGTTTTTGTCGCTGCTCGGTCCAAGCTTGGTCGCCGCGATACTCAGACTTAAAAAACGCAATATCAAGGTCTTCGTCAAAACCGGGTTGGAAGTCCTTATCGTGGTGATAACCCGAGGCGAGACTCAACTGCCACAGTATTTGGGTCGCCATGGGGTCCGAGGGTTCATCAACATCAGGACCCTCAAAGTGTTCAGGATTAAAAAAGCGAAACAGCGCGTGAACCGACAAATAACCATGGCACGGCATCCTCGTTGGGGTTTGGTTGCGTTGCCAGTAGGAAAAACCGCTACCGAGTTTGGGATGGTTTTCCAACTCGGCCCAAATGGGTTTGAGTGCCTTTTCGAGCTTCGCGTTGCAAAGGTATTGGAAGCCGGGTGAGCACTTGCCGACATCGTGGGCGGCGGCAAAAAACGCGAGGAGCCGCCGGGTCAGATCGGGATCAAACGAGGACAAAAAGGTGAACCGTTCCAGGAAACGCGGCTCACGAGCGAGCAAGGCGAAAAAGGTGGCGCCCACATCCAACAGGTGAAAAATTAAACGATGCACCTTCTGTTGGTTCTTGGTGGGTCGGTAAACCTTGCCCCAACCCAAAAAAACATCGGCAATCGACTCGGCCGCGGGTAGATCCCGGCCCAAATGCTTCGACACGCTTCGGCTCCTCAAAAAACATCAATTCAAAAAGGACGAAGGACAACAAAGCAAGCAACGACCCGGCGTGATTGATCGAAGATCGTTTTCCTGATTTTGCAGTAAAAACGAAATGCGCCTGGATGATTAGCTTTTCAAGGTCATACAAATCAATGCGCAAAATCGAGACAAATCCGTCAGAACAATTTTGGAAAATTTCATTTCGCCCCTAAACAACTCGTTTTATTAAGCTTTCGCGGCCTAAAACCGTAGCCTGTTGAATCTCTTTAAGGGAAACTGTACGTCATCGCCAATCAACCTCGGCATCAAATCATCAAACGCCGGCTTGTTCTCTTTCTTTTAAATTAACGGTGGGAGGGCGAGACCGCTCTAGCGGATGAGTCTGGGACCATCGAATGCCAATAAGGCAAGGATAAAAGTTGGGAAGTTCGTTCATTCCGATGAAAGCCCTTTGAATTTTCAAAAAGACCCCAGAGAAGGGACTAACCCTCACCAGCAAAAACAAGCTCCTCAGGCTCCGAAACATAGGACTTGGATAGCAATTCGTAGGTTTTCAGAACAAATGCGGAAAGATGCGCCAGGTTTAGAAAGTGCTTCCACCACCTCAGTCTCACCGCGCCATTGAACCCTTGAAAAGTCTTATCTTCCTCTATTTGAACACGTTGGCTTTCTTGCTTTTGATTCTTCATAACTCCTCCAGAGTGTGATCTTGAGCTCATCGTTTTGTTGAAAATCATCGGCACTTCAAATTCTTCTAAGTTATAATAGTGTGTTGCGATTCTAATGAAGGGTGATCATACCACTAAATTTCCAGAGCGACTAAAAATTCCCCACCCTCTTTTCTAAAAGTTGCCCTACTCTTAAAACAAAGCTAGGATTATCAGTTAGCTAAAGCCTTGCTGAACTGTGAGATAGCTCTCCATTGTTTTCCCTGACTCTTCAGGGGTGAACCGTTATAACAGTGAGTTCCGAACTCTGTTAACGCCCGTTCCCCGCATGCTCGGGGCAGCGGATGAGCCGTCTCAAAAACTTCAAAAAAGACTTTGCGCGTGGGTGCTGGGACATACTTCGCCCGGCCCCACATTCTCACCTGAAACAACGATGGTATTTTTTGCAGTTATGTCGCGGCACCCTCGCACATTCAAATCAACAAGAGGCCTCGTTAACTTTCCCGCGCGGAGGCAACCGCCTGTTTGTACGGGATTAGCGAGGCCGCGATCCTTGCCGCGGGTTATTCACCGGCGATTGGCTTTGTGCATGTGGGCAAGCCGCGCTCCTTCGTCTACGACGTGGCCGACCTGATCAAATTCGAAACCGTGGTGCCGGTAGCCTTTGAGGTGGCGGCGGACCAGGTTTCGGATCCCGTGCGCGAGGTGCGCTTGCGCTGTCACGATGCGTTTCGCAGGACCAAGATCCTTGAGCGGTTGATTCCCTTGATCGGCGAGGTTCTGGCCGCGGGCGGCTTGGAACAGCCCAAGGAGACCGGCGTGGTTGGCCCGGCCTTTGAAGATGAAATAGGGAGCGGCGATGCCGGCCATCGTGGTTGAAGCGGTGCCACCGCGCCTTCGCGGGCGTTTGGCCGTGTGGCTCCTAGAGATTCGCGCGAGTGTGTACGTGGGCAAGGTGAACCAGCGCAAACGCACCATGATTTGGACCCAGGTCGAGGAGTTGGTCGACGAGGGCAACGCGGTGATGGCGTGGTCGGAGCCCAACGAACAGGGATTCTCATTCGAAACATGCGGTCGCAACCGCCGCATTCCGGTCGATTTCGACGGAATTAAGCTGGTATCCTTTTTCCCAGAGGGCGACGAAGCGGAAGAGAACAACGATGACTACGACGATGAAATCCCGTTCTAAAGACCCAATCAAGACCTAATAATCCAACAATATAACCGCTGACAGACACAAAGAAAGAGTCAACCAACTCAATCAAAATGATCAAGTAAAAAAAGTGCTAAAGTCGTCACCAAGCAACAAAACATTATAAGCCAGAGCCTTACAGAAAGGTTCTGGTAAAACGGTATTTCTCCAGTTTTTCACCTTTTCGTCTCATCCCAGCGAGACACCCCCCATCAATACACAAGCATCTAAATTAAATAAGGTTACAAAGCCAACCAAAACAAGAATAAGTAAAATAAAGGCATCTAATGCAAAATCGGTACACTTTTAAATTATTTACAAGTATCGAATTTATAGTGTAAATTCTCTTAGTCTGTTCCCCGGACGCCCGGGGATGAACCGGTCCTCGCGGTCGACGGGCCACCTCACGGCAGCTGTTCCCCGGACGCCCGGGGATGAACCGACGATGTCCCAACCGTCGCCGTACTCGGCCACCTGTTCCCCGGACGCCCGGGGAGGAACCGACTTGGCGAGTAGTTCATGATATCCACCCGGGGCTGTTCCCCGGACGCCCAGGGATGAACCGGTGTCTGTCACCTGTACCGCCTGTAATGGCGACTGTTCCCCGGACGCCCGGGGATGAACCGCAATGGTGGGGTATCAGAAGCCCTTCGCTGGGCTGTTCCCCGGACGCCCGGGGATGAACCGCATCTGGCCTGCGTAGCCGACCGTGGATTGCACTGTTCCCCGGACGCCCGGGGATGAACCGAGGTCTCGGTGATTGGCATATTTCTAACGTTGCTGTTCCCCGGACGCCCGGGGATGAACCGTGAGTGCCAGTCCGAGGGTTGTGGAAGATGAACAGTTCCCCGGACGCCCGGGGATGAACCGGTAAAAAACGGGGCCATCGTCCTGATCCATCCCTGTTCCCCGGACGCCCCGGGATGAACCGGTACGCCGCGAGGAATGTATGTCCTTGCTGGGCTGTTCCCCGGATGCCCGGGGATGAACCGCCGGCGCAACTGTTCCTTGTGGGCCTCCGCGCCTGTTCCCCGGACGCCCGGGGATGATCCGTCCAAACACTCGTTGATGAGGTTCATTAACGGCTGTTCCCCGGACGCCCGGGGATGAACCGGCTCTCATGCGCGTCAACGATGCCCCTTTGCGCTGTTCCCCGCACGCCCGGGGATGAACCCCTTCGGTAAAAAAGCACCCGAGGTTATCGAGCCTGTTCCCCGGACGCCCGGGGGTGAACCGACACCTCGGGGATTGTCAATCTCTCGCGCTACCTGTTCCCCGGACGCCCGGGGATGATCCGAATGCGAGCCTTTTTGGTTCGATCTCGACGGACTGTTCCCCGGACGCCCGGGGATCAACCGTTCGTGGTGGACCATGACAGCTCTGTTCTGACCTGTTCCCCGGACGCCCGGGGATGAACCGGCGCGATGGTCAAGTCCGGCGATGCGCGGTTGCTGTTCCCCGGACGCCCGGGGATGAACCGCACCATGTTTCGGTATGCGTCATCACCCAAATCTGTTCCCCGGACGCCCGGGGATGATCCGACCCATTCGATTGCCTCGGATATGTCGCCGCCCTGTTCCCAGGCCGGCCGGGGGTGAACCGGCCGGCCTGGGGGACCATTTGTCGCAAAGAACTGTTCCCCGGAAGGCTTAAACTTTTGTGTATTCTGAGTCAAACAAACGCCTGGCGTTTGGTGCCACCCACCTACCGCCCTTCTGAGTTCCCTTCATGCCACAGAAAAGCGCCACCGATCACCACCACCCCGCACCCCTTACCGGCCGAATCGCTTGGTTGAGGCTGCTTGGGCTGATACTCCTCGCCACTTGCGGCGCCCGGGATCGCCACGCGTTCCTCGGCTCCGGCCGACCCACCCCTGAGGCCGCCTGGGTTACCTGGGTCGACGCCGTGGCCACCCAGGATTACCACCTCGTGCGCCAAGTGGTGCGTTATTCCGGGCCGGAATGCGGCGGCATGGAAATGATCGCGCTTAACCCGCACGATCCCAGTGCCATTTCCCGCTACCTGGCCGACCACATCGACCACGCCCCCCAATCCATGGGCAACGTCGACGGCCCCCTCTACCACCACCAACAGCGCGACACCCGCTTTGCCGAACTTTGGGACCAACGGATCGCCCCCTTTCGCGGCGCCATTCTCCCCTATCTGACACACTTTCGCGCCGCCACCCTCCAACCCATCGACGCCGATACCTGGGCCGTGGTCTACCCTCGAGCGCGCTACGATCAGGACCGCAATCTGCTAGGCTTCGACCCCAACCTCCCCAATGAGATTCGCATCCAACGCCACGGCAACGCCTGGTTTGTCACCGACTTCACCTGTCATGCCATGAATGAAAGCCCCAGGTATTCTCCCAAAACGACGCAACCCTAACCCGCATTTCTCACCGAGAACCTCCCCGCGAAACGCCGAGCGCAAGCGCAGCTTCCGGTCAGCCCGTTGCTCGCGGGAACCACGAGGCATTCGCTGAAAACGCCGGGAAGAGCCGTCTCCATGGACCAGGTCTTGATCGCCGTATAGCAAAGGTTTCGCGGTTTCGCCCGCGCGCATGGGCCCATCGTCGTGGCGATAAGTTTGAGGCCCCTCATTCAGGGAACCACCACGCATCCCCCACAAAAAAACGGTGGGCCCCTTTCTGCTCGCCAAGTACCCACAAAAATTACCGGGCTCCGTTTCAATGATCAAAGTCGCTCCTTTCACGCCCCAAATCCAGCCTAACGCCGCTTTCCTACTCGCGGGGACGCACCGCGAAACCCCACCACAACCGCGCCCTCACGCCGTCGGGCGATAATCCCCACCCGGTGTGCAGGAACCCGCTATCAGCCCTCCGTCCGTGTCCATCCCGGCCGGACGCCGGCCCCTCTCCCGCGCCACACTCACACCAAGCCACGCTCTTTCAACAACTTACACGGCACAACCCCTTGCGCCGTCACGCCCCGCCCCCACACCGGGTAACGGTTCAGGAGCCGGCATAGGGTTTGCTTTTTCGACGGTGAACAACCATCTTTTTACTTTTTTCCATAGGGGGAATCACATGTCACACAACGCACCACAATCCACCGCGGAACAGATCATGACCCGTCGGCTCGTCACCCTTTCGCCCGAGACCATGCTTGAACAAGCTACCCGCACCCTTCTCGAAAACCAGGTCTCCAACGCGCCCGTCGTCAACAACGACAACAACCGGCGTATCCTCGTCGGCTTCATCTCCGAACGCGACTGCCTCGAATACCTGGCCAATGAAATCTTTTTCGCCAATCCCGATCAAACGGTCGCCACCGTCATGAAACGCCACCCCGTTTGCGTCTCGCCCCATACCGATGTCTTCACCCTCGCCTCGATCTTCACCCAACACAACTACCGGCAACTGCCCGTGGTCGCCGAGGACAACGAACTGGTCGGCATCGTCAGCCGACGCGACGTCCTCCAAGCTTTGGAACAGCACAACAACGCGGCGGTCGCCGATAAGAACGCGACCAAAAACCGACCCGACCTCGCCAAATTGGTGAATCACCGTTTCATCATTCGCTAAACCGCGGTCTTCGCCCGCGCAAGCAGGGCCCCCCGAGCGGCCAGACGCCGCGACCGCATCCAACGCGCACGACACCGAACCAACCGGGACGTCCGCGGCGCGCAAACGCCGCGGACCCAAGCGGGGCTGGTGCCGTGCGGGGCTGGAGGAAACGCCCGCCGCTACGGGTTTATTTGGGACGGAGCTGTTCCAAGATTTTGGCGTCGACCCACATAATGTCGGCCGTGCCGCGTTTCACCGAGCGATGAAATACCAGGTACTTGCCATCAGGCGTCACGCTCGGACAAAACTCGGACGCCTCGGTGTTGATGGTGTCGCCCAGGTTCACCGCATCACCCCAGGTCCCGTCGGCCTGCTTGAAACAAATGTACAGATCCGCGTTGCCGCGACCGGTTTCCCGCCGACTGTCCCACATTAAAAATGACTCGTCGGCGGCGATGAACGGATGCGCGTTGGCCCTGCCCGAGTTGACCTGGGGCCCGAACTTTTTGGGTTGCTCGTGTTTCCCGTCCACAACCCGCGAATAGCGGATCATCCCGCGTCCGCCCTCCGCGCCCATGTCGTCAAATACATAAGTCCCCTTGGCCGAGGCGGTCAGGCGCATGATCTTGTGGGTCGTGAACTTGGGATCCAGCGTCTTGAGCGCCGACCAACCGTCCGCGGTGCGTTCCTTGTAACGCCGCCCTAGGTGCATGATTTTCCCATCCGGCGCGATAAACGGCTGACCGACCCGATCCGATACCCTGGACTTGTACCAGCCGTCTGCTTTTTCCTCGTAAACCATGAACAGGTCCTTGTCGGTCTCCGCTTCCTCCTCAAGAAAATAAATGGTTTTTAAGTCGGGGGTGAAGGTCGCGCAGTATTCCCAACGCTCCGTGGTCACGATGCCGGGCGCGAAGGGTTCCGGTGTCATGCCCGGCGGCTTTTGTCCCAGGTAGGGCCCCTTCAAAAGAGGTTGCGACCTTGGCACCTCGACAGCCCCGTCTCCCGCGAATAAAGTAACCACCGCCACGATCATCATCCATACAGATTTCATAGTGTTCCTTTCCTCTAACCTAAGCCAAGCGATCCCGCCGCTTAGGCTTCATCGATGTTCCGCGGCGCGCGCGGCCGGATGGTCTTCGACGCGGTTCCGGCTCAGTCACGCCCGCTACCCGTGCCAATCTAGTCGATGGGTCGGAAAAACACCTGACATCCGCCTGAATTCCGGCTTACGTTTGCCTGACTGAAACTAACCATCACATTTTCATAGTTTTGCAGAACTGATTCAGAATACTTCCGCGGCACAAGGTCCCGGAATCAAGGGCGTGATTCAGCGAAACGGAAGCCAAAACCCGGCGTTTGTTGTCGCGAGTACCCCCCGTTTTCGTGTCCCTGGTCCAACGGATCCCAGCTTTTTGAGGCATGTGATTTCACCCACGGACCCCGCGCACTTCAGGTAAGATGAGGCCACGAATTGCAAGGCCGAGGCACGATGACGGAACAATATTGGATCGGTGATTTTTTTATTGATTGTTCGCGCAACCAAATCACCCATCACGACCAATCCCAAACCCTGGCCCCCAAAACCCTGGCGGTTTTGACCTACCTCGCCAAACATCAGGGCCGCGTTGTCAGCCAGGATACGTTGTTGGCCGAGGTCTGGTTTGATGCGGTTGTTTCCACCAACACGCTGCAAAAAAGCATCGCCCATTTGCGCAAAGCCCTGGGCGACGACGCCAAACGTCAGACCACCATCAGGACACACGCCAAGCAGGGTTACAGCCTGGAAGTCCCGGTACGCCGCCATGAACAAAGCAGCGTGGCCAACGACCTCACCCCGGAACCCCCACCGGAAGCACCGCCCGAAAACATGGGGATCGCGGGCGACGGGGTCGGCCCGGAAACAGCGCGCACGCCCGACCATCAGCCTCAAGTCGCCGGACCGCCGACGGGACCGCCGCTCGGACCGCCGACGGGACCACCGCTCGGAGCGCCGACGGGACCGCCGCTCGGACCGCCGACGGGACCGCCGCTCGGACCGCTGTCTGAATCGCCTCCCGGCCCGGCCAAAGCCCGCGCCGTCTCGATCCAACGAACAGCCTTGCTCGCGGGCATCATCGTCCTCGCCCTGTTGGGCTGGTGGATGCTGCCCAAACAACCGAATCCACCGCTCCGTGTCACCAAAATTCAATCGCTGACGGCCACCGACGACAAGGAATTTGACGCGGATTATTCACCAGACGGTCAGTACATCATATTTCATCGCTACGACGATCTCGCTTGCGTGAACAAGGTCTGGGCCAAAAACATCGCCACCCAAAAAGAGCACCAGCTCACCCAAGATTGGGGCGCCTACCGCAAGCACAGTTTGTCACCGGACGGCAAAACCTTGGTCCTCCTGGCCAACGCACCCTGCGATGCCGCGCCGCGCACCAAGAACTGTTACGACCTGGTCTACCTGGACTTTGAGCAAGCCTTGGTCAGCCCGCGGGTGCCGGACCTCTTGCTGCGCTGCGAAAACACCCAGCTCAAAAACCCGATGTGGGTGGATAACGACCATATCGCCCTTTTGCAGAAACCATCGGATCGTTGGAAGTTAATTCTGTACTCGGTCAGCGGCCGGCAAAGCGAGGTTTTGGTCGATCTCCAAGACGGGGAGGTGGTGGACTTCGATTACGCGCGCCAGGCGGCACTTTTTGCGGTCATCCGCATGGACCGCGACAGCCGACCCGTGCTCGATTTACGCAACCTCGATGGCAGCTTGCGCACAAGCCGGCCCATCGCCCTGCCGCCGGAAGCCCCGCAACACCGGCCGATCTACCCCACCTTTGACCCCGGCAACCAACGCCTGGTGTTTAGCACGGGGCGCCAACTCTTTACCCTTTCCTATGACGGCCGGGTGGACAAAATCGCCATGCCCCATGCCGAAACCCTGATGCTGCCGGAATTCCATCCCAATGGGAAGCGGCTGCTCCTCATTAAAGGCCCGCTCGACACCGATGTGTGGTTGGTCCCGATGGACAACCTAACCCCAACCGATTCAGACCATGACCGATCCCAGCCCAGCTTCGAACGCTCGATTCTGGGTGAGGACAGCGGCCTCTTTCAGCCGAACGGCCCCTTGATCGCGTTCTGGTCGGACCGCACGGGGGACCACCAAGTCTGGGTCAGCGACGGCCGCCACCCGCGGCAGCTCACCCATTTTCCGATGGACACCTATATCCGCGGTTTCGATTGGGCCGCGGACGGCGAAAGCATGCTGATCAACGGCAACAGCCGCTTGGTGCGGGTGTTCCTTGACGGCAGGGAACAACCGATCCCCCTGGCGTCCCCCGTGGTTCGCCTCTACCAATGGGACAGCGGGCGCAACAACGCCTTGTTCTCAGCACGCTTCGATGGCGCCGACAGATTGGTCACCGCGGATTTGAACACCGGCCGAATCACCATCGTGTCCGAGGCGCCGGTCATTTGGGCCGACCGCGACGAAACGGGCGCCCTTGTGTTTCGCGATTCGACCGGCCGGTATTGGCAGCCCGGCCCGGTCGAAGCCAAGGAAATCAAACCCCTTGCCGCCAAGGGAAAAGACGCCAAGGTTTTTCGGCTCAAAGACAGGCAACTTTACGGGATTAGCCGCGAAAAAAAGTTGTGGCGCTATCATCTGGATACCGAGGTAATGGAATCGCTCGGCCAGGTCGGCGGCAACGTCAGCCATCTAACCGATCTCAATCAGACCCATCTCCTGATGTCGACGATGGTGTCCTCCAAAAAAGAAGTGATCGAACTCCATCTCAAAGACTAAATACCGGCGCAAAAAAGCGACCCCGAACGCACGGCTCGGGATCGCTTCTCGGACGGAGAATCAGTTTATTGAGGCAGGGCGAACACGGTAACCGGGGGCGTGGGTTCCTCGTTTTCGTGATCACCAACCATGTAAATCAAACCCTCGTGGATGAACAGGTCGCTGGGTTCGCGCAGGACCTCGCGATCAATTGCGAAGGCGCGTTGGATTTCCCCGTCGAGGTTGATCTCGAGCAGGGTGTTGTACAGATCGGACAACGCATAAATCTTGCCGTTATGGTACTGAACACCGGCCGCATCGTACTCGAAAAGGCTGCCGCTCAGTTCGCCGGAATAGGATAAGGTTTTTCGCGAAAGCTCATTAAATGACGCATCCACTTCAAGCAGCATGTCGGCCTGGTCTGCATCGGGCGCGTCGGATAAGAGGTAGAAGGTTTGGGTATCGGGACGGTAACTTAACCCGGAAAACACCAGATCCTCGCCGCTGCTTCCCTGATACGCGGTGCTAAATTCCTCGCGGTATTGGAAACCGGTGCCGTCGCGTTGGTAGCGGGCCACATAACCTTCATCGGTCAAGATGTGCAGGCTGTCGCCGGTACCGCTGACGGCCTCGGTGCAGCCTTGGTTACAGGCCACGTTTTCATAGGTCACCTCGAAGCGACCCACCGACCCGAAACCCGCGTCCAGCTCAAAGATTTCGGCCTGATCGGTGCTGATAAACCAGCGGCCGAGCGCGTCTCGGTACAAACCGGACGGTTGTTTTACGTCCTCCGGTAAGGCGATTTGGTCGACCACGGCCAGTTCCCCGGCGTGGGCGATGGGCGATTCCGGTTCGGTCTGTTTGTCTTCAATCAGGACCAGGCTCAATTCGGGATCGGTGGTGGCGATGAGGAACCCGCCTTCAGGGACCAAAGCCAGGTCCGTGATGAGCACATCCTCGAAACCCAACACGCGCCATGACTGTTGGTATTCCAGCGAAAACCGCCCAATCTCAAATTGGAAAATTACTTGACCATCCTCACTGGAATCAAGCAGGTAGAGCTCGTTTTCATCGACAACCAGGCCGGTAATGTCCATGGGCCGGTCGAACTGGTACCGGGTAAAACACCAGGGCATGCGCTTGTCGAACAGCAGCAGGTGACCGCGACAGGCGTCGTAGGCCCAGACCTTATCCGACCCCGGTGAGGTGGCGATTTCACTCAGGTTGAGGTGGCCCCACAAGCGCCATTGCCGTTCGATGCCGCGTTCCGTATCGCGGAAAAACACGCGGGGACCGCCGTCCACCATCCAATACACGCCTTCCCCGTCGTGATCGATGTCGAGGGCGCCGAGCATTCGCGCGTCGGCGGGCAAGGGCGCGTAGGGTAACAGGGTTTCGCCGGCGTCGACCGCACCATAGGCACGCCGGTGCTGGAGCACTTCGATCATGGGCAGGTTAACGGAGACACTGGTGGGATGGAACACGGGTTCGTGGGAACCGTAATCCACGTATAGTGAAAGGGGGAAATCCTCTTCCATGGTTTTGTGCGCAACATCGGGTACGGCCACGGGCACGACCACACCGCCAAAGGCGCAAAGCGAACAGGTAACAAGCAGCAAGCAAACAGGTTTCATAAGGTACGCTCCTTTCAGTTTCGGGCTAAAAGAAGCGTAGAAAAGCGCGCGTGAAAGGTCCGTCAAACCGGCGTCAAAACCACGTGAAATCCCATGGCGAGGCGCGAACCCGCTAGTAAAACGAGCGAACGGTCGGCGGAAAAAGCATTTAGAAGACAAATCGGGAAACGGACGGAGCGAGCCCGCCCGCATCGGGCTGAAACGCGGGGTTTTTACGCATGGTCCGCGTAAGGAGAAGCGGGTTAGAAGGTCGCATCCAAATGGGCTTTGTAGCGCGCGAAGTCTTTTTCCGGGTCGGCGTTTTTCATCACGTCGTAGCAGGCGAAGGTCGGCAGCGGTTCCATGCCGAAAAAGCGGAAATTCATGTGCATCGGGAACCACAGATCGTCGACGCTTTTGCCTTGGAACAGGTATTCCTTGGGATCGTTAAAGGATTCCTCCGGCGCGTTAAAGGTCAGCGACAGCATGTATTTTTTGCCGGTGAGGGTGCCGCCCTCGCCGTAGTGTTCCTTGGGGCTGTCGCCGTGGCGGCCGTCGCCGTTGCACAGGGCGCCGCGCATGCCGGCGGTGTACACCTCGTCCATATACTTTTTAAAGGTCCAGGGCACCATCATCCAGTTAACGGGGGTTTGCAGCAGAACGATGTCGGCCCACTGATGCTTTTCAAGCTCCTCCTCAACGTTCCATTCATTATCGGTGTGCATGATTTGGGTGGTGTGGCCCTTGGCGGTTAAAACCTCGTCGGCAAGGTCGACAAGTGCTTGATTGAGTTTGCCCTCGGCGAAGGGATAGTAATGGTGGGCGTTAATCAGCAGGACATGGGACATAAGGGTTCCTCACTTTTGGCCGCGCTTCAACCTAGTTGACGCATCCCCGCGCCGCGTTGGTTGAGGCGACTTTTTTCTTTCGAAAACAAAGATACCGGTACCCAAAGAAGCACACAACCGGTGTTTTTTTTGTAACTACGTAGCTTGTACCTAAGAACCTAAGAAGCGCGATAAGTCGCGGTGATTTTCGCTAAACCTGGGCTGCAACGGCCTGTGAAAATGCTCACCGCCCCCAGTGGGTGCGCGTCGTGTGCGACCCCGGCCCGCTTTTTCCAAGCCATTTCGCTCCATATCTTTAGCGAAAAACCCACGCTCTTATCGCGCTGCTTAGGTTTGCACTCAGGCGCGCGTTCGAAAACTTTGCGGACGGCAACCATTCCCATGCCGGGGTGGCCGCCCACACGAAATAACCCGTTCTCCCTCGTCATCGGCAGCATGACCCAGCGTACCGACACACGCACCCACATGTTCGTCCGAAACACACCCAATTGGACGACGCCGGGGAATTCATGGGAATCCCACCTGATGCTTCCACCTAAGCGTGGAGTACCTAAAAAGGAAACATGGTTTGGTAAACGCGAACACGAGTCGAGTCACTACTGCAACAGCAAGAGATAACTTTCGGCCTCTGTTTCACCATGCTCGAAGTAAAAAAATCAGATAATATTAGAACAACAAGAGATAACCAAAAGATTATGTATTACATAACGATATGCAAGCATCATGAAAAGGAAAGGTTGAAAATAATAAATTGACAATTTTTCACAAGCCACTCAAAATATCAAGAACCACACCTAAAAACCTTTCCCGTAGATCGTTACCCATGGAGGCAGGTCTTGAATAGGCTCCGCATCTTGCATCTTGAAGATAATCAAGCCTACAGAGAAGAAGTAGCGGACCTGTTGCAGGCCAACTTTGACCCTTGTAGGGTCGCTTCAGCGGAAACATGGGAAGAAATGCAGCATGAACTGTCCATGGGGGTGGATTTGGTTTTATCCAACAGCTCCATTGCTTGGAATTTAGAGGGAAGAAGGACCATTGAATTTATCAAGGAGCAAAATCATTTACTTTCTATTATTATACTAGAAGATGGTTTTGATGTCCCCTCAGCGATCAAATTCATAAAAAACGGAGCCGCTGACTGCATACAAAAGTACAAAAACGAAGAGCTCATCAACGCAATTAAGGAAAATTGTTTTAGCGACGAGAAACAAAAGAGATTAAGTGAACGCCAGAATTTTTTAGCACGCATAACAACCGTTTCACTGAATGCCGTATACATTATTGATCTCTCCTTACTGTCTATTGATTATGTCAATACACAATATGTTCAGTTCACACAGCGAACACTTAAGGAGTTATCGGACATGGGACCCGCGGTGTTCCAAAACATTATCCATCCTGAAGATTTAGAACCCTTCCGTGCTCACGTAAGAAAGGTTCAAACACTTGAAAACGGTCAGGCATTGGAATTAGAGTACCGAATACAAAGAAAGAATGGTGCATGGCTATGTTGTCGTTCCAAAGACACCGTTTTTTATCGCGATTCAAACGGATCAGCAACGCACCTCATGGGCTTCTTCATAGATATCACGCAGTGGAAGGAAGATACACAACGGCTTAAAGATTCGCAGCGCGAATTGGAAATCATCGTAAGAGCACGAACCGCGGCGTACAAACGTATTTCAGCATCATGGAAAGCGACATTTGACGCAATTCGCGCCCCCGTGTGTATCACAAAAATGGATGGTTCAGTGGTACGCGCCAATGTCGCCATGCATGTGCTCCTTCAGTATTTTGAGGACTTGAAAGACAGAAAGCTTGATGAGTTTTTACCAACGCTTTCAGAGCAGTTAAGCGTCTTTTTTAAATCAAAGACATGGGAAGAAATGCAAACAGAGGATTGCTTTGAATGGCAGCATGTCGACGGCCAGTGGTTCGATGTCACCCTGTATCCAGTAAGAGATGCTCAAGACACCATTGATGAATTGGTGATCAGCATGCGGAACATCACCGAACGAAAACAATTACACGATATGCTCACACGTGCAAAGTTTACAGCCGACAACTCAAACGCCGCCAAAAGTCAATTTCTGGCCAATATGAGTCACGAAATTCGCACCCCTTTGAACGGCATTATCGGCTTATCAGAGTTATGCCTCAAGAACACCCGCCTTACCCATCAGCAAAATGACTATTTGGAGAAAATTCATTCATCATCCAAAGCACTTCTCAGAATCATAAATGATGTCCTCGACTTTGCTAAGATTGAAGCCGGTAAATTAGAGATGGAGCGTATCCCCTTTCATCTCGATGAAGTGTTAACCCGTTTGGCAAATATCGTTGGACTCAAGGCGCTAGAAAAAAACTTGGAACTGTTATTTGACAATGAAACCCCGGTAATGGACAAGCTTATCGGCGACCCTAGCAGGCTTTTACAGGTCCTTCTAAACCTTGTATCGAACGCCATTAAATTCACCGAGAATGGTGAAGTGGTGGTCGTAACAGATATTGTTCAACGAAATGACAACCAAATTGTTCTACAGTTTTCCGTAAAGGATACCGGTGTCGGCATGTTGGAAGAACAGAAGGAACATGTCTTTCATGCATTTACCCAAGCCGATTCTTCTACTGCTCGCGTGCATGGTGGCACGGGCTTGGGTTTAACAATCTGTGACCGTTTAGTACGCATGATGAAAGGCGTTCTTAAAGTTGAAAGTGAGTTCGGAAAAGGAAGCTGTTTTATCTTCGACGCCACATTTGACATCGCAAGCGAGGTGAAGAAACCGAAACCTTCGATGGATGCTGCCCTGCGTGATATGCGTGTCCTTGTCGTGGACGACTGTCGAACAGCCAGGAAGATTCACCGCCATTTTTTGACCTCTTTTTCATTTTCGACAGAGGTTGCTCAATCTGGTCAAGAGGCATTAGAAAAGATATTAAAAGCTGAGAATGAGGATCGACCCTACGGTCTTATTTTATTGGACTGGCACATGCAGGGCATGGATGGGATTGATGTTGTCGAACGCCTAGATGAGATGTATGGACCAGAGAATCGGCCCGCGATTATTGTTGTCACCGCTTTTAGTCAAGCGGTGGGCCTTAGTCGACAGTTAAAAGGCATTGTTGATGCGCTGCTTGAGAAACCAGTGAGGCGATCTACGTTATTCGATGCCATTATGGATGTTTTTCATTCTGATGGGCGGCGATTGAGCATGAGCGAGAATTCAGACGCCTCACTATCTTCCACGTATATTTTTCCAGATACAAAAATATTGCTAGCAGAAGATAATGAGATTAACCAACAAGTCGCGAGAGATCTTTTAGAAAACATGGCGATTCAGGTGACCACCGCCGGCAATGGTAAACAGGCCCTTGAAACGGTTCAGACATTCGATTTTGATGCAATTTTTATGGATATTCAAATGCCGGAGATGGATGGGTTGGAAGCAACGAGGAGAATTCGCGCTTTGAAAGGAAAGCGGTTTAAACGAATTCCCATTATAGCGATGACGGCGCATGCTTTGGTTGACGACCATAAAAAAAGTCTAGAGGCAGGCATGAATGATCACCTGACAAAACCCATTGACCTGCAAAGCCTAAATGAAACTTTGGCAAAATGGTTAGCCCAAAAGGCCATCAAGGAAACGAAGAAAAAGTCGACGAAAAATCATCTATTTATACCTATGCCGGGTATTTGTACCGCGACCGGCCTTAACCGTGTCGCCGGGAATGCCCGCCTCTATAGAAAGCTGCTATTGAGTTTCAGAACGAAAAATCTAGGGACCCCCGGACACCTTGAATACCTCGTAAGTACAGGCGACCTTCAAGCTTTGGTTTCCTCGGTTCACTCACTCGGAGGAAGCGCGGGAAACTTAGGCATCATCGATCTGTACAAAGCCGCAAAGGCTTTCGAAGCAAACCTCACCTTAGAAAATTCTGTAAACGCGACCTTATTCCAATCAGTTCAACAGGAGCTTTCTACGGCACTTACCTCATTAACGAAGTTCAAGAAAAAAACAATAAATTCCCGACCAAAAATACAAATGGGTAACACATTAAGCGAGGCTGATTTGAGATCTTACCTTCTCCAATTGGAAACGCGCCTTGAAAGATGGGACTCAGAGGCATCTATTCTGTTTGCCAAAGTGAAAGACACACTCCTCAGACAGGAGGTTTTAGACACACCGAAATTAGAACAACAGATTGAACAGTTTGATTTTGAGTCGGCGCTGACAACCCTCCGTCATATATTTGCCAAACAAAAACACGAAGAGGTTGCTCCATGATTGACAAACCTACTCTTCTTATTGTCGATGATGAACCAGACAATCTGAAGATTTTGAATAGTATTCTTGGAGACAACTACCGCGTCCTTGTCGCACCCAACGGAGAAGTTGCCGTCAGGATTGCGGTCTCGCAGAATCCTAACCTCATTCTTCTCGATATCGTCATGCCCGGCATGGATGGTTATGAAGTTTGCCGACTGCTACAATCAAACCCAAAAACCAAAAAAATACCGATTCTTTTTGCAACAGCAAAAGACGGTGAAATGGAAGAAGAACACGGTCTCAAGGTAGGCGCTGTAGACTACATCACCAAACCCTATAAACCGCCGGTAATTCGTGCACGTGTGCAAACGCATTTGCAACTCGTTCGTGTCGAGGCACTTGATCAATTTGCCGACGATGCGGTTTTTATGTTGGGGGAGGCTGGCCATTACAACGATAACGATACCGGTCTCCACATCTGGCGTATGGCGGCTTATGCTGAACTGCTGGCGCGAGCCAATGGTTGGAGCAAGGAGGCGGCTTTGATTCTAAGGCGGGCCGCGCCAATGCACGACACCGGAAAGATTGGCATTCCAGACGAAATATTAAAAGCGCCGAGGCCTTTGACCCCGGCTGAATGGGTGATCATGAGAACCCATTGCCGGATTGGCTACGACATTTTATGTCGATCTGATCACCCGGTATTCAAGATGGCGGCTGATATTGCACTGTGTCATCATGAAAAATGGAACGGTAGCGGATACCCCCAGGGCCTCACCGGTGAGGCGATTCCGATCTCTGCACGAATCGTCGCAGTTTGTGACGTGTTTGATGCGCTTACAATGCAACGCCCCTACAAAGAAGCCTGGTCTATTGAGGCCGCGATGCAAGAGATTAAAAACAGTACCGGCAGTCATTTTGATCCGCATTTGGTAAACCTATTTTTCGAAATAGAAGATCAAATCGTCGGGATAAAACAGAAATGGGATACAAAAGAAGCCAGTCATCCGAGTGTCAAACCCTTGGAGGGGTGCCATGACCCACAAACCGTCCATCCTCATAGTAGATGATGAACCCGATAACCTAAAAATCCTGAAAAGCATCCTCGGCAAAGGCTACCGAATTCTTGTGGCCCCCACTGGAGAAGTGGCACTCACCGTCGTTGCATCGCAAAATCCCGATTTGATCCTCCTCGACATCGTGATGCCGGGAATGGACGGGTACGAAGTGTGTCGAAGTATCCAAGCCGACCCAAGGACCCAAAAAATACCGATTCTGTTTACGACCGCAAAAGACGGCGATTCCGACGAGGAATACGGTCTCAAACTCGGCGCGATTGACTACATTACCAAACCCTACCGACCCGCGATTATCCGCTCTCGTGTTCGCGTCCATCTTCAATTAAAACTCAAACGAGATCTTCTTGAAGCCGAAGTTGTGAGAAAATCCGCGGAAATTTCACAACTTCACCGGCAGTTTCACGAAAGCCAGCGAACAGAACTTCTTCGCGAGCTTTCGGGCGGTATCGCTCATGATGCGCTCAATGACTGCAATGCAGCGTGTGCGTATCTTGCAGATATGCAAGAAGTCGTGCCGGAGGGTCACCCACTTCACGGACATGTTATGGAATGTCTCAAGACGCTACAGCACTGTGAAATCATCATCCGTGGTTTGCTATCCCATGCTAAGAAAAACACAAAAAAACAAGAATGGATCAATCCTACTTTTATTGCAGAAAACGCAAAACTACTTTTGCAGTCACTCGCCAAAGAAGTAACGATCGATCTAATCCAAGACACGCCAGGGTTGGAAATCTTCGCCGATGCGACCGAAGTTCATCAAATAATTATGAACCTCGGAATTAATGCGATCAGCGCCTTGCAAGACTGTGATCAGCCTACCTTGACGCTTAAGTTAGATTGTGTGGCCATAAACACGGCAGCGCCGTTGTTTCATACCAGTCTACAGCAGGGAGAAAGGTGTGTTTGTATTTCGGTAATCGATAATGGACGCGGTATCCCCCGCCAGGCGCAGGAACAGGTTTGGAACCCGTTTTTTACCACAAAAGAAGGCGGCACCGGGCTGGGTCTTTCCGTGGTTCGGGGCATCATGAAAAGCTACGGCGGTGGTATTACCCTGGAAAGCACAGAAGGAGAAGGTACCACCGTTTCGGTTTACTTTCCCTGTGGCTCAGATAGTTTGACGGAAGGGAATTCTTATGTCGATACAGGTTCTGTGCGTTGACGACAACCATACCCAGCTCAATTCTTTAGAAAATATACTGTGCCGGCTCTTCCCTTCGTTCGTGATCGAAAAAGCATACGACGCAAAAAATGCGCTTAAGAAGGTAACAGAACAGTCTTTTGATTTAGTGGTTACGGATATGAATATGCCGCGCTATAACGGCATCTGGCTTATTCAACAGATTCGTCAACAGTTCTCAAAAAACACGTTACCTATTCTCGTTCTATCGCAAGAATCTTTTGGAGACACCATTATCGCCGCCTCCAATGCCGGCGCCAATTGTTTTGTTGCCAAGTACGAGGTTTCACGAGCGTCAACACCTCAAATCGCTTTACAAAAATTCAAAAAAACGCTAAAGCAAAAAGTCGAAAGCGTTCTCCGAGACTTGAATTTTGTTGAGTTCCTGCTTCAGCAAGGTGTGGTAAAGCCCGAGGATGTAACACGGGCCAAGCACTTACAAAAGTTGTTTTCAACGATCTCGCTTCCTGCTTTGATCTTATCCCAGGTTTCCTGTGAGGAATTCGTCACCCTGTACAAAGAAGGAGATGATACCCTCGATCCTTTTATTTTTTTACTCGAAGACGACGTGCACTTTGAATTAACACGTAAATATTTACAATTAACGACTGTAACGGTTATAGATATCCTACTGATGCAAAAGAGCATTTTGCCCACCGTGCTCCAAGCGGCAAGAGAGCGCCATGAACTCTCTTTACGCACTTCTTTCAAAAAACATGCTCCGTCTCACGACAAGAAAAAGGCGGTAGAAATTCCGATGGACCAGACCGCTTTAAATCAATTTGTGCGAACAGCGGTGAGGAACGGCCACATCGACCGCACCAAGCAGCTTATTGCTGATGGGGCCAATGTCGAGTCAATTGACAAGAACGGCGTCAGTTTGTTAATGAAAGCATCCGCGATTGGATGCCTTGAATTGGTAACCCTACTCATTGACGAAGGCGCCAAAATCAATCATAAATCAAAACAGCTTTGGCAACCGATTACCTATGCGGTCTTTAACGGCCATGAACCTATCGTTCATTACCTCATTCAGCAGGGCGCTGAAGTACACAACAACACAAAAGACGGTTCATCTCTCCTGGATATAGCATTTGAACATAAGTACACAAATATTCAGTCCGCCCTGCATCTGGTCGGCGTTAAACGTTGCAAGTTGGTCAATAAATGAACGCGGTATTTCGTCTTGCGTTTGACCTAAGAAGCGCGATAACTCGCGGAGATTTTAGCTAAATCTCTGGGCTGCAACGCCCTGTAAAAATGCTCAGGGCCAACGGCTGCGGTCGTGCGCAACCCCGGTCCGCTTTTACCGTAAGCCTACCAACGAGCAGGCAAAAACGCGCCCTCGCTTCCTTTAAGCTAGAACCACGAGCCAACGCTAGATCAGGTTGAAGGTCTCGTGCTCATTGGCAAATGCATAGGGAAGCTGAAAGCCGCGGCCGTTGCGGATTCGCATAATCGTTTCCGACAGATACTTCTTCGGGTCGACACCGCATAAAGTGCAGGATACGC
>NZ_JAFREP010000056.1 GCF_017377855.1 Acanthopleuribacter pedis
CACCTTCTTCGAACCACGACATCCACCCCGGCTGGGCCTTTCCACGCGACCCCCTCTTTGGGCCCACCTTCTTCGAACCACGACATCCACCCCGGATGGGCCTTTCCACGCAACGCCCTCTTTGGACGGTTGCCGACCCGGCGCGCCCCGGAGCGGGCCGCACCACCCCATCCACGGACCATGCTTTGAATGAATGCGAGGCTTCGCCTCGCCACCCTGGACGCCCTCTGAAGGAGGGCAATAGGTTAGCCCCGGGTACGACCATTGAAAATGGTCGCACCCTGGGTCTCGGGAGTTCACGGACAGGAAAACGCTGAAGGCGTTGACACCAGAGGCGCTGGGGTTCAAACCCCGCGGCGTTTCATTGGGACCGGGTCGGTTGTCGATGGTGTCGATCCATTGGATTTGGTTGGTTTGTCGATGGTGTCGATCCATTGGATATGGTCGGTTTGTCGGTGGTGTCGATCCATTGGGTTCGGTCGGTTTGTCGGTGGTGTCGATCCATTGGATTTGGTCGGTTTGTCGGTGGTGTTAATCCATTCGGTTTGGTCGGTTTGTCGATGGTGTCGACCCATTGGATTTGGCCGGTTTGTCGATGGTGTCGATCCATTGGATTTGGTCGGTTTGTCGGTGTTGTTGATCCATTCGGTTTGGTCGGTTTGTCGATGGTGTTGATCCATTGGAACCGGGTCGGTTTATCGATGGTGTTGATCCATTCGGTTCGGTTGGTTGTTGTTTGGCCGGCGCCTTCAGCGGCCTGCACGACGGGAACCCCCGGGGACCCAGAGCAAATGGTTGTTCCACAACCATTTGCCCAGGGCTGAAATCCGTAACACCTACGGTGTAACCAAAAGTTGTTCGCCGCCGGCTCACGTTTTAAATCATTTGTGGTCCACGCATTTCGGTGTGCGACCCCGTCGGGGTTCGCCGGATCAATACCCAACCAAGCATTCCCGTTCGCCGGATCAATACCCAACCAAGCATTCCCGTTCGCCGGATCAATACCCAACCCAGCATTCCCGTTCGCCGGATCAATACCCAAACCGGCATCACCGGTCGCCGGATCAAAACCCAACCCAGCATTCCCGGTCGCCGGATCAATACCCAACCCAGCATCATCGGTCGCCGGATCATTTTCCGACTCGGCATCCCGGTTTCCCATTAAAAACCGACCCGCCATCCGCGTCGGGTACCCATAGCCCGGCCGAAGGTTGGGCGCGAGCGGGCCGCCGGCTCCATCCGCATCCTCTTTCCATCCGAAAATCCTGAGAGATAACGAATCCCAAGCCAACCCCATTCGGTACCCCCATCAAATTAACGCAAAAAAACACAAGCTTCCCTTTTTCCTTTCTCCATTTTTGTTCCACAATTAGTTACTAGGATTCCATTAGCCCGCATTTCTCTCAAGGTACCCATCCTCGTGGTGGCATCCCGCGAGCAATGCCGGCAAGGGCGTCACCCCCTGCTTCTTTGTCTCGACCGTTTCGCGCGGCTTCGCTTACCTTTCCTGGGTTCCTAATCCCCAAACAACTGGACACCAATTGCTTATGGACGAACAACAAAAAGAGTTTCTCTCTTTGCTGGGTTTCTTTTACCTCAAGAACGGGAAAACCGAGAAAGCAGGCGTTCTTTTCCGCGCCCTGCTCGAACTGTTTCCCAATGACGCGCATCTACAGCGCTCGCTCGCCTATACCTACCTGGTCCAACGCAAGTTCGAGCAAAGCCTCTTGCTTGCCGACCGCTTTCTTGACAATCCGGGTTCCGGTCCCCACAAGGCCGCGGCCTTTTTGATTAAAAGCAAAGCAATGTGGGGTTTAGGCCAACCGGAATCCGCCCGCCAAATGCTCGACCGTTTCATCGAGTACCGCGAAAAGACCGATTCCGTAAATCCGACCAATGGGGATTACCTGCCGTATGAATAAGCTACAATCCATCATTCTGAAGGCCACCCGCTACAACGACATTGTGTTGGCGGTCTTGATTATCGCGATCATCTCCCTGATGATCTTGCCCTTACCGCCCTTCTTGGTCGACGCCCTGATCGCCTGTAACCTCGCGATCGCGGTTGCGTTGCTGATGTTGTCCCTTTACATTCCCTCGGCGCTGGCACTGTCCTCCTTCCCGACCCTGCTCCTCTTTACCACGCTCTTTCGCCTCGCCCTCAACATCACCACCACCCGCCAAATCCTGCTATACGCCTATGCCGGTGACATTATCGACACCTTCGGCAACCTGGTTGTCGCCGGTAACTTCGTGGTCGGGGGTGTGATCTTCCTGATCATCACCATTGTCCAGTTCATGGTGATTGCCAAGGGCTCTGAACGGGTTGCCGAGGTCGGCGCCCGCTTCACCCTGGACGCCATGCCCGGTAAGCAGATGAGTATCGACGCCGACTTGCGCGCCGGCACCATTGAGATGGAGGAAGCCAAGCGTCGACGCAACAACGTTGAAAAAGAAAGCCAACTTTACGGCGCGATGGACGGCGCCATGAAGTTCGTAAAAGGTGACGCGGTTGCCGGTTTGATCGTCACCGCGATCAACATCCTCGGCGGTCTCGCCATCGGCGTCATGCAAAAGGGCATGACCGCGGGCGACGCCCTCCAAAAATATGCCATTCTGACCATCGGTGACGGTCTGATCTCCCAAATCCCGGCCCTGTTCATTTCGATTTGTGCCGGCATCATCGTTACCCGCGTTTCCGATGAAGACTCACCCCACCTCGGCGGCGACATCGGCGCCCAGGTCCTCGCTCAACCGAAAGCCCTCGCCATCGGCGGCGCCATTCTGCTGGCCTTCGCCTTAATTCCTGGTTTTCCAAAGTTGCAGTTCATCGGGATCGGTCTCATTGTCGGCGGTGTCGGTTACACCTTGTACCGTCAAGAATTAAGCGGCGTTGTCCCCTCGGAAACACCTGGCATGCCCGCCATGAACAAAGCAGGTGAGAAAAAGCCGCCCCGTCAAAACGACGACGGCGAAGATTTCTCCCTGACCATCCCGCTGCTGATCGACGTCTCGGCCAACATCAAGCAGTACATCCAACCGGACACCCTCAATGCCGAACTGGTCAGGGTGCGCAAGGCACTTTACTTCGACCTCGGCGTCCCCTTTCCCGGCATTCACTTGCGCTTTGCCGACGACATGCGGCCCAACTCCTACACCATCATGGTTCAGGAAATCCCCATGTCCGAGGGCACGGTATTTCCCAACAAGGTCTTCGTTCGCGACAGCGAGGAAAACCTCAAAATCATGAACGTGCCCTACAAAAAAGAAAAACCCTTCCTGCCCGAGCTTGAATCGCTGTGGGCCGACAAGGCGATGGTTGATCAGCTAAACAAGGCCGGGGTCCCCTACATGGAACTCCCCCAAATCCTGACCTACCACCTGTCCTTTATCCTCAAAAAACACGCGAGCGACTTCATCGGCCTCCAAGAAACCAAGTACCTGCTCGACCACATGGAAGAACGCTTCGGCGTGCTCGTCAAAGAAGTCCAACGCATTTTGCCCGTTGCCAAAATCACCGAGGTCTTCCAACGTTTGGTTCAGGAAGAAGTTTCCATCCGCGATCTGCGCACCATCCTGCAAACCCTGATCGAATGGGGCCAAAAAGAAAAAGACGTCGTGCTTCTGACCGAATACGTGCGCATGGGTTTGCGCCGTTTCATCAGCTACAAGTACAGCGGCGGCCAAAACATCCTGGCCTCCTACATGTTCGATCCGGCCCTGGAAGAAACGGTCCGCAAGGCGATCCGCCAAACCTCGGGCGGCAGCTACCTGGCCCTCGACCCGGATACCTCGCGCAAAATCACCCAGGCGGTGAAAAAAGAGGTTGGCGACATCAACCTCAACCCGCAGAAACCGGTGTTGCTGATCTCCATGGACATTCGCCGTTACGTCAAAAAACTCATCGAAATGGAAGTTCCCGGTTTACCCGTTCTGTCCTACCAAGAACTGACACCGGAAATCACCATCCAACCGCTGGGTCGTGTCTACCTCTAACTTCATACATGAGAAAAAGAAAGGGTACCATCTATGGGTATTGGATCGATTCAGGCCAAAATCACCTTTTGGTCCGGCTGTTGTTTAATCATTACCGCCGCCATGATCATTAGTATTTCGGCCATTTCGTTACGCGACCGCACCATTCAGGAAACACGCGCCAAAGCCATGTTACTCGCCCAACAAAGCGCCACCGACGTCAAAATCGAGCTCGAACAAGCACTCGATACCGCGCGCACGGTGGCCACCCTCTTCCAAGCCCATAAAGCCGCCGACAACGGTTTCGAACTAACGCGCGAGGAAGCCAATATCTTCCTTCAAAACATCCTGATCGAAAACCCCCAGTTCATGGGCATTTACACCGGTTGGGAACCCTACGCCTTCGACAGCAAAGACGACCTCTTCCTCGACGCGCCCGGCCACGATTTGACCGGGCGTTTCGTGCCTTACTGGAGCCGCAAAAAAGGCGGCCAACTGTTTGTCGAACCGCTCTACCGCTACGACATGGGCGGCGACGGCGATTACTACCAAATCCCCCAGAAAAAACTCAACGAGGCCATCATCGACCCCTACCCCTATCCCGTGGCCGATGAAAAAGTCTTGATCACCTCGTTGGTGGTACCCATATTGGACAGCGGCCGTTTCGTCGGCATTGTCGGCGTCGATTTTTCGCTGGACTTCCTTCAGGAAGTGGCCGACGACATTTTGCGTCAGTACCCTTCCGGCAAAATTCTGCTGGTGAGCAACAACGGCACCATCGCCGCCGCCACCGACCGTCCCCAACTCGCGGGCAAGCAGTTCAACGAATTTTTCCGCGATTTCAACCGCATCCAGCCCAACCAAAGTGAAATGACCGAAAACGAGTTGCGTTTGCGGGTGCCCGTGTTTCTCGGCCGGACCAACACACCCTGGTCCCTGTACGTCACCATGCCGGGCGATGTCGTCACCCACGAGGCCACCGCCGGCATGTACCCGATGTTCGCCATCGGCCTGGGTTTAACCCTCACCGCCTTACTCGTGCTGTACCTGCTTTCCGGCCAAATCGCCAAACCCATTTCACGGGTCATCAAGGTCACCAAAACCATCACCCGCGGCGATCTGTTCACCGCCAAGATGGAACTGGAAGAGTTGGCGGGCATGGTCGGCGTCGATCCCAACGGCGGCCACGCCGGGTTCCGACCCTTGATGGAACGCGACGAAACCGGCCAGCTCATTTTCTCCGTAGCCAACATGATCGAGGCCCTCAACGCGCTTGCCGGCGAGGTGCAACGCTCCGGCGGCAAGGTCTCCCTGTCCACCGCCCAAATCGCGTCCTCCGCCCTACAGATGGAAGCCACCGCCAACGACCAATTAAATTCCACCAACGACGTCGTGCAAATCACCCGCGAAATCTCCACCATTTCCAAGGAACTGGTGCGCACCATGAACGAGGTCTCGCTGGTTTCCACCGACACCGCCGATTTAACCGACACCGCGCTGCGTGATTTGGGTGAAATGGAACAGGCGATTACCATCCTGCGCGACGCCACCGATTCGATTTCCGCCAAGTTGTCGATCATCAGTGAAAAAGCCGACAACATCAACGTCGTCACCACCACCATCAACAAAATCGCCGACCAAACCAACCTCCTTTCGCTCAACGCCGCCATTGAGGCCGAAAAAGCGGGCGAATACGGCTTGGGATTCTCCGTCGTTGCCCGCGAGATCCGCCGTTTGGCCGACCAGACCGCGGTGGCCTCGCTCGACATTGAGAAAATGGCCAACGAAATGACCACCGCCGTGACCGCGGGCGTGGAAGAAATGAAACGGTTCACCGACGAGGTCAGCCACAACGTGGAATACACCCGCCGCACCGGCGCCGATTTAGAGAAGATCATCGAACGGGTCAAAGCCTTGTCACCCCGTTACCATCAGGTCAACGCCGGCATGGAGTCCCAGGCCAATCGCGCCGCCCAGATTAACGAAATGATGATCCTGCTCAACGAGAACACCAAACAAACCTACGATTCGATTCACGAATTCAAAACCGCCGCCGAACAACTCGACCAAGCCGCGCAGAACCTGCAGGACGAGGTCGGCCGCTTCAAGGTGCAATCCCAGAGCAACAGCGGGCGATTTTTCGCCAAGCAAGTGAACATCCGCTAAGCGCGGACCTTTGGCAGGCACCCGATGTTAATTGTCCCCTTTCAAATCAACGACAAAACTTATGCCGTCGACGCCCGTGTGGTGAAACGCGTGCTTCCTTATTGCGAGCCGACCGAGTTGCTCGAAGGGCGGTTGCCTGTCCTGGGCTTGACCCGCTACAACGGCCGCATGATGCCGGTCATCGACCTCGTCCAACGCCTCGTGGGGCGCCCCCACCTAGCCAGGCTGTCGACCCGCAGTTTTTTGGTGGAAATTCCTTACCGCGGTCAATGGCACCCGACCCTTTTGCTCGCCGAGGGCGTTACCGGCACCCGCAAGTTGGACCCCAAACGCGACAACCCGACCGACCCCGTGCTTGCATCGGACCAAACCTACTTGGGCGAGGTCCTTGCCCACGACGGCTGGTTGATCCAAATGATCGAGGTCGAGCAGCTCCTGGACGAACCCGACTACGACGATCTGTTCCCTACACGGCAGGACGTGGTGGTGCCCGATGAATAGAACGCAACGCGACCATTGCTGGTCCCGCATTGGCTCCTACGGTGACAACAGTTGTCCCCTACTCCAGGCTGTCATTCACTGCCACAATTGTTCGGTGTATTCCCGTGCCGCCTCGTCCTTTTTCCACAAGGAGATTAGCGCGGAAAATCGGCCGGAATGGCCCGAGCAACACAGCTTCGACCAAGACGGGGAACGGGTAGACCGCGCCTCCTGCCTGGTGTTCCAACTGGGCGAACAGTGTTTTGGTTTATCGACACGGGTCCTCAACCGGGTGGCCCCGGCCCGCCGCATCCACGCCATCCCCCACCGCAGAGACCACGTTACCCTTGGCCTGGTTAACATCGGCGGGCAGGTGCACCCCGTGTTTTCGCTGCACCTGTTACTCGGGATTTTGATTGATTTGGAGCAGTTGGAGCAGCAGGATTACGCGCGTTTTATGGTGGTTGATTGGCAGGGCAAAGAATGGGTTTTTCCCGTCGACGGCCTCAAAGGGATCGCCGACTATTTCACCCTCGCCCCAGCGCCCGCCGCGGTCAACAGCGATCCCCGTCGCCCTTTCGTGCTCGGTACCTTCAACCACGACGGCCGCCATGTCTCGTTGCTGGACCAGACCAAACTTTTTGAAAAATTGCAAAACCGTTTGCCCTAGAGGACCCACCATGCCGATTTCCCGCAGCCATCGTATCGCCCGACGCCGCGCCCCTGTTGCGTTCGGCACGCGCTGTCCGCGGCCGGGAGGCGCCCATGCCGGTTGATCCGTCGCGTGAGGTGTCTCTGCTGGGGCTGTTCAAGCAAGAAGTCGCCGTCCAAGCCCAACTCATGTCTCTCGCGCTTACCAACCTCCAAATCAGCGGACCCAACCCGGGTAACATGGAGATGCTGCGCACCTCGGCCCACGCCGTTAAGGGTGCCTCGAGGATCGTAAACCTGATTCCCATGTCGCAGACCGCGGGCGCCTTGGAAAAATTGTTCGAACGGGATCGTGAGCGCAACCGCCCCTACGAAGGGGGCCAAATGGCCAAATTCGCCCAGGCCGTGGAACACATCCACCAAATCTCCCAAGTAGATGAACAGGCCGTCGCGCGTGCCGGGGCCGCCATGGCTGAGACCTTCGAAGCGTTAACCGCCGCCATCGAGCGCATGCCCGCCGAGAACCAGGACAGCCCGAACCTCTCACCCGCGTGGGTGACCCGTGTGGAAAACGATGCTTTTGCCAAAAAACCCTCGGTGCAGGAGCCGGCCCTTGCCGAACCAGAAACCGCGTCCGCGCCGCAAGAGCCGGAAGATTTAAAAGCCCTCGCGGACCAACTCGGCCTGATTTTGCCGGAAGACGACGGGATCGATGAAAGCGACCCATTCGACGAGGCCGAATTGGCCAAAATGCCGGCGCAACCGCGCCGGCCCCCGCCCCCCGAGGAAACAGAACCGGAAACGGACGAAGCCATGTTGGCCAAAATGGCCGCGGAAACCGGCATCATTTTGCCAGGCGCCGAAACCACGCCGAGCGCACCTGAACCGGAACCTGACCCGGAGGACTTGGCAGCTTGGGCCGCGCGTACCGGGATCGTGTTACCCGAGGATGAAAAAAGCGATTTAGCCGACACCGGTTTGATGTCGTTCCCCGCACGCGCACCCGCCGAACCCGTTCCCGACCCTGAACCCGACGCGGCGGAACTGGAAGCAATGGCCGCCGCCGCGGGCATTATTTTGCCCGATGAAAACGCGTTCACCCCGCCCGCGGACCTCCTTTCCTACCCGGCCCAATCCGGTATGCCCGTGGACCCGACCCGGTTTGACCCAACCGAGCTTAACCCGGACCCGACCCCGGACGACCTCGCCAAAATGGCGGCCGAGGCCGGCATCATTTTGCCGGACAGCGATCCCGCCCCCCCCGAAACCGCGGTACCGAATCTTCCCGGCGAAACCTACGGCGTCCCCCACACCGGCAATTACTTCGACTGGAGCGATCCCGAGGATCCACCTGCCACGACCGGCCCATCACGCGCACCCACCGAACAAGAATCCATGCCGGGGTTCCATCCCGCCGACCTCTCCATGTTGGACTTGTTTCGAACCGAGGCCGAGACCCATACCACCACCCTCGTCAACGGCTTGCTCGCTTTGGAACGCAGACCGGAGGAACTCGACGCCATTCACGAGCTCATGCGCGCCGCCCATTCCTTGAAGGTGGCCGCCAGCATCGTGCAATTCCCGTTGTTGGTGGATCTGGCCCACGGGATGGAAGACAAACTGGTGGCCGCCCAAAAAGGCGCCTTGCGCCTGAACTCGGATATCATTGACCTCTTGCTCGGCGGCGTCGATGTGTTTACCAAAATCATCGAGGAACCGGACGACCGTCTCCAGGACTGGTTCCAACGGGAACAAAGCCGTATCGGCGCCATGACCGAGCGCTTACGGGGCAGCAAACCGGCGCTGGCTTCGCCCGATGAAGCCCCTGGATTGGCCGCCCCGGAACCAGGCAGCGGTGATCGTCCGGTCCGACCCAGCGGCTCCGGTGTCGGCGAAGATGAGGGTGGCGCCGCCAACCGCGACACGCGCCGTCACGTGCGCATTAGCGCCGAAAAACTCGACCGCCTGATGGCCGTTTCCTCTCAGTTTTTCGTCGCAACGCGCGGCCTCGACAAGTTCAGCAGCTTGCTCTATGACCTGAAACAACGCCAGCTCAAACTCAACGATCAGCTACAACGGCTCGAGGCCAATCTCGGTCCCCAAAAGCTCAATCCCCACACCGCCCATACCCTGCGCGAGGCCCGTCGTCAGCTCTCTGAAACCAACCATGCATTTGCCGACAGCCTGCCCAACTTTACCCAAAGTACCTCGCAACTGATTCAGCTCTCCAACCAACTGCACCATACCGTGATTTCAAGTCGCATGACCCCATTCGGTGAAGGGGTCCAGTCCATCCCGCGCATGGTTCGCGACCTGGCGCGGCTGGTCGGCAAAAAAGTTCACTTGGAAATCCGCGGCAGCGATACCGAGGCCGACCGCGACATCATCGAAAAGCTGTTGCCGCCACTCAAACATTTGGTGCGCAATGCCTTGGATCACGGCATCGAAACGCCGGAAGAGCGCCGTGCCGCCGGCAAGGATGAGGAAGCGCTGCTGCTCATCGACGCCCACCACCAGGCGGGCATGTTAACCATCATGGTCGAGGACGACGGGCGTGGCGTGAACTATCCCAAGCTCCGTCAAAAAGTCGTGGACACCGGGCTCGCCAATCCGGCCCTCGCCGGCCGCCTTTCGGAAAAAGAACTGCTCGACTTCTTGTTTTTGCCAGGTTTCTCCACCGCCAAAAAAGTGAGCAGCATCTCTGGTCGCGGCGTGGGTCTGGATGTCGTGTACAGCATGGTCCATGAGATCGGTGGTTCCTTGCGGGCCAGCTCTCAACCCGGACGTTTTATGCGTATCCAACTCAACGTGCCCGTCACCCTATCCGTGGTGCGCACCTTGATTCTCGAAATCGAAGGTCAACCCTACGCCGTTCCGCTGGCCAAAATCCGCTATTGCAGCAGCATCGAATCAGACCGCATTTACAACCAAAAAGGTCGACTCTTCATGCGTTGGAACGATGAGAACGTCGGCCTGGTCGACGCGCGCCAAGTTTTGGGTTTGCCCGAGCAGTCAGAATTACCCAAAAATGTGCAAATTGTATTTTTCCAGTTGCCGGACCGCACCCTCGGTTTAATCGTCGACCGCTTCCTGGGCCACCGCCACCTCGTGGTTCGCCCCATTGACGACCGTATCGGCGACATCCCCGATATCAACGCGGCCGCCATCATGGAAGACGGCCGTGTCGTGCTCATTTTCCACGCCGACGATTTGATGCAGAGTATTGAACGCTGCCTCGAGGGCCAACTGCCCGCCTGGCAACAGCGCCCCCGCTTGCGGCGCTCGCAATCTCGGGAGAAGTTGCGCATTTTGGTCGTGGACGACTCGGCAACGGTGCGCGAGGTTCAGCGACAAATCCTACAAGAGCAAGGGTTTCAAGTGGACTTGGCCGAGGACGGCGTCCTCGGCCTCAAAGCACTCGGCAAACAAACCTACGACCTGATTATTTCCGACGTCGACATGCCCCGCATGAACGGCCTCAAATTCATTCAAAAAATTCGTGCCAATCCACAGCTATCCCACTTACCGGTCCTAATGGTATCCTACCGCGACAGCGACGGTGACCGTACCCGCGGTCTTGACGCCGGTGCCGACGCCTACCTCACCAAGAACGATCTCTACGCCACCACCTTCATCGAAACGGTACAGGATTTACTCGATAAGGTGGCGACCCGTCACTAACCGGTTCGCGACGTAAAACCGGTTTTCCTTCCCGACGGATTTCCCGTTCGCGCCCTGCGCCCACCGAGGACCATGCTGAAAAGGAACCTTTTATGAATTCACCGCTCCGAAAAGCGGGCTCACATGGCTGGACCGAACACGTCATCCGTGTGTTACTCATCGATGACCAGATGATGGTTGGCGAAGCCGTTCGCCGCATGCTCTCCCAAGCCGGTGATATTGAATTTCACTTTTTGCGGGACCCCCGTCGCGCCGTCGAGGTGGCCCTCAAAATCGAGCCCACCGTGATTCTCCAAGATTTGGTCATGCCCGAAATCGACGGCCTGACCCTGGTCAAGTTCATGCGCGCCCACCCCAAACTCAAGATGGTGCCGCTGATTGTGCTTTCGGTCAAAGAGGATCCCTCCACCAAGGCCGAGGCCTTCAACCTGGGCGCCAACGATTACCTCGTCAAATTGCCGGATAAAGTAGAGCTGGAAGCGCGCATCCGCCACCACTCCAAGGGCTACATTTCCATGCTGCAGCGCAACGAGGCCTTCCGCGCCCTCAAAGCCAGCCAGGAGGCCTTGGCCAAGGAACTCGCCCACGCCGCCGATTACATTCGTTCGCTGCTGCCACCACCGCTGACCGGCGCCATTGAAACCAACTGGCGTTTCGTCCCCTCGACCTCATTGGGCGGTGATTCATTCGGTTACCACTGGATCGACGACGATCATTTCTCTATTTACTTGCTGGACGTGTGCGGCCACGGTGTGGGTTCCGCCTTGTTGTCGATCTCGGCAATCAACGTGTTGCGCTCGCAGAACTTGCCCAACGTCGATTTCCGTATCCCACGCGATGTCTTGTCCGCGATGAACCGCAGTTTCCCCATGGAACAGCACAACGGTTTGTTTTTCACCATGTGGTACGGCGTATTCCAGCCGTCAACACGACGCCTCGACTATGCCAGCGCCGGTCACCCACCCGCCTTGCTGGCGACCGGGCCAACCCGTCCCGAACGCAAGACCCATCATCTCAAGACAGCCGGCCCCGTGATTGGCGCCTTTGAACAGTCCTTGTTCGAGCAGGAGCAGATCACCCTCGACGCCCACGCCGAGATGGTCGTTTTCAGCGACGGTGTTTACGAGGTTTTTGACAACCACGGCGACCGCCTGCCCTTCGACCAATTCGTCAACGAATTGATGCGCCTGGAGCCTTCGTCCAAATACGAAAGCAACCTCGACCACATGCTCGAGTACGTGCGCGAATTCCAGGGCTCCCCGGCCCTCGACGACGACTTTTCGATGCTGGGTCTCTTATTTAACGAACATTCTTAACGTGCCGGCCCAAATAAAGAAGGCCGACGCCCACCTTGCGATTGCGAAAGGTGGGCGTCGGCCTTTTGTTTTTTTACGTCTTCGGTAATTACTTGGCGCGTGCGCGCAACACCACATCCACACGACGGTTAAGCCGGCGGCCTGATTCCGTCGTGTTATCGGCAACCGGCATGGTTTCACCGTAGCCCATGGCGATCAAGCGCTGCCCGGAAATGCCTTGGTTTGAGAAGAAACGGCGGACCGAACCGGCGCGACGCTCCGACAAGTCTTGGTTGTGGGCTTCACTGCCCGTGGAATCGGTGTGGCCCTGAATGACCACCGCGGTTTTGGGATAGTCCTGCAAAACGCCGGACATTTGCGACAAGGTGTCCCGTGAACGCGAGCCAAGCGCGTGTGAGTTCACATCAAAAAGGACATCCGAATCGAACTTAACCAATAAGGTGTTGCGGTCCAAGCGCTCCACGCTGGTACCGGGAATGCGGGCGATGCGCTCTTCCTGCGCATCCATGTAGGCGCCGATGCTGCCGCCTACAACGGCGCCAATCGCGGCCCGAGCCAAAATCTCATCCGCTTCTTTTTTACCGTCCAGAATTGAGGCCAGTGCGCCGACGGCCGCGCCGATACCCGCGCCTCGGGCCGTTTTATCACGGCGGGTTTCATAGGGGCCGTGCACCGCGCAGCTTGTGAGCGCCAGGGACGCGATCAGCAGCCCCGCCAAAATAAGCCGTAACGGACGAAATGAATTCATGGTTCCTCCAAAAACGAAGCAACGGGCCGGTTTGGTCCACCGACCCGTCTCTATTCAAACAACAGTATGTGGAGGAAGCAAAGCACGGACCAAAACAGGAAAGGTCAGGACAAGGTCGCCTTCAGGTCGGGTTGGTACCTGATTGTCGTCTGTTGCCAAACCCTTGTTGTGGCAAACCTTGTATCGGTTAAGCGCCCTTCCCGACGCCTTTTGACCAAACGTGGTCGCGCTTACACTTTTGGGCGAAGCGCGTCACTTAGCGCCCGTCGAGCACCCGCGCGTAGCGGAACAGACCCAAACCGACCTCGGCACCGGACGCTTCCAAACGGCCGACATGGGCGACCACATCCGCGCGCCGCTGACGAACCACAATCCCAAGCGACGCCAAACCCCGCCGCACCCATTTGGTGTTATCGGTTAACACCAAAGCGGCCCGTTTGGACAGGGAGGCCGCGACACGGTCATCCAACCGGCTGGGAAGGTACAGTATTTGGTCGTCCTCAAAAACGGCCTGTTCCGGTGTCACCACCTTCACGACAAAGCCGGCCCGCGAGAATTCCTTGGCCAATGCATCCTCACCGTCACGGCTGACGATTACCAGGGTCCCCTGCCGGTAGGCCGGCAGGTAATCGGCACACAATTGTTTAAAAATCGCCGCCTGAAATTCAGCCGGAACAAGGGCACGATCAAAAGCCGCCAAGGGCAGAATACAGAACAAGGCCGCCGCGGCCGTAACAAACATCTTCATTGATAAACCTCCACAGGGTCAAAAAAGACAAGATAAAGTAAGCAACTTCAGAATGGTTTTTCATAAATATGAACTTTTATCATGAAAATTACAACAACTACGTAACAACCAACATGCAGGTTACAAACTCAGGTTCCCGCCAAACCCTTTTACATCAACTTTTTGAGAACAGGCGGTCCGACGGATTTTTTTTCGAACAACGAATGTTTCACCGCCCGCCCACCTGGAAAACGCCTTATGAAAACACCCGATACGACCGACGGTTCCTTGTGTATCCACATCGCGCCGGCGATGTTTTTTTAGACGCAACTTTTTCACCGGTTTCACACGGGGTGTGTTAGGCTGTGCAGCCGCCATCCGGCGTGATAGGAGGAACCATGGTTCAGATTGGTCGTACCAACCGTTTACAGATTGTCCGCTGGACCCCGCAAGGCCCCTATCTCGGCGCCGACCACGGGGATATTCTGCTACCAGAAAAATACGCCCCGGAAGACGCCGACGTCGGCGATTGGGTTGAGGTCTTTATTTATCTCGACTCCGAGGAACGCCTGATTGCCACCACCCAAACGCCCCTCGCGGAGGTCGATCAATTCGCCGCGCTGCGCGTGATTAAGGCGATGGAGATTGGCGCCTTTTTGGACTGGGGTTTGGACAAGGATTTATTGGTTCCCCTGCGCGAGCAAGGCAAAGCCCTGGAAGAGGGCGACATCGCCGTGGTGCGTATTTGCCTGGAGGAAGGCCGTAACCGGCTTTACGCCACCAACAAGCTCAACCAGTTCCTCAGCTTTGAGGAGGTCCCCTATCGCCGCGGCCAACAAGTTCAACTCCTGATCAGCAACCACACCGGCCTCGGCGCCTACGCGGTGGTTGACCAAACCTATTCCGGGTTTATTTACCGCTCCAGCGAAGAGCAAGAACTACCGGAAATCGGCGCGCGTGTGCCGGGTTACATAGTTAAAGTGCGCGACGACGGCAAAATCGACCTCACCCTCAAACCCATGGGGATCACCGGACTCTTGGAAGCACGCAAAAAAATTCTGGCCGCGCTCGAAGCAGGCGGCGGTCGTCTCAACCTCACCGACGACAGCGATCCCGAAACTATCAAAGCACGCCTGGCCATTAGCAAAAAACAGTTTAAACGCGCCCTCGGCATCTTAAAGAAAGAAGACATGATCTTTTTGGAGGAATCCGGCATCGCCGTGAACCCCAACCCACAACCGCGTTCCAAGCGCCGCGACGACGAACACGACGATGGCGAACATCCCCACCGTCGTACCCCCGGCAACCAGCGCAAGGCGTTCAGCGCCAACCGTGGTCGCCCCGTCGGCAAAGGTCCCCGTCGCCGTGATGAACGGGACGAACGCGGCGGCGAGAGACACCGTCGGGACGGCGAAGGCTACCGTCGGGACGGCGAGAGACACCGACGGGACGGAGAGGCACACCGACGGGACGGCGAGAGACACCGACGGGACGGCGAGAGACACCGACGGGACGGAGAGGGACACCGTCGGGACGGAGAGGGACACCGTCGGGATGGCGAGGCCCACCGTCGGGACGGCGAAAGACATCGTCGGGACGGCGAGGCCCACCGTCGGGACGGCGAAAGACATCGTCGGGACGGCGAGGCACGACGACACGATAGCGGCGCACGCGGCAGAGGCCGCTACGAGGGCGGAACCACCGGACGCGATACCGATTCGCGCCCACGGGGACGCTATGACCAAAACCGCGAGTACAGCCGTCACCGCGATGAACAAGACAGTGAACGCGGCCGTAGAAGCGATGAAAAGCAACAGCCCCGCGGCAACAAAAGCCGCGACCACCGAAAAGGAACCGCTAAGAAAAAAACCCCAACCGCCGCTGCACCCATCTTCAAAAAGGCCGTGGACGACAACCATCCCTTTGCCCGTTTCGCCAATGCACCCGGCGGCCAGAGTTCCCCGAAAAAGAAAAAAACCGCGCGGCCCAAACCCAAACCTAAGAAGGATTAACCGACGCGGCAAAACGCCCCTCTTGCCCGGCAATATCTGCCGATGGGCTAATCTCGCAGGGAACACCCGCTCTTAAAGTTTCACAACCAGCTCGAAACAAATACTTTAACAAACATTTCATGGATTCATTGATTGGCAGCCCTCTTGCTCTTAGCAAGGCAGGGAGGTACGCCTATGTTACCTACATTCTATTCCGCCCTTACCGGATTGCGCGCGCATGCCACGGGCCTTAACGTGGTCGGCAACAATTTGGCCAACATCAATACCGCCGGTTTCAAACGCGGCACCATTAATTTCTCGCAACTGATGGTCAACCAAGTCGGCAACAACAACGGCGCGGTTAACCCCATGCAATTCGGCCTGGGAACCCGTACCGAGTCGATTTCACCCGCATTTTTCCAGGGTGCAATCAGCCGCAGCGGCAACAACACCAACCTGGCCTTACAAGGCGAGGGTTTTTTCCAAGTTTCCGACGGCACCGATATCGCCTACACCCGCGCCGGCAACTTCACTTTTGATCGCAACGGCGAATTAAAGTCCTCCAATGGCTGGGCCGTGCTCGGCTACACCCAGGTCGACGCCGACGGCAATGTGGTGCGCTCCGGCACCCCCGCCCCACTGACCATTGACTTCGAGGAACCCTCACCCCCCCGTGCCACCCAAACCGTTCGTTACATCACCAACCTCAGTTCCGAAACGGAAACCGGCGGAGATTTCCAAACCAACATCGACATCTGGGACGATACCGGCCAAAAACGCCGGCTCAACCTCACCTTCACCAAAGATGAGGCCGTCAACGCGTGGAGTTACCAATTCACCACCGATGAAGGCACCGTTGTCGACGGCACCGGCACCGTCACCTTCGACGCCCAAGGTCGCTTGGCCACCTTAAACGGGGTCGATATCAACGACCCCGCCATCACCAACCCCACGATTAATGTCACCGGCCTGCCCGCCGACGCCGAGGGCAACACCCCGGGCGATCTCAGCTTCAACTGGGATTTGGTCGAGTTCATTTCCCAACCCGACGGCACCATCACCAACGACAGCTACCTCACCAACTTCTCCGGTTTCTCCACCAACGGGACCTTCTTTCAAGACGGCTTCGGCAGCGGCGACCTGAACCGCATTGAATTCATGCAGGACGGAACCATGTTGGGTTTTTTCAGCAACGGGGAGA
The DNA here is from genome assembly GCF_017377855.1 of Acanthopleuribacter pedis. Classification (GTDB taxonomy): domain Bacteria; phylum Acidobacteriota; class Holophagae; order Acanthopleuribacterales; family Acanthopleuribacteraceae; genus Acanthopleuribacter; species Acanthopleuribacter pedis. The sequence goes on from NZ_JAFREP010000056.1 coordinate 16,937, forward strand.
CCCATGCCTTGGGCGCGGTCGCCGTCGCCAACTTCAATAACCGCGAAGGACTGCGCCAAATCGACAGCAACTTCTACGAGGCCACCGCCGCTTCCGGTGAAGCCTTTTTTGCCGAGAACAACGGGGGCACGGTCATCTTCGGCGGCGCACTGGAATCTAGTAATGTGGATATCGCCGACGAGTTCACGGATTTAATCATTCACCAACGGGGCTACCAATCCAACTCAAAATCGGTGACCACCGCCGATCAAATTTTGCAAGAAATTCTCGGCCTTAAACGATAGGACAAAACCAGGCGACGTGCAGCCTTTCCAGCCCCGTTGCAGCATCGAGGCAAAAAAGGTAGCGCGTATCCTGGTTTTCAATACAGGCACAGGGCGTCGGCGAAGCATGCCAACCCAGCCCAAAGAACCCGCTGGAGCAGCCAATCACCCACCCGACGGAACCGGCCGCTTTCTTCACAGGTACCAAGCCACGGGAAAGAGATACATAAGCCGGTACATTAATGTATGGCATAGAGGGAACAAAAATGCCGGCCCCGTTTCACACCACGAAAGCCCGAGGCGACCCGACACGCAAGAAAAAAAGATCCCTACCGAAAAGATCTCGCGAGGACGCCCCGCCCAGAACCACCTAAATACCTGACTTACAACAATTTAAAATTTTTATTCTAGAAAATTTTTACCGCAACCCAAGGTCTCCCAGCCATAAAGCGTACATTTTTTTGACACATTTTTCACGCACTGTTGATCTTAGGCATTGACAAATATCAGAAATTTATTAATCTAAAAGCGGTTATAGAATCGGAAAAGGGAGAAAGTCGTTCATTCATTTTTCTATGAACCCCCCGAACCCAAGTGACACCTTTTCGGTCACTTACCGCGGCTTTACCACCGCAACCCGCCAGGTCGAAACACCCGTATGTGACCCGGCAAAACCAACTGCTTTAGCCCATTGCAGCAAGGTCGGTCTCGCACCGTGAATAAAGCGACAAACCCCTTTGGGTTTGAACAATCGCTTTCCACCCGAAACCCAACGCGCCGACTTGCCGCACGAACCCTAAAGCCAACGGCCGCTTATGAGCCATGTCTTGCACAAGCGTCGTTTAAGTCTTCCCCAAGCTTAATACGGCACTGGTGCATCCTCCCGAAGCAGCACCCACCCTCCTGCTTCCCATTTCCTGTATATGAGGAGACACCATGAAATTGCTGAAACTGTTCCTGATCACGTTCGTCCTGCTGCCATCACCCCTTTTCGCCCAACAAGACTTCGTTGTCGCCCTTTCTTTTCCCGCCAACATCACCAACGTTGTCAACGATTTGACCATCAGCCAATACGAATCCTCCAGCGACAATTTGTTCCACAAGATCGTGGTAACCGACAACCTGTCAGCCACTGAAATCCTGGAGCAGCTCAACAGCAACGGTGCCGTATTCCACGCCGAGGCCAACAAAAGCGTCCAACTCGACTCCATCGACACCCCCGTCATTCTCGATTCACGCTCCATCCTCATGCTTGACGACGACCTCAACCAACTGCCCGGCGGCTCTTCAAACCCCTTGGAAATTTGGGACCAACCCTTCCACCGCTTAATTGAACACCGTGAAGTCATGCGCTACGCCCGCGGCGCCGGCATGACCGTCGCCGTCATCGACACCGGCGTCGACACCAGCCATCCGTTCCTGAGCCCTTACCTGATTAACGGCTACGATTTCATCGACAACGACTGGGACCCCAACGAAGAAAATGCGGTTTACGGCATCACCGGGGCAAATGAAATTGGCTACGGTCACGGCACCCACGTCGCCGGCATCATCCGCTTGGTCGCCCCGGACGCCAACATCATGCCGATCCGCGTCGTTGACAGCAGAGGCCATGCCGAACTGTTCGACGTCATTCAGGGCATCGCCCACGCGGTCAAAAACAATGCCGACGTCATCAACATGAGCTTCAGCGTCAGCGAAACCTCCCCCCTGCTCAACCTCTGGATCGACGAAGCACACCGCAACAACATCCTGGTCGTGACCTCCGCCGGTAACGAAAACACCAGCAACCTTAATTTCCCCGCCAACATCCCCGGCGTGGTCACCGTCAGTTCCATCACCAACACCGGTTACAAGTCCGGCTTCGCCAACTACGGAAACCTGGTTGATCTGGTCGCCCCCGGCGAACAAATCACCAGTTGCTACCCGGGCGGCGGCTGGGCCGGCCGCAGTGGCACCTCAATGGCAACCCCCATGGTCGCCGCCCAAGCCGCGGTCTTGCGCAGCTACCGCACCGCTACCAGCCGTGACGACCTCGTTCGCGCCATCTACTACACCTCTTACTCGGTCTCCTACCTCAACCCCGGCAGAGGCCTGGGCGAGGGCCTGATCGACATGTGGAAAGCCCTGGTCTGGGTCCACTAAACAACCCCACAAGCAACGGGCCCGAACCCGCTGCACCCAAAGGCGACGCGCTCCGGCACGTCGCCTTTTTTAATGGCTCAACAACAAACCAACCAGAACATGAAGTCCCGCAAAAACACCCCGCTCCCATTTCCCACAAGGCTTGGTCGCGAAAAGCTGAAAGCCCCATGCGTACGAAGATGACGACCGAGAGACGGTACAGGGGTCCGACCTTTCGCGGGGCCGACCCTTCGCGGGGCCGACCTCTCGGCGCAGCAGCTGAGGCGAAGGCGGCTCGACCGAATAAGACAGGAGGCCGCCCCGCGGGAGGCCGCCCCGCGGAAAGCCGCCCAATCGCAATCACATGGGCTGCCCCACGGCGGAATTCCTTGTGAGAAATGCGGGCTAGAAATGAGAAAAGCGGCGAATTCTCAAGGGAAAGAATTCGCCGCCTGTGCAGATCGACCGTCACGCCAGTAGAGGTCGACGAGGCTATTGATGGTGTAAAAATCCTCGCGTTTATCGTCGAAAAAAAGGACGAAGGGTTTCTGCAAACCCTAAATCAACTCGCAAACATACAATAGTATGAGAGCTATATGCTATTCATACATTGCGAGTTCATAGAAGCCACCATGGAATGTGGCAAATCTCCTCGGTGGAAGAAGTGTCCAACCAGCACAGGAACGAGGCAATCGTATCGCGTCGCTCTACCCCATAAGTACCCATGCCGTCCCGGCAGATACGCTTTTTTTTATTTTTTTTCAAAAAAAGCGCATTCATCACCCAAGATCAATAATTCAAACACCTTACACCTAAAAAAATATTCACCGGAACCCACCGCCACTTCCCCTCCCAAAGAAAAACCGCAACGCTTAAACCGAAGAAGCCCGATAACTCGCGGCTCTTATCGGGCTTCTTTGGTAAAAACACATGGTGTCGAGAACACATTCGCATTAACCCCAACACAGCGTCCAAGACACGCCGACAAGACCCAGTAACCCATCTATGGCGACTTTTCAAGCAAATCACGCCTAAAAATAATGATAAACCGCACAACGCCAACACTTTGAATAAAACAAGGCTACAACTTTCTTCTGTATAGACGCGGCCCGCGTTAATTTACACGATCACCTTTATAGAAAAAGTGATTGACCTCTCTTTTCCCTTCTTATATTAATAAAGTCAACTTTGATTCATTCCCATTTTTATCTCATCGATTTACTCCCTTTTTTGGTTTGTGCTCACCCCCCAATAACAGGCCTTCCCACTCGAAGTTTCCCCGAGGAGTACTCATGTATTACCTTCGATTCGCCTTCATTTTCTTTCCTTTCGGTCTCACCTTCGCTGCTCGTCACCACGTCATTTTGACCTTTGATCACTCTGTTAACCTCACCTACGAATTACGCAACTACCAAGTCGTCACCTCCTCCCAAGGCGAGGAGATCAATTCATACCGGGTTACCATCGAAAGCCCACTCAGCCAAAACACGCTTATCCAAGAACTTAGCCAAATCGCTACCGTGGCCGAAGCCAACCAAAAAGCAAAAATCCGCGAAATGATGGGCGCCGGTCAAGTGGACTCTCGCTCCATCGTCATGCTCGATGACGACCACGATGCGCCCGACCCCGATTGGATCAGAGAACGCGACAACGACGAACGCCCCGATCCCAGCATTTACGGCCAGGACTGGCTGGATCGTATTCGCGTCGACAAAGCCTGGCCCCACAGCACCGGACAAGGGGTGGTGGTCGCGGTACTCGACACCGGCATCGACATGAACCACGAATATTTGCGCGACAACATCAGCCCATGGGGGATCGATTTCGTCGACGAGGATTACGACCCCTCGGAGGAACGACGCGGCATTGACACCAACGGCAACGGCGTGCTCGACGAGGGCTGGGGCCACGGCACCCATGTCGCCGGCATCATCAAAACGGTCGCCCCCGATGTCATCCTTTTGCCCATCCGCATCGCCGACAGCGACGGCCACGCCGAGTTGTTCGACATCGTGGAAGGCATCGCCTACGCCACCATGATGGGTGTCGACATTATCAACCTCAGCATGAGCATCGACAAACCCTCACCGATTCTGCAGGATTGGCTGGCCTACGCCCAAGCACTCAACATCACCATTGTGACCTCCGCCGGCAACAACAACCTCAACGAGGTCAAGTATCCCGGCAATGTTCGCGGCGTCATCACGGTCACGTCCATCGGCGAAGACTTGGTTAAATCTCCTTTCGCCAATTACGCCTATGACGTTTCGGTTGCCGCCCAGGGAGAAAACGTCCTTTCCACGGCGCCCGGCAACCGCTACATCTACCGTTCCGGCACCTCGATGGCCGCCCCCATCGTTGCCGGCCAGGCGGCCATCATCCTCCAACTGGTCCCCTACGCGTCCCGTTGGTATGTCGAGGATCGCATTCTCTGGACCGCCAAACCGATTTACCACGTAAACGCCTTCCAGCACTGGGACAAACTCGGAACGGGATACGCCGATGTTTGGAACGCGATCACGGTGGAGAATCTGAAAAAGTAACCCATCAAGCCCGACCGACAGGCCTTATGCGCGGTCGGGCTCTTCTGGTTGTGGCTTTTATGGGCGCCGATGGGCATCGCTTTGTATTCGTTTTTTCTCAGGAAGCCGGGATTTTTTCAGGATGGCGAGGAGCACCCTTTCCCTTTCGTGAGGGATCGCGCATGCGGATAATGCCGTCACTTCGTTGATCCGAACTCACTTAGGATGCGCACGGATGAGATCTTTGCCGGATCGACCCGTTAGAAGACCATGATCCAGGTGGACCCAGCCATCCGCGGCGCCTCTTCTATCTATCCTGATATCCTAAGAAATCCTAAAAAGACCCAAGCTCGAACGCGAACCCACCACCAAAACCAACAACAAAACCTAGAAAAGTCCTATCAAGAAATATCGCCATGAGAGCAGGGCCGGCCCAACAAGCAGAACCCGGCCCAATAATGGGGATCGGGCTCCTGTTTCATCATCGCAAGACAAGCCGCTTGGTAGGCGCGAGCGGCACCGTTCGGCAATTCACGGTAAAAATGCGCCATCCAATCACCGGTTTTCTCATCGTTGATATCCCACTGAGAAGCAAGTACTTGCCCCGCGCCGGCGGCAAATAATGAAATCACAAAACCACGGGGTTCATTGCCCTCGGCAACCACCACCGCGCCGCTGCGACACGAGGCCAAATTAATAAAAGGTTGCGCCAAGCGAAGCTGCGCCAGATCACGCAGGAATACCTTGGCGCCCCCCAACAGCAAATAAGACTCGTCGGGATGGTGGCGGTTAAAGGCGCAGTGACCGGCAAAGTGAATCACATCCGCGTTCGGCCAAGCTTCTTGAACATCCTCGGCGCGCCAACGATCAGGACACACGGCCCCCGGGTAGAGCTCACCCAGAATGCCCCGTTCCGGCGCACGTGGATCGGCCGCATCGTCGGAAAAATAGAACAACGGGCGGTGGCGCGGGCGCGACGCACGCTTGAGCGCGAAATAATACATCGACAGGTTTTGGCACTGGTTCAGGGTGTTTGTTTCGAGAAGGAAACGACCGCGGAAACGAAGCAAGGCGGCGGGAAAACGATGAAGTTCACGGTGGAATACATAGGTCACGTGTCGGCACGAGGCCACTTGGGGCGGCACCAAAACCTCACTCAGCCGATCCGACAACTCGATCAAACGCATCAGGCGGTTCGGCGCCGGATGAATCATGGACGCCGTCGCCTGTAACTGGTTGATTTCCCGCAAAAATCGCTTATCACATGGCAACAAGCGGGTATGCAGTGTTTGTTTACCAAGCGTTAAACGGTACAAACCGGATTGGCCAAGGAAGAAACACACCAGCAAGTGCCCCTCGGGCATCAACTTCTGAATTTCGCCCACATCCAAATCAATCGGGAAATACAAACCCAATCGTGCCGAATCGCGCATCCGTCCGCGCAGCAAATTTATGCGGCGGCGGACTTCCTGCTTCGATTCCTGCAATGCTTTCATTTCAAGTGCCGAGGTTTGGTCCTGGGTCAACAAACCTTGCAGCTTCCGGTTCAACTGGTTAAGCCGGTTGTGCTCGCGGTCCATTTCCAGGAGCAGCGGTTCGTCGCGGTTGAGCACACCGGCGGCGCGCCCCTCACGCGACATTTTCTCTGTCATTAACCGACTGCGACTCAACTCAATAACCCGGAACATCCAGCGTTTGGCCTCGGCATGACCCCACTGGTACAAACGCTCAATCAATAACCCGTAAATTTCGGCTTTGTCGTTAAAAAAACTTTTCCGCTGACTGGAAACCGCAATACTGGCGCGCTCCGCCTCGATGGTACCAATCGCCTCAAACAACAAATCACAGGAACGTTTGAATTGGCGTTTGTCGTACCAATCCTGACTGATCACCAGCAAGGCCTCGGTACGCACCCGCGGACTGAGCGGCACCTTGATTAGGTTTTTCAGGCGTGTGATTTCAGCAGCGGTCGCACGCCCTTTTCGGTACCGCACCGCATCGAGCAACCCAATGAGTTCCAGTTCTTTATGACCGGTGGCAACAAATGCTTGTACGGCACGGTCCAAATAAAACAGCGCGCGCTTGCCGCGGTTGCGCCGTGCCGCCAAACGGGCGCGGTACAGATCGCAACGGGCCAAATAATGGGTATTTTTTTCGCGCCGAAACAGACGCATGGCGCGGTCGAGGTATTCGCCGGCCAGTTCTTCTTCACCCAGCGCCAACGCGGCTTCGATGGCGTGGTAACAGACCTGGCCCTGCTCCATCACGCGACCCAGACGTTTGAAACCCAAGACCAGTTCTTCCACTTGATCCAGCGCCTCGTCAAAACGGTTGAGCAGGATGAACATGCGGTACAAATCGAAATCGCAGAGCGCGGCGCCGAAATCATCACCGGCACGGGCATACCCCTCGCGCGCCTCGATCAAACGCTGCTCGGCCATGTAAAACTGACCCAGGATGGTGTACAGGTTGCCAAATGCCTGCAGCACCATGGCCTCGTACAAAGTAAGGCCCTGCTCCTGAAACAAGGTACGCGCGGTCTGGTAATTGCTCTCGGCCTCGGAAAACGCATTGATACAAACTTGGGTGTTGGCCATATTGTGGCGCAGAATGGCTTCCAGCCGGGGTTGCGGCTCTTGCTTTAGAATCTCGCCGGCTTGGGAAAAATAACGCAAAGCGGGCCCGTAGTTATGGCGCCGGTACTCCATCACCCCCAAATTACTGGTGACTTTCAACCGTTCCAAGTTGGCAATTCCGTCCTCGGCCAGAATGGCTTCAAAGGATTCAACCGCCTTTTCGTAGTTCCCCAGAAAATGGTAGGCGGACCCCAACAAGCGCAAACATTGGTGCACGTTGTGGCCGAGGCCGAGGTGTTCAAAACGGGTTTTGGCGGCACGCGCCCAGCGAATCGTCAAACGATGCTGTGAACAAACCTCGGTATAACGCGCGATGAGCCAAAGCGCCTTGGCCTCGTGATGGGGCGGTAACTGACCGTGATGGCGCTCCAACATCTGCGCCAGCGGTTTTACCTTGTTAATGTCCTGACTAAGCAGGCTGATAAAGCGTTCTTCAAGGTCAACAAAAGCAATGCGCCCGGCAAGCACACGCCGGGCAAGGGTGGTGGCGTCTAGTTCCACTCCTTCAGATAAAGTTTGTTGACCCAATAACGTTCCTCACCTTGCCAAAATGACAGCGAGTACTCGCCCGATTCGAGACTGACGAAGTCAAAGACACCATTCTCAATGCGTGTACGACCGACGCTCTCAGTACCATACAAAAACACCTCGGATTCATCAATCCCATTGATGAATCCGTGCAGGTGGATGCCGCTTTTATCGGTTGTTTGCTCCAGGGAAAGGTAAAAACCGTTGGGCAGGTCGTAGAACCATTTCTTAATCCCGGCGTCACGGACAAGCGCTTGTTGCAGCGGGCGCAACACAAAAAGATTGGCGAACGAAGGTTTGGCCTTGGGCTCAAAAATCGCCTGTGCGGCATTCACGGTCGCTTCCGGGACGACGACGCTGGCGTCGAGCGCGGTAAGCTGAACAAGGTGTTGGTAAAAAGTGTCTTGTGACATGCCGAAAGGCCTCCCGGACGTTGTGGTTCATCAAAGGTGCGGTTTTCCCAACAATACGGCGGATCCACGGCGGCTTTGCTGTGTGCCGCCCTACGCTTGTTCTGTCGGCATCAAGGTTCCAACAGCAGCGTCGATGGTTTCATCGTGACGTGTTTGGCAACGGATCGTGAATTGGGTTCTCGCTTGGCGTCGTCCTGACTAACCATAAAGTATCGCTTACAGCCATTCAGATACATTTTTTTCGTGGATACCACGTTTTTTCAACAATTCCTTGAACTTGAGCAGGCAACGTTTGCGCGTCGGACCAATCGAGCCGTGTGGAATACCCGCCTGCTCCGAGATCTTGTGGTAATCGCTTGAATCGTGCTCGTAAAACAACAGGTACAGTAATTTACGGCAACGGGTGTTCAGCAAACCGAGGCTCTGGCGCACGATCGACTGCTGCAGTTTGATTTCAAGGCACTTGGGCGTGATTTCGTCGGGATCGGCAACGTCGTATTCTTGCGGAACCTCGTAATCATTTTGGTTGCGTCTTTTATTTGCGGCGCGCCAAGTGATGCGCTGTGCCACCGTGGCGATCCAACGGCTGAGGTCGTCAACTTCCAGCAACTTTTCCAATTGCTTGTAAATCGCCACAAAAGTTTCTTGGAATACCTCGTCGCAATCCTCGGGGTTCAGTCGGGCCCCGTTGGGGAAATGGTACACCAGCCGCTTGTAACGGTGAATCAGGGCGTCCCAGGCAGGCTGGTCACCGTCCAGGCATCGCTTGATCAGCTCCCGGTCTGTTTCCTTCCAAAGCTTTTTGCTCAGAACTGCCTCCATCAAGCCCCGGGGAACGGCCAACCCAAAACCGTCGGGCCATGGCTTTCCCACGACCTTCCCCCAAACCGCCATTTAGAACCCGGGCAACCACGCGCGGCGACGCAACTGTGACACACCGACGCGAAGCGACCCCGTTACGCAACCAACCGACATCACATCCAAGGCGGGTTCAATCCGCGTTTCGGTCTTTTTGATATAAAACGAAAGCAACCGCTTCCACCCCAAGTGAGACGAATATAGCGTGTTTAACGCGAATCGCAAACCCCCTTTAACAACAGCAGCAGGGGTATTCCCACCTCGAAAAAAAGGCTGAATCAACCAGGTAACCCGCGTGTTCCAACCGTTTTGCCGCACGACTTCCACGCGGTTTACCGCATCAAATCAGCGTCGTAGCATCAATCACATTCACCCAGGCCCGCCCCGAACAAAAAACGGGGCGGGCGATTGTGAACAACAGGTTAAGGGGCCCGGTAACGGGTCATCCCGGCGACAATGGTTTTCAAGACGCGGGTCGCACCGATTTTTTCGCCGGGTACCTTGGTCAGATCTTGATCCAGCACCACCATGTCGGCGAATTTCCCCACTTCCAAGCTGCCTTTGTCCTGATCCTCAAAGGCCGCAAACGCCGCGTTCAGCGTGTAGGACTGAATCGCCTGCTCACGCCTGAGCACCTGCTCGGGGAAAAAGGTTTCGCCGGCGCGGGTCAAACGGGTCACCGTACTTTGCAAGCTCGCTAGGGGCGAAACATCCTCTACCGGCGCATCCGTACCATTACTTACCACCGCACCGGACTGCCACAGGGAACGCCATACGTAAGCACCTTCGCGGGCGCGCTGCTCACCCAAACGTTTGACCACGAACGGCGCATCCGAGGTGCAGTGAACACCCTGCATGCTGGCGATGATTTTGAGCTCGGCGAAACGGGGGATGTCTTGGGGATTCAGATGCTGCGCGTGTTCGATCCGCCAACGCAAATCGCGGCCCTTGAGTTTGCGCGCGAACAGATCCAAGACCTCGCGGTTGCCGCGGTCGCCGATCGCGTGAACACACAATTGGAGTTTGTGTTCCAGGGCGACATCGGCAATTTCGGCCAGCACATCCAGGTCGGTCACATTGTGGCCGCTGGTCGTGGGATCATCGCTGTAGGGTTTGAGCAGCCAGGCGCCGCGACTACCGAGGGCGCCGTCTGAATAAGCTTTGATCCCACCGAGGGTAAGGAACCCGCCACCGGCTTGGCGCAAGTCTTTGTAGGCCGGCAGGCGCTTACGCAAATCAGCCGGGGAACCCAAAGCCATCAACCACAAACGCAGGCCCAGCTTGCTTTCATCCGCAAAACTGCGCAACTGGTCAAGCGTTTCCCAATCCACACCGGCATCCTGAAAGGAGGTAATGCCTTTGGACAAACACTCCATCATCGCCAAACGCAGGGCGCGGCGCAAACGCTTGGCGCGCGCCTCCGGCGTCAAGGCATCGAGGTGTTTTTGGTAGGCCGCCACAATCAAACCGGCCGCGGTTTCATTAAACACGCCCGTCACCTTACCGGCACCGTCATGCAAAATTTCCCCGCCCTCGGGGTCCGCGGTTTTGTCGGTTACCCCGGCGAGTTCCATCGCTTTGGCGTTGGCAATCCCCGCGTGGCCGCTGGCGTGATCCAGCCAAACCGGATGATTGGGTGCCGCCTTGCTCAACAGATCGTGGGTCGGGAAACCCCGTTCGGTTTGTGCCGGTTGTTTGTCCCATTTTTCCTGGTGCCAGCCGCGACCGATGATCCACTGCCCCGCCGGTGCCTCGGCCGCGGCCTTGGCGACCATCGCAACAATTTCGTCCCAGTTCCGCGCCTCGTTAAGCTTTAAATTAAGCTGGGATTCGCCCAAACCACGCAGGTGGGCATGGCCCTCTACAAAACCCGGCATCACAAACTGCCCACCCAGATCGACAACCCGCGTTTTTTCGCCTTTGGCCGCCATCACCTCGGCAGCCTTACCCACCGCGGTAATACGCCCGTCGCGCACGGCCACCGCCTCGGCCCACGGCTGTTTGGGGTTGACCGTGTAGAAACGGCCGTTGGTAAAAATCGTTTGTGGGGCTTGCGCACCAAGCGGAATCAAAAACGTCATCAACAAAAAGAAGGACCAACAAACTCGGTTCATGCCGAATGCTCCAATCATTAATAAGGTCGTCGCGTTTTCAGCAAACCCCACCGGATGTGTTTTTTCGCGCCGGTACCGTCAACGGCGCATCGAGAAAGGGCGAGGTTTGGTCGAGCATGGACTTGGGCAACGCGCACACCGGGATTCTGCAATCATCCCGATAACCCTTTTGTGATCACTTTACTTCCCAACCATTCGCGGGTAAAGTCTTTAGCAAGAAAACACGCGGAGCAACATGACGTGAAGACCATCCTTGGTTTCATCCTGGTTTTTTTATCCATGATCGGGTACTTCCTGCTCGTTTCACGTCTGGGCGTGTTTCAGCGCTACCCGATCATCCACGTCCTGATCAGCCTGGCCGGTATCGGTTTGATGTTTGCCGATTTTAAAGGCCGCTTCCGTTGGCCCAAGGCTGTCGCCAACCTGATCGCGGTCGGTGTCTCCGGGCTGTTTTACGCCTGGATCTTCGTCTGGTCCTCCTACGGCGCCCCGCCAATCCAAGTCGCCGTCGACCAAACCATCCCGCCGCAAACCATGGCGATCCCTTTGCAAGGCTCGGGCGTTGAGGTCCAGCTCGACGATGTGTTCGGCACCAATCGCCACGCGCTGATCATTTTCTACCGCGGCCATTGGTGAACCTACTGCAAACGGGAGCTGGTCCAGCTTCAAACCGCACAAAATGATTTCGAGGAACTGGGGATTTCGCCCGCGGCGATTTCGGTCGACGACCCGACCCAATCACAAAAAACCCAGCGCCGCCTCAACCTGACCTATCCCCTGCTCACCGATCCCGGGGCAACCATGGCCACCGCGCTCGGCTTGCGTCACGAAGGCGGCAACCCCATGGACGGCAGCGATATCGCACGCCCGGCGCGCATCCTTATCGACCGCACCGGCCGCATTCTCTGGTCCGATATCTCCGAAAACTACCGTGTTCGACCTTTGCCGGAACAAATCCTGAAGGAAGTAGCGCCGCTGGTTAACCGGACACCCTAACGGGTCGTGGCCGCGGTGGATACACCGGCCCGCAATTGCTTCAGCGCGCTGAGTTGCTCGGCGCGCCGTTTCTTCTCAAGGTACAAGGTCGGCTCGGTGACCCGTTCCTGACAGTGCTCCGCCGTCAGCGGACAGCGCTCGCAGGTTTGACCCAACTCGCGATGGGGCACCTTGGGATCAGGCAAAAAGCGCACGGTTTTACGGAGCGCCGCATCCACCTGAAAACCGAGTGTCAGGCTGGAATAATGGTTGGGATCCAACATGCCGCGGAACGCGACCGAAATACAGAAAAACTCGCTGTCGTGTTCGATAAACCGCGATCGCTGCACCCCGATCACCATGTCTTTTTCGGGTTCGGCCTCCAGTTCGTCAATCACATACAGCGACAACCAGCGGCGGCAAAACTGCTCTTTAAGTCCGATCCCGTGGGGAATGTGAACATTGGACATGTTCAATTGTTTGACCAACTTAGCGCGACTCTCGCCCGCGCCCCGTTCAAACTTCAAAAAGTGAACCCTTTTGGAACGGAAGTAATGGGGCACCAACTGGCTGAGCCGGTAGAAAAAGGTTTCCGGCGTAACCTTGTACCCCGCCATCAGGTTGCGGAACGCCTCGGCGTCCCAAAAACTGAGCTTGAAGAAACTCTTCAAATCGCGGAACAAGCGTTCGCGCGGCAGCAAGATGGCGCTGGCGAAGTAGGAGGCTTTGAAGTTGTTAAACACCTCTTCGAAGGTGCCGACCTCAAGGGGCGGCGAACTGTAGGCCCGTTCCTCGGCTTTCAGCAAGCGGTACCCAATCTCTCGCCCAATCGCAAAGGCTTGGCGTGGCTGAGAAAGGGCATGGTGTAGCAGGAGCTGGTTGTCCTCGGTGAGCACCGAACGCATGTGGCTGAGGGTCGGGTGGTCGGCCAAACAGTCCAGATTGATGGTGACCCCAAATTCTTCTTTCAAAACGGGCAGCAACTCATCAAAACCGACAATGCGATCGGCTTCCCAACCGCGGGTCTTGCGAAAACGATCCGCCGTTTTTTCGATATCGGCAAAGAAGTTGTGGTTGATGATTTGGAAGGAGCGCAGCGCCGTGTGGAAGAAGTGTTCAACCCGCATGTCGTAGTTGTGGCCCATGTCCTCGAGGACCTTGGCCAAAATGCCCATTTCACGGGGAACGCGCGCCATCAATTGGATGAGGTCTTGGGCCGAAATGCCAAACAGTTTAAAAGGGAACTTCTGAATCAGGGGCGAATTGAGCACCGGGGTGAGGTTACCGAGATCTTCCTCGAGGCGGAGGGAAACCAAATCGTCGTAACCCACCGAAAGCGCATCGGCCAGCGACATGATCTTCTCGGCCTTGGGGTATTTTTTGCCTTTTTCGATCTCATTTAAATAGGAAGCCGACATGCCGGTCTTTTTGGCGAGATCTTGCAATGAAAAATGGGCCTGTTGACGCAGGCGACGCACTTTCATGCCGAGAATGAGTCGAATTAAATCGTTATCCATGTGTTTTCGGCCCCCTGGGACTAGGTACGGTTGAGCGGTTTGCGAAAAGATTTAACCTAAAGTGTGCGATTCGGGTGGATGCAATCGTGCAAGATGCTGGAGCGAAAGGTGTTGAAAAAAGTGCAGGCGTACTGGGAAAGTACGTTGAGCATTTTTGCTGCACGTTGCAGCCCAGCAGGTTGCGCGAGTGTGCCGCCAAGAATCGCTAACTTTAGGTTTAAGCCAGGCGCTCGAAAAAAAGACCTCGAGGGCTGATGGAGTAGGCCGCGAGGCGCGGCGAAACACGGTGCCGCATGACAAAAAAGCATCATCCAAACCGGTCGCCGCATCGGGAGAGCCGGTTGTCCGCTCGGCTGTATTCTAACCGAACAAAGGGATAAGGTGCAGGGTTCTTGCGAAAAAGGGTGCGGCATGATGTGGGCCCGGAACGGGTGTGACAGCTTACGCCACACCGCGTCACGGCCGCCCCAAAACAACTTAACCAGCTTATTAAAAGTCACTTATACATCACACTCAATCCTGTAGCAGCGAGGTGAAACAGGGTTTTCACCGCCGACAAGGCACGAAAAAAGTTTTTTTGCACCGCAGCTAATAGCGAATATCGATCAAAAACGAATATTCGCTAAGCGAATTTCTCGAACATTTCACCACCCAAATGCAGCCGGCGACGGCATAAACAGAAATTCGCCGAGCCTTCATCACCGCATCATTAACACCTTAACCACTATATTAATTAAGCTTATCTCCTCATCGCTTCAGGGCTCCTCGTGTATCGCCAGCGATTTTTATTTTTCTAGCGAATATTCGCTTGACACGCAACATTCGCAAAATTAAGATACAACTCAACCGCTCGCCACATCGCGGCAAGCACGAGTTACCATCCCCAGAGGAGGCCTTTTTGACCACCAACGTCATTGATGCGACCCAGACCGATCCGGCTTTTCAACAGCTCTCCGAGGGTGTCCTTATTCACAGCGCCGCGCTCACCGAAGACGCCAAGGCCCTGCTCACCCCCGAGGCCGTCGCGCTCCTCGCCACCTTGTCTCGCGAGTTTGAACCTTCCCGCCAAACCTTGCTGGCAACCCGTTTGGACCGCCAGGCGCGTTTTGACGCCGGCGAGGTTCCCCAATATCTGGATCGCCAAAGTGAAGCCGTCCGAGGCGATTGGCGCGTCGCGCCCCTTCCTAAAGATTTACAAAAACGCCGCGTGGAAATCACCGGCCCGGTGAACTCCACCAAAATGGTTATCAACATGTTGTCCCGCAACAGCGACGGCTTCCGCGCCGACTGCGCCATGCTCGACTTTGAGGACAGCATGAAGCCCAGCTGGACCAACGTCGTCGACGGGGTTCACAACTTCCTCGGCGCCGCCAAGGGCGATTTGCGCCACGTTGATCCGGCCCGCGCCGACCGGCCCGAGAAGGTCTACCAACTCGACGCCGACGACATGGCCCTGGTCATGGTTCGCGTTCGCGGCTTGCACCTCGACGAAAGCAACCTGTTGATCGACGGCAAGCCGGTTTCCGGCGGCCTGCTCGACCTGGTGTTGTGCTGGTTCCACGGCGCCAAAGAATTAATCAAACGGGGCAAGACGCCTAAGTTCTACGTTCCTAAGGTGGAACATTACTTAGAAGCACGCTGGTGGAACGACATCTTTACCAAACTTGAAGCCGCCCTCGACCTGCCGCTGAGCACCCTGCGCGCCACCTTCCTCATCGAAACCCTGCCCGCCGCCTTCCAAATCGAAGAAATTCTTTACGAATTGCGCGACCACGCCGCCGGTTTGAACGTCGGCCGCTGGGACAAGATTTTTTCCGATATCAAAACGCTTAAGTTCCACAAGGACCGCGTCATGGCCGACCGCGCCTCCATCGGCATGAACCGCCCTTGGATGAACAACTACGCCAAACGGTTGATCCAAATTTGCCACCAACGCGGCGCCTCGGCCCTGGGCGGCATGGCCGCGTTCACACCCGGTCGCGACGCCGAACTGCGTCAAAAACAAACCGAAAAAGTTGCCGCGGACAAACAGTGGGAATTTGACGCGGGTCATGACGGCTGCTGGGTATCGCACCCCTACTTCATCGGTACCGCCATGAGCGCCTTCACCGTGGACAACCAACTCGACGTCATGCCCGAGGGCGACAAGTACCCCGATCTGCTGCCCCAAAGCGGCGGCCCCCGCACGCTGGAAGGCCTGCGCACCAACGCCCGCGTCGGGATTGCCTACCTCGAAGGTTGGCAACGCGACATCGGCTGTATCGCCTGGGACAACCTCATGGAAGATCTAGCAACCCTGGAGATTTCACGTGCCCAAACCTGGCAATGGCTCCACCACGGCGTCAGCCTCGATTGCGGCACCCCGGTGACCACCGAACTCATCGGCAAAATTTTTGACGAAGAACTCGCCCGCATCTACGACGAGCTGGGCGCCGCGGCGAACCGCGACAGTTGGCAACAGGCATATGCCACCGCCGTCGAACTGTTCACCGCGAAAGACTTCCAACCTTTCTTAAGTATGGCCAGTGATTTAGCCGGCTAACTTCACCTCTAACGCGTCGGGACGGACCACCACTTTGGTCCGTCCCGACGCTCCCGGATAACGCCGCACCTTCACCCCCGTGGAGATGCTACAACCTTTACCTTTGGCGGTAACGCCTTTCTTAATTTTTTGGGAGATCATCATGACTCAGTTTCAGCAACAAGCAGAAGAACTTCGTAAACAGTGGGCCGAAGAAGAACGCTGGCAGGGCATTTCCCGCCCCTACAGTGCTGAAGATGTTTTGAAACTGCGCGGTTCGATCCGCATTCAATACACCTTGGCAGAGCGTGGCGCCAAAAAACTCTGGAACCTCATCAACGAAGAGCCCTTCGTAAACGCCCTGGGCGCCCTCACCGGCAACCAAGCGATGCAACAGGTTAAAGCCGGTTTGAAAGCCATCTATCTGAGTGGCTGGCAGGTTGCCGCCGACGCCAACCTCTCCGGTCAAATGTACCCCGACCAAAGTTTGTACCCCGCCAACAGCGTGCCCCACGTAGTCAAACGCATCAACCAAACGCTGCAACGCGCCGACCAAATTCATTTCGGCGAAGGCGACACCGACATCGATTGGTTCGCCCCCATCGTTGCCGACGCCGAGGCCGGTTTCGGTGGCAACCTCAACGCCTTCGAACTTATGAAAGGCATGATCGAAGCAGGCGCCGCCGGTGTTCACTTTGAAGACCAACTCTCCTCTGAAAAGAAATGCGGTCACCTCGGCGGCAAAGTTTTGATCCCCACCGCCCACTTCGTCCGCACGTTGACCGCCGCGCGCCTCGCCGCCGACGTCATGGGTGTTCCCACCCTGTTGGTTGCCCGTACCGACGCCTTCAGCGCCTACTTGATGACCTCCGACATCGACCCCACCGACCACGAATTCATGACCGGTGAGCGCACCGTCGAAGGCTTCCACCGCATCAAAGGCGGCTTGGATCAAGCCATCGCCCGCGGCCTGGCTTACGCCCCTTACGCCGACCTTATCTGGTGCGAAACCTCCACGCCTTGCCTGGAAGACGCCCGCAAGTTCGCCGAGGCGATCCAAGCCAAGTACCCCGGCAAAAAATTGGCCTACAACTGCTCGCCTTCTTTCAACTGGGAAGCCAACCTCGACAAACCCACCATCGCCAAGTTCCAACGGGAATTAGGCGCCATGGGTTACAAGTTCCAGTTCGTTACCCTCGCCGGTTTCCACAGCCTCAACCACAGCATGTTCGAACTGGCGCGCCAGTATAAAGATCGCGGCATGGCCGCTTACTCCGAACTGCAGCAGGCTGAATTCGCGAACGAGGTCAACGGTTACACCGCGACCAAACACCAACGCGAAGTCGGTACCGGCTACTTCGATTCCGTCGCCCAAGCGATTTCCGGTGGTCAAAGCTCCACCACCGCCTTGGCCGGCAGCACCGAAGCCGAGCAATTCGAAACCACCCACGCTTAACCAACCAGACTGGGCGGATGGGGATCGGCAGGATGACAGACCGGCCCCCGTCCACACCTCTTCTGAAGCGCTACCCCCGTGGACCAAACTGCTTATTCTATTTGGCAGCCTATAACCGAGCACAACGTCTGCCTTTCATTTGATCGTACCTTCCTGGCTGATCCGGGGTGACCCCCTCATAGCTCACCCCGGTCAGCTCCTTTTTTCCGATGACAAGTTGATCGTACCTTCCCATAGGGCGCGGAAGGAACCTCTCCCCCGGCGGTTCCTTTCGCGCCCTTTCCCTTTTTTGGGATCGCTTGGAGATTGGCTTGTGTGCTTTGCCGGGCTTGGCTTTACCTTCTTTATTTCTCACGATTTTTGGATGTTTAGGATGCGGCCGGGGCGGGTCTCCCTCGGTTACCGCTTCCCGACGCGGATAGAGCCGTCGCTTTGATTCAAGAAAGCGACCCTGGTCGGATGCCGCTTTGGTGTCGTATTCGTTGTTGCAACGAAGCTTCGGATTTTGTGGATGCCGTCAACACCTGTTTTTTCAAAATAATCACACCTTTAATCACCGGATTATCCTTCAGCGTGCGCGTTGGTTTTCAATCGCACGTTTAGGGCGGCGCATTCGCTTGATTGGTAACTTTGGTATACTGTGCTTTTTTAAGCATTGTCACATAGGTCATCACAAGCGTTCGTTTGCAGACTGTCACCTAAGAACCGCGATAAGAGTGAGGGATTTTGGCTAAAGATTTGGAGCGAAATGGTTTGGAAAAAGCGGACCGGGGTCACGCCCGACCGCACCCATTGGGTGTGGTGAGCATTTTCACAGACCGTTGCAGCCCAGAGGTTTAGCTAAAATCACCGCGTCAGCGCTTCTTAGGTGTCAGCCCAGGCGGCGTTCCATTATTTAATGAAGGTGTCTTTATGTTGCGGTCCTTGTTTGTTTGGCTTGCTCTCTGTTTTTCTGTTTTTGCGCAATCCCCGCCGACCATCGAACGCCAACCCCTGCCCGCCTTTACCCAAGACGAAGCCCTCATCCTCGCCGGTACCGTCACCCCCGCCGACAGCAGCTTAACCCTTGGCACCGATACCATCACCCTCAACCCCGACGGCGCCTTCTCACACCCGCTCACCCTTCGCGCCGGCGTCAACGGGTTCTTTCTCACCGCGCGCCATCCCGAGCACGGCGTGACCCAGCAAAGCTTTGATGTGGTTCGCGATCGGTCCCCGCCCCGTTTGACCCTGACCGATCCCGTCGGCGACGCCTACGTCAACCGTGCCGCCGTCACCGTCAGTGGCCGGGTCGCCGACGATTTCG